>JALHRL010000005.1 GCA_022841465.1 Bacteroidia bacterium | reverse complement strand
CGTAGTGGGTCGGGTTGGTGATCACCTTTGCAAGTTATGCGTTTAATAAATCGCACTCCACCTGCTATGCATACTTGGCATTTCAAACAGCTTATTTAAAAGCGCACTACCCTAGCGAGTTTATGGCTTCGGTGTTAAATCATTCCGGTTCTATAGAAAAAATTACATTTTTTATGGAAGAATGCAAACGTATGCGCATAAATGTGTTGGGCCCGGATGTAAACGAAGGTTATGGAAAATTTAGTGTAATACCAAGCGGTGATATACGATTTGGAATGGCTAGCATTAAAGGTGTTGGAGAAAATGTAATTACAGCCTTGGTAACCGAGCGCGACACTAACGGAAAATTTACCAGTGTTTTTGATTTGGCAAAAAGATTGGAAAGCAAAACGGTAAATAAAAAATCGATTGAAAATTTAGCCCTTGCCGGCGCCTTCGATAATTTTGAAGGGGTAAACAGAGCCATGTTTTTTAAGGATGATACCGATTCATCTAATTCACTTACCGAATTAATGATTAAGTATTGTAACCAAAATAAAACCGGTAACGATACTTCACAAGCTTCATTATTTGGAGAAGAAAATGAAGTTGAAATTAGCGAGCCTCAATTACCAAAAGTAGAACCGTGGGATAACTTAACACGCTTAGCCAAAGAAAAAGAAGTAGTAGGTTTTTTTATTTCTGGCCATCCACTAGATCCATACAAACTAATTTTTGAACACCATTGCAATGCAAATTGCAATCAATTAAAAGCAGGCTTAGAACCTTTTAAAGGAAAAGAAATAACATTTGGTGGAATTGTAAAAAATCCGGAAAACAGAACCAGTAAAACCGGAAATGCCTTTGGAAAACTTTCTATTGAAGACTACCATGGAGTAATTGATATTATGTTGTTCTCGAAAGATTATATTGAATTTAATAAATTTATGGTGCCTAACATTTTTGTTTATGTAAAAGCAAAGGTGCAAGACAGATACAACCAACCCGGCAGCTTAGAATTAAAAATTCAAAAAATAGAATTGCTTGAAAATGTAAAAGAAAATATTTTCTCAAACATTAAACTAAAAATAGATATTCATCAAGTTTCAAATGAACTAATACAACAATTAGAACAAATATTTGTATCCAACTCCGGTAAATGTGCTTTAGAGTTTATTATAGAAGACAAAAAAGAAAACATGAACGTAAAACTTTATTCTAAAAAAACAAAGGTAACCGTTAATGACGATTTATTATTCCAATTAAATAATTTAAACAATATTGAAGTTGTTTTATCTTAAATTTTATTATGCAAAAAGTATTATTCGTATTATTCTTCTCAATTATCACCTTCATTAGCAAGGCTCAAAACAAGTCCTACTTTTCTAACGATACAAATAAATATATTTCAGACTTATATATTTATTTTATCGACAATACAGGAAATCGTATGGAGGCGGAAAATTTAATGAAGGATATTACCCTTAAATGGAATGAAAATTATTTTGCCGGCTATTACAAAGATTTGCTAATTGAAACGAGCAATAAAATGGCTGCTAAAAAACTTAAGCCCGATCCGTTTTTTATGACCTATTTTAAAGTAGTTGAAAGTTACATAGAAAGTAAACAGCCCATAGAGAATTTTGAAAAATGGCAAAAGGTGGCCGAAAAAGTAATTAATTCTAAGAGCACAAAACCTTTTCAAGAGTATTTAACATTAGGAGCAAATGCATTCTCTAACAATATTTTTTACAAATCTCCTTCTTACATTTATTATTTATTAGAACCTAATTACACCTTTGAATACGATTCTGTTCCAAAAATTGTATTTAAAGATGCTACTATTGTTGGCACTAATCCTAGAGGCGATAGTATCTCTATTGAAAAAACATCGGGAGTTTTTTACTCTAATTCTGGAATATTTTACATTAAAGGAGGTAAAGTGCCATGGAAAAGGACCGGATTAGGTGATGATGTATTTGCAACTATAAAGCGTATTACTTTAGATTGTAAAACCGGAAGCTATGTGAGTGATAGTGCTGTTTTTAACGGGAAACAATATTTTGATAAGCCACAGTTAGGGAAATTAAACGACAGGATTATGAGCGAACCAACTGAAATGACTTATCCTCGTTTTGATTCGTACAGTAAACGTTTATTAGTAAAAGAAATTTATCCGGATGTTGATTATGATGGTGGTTTTGGAATGCGTGGCTCCAAGTTTGTAGGGTCAGGAACTGCTGCCAGTCCGGCAAAATTAATTTTTAAACGTAACGGACAAAAGTTTTTAGAGTTAAGTGCGCGCTCTTTTGGTATGGGTGTAGAAAAAGTTGTTGGAAATCCTGCATACGTAAAATTTAATTTAGGGAAAGATTCTATTGTGCATCCAGGCTTAAGTTTTATTTATCAAGTTGATAAAAGAAAAGTAACCCTGTTAAGGTCTGACGATGGTTTACAAAAAACGCCATACTACAATTCCTTTCATAAAATTGATATGCATTTTGAACAATTGGTATGGAATATTGATGAGCCAAAAATTGATTTTAATTTCTTGCCCAACAACATGCAAGGGGAAGCTTTTTTTGAATCGGCCAATTTTTTTAGTAAAGCCAGGTATGATAAAATAAGAGGAAACGACCCTGTTAGTATTGTACAAAAACTAAATGAGTATTATGAAATTAGCGGTAAAGATTCTATTTTCTTAGCAGTTGACTTTGCTAAATACATTAAATACATGGCTGTTGATTTAAGACCTATTTTATTTAAAGTAGCTATTTTTGGATTAATTGATTTTATTCCGGCTACCGATGAAATAAAAATTAAACAAAGATTGTTTGATTACGTAGCTTATAACAAACATAAAAAAGATTACGATATTATTACCTTCCATTCGTTAAACCCCGGTAAAGACAATGCCACCCTAAATCTAATTAATAATAGTTTTGACTTAAAAATAATGGGTGTAAAACAAATTTTATTAAGTGATACGCAAAAGGTATTTGTGTTTCCAAAAAATCAAGAAATTATTTTAAAGAAAAACAGAAATTTTGAATACAGCGGTTTAACCTCCTCGGGTAAGTTAGAGTTTCATGGAAAAGATTTTGTTTTTGATTACGAAAAATTTAAAATTAACATGGCTACCATCGACTCGATAAGAATTTTTGTTGTGGCCAACGAACCCGATATAAATGGCAATTACAATTACAAACGCGTTAAAACAGTTATAGAAAATGCAAACGGAGAATTAAGAATAGATGGTCCTACCAATAAAAGCGGATGGGCTAAGGCACCAACCTTTCCGCAGTTTCATAGCTTTAAAGAAAGTTATACCTATTACGACAAAAGAACAACCTTTAAAAGTGTTTATAACAGAGATAAATTTTACTTTAAAATTGATCCCTTTAAACTGGATAGTTTAGATGACTTTAGAAACGAAAGTTTACAGTTTGAAGGAGAATTTTCATCTGCCGATATTTTTCCGTCATTTAGAGAAACTTTAAAACTACAAAAAGATTACTCTTTAGGTTTTGTAAGAAACACTCCGGAAGGCGGCTACCCAATGTATAAAGGAAGAGCAACTTACAATGCAGAAATTAGATTAAGCGACAAAGGTTTAAGAGGCTCAGGTGATTTAATCTTTGGTCCCTCCACCAGTAAATCAAATGATTTCTTATTCTTCCCCGATTCTACAAATGCAGTGGCGCAAGTTTTTGATGTAAAAGAATCAGATATGCCATCTGAATTTCCGGTAACGCATGGCGATACAGTTTACATTCACTACAAACCTTACAAAGATATTTTGCAAACTAATAATTTAAAAAGGCCTTACACCATGTATAAGGAAAACGCAAAATTTAAAGGAAGATTAGACTTAACAAAAACCGCATTAACCGGCAATGGTAAAATTGATTTTGAAAAAGCAGATTTATTATCAGGAAATATTTTATTTATAAAACGGAAATTTTTTGCCGATACTGCCGATTTCCATTTGCAAGCTCTAAATGAAGAAGGATTTACTTTTTCTACCGTTAACGTTAACGCAACTATTGATTTTGATAAACGTATGGGGCAATTTGTTACCAATGGAGAAGGCTCGTATGTTAAGTTTGATAAAAACCAATACATCGCCTACATGGATAGGTTTAAATGGTACATGGATAGTGAAGACATTGAACTTGGTGATGATACTAAAAAAATGGAAGAAGACACCGATAATGCCGTTGACTTAGAAGGCCCCGAATTTATAAGCATCCATCCCAAACAAGATTCATTGCGGTTTTTTGCACCCGCTGCAAAATATAATATTAGAAAGTACATCATTAATTGTAAAAACGTACCCTTTATAAATGTTGCCGATTCTAGAATTTATCCTGATAATGGAGAAGTTACTTTATTTAAAAATGCGGTAATGGATACATTAGAAAAAGCAAAAATTTTAGCCAACAAAGTAACAAAATACCATACCATTAGAAATGTTACTGCTAATGTTTTTGCTAAGCGAAGTTTTTTGGCCAGCGGAGATTATCAATATGTTGATGAAAATGATAAACAGTTTAATATACGATTTACAACCATAGAACCCGATACAAGCGGACAAACGTATGCTTTAGGAAAAATTGGTGAAAACGAACGATTTAAATTTAATGAATACTTTAGTTTTGCAGGTAAAGTTAGATTAGAAGCCAACAATCAGTATTTATTTTTTGATGGCGGAACTCAAATTGTACATAAATGCCTAAAAGTTCGAAAATCGTATTTAAAATTTAACGGAGAAATTAACCCAAAAGATATTCAAATTCCAATTCCAAAAGATGCCGTGGACATGAACGGAAGACCCGTTGTTAACGCTGTAATGTATTCATTAGATACAACCGCTGTATATTCCGGCTTCTTATCTCCACGTAATGCAAGAAGTGATAAAGAATTAATTAATGCCGATGGTTTTTTAACGTATGAAGTAGAGGAAAAAGAATACCGCATTTCTAACAAAGAAAAATTAGTAGAACAAAGTTTACCGGGTAATTATTTAAGTTTAAATACCGAAAATTGCACCGTTTATGGAGAAGGTAAATTTGAATTAGGTGCCGATTTGGGTCAAATTGAAGTGAATACCGTTGGGCATGTTACACATTTTGTAAACGACTCTGCCGATTTTAATTTATTAATGACATTAAATTTCTTTTTTGAAGATCGTGCATTAAAAGCCATGACCAAAGATTTGCAAGTTTATGCCAATAGCGCACCTGTAACAGATTTTGGATCAGAAACATTTACTAAAGGGCTTTCTGAATTAATAACCAAAGAAAGAGCCGATAGAATTTTATCTGAGTTAAATTTATATGGTGAAATTAAAAAGTTCCCTAACGAATTAGATAAAACATTTTTCTTTAATAAAATAAATATGCGTTACAATCCTACTAAAAAAGCGTTTGTAAGTAACGGTAATATTGGTTTAGGAAATGTATTAAAAAATGAAATTAACCGTGAGTTTCCGGGAATGATAAAAATTGAGAAAACCAGAAATAAAAAAGACAGGGTTTATATTTACTTAACCCCTGACCCTAATACCTGGTATTTCTTTGAATTTATTAACGGAACCATGAAAGCCATTAGCTCTAACGCTGAATTCAACAACATCATTAAAGAAATGAAACCAAAAAACAGAAAACAAAATGTAGAAAAAGGCCCTTCATTTCAATTTGCAATTGGCAGCGAAGCAAGCAAAAAGAATTTTGTAAGAAACAATATTGAAAATGTAGAAAAAGAATCTACCGAAGAAGGAGATTAATCAACTATTTATAGATATAAAAAACTAATTAAATAATTTGTACTTTTAATGCCCGTATGAGTAAAGAGGTAAAAAAAACAAAAAAAACGGTTGCTGTTAATTCCAACGCTTCCTTTTTTGAGAAAACAGAAATTTGGTTTAAAAACAACGAAAGAAAAATTCTTTATTTCTTTTTAATACTTGCATCTTTTTTATCCTTTATTTCGTTTAACGCGCGAATTAGTGAAGCACATGATGATGCGCTTTACCTGGAGGCAGGATGGAGATTTGTAAATGAATTTCCCAGTTATTTTTATACGCAAAATGCCCCACTATACCCCATGTTTTTAGGAATACTGGTAAAGTTAATGGGTTTTAAATTAATTGCTTTTAAAGTTTTTTCGTTACTGTTTAATATTTTAGGATTGCTTCTTTTTTTCACGTCTCTTAAAGGTAGAATACCTGCAGTAATATTTTTACCCGTAGTATTGTTTCACGCAAGTAATCATTTAATTATTTATTACTCCAGCATGACGTTTACAGAAGCCATGTATTTTTTCTTACAAGGCTTATTTATTTATTACGCAGTTAAAATTGTTGATTTAACCAAAAATAAAACACTTGATTTAAAAGCCCAATACAAAACCTGGCTAATGTTGGGTTTTAGTATGTTGTTATTAAGCACTTGTAAAACTTCTGCCATTGTTGTTATACCTGCAGTTATGCTTTATTTTATTTTAGAAAAAAATTACAAAACCGCAGGTATTGCTTTGGCAAGTTACTTAGTTTTTAAAATACCTTACGAATTAATGGTACGTGGAATTTGGAATGCACAAAACCAATTTAAAGGACAAGGAAATATTTTATTGCAAAAAGACCCATACAACGCTTCTTTGGGAAATGAAGATGCTGCAGGGTTTATACAACGCTTTTTAGATAATTGTAATTTATACTTAAGTAAACGCTTTTATCAATTGCTGGGTTGGAGAGACGAAAACAATATTGAAGTTTATGGTTTACTTACTTTTTTAACCATTGCAATTGCTTTGTATGGATTTTGGTTGCTTTTTAAAAACAAAAACAAATACATGGTACTTCTTAGCTTGTATACCGGAGCGCAAATTGTGCTATCGTTTTTTAGTTTACAGGCTCGCTGGGATCAACCCCGCATTATTTTAATTTGTATGCCGGTACTTTTAATTTTAATGCTTTATGTGTTTTATCATTTAGGGAATAAAATAAGTTTAGGACAAATGATTTATAGTTTTATTGTTATTGCCATTTGTTCATCTGTTTTAATTTCATCGTTTAAACGCGGTTTTAAAAATATGCCCATTGTACAAAAAAATTTAAAAGGCGATAAATATTTTGGCTACACCCCCGATTGGCAAAACTTTTTAAAATGCAGCGAGTGGTGTGCCGATAATTTAAGTAAAGATGCCTTTGTGGCCAGCAGAAAAGCTCCCATGAGTTTTGTTTATGGTAAAGGAAAAAAGTTTTTCCCAATTTACAGTGTAGTAAAAAAAGACACCATTACCGATCAATCAAACCCCGACAGTGCATTGGCTTATTTTGAAAAAAATAAAGTTACCCATGTAATGCTGGCCAGTTTGCGTTTAAATCCAAACGATGCAAGTAATGGCTTTATTAATACTGTTCATAATATTTTTGCACCTATTGCACAAAAATATCCAACTAAATTAAAGTTAGTTCATGTTGAGGGCGCGTTTGAAGAATGTTCTCTTTACGAAATTCAATACGATAAATAATTACCTACAATTTATGTCTGATTTAAAAATAAAGCTGGGTAATTTTCTATTTAAGAATGCGTTTTTTCTTTACAAGCCCATGTACGCTTCTTTTAAAAAAAAGCAAGATGCCTTTGAAATAAATTTACTTCAAAAACACATTCACAAAAACAATACGGTGCTTGATATTGGCGCTAATATTGGTTTTTACGCTACTATCCTTTCCGAATTGGTTGGCCCCAACGGAAAAATTTATTGCTTTGAACCCGATGGCATTAACTTTAATTATTTATTAAACGCAACCGCACATTTAAAAAACATTACTACCATTAATAAAGCAGTTGGAGAAAAAACAGAGAAAATAAAAATTTACACTTCCAAAGAATTAAATGTAGACCATAGAACTTACAAACCCGAAGAGTACGATAAAGAAATAGAAATTGATTGTATTGCCATTGACGAATATTTACCGGAAGGAAGCAAAGTAGATTTTATAAAAATTGATATACAAGGTTTTGAAATGTCCGCCTTTAAAGGCATGGCAAAAACCATTGCAAACAACCCGCAAGTAAAAATAATATCAGAATTTTGGCCCTATGGCTTAAGGCAAGCCGGAAAATCGCTTCCTGAATTTTACAAAATGCTAAAAGACTTTGGTTTTACTGTTTACTTAATGGAAAATGAAACATTGGAAGAATTAAGTGAAGAAAAAGTAAACGCACTTGCCCCGTTACCTAAAGAAAAATACTTCAATATATTTTTAACCAAACACCGTGTTTAAAAAATACAAAATAGAATTTGATTTAGATGACCCGCGTGCAACCATTGCGCACAGAGATATTATTTTAAGCAAACCATTTTTAAAAAGAATTTATTTTGACTGGTATAAAATTTTCATTTCTAAATCAAAAGAAATTAAAAACGGAAAATATTTAGAAATAGGTTCCGGCGGTGGTTTTTTAAAAGAAGTATTTCCGGAAGTAATTACCAGCGATATTTTACAATTACCCAATGTAGATATGGTATTTAGCGCAGAGCAAATGCCTTTTAAAAATGAAGAATTGGGAAGTATTATGATGTTGAATGTTTTTCACCACATACCCAAGCCGTATTTGTTTTTAAAAGAAGCGGAAAGAACATTGGTAAAAGGAGGCAAAATAATAATGATAGAGCCGGCCAATACTGCTTTGGCAAGATTTATATACAAACGTTTTCATCACGAGCCCTTTGATGAAAATGGTGCAAGAGAAATTCAACCGGGTAATCCACTATCAAACAGCAACCAGGCATTGCCGCATATTTATTTTGAAAGAGATTTGGAATTATTTAAAAAAGAGTATCCTAAATTAAAAATAAATAAAATTACCTATCACACTCCCTTTATGTATGTATTAAGCGGTGGTGTTTCGCGCAGTGCCATGCTGCCTTATTTTTTATATGGCTTCGCTAAATTTTTCGAAATTTTACTTTCTCCTTTCGCAAAGCAATTGGGTTTGTTTTGTACGGTTGAAGTGGAGAAGAAATCAAATAGTACTGAGATTCTGAATCAAGTTTAGAATGACTTCGGGGTTTGTTTTATTAACTAATGAGAATTTTTATCCGCTTTATTTTATATCCCCTACTTCTTCTGATACAAATACGATTTTTGGTTGGGATACTAAATTTTAAAATGCAAAATTATTTTATGGATACGCAACTGTTGAATTTTTAAATCCGCACGAGCTTTGTTACTAGCCCCTGCCAAAACCAAAACGACTTTTTACCAAAAATTTCTTGAAATTCTTAAAAGAAAAACACTTGATCTACGCAGACCATCAGGAGCTACCTTACGATTAATTACCGGAAATCCGGCATTTGCAACAATTCGCCAATGATTATTTACTTTATAAGATAATCCACCTGTAATGTTTAAAGTTATACCTCCCGAGTTTAAAACTTCAATAATCTTATCATCTTTACTTTTAATAGTAGAATTGGCTATGCGATATATTGGTAAAACACCTGCCGAAAAAACAAATTTCTTTACAACCAAAGTTCGTTCAACTCGCAACATAATATCACCGCTGTTTTGTAAGTTTCGGCTGCTTCCAAAATTCAATCGTTGTCTGTTTAAAGTGTCGTAGCCATCAACAGCCGGATCTAAAATTAAATTCTCTGTACTAAACTCATTTCCGTTACGGCCAAAGTTTTGCTGATAACCGGTGGCAAAATTCCACTTTTTTGTTGAAACAGTTATTCCCGCAAGTGCACCAAAAAAACCATTGCTGCTTTGATAAACCATTGGTAAAGCAGCACCTTTGTGTTTTAAATTGGCATTATTTGTAGGAATAACTACGCCAAAAGTGTAAGCCATTCTATAACTGTTGCCGGATTTAATTATATCCTGAAAATTAATGGTTAAATCACCCAGGCCATTGCTTGTACCCAAAACACCTTGTGCAATAACATAGGGTAATTTAAAACCCAGCAACATTTTTTTTCTAAGTCGTATTGCACCTCTTAAATTACACGAATAAATAGATGTTTTTCTGTCGCCTATACCATAGCTTAATTCGGCAGATAAACTAAACTTCTCGCTTAAGAAAGTAGAATTTAATAATTCATCTAAACCTGCTTTCGTAAAATCTGTTCCGGTAACAGTATCGGCAGAAGATGCAGAAAACAATGGCCCAATGGTACAAATACCCGGATCGCTACATGCCTGAGAGATGGCATAATGATAATGACAAACTAAAAGAAACGATATGATTCGGATTCGCTTCATCATCATTTTATTATTGCATATTTTTTTAATTGTTCTGAAATCATTAATCCACATTTTTCTGCAACTGCCATATATATTTCAAACTTTAATTTTCCTTGTTCTTCAGTGAAATTAATGGAAGGGCATACTACACTGGGAGATTTCATCTCGGTAATAACCAGTATGTTTTTATCAGACGCGAGATTGCTTATTTTTGAGCACAGTTTAGCCGACTTTTTTTCTAAAAACAACACACTGATATCATCAATAGAATTTACATCATCTAATTTATTTACTTCAATGTTTTTAAATTGCAGGTTTTTGCCTAACAGAATTTTATTTAAAGATTGTACAAGCTTGGCATCATTTACAACTCCAATCTTCACTAATTTATTTTTACTCTCGCCCCACTCAACATATTTTATAATGTGTAATATTATTCCGGCATACACCTGATCTTTACTTTGAGAATTAGCTTTTTGGCTTATAAAAAAAAGAAAAAATATTAGAAAATATCTGAACATTTATTAATTTGTAAAAACAACTGCTTTCATTGCAACATTACTACGAAAATAGTAATTATTTTTCGTTTTTTTCTTATTTAATAGATAATTGATTACCTTAGGAACAATTGAAATTATCAATAAATAAACGCATATTTTTTGGTATACTATTATTAATAATAGTTTACGGCATTACCGGATATGTTAGCTTTCAAAACTTATTAAAAAGTAAGGAATTAACAGCCAGAAATTCCCAAATTATTCAACCTTCCATAATTCTACTCAACGATTTGGAATTGATGATAGTGAGTTCCAGAAACTATAGTTCCTCTTGGTTAACTTACGATATTACAGATCATCCTGAAAAGGAAAAACTTATTAAAATTCACACCATTGAATACCCTGCTTTACAGAATAGACTAAAATTAATATGCGAAAAATGGAACGAAAACACCACTAAATCTGAAATTCAGAAGGTATTAAATTCTTTTGACTCCATAATTATTATTCAAAAGAAAATAATGAGTTCGTTAAACAAAATGTCAGCCTATCAAGATTTTTTATTAAGAATAGAAGTTGAAGGAAATTATTTAGAGGAAGTGAATGTTAAAACCAATGAATTACTAAAACGCCAACACCAATTAATAAAAAACCTGAAATTGCTTTCTGAAGAAGAGGAAAAAATTGTTGTTCAATCGTTTTCTTCCATTAAAAACACAAATGTTTTATTAACTGTACTATCTGTAATTATTAGTTTAATTATTGCTTTTACTATTTATAGATTATTAAAAAGCGAAGAGCAAAAAGCTAAAATAACAGAAGAGCGGAATCTGAGTCAGCTTCAAAGGGCTATTTTAGCAGAAAAAAATAAAGAAATAACAGATAGTATTAATTATGCCAAACGCATTCAACAATCTATACTTCCCTCAGTTGATTTAATTAAAAAACACTTCCCCAATCACTTTATCTTTTATAAGCCCAGGGATATTGTGTCGGGCGATTTTTACTGGCTTAAGGCTATAAATGAAAATAATTTATTAATAGCCGCCGCTGATTGCACAGGCCATGGCGTTCCGGGTGCGTTTGTAAGCTTTGTATGTAACAGTAGTTTAAACAGTGCCATTTCAGAATTTGGTGTTTCTGACCCTGGTAAAATATTAGATAAAGTTTCTGAATTGGTACAAGCTTCATTTAGTCAATATGGCGAAGCAGATGTAAAGGATGGAATGGATATTGCCTTGTGTAGTTTAATTAAAACAAATTCCGGGGCTCGGATAACTTATGCAGGAGCTAATAACCCCATATGTGTTATTAAAAATAAAGAACTTGTAATTATAGAAGCCACCAGAAAGCCTATTGGTGCAGGTCGCTCAACTGAAAGTTTTGTTTCTCATACTTTAGAACTTAGCAAAGGAGATACTTTTTACTTATTTACAGATGGGTTCATGGATCAATTTGGTGGTTCAAAAAATAAAAAGTATAAATCTAAAAATTTCTATAGCTTCCTACATAAAATATCTAGTGAAGGCATAGAACATCAAAAAACATTATTACAAAAAGAACTTCAAAACTGGATGGGTTCACACTTTCAGGTTGACGATGTGCTCGTTATTGGTATTCAAGTTTAATTTCCGGCTCACGCGGATTTGCAACGCAGCTCAAGCGGATTTGCAATCCGCGTTAACGAGAAAACAGGTACTGATTACTTTTCACTGCCGCGCGAATCTTTTCACGTGGTTACATAATACTTAAACTATTTCTTCTGGTACAAATAAGATTTTGGCGCGGTGTACTTTAATGAAATTTCAAAGCCCCCACGAAATTTAGAAGTTGGCCTTAATGCTGATGCGTTTATATCATAACTCATGGCAACAGAATACTTCTCTTGAAAATCTAAAGCTACTGTTGCTATTACAGCATCTTTAAATCGGTAATGCAAACCATAAGCAAAAGCATGGCGCTTTTGCATTCCGGTATATTTGGTAGTGTTATTTAAAAAATGCTTTACCAAAGTACCAAATACAATTTCACTATTTGAACCCTGTAGTTGTATTAAATAGGATGGAACCAAAGCAATGTTTGATTTACCCATGCTTGCAATTAAATCGCCATGCACCACATATTTTAAATACAATTTGTTTGCAGTATTAAAAAACTTTTGTTTTGGTTGCGTTAAATGAAACACCGCAAAACCCATGTGCGAAACAAATTGTTTATTGGAGTTAACGTTTTTTTCTGTTTTAGAAAATGTCCATAAAATACCCGATGCCAAATCAAAATAATTAAAGGTTGCACTGTTAAATGTTTCTTTTGTTGCCTGACTTGCATCGTAACCAACACCGTTGTATTGGTCAGGGAAAATTAATTTACTCTGATCTATTTTTCGCTGCGCAAAACTACCTTGTATGCCCAACGAAAGCGAATTGTTTTTATTTAGCGCCACATTGGAAGCTAACGAAAGATTCATTTTCATCAAGCCAAAATTACCATCCCCTGCCCTATCTGAATATACTGATAAACCCGCTGCAATTCGGCTAATGCTTTTTTCTTTAAAAGTCATCGATCGTTTTTCCAGTTGTTGCCAATCGTTTCCTTTAAAACGTGTTTCAATATTTGCGCCTATTGTTTTATACGGACTGGTTACACTACGCCACTGATCTTTTGAGTGAATAGAAATTTTTAATGGGCTTAAAGCACCTGTTAAAGCAGGATTTACTAAAGGGCTGTTTTCAGTAAACTGAGAAAAATGAATATCCTGCGCCTTTAATGAAAAGCCAATTATTAATGGCATTAAAATATTTACAAAATTATTTTTCAAAATTTATTTTAGCAAAGTAATGTTGCCTCTTTTATTCACAATTACTTCATCAGAATACTTGGCACTAATGGTATAAATGTATACATCAGCACTTAGCACTTGCCCTTTATAAATTCCATTCCAGCAAAATTTTGGGTCATCTGATTGAAAAACTTTTTCGCCCCATCGGTCAAAAATCATTATTAAAAAACTTTCGTTGCAAAAATCCCAACCTTGTAAACAATAACTATCGTTAATACCATCACCGTTAGGTGAAAACGCATTGGGTAAAGAAAAATCTTGTTCTTGTGTAACCAATACAAAAGTAGAATCTATTCTGCTGCAATATCCGTTATCAATAAACACCTTATACAAACCACTTTGTTGCGGTGTAATGGTTTGTGTGGTTTGCCCTGTATTCCATGAATATATAGAGCCTTCATTGCCTGCATTTAAAATTACTTTTTTACCGCTGCAATTTATGGTAGTGTCGCTTAAGGGTTCAAACGGCGGGGGGCCGTATTTAAAAATTATTTTTACCGAATCTGTAATGTTACAGGTAGAGGAATCGCTACCTGCTACAACAAAAGCGTTGTAGGTTCCAAAAACACTATAGGTGTATACTAATGAATTGGTATTTACACTCGGCGACCCATCGCCCGGAATAATAGTTACAGAACCTAAATTAGCATTAGCAACAAAAGTTGTTGTAATGGGGCTGCAACTTCTTATTAAACCACCTAATGATGAATTGGCATTTACAAAAGTTTGCAAATCTATTTTAATAAAAGCATCTGAATTGCGCACAACACTTGAGGGATAAACCAAACTATCTTTCACATTGTATGCACTGTAAGCGTTAGCGGTTACCGGAAAATTATTATTTATACAATTTGCATGATAAAAATAACCGCGGTCATCAAAATAATTTAATCCTCCATCATCATGGTCATGATAAAAATTTAAATTAGCCGGGCCGGTATCACCCCCGTAGTAAGTTGCAAACTTCAAACCGGTAAAATTAGGATTAAACACACCCAGATAAATATTACCGTCTGCATTTCCAACAGCTTTAAATGCATCGGGTGTAACCGGTAGTCCGCCCTGGGCAAAACCACCAAAATAAATATAACCACAACTATCAACATTAAAAGCATCCATTTCCATCTTACCTGCAAATGAAACAGGGTAACCAAATTTTGCCAAAACATTTACCTGACTAAGATTCGGATTAACTTTAAAAAAAATAAAATTTCCGACACTTACGTTATAAGCACCGGGTGTTGGCGTAAAGGAATTAGGTGCAGTAGTTCCGCCAATTAAATAAACATTGTCGTTTAAATCAATATCTATTCTTATAGCTTGAGAGTTTCGTGCCCCCATGTAGGTGGATGCAACAGGAAAGCCCGAAGCAACGTCTAAACTAAAAACTACCATATCCATGGTTGTAACGCTTGTAGTTGCAACAACTCCGGGAGTTGTGTAAAAATCTAAACTGGTTGTTGAACCGGCGCAATAAAGTTTTCCTGATTTAGAAAGTTTAATTCCTACCGGCACATTGGCTCTTCTTCCTCCGTAAAAAGTGCTCCATGTTAATGAGGTGAGATTCGAATTTAATTTGGAAACAACAATATCACTAAAACCATTTGAATCTGAATGTACTTTAAAGCAACCGGGAGTAACAGGATAATTAATTGAATTGGAACTTCCTATAATGTAGCAATTATTAAATTCATCCATAATTAATTCGCCAACCGAATTTTGCGAATTAAAATATGTAAAACTACCGCCTATGCTTGAACCTCCTTCAACTCTTTCACCACCTAAATATGTTGAGCCTAATAATGTTTTACCTGAGGTGTCTATTTTCATCACAAAGTAATCGTACATGCCCTTGTATTTTGTTTGAATTGCAGTTGAAAAAATAGGAAAGGTGTCAGATGTTGTTGTTCCTAAAATTGCAATTTCATTATTTTGAATTACACAATTAATAATTAATTCATCCTTATTTCCACCAATATAAGTTGAAAATATTTTTGAAGTTCCTGTTGCATTAAACTTAGAAATAGCACAATCATAAACACCCCCTTGATATGTAGTTTGAACCGCACCAAATGTTACCGGATAATTTCGGGTTAAATTCATACTATACAAATACATGTTGCCTTTATTATCGGGCGCAACTCCCATACCAAAACTAACCGATTCGGTGCCGCTATAAGAGGCAACCACAACAGAGGGGTCAATAATTAAATCGTAATTGGAATTGTAATTGTCACTTACATTAAAACCAATTTCATTGCTATTGCTTAATACATAATTACAATTTACAATTACTTTTTCACCATTAATAATTTGGTAAGCCTCCGGAATGTTTTCGGTAATTTCACCAATAGAAGTTGAAATAATTAATTTGTTGTTTACAATTGAAATGCTGTTAATGTAATTATACTTTAATTTTATTTCGTGAATGTTTCCACCTTTCCTCACAATAAAATCATATTTAAAATTGTCGGTTCCATAAAATTTTAAATCTATACTGTTGTAAACATTTTTAAAATAAATTTCTTCATAAGCTTTTACATCGCTTGCCCAGTTGTTAGGGTTATTTCCCAAAAAATAATTGTAATAGTGTGCTTGTTTTTTAAATGCTGTATAATTGCTTAGTTGCGCATTTACAAATTCTACCTTGTAATTATGTCCGCGTACCAATTCATTACCCGACTTTCCATCTACATTTGTTTCACAACGTTGTTGGTGTTCGTTTTGAATATCCGATAAACTGTAAAGTTTCCAAACCAAGGCTTGTTCTTCAATAAATACATGTCCGGCTGCCAAATCGGCTGCAAACTTTACTTTTTGGGGCCATTGGTTTTTGTTTTCAATAAACAAAACACCGGGATTGTTGCCGGAAATAATGAAACTTACGCGAAAGCTTAAAAAGAAAAATAAAAACCATTTCATTACTATAAAGATACTTAAAAAAGCAGGTAATTTTAATGCCGTTTTATATTTGGCGCAGATAAGACTATAATTGGTGAATTGTTAAACTAAGAACCTCCCCCCCGCTTGTGCGGATTTGTAATCCGCGCTAACGACAAAACAGATACTGATTACATTTTCATATGGTATACCTCACTTTTTTTATTAAATTTGACCTCCATTAATTTTGATAGACAAAATAAAATATTTTAATGATTTGGCGGCTAAACGCAAAAACCGCCTTATTAATAATTACTATTGGAAAGAAATTACCGATTACGTTAACTATTTTTCGCACGAAGATATTAGCGTATTAGAAGTTGGTTGCGGCAGCGGTGATTTATTGGCTAAAATAGAAGGCGCCCAAAAAACCGGTATTGATTTTAGCGAAGAGTACATTAAATGGGCTAAGGAAAAACACGGCAACAAAGGCATTGAATTTATTTTAATGGACGCCAATAACATAACGCTCAACAAAAAATACGATTTAATTATTGTAAGTAATTTAATTGGCTTTGTTGACGATATACAAAATGTTTTTGAGCAAATACACCAATGCTGCCATGAGAACACCAAGGTAATTGTGCAATACTACAATTCGTTTTGGGAACCCATTATTAAACTAAGTGAATTACTGGGTATTAAACAAAAAACACCCTGGCAAAATTGGTTAAGCACCCGCGATATAAATAACCTTTTATTTGTATCGGGTTTTGATGTGTTCAGAAACACTAAACGTTTAATTTTTCCGCTATACATTCCTATTCTTTCATTTATTCTTAATAAGTACTTGGCTAAATTTCCTTTCTTTCGCTTTTTTAGTTTAAACATATACAGCTTTGCAAAACCGCTGCCGGAAACACATACCGAAAAATACGAAAACAAATATTCTACCACTGTTGTAATACCGGCGCGTAACGAAAGCGGAAATATTGAAAATGCCATTTTGCGTTTGCCCAAATTTGGCAAGCATGTTGAAATAATATTTATTGAAGGAAACAGTACGGATGATACCTGGCAAAAAATTCAGGAGATACAAAAAAAATATTCGGCAACACACGATATAAAAATTGGTCAACAAAAAGGCAAAGGAAAAGCCGATGCCGTGCGCGAAGGATACAAAATTGCAACAGGAGATATTTTAATGATTTTAGATGCCGATTTAACCGTGCCGCCTGAAGATATTCCTAAATTTTACAATGCTATTGCCAGCGGTAAAGGTGATTTTATAAATGGCACCCGATTGGTTTACCCAATGGATAAAGAAGCCATGCGTTTTTTAAATTACCTGGGCAATCATTTTTTCAGTTGGGCATTTACCTGGTTGTTAGACCAACGTTTTAAAGATACGCTTTGCGGAACCAAAGTAATGTTTAGAAAAGATTATATTAAACTTACCAAAAACAGAAAATATTTTGGAGAGTTTGACCCCTTTGGTGATTTTGATTTATTGTTTGGCGCACACAAGTTGAATTTAAAAATTGTTGAAGTTCCTATTCGTTACCGCGAAAGAACTTACGGCGAAACAAACATCTCTCGTTTTAAACACGGTTTAATTTTGCTGCGTATGTGTGCTTTTGCCAGCAGAAAGTGTAAGTTTATTTAAGTTTTTCTTTTTTATTATTTGGGCGTTACCCCATGAAGTAGAAAAACCGGACACACTCTGGAAGTTTTTCACTTCATGGGGTCGGGCTATTCGCTTCAATCTTTTGTTCGTGCCTCACAAAAGGATTTCCGCTGCTATCCCTAACGCATAGAACGTAACCTCCTTTGTTCTCGATACGAATTTTGCAAAAAGGCAGCAAAATTCTACTCGAACTGACACAATTGATTTTTAATAAATGAACAAAATATATCTTAACTAATGTTTCGAAATTTCTTTTCACCCAAATGCTGCGTGAGGGATTGTAGTGAAAATCCTTTTTGCCTTTTTCAGGCAAAAAGATTGTACCGGAAAGCCCGACCCCCTTTGAAGTAAAATTCTTACAATAAAATGCAATTAAAATTTTACTTCAAAGGGGGGCACGCCCAAAAAGAAATCAAAAAGCAACCTAAGTTAACGGTACAAATTATGATTCTTATAATACATCTTTTGTATTAACACCTTTATCATTTCATCTTAAAAAACATATCGGCGCAAACAAAAACACAAAACACCACACTGGCAATGCCGTTGGTGGTTCCGAAGGCTAAATTAACCCGGCTTAAATCGTTTGGTTTTACAATACTGTGTTGGTACCACAATAATGCAACAAAAATAAATGCACCAATTAAATATAAAAAACCAAAGCCGCCAAACTGATAAATAGAAAACACCAATGCGGCCACCACCACATGCAAGGCCTCTGATAAACGCAATGCTTTTACTTTACCCAACAAAACAGGAATTGATTTTAATTGATGCTCGCGATCAAACTCCTCATCTTGCAAAGCATAAATAATATCAAAACCACCCACCCAAAAAAACACTACGGCACTAAACAAAATAGGCAAATAATCAAACACACCGGTTAATGCTAAATAAGCGCCAATAGGTGCCAAGCTTAAACCCAAACCTAATATTAAATGACACAAGGGCGTAAAACGTTTGGTTAAACTATAGCCTAATACTACTAACAGTGCAACCGGACTTAAATAAAAACAAATGGTATTTATAAAATAAGTACACAGCACAAAAGCCATGCTGCATACAATTACAAAAATTAAAGCGGCATTTTTACCAATAACACCTGCGGGAATTTCGCGTATGGCTGTGCGTGGGTTTTTAGCATCAAAACTTCTGTCGATATACCTGTTAAAAGCCATGGCAGCACTGCGCGCAAAAACCATACAAAGCACCACCATAATAAATTTCTGCCACGAAAACTGCGCTAAACCGCTATAAATAGCAAGAAAAAAACCAATAAGCGCAAAAGGCAAAGCAAAAACAGTATGGCTGAATTTAATTAGTGATAAATAATTTTTTATGGTACTTAACATTCGCCTGTAAAGTTAAGTTAATTGGTAAACTAAAACAATGGTGCGTTTTTATTTACACCCTGACAGGGTTCAGAACCCTGTCAGGGTGTAACTGCAGTTTTTAGATAAAAAACCGTTTTTCCAAGTAAAATTTGTACTTTTGGCCTTTAAAATTTAAGAATTATGTCGGCAAATACATTAGCAAACAAGGGACCCATTTCAAACTTTGTAAACCACCATTATAAACATTTTAACGCGGCGGCATTGGTTGATGCGGCTAAAGGATATGAAACACATTTGTTGGAAGGCGGTAAAATGATGGTAACATTAGCAGGCGCAATGAGTACGGCAGAATTGGGTAAATCGTTGGCAGAAATGATTCGTCAAGATAAAATTCAGATTATTTCATGTACAGGTGCAAACTTAGAAGAAGATATTATGAATTTGGTAGCACACAGTCATTACAAGCGCGTGCCCAATTACCGCGATTTATCACCCCAAGATGAGTGGGATTTATTGGAAAATCATTTTAACCGCGTTACAGATACTTGTATTCCGGAAGAAGAAGCATTTAGAAGATTACAAAAACACATTCATAAAATATGGAAAGATGCGGATACTGCGGGTGAGCGTTATTTTCCACATGAATACATGTACAAAATATTATTAAGCGGTGAATTAAAACAATATTACGAAATTGACCCAAAAGACAGTTGGATGCTTGCTGCCGCAGAAAAAAACCTACCTATTGTTGTACCGGGTTGGGAAGACAGTACCATGGGAAATATTTTTGCATCTTACGTAATTAAAGGAGAAATTAAAGCAAGTACCATGAAGAGCGGAATTGAATACATGGCTTGGTTAGCTGATTGGTACACCAAAAATTGCAGCGGTAAAGGAGTAGGATTTTTTCAAATTGGCGGAGGTATTGCGGGCGATTTTCCAATTTGTGTAGTACCTATGTTGTACCAAGATATGGAAATGCATGATGTGCCTTTCTGGAGTTATTTTTGTCAAATTTCTGATTCAACAACCTCTTACGGTTCATACTCGGGCGCGGTACCAAACGAAAAAATTACCTGGGGTAAATTAGATATTACAACACCAAAATTTATTGTAGAGAGTGATGCTACCATTGTAGCACCTTTAATTTTTGCATGGATTTTGGGATGGTAAAATTAAGTTTGAAAGTTAGGAAAGATTAAAAGTTAGAACAGATCAACTTATCTAACTTTTTACTTTCAAAACCCCTTAACTTTCTAAACTTTTCAATCCTAATAACCATACTTCTCTTTCCAAAGTTGTTGCAATAATTTTCTTTGTTCGTTTTCGCGTGCGTTATTGCCGGGTTCATACAATTTAGTTCCGCTAAGTTCTTGTGGTAAATACTCTAGGTTTACAAAATTACCATTGTAACTGTGGGCATATTCGTAATCTTTTCCGTAATTCATTTCCTTCATTAATTTGGTAGGTGCATTACGCAAGTGCAGAGGTACCGGAACGTTTCCGGTTTTATCAACCAATTCTAACGCCGTATCAATTGCCAAATAAGAAGCATTACTTTTTGCCGAAGTAGCTAAATAAATAACACACTGACTTAAAATAATTCGTGCTTCGGGTTTACCAATAATGTTTACCGCATCAAAACAGGTTTTTGCCATTAATAAAGCGTTTGGGTTAGCATTTCCAATATCTTCACTTGCTAAAATCAGCATTCTGCGGGCAATAAATGAAATGTCTTCTCCGCCCTTTAACATGCGGGCAAGGTAATACAAGGCCGCGTTGGGGTCGCTACCACGAATAGATTTTATAAACGCAGAAATAATATCGTAATGTTGCTCGCCATTT
This sequence comes from Bacteroidia bacterium, assembly GCA_022841465.1. GTDB lineage: Bacteria > Bacteroidota > Bacteroidia > B-17B0 > Aurantibacillaceae > Aurantibacillus. The sequence continues at coordinate 135,575 of JALHRL010000005.1, read as the reverse complement.
TTATCGTATAATGCTAAATTTTGCTGTATGATGTGCAATACTTTTTCGTTGGTAATTTCAATGGTTTCACCTTCTATACCATTCACCACAATTTCTAAAGCATTCAGTAATTTTCGCGCGTCGCCGCCGCTCACTTTAATTAGGGCTTCGTGCTCTTTAATGCTTATGTTTTTTTTATTTAAAACAGCATCCTTTTTTATAGCAGCATTGGCCATGTTTAACAAATCAGCTTCGCTTAAATGCTCTAAAACATATACCTGGCAGCGCGATAACAAAGCCGGAATTACTTCAAAAGAGGGGTTTTCGGTGGTGGCCCCAATTAAGGTAACTACCCCTTTTTCAACTGCTGCTAATAAAGAATCTTGCTGCGATTTACTAAAACGATGGATTTCATCAATAAACAACACCGGTTTTTGTGTATTAAACATGTTTTTATCAGAGGCCTTTTCTATTATTTCTCTTACATCTTTAACTCCACTTTTAATGGCACTTAATACATAAAACGGTCTTTTTAATTCTTTTGCAATAATTAATGCTAATGATGTTTTACCAACACCGGGCGGCCCCCATAAAATTAACGATGGCAAGAGCTTGTTTTTAACGGCATTTCGCAAGGCGCTGCCCTCTCCCACTATTTTCTTTTGCCCTAAATACTCGTTTAACGATTGCGGCCTAAGCCGCTCTGCCAATGGCTCCATGTTAATTTATTTTAACTAATATGCTTATACTATTTGTAAATATATTGCTAACTTAGCAATACGTATTTTTAATACAAATAAATCTTATGAAAATTAAATCACTAATTGCCTTTATAGCTGTAATAGCCCTGTCTTTTTTAAGCTTTACTTTATTGTTGCCCGAAGAAAAAGACTTTTTACACAAACGAATTTTTAACATTACCCATGTAGAAATAAAAGATGGGGTTCCGCAAAAAAAAGACGGTTACAGATAAAATTGAATTTAAAAACGGTAAAATGTACAGTAATTTTTTAGGTGAAAAATTTGATTTTAAATGGATAAAATACAGAATTAACAAAGATTCTATTTTTACCGACTCAACAGATACAGAAGTAAGATACTTGGAAGTAGAAGCAACCGCTACCGATGAAAACAACCAAACAGTAATGATGAATTTTAATGTTTTAGAATGGGATATTGAAGGAGTATTAAAAATTACAAAAAACGATAAACTAAAAAAACATTTTGATTTTATTGGTAGAGAAAAAGGCGGAAAACCCAAAAAAGACAAAAAGAAAAAACCGGAAACAATGAGAATGGAAGGCGAACCGGAAGTTCCTGAAAAAAAATAATATAAAAATGAATTTACTAATTAATAAAATAAAAGTGGCTGTTACCTTTGTAGCAGCTATTTTTTTTATAGGCGCTTGCGCGCAAAACAACTCAAAAACAAATGTTATGGAAGCACCAAATGAAATACCGGCAAATACTTCACACTCAAATATTGATACTGCTACACTAGGCGCGGGTTGTTTTTGGTGTGTAGAGGCTGTTTTTCAGCGATTAGAAGGTGTTTTAAGTATTGAAAGCGGATACAGCGGGGGTTTTATAAAAAACCCTGCTTATAGAGAAGTTTGCAATGGAACAACCGGCCATGCAGAAGTTTGCCGATTAACTTTTGATAAAACAAAAATAAGTTTTGATGAAATTTTGGAAGTATTTTGGAAAACACACGACCCCACAACACCAAACCAACAAGGTAACGACATTGGTACGCAATACCGCTCGGTTGTATTTTATCACAATGAAGAACAAAAAGCACTGGCAGAAAAATACAAAGAAGAAATAAATAAAAGTGGTGCTTATGATAAACCTGTTATTACAGAAATTTCACCTTTAATTAATTACTACAAGGCCGAAGCATATCATCAAAACTATTTCAACCAAAACGGAAAAGAGGGTTACTGCCAATATGTAATACAACCCAAGGTAGAGAAGTTTGAGAAAATATTTAAAAACAAACTAAAGAAATAATTTTAACCTGAATTAAAAACATAAAAAAAGCTCCTGCAAAATTGCAGGAGCTTTTTTGTTATTGTAAAAACGATTTATGATAAAACCTGACGTGAAATTACAATGCGTTGAACCTCACTAGTACCTTCGTATATCTGTGTGATTTTTGCATCGCGCATTAAACGCTCTACGTGGTATTCTTTTACATAACCGTAACCACCGTGTACCTGAACCGCTTCTGTAGTAACCCACATGGCAGTTTCACTTGCAAAAACTTTAGCCATGGCACTTTCTTTATCAAAAGGTAAATGCTGATCTTTTAACCAAGCAGAACGGAAAATTAATAAACGAGCTGCCTCAATGCGTGTAGCCATATCTGCTAATTTAAATTGAATTGCTTGGTGTTTACTAATTTCTTTACCAAAAGCTTTACGCTCTTTGCTGTATTGTAATGCTAACTCATAAGCACCGCTGGCAATACCTAAAGCTTGTGCAGCAATACCAATACGTCCTCCACTTAACACTTTCATGGCAAACTTAAATCCAAATCCTTCTTCGCCAATTCTATTTTCTTTGGGCACTTTTACATTTTCAAACATTAACGAATGCGTATCGCTTGCACGAATCCCCATTTTATTTTCTTTAGGGCCAACTGTAAATCCGGGTGTACCCTTTTCAATTATTAAACAATTAATTCCTTTATGTCCTGCTTCTTTATTGGTTTGCACCATTACCAAATATACAGAAGCACTTCCACCATTTGTAATCCAGTTTTTAGTACCGTTTACTAAGTAATGATCGCCTTTATCAATTCCTGTAGTTCTTTGTGAGGTTGCATCACTTCCAGCTTCCGGTTCGCTTAAACAAAAAGCGCCAATAATTTCCCCTTTTGCTAATGGAACTAAATACTTTTGTTTTTGTTCTTCGGTTCCAAATTGCTCTAATCCCCAACAAACTAATGAATTGTTTACGCTCATTATTACGCTGCAACTTGCATCTACTTTGCTGATTTCTTCCATAGCTAATACGTAAGAGATTGCATCCATTCCGCCACCGCCGTATTTTGGATCCACCATCATACCAAGAAAACCAAGTTCTCCCATTTTTTTTACCTGTTCAGTAGGAAACTTTTGATGTTCATCGCGCTCAATAACACCCGGCTTTAATTCGTTTTGTGCAAATTCCCTCGCAGCTGTTTGAATCATTAAATGTTCTTCAGATAAATCAAAATGCATAGTATTAGTTTTAAAGATTTATAGTATTTTTACTTACCTGCAAAGATAAGAGTACAGTGGCATTATGCAAGTAAAATAAGAAATTATTAATTGACAAAAATCGAAAAAATACACACCATTATTGGCGCAATGAGTGGCACTTCATTAGACGGGCTGGATTTAGCGGCTTGCCAATTTATAAACACAGACGGAAAATACCGATTTAAAGTTTTAGCAGCTGAAACTTGCCCGTATAGCAATGAAATGAAAGAACGTTTGAGTGGAATTTACAATTCATCTGCCATTCAAATAACATTATTAAACAAACAATTTGGGCAATTTGTTGGAGAAAAAGTTAATCTATTTATAAAAAAAAATAAGCTAAATCCAGATGCTGTAGCATCACACGGACACACCGTTTTTCATCAACCGCAAAATGGAATTTCAACTCAAATTGGATGTGGAGCAAACATAGCCGCAGTGTGCAATTTAACTACCGTTTGCGATTTTAGAAGTGTTGATGTTGCTTTGGGCGGGCAAGGCGCTCCGTTAGTACCAATTGGAGATGAATTGCTTTTTGACTCTTATGAATCTTGCCTTAATTTAGGTGGAATTGCCAATATTTCGTTTTCAAACCATGGAAAAAGACTGGCATTTGATATTTGTATTTGCAATATGATATTTAATTATGTTGCCAATAAACTAAACAAACAATTTGATGAAAACGGGGAAATTGCAAAAGCAGGTAAACCCATTATACAACTATTACAACAATTAAATAATTTACCGTACTATCAAGAAAAAAATATAAAATCACTGGGATATGAATGGTTTGAAAAAAACATTTTTGATTTATTAAAACAATTTGAAAACTTTAAAACAGAAGATGTAATGGCCACTTTTGCCCAACACATTGCAGAGCAAATAGCCGATGTATTAAACAAAAACAATCTAAAATCTGTTTTAGTTACCGGTGGCGGGGCCTTTAACGGTAATTTAATAGCGTTAATAAAACAAAAAACAAATGCCGAAATAATTATTCCTGAAAATGAAATTATTAACTTTAAAGAAGCCGTAATTTTTGCCTTTTTAGGTTATTTAAGATTAAATAAAATAACTAACACTTTGGCATCGGTTACAGGAGCAAGAAAAAACAGTATTGGTGGTGCCGTATACCTTGTAAATTAAATTACCTACTTGAAAAACTTAAAATATATTATTCTTTTATTTTCTTTTGGAACATTAGGTGCTCAATGCGATTTTATAAAAAATAATAATAATAAATGGTCGTGCACAAAAAACGGAGAAGTTATAATTCCTCCAATATACGATACCATTCTACCATTTGATAAAAGTAAAAATATTTGCATGGCTTGTGTAAAAACGCAAAAGCCCAACACCAATAAATTCATTAAGATGAACAATACCGTTTTAATGTGTAAATATTTAAATCAAAAAAATGAACACTTAATAATTAAAATTAAAAACGATACCTGCAATTACTTTAATTACAACAAAAGCGCATTTGAGAACTACACGAAACACCCTGAATACATTTCGGTTTCTGCAAAAGATAAAAAATACATTGTAGATAAAGCGTTTAAACAAATAACCTTTACTGGCTTTGATGAAATACAACCAACAGCCATAAAAAATTATTTTGTGGTGCAAAAGAAAACAATTGGTTCTTCCTATTTGGAAGGGGTTATAGATATGAATGAAAAAATTGTAGTTCCTATTGAATACGCTTCTGTTACAAGTAACCCCTACGATTCATTATTTATAGCATGTACAGGGCAGCTGCAAATTATGGGAAACGATTATGTTTTTGATTACAATGGAAGCAAAATTCATAGCGCTAACAAACATATTGAGAATGCAACTAAAAACTTTTTAATTCACAAAGTACACAACCCAACTGATCATTATATTGTTTACAATATTCAATCAAAAAAGGAAAAAGCAATTTATGCAGATGAAATTACTTACCTTGGGAACGATTCATTAAAAATTAAAATAAAAAGCAAAGAATACAATTGTGATATGTTTAAACTAGAAGAATATAAATTTTTAAATCATGACTAAAATTAGAGTAGCCATAAATGGCTTTGGTCGAATAGGACGCACCTTTTTAAAAATTGCAATTAATCACCCACAAATAGAAATTATTGCAATTAATGATTTAACCGATTCGCATACCATGGCGCATTTACTAAAATACGATTCAGTACATGGTATTTTTAATGCTACCATTAACCATGGTGAAAATTTTATTGAAGTAAACGGACAAAAAATAAAAACTACTGCTATTAAAGATCCGGCAACTTTGCCTTGGAAAGAATTGAATATTGATATTGTAATAGAATCAACCGGTTTATTCTTAGATAGAAAAGGTGCGCAAAAACACATTGATGCAGGAGCGAAAAAAGTTATTTTATCAGCGCCGGCAAAAGACGATGATATACCCTCTATTGTATTGGGAGTAAACGATGCTACTTTAAATAAAAATGATGTAATAGTTTCTAATGCAAGCTGTACAACAAACTGTGCTGCCCCTATGCTTAAAGTTTTGGAGCAATTTGGAATTGAAGATGCATTTATAACAACCGTACATTCTTACACCAATGATCAGCGTATACACGATGCCCCTCATAAAGATTTAAGGAGAGCACGTGCCGCTGCATTAAGCATAATACCTACTTCTACCGGTGCAGCAAAAGCCATCACTAAAATTTTTCCGCATTTAGATGGTAAAATTGGAGGTTGCGGTATGAGAGTACCTGTTCCAAATGGTTCATTAACCGATATTACCTGTGTACTGGAAACAATACCAACTGTTGAAGAGATAAACGCCGCTTACAAAAAAGCCTCTGAAACTTCTTTAAAAGGCATATTAGAATATACAGAAGACCCTATTGTTGGCGTTGATGTAATTGGAAATTCACACAGCACTTTATTTGATGCTGAATTCACCAGTATTGTAAATAATCTTGTGAAAGTGATTGCCTGGTATGATAATGAATGGGGTTACAGCGCACGATTAGTAGAATTAACCTTAAAAATGGGCAATTAAATTAGCCTTTCTTTAAGTACTTATTTAAAATGGCATGTGCCACATAAATTAATGGTATTAGTGCAACGGCTACCATCAACTTAAAAACATAACCTATAGATGCGTTTTTTACAAACTCATCAAAGGCCCATTTACCGGGCAATACAAATGCAATAAACTGCACAATAAAAGTATCAAACAATTGACTTATTACCGTGCTAGCTGTTGCTCTAAACCAAATCATTTTTCCGTTTGTCATGTTTCTAAAAATCCAAAAGAAATAAACGTCAATTAACTGAGAAATTAAAAATGCTACAATGCTTCCAATAATAATCCACTGACTTTGCCCAAATACAATTTGAAAAGCCTCATTACTAACCGGACTAAAACTGGTTGCATTTAAATTAATAGAAATACTTAATAGAATATACGTGTATATGATTAAAGCAACAGTAATATAAGTTAGCTTTCTTACGCCGCTTCTACCATAATATTCATTTAAAATATCGGTAAGTAAAAAAACTACGGGCCATAAAATAATTCCAATGCTTTGTGTGAAAAGTCCAAAAAACTGAACCAATTTTCCGCCAATTAATTCGGCAACAATAGCGTTGGTTACAAAAAAACCTGCTAATACTACAAAGATTATATCTTTTCGTTTAGTTAAATCCAATTTAATCAGTGCTTTTTTGCGCGAAAACAAAAAATAGGGTAATGCATAACAACAAACTTATTAGCACGTTGGCTATAGCCCATTCTATATTGCCTTGTTTTATTAATTTAAAAGTTTCGAAACCAAAAGTAGAAAAAGTACTTAAGCCTCCGCAAATACCTGTAAATAAAAATAATTTTAGGTTTTGGTTATCGTCAAATTTCTGACTTAAAAACTTCATAGAAAGGGCAAAAACAAAACATGCCAACACATTTGCAAGTAAAGTGGCAATGGGTAAAGTTAAATTTGATTTTTGAAAAACAGTTCCCAAAAAATACCTCAGCAAACTGCCAATTCCACCACCAATAAAAACGGCTAATACATTCATGTAATAAATTTAATAAATACTTGATGGAATATTAAGGAAGAACAAAAAAGAATAAAAAAAGTTTTCAAATAAAATGTATAATACTTAAGCTTTTCCTTCTCTGCGTTTTTTCTCTTTCATTATTAAGCTTAACTCGCGGCCTGTTTGTCCTTTTACACTGGTGTTTTCTTGTGCTCTGCGAATTAAATATGGCAGTACTTCTTTTACCGGACCATAAGGCACGTACTTAGCCACATTATATCCTGCCTGAGATAAATTATAACTGATATGATCGCTCATGCCTAATAATTGAGAAAAATAAATTCGCTTATCACTTGGAGTAATGTTTTTTTCACGCATTGCTTCTACCAATTTTAAGCTGCTATCTTCATTATGTGTTCCGGCACAAATGGCCATATTACCTATGTTTTCTATACAAAACTTTAAGGCATTGTTATAATCTTCATCACTCGAAACTTTGTCTTTTTGAATAGGTGATGGATAATTATATTCGGCAGCACGTGCTCTCTCTTTTTCCATGTAAGCTCCGCGAACAAGTTTTGCTCCAATTTTGTATCCTTTATCGCTAGCGGTTTCTAAACTTTTTTTCAAATATGCTAATCTGTCGTGGCGATATAGTTGGTAGGTGTTGTATACAATAACTTTTTCTTTATTAAAAGCCTCCATGTTTTCATTCGCCAAATCATCTATTGCCTGTTGTATCCAACTTTCTTCGGCATCAATAAAAATGGGTTGATTGGCTTCAGATGCTGCTTTACAAATTGCTTTTACTCTGTTGCGAACTTTTTCAAATTCTGCCACTTCTTCTTGTGTTAACGCTTTTCCACTACTCACTTTTTCAAGCAAAGCAAAACGTGCCAAGCCGGTAACTTTAAAAACACAAAAAGGAATATAATCATGGTTTTTTGCCTTTTTAATGGTGTCTAAGGTTTCGGTTAAACAATGTTCAAAATCCAATTCACTTTCTTTTCCTTCAACACTGTAATCTAAAATAGTTCCAATATTATATTTACCTAAGTGTTGTATTGTTTTTTCGCAATCGTTAATATCTTCCCCACCTACAAACTGTTTAAAAATGGTGTTTTTAATAATCCCTTTAAAACCAATGTTTAAAGCAATAGGTGTTAATTTTGCTCCAATTTTAACAAGGCCGGGGTTTCCAATTAAATTAAATAACCAATACGATTTTCTTAATTCTGAGTCGCTTTTTGCCTTAAAGGCTATTTCGGTGTTATCAAACGAAATCATGGCCGCAAATATAGTGAGATAATCAGCTTTTTATCAAAAAATGGGTAAATTATTAGCAAGCAAGTTCTTAGGATAGTTAACTTTGAGTGAAAATTGTTAATAACTTCTCCATCTGTCTTCCGTTTTTAACTATATTTTAGTCTTATGTCAACGCAAGAAATGGAAGATACTGAAAAACTTTACTACACCATTAGTGAAGTTTCTAAGTTGTTTGATATAAATGCAAGCACTATTCGTTTCTATGAAAAAGAATTTAATTTAAAGCCTACCAAAAACAAAAAAGGTAATCGCTTATTCACTCGTAAAGACATAGAAAATCTTTATAAAATTGTTGATTTAGTTAAATCTAAAGGCTTCACGCTACAAGGAGCAAAAGAACAACTAAAAAAGTTTGACAAAACCGCTCAGGAAGAAGTTAAACAACAAGTTATTGAAAAGCTATTAAACATAAAAGCCCAATTGCTAAAATTAAAAGAGCAATTATAATTTGCTTTCGTATACGATTTCCACATTTTTTGCGTTTTTACCTTAACTTTACCAAATGTTTCGTGGCCTAAAATACATCTCCTTCCTTTTTATTATTACTTGTATTGGTGTAGATTTTAGTTCGTGCAGAAAAGATAAAATCAGCACTAATTCAGCTTACAAACTTTCTTTTTCTGCCGATTCCGTTCTATTTGATACAGTTTTTACCGGAATTGGCTCCAGCACCCGGCAAATAAGGGTTAGAAATAAAAACAACCAACGTGTAAACATTAGTAATATCGCTTTACAAAAAGGTGCTTCCTCGCAATTTATAATGAATGTAGATGGCTTAAAAGGCACTAGCATAAACGATGTTGAAATTGCAGCCAACGACAGCATTTATATTTTTATACAAGTTAATGTAAATCCTAATAGCGCAAACTCCCCCTTAATAATTTCAGATGCCCTTGTTTTTAATACTAATGGCAACGAGCAAAAAGTTTATTTAGAAGCATGGGGCCAGGATGCCTACTACCACTACCCTACAGATGCCATTAAATTTAAAGACGGAGGTTACTTGCCATACTCTTTAATAAGCAGCAACCCAAATGTTGATACTACCTGGAACAACGATAAGCCACACGTTATTTATGGCTGGCTGGTAGTTGACAGCGCACAAAAACTCACAATAAATGCAGGTACCCGATTATATTTTAACAACAAAGCAGGTTTATGGGTTTATCGTTACGGACAGCTAAAAGTAAACGGCAGTCTGGGTAACGAAGTTTTGTTTACAGGAGCAAGAAGAGAGTCGGAATATTTAGATGAACCCGGACAGTGGGATAGAATTTGGATAAACGAAGGAAGTTTAAATAATGAAATTAACTACGCCATTATAAAAAATGGATTTATTGGAGTACAAGCAGAATTATTAGGAAGTAATTTTAACGAACCCAAACGATTAAAAATAACCAATACACAAATTTACAACATGAGTAAATGGGGAATGTACGGTTTAGCTTTTAATATTAATGGCGGTAATAATGTTATTGGAAATTGTGGCGAACATTGCGTAAATCTTGAACTTGGTGGCAATTATAAATTTACACATTGTACTTTTGCAAACTATTTTAATAAAGAAACGCGCACATTAAGCACCTTAAGAATTAATAATTTTTATCCCGGGCAAGTTTTACCGCTTGACACTTGTTATTTTGGCAACTGCATTATTGAAGGTGATTTACCTAATGAAATTGCTTTAGATGTTAATACCACCAATGCAAGTTTACCTCCAAGATATTTTTTTAGTAGCTGCATGCTTCGTACAAATATAAATACAGGTGATGCTACAAAATTTGATAATAATAAAACCAATGTGCATAGCGATTTTAAAGATTACCGGAATTATAATTTTAGTATTGGCGCAAATAGTTTAGCGGGACCTTTTACCGGTACAACTGCACTTTCCGACGCGTCTAAATTTCCTTTAGATATTAAAGGAACTGCCCGTACAGCAACGGTTTGGGCCGGCGCTTATGTTCGGGAATAATATTGTTTTTTTTTGTATATTTGAATATAAGTACAACGCTAATGAAAGACGTATTTTTGGTGCATTTATGTTTACCTGAGCATTTTAACAGCGAAATGTGGGATATTATTCCGGCACAAAGAAATGTGGTGAATACTTTAATGGAAGAAAGAATAATACTAAATTATTCTTTAGACATGGATCGCAGAAATTTATGGATATTTATTGAAGCAGTAGATTTAAACGAGGTAAACGCTATAATTAAAAAATTCCCAATTATTAAATTCGTTACTATTCGCATACACGAGTTGGCTTTTCATGATACTGCCCCAACAGGCTTACCTGAGTTAAATTTGAATTAAATTTTTAATGTGTTACAGCGCCGTTAGTTTAACCCGGCAACTTATTAAGTACGCTAAACATCGCAGTGATGATGAAAAAATAATTCAAGAACTGCAAAAACAACTTGAAATTATTATAACCGCATCTAACAAAAATTATTTCGCAGATGCATACGCCCATCCAAAACTACTTGTATTCACAAATGAAAAGCCCTACTACCCTCAACTTTTTTATTGGGGCCTAATACCAAAATGGGTGAAAGCAAAAGAAGATGCATTAAAAATTGCTAACCAAACATTAAACGCACGTTGCGAAACTATTTTTGAAAAACCCACTTTTAAAAACGCTGCCTTTTCAAAAAAATGCTTGATATATTTAGATGCCTTTTACGAATATCACCATTTTAATAATAAAACCTATCCGTTTTATATTTCCAGTAAAAACGATGAACCCCTTGCTATTGGAGGGATATGGGAAGAATGGGTAGATTCTGAAACAGCAGAAATAATAAATACTGTTTCAATTATCACTACCAAAGCAAATTCGTTACTTCAAAAAATACACAACAACCCAAAACAAATAGAGCCACGTATGCCACTCATTATCCCAAAAGAAAAACAAGAGGAGTGGTTACAAGGAAACACAAAAGAAGAAACGCAGAGTTTTTTTAAACCTTTTGATGCCTCCTTATTAAAAGCATTTACAGTTAATAAACTTAAAGGAAAAAATGCAAGCGGTAACACTGTTAACGCAGTAAAGGAATACTATTATCCCGAATTAGAAACATGGAAACTTTAACGCTGTTTTCAAATTAAGTTACACTCTTCTCTCCAATATTTTTTTGAACCAATTTTTACAACTTATTTAAAATAATTTGTAACCAATTTTTGTTTCCATAATTATGAAATTATACAAAACACAATATTATGGCTTCAAACAAAGAAACACCTCGACAAAAAATGATTAGTATGATGTACTTAGTGCTCACCGCCCTGCTAGCACTAAACGTATCAGATCAGGTTTTAAAAGGATTTGTAACGGTAGACGAAAGTATTGACAAGTCAAAAAAAATTATCGCCAACAATAATAAGCAAATTGAAATGGCATTTGCAGAATACATTAATCAAGGTAATGTAGAAGCTAAACCATACTACCAAAAATGTTTACAGGCCAAAGAAAAAATTGAAAAATTGATTACATACATTGATACCATGAAGTATAAATTAATAAGCGAAACAGAAAACACGCTTCGGCCTGATACAATGCAAATGCGAAGCATGAAGCGCTTGGAAGATTTTGATACCCCAACCCGTATGTTTATTGGTAGCGACGAAACAAATCCTAAAAAAAACAAACATAGTGCATATGACTTAAAACAAAACTTTGTTCAGTTAAGCACTGAATTGAAAAATATGATATTAGAATTAGAAAAAGGAAAAAAACTAGATGGAAGTGACAGCAAAAGTTTGTGCGAAAAAATTAAAACCATTATTCCGGTTGATAGAAATACTTTAGAAGATGGCATTAAAATGAACTGGGATATGGATAATTTTTACAACATACCCACAGCAGCTGTTATTACAAATTTTGACAAAATGCAAACCGACTTAAAAAATCTTGAATCAGAATTATTCAGAGTATTAGCCGCTTCTTCCAGCAAATATCTTTTTAAGATTACTAAACTACAGGCAAAAGTTTTGGCGCCCAACGCGTATATTTTAAGTGGCGAAAAATTTAAAGCAGATATTTTACTTTCTGCTTCCAGTAATGCATTAAGCAACGAAAGAATGAAAATTTTAATTGGTGCCAAATACGATTCTGTAAGTAAAAAACTCATCAAACCCGGACAAACAATAAATATCGAAGATGGAGTTGGCAAATATGAGGTAAATGGAATTGGTCAAGGTCCTAAAACACTTGATGGACTAATTGAATACAGAAACCCACATGGAGAATTAGATTATTATCCTTTTGATTACACGTATATGGTTGCCGCACCTTTTAATGCGGTGAGCGCAGATAACATGAATATAATGTATGTTGGGGTAGAAAATCCTATTTCTGCTTCTGCTGCAGGATTTGCTCCTACAGAATTACTGTTAAAGGCCAATGGTTGTGGAGCAAATTTAAAACAAATAACACCAGGGAAATTTATAATTACAACAACAACAACCGGCACTTGTAGTATAAACATTTTTGCTAAAACACCAGAGGGTTTAAAACAACAAGGTCAACCCAAATTATTCCGAGTAAAAGCAATACCTCCTCCAATTGCAAAAATTAATGGGAAGCCTGTACTATCAACATTAAATTTAAGTAAATCTGAGATTTCGTCCATTAATTCAATTGGGGCAATTTGTTTGGGTTTTGAATTCCCCATAAATGCCAAAGTAATTGAAGCCTCTATTTTAACCATAGACAAAAATGGAATTATTAGTTCCGCTATAATAAAAACAGGAGTTTTAACCAAGGAAGCAAAAAGTGTACTTGAAAAAGTTGGGGTTGGAAAAAGAGTTTTTATTGAAGGAATAAAAGTTAATGTAAATGGACAAATTTTAACTGCTCCGGATGTAATAATTAAACGCAAAGCTTAATTATTAAAAGAAATCGTTTGCTCATTTGCCCGATTCAAGCATCTAATAGTGGCTTAACACAACAAAAAAACCGGCCTTTTGAGAGCCGGTTTTTTTTATTTAAGAATCTTTTATTTTAACAATGTAACGTGTCCTGTTTTTGTGTGTTTTTTACCATCAAGAGCGGTGTAAGAAACTTTGTAAACATATACATCATTCTTACTTAACACACCATTATGAACTCCATCCCATCCTTTTGTTTGGTTTTCTTCATAGTACAATTGCTCTCCCCAACGATCGAAGATTGTAACCGATACATCACTAATACCAACACCGTATACTAAGAAGGTGTCATTTTTACCATCATCATTAGGTGTAAAGATATTCGGGATATAGATACTGTATTCATTTGTAATTTCAATACAAACCTCATCCTCTGCCTTACAACCGTTAGGATAACGTGCTTCAACAATATAACATCCACTAGTTGCTGGGGTTATCTGTGAATTAGGGCAATCTCTACACACAATACCATCTCCAACAATCCACTTTAACGAACCATTACCAACAGCATTTAAATACATCACCTCATCTTTGTTATAAGTCATATCTACACCCGCATCAACGGTAGGAGTTGGTTTTACTTGCACCAACACTGTAGCTGTTTGTGTACAGAAACCACCGTCAGAAACTCTAACTGTGTATATTGTAGTTGTTAAAGGTTTAACATAAGGTGTTGCTATTGCAGGATTGTTTAAATAATCTTCTGGTGACCAACGATAAGTATTACCACCACTTGCACCTAATTTACCAGACTCTCCTTTACAAACTGATATACTATATCCACCATTAGCTGTAATGGTAGGAACTACATCAATTAATATTTCTTTTGTCATCATACACGTTACTGTTCCTGATTGGTTAATACCAGTTATTGTATAATTAGTTGAAATACTAGGAGTAACAACTGCAACATTTCCGTTTCCTAATATATTACTAACAGCAGGTGACCAATTATAGCTTTGTGCACCTGAGGCAAAAATACTAGTACTACTTCCCTGACACACTTTTTGAAGATTCGTTTGAATTTCCATAACTGGATACTTTAGTACTGTAATCGGGAATTCCATTTGGTTAAAACATGGGCCATTTTGACCTAAAATTGTATAGGTAGTAGACACTGTAGGTGATACCGTAACAAAATTAGAATTTGGATTATCCACACCAAAACTAGGGGTCCACGTATACGTTCCAGAACCATTTGAGTTAATGGTAGTATTTTCACCTAAACATATTGCTGTTTTTGTAGAAGCAGCTTGTATAATCGGTAAAGGATATACTCTAACCTGACGAACAGTTTCTGAAGTACAGGTAGCAGCAGAACCTACTAACGTATAATTTGTTGTAATGGTTGGCGATGCAACAACGTTTGCACCTACAGAACTACTTAAAGAACTTGAAGGATACCAAGTATAGAAGGTTGCCCCTGTTGCATTTAGTCCAACTGAGCTACCCTCACAAATAGTTGGTGTTAAAGGAGCAATTGAAATTATTGGATTAGGAACAACTATAACTGTTCCGGTTTCAGTTGGACTATTACATCCTACACTAGAACCAATAACACTATAAACAGTTGTTTGCGATGGATTGGCAGATACAGTTGAACCTGTTGATGAATTTAATGTATTTGAAGGTGACCAAACATAATCAATTGCACCTGCAGCAACTAAGTCAACAGACTTGCCAAAACAAACACTTGCAGAACTAACAGAAATTACTGGATTATCTATTGCAAGTGCATTAAATACACCTGTATTATAACATTGTCCGTCAAATCCTATTACGGTACCTGAAAGAGCTGCAGAAGATAATATAGATGTTGCAATAATTGAAGATCCAGTTGTAGCATTTGCACTCATGCCTACAAAACCACCCCATGTATAACTTGTAGCACCCATTGCTGTTACAGTAATTGAATTAGGCGAGCCATTATAGTTTTGCATACAAAGTGTAGGACTGCTTACTGAAGCATTAACAGAAGGCAAACTCATTACTGTTACAGTTACAGCGGCAACATTTGTACATGTATTTTGCGTTCCAAATACTGAATATGTCATAGTTACACTTGGATTAACATTTACAACAGAACCATTAGTGGTGTTGATGGCAATATTTGGCATCCAAGTATATGTTGTTGCACCTAATGCAGTTAAATTAATATTATCACCAATACAAAGTGTTGGTGTTCCAGGAACAATTGTAATTGTTGGGTTTGGAACAACTAAAAGTGTTGCTGATTCAGTTGCACTGTTACAACCATCTGTAGTACCAATAATACTATATATTGTGGTTGTTAAAGGATTTGCAATTACGGAAGAACCAGTATTAGTACTTAAAGTAGCGCTTGGCGACCAAGTAAATGTATCAGCACCACTAACCGTTAAATTAATACTTGTTCCTTCACATATACTTGATGTTGCAGGAGCCGGAATAACAGTTGGATTTGGTGTAACTGTTACATCAAACACAGCCGAACTGGTACAAGTTCCTGAAGTTCCAATTACACTCATAGTTGCAACCATTGATGTGGTGGTTATAGGAGGTGTAAGCGTAAATGATTGAGAACTTAAATTTGGTGTTGCAAAGAAACCTGGAGCTAAAGACCACATATATGTAGCTGCTCCATTACCATTCAAAACAACTGTGTTGATAGATCCATTTAAATTTTGAGAACACATTTTATTACCTCCAGTAATTGAAACTACCGGTAAGGCTATAACAGAAACGTTAGACACGGCAGTTTGTGTACAACCAGCTGCACTTGTAACTAAAACTACGTAGTTACCAGACATTGCTGGTGTAGCGGCAGTTATAGTTGGGTTTTGTAATGCTGAGTTAAATCCTAAAGGACCTGTCCAAGCATACGTTGAACCACCATTTGATGTTAAGAATATATCAGTATTCTCACAAATAGTAGGGTTTGAAACTGCAATAACAGGTAATGGATTAACCACCACATTTGTTACCGAAGTATTAGTACAGTTATTACCATCTGTTACAGTAACAGTATAATTTCCAGAATTAACTACCTGTGAATTATTAATAGTTGGGTTTTGGAAAACAGAAGTAAAGGCATTGGGTCCTGACCAAGAATAATTATTAAATGCACCTACTGTTAACTGAATGTTTTGACCAGCACAATAAGGACCTGTATTAGCAGCAGTTGGCGTTGGTAAAGCATTAACGGTTACCGAAGTAGTTGCTGCAGCTGTACAAGTACCTACTGTTGCAATTAAACTATATGTACCAGACATAATTGGCGTAGATGAACCAATTAATGGATTTTGTTGAGTTGATGTAAACCCGTTTGGTCCTGTCCATGCATAATTATTTGCAGCCAACGTGTTTAATTGAATGTTAGCTCCAGCACAATATGGTCCTGTATTAGAGGCGGTAGTAGTAGATGTTATGATAGCTACATTTAATGTGGTTGTATTAACACATCCTTGAGCGCTAGTAATAGATAAACTATAAGTACCAGCCATTGCCATAACAGAGTTCGGTATAACAGGATTTTGAGCGTTAGAAGTAAATCCGTTAGGCCCCGACCATGTATAGGACGCGGCAGCATTAGAAGTTAAATTTATATTTTGACCTGCACAAACCGGACTATTACTTCCAGCAATTGGATTAGGTAATGGATGTATGGAAACAGTTGTTGTAGCTGTTTTCTTACAATTACCAATTGCGGTTGTAATTGTATATACTCCACCCATTGCAGGAGTTGCATTAGGAATTGTAGGATTTTGCTGCGTAGAAGAATATGCACTTGGCCCAGACCAAGTATAAGTTGTTGCCGTTTGAATATTTGAGTTTAATTGAATTGTAGCACCGGGACAATAAGGGCCGGTATTACTTGCAATTGGATTTGCTAAATTAATTACCTGCACACTTGTTGTGAACACAGCAACCGGACATCCTGGATAAGCAATATAAAAGGTATAGGTTGTTGCATGTGAAGCCGTTGCAGCGGTTGTAACAGTTACATTAGCTTGATTATAACCACCATAATAGTAAAAATATGGAGTTGGTTGATATTTATACCAATAAAAATAAGAAGGACTTCCGGTATAACTTGCGGTAAATGTTAACGGTGAACCTACACAAACCGGGCCGTTATTACCAACTGTAACCGTTGGACCAGCCGGAGCATTTATTTGAACAGTTCTAGTGGTTATACAACCAAAATTATTAACAGTCATAGTATATATACCTGCACTAGCAGACGAGAAACTTGGTACCTGAGCATTAGGACCAACACCTGTCCAATTGTTTGGTCCAGCCCAAGTTATTACACCCGGACCTCCAACACCTGTTAATGTTGCAGAACTTCCTATACATGGAGGTGGCACGGCACTAGTAATAGTAGCGTTAGGTACCGCGTTTACAACAACAACAGAAGATGTTGATGCAATACATCCTGAATTATTAATAGTATGTGTTACTGTATAATTTCCTGGCGCATTAAAGGTAACAGGACCATAACTGGCAGTAAAACCAGGAGGCGGTGCATTAAGTGCTGGAGTAAATACATAAGTATGTGAGCCCGCTGTTACAGCTGCATTGAATGTAAAGTTTTGTGTTATACATTGTGTAAAAGAAGGCGCCGCAGTAAAGGCAGGTGACGGACCATTTGGAGTTGTTAAAACCATGGAAAACGTAGCCGGACAATTTTGTGGATTTGTTACGGTTTGAAAAATAGTATAAGTAGTATTTGGATTTAAGTTTACAACACTTGTTACGTTTGTAGTAGTGAAACTTGGCGGTCCTCCAGGGCCAATTATAGTGTAGGTCTGGACGGAGGGCGCCTGCGTACCAATATTTGTTATGGAATAGGTTGTACAGTTATTCTGTACCGTAAACCCGGCATTTGGGAAAGTGCCAAATTGTAAGTTAATTGTTTTTGTTATAGGCGCACATACACCTACCGGATTCATCACTAAAGTATAAATACCTGCCACAGTAGTAGTAATTGTTTGATTTGGATTATTGCTAATACCGCTACCAACAGGCCCGTTCCAAGTATAAGGACCAAGACCCGGAGGAGCTACCATCGTTGCAGTGTTTATACTACAAGCAGCAACCTGAACTATACTTGAACCAGCTGGGAAATTGATATTGTTTACATTAACATTCATTGGCAAACATTCACAATCAATATAAGCATAACCGTAGTGACCAGAATATGGACAATCTCCTACTGTAACACGAATTGTAACACATGAACCAATATAAGGTGTTAAATCTAAGGAACGAATCATCCAATTTGGAGTATGGGTAACCCAAGTTGAATTATTTGTTACCCAACCAGCCGGATTTACTGTTGAACATGAAGCTCCTGGAGGAACTACGCTAACCTGAGGGCAAGCCAATATTTGGTTATTACAATTTAAAATTTCGATTCTTAAATAAGGTTGATCGCAACAAGCATGACCAGCTTGTAAAGCTGCACGAAAGGCTATACGGAATAATGCATTTGTTGGCGTTACAGGAAAAGTTTGTTGAATACGATGTACATCCCCGCCTCCGGCAGCTGTTCCCATTTGTAATACTTTATTTCCACCAAAAGGAGAAGCACCAATTACACCCATTGGTCCCGGAGCAGGATCAGTCCATGGAGTTTGACGAACAAAAACTAGATTACTTCCAGCTGTTGGACAACATCCGGTTTGTAAACATGAACCATTTGCACCGGAGTTTTGCCCTGTAGAAACTTGCCAACCAGCAAGGTTATTACCAACAGCTGCCGCTGGCGTTGATAAAGTTGTTGCAGGAGAGGCTTCAAAATCTTCGTTAACACAAGGAGCTGCATTAATGGAAGCGGTAGGTATAACTGGCTTAAACCCGATCGATGAATTAGGATCGTACAAATTAACACCATACTTATTATTAATGTAATTTCTTTTTGCCCAATACATATAATAATGGTATTCAATTCCAAAAGCCATAGTTTGCATGGCACCTTGTTTAGCTGCATTCTCGTCAAAACCTGCTAAAGAGTCTTTCGGGAATACGTAAGACAGATATCTGTTCTGATCATTGAACATGCTATAACTGTCACCTAAACTCGGTAAACTTGAACCTCTGTTGCTTTGGGCATTAGCAACTACAGACCCTAAGAACATTAGGGCGATTAGGCTGTTTAGAATTAATTTTTTCATTGTATTGTTTTTATGTTGTGTTTAAATAAGATCCACTTTTATTATTACTAAGGTAATATCAGAAAGCAAAAAATGTTAAAAAACAACTAATCTATATGAATCATTCACTCATTTAAACGAATATTTAGCCCAATTAACAAGTTGTTAACAGGTTTTTACCGTTTTTTCCATTTCTAAATTACTCATTATTATTAGTTAATTAATGGTTTAAAATGAAGGGTTTAAAGAGCTAAAAAGTCCTTTTCTAGAATGTTTGAAAATAAAAAAACCCACTGAATTCAGTAGGTTTTAAAATTTAGTTAGAAGTATTACACAGTTATTTCCGGATTTTCTTTTGTTGGATCACTTTGCTGCTGATCTTCTTCTTTATCAAATGGTCGTTTGCCAAATATTTCTTCTAAGTCTTCTTTAAAAATAACTTCTTTTACCAATAACTTTTCCGCAAGAGTAGTTAGTTTTTCTTTGTTAAGTAAAAGAATTTGTTTGGTTCTAGCATAAGCAATATCAATCATCTTTTTTACTTCTTCATCAATAACCTTAGCCGTTTGCTCGCTGTATGGTTTATTAAAATTGTATTCACTTTGTCCGGAACTATCGTAATAACTTACATTACCCACCTTATCATTTAAACCATAATAAATTATACTCGCATAGGCTTGTTTGGTTATTTTCTCTAAATCGCTTAAGGCTCCTGTGCTTACCTTTCCAAAAATAATGTCTTCTGCAACCCTACCGCCTAAGGCAGCGCACATTTCATCCATAATTTGATCTACAGTAGTTATTTGTCTTTCTTCCGGTAAATACCAAGCTGCACCTAAACTTCTTCCTCGCGGAACAATTGTAACTTTAACAAGGGGGCTTGCATGTTCTAACATCCAGCTAACAGTGGCGTGCCCGGCTTCGTGATAAGCAATTACGCGCTTCTCGTGTTTTGTAATTATTTTATTTTTCTTTTCTAAGCCGGCTATAATTCTGTCTACCGCATCTAAGAAATCTTGTTTTGTAACTTGTTTTTTATTTCCTCTGGCTGCAATTAATGCCGCTTCATTACAAATATTTGCAATATCGGCACCGCTAAAACCTGGAGTTTGTTTTGCTAAAAATTCTAT
Organism: Bacteroidia bacterium; assembly: GCA_022841465.1. Lineage (GTDB taxonomy): Bacteria > Bacteroidota > Bacteroidia > B-17B0 > Aurantibacillaceae > Aurantibacillus. The sequence continues at coordinate 114,812 of JALHRL010000005.1, read as the reverse complement.
ATCAACGCTTTCATCAATTTTTATTTTCTTTAAATGAACTTTAAAAATTTCTTTACGTTCATTTAAATCGGGCATATCAACATAAATCTGACGATCAAATCTACCTGCACGCATTAAAGCTCTGTCTAAAATATCTGCGCGGTTGGTGGCCGCTAAAATAATTACACCGCTGTTTGTTCCAAAGCCATCCATTTCAGTTAACAACTGATTTAATGTGTTTTCTCTTTCATCGTTTGCACCTGCTGAAATACTTTTTCCACGCGCTCTACCAATGGCATCAATTTCATCAATGAAAATGATACATGGTGCTTTTTCCTTTGCATTTCTGAATAAATCTCTCACACGAGAAGCTCCAACACCAACAAACATTTCCACAAAATCTGAGCCTGATAATGAAAAGAATGGAACTTTTGCTTCACCGGCAACAGCCTTTGCAAGTAATGTTTTACCGGTTCCGGGAGGGCCAACTAACAAAGCCCCTTTAGGAATTTTTGCGCCTAAATCTGTATACTTCTTTGGATTCTTTAAAAAATCTACAATTTCCATTACTTCAATTTTTGCTCCATCTAATCCGGCAACATCATTAAAGGTTATGTTTACATTCGTATCCTTATCAAACAAAACGGCTCTTGATTTGCCAATGCTAAATATTTGTCCGGGACCACCACTTGATCCGCCACCCATTCTACGCATCATAAATACCCAAAAAGCAATCATAATTATAATTGGTAACAACCAAGAAATACTGTCTGTCCAACTTGACTCATCAGAACTTCTTGCTAATACGTGATTTTCTTTTGGAATTCCAGCATCGTTTTGCACCTTTTCTAAGCGCAGTAAAAAATTATCTACAGAAGGAATAGAAACTACAAAGTGTGGTCCTCTATAACTTTTATCAGGAAATAATGGAAGTCCTGTTTTATCATCTAAATAACGCTGACTATGCATAATAGTATCAGGATAGATAGTGATTTTTGCCATTGACTTGTTTACAATATTAATATCCTTTACATCGCCTTTTGCCAACATTTGTTGTTCAAAATTAGACATAGAGGTTTCAATTAACCGTGGTGAAAATCCACTACCATAAAAAGTAAAAACTAATAAGGCAACGATTACAATTCCATAAATCCAATAAAAATTATTGCCGCCTTTATTGCCTTGCCCTCCAAAAGAATTATTTTGCTTACCAAATTTCTCTTTCATTCTTTCAAACTGTTTTTTACGCTCCTCTTCTTTAGAAAGGTTGTTTGTATTTTCTTTATTCTCGATATTTTTTTCTTCGTTACTCATGTTTTAATAAAATTAATCAATTGTAGTTACTTCTGCATCTCCCCATAATCCCTCAATATTGTAATATTCTCTTGTTTCCCTTAAAAAAACATGAACAACAATATTTATATAATCTAATAAAATCCATTCGCTATTCTGATATCCTTCTGAATGATATGGTTTTTCGCTGCATTTTTTTATCACCATATCTTCAACACTGTTTGCAATTGCATCAACGTGAGTTGTACTGTCTGCATCACAAATAACAAAATAATCGCATATTCTGTTTTCAATATTTCCAAGATTTAAAACAGTAATGTTTTTTGCTTTCTTTTCCTGCATTCCTTCCACTATAGAATCTAACAAACTATTTGTTTGCTTGGTATCGCTAATTTTTTTCGGACGCTTTCCTTTTCCCTTCTTTTCGGAATTAACTAAAGCGTTTGCTTGCCTAAGTTGAATTTCCTTTTCAGTACTAACCTTTTTTCCTTTTTTTGGCGCAGCCTTTTTCAAAGGTTTTTTTATCCCTCCGGCCGATATACTTCTTACTTTTTTAACAGGTTTTTTCTTCGTTTTAGAAACTGTAGCTGTTTTTGATTTTTTTACAGGTTTTTTACCTGTTATTTTTTTTGCCATAAATTTTTACTGAGAAGCTTTGATATTATTTAAATGATTAGGTTTACAATAAAGAACAAATTTAATATTTTTGATTCAATGGGAACATTATTTATTGGGCAAAATACAATTTTTTTACCTGAAGTAGATAGCACCAATTCTTATGCCATGCAGCTGTTAAAGAACGTTAACCTTGCAGAAGGAACAACTGTATTCACCACAAATCAAACCCAAGGCAGAGGACAACGTGGAAACACCTGGGAAAGCGAACCAGGGCTTAATTTGGCGGTTACTTATATTTTAAAACCCGGCTTTTTACCTTTAAAAAAAATCTTTTATTTATACTTATTTTCTGCATTGGCTGTTTATGACGTAATGTCGGAATTACTAAACAATAGCCAATATGACATAAAGATAAAATGGCCCAATGACATTTTAATAAACGACCAGAAAATTGCCGGAATATTAAATGAAAACATAATTAAAGACGGAATAGTTCAATATTGTTTAATTGGTGTTGGAATTAATATTAATCAAACAAACTTAAAAGGTGTAATTAATGCTACTTCATTAAAATTGCAGCTAAAACAAGAATTTGACATAGAATTTGTTTTATTGAAATTAAATGAGAAAATAGAAAAACATTACATGAAAATGAAAAATTTATTTTCTCTACAAAAACAAAATCATTCTAATGTGATTTTAGATGAATACCTTAACCGCTTTTACAAACTAAATAAAATATGCTCATTTGAAATAAATGGCCTTAAACAAAACCTTACCGTAGAGGGAATAAACGATGAAGGTTTATTGGTTTTAAAAGATTTAAACGGAGATAAAAAAAGTTTCGATTTAAAAGAAATAAAGTGGGTTTTTTAATTTATTTCTCCCACAATATTGCTTGATTCGTAAACATACACATCTTTGGCTAAGTTTTTAACCCATCTGGTTTCTCTTCCAGTGCGCGATGTATCGTTGTCCATCCCTGCAAGATCAACTTCTAATAAAGACGCTTCAAAACCTTTAATTTCTTTGCGATAATCTTCGTACTTTTTATTTTGATCGCGATACGATTTTTGCTCTGCTCTAAATTTTTCTAGTTTTAAACTTACTTTGGTATCATCTCTACGAGCTTTTACTTCTTTAGATCTTTGCTCTAACAAAACAAATTGCTCATTTTTCTTCACACGCAGGTTGCTGTTTTTCTTAATCTTATCGTAGTCAATAACAGAAAACTCACTGTAATTTGCTTTCTTTTCTTCATCCCATGGCATTGGATATTCTAATTCTCTTTCACCTAAATCTATTAATGCATAAGGATCGGGTAACTTTACATCTGGCGTTACACCTCTTAATTGTGTAGATCCACCGTTGATTCTATAAAATTTTTGCTGGGTAATTTTAACCTGCCCTATTGGTTTTATAGTATCAAATTGAGGCATTAAATAATAATCCAAATCAACAAAAGATTGCACTGTTCCTTTACCAAATGTAGGTGTGCCTATAACAACACCTCTTTTGTAATCTTGGATAGCTGCTGCTAATATTTCGCTGGCGCTGGCGCTGTTGTGGTTAACCATTATTGCTAACGGACCATCCCAAACAACATCCGGGTTATAATCTTCCATTACTTTTATAAATCCGTTTCTATCTTTAACCTGCACTACAGGCCCTTTAGGGAAAAACAAACCTGCCATTTCAATAACTTCTTGTAAAGAACCTCCTCCATTATCGCGTAAATCAAGAATTAAAGATTTAATGTTTTCCTTTTTAAGTTTTTCAATTTCTTTACGAACGTCGGTTGCGCATTTATGTGCGCCGGTTCTGGTAAAATCTGTATAAAAAGTAGGCAGATATATATATCCTATTTTTTTCTTGTTATTTAATAGTGCCGATTTAGCAAACGTTTCTTTTAATTCAACAACGCCCCTAATAATTGAAATTACTTTAATTCTCCCATCAGGTTTTTTTACTGTTAAACGAACTTCAGTTCCTTTTTTTCCTTTAATTAATTCTACGGCTTCATCCATTTCAAGGTTTGCAATATCAACCGGCTCTGCGCTACCCTGGCCTACCTTCATAATTTCATCACCCGCTTTTAATTCACCTTGTTTGTAACTAGGGCTTCCAACAATAATTTCACTTATTTTTAAAAGACCGTCTCTTTGCTGCAACACTGCTCCAATTCCTTCAAACTGTCCGCTCATTGCTTGGTCAAATTTCTTTTTCTCTTTAGGAACAAAGTACTCTGTATGTGGATCAAAGGTTCCAGAAATTGAATTAGCATAAATTGCAAATCTATCTTTAGATCCTAACTTATTGTAATACTTAAACAAGTTATCATTTGCTTTTATAGTTAATCTTCGTGCATTTACTTCAAGAGAATCAAAACTTTGAATTTTATAAGCAGTATCCTTTTTTTCAATTGCAGACTCCTGACGATATAATGCATCATCTAATCTAATTAAAACCTGATATTTCAACATTTTTTCCCAATCTTTTTTAGATTCTTCTATTGTTTTTGCAAACTCAGATTTTTCACCATCTGTTTCATAAATATCATCCGCAGAATAATCTAATGGTTTTGATAAATACTCTTTATACCATGTTTCTCGTTCTTTAATTCTTTTAGTAATGATGTTTACAGAGCTTGTATAAAAATCGGTGCTCATTGCTTTTAACTGATCATCAATATTTTTACGATGTTTAGATAACTCCTCTACATCCGATTGCAATAAAAACTTTTTACTTCCGTCGATACGTTTTAAATACAAATCGTAAACTTTTTCGCTAAATGTGTCATCTAATTTAACCGGACTATAATGATTTTGATTTAATCCGCCCAATAGCAATTCCATTATAACAATATTCTTGTCAAATAAATAACTAACACCAACAAAAGATGAAAATAAAAGGACAATTGGAATAACCAGAACCTTTAAACCGTGTTTCTTTACCATAGTCTTCAGCATAATTACAAATTTAACCTTTAGATACACTAAACCCAATTTTTCTGCACAAATAATTTACCGCTGAACCCTTTTGCCTGTTTAAATTTTGTTAAATGAATATTAAAGAATAAAGTTACTTTAGCAGCAAACAATTAAGATATGATAGATTTTTCGAGAGCAGAACTTACCCATTTTACTATTCACTATGTTGGAAACAAAGGCCTAGGTGAAGAACTTACCGTAGGCGAAGAGCCTGTTACCTTTAAAGATGATTTTATTAAAGAAACCTTGCTGCGTTACTTTTTAACACCATTTAAAACTGATATTTACCACAAATTCAGAAGTAAATCGGAGGTAAGTTCAAACTTAGTTGGTGATGTAAGTAAAAATATTTTTTCTTCTCAAAAAAAATTTATTGAGCAAAGTAAAAAAGCAGCCGAGCATTTATACAACCAAAGTGTTCATCCAAAAATAAAAGGAGGAGAATTTTATGTTTGCTATTTTAAAGATGCTGTTGTAGATGGTGAATTATGCGATGCAATTGGATATTTTAAAACAGAAAACAAAGAAACATTTTTAAAAGTGTACCAGCATGTAAATACTTTTGATTTAGATTATGAAACCGGAATTGATATTCATAAATTAGATAAAGGAGCTATTGTTTTTAATACTGAAAGTGACAAGGGTTATAAAATAAGTATTATTGATACTAACAACAAAAATGCAGAGTGTGCATTGTATTGGGAAGAAGATTTTTTAGGTGCAATACTTAAAGAAAACGCTTATTACTTTACTAAAAACTTTATGGACGCTTCCAGAGGATTTTGCGAGGAAATTTTAACCGAAAACAATAATGTAAGCAAACAAGATCAAATGATGATGCTTAATAAAAGCACCGGTTTTTTTAAAGAAAAAGATAAATTCAACATAAAAGAATTTGAAAAAAATGTTTTAGTTGAGCCTGATTTAATAAGTGCCTTTAGCGAATACCGTCATAATTTTAATGATAAATTTGACCTACAATCTATAGATGAATTTGATGTTTCAACCACTGCTGTTAAGAAAAACCAAAAGTACATGAAAAGTGTAGTAAAATTGGATAAAAACTTTCATATCTACATACACGGCAGGCATGATTATGTAGAAAGAGGTTACGACGAAGATAAAGGGCTGAAGTACTACAAGCTTTACTTTGTAAACGAGCAGTAATTATATTTTAGATAATTCTTTTGCTCTTTTTTCTGCAGCCAATATTCCTTCCATAATGGCTTCATTCAGATTTAATTCACTGAATTTTTGCATGGCAGCTTCAGTGGTTCCTCCTTTTGAAGCTACAGCTTTAATGAGATCATCTATACTGCTTTCGGCATTGTTCATTAAATGAAAAGCACCATTCATGGTTTGCTTAACAAGCATTGCCGAAACCGATTCTTCAATTCCCATTTTTTTACCGGCCTCTATCATTGCATTTACAATTATATAAAAGTAAGCAGGACCACTTCCGCTCAAGGCTGTTACAGCATCAAGTTTTTCTTCGTTTTCAAAAAAAACAGTTTTACCTGTTGTGTTTAATAAATTGTCGGCTTTTAGTATATCCTGAATTTTTGTTTCTTTTGCCGCACAAAATCCTGTTATACCCATTCCTAATTGTGCCGGGGTGTTAGGCATTGCGCGAATGATTGAGGTATGATTTAATTCTTGCTGTAATGCCTTAATGGTTACACCCGCCATAATAGAAATAACTGTTTGATGAGCTTGAATAAATTTTCTTAACTCCAACAATACAACTTTCGCATCTTGAGGTTTTGTTGAAAGAATAATAGTATCAAAGCCCTTAATTTTTTCATCAATGACATTGCTTACATTTCCAAAAGGCTTTAATCTTTCTTTTGCTTCTGCATTTTTTTCAATCAATAAAATATCCTTTTGGGTTACAATATTATTTTTTAAAAAGGCTTTTGCATAGGTTATTCCCATGCTACCGCAGCCAATAATAGCAATTTTAAACATGATTTAGTTTTAATTTCATTTTTATGTGTGGTATATTATCTTCTAAATATTCTTCTCCTTCTTCCTTAAAATTTAACTCGTTGTAAAACTTTAGTAAATAAACCTGAGCTGAAATTGTTATTTCATTGGTATTAAAAAGCAGTTGGGTGTTTTCTACAGCTTTAAGCATTAATTCTTTTCCAAGTTTGTTTTTTCTTTTATTTATTTCCACTATCACTCTTCCTATACTTGCTGTAGGGTAAGAAAGTCCCGGAGGAATTAATCGTGCATAAGCAATTGTTTTTCCATCTTCAACAGAAAATAAATGCCAGGCATTTTCATCAATATTATCCATATCTTGATAGGTGCATAGTTGTTCCACTACAAACACCTGCGCACGTAATTGCAAAATAGAATACAATTCGTGATTACTTAATTCATCAAATTTTTTTAAATACCACTTCATTAATAATTTCCAATAGATAACATTACCAAAGTACAAGCATTAATACATTCAATTCCTTTTTCCGATGCTAATTTATATAGTTCCGGATTCTCTGCCCCCGGATTAAAAATAATTCGTTTCGGCTTTAAGCTATAAATGTATTCGTACCACTCTTTTTGATTTAATGCAGATAAATAAAGGGTTACAGTGTCTACATCATTAAACATTGGTTTACCCAAATAAATTTCATGCCCGTTAATATCTCCTTTTCTTATACCTACAGGATAAACTTTATGTCCGTATGCGCTTAATTTTTCTGTAGCCATAAAACTATATCTATCAGCATTTGGAGAAGCGCCTAATATAACCGTTGGTTTCATTTATTCGGTATAATTTAAATCTTTTGCAAATGTTTCTTCTAACTTATAACAAGCGTAGTATGCCAATACAAATACAATTGCTCCTATAATTAATGAAGATGTTACCAAGCCGTGCGTAGGCTTTAAATAAACATTGGCTAACGTCATTAATGTTACAGAACCTCTAACAAAATTGGGTGCTGTGGTTGTAACGGTGGCTCTAATGTTTGTACCAAATAATTCTGAGGCGCTACTCATAAATACCGCCCAATAACCGGTTCCAAAACCAATACAAAATACAATGGTGTAAAAAACTACAACCGAAACATCTGCAAACAAATAATAAAGAACACTAAAAATTAATGTGAGTGAGATAAAAATAAACAATACTTTTTTTCGTGATTGCATTTTCTGACTCATAATACCGCTAATTACATCGCCAATGGTTATGCCTATATACGCAACCATTATAGGGATTTTTCCTTCCGTTGGTCCGTTTTGCAAACCCAAGGCCGTTGTCATTTCCGGAGCAAACTGAACTAAAAAATACATTACAAACCAAACAGGTATTGCAATTAAAATGATGTTTAAATATTTCAGCAAAAGTTTTGGGTGAGAAAACAAATAAAAGAAGTTTCCCTTTTTTACATTTTTATCTTCTTTTACTTCGCTAAACATTCCACTTTCAAAAACACCAATACGCATAAACAAAAGTAAAAGCCCCATGCCGCCGCCTATAAAATAACTAACGCGCCAATTATTTATGGCAATGGTTGTTAAACCTGCCACTACCGCGCCAAATAAACCAATAGATGCAACAATGGTAGTTCCAATTCCCCTGTCTTCTTTCTTCATGGTTTCGCTTACCAAAGTAATTCCTGCGCCTAATTCACCTGCTAAACCAAAGCCGGAAACAAAACGAAGTATTCCGTACCACATTGTATCGTTAACAAAACCATTTGCAATATTGGCAATAGAATATGTTATAATACTTCCAAATAAAACAGAAAGTCGTCCTTTTTTATCGCCCAAAATTCCCCAAAACAATCCGCCCACAATCATCCCAATCATTTGGTAGCTCAATAAATCGGCCCCAACACTTGCAACTTGTTTTTTTAATTCGTCTGATTCGCCATAAATTGGTTTTAATATATCGGTTAAGCTGGCAACGCGCTCCATACCAAATAAAACCAAATCATAGATGTCAACAAAATAACCCAATGCTGCAACAATTACAATTTTATTAAATGAATTCTTAAAACTAGTAAGCATCATTATTTTTTCTCTTTTTTTATTGCTTTATCAATTGCATCGTCCATACATGCATTAGGATAGTTTAAATTTATAATCTCACAAAGTGTTGGTACAATTTGGGTAATAGTAGTATAATTTAACGAGTTGCCTTCTTTTATGCTGGCGCCGTAAAAAATAATAGGCACGTGTGTGTCGTAACTATAACTTGCTCCATGTGTGGTGCCTTTTTTACCATAATCCATCCAAGCAGGATTCATTACAAATGCAACATTGCCCGAAATTTTATGATTGTAGCCATTTTGAATAAGTGTTCTGATATCTCTTTTTGCAAAGCTGCCATTTTTAATTGTGGATGAAGAATAGGCTTCCATAATTCCGGGAACAGTAACCAAATAATTGCATAATGCCTGCTCCACCACATCTTTTCCCATACGGGATAACTTGTCTTCATCAATAAAAATTTGGTCGTTGCTATAATTTATATATACCGATGAATCGTTATATGTTTTCTGAAAATACTTGGATATACTTTTTATAATTTCTTTTTCTGTTAAATACCCGGCAGGAATTTGCTCTTCTGTTAAATGTGCGGGCACATCTGCACCACCATGATCGGCAGTTAAAAATAAAACGTAATTATTGGCGCCAACTTCTTTATCTAAAGTATTTATAAGCTCTTCTAATTCCTTATCTAATCGTAAATAAACATCTTCCATTTCAACAGAACGCGGCCCGTAGCTGTGTGCAATAATATCAGGACTAGAAAAGCTTATTGCTAAAATATCTGTAAACTCATCTTTTCCCAAATTTTCATTTTTTAAGCAAGCAATTGCCAAATCTTTTGTAATGGTATTGCCGTAAGGTGTTGATTTAAGCACAGCATACTTTTTATTTTTAATGTAATTATTGTACTCATAAGGGAAAATAGGATTTTCTTTTTTGTTAGAAGCCTTTTCAAATTTATTATCATCACTTATAGAGTTGGTGTAAGTAGATATAGGATATAAAGTATTCCAACCTTTATCAAGATAATTTGATGGTAAATTTAACGCATTAAAGGTATTTAACCACTCCGGTAATTGTTTTACGTACCAAGTTGATGAGACAAAATTTCCGGTTGAATCATCAAACCAAAATGCAGCATCGGCGGCATGCCCCGCAGGCAAAACAGCACTTCTATCTTTCAGTGCAATACCAAACACTTTTGATTTGCCATTAGAACTCATTTTTAATTCATCGCCTATGGTACTGCTTAATTGATGCAAGGGAGATTTTTTACCGTCGCGTGAATTTGTTCCAACAGATTCTACCTTATCGTCATCTGCACAATATTGCATTTGTTTGGTGTTTTTATCGTACCATTCATTCGCAATAATACCATGATAACGAGGTGTGGTTCCTGTATAAATACTGCTATGTCCCGGGCCGGTATAAGTAGGAACATAATTAAAATGAGCGTTCCGTAAATAATAACCGTTATTAACCAGTTTTTTAAACCCACCATTACCATATCTGTCCCAATAACGGTATATATAATCATTTCGCATTTGATCTACCACCACACCTACAATTAATTTTGGTTTTGTGGGTGCTTTAGCGGCAGCAGGTTTTGTACCTTGAGCGATGTATATTAAAGGAATAAATAAAAGTATTTTAAAAAGCTTTATCATTTTGTTGCATCTAATTTTTCAAATACGGAATTGCTGCTTTTAAATTCCGGCACTATGTTTTTCATATGCTGAACAATTAACAAATTGTTTTGTGTATTAAACAAGGTAATCATTTCCTCTATAGTTTTATTAACCTCAGCATAAGAATACTCTCTAACCTTTCCAATTAATATTTGAGGATGATGAGTTGGTAATGTATTTTCAGAATCTGCCAAAAGTTCTTCGAATAATTTTTCTCCGGGTCTTAATCCGGTATACGTAATTTGAATATCTTTTCCTTCTTGCAAACCGGAAAGCTTTATCATTTTTCGAGCCAAATCAATTATTTTAACTGATTTCCCCATGTCAAATACAAAAATTTCTCCTCCCTTTCCCATACAACCTGCTTCAATAACAAGCTGACAGGCTTCCGGAATGGTCATAAAATAACGGGTAATATCAGGATGAGTAATGGTTATAGGCCCACCCGATTCAATTTGTTTTTTAAATCGTGGAATAACAGAACCACTAGATCCTAATACATTACCAAATCGTGTGGTTATAAAACGTGTTTTACTTTGTTTTCCTAAACTTTGTATATAAATTTCCGCAATACGCTTGCTTGCCCCCATAACATTGGTTGGGTTTACCGCTTTATCGGTACTAATTAAAACAAATTTTTCTACGTTAAATTCTACTGCTAAATCGGCACACACCTTTGTACCAAGCACGTTAGTAAAAACAGATTCTGAAGGATTGTTTTCCATCATGGGCACATGCTTATATGCAGCGGCGTGAAAAATAATCGTTGGTTTAAATGTGTTAAACACATTGCGCATTCTTTCGCTATTGCGTACATCGGCCATTACCACTTCGTAAGAACCCTTCTTGTATTTATCTAAAAATTCTAATTCTAAATCGTGTAAAGGCGATTCGGCCTGATCTAGCAAATAAATTTTCTTTGGATTAAACTTTACGCATTGTCTTGCTAATTCACTACCAATTGAACCTGCGGCACCCGTAATTAAAATTACCTTATCTTTAATTTGATTATTAATTAACTCCGTATTTAATTTTATAGCTTCTCTTTCCAATAAGTCTTCAATATTTATTGTTTTTAATTGATTAAAACTTAACTCGCCGTTTATCCACTTGGTAGGAGGAGGAACATTTAAAACACGTACATTATTATTTAAGCATACATCTGTAATTTCATTTTTCTTGGCACCGGAAATATCCTGTATGCTAATAATAACAATTTCAATATTATTCTCTTTTATTAGTTGAGGAAGCTCATCTGTTTTATAAATAAAAACTCCCTCAACACTGCGCCCCTTTTTCTTTTCGTCATCATCTACAAAAGCAACAACTTTATATTTTATTGCTGCATCTCTATCAAGTGTACGCTTTGTAATTAAACCCGATTCGCCGGCACCGTATATAATTACATTCATGCGTTGGTTTGCCGGGTTTTTAGTTTCTAGATAAATTGCTTTTATTGCCAGGCGAGAACTAATCATAAAAAATAAAGTACACAGCGCATCAATAATAATGATGGAATTAGGAATAAAGTAAGTTTTAGATATAAAATAGTAATTTACAATGTTTGCTACAAACACCACCAAACTTCCCAGTAATACTATAGAAAAAATTCTGGCAGCATCTCTTGAACTGGTATAACGAACTACTCCCTTGTAAGTTTTAGAAAAGAAAAACGAAATAAATCGAACGGATAATACAACAGCATAATCAATTGGCAAATTTTTCTTATCTGCTTCAGGGATATCATCAAAATTAAAACGTAAAAAAACAGCAATGGTTAAAGAAAAAGCACAAATTATACAGTCAATAACCAAAATTGACCAGCGAGGTAAATTATACGACCAGAATAATTTAAATACATTAAACATGCAAAGTAAAAGTAACTATTTTTTCTGAGCTGCGGTTGTTTTTGTTGGGCTAGCCTGAGTAGTTTTTGAGGTGGCAGCTTGAATTGTTTTAGTGGTAACTGAACCGTTTGTTTTAGCAGGACTTGCCTGTTTAATAGCCGCCGGTGTTGACTTAGAATTGGTAGTTGGTACCGCTAAAATAGATTTAAAAGGTTTCTCGCTTACTTTAATTTCACAAGTGGCGCATACCTCCTTATACTTAACTTTAAAATCACATTCAGAAGGAATAATATACAATTTCTTTGTTGCTGAATCATTTATTGGAACGTCCATAGAAGTTTCGTAAGATTTAGGCCCATCAAATAAAAAAGGTTCTTTAAAATGCTCTTCTAAATGAATATTTTTAATATGAAATTTTTTATCAAGAATAACTGTATATAATTCAAAAATTGCTCGTGTAATTTTTATGTTTATTTTATCACTTATCTCATTATAGGTAATTTTTACATCGCCTACTACTTTTGTTTTGTAATTTATTGGCCCAACATTCACTAAAGCATCACAATCAAACTGAGAGCTATCGGGCCTGATATGTATAACCGGATTTACAACTTTCCAATGATACTTTCCCTTTATAAACATTACTTCATAATCGCTTGAACCACTAATTTCACCAATAGCCGCAAGCACTTTGTTAACCGTTTCTTCGTGCAAAGTGAAAGAAAAATCATTTAAATCTTTTCGGTTTTGAGAAAAAAGAGAACAAGAAGTAATAATAAAAAATAAAACAAGCTTCATTATTTGTAATTTTACATGCTAAGTTGCATATTTTTTTGCAATTTGCCCATTTCTAAAACCTAAAATTATATAAATGAAAACGGTTGATGTAATAGTAATTGGAGGTGGGGCAGCCGGCTTTTTTTCAGCTATTAATTACAAATTGTTTCACCCGGATAAAAATGTAATTATTCTTGAGAAAACAAGTAAATTATTATCTAAAGTATTCGTTTCAGGTGGCGGAAGATGCAATGTAACCAACAGTTGTTTTGACAATAAAGTACTCATTAAAAATTATCCGCGCGGAGAAAAACAATTGCAGCAAGTGTTTAGTCGATTTTCGGTTGAGGATACCATTAACTGGTTTAAAAATCATGGTGTTTTACTTCACACAGAGGCTGATGGCCGTATGTTTCCGGTAAGCAATAGCAGCAATACTATTATAAATTGTTTTTTAAACTTGTGCAATGAATTAGAAATTAAAATTATTACCCATTGCGAAGTGCTACAAATTTTACCGGGCAATACTTTTGAAGTAAAAACTACAACCGATAGTTTTATTTGTAAAAATATAATATGCAGTATTGGCGGGCATCCAAAAGAAAACGCCTACCAATTTATAAAAGAACTTGGGCATACCATTGTTAAACCAATTCCAAGTTTGTTCACCATCAATCTTCCATCTGAAAATATTAAAAAAGAATTGCAGGGAATTTCAGTTGAAAACGCAAAAGTTTCAGTTGAAAACAGTAAATTAAATTATACGGGTCCTTTACTAATTACCCATTGGGGTTTAAGCGGGCCGGCTGTTTTAAAACTTTCGGCATTTGCTGCAGAATTCTTTTACAATACCGATTATAAAAACAACATAATTATAAATTGGTTGCCTCATTTTAAACAACAAGAATTACAAGAACTATTATTACAACAAAAACAAAACAATTCAAAAGCATTTCCTTACAGTTCACCACAATTTAAATTTCCTAAAAGGCTATGGGAGTATTTATTACAAAAAGCCCACTTTAACAAAGATGTTAACTGGGCCAACGTACCTGATAAATGGGTAAATAAATTATGTGAATTATTACAAAACGATATTTACAAAATGGAAGGCAAAACCACTTTTAAAGAAGAGTTTGTTACAGCAGGGGGAATTAACTTAAACGAAATTAATTTTAAAACCATGGAAAGCAAAATAATAAACGGATTATACTTTTGTGGCGAAGTAATTAATGTTGATGGCATTACCGGAGGATTTAATTTTCAAGCGGCCTGGAGTACGGCCTTTGTTGCCGCAAGCTCTATTTAATTTAATTGCTTTTTTATGTACCTTTAAAAGGTAAAATGCTGCTGCTAAAAAACATAAAATATAGTTTACCTGTTGTATTTATAGTGTTATTACATCTAACTGTTTTTTCTCAAGATTACAGTCCTCCGCCCGCTTACGGAATTAAATTTATAATTGGTAAACAATATGAAATAACTTTAAACAACGGCTCTAAGGTTACCGGATTTGTTACGGAAGAAACAAGTGAACTATTAACCTTAGAAGATAAAACAAAACAGCAGTGGTATGAAGTAAATAAAAACGACATTAAAACTGCTAAACCCGTTTTTGATAAGAATAACCTAACCGGTAACACCAACTACAGAGAACCAAGCACAAATACTTATTTAATTTCTGAAAATGCATTGCCTTATGAAAAAAGAAAACTTAGCTATAATTCACATTATTTTTTGTTAAACAATTTTAGCTATGCCTTTACAGAAAACTGGTCAATTTCAACCAACGTTATTATTATTCTTCCTGTTTCTATTGGTGTAAAATGTTCGTATAAAATTGGAAATAATTTATACATAAGTGCTAATGCCTTTGTTTATGGATTTCCCAGAAGAGATACATTAAACGGCGCTAATGAATTTATTTTACCATTTATGGGAAATATGGTACGAATTACAAAAGGAAATAAGTTTAGAAATTTTACATTAGGAGGAAGTGTTAATGGTGTTAAAGAACCGGATAACGGAGGTGTTTATACCATGAGAACACATAAATACATACCGGTTTACACGGCACTATTTGCCTTTACCAATCAATTTTCAAAAAGTTTTAGTATAAATTTTGAAACAAGAATTTTTCCACAAATATTCTTAAACATTACCGGTTTAAGTTTTAAATGGATTAGAGGAAAAGCTGACTGGAACTTTGGATGCTACGGAATGTATTTAGGTAAAATAACCCAATTAAATACCAATTCGCAAATTATTCCATTGCCTTATATTTCGTATGGTTGGAAGTTTTAATTACTTCACCAATTTCATTTCATTTAACAAATATCCGGCACCCGCATATTTATCTACAACCCACAAAGTAAAACGCACATCTAACACAATATTTCTGCAGCGATTTACATCATACATCACATCACTCATGGTTCCTTCCCAATTGCGATCGTAATTAGTACCAATTAATTCTCCTTTACCATTTAACACAGGGCTGCCACTGTTTCCTCCGGTGGTGTGATTACTTGCAATAAACGATACTCTTAATTTTCCCTTTTTATCGGCGTACTGACCAAAATCTTTTTTATTATACAACTCTATTAATCGTGGCATCACGTCGTAATCCGGATTTCCGGTTGCGTTTTTTTCAACCATCCCATCAATGGTGGTAAAATGTTGGTACTCTATCCCATCTTTAGGTTTATAATCGTCTACTTTTCCATAGGCTACACGTAATGTACCGTTTGCATCCGGATAAAATTTCTTTCCTTTTAAATTTTCCTTTAATGCTTGCATGTACTCTTTTTGCATTTCCAAAATTTGTATTTCATCATAATTGTACTGAGGAAAAACTACTTTTGAATAATAAGAAGTAATAGCTACAGCTAATTTATAAAACGGGTCGTTTTCGTAAACCTGACTGTTTTTCTCAATGTCATCAAACATGGCCTTTGCCTTTGCATTATCTACAAACGGTGAGTTTGCGTACAAAAATTCCGCTATTTTTTTTGTGTCGTTGTTATAAACGGTAAGTAAGGAGTCTAAATAAACCGGTCGTAAATCTTTTTCTATATTTTCTGCATATTCTTTTAACATAGAAACACATAAATTAATATCGGTTTCTTTTTTAAAATTTCTGAACGGAATGGTTTTTCTTAAGTCGCTTAGCTGTTGATCAAATTTATTTTCTTTCCCGGTTTTCTTCTTCTTTAATTCAGCAAATAAACCTTGATAATTATTAATATATCGCAATGCATCTATCCCCATTAAACACTCTGCATAATAATCAACTTGTTTGCTTAATGGCGCGTATTCTTGATACAATTTTTTCATTTGCGCCAATAACTGAGTGTACTTTTCCTTTTTTGAAGGATCTGATGATAACTGCTCTAAAAAATTATTTTCCAATGCTTTCTTTTTATTTACTGCATCGTTTACTTTTAAACCAATTGTTTCACCCGACCATTTTTTATATGCATTGGCAATTCCGGCATATCTATCTGCATACATCAACCGAAGAGTATCATTCTTTTTCATGGATGTTTCGTAAATGGCTAATCTTTTACCGCGTAAGGAAACACGACGAGGATTTTGCTCATTCATTAATAAATCTACTGCGTAAGAAGTTAAATATTCTTGTGTTCTACCGGGAAAACCATACACCATTGTAAAATCACCTTTCTCATAACCTTTTAAAGAAATTGGAAAAGAGTAAGCCGGTTTGTAAGGAACATTATCGGGATTGAATTCAGCCGGTTTATTTTCTTTTGATGCATAAACCCTAAACATACTGAAATCGGGATTATGGCGTGGCCACACCCAATTATCTGTTTCGCCGCCAAACTTTCCAATATTTTCAGGTGGTGCACCAACTAAGCGAACATCTTTAAAAACTTCGGTTACAAATAAATAATATTCGTTACCGTAATAAAACGGACGAACAAAAGAAGTAAAACCGGTTCCTTCAATTGCACGTTTCTCTATTTTACTCATGGTTGTTTTTACAGCAGAATCTTTTTGAATTTCAGAGTAAGAAGGTTTAATTGCCGCCAAAACTTCTTTCGTAACATCTTCAATCTTTTTTATGAAGGTTACAGTTAATCCCTTTACATAAAGCTCTTCTGCATTGTTTTTTGCCCAATATCCATTTTTTAAATAATCTTTTTCAACAGAGCTTAAACCCGCAATAGAACTGTATCCGCAATGATGATTGGTTAACAGTAAACCCTTATTAGAAATCATTTCGCCGGTGCAACCTCCACCAAATATTGCAACAGCATCTTTCATGCTGGCTTTATTAATACTATAAATTTGTGCTGCGGTTAATTTAAAACCGTTCTTCTTCATATCTGCAAAATTTAATGCTTCAATTAATTGAGGCATCCACATTCCTTCATCTGCTTTTGCAATTAAACTGCTAAATAATATTGCTATTAAAATTTTTCTCATGGTTTATTTTTTTATTGATTGATTCCGGCCATTTTCATAGCGTCAATTTTTATTGCACTGTCTAATGGAATTCTTAAATCGTTACTTTTTTGTGTTGCTTTTTTTAATAAAACAGGCGTTTCTCTAATTTCTTTGGCGTATGTTTGAATGGTTCTTTTCTTTTCCATTCGCGCATTAAAAGTTGCCGGTGAAGTGTACATTTCGTAAGCATCATTAATAAATTCATTTCCAAAGCCCGATAAATTTCCATCAGAATACAACAGCATTATCACATCGTTCGATTCTATTCCTTCTTTTAAATCTAATTGCCACACCTCTACTTTTTGACCTTGCACCGGCGAAGGAACAACTCTGTTATAATAATACCAAAATTGCCCGCCTGCGAAACAATAACTTGGAACACCCATGTATACCGGGCCCCACCAATAACTGTCGGAAATAGTGAGCACGCGTGTGTAGTTTAAAGTATCATTAATAAATCCAATTTTAGGATAAGCCAATTTCATATTTTGATCAGGGTTGTTTAATAAGTTCATACTCTTTAATACATCGGCATCTCTGTTCCTTGCCGTATCCACCACTTCCACTTCATTCCAAACCAAATGCGGCATTTGCACCTTGTGTAATTTCTCTATGTGTTTAATGATTGTATCTACTGCAATACATTCTCCGTAATAACTCCAATGGTGACCAAATTTAGGAAACAAAGGATATTTGGTGGTTGCTTTTAGTTTTAAAAAGTAAGTGTATAAATCTAACTGATTAATTCCTTTTTCGGTTCCATGTTTAAGAAACAAGGAGTGATTAGTTTGTTTAATCGGATGCTTATATTTATCTTCTATATACTCATCGCAATATTTTCCTTTACCCGGCGCATAAACAAACAGTAAATCAATTCCTTTTTTAGCTAAAGTATCTTGTACTACTTTTGCCTTTTGCATTAAGGTAATAATATTCTTCTCATTAATATCATCATCACCGTATGCAGAAAAAATATAACTCTCGCTAAACACATAATCTTCTTTACCTATTACAAATCCATTAACGCGTATTTGATTAAAAAAATCGTAATAAAACTGATTGTTTATACGAACCATTTTTTCTTTATACGCCCAATGATCGCTGTTGTAATCATCCATTTCAGTTTGATAATTTCCGCTGAACCAATTCTCAGAATTTAATTTTGGTTTTGTATCAGAAATTACAAGGCCAACCAAATCTGGTTTGTTATCTTTTTTGCCCAAAGAAACAAACAGCGGTATTGAAATGGCTACCCAAATAACCAAAGCATGAATTGAATATGTTTTTTTACCGCTCACTAAAACCTGAAGTAAATAAATGGATTAAAATTTAAAGCAGAAATATAACTTAATGAGATGTAGAACAAACTTACACTTGCCAATACCAGTGCCCATTTGCCGGTACTACCGAAATTTTCGCCATACAATTTTTGTTGAATGGAAAGTGTTTTTGGAAAAATGGCAAACATAGAAATAATTAAAGCCAATGTTGCCATAAACATAAAATCGTTGTTGATAGCAAACTTACCGTCAAAGAAATTAAACGAATACATTTGCTTAATTACATTTAAGCCAAACGAAATGTTTTCGTTTCTAAACAAAACCCATCCGGTAATTACCACTATAAATGTAAAAGGAATAGAAACAAATTTGCCCACTTTGGCTAAGATATTCCCTAGAAACAAACGCTCCATTACCAAAAACACACCATGGTATGCGCCCCATAAAATAAAATTCCAACTGGCACCGTGCCAAAAACCCGAAAGTAAAAACACCACAAACAAATTGCGATACAATTTTCCGGATGAAACTTTATTACCACCCAATGGTATGTACAAGTAATTTTTCATCCAGGTACCTAGGGTAATGTGCCAGCTGCGCCAAAAATCGGTGATGCTGGTAGATATATACGGGTTATTAAAATTTTCAGGAATTCTAAAACCCATAATTTTACACAAACCAATGGCCATATCGCTATAGCCGCTAAAATCAAAATAAATTTGAAAGGTGTAAGCAATTGCACCAACCCATGCAGCTGCGGTATCTATTTGATCGGCAGGTAAACTAAAAACGGCATCGGCTTGCATTCCCAAGGTATTAGCAATAATTGCTTTTTTTGCCAAACCAAAACAAAAAATAAGAAAGCCGCTAAGTTTAACATCGGGTGTATAGTTTTTTTCGCGATTAGTAATTTGGTCAGCTATATCGTGATAACGAACAATAGGGCCTGCAATTAATTTTGGGAAAAGTAAAATATAGGTTTGGTAATGCCAGAAATTTTTAAGGGGCTTGTGAATTCCTCTGTAAACATCCACAACATAAGTAATACTTTCAAAAGTGTAAAAAGAAATTCCAATGGGTAAAATAATTTTTGCAAGACTTAAATCCATGCCTAGTAAAGCATTAAAATTATCTATAAAAAAATTACAGTATTTAAAATAAAACAGCAAACCCAAATTTATAGCCAATGAAAAAACTAGCAATTTTAATTTATTGCCCTTGTTTTTGCTTTTATGCATTGCGTTCACCAAATGAAAATCAATAAACGTTGTTACTAAAATGGCAAGGATAAATTTTGGTCCGCCCCACGAATAAAAAAAGATACTGAATAATAAAATAAATGCGTTTTTTAGTTTGTGCGGAAATAAATGATAAGCCAATAAAAACAGTGGCAATACGTAAACTAAAAAGGTTATGCTGGCAAAAACCAAGGTATTTAAATTAAGCAGGTAAAAATAAGAAAATAGGTGGTAATTATTATTAGTTTAAATAATAAATTTATTAGAGATATTTAACCCATTAATCTGACACTGCAAGCTTAAAACACTTCCACTTAGTCTTAATTAAATACATTCCTGGCTTAAAAGCTTCAAAATGATAGCTGTAATTATTTTCCTTATTTAAAATTACAACATCAACAATTCTTCCAATATTATCATATAAAGTTGCCACATCGTCTTCAATAGTTTTAATGGTAAATTCTCCGGGA
The DNA here is from genome assembly GCA_022841465.1 of Bacteroidia bacterium. Lineage (GTDB taxonomy): Bacteria > Bacteroidota > Bacteroidia > B-17B0 > Aurantibacillaceae > Aurantibacillus. The sequence continues at coordinate 94,151 of JALHRL010000005.1, read as the reverse complement.
TTTGGATTTGGGAAAACAAAAACTTCGTTCTTTATTAAAGGTAATTCTTCAATTCCCGAACATAATGTTACATGAATGGTTTTCATAAAAGAAGTCAAACATCCATTTGTATCATGAGCATTTATATAATAAGATGTAGAAATACTTGGAGAAACAGCAAAATACGGGAGAAAAGAGCCGGTGCTCCAAGTATATGATGTTAAATGACCAATGTGAGAATAATTAATAGTTAACGTAGTTGTTTGACCTTTACATAGGGTGTCTTTGGTAGAGGTAAAATTAACAGGCAATGGTGTTACAATATTAACATTTATTGATTGGGTACCAACAATGCTTGCACCTTGCATTAAAGTTAAGTTATATACCCCACTTGTACTTACAACTATAGTTTGATTGGAATTATTATTAATGTTTGAACCGGCTGGCCCATTCCAACTGTAAGTGTAATTTGGAAGAGCTGATAAAGTTGCCGATGCACATGCTGAAAAAGTTGCAGATGTAGAAATGTTCCCATTTGCATAAATCATACCTGGTTTTGTTTCTGTATCAAGGTATGCATAGCCACCGGAGCCCCAAAAATTTATTTGAACACGGTCATTAACACAAAAATCAAACCTTAAAGTATCTCCAATAAAATTGGTTAAATCAAGTTGCGTTACTTCCCATCTGTTGTATGCTTTATTAGTTATACTAGAAAATGGGATACTTGTGCCACAATCATAATATAAACCTGTATTTCCTTGACCACAACTATTTGATCCTGATAAATGAGGTTTTATTAAACGATTAAAATTACTAATTACTAAATTGTTACTTAAATTCTTAGCCCTAATCTTAAATAAATTCTGAAGAAAACAACATGGAGTTAGATCATTACCAACAAATATATAAGCATATTTAAAAACACAATTTGCCGGTGTTATAAATATTTTTTTTGAAGCTTGTTGAATACCAGAGTTTTCATTATTGAAGGAGGAACTAATTCGCAAAAATGACGTGCCTTTTAAATTTGAAAGATGCGGATTTACACTTCCTCCAGCATTAGGTGTTCCGGAACCAAAAACAGAAAAAATAGGATATTGCGCGCCAATAATGGTGTCAATATAACCAGCACTGGGTGAATGATTAATTACATACGATTTGATGGGAATCAATAAACTGTCGCAAAACTTATTACAAAGCGTGTCTTGCTGATTATTATTAGAAGCATTCGTTAATACCCATCCTGACACTTGCAATGAGTTTGTAAGTGGTGTAGAAGTTGAGCTTTCAAAATCCTCGTTATTATATGGGTTTTGAGAACTTATATTAAAAAAGAAAAAAACCGCGAATATGAAACAATAAACTTTCATTATTACATAAAGTTAGTGAATTCAATAATAGGTTTAATGAAATTTTAATGAGCGGTATAAACAGCGGGTTTTTGCTTGCTGTATTTAAAAATTATCTGGTTAAAAAGGTTAATTTGGTTACTTTTTAAAGAAACTTCAATTTCTTCCCTATTCATTCCGGGGCCAATATCAATAAAATCGGCTCGGTTTAAATTATATTCTTTTGCAACCTTATCAAAATACATTTTTGCACTGTTAATGGCTGCTTGTGAATTTTCTACATCTTTTGATAGTAAAATAAGGCGATTAATTTCTGCCTCTACCTCATCGGTGTTAATCAAAAGAGAATCGTTGGTTGCTTTAATGTTTTTTATAGCAATTATTCGTTGTTCAATTTCTGCTTTAAAATATTCTTCGTTTTCCTTTTGGCGGTTGTTGGAGGTGCAGGAAATAATAAGTGCAGAAAGTATAAGTAAAAATAAACGTGTCATCAATTTAACTCCGTAACCTTTCCGCCTTCAAAATTAAGGGTACGGCTTTTGTACTTATTGTACACCATCATATCGTGTGTGGCAAAAAGCACTGTTCGTCCGCTTTCTGCCAATGATTTCAGCAGTTTCACAATTTCTTCAGATGTTTCGGGATCGAGGTTACCGGTTGGCTCATCGGCCAAAATAATTTCAGGGTCGTTTACCAAAGCTCTGGCAACACTAACGCGCTGTTGCTCTCCGCCGGAAAGTTCGTGGGGCATGTTTTTTTCTTTGCTTTCTAAACCTACTTTTTGCAAAACCTCTTTTACGCGTAAATTAATTTTTGCTTCTTCTTTCCAACCGGTGGCTTTCATTACAAACTTTAGGTTATCGCCTACTGTTCTATCGGAAAGCAACTGAAAATCTTGAAACACAATTCCTAACTTTCTCCTTAAATAAGGTATTTCTTTGGCTTTAATAGTAGCTAAATCGTAACCCGCCACCATAGCCGAACCCGTACCTAAGGGTAAATCGGCATAAACCGTTTTTAAAAAACTAGATTTTCCGCTTCCGGTTTTACCTAATAAATAAACAAACTCTCCTTTACCAATTTTAACACTAAGCCCCGTAACAACAGGTCGTTCCTCTTGCATTAAGGTAATATTCTCAAAATTTATTAAATCTTGCATGTAATTTACGGTATCAAAACACTAAGTTAACTTAAATGTTCCCTTCCAAAATAATAGTGCTGTAACAATATCAACATTAGCGCGTTAATAATTGCAGTTAAAGTAGCGAATGTTGTAATCTAAACCAAAGTACATTTATTGAGATAAATTCTACCTTGATTAATTTACCATACATGTTTACCAGAAAAGTAGTTTTTGCTATTTCGATACTTTTATCTGTTTTGTTTTCGCAAGCACAAAAAACCGCGATACAATTAGATGTTGATGCTTTATACAAAAGCGGATTAGAGCTGTTTGATAAAAACCAATTTGTAAGTGCACAAAAGGCCTTTGATGACTACATCAACTCCAAAGCTAAATCTACTTTAAAAACCGATGCTACGTTTTACGCAGCAGCCTGCGCCATTGAACTTTTTCATAAAGATGGGGAATGGCGTATGAAAGATTTTATAGAAAAATATCCGGAAAGCATTAAAGTTAACAAAGCAAACTTTTATTTAGGGAAATCGGCATTCCGAAAAAAGAAGTATGAAGAAACACTAGAATATTTAAATAAAATAGATCATTTTAAACTAACAAAAACGGAATTAGAAGAGTATTATTTTAAACGCGGGTACAGTTATTTTACATTAAACCAATTGGAAAAGGCAAAGGCAGATTTTTTTGAAATAAAAGACAAGGATAACAAATACATGTATCCTGCCATTTATTATTACTCGCACATTTCTTATACTGAAAAAAATTACGAGATAGCTTTAGCAGGTTTTAATAAATTGGTTGGAAACGAAACCTTTCAATCTGTTGTTCCTTATTATATAACACAAATTTATTTTATTCAGGGCAAGTACGAAACCGTAACAACAAGTGCACCACAGCTGTTAAATGATAGCGCCAACATTCAAAAAGAAAATGAAATAAACCGAATGATTGGCGAGAGTTACTATCACTTAAAAGATTTTAGTAATGCCATTGTTTATTTAAAGAAAACAGATTTAGCAACAAATTATAACCACAGCGGAAATTATGCTTTAGGTTACTGCTATTATAAAACCGGTGATTACCCAAATGCAATAAAACAATTAGAAAATGTAACTGACATAAAAGATTCATTGGCACAGAACGCATGGTACCACATGGCAGATTCTTACTTAAAATTAAACGATAAATTAAAAGCTAAAAATGCTTTTTACAGTGCCTACACCATTAACTTCGATAAAAAAATTACAGAAGATGCATTGTTTAGTTTCGCTAAAATAAGTTATGAGTTAGATTTTAGTCCGTATAACGAAGCCGTTAAAGCCTTTACCAAGTATTTAAAAGAATACCCAACAGCGCCGCGCAAAGAAGAGGTTTACAAATTTTTAATTAACGTTTACTCTACCACACGCAATTATGATCAGGCAATTAAAAGCATTGAAAACATGGGCACCATTGATCCTATTTTAAAAGTAACTTACCAAAAACTAATTTATTTTAAGGGGGTTGATTTATTTAATAACGGAAAATACAATGATGCTGAAAAAACATTTAAAAAATCGCAAGAGCAAAATTCTGATTTAATTCTTAACTGTTTAAACCAATATTGGTTAGGTGAAATTTCTTATATCCGTAAAGATTATACTACTGCTATTGATATTTGGAAAAAGTTTTTAGTGATGGAAGGTGCGCCATCTTTAGCGGAATACGAAACTGTTAATTACAATATTGGTTATGCTTACTTTCAACGTAAAGAAAAAGAAGATTACACCAATGCTAATATTGCCTTTAGAAAATACTTGCTTTCTAAAAACTTTCCTGACCTCAACAAAAAAGCAGATGCCAACATAAGAGCAGCCGATTGCTATTTTATGAATACAAGTTTCAGTCAGGCTATTGAATTATATACCGAAGGAATAAATGTAAATAAAGTAGATGTAGATTATGCCATTTTCCAACGATCTATTTGTTATGGTGTTTTAAAAAAATACAAAGAAAAAATTTCTGATTTAAAATTAATAGAATCAAAATATCCGGGATCTATTTATTTAAGTCAGGTTATTAATGAAATTGCGGACACCTACTATGAAAATCTAAAGGAAGAAGAAAACGCCATTATTTATTACAATAAAATTTTAACCAACTACGCTAACTCTCGCTCTACCCAAAATTGCTTAGCTAAACTAGGTAACATTTATTATGGCAGAAAACAAGATGATAAAGCTTTAGAATACTTTACAAAATATTTAAAAAACGATTCAAAAAGTGAGGAAGCAAAAAATGTAATGGAACAAGTGAAAACAGTTTTTAAAGAAAAAGGACAGATAGATGAAATGGAAAAGTATTTTGCTGATTTAGGAAATCCTTTAGATGTAAATCAAATTGAAGCAGCAACTTATGAAACTGCGAAAGATGCTTACTACAATCAAAAAAATTACGATGTTGCAATAGAAAAGTGGGCTACCTATATTAGCAAATTTCCGGATGGCAAATTTATTTTAGAAGCACAATTTAATTATGCCGAATGTGCTTACAGCAAAAATTTATATGACAAAGCTTTACCCGGCTACAATTTCGTTTTAAGAAAAAGCAGAAGTTTATATACAGAAACCTCCTTAGCTAAAGCCTCTTACATTAACTATAAAAACAAAAATTATTCAGATGCTCTTCCACAATTTATTTTATTAAAAGAATTAGCCGAAAGTGCAGTAAATAGAACAAACTCCCGGTTTGGAACCATGCGTTGCGCGTTTAACTTAAACAAGTACGACACTGCATTAAGTGCTTGTAACGATATTTTAAACAATGAAAAACTATTCCCTCAACAAACCAGTGAAGTAAAATATATTAAAGCCAAGTGTTTATACGAAACCAATAGCTTAAACGATGCCTTGATTGAATTTACAGCCATGAGTAAAACTGCAAAAAACATTTCAGGTGCTGAAGCGTTGTATTACATTGCTTTAATAAACTTTAAAAAACAAGATTACAAAGAGGTTGAAAAAGGAATAAACAAACTAATTGGATACGAATACAGCAATGATGATTGGAATAACAAAGGTATGTTATTGTTGGCAGACATGTACATTGCCAAAGGTGATAAGGCAGATGCAACCGTAATTTTAGAAACTATTATAGATAGCAAACCAAAGCAAGAGTACCTAGATGAAGCCATTGCAAAATTAAATACCCTTAAAGCAGAAGAAGCAAAGAAAAATGAAGAAGAAAGCAAGCCTTCTGAAGAATTAAATATAGAATTTAAAGAGAAATAATACCTGTACTAATTAAATAAACAGTACAACATGAGTTCAGAAATAAATTATAATGTAGTAGAAAAAGAATCGATTTTAGGCTTAACTAAAAGGCAAAAAAACATTCTTCAATTTATCTTAATACTTCTTTTAGTAATTGGGCATGCTGTGGTATGTTTTTCTCAAAATACGGTAGAGAACACTTACACTGCTAAAAGCGATTTTGTTCCTGTTGTTAAAGAGTCTATCAAATTTGCTGAAATTCCTGAAATTAAAGACAGTGTGCAAAGAATAAAGGACATTAAGTATAGCATTGTAAGTAATCCTTTGTTCCCAAAATATCAGGTTCAAAAAATTGATGCGGCTAAAATGAAAAACGAGCCCATTAATAAATTATATCACGCTTTAATTAAAGCAGGTTACAGTCCGCTTTACAATATGCCTTACGGTGAATTTTTTATAAGTAATACCCGTTCTCGTAATATGGCCTACGGTGCACATTTAAAACATTTTTCAAGCAGTGCAACTCTAGAAAACACAGGATACAGCGGATTTAGTGATAACACTGGAACCGTTTACGGTAAAAAGTTTTATAAAAAGCATACTCTTTTGGGTAGTTTTGATTATGCACGAAACACTGTACATTATTATGGGTTTGATGCTACAAAAATAACGGCAGAAAGAAGTTTCATCAAACAAGTGTATCAACTAATAGAGCCTAAAATTGTGTTGCAAAGTCATTTTACCGACAGTTCAAAAATTAATCACATTATAAGAGCAGGGTTTTATAATTTACAAGGCTTGCCCAGAAACTCAGAAACCAACGTAAATGCAGCTGCAGATGTAAGCCTCTTTATTAATAAAGAAAAATTAAATGTTGGTTTGTATACTGATTTTTATAACCATCAATTAAGTAACGATACCATTAACAACTTAATTGTTTCGCTGGCACCATCGTTTGAAGCCGGCGGAAAAAAATGGAAAGCAGTTATGGGTTTAAAAGCCACCCTTGATCATTTAGATGATAAGACAAGGTTTTATTTTTATCCGAATTTAAATGTAGAATACAATATTTATGAAAATCTCATTATCCCTTATGCTGGAGCTTCAGGGGGCTTGCAAAAAAATAGTTTAAGAAGTTACAGTAACGAAAACCCGTTTGTTGACTCCACATTTAAATACACCAACACCAATAACAAATACAATTTTTATGTTGGTTTAAAAGGAAATTTAAGCAGCAATACCAGTTACGATTTAAAAGGAACATATAGCCAGTTTGACAGTATGCATTTTTATGCGCCCAATTACATGGCACAAATGCAATTGTATAACAGATTTGGAGTGTTGTACAGCAATGCAAGTGTAATTAACATAAGCAGCCAAATAAAATATCAATTAAACGAAAAAATTCATTTTATTGGTAAAGGAAGCTACTACATTTATCAGGTAAAAGATTTTGAAAGAGCGTTTCACAAACCCGATTTTGATTTAACCTTTTCAGGAATTTATAATTTAAAAAGTAAAATTATTTTACGCGGAGACATTTTTGTTATTGGTCAGCAATGGGTAAGAACACAAAGTATAAATGACTTAGGTGTAAAAACCTTAGTAAACAAACAAATACAAGGTTTGGTAGATGCCAACCTAGAAGCCGAATACAGATACAGTAAGATGCTAAGCTTTTTCGGACGATTTAATAATATTGCTAACCAACGTTATTTCCGGTGGGAAAACTACCCAACCCAACGATTTAATTTTACACTTGGTTTAACTTTTGTGCCTTTTTAAAAAAACATTAAACACCATACAATTATTTGAAATAAAAAAGCCCTGCAAATTTTGCGGGGCTTTTTGTTTTATTTAATAAACTAATTAATCTACTTTCATCATCCATTTAAATTTATCTTCTGCCTTACCTTTTCTTATGTTGCGTAAAACCTCATCTACCTTTGTAGAAAATTTTCTTTCTTCTACCGGTGGTAAAGGGTAATCTTTTCCGTTATAACCAATACCCACTATTTGTGCAATTGTAGCCGCTGTGCCACATCCAAAAGCCTCTCTTAATAAACCTTTTTCGTGAGCTTCTATTAATTCTATTATACTTATTTTTCGTTCTTCCACTCTCATTCCCCAATCTCTAGCTAAAGTTAAAACACTGTCTCGTGTTATACCTGCTAAAATAGTATCGCCCAATCCGGGTGTAACAACTGTATCTCCAATAACAAACATTAGGTTCATTGTTCCGCTTTCTTCAACGTATTGGTGTGTTTCACTATCCGTCCAAATTACTTGTTGATATCCTTTTTGTTGAGCTAATTTTGTTGGGTATAAACTGCGACCATAGTTACCTGCTGCTTTTACAAATCCAATTCCACCTTTAACGGCACGTATATAATTTGTTTCTACTAAAACTTTTATTGGTTCGCTGTAATATTTACCCGCAGGACATGTAATAATAATAAACTTATAGGTATCACTTGCTTTTACACCAATAGCTTCATCTGTTGAAATTAAAAACGGACGTATATATAAACTTCCTGTTTCACTGGTAGGCACCCAGGCAGAATCTAATCTCAACAATTCAAATAGACCGCCCATAAAAATTTCTTCAGGAACTTCGGGCATAGCCATACGTATGGCGCTTTTATTTAATCGTTTAAAATTTTCTGTTGGTCTGAATAAAGAAACTTCTCCTTTTTCGTTTTTGTAGGCTTTCATTCCTTCAAAAATTGCTTGGCCATAGTGTAAAGAAGAAATAGCGTAACTCATAGGAACATTTTGGTAAGGCATAATGTATGCTTTTTGCCACTTACCATCTGAATATTCAGCAACAAACATGTGGTCGCTAAAGCATTTACCAAAAGGAACATTGTTTACGTCGTATTCGCTTACTTTGCTCTTGGCAATTTTCTGGATTGAAATATCAAAAGTACCGGTCATAATAAATTAACTTATACAACAAATAAAAACATTTTTTTTTAAAAAACAAATAAATTAGTACTTATTATTCGGGAATTGGGCGATTAAAAGAGAAGAAGAAATGAATTAAACTTCTTCGTGACGCAGGTCAGTAACAAAAACTTTAACAGTTGCCATAATTAAACCACCAATTATTTGCTCGCATATTTGCCATATACAATCTAACATTAAATGTTTAATGGTTAAATGACGAGAAATTGAAATAGTAACAACAATGGAAACAATAAAAATTACAAATCCAACCAATGCACCAGAAACTACACCTCTAACAAAAAAGTTATAGATGTTTTTCATAGGTTTAGATTCATAAACAGCATAAAGAATAAAAGAGATTGCAAAATAGGTAATAACCGTAAAAATAATTAGCCACTCAAACGGAAAATTAATTTTTTTAAAATCATTTAAAAAAACGCCATGCCAAAAATAAAATAACAGGTACATACAAATAGAACCAAGTAACCAAGAAATATAAAAGCGTGTGTTTAAGCGCATAATTTTACCGCGGTAAATATAATCAAAAAAACATTATTTAAATCTTATTAATTATCTAAATTTTAGTTGTTTAGCTACTAAATTAAGTATATTTGTGAAGATGCGATTTCTGATAATTATCATATTTTCAGCTGCCTTTTTAGCCTTTACATCTTGCCGCAAAGAAACGGTTACCAGTTGGGATGTGGATATTACAGGCCCAATAGTAAGCAGTAAACTAAATATTAAAAATTTTTTAGACGATAGTTTATTTCAATCGGGTTCTACGGGTTTATTAACACTGCGCGTTAACAGGCAATTGGCTTACATAAAAATTGATTCTTTATTAAAATTACCTGATACTACCATTACCAATCAATTTTTATGGCCCTCGTTTTCTACCACCACATTAAATCCGGGACAAACTATTAATTTGCTGCCCCCTAGTCCGCTTGTTTTTAATGTTGCTAATGGTGTAGCTTTAAAATACAGTGTAATTAGATCAGGGATTTTATCTGTAAAATTTAGTAATACATTGTTAGAACCGATAGATTTTAAATATTTACTACCCGGTGTAATTAAAAACAACCAACCGTTTTTAATTTCAGAAACCATTCCTCCGGGTAACAATTCCTTAATTAAAACCTATTCATTAAATGGTTATGCTGTTGATTTAACTGCGGGAGGTAATGCCCAGTTTAATACATTAATGCAAAATTACACCGTTAGTGTTAGCAACAGTGCTAATCCTGCCGAAATTTCATTTGGTAAAGGTGCAATTGCAGAGCTATCGTATAGTCAAATTATTCCGCAATATGCAAAAGGTTATTTTGGGCAGCAGGATATTGTTTTAGATGTTGATACCGCCACTTTTGATGTTTTTAAAAATTTTAAGGCTACGAATTTTATGCTGAGTGACGCTACTTTTGATTTTAGTATTGTAAATGAATTTGGAGCTGAATTTAATGCTAACTTAAATTCAATAAATTCTATTAATTCAATAAATAACTCCACTGTAAGTTTAAATGCACAACAACTCAATTCAATAAATATAAACCGTGCATTAGAGGTAAACGGAAACATAAACTCTACCGTAAAATTTATTTCTTTAAATAAAAACAACAGTAACATTTTAAACTACCTTTCTAACCTACCCAACAAAATAACGTATGGTGGCTTAATAAAATTAAATCCTTTAGGCAACATGTCGGGTTACACAGATTTTGCCTATTACAACACCGGAATTAAAGTACTGGCAGACATAAATATTCCGCTGCAATTTAATGCCGATGCTTTTTATCTTCAATCAGGGGCTCCAATAGATTTTTCTAACTTAAACCAATTAAACAATGTTAACTATGGAAATATTATAATTAACGCACGAAATAGTTACCCTTTTGAAGCTGTTTTGCAAGCTTATTTATTAGATGAAAACAAATTAGTAGTTGATTCTTTATTTCAAATTGGAAATAATACTATTCCAAAAGGTATAACAAATGCGCAAAATGTAGTAACACAATCTACTTTCCAAAAATTATACATTCCTTTTGATACTCAAAAATTAGCCAATTTTAAAAAGAGCAAAAGTTTACTATTAAAGGCAAAACTAAACATGCCGCCTAATCCTCCTGATATTAAAATTTTAGACACATACGAAATTGATGTGGATATGATTATAGATGTAAACTACAGAGTTAAAAGAAAATAAATTGAAAATAAATTTTAAATATTTTTATTTCCTGTTTTTTGTTTTTATTGCAAATAGCAGCTTTTTATTCTCACAATACAATACAGAATTTATTAACTACAGCCAAACCGGCAGATCTATTTCTTTAAATGTTGATTACGAAGCCGGAAGCAACGCCATAAAAAACGATATGGTAAATAAATTAATTTGGGGCGGTTATATAAACAACGAAATGAAAGACGCCTCTGAGGCAAAGCTGAGAGAGAATAATAATTTTGGAATTACCTTAAATTACGGATTAACTGCTTTTGTTAAAGGCTCTGCTAAGTATGATTTTTTAATTGGGTTTAAAAACCACGAAGTATTAAATGCTTCTTTTAATTCTGATTTTTACCGTTTAATGTTTTATGGCAACAAACGTTTTTTAGGGCAAACAGCAAATTTATCGCAAATAAGTGTTAACACCTTACGGTTTCAAGAAGTAAAGTTTGGTGCCATTATACACCATGTTGATTCTATTGCAAAAATTGGAATCTCGGTTTCCTTTTTAAAAGGCGAGCAACTTTTTTTCTTAAAAACAGGTAAAGATGCTTCTTTGTACACTTCACCCGATGCTTCAATGATTCAATTAAATTCTAATTTTAATTTAGCATTAAGCGATACCAACAACAGAAATCTTTTTGGCTTTAATGGCATTGGAGCTAATGCCGATATATTTTTTGAAACACCCTACAAAAGTAAAATCGGTAAAAAAAGTGTTTTAGTTGTAAATGCCAATAACATTGGTTTTATACACTGGAGAAAAAACAGTGTACAATACAGCAGCGATTCTATTATTACATTTCAAGGTTATAAAATTGATAATATTTTAGATTTACAAGATTCAACCCTCAATAAAATTAATCAAGATACCATTCTGCAAAACATTGTAAACGGACGAAAAGAAAACTTTAACGTAAACATTCCAACCAATTTGGTAATTATTAATAAAACCTACTTTAATGATTTACGTTTTGTTTTAAACACCGGTTTCCGTTACATTTTTAACGCTAATTATCGTCCCTACTTTTTTATAGAACCCGAATATAAAGTAAACAAATTTAATTTCTCGTTACACACCGGTTATGGAGGTTATAGCAGATTAAATGTTGGCTTAGCTGTTACCTATACCAACAAAAATTTCTTTTTTAGATTGGGGAGTAACAGCCTGCAAGGTTTTGTAGCACCTAAATCAGCCTACGGACAAGGAGTGTTTTTTAGTATTGCAAAAAAATTTAAATAAATTATGATTAGGTGTTTTATAATACTCCTTTTTTGTGCTTTTGTTTGCAAAGCACAACCTCCATCGAAATACTATGCAAAATATGGAGGAGCCGGAATTGATATTGGTTATGGAATTAAAGAAACGTTTGATAGGCAATATATCGTTATTGGTTCAACTACAAGTTATGGTGCAGGGACAACAGACGCGATTTTAATGTTGATTGACAGTATGGGAAATTTAGTTTGGCAGAAAACATTTGGTGGTACATTAGCAGATGTTGGTAAAAAAATTGTACTTAATCAGCAAGATAGTGGTTTTGTTTTTGTAGGATACACCAACTCGTATGGTAACGGAGGCTATGATTTATGGGTAGTCAGAACTGATAAGAATGGCATGCTATTATGGCAAAAAACATTTGGCGGATTAGATTGGGATTTTGGAAATGACATTGAAATTGGTACCAACAATGATATCTATGTATGTGGAACAACATATAACAGTAAATATGGAAAAACAGATGGGTACGCATTAAGATTAAACCTAATTAACGGTAACTTGGTTTGGGAAAAGAAAATTGGTGGAAATGAAGATGATGAATTTAATGGTTTAGAAATACTGAATGATGGTAACCTGCTTTTTGTTGGTAAAACAAATAGCTATAACGATATTAATGGAGATTGTTATGCATTTAAAACAACTCTTAATGGAGATTCCATTTGGGCAAAATTTGAGGGAGGGAATTTGTTAGATTATTTTAATGATGTAATCCAACAAACTACCACAAATGATCTAATTTTTACCGGTTCTTCTGAGTCATATTCTGTTGGAAAAAAAGATGCTTATTTATATAGAACAGATGACTCCTTCAACTTTATATGGAGACAAAACTATGGTATTGCAACAGAAGATGAGGAAGGGCATAGGCTAGCTACAGCAGGAAGTAATTATAATTTTGGGAAATTTGTTTTTATTCATAGTACAAGAGAACAAGTAGGTTTTAAAACAGATTGTAAAAATTTCCTTTTTGGTGACCTCGGCTTCTATCAAGGTGGCGGAAGTATTGGTTTTTTGGAGGATGAGGAATCTTTCGATATTACAGAAACTTCAGACAAAGGCTTTGTTTCTATTGGTTTTACTACTAGTTTAAATGCTAAGGATAAGGATGTTTTTTTAATTAAAATGGACTCTACATTAATAGGAATTACTAACGAAGTGATAGGATTAAAGAAAAACAATCGCGAAAACAACTTTTTTATTTACCCTACTCTGGTTGATGAAATAATTAATTTAACATTAGGAAGTGAAAATAAAAATATTATATTTGAAGCTATCGACATCTATGGTAAGTCTGTTTATAGAACTGAATTAAGTGGCGATAAAAAAAATTATAACATAGATTTAAGCCATCTTTCGAAAGGTGTTTATTTTATTATTTTAGAAGGAGCGTTTAAGTCAGAAAGATTTAAGATTATTAAAAAATAATATGAAAAAAATAATTATCCTTTTATTGCTTACGTTTTTTGCTATTGAACTAAGCGCTCAAACTACAAACACTTCTAAGTGGCGTAAAACCGAAAGAGATTCGTTTGAAAATGCGTTTTTACTATACGAAGAAGGGAATCATGAATTGGCTTTCCCTATTTATGAAGCCTGTAACAAAAACCATCCCAACCAACCTTTTATAAGATACATGTACGGAAAAACAGCACTGTCAAGAAGTGATAAGCATTTAGAGGCTTTAGAATATTTACAAGAAGCCTATGATGGAAACAAAAAAATTATTTTAATAGAATACGATTTAGCAAAAGCACTTCATTTAAATTATAAGTTTGATGAAGCATTGGTAAAAATAGACGCATTTTTTAAACAGAAAAAAAATACTCCTGAAGAAAAAACACAAGGTGAATTATTGAAAAAACACATTCTAAATGCAAAAGCCCTTTATTCAACACCTGTTGAAACAAAGGTTACAAACGTGGGAAGCCCAATAAACACAAATGAAGAAGAGTATTCACCGGTTATTACCATAGATGAATCGATGTTTGTGTATACCTACAAAGGAAATAAAAGTAAGGGCGGTAGAATGAATGCCTTTGGCGAAGCAAGTGATGGTGGAATTTTCACCGAGGATGTTTACTATTCTGTAAAACTTAATGATACCATTAGAGAACCTAAAGCTGCCGACAATATTAACACCAATGCTAATGATGCGGCCATTTCTTTAAGTCCTGACGGTCACACCTTATTTATATACCGCGATGGTGGTGATGATAAAGGAGATATTTATAAAAGTGATTTAATTGGAGAAGAATTTAGTATACCTGTTAAACTTACAGGTCAGGTAAATTCTTACCATTGGGATGGGCATTGTTCTCTTACACCCGATGGAAAAACTTTATATTTTTCAAGTGAAAGACCCGGAGGTTTTGGAGGTAGAGATATTTACAGAGCTACATTATTGGCCGATTCTACCTGGGGAAATGTTGTAAATTTGGGAGATTCTATTAACACCAAATACGATGAAGACTCACCATTTATTCATGCAGATGGTGTTACCTTGTTTTTTAGCCACAATGGAGAAAAAAGTATGGGCGGCTACGATGTTTTTAGAACCAGAATGGAAACAGATTCAAGTTATAAATCTGTAAGTAATTTAGGTTACCCCATTAACACCCCCGATAACGATATTTACTTTGTATTGGCTGCTAATGGTAAACGCGGCTACTACAGCAGCGGAAAAATGGGTGGCCAAGGTTTAAAAGATCTTTATTTATTAGAAGGATATTTTGGTGCTCCAAAAGCAATTACTTATTTGGTAAAAGGTAAAGTTACTTCAAAAGGAAATCCTTACGAATCAAAAATAAAAATTGAACGAATAGCTAAAGATACTTTAGTGTTTAATGTAAATAAATCAAATTCTGTAACCGGAAATTTTTTAAGTGCATTACCACCGGGTTACAAATATCGTTTAACTTTTTCTCACGATTCATTCCCTGCTAAAGTGTACGAAATAGATGCAACAGTTATGGAAGATTATACCGAGAAAATTTTAGATGTACGCTTTGAAATACCGAAAGATACTACCCCGGTTGTTAAAAATGATTCTGCAGGTATTGTAAAAGATGATTTTGTTACTAAAAACCCAAAACACACCAATACTAAAAACTTTGCCGGCAAATACGGAAGCATTAGTGTTGATGGATTAGATTTTATGGTTCAGGTTGCTGCATACAAATACCCAAAAAACTATACCTATAAACATTTAAAGGGATTGGGTAAAATTGATAAAACTTTTGAAAACAATAAAATTACGCACATTACAGTGGGCGGTAAATTTAAAACACTTCAAGAGGCTTGGGACTTAAATAAGAAAGCAATTACCGCAGGCCAAAAAGATGCCTTTGTAATTGCAGTGTATCAAGGTAAAAAAGTTTACTTGGAAGAATTAGTGAAGATGGGAATTTTTAAATAGTGAAAATTTAAACTATCTTTTTACGTTTTTTTTGGGCGCCCGGGCGGGCTGCTGCAGGCTTCGCTTCGGCTTTTTTTGCTACGCTACCGCTTCACAAAAAAGAGCTAAACCTTTCGCATCCCTGGCGCAGGATTCCGATTTAATTTGTAGGCAATTTTAACTACTTCTTTTACTAAATGTTTGTCTTAATGCATTTTGTATGCAAACTTTAAATGCTATAAAAAATATTTTAAACAAAAAAGCCATTGCAAATGCAATGGCTTTTTAATTGGTATTGTAGTTTAATTAATATTTGTTCTTTCTAAATTCACTTTTACCGAATTGTTTTTTTTCACCGGAATCTTTACGATCAAATGAACGTCTGCCTGAATCCGATCTGTCGCCTCCAGAACTTTTACGTTCTCTGTGAGCACCAAATTTTCCTCTGTTACCGCTTCTGTCTGATGAACCGCCTTCTCTTCTTCCTTTTTCAAATCCGCCACGGCCGCCTTTATTAAATCCGCCTCCACCGCTTCTTCTTTCTTCTCCTCCTCCATCACGCATGCGTTTAGCACTTGCTTCAATAGAAACTTTTCTGTTGTTAAATTCCACATCATCTTTATTTACACCTAAAAAGGTATCTACAAATTTGCTTTCTGTTTCAAAAAATGAGAAGCTTCCTTTTACATCCACATTAAATATCATACGTGGATGTACTTTTGAAATTTCGGCTAAGAAATCTTTTAAACTGTTTCTGTTAAAGCCGTCTAACTGGCCTAAATTAATAAAGAAACGTGAAGTTTTGTTATTACCCGATCCGCCTTCTGATCCTGAATTTAAATCAGATGCATTTTCGTAATAAGCAAAAAATCTATTAAATTCTTCACTAATAAAACGTTTAATAATTTCTTCTTTCGATAAATCTTTTAACTCTTCGTAAATTTTAGGTAAGTACTTTTCAATTTCCTCATCATTTACAGAAACATCGTGTAATTTTTTCACCAAATGGAACAATTGTTTTTCAGTAACATCAAATCCATTAGGTACAACACCGCGTTCAAATTTTTTGTTTATTATGCGCTCTATGTCTTTAATTTTACCACTGTCTCTTCCTGTAATAATACTAATAGCTAAACCTGATTTTCCGGCACGCGCAGTTCTACCGCTTCTGTGGGTATAACTTTCAATATCTTCCGGTAAATTATAATTAATAACATGTGTAATATCTTTTACGTCAATTCCACGCGCTGCAACATCGGTAGCAACCAACATTTGTAATGTTTTATTACGGAAACGCTTCATTACAAAATCACGTTGGCCTTGCGATAAATCTCCGTGTAAAGCATCTGCACTGTAACCATCTTTTATTAAAGCATCCGCTACTTCTTGTGTTTCTGCTTTGGTTCTACAAAACACAACACCAAAAATTTCAGGATAAAAATCTACAATACGCTTTAATGCCGAATATCTATCGCGCGAGTTTACCGAATAATAAACGTGTGTAATGTTTGCAGCACCTTCATTCTTTTTACCGGCACTAATATCTACCGGATTATTCATGTAATTTTTAGCAATACGCTCTACCTCACGAGGCATAGTAGCACTAAATAACCAGGTATTTTTTCCTTCGGGAGTTTGTTCTAAAATAGCATCTAAACTATCTTTAAAACCCATGTTTAACATTTCGTCTGCTTCATCTAATACAATTGTTTTAATTGTACTTAATTTAACAGCTCTGCGTTCAATTAAATCAACCAAACGGCCCGGTGTTGCAACAATTATTTGCGACCCTTGCTTAATATCACGCATTTGATTTACAATACTTGCACCTCCGTAAACAGATGTAACCATTAAACCTTTGTAATACTTGGCGTATTTTTTTAAGTCGTTCGTAATTTGCACACACAATTCGCGCGTTGGCGATAGTATTAATGCTTGTGTATCTTTTGTGTTGGTATCCAATTTATTTAAAATAGGCAAACCAAATGCTGCGGTTTTACCGGTACCGGTTTGTGCCAAAGCAACAAGGTCGGTATCTTTTGATTTTAATAATGGAATTGTTTGCTGTTGAATAGGTGTTGGATTTTCAAACCCTAAATCTTCAATAGCTTTCATTAGGGCATCATTAAGCCCAAGCTCTTTAAATGTCATTTTACTGATTTTAGTTTATTATTAACTGCTTACCAAAAAATTCTCCGCAGTTAATGCACAATGGCCGACAAAAAACGCGAACAAACTTTTATTGAACAGGGCACAAATGTACGCTTTTTATTTTAATAACAATAATTTATTATCACTTATCAACAAATTTCATACTTTTGCAACAGAAATTATGAGCAACCATTACGCTATAATCATGGCAGGAGGAGTTGGTACGCGTTTTTGGCCAATGAGTACAACCCAACATCCTAAACAATTTTTAGATGTTTTAGGTACCGGTGAAACACTTATCCAACAAACCTTTAAGCGATTGTTAAAAGTTTGCCCCGCTTCTAATATTTATGTTGTAACCAGCAACATTTATGAAGATTTGGTTATTCAACAACTTCCTAAACTTCCTAAAAAAAACATTATAAAAGAGCCCTCACGTAAAAATACAGCACCTTGTATTGTTTACGCCTCTTATAAAATTCACAAATTAAATCCCAATGCTATTACCGTTGTTGCACCAAGCGACCACTTAATTAAAAAAGGTCAAACATTTGTAAAGGCAATTAAATCGTGCATTGAAAAAGCAGAAAAACAAGATTGTTTAGTTACACTTGGTATTAAACCTACACGCCCCGATACAGGATACGGTTATATTCAGTTTAAGGAAAGTGATAAAAAAGAAGAAGACAAACGAATTTTTAAAGTAAAAACATTTACCGAAAAGCCCGACCAAGACATGGCTAAGTTTTTTGTAGATAGCGGCGACTTTTTATGGAACTCCGGTATTTTTATTTGGAGCACTAAAAGCATTTTAAAAGCGGCCGAAAAACACGACCCTGAATTGGCAAATGTATTTAAAGAAGGCGTACCTGATTACAATACACCAAGTGAAGAGGCCTTTATAAATAAAGCTTATAACATTTGTAAAAATATTTCTATTGATTACAGTATAATGGAAAAAGCCACAAATGTGTATGTGCGTTCAAGCATTATCGGCTGGAGCGATTTAGGCACCTGGGGCAGCCTTTATGGCCATATTGCAAAAGACGAAGAACAAAATGCTTTAGTAGGTAAAAATGTAATGTTATACGACAGCAAAAATTGCATCGTTCATGTGCCAAGTGATAAATTAGTGGTATTGCAAGGTTTAGAAAATTACATTGTGGTAGAGAGCGATAATATTTTACTGGTTTGTAAAAAAGAAGATGAGCAGCAAATTCGCAACTTTGTAAACGATGTGAAGGTTAAAAAAGGCGAAAAATACGTGTAAATCAAGCTAATTCTCATTACTTTTAATAATTTCCTGAAACCTTTTCCTTTGTTTCTCGTTATAAATTAGGTTTTGGTCTATTAATGGCCAAAAAATTCAATTTTTTTAATTAATTTTGTTATTCACACAACAACACAACTAACGTAAGAATGAGACAACTCAAAATTACCAAATCAATCACTAACCGTGAAAGTGCCTCTTTAGATAAATATCTTCAAGAAATAGGCCGTGAAGAATTAATCACCGCCGAAGAAGAAGTAATTTTAGCAAAAAAGATTAAAGATGGCGACCAGCGCGCGTTAGAAAAACTTACCCGTGCCAACCTTCGTTTCGTGGTATCGGTTGCAAAACAATATCAAAATCAGGGTTTAAGCCTTCCCGATTTGATTAACGAAGGAAATTTAGGTTTAATTAAAGCGGCAAAACGTTTTGATGAAACACGTGGTTTTAAATTTATTTCATATGCCGTTTGGTGGATTCGTCAAAGTATTTTACAAGCTTTAGCAGAACAAAGCCGTATTGTACGTTTACCTTTAAACCAGGTAGGTTCATTAAATAAAATTAATAAAGCTTATAGTAAGCTAGAACAAGAATTTGAACGTGAACCAAGTGCAGAAGAATTAGCTGAAATTCTTGATTTACCAATTGATAAAGTGAGCGATACCATGAAGGTAAGCGGACGCCATGTAAGTATGGATGCCCCTTTTGCAAATGGTGAAGAAAGCAGTTTATTAGATGTATTAATTAATCACGATTCGCCAAAAGCAGATATCGGATTAATGAACGAATCTTTAAGCAAAGAAATAGATCGCGCTTTAAGTACTTTAACTGAAAGAGAGAGAGATGTAGTTAAATTATTCTTCGGAATTGGTTTAAACCACGGATTAACGCTTGAAGAAATTGGTGATAAATTTGATTTAACCCGCGAACGCGTTCGTCAAATTAAAGAAAAAGCCATTAGAAGATTAAGGCACAGTAGCAGAAGCAAATTGCTTCAACAATACTTAGGTTAATTATTAAACCCCCGGCAAACGTCGGGGGTTTTTGTTTAATAAACGTTAAATAATACAATATTTTATTCCCGGTAATCGTTTACACGCTAATTCAGCATTTATTTTTATGTAAATATGTAGTTTAATTTAATGTACATAAGCAAGCTCCTTTATTTTCTTCCGTACTACATTCAAAAATTGTATTTGTTTGTTTTCCTTCTTTTAATTCCTGCCTTTTTATTTTCGCAAAATAGTATTGAGGGTAAAATTGAAAACCCAAAGGGAGAAGCCGTTCCGTTTTGTGTCTTAGGTTTGTTAAATGCAAAAGATAGTTCTATTGTAAAAGGAAACGTTAGCTCAGAAAACGGGGAATTTATTTTCGAAAAAATTCCATCGGGCAATTATTTTATTAAAGCTACATCTGTTGGCTATTCTGTTTATTGTACAACTCCTTTTTCTGTTGATTCTTCTTCTAAAATAAGACTCGATAAAATTGTTTTAAATAACAGTGCCATAAATTTAAACGAGGTTTCGGTAAATGCAGTAAAACAAACCATAGAATTTAAAGATGGAAATATTGTAATGAATGTAGAAGATAGTCCGCTTAGTGCCGGTAATACCGTTTTTGATTTATTAAAAAGATTGCCCGGTGTGTTTGTAGATAATCAAAATAATATTTTTTTAAACGGTAAACAAAATGTAAGAATTTTAATTGACGGTAGAATTCAGCGTCTTTCAAGTGCACAGCTCACCTCTATACTAATGAGCATGAGCGCAGAGAATATTTCTAAAATAGAAATTATGAACGACCCATCGGTAAAATATGATGCCGAAGGAACCGGAGGAATGATAAACATCCTTACAAAAAAAATAAAAATTACAGGCTTTAGCGGAGATATTAGTGCAGGAGTAAGTAAAGGTGTTGTATACAGAGGCGGTACAGATGGCTCATTAAACTACAAAGGAAAAAAGTTTACCCTGTTTAGCAGTGCCGGATACGGACACAGAGATTTTTACCGCAGTTACTACTTTAATAAAATTGTAACATTTAATGGCAATAAAACCTACCTGAATGAAGATGGCGAACAAACCAATTACCAACGCTCTTTTTACTACCGTTTAGGAGCCGATTGGTTTGTTACCGATAAAACAACCATTGGGTTTTTTGCAACAGGAGGCCCGGGCTCTACACCCATGTGGGACAGAGGAATTAACAGAGTAAGCGGCTACAACGATGTTGGTTTTAATTACACCTTATTTGATGTAAATGTTACAGATAAATGGAGTAACCCCAATTACAATTTAAATTTTGAACATAAATTCGATTCGCTCGGCTCAGTATTAAACGCCGCTACCGATTATTCTAATTTTAAAGGGACCAAAAGTTCGTTTAGCGATAACGGATTTTATGATGTAAACAACAACCTTGTTTTACCAAACAACCGTTTTAAAAGCGAACACGTTACCGACATAAATATTTTAACCCAAAACATAGATTATAAAAAATACTTTAGCAAAACTTTTAATATTGAAACCGGTGCCAAAGCCACTTTTGTAAATAACAAAAATCGTTTTCAGTTTGAAAAACAAAATCCTGCAACAAGTAATTATGTGTTAGATACGCTTGCATCTAACAACTATAAATATGCCGAAACCATTTATGCAGGTTACCTGAGTATTAATAAACAATTTAAAAAAACTGGAATAAGATTAGGCTTAAGAGCCGAAAATACCGTTGTTGATGCGGCAGATTTAGAATCTGATTTTAAATTAAAAAGAAATTACACCAATTTGTTTCCTAATTTTTCAATAGATCACAACGAAAAAAACAACAGCTATCAATTTAAAATTTCAAGAAGAATATTCAGACCTGGCTATCAAGATTTAAATCCTTACCGCTCTTACCAGGATAATTATTCCATTTCTACAGGAAATCCTTATTTAATTCCTCAGAAAAATTTAAACTTTTCATTTACCCACGGTTTTAAACATACTATTTACACTAGCCTAACCTATGTAAGAGCAAAAGATTTTATGTTACACTACGATTACCAAATTGATAGTACCAAAGAAACAGTTACTACTGCCACTAATATGGATGGAAATAATTATCACATTTGGGGAAGTGTTTACATTCAAAAACAAATTAAAAAATGGTGGAATTTAAGCATGAATGCCTATACAGGATTTATGCACTTTCAAGGGATTTTAAATGGCTCAAACTTTGAAAGACCAGTTCACGACTATAACATCTGGACAAATAACGATTTTTCTTTACCAAAAGATATAAAATTGCAAGTAACAATGTTTTATGCCGGACCAACCGCTTATGGTGTATTTCAAAACAAAAGTAAATGGGCCTTAGATATTGGATTAAGAAAAAATTTCTTTAAAGATAAATTAAGTCTTAATGTTACCATGTTTGATGTGTTTTATAAAAATGTGGAGCACCTTACTGCAAATTTTCAAAACATGAATTTGGATTTTAGAAATCCCTTTGACACTAGAAGAGTTTGGGTGTTTTTAAGATATAAATTTGGGAAAATAAAAGTTCAAAAACGTCAGGTTGAAGGAAATGATTCTGAAAAAAGCAGAATAGATAAAAAATTGAATTAAGTTGTTTTTGGTTCAAATACTTTTATTTTATGTGTTATCATTAAATAGATTAATCCGCTTAAAACCGCCGCAAAAAAACACCATACGGAAATTAAATAATCTTTATAATAAAAATTAGTTACTAAGTAAGAAGTTAAAATTAATATTCCTAATACAGGAATCCATTTTCGTGATGATACCAGTAACGAAATAACCGTTGCTCCTAAATAAAATACTGCAACAAAAAGGGAATTATACAAAGGAAAATTAAGCTCGTAATAAACATGATGCCCAGTAATAGTGGCAGTGGAAGTATAATTAAACAAATACCAAGCTCCAATCGCAGAAAATAAAGTACCCATTGTTAACAGAATAAACTGTAATCGCTTTCGTTTTTTATTTTCCTCAAATTTCCAAACAGAATACGGAACTAAAATTGGCCAAACAACAATGGCAAAAAATAAAAATACTTTAATGGCAATACTTTGCCAAAGTGGTGTTGCAACACTATTAAACGAAATCCATACAAAACCTTCTGCTAGTTGCTGAGCCGCAAAAACCAATGGAATAGCCGCAAAATACTTTTGGTTTGGAGATTCAACTTTATTTAGGGAAAGTATACCCACAGCCCCAACAATAGTGGCAGAAACAAAACTTGCGGTGGCAGAAAAACACATATATAAGTAATTTCTACAAGGTACATTTTTAAATTATTAATTAAAGAATAATAAATTCCTATTTGAGTTCAATAGATGGAAATAAAGCATTAATCTTATTTTGAATTTAACCGTAATGCTGCGCCCGTGATTGAGCGGAAAGCCTCCGCAAGGATTTTGCGTAAATGCGCTTAAGCGAGGAGGCGACCGAAGGAAGCCACCACAGATTTAGCGCATTAGCAAAAGACTGCGGAGCTTGGAGCGAAAGCCTGCCTGTCCGGTAGGCAGGCACGAAAAGGCGCCCAACTATTTTAAATAAGGTTTTGAATAAGGATTATATAGTTCCATATTTTAAAAAAAGGCCGGTCAATTTGGTTAAAACACGAGCCAAATTTGCCTAATTTCTACATTTTTAACCCTCCGGAAGCCTTTATTTTAGGGCAATTTAACCACATTCTACAAATTGTAGCAATCAACTGCTATAAAATGGGCATACCTTTGTTTAAAAGTTACAAGAAGTGGTGGATAAAATGAAAAAACAAAAGAGAGTTGAATGGGTAACTTTAGTAGAACGTGTTAATAATAAATAAATATATATCATGGCAAGAAAAAACAACGAGGAGGTATTGGAAATGACCGACTCAAAAAAAACAGTAAACACGGAAAAATTAAAAGCCCTGCAACTTACATTAGATAAGTTGGAAAAAACCTATGGTAAGGGTAGTATTATGAAACTTGGCGATAGCAAAGTAGAACAGGTAGAAGCCATTTCTACAGGTTCGCTTGGTTTAGATATTGCCTTAGGTATTGGCGGCTTACCAAAGGGGCGCGTAGTAGAAATATACGGTCCTGAATCGTCAGGTAAAACTACCTTAGCTATTCATGCAATTGCAAATGTTCAAAAAAACGGAGGTATTGCTGCAATAATAGATGCTGAGCATGCATTTGATCGTTTTTATGCAGAAAAATTAGGAGTTGATACACAAAGCTTATTAATATCACAACCGGATAATGGTGAGC
The DNA here is from genome assembly GCA_022841465.1 of Bacteroidia bacterium. Taxonomy (GTDB): domain Bacteria; phylum Bacteroidota; class Bacteroidia; order B-17B0; family Aurantibacillaceae; genus Aurantibacillus. Next base: position 69,898 of record JALHRL010000005.1, on the reverse strand, counting down.
AAGCATTGGAAATTGCAGATAATTTAATTAGAAGCGGCGCGGTAGATATTGTTGTTATTGATTCTGTTGCTGCCCTTACCCCAAAAGCGGAAATAGAGGGTGAAATGGGCGATAGCAGAATGGGTTTACAAGCGCGTTTAATGAGCCAGGCGTTAAGAAAACTAACAGGAACCATTAATAAAACAGGATGCTGCTGTATTTTTATTAACCAGTTACGCGAAAAAATTGGAATTATGTTTGGTAACCCTGAAACTACAACCGGTGGTAACGCATTAAAGTTTTATGCTTCGGTTCGTTTAGATATCAGACGTATTAGCCAGTTAAAAGATGGTGATACCGTAATGGGTAACCGCGTAAGAGTAAAAGTTATTAAAAACAAAGTAGCACCTCCTTTTCGTCAGGCTGAATTTGATATTATTTTTGGAGAAGGAATTAGCAAGGTGGGAGAAATAATTGATATTGGCGTTGAGAAAAACGTAATTAAGAAAAGTGGTTCGTGGTTTGCTTACGAAGATACAAAACTAGGGCAAGGCAGAGAAGCCGTAAAAGCTTTGTTTAACGAAAACCCTGACTTAGCAGGGGAAATAGAATACAAAATTAAGCAAGCTTTATTAGCAGAAGCTGCAGGAACAACAGCTGAGTAAGCTTAAGGCCATTGGTTTGGTTACCAATTTTTGGTTTAATTGAGAAATAAAAAAGCCGGTGCATTCGCATCGGCTTTTTGAACGTAAAGATTATTTTTGAATGGTGAGGAAAATGAATTCAAAATAAATTAGAATTGATATTAGCTGATAGTTATGCCGCATTGCTTAGACAGACAAATTCAGCCGAAATTTTTCCTTCAAAATAAATTTGCAGACATCCAAACAATTACTTATCTTTGACGTTAGTAACGTGAAAAGACAGTATGATTGTTTCGTTTGGCGACAAGACCACTCAAAAAATTTGGGAAGGTGAAAGGGCAAAAGGGTTTTCGACAGACATACAGGAAACTGCTCGTAGAAAATTAAGAATGCTTAACAACTCATTTGACATTAAAGACCTTATGATTCCGCCATCTAACAGACTTGAAAAACTCAGGGGTAATCTTAAGGACTTTTATTCAATTCGGGTAAATGACCAATGGCGCTTAATTTTCAAATGGGAAAACGGTAACGCCTTTAACGTTGAATTAATTGATTATCATTAAAAAAAAGACAATGAAAAGAATAAAAAACATTCATCCCGGTGAAATCTTATTAAAAGAATTTTTAATTCCACTCGACATAACTGCTTACAGACTTTCAAAAGAAATATCTATACCGCAGACTCGTATTTCTGAAATCATCAAAGGCAATAGACGTATCACAGCAGACACAGCCTTAAGATTTTCTAAATTTTTTGGTAATTCTGCTAAGTTTTGGCTTGGTCTTCAAGACGACTTTGACATAGAAGAAGAAAAGAATCATAAAAAGACCGAACTTAATTCCATCAAGCAGTACACCCGCAATGCCGCATAACAAACGTTCATTGCTTAAGCAAACAAGTTCCGTTCTTCAACTCTTAATACGTTAATTTAATACTGCTCCTTCTCGTTCGGGAAGTCTTTGCTTTTTACATCGGTAATGTATTGCTTAAAAGCATTACCCATGCTTTCGTATAAATTTAAATACCTTCTTAAAAAACGTGGGCTAAACTCATGTGTCATACCTAACATATCGTGTGTTACTAAAACCTGGCCGTCTACTCCTCCACCGGCTCCAATACCAATAACAGGTATACTTAATTTTTTTGCAACTTTTTCTGCCAATGCCGCAGGAATTTTTTCGAGTACCAAGGCAAAGCAGCCGTATTGCTCTAATAATTGTGCATCTTCAATTAATCTGTCTGCTTCCTCCTCCTCTTTTGCGCGCACTGTGTAAGTTCCGAATTTATAAATACTTTGTGGCGTTAAACCCAAATGCCCCATTACTGGAATACCGGCAGTTAAAATTCTTTCAATAGATTCTTTTATTTCTCTTCCACCCTCTAACTTTACCCCATGCGCTCCGCTTTCTTTCATTATTCTAATGGCAGAATTTAAAGCTTCTTTTGAGTTTGCTTGATAGGCACCAAATGGTAAATCAACTACCACCAAAGCTCTATCAATTGCTCTAATAACACTGCTGGCGTGGTATATCATTTGATCTAATGTGATGGGCAAGGTTGTTTCGTGTCCTGCCATTACATTACTGGCGCTATCGCCCACCAATATTACATCAATACCCGAATGGTCAATAATCTTGGCCATGGTATAATCGTAAGCAGTAAGCATTGCAATTTTTTCACCTTTGTGCTTCATTTCCTGAAGCGTATGAGTGGTTACTTTTTTATATTCTTTGTGTACTGACATGAAAAATTAAAAGCAAAAATAAACAAAAGAAATGAGTACTTAGTTAATTACAGAGAATACTAAGCTATTTATGTATTAACCTCTTAGTAAAATTTAAATCATTAGACCTATAATGAATGATATAATAACCCGAAGGCCATAATGAAGTATCAACTCTTTTGGTGTTTTCTTTTTTATCTATTAATTGCCCAACTGAATTATAAATAAAAATATCAAATAATTTATCTGGTGTATTTATATTGAAATAATTTTCACACGGATTAGGATAAAATAAAACATCAGAATTACCATTAAAATTATCCTCAACACCGGTAGCAGGATAAGTGCTGGCCTTAAGCCAATAAGAATAGCTATTATTAAAATTATTTACATTTCTAAAACCCACTCTAACTTTTCCACTATCTGCAGTTGCAGAAGTAAAAAAATCTAAGCTAAACAAAAGCGTATCGTAAGGGTTTAAAACCAAAGAAATACTATCATCCTGAGCAGAATAACAAATATCTGCACAAAAAGCAGTTTGCCAATTTGCTGGTAAACTCCATTGCAATTTTCTTATTTCAACGGTAGTTGTAACGGATTGTGTATTTATTAATTGAGCAAAATCGTACAAGGTTTCACCGGGGCTTCCAAATGAAGTAGAATTTATTACATTAACTGTAAAATGCCCGGGAGAAGTTGAAATATTACATGAACTACTAGTAACACTTAAGTAATTATCAATATCACAAAAAATATTGTCGGTTGGTTGCTTATGAAACCACCCATGTTTACTCACTACCACTCCATTGGTGTCTATTAAATATGAATTATTAGGCGCCGGGCCAAAATTATTCCACCAAGGATTACATGGACCGTCAATAAAAATTGGTGCGTTCACATTCACCCAGTTTGACATTGTATCAACCAATATTTTTCTTTCTCCATAATTAGTTGGACTTGCAAAAAGCACACCTTCTGTATTATTTTGATTTGTAATATTAATAGTTCCAAAATAAACAGAGGTATCTGTAGGATGTGCTTCAATAGTATAAATAATAAAAACTTTAATTGCACTTCCATAAGTACTAACTACTTGGTTTATTGTTTGAACTTTGTTTCTAAAAACAGGGCACGTTAAACTACCTGCTATTAATAATATTGGTTTGCCGTCACTTAACTCATCTGATAAAATTAAAGAATCGCCTTGTAAATTATAAAGTTTAAAATCAGGAACAGTATCGCCTATCATAAATCCTGAATTATAAAAACTACCTAAATAATACGGAGGATTGCAAATTGGAGTGGTATTTGACGGTAAAGAAACTAATCCTATTGAGGGTAATAGTTGTGCTTTTAATTTAAAGTTTAATATGCAAACTAATAATATAAAATTGAAAGCAATTAATTTTTTCATACTCTAAATATAATCAAATAAAAAACCCCACTTGTAAACAAGTGAGGTTTTAACAGAATTATAAAACTGAATTAATACGCTGAAAATCCTTCTTTTGCAGTAACCTTATTTTCAATTAACAAACCTACGCAAGCAGCATCCGTTGCTTTGTGCTTATCTTTTTCTGTGGCACCCTGTGGTACAACAACTTCAATAATAAGCTGACGAGTACTTACACTTTGAAATTCAAAAATTTGAGTATTATCGGCAGCAGTGTTATCAAACAATAACTCATTTGTACGTCCATCAAAAATTTTGTAATTAACCTTATCACCTAAAACCGTTTCGCAACATACAGAAATACGGTAATCCATGCCTTTATAAATTACGCAACGTAATTTACTTACCATCCCTTGGTTAAACAAACCGCTTTTACTTTGTGCGTTGTATGTCCACTTGTCTTTTGACTTTTCTAGAACGCAATACTTTTTATGAAAGTTATTGCAAACACTAGATTGAGAGTAAGCCCCAAGGCTTAAACCAATAAATAAAATTGATAAAAATATATTTTTCATATTGATGTGCATTATTTAGTTAAAGTATAAGAGTTTCTAATTGTTTTTACTTTTTCAACAATTGCTTTGTAAACTTCTTCAGACATTACAAGCTGAGTTCCGCCAGACATAACTTTGGTTTTTGAGTTTTTATCTTCTTTTCCGGCACCTGCATCTTGCTCGGTAATTTTATTGTAAACACCTAATAAGCCTTCAAAATCTGCTTTAACAGCCGCCACATTGGGATCACTTTCGTGTTTTTTCAAAAACTCAATTAAGTTCTCTAAGGTGTATTTTTGATCGGCTAATCTTTCAATTACCGGACTATTTGCTTCGTATTTAGAAAGCTGAGTGGCAATAAACAAACTCTCAATCCAACCACCTGCAACTACTAATGCCAATGTTGGGCCTTGTTTACTGTCTTCTAAAGTTTCAAAAGAAGAGAAATAAATATCATCTGTAATTACAGCTAATGAATCGGGTGTTCCAATATTTGCTTCTAAACGTTTTAAAATTTCAGGCTTAATGGCAGTAGAAACGCCAATTTGATCGCCCATTACTTTAACAGATTTAAAATATTTTAATGCTTCAGATCCAATTTCAAAAATGCTGCAATAACTTAAATCACAGCTATAAATACCAAAGTTTAGTGCTTTAGATTTAGAATCGTTATAGTTTTTTTGATTATCAGCTGGATTTAAAAACGAAATGTTTTTAGAAGATTTTCCGCCAACCATTTTAATAAAGGTTAGCATTTCTCCCGGTGAAGGAACTTGAAAGAAAGTTTCTGAAACAGGTGATTCAATATTGGTTTCAACTTTTGCAGAATCAGGGGTTTCAACATCATCCGATTTTGCATCTTTATCTCCGCAACCGGTAAATAATAGACCCGTTATAGCGAAGGCAGCAACATAATTTACTTTTTTCATATGTAGTTATTAATTGTTTTAATTGCCATATGGTATAGCCACGTTGTATTCATTTGTGTTTGCGCTAATAGCAACATGGCTATTTCATATGTTTAATTTGTGTGTTTAACGTGAGCTTTTTTAACAAGTTTCAAAACTCGAATAAAATTAAGCTTTTTTTTGAAATTAATAGCAGATTTTGAGGTTTTGCTTACTTAATTAGTTTATTTACAAGCGCCGCAGCTTCATGAAATTCAATAGCAGAATAAACTTTTAATCCGCTATCGTCAATTAACTTTTTGGCAGCCTCGGCATTTGTTCCTTGCAAACGAACAATAATTGGTACTGTAATATTTCCCATGTTTTTATAGGCATCTACCACCCCTTGTGCAACCCTGTCGCAACGCACAATTCCACCAAAAATATTCACTAAAATGGCCTTTACTTTTTTGTCTTTTAAGATAATTTTAAAGGCTTTTTCAACGCGCTCTGCATTGGCTGTTCCGCCCACATCTAAAAAGTTAGCCGGCTCCCCACCGCTTAATTTAATTAAATCCATGGTAGCCATTGCCAAACCGGCACCGTTTACCATACAACCCACATTACCATCTAATTGTACATAATTTAATTCTGCCTCTCTCGCCTCAACATCTACCGGGTTTTCCTCCGTTACATCACGCATTTTTTCATAATCGGGGTGGCGGAAAAGACCGTTATCATCAAAAGTCACCTTACTATCTACTGCAATAATTTTATCGTCGCTGGTTTTTAAAACCGGGTTAATTTCAAATAAAGATGCATCAATGCTATCGTAAGCTTTATAAAGTGCAGTAACAAACTTTACCATTTCTTTAAAAGCATTTCCGCTTAAACCCAAATTAAAGGCAATTTTACGTGCCTGAAAAGCCTGTAAACCTACGCGCGGGTCAATTTCTTCTTTCCAAATTTTATCCGGTGTATGTTCAGCCACTGCCTCAATATCCATACCGCCTTCAGTACTATAAACAATGGTGTTTCTTCCCTTTGCACGATCTAACAAAACACTTATATAAAACTCCTTTGTTGGTGTTGCGCCCGGATAATAAACATCTTGAGCTACTAACACCTTATTCACCTTTTTACCCTCTGCACTTGTTTGAGGTGTAATTAACTGCATTCCTATAATTTGAGACGCCTTTTCTTTAACTTCATCAAGGTTTTTGGCAAGTTTTACCCCACCACCTTTACCACGGCCACCGGCATGTATTTGAGCTTTTATAACAACCCAATCGCTGTTGTATTTTTCCTTCATTTCTTTAGCGGCAGCTACTGCTTGTTCAACTGTTTCTGCTACAACTCCTTCTTGAATTGCTACACCGTAGCTTTTAAGAATGCTTTTACCTTGATACTCGTGAATGTTCATGTTTCCTTATATATATACTGCTCAAATATAAGATTTTTTGCATTAAATAGTTAAATTTATTGAAAAATGAACTATTCACTATTTGCTAACACTTTTAGCCTGCTTTTTGTTACATATATACCTTAAAAACCTTATAACATAAAAAAATGTTACGGTATATCTAAATTATTACACAAACATGAAAAATATATTTCTCAGCTTTTTTCTGCTACTGTTTAAATGTGGTTTTACACAAATTTCATTCTCTGATTTAAACATAGATTTAGGAGAAATAAAAGGTGCTTACGAAGTAAAAGCCGATATTGTTATTTCTAACAATGGAATAAAAAAGGCATTTTTACTAAAAGCAGATACAGATAAAGAGGTGAAAGTATTTACAAGTAAAAAAACTTTAAATGCAAATGATACCTGCCTGCTTGTAATTTCATTTATTCCTGAACAAAACGGAAAATTTAAAAAGGAAATAAACCTTTTTACCAGTGACAAAAACGAAGCGCATAAATTATCTATTAAAGGAGAAATTATTGATTTAAAACAGGATGATAAAACGGCTTGTTTTTACTTTAAAAAACCTAAAAATTCGCACGCAATTACCTCTGAACCTATTGTGGTAAAAACTGAAACAAAGCCAAAAGATAACACCAACAAAATTCCGGATAATTCAACTGAACCCATTGTTACAAAATCTGTTGAAATTACACCCAACAAACCTGTTAAACAACCGGAAGAAGATAATAGCGCATTGCCTGAATTATTATACAAACCCAACAATATTGTGTTTTTGGTAGATGTAAGTAATTCAATGAAAGACTCGTTAAAACTTCCCTTAATGAAACTTTCTCTTCATCATTTGATAAATGCCATTAGAGAAATTGATAAAATTACTTTTTTAACTTATGCAGATAGTGTAGTTGTTTTGGCAGAAAATATAGATGGCAGCAGAAAAGAGGAACTGCACCAAATAGTAGATAAAATTAAAGCCAGGGGTTTAACCAAAGGCAGGCAAGCCATTTTAAAAAGCACCGATATTGCTCTTAAACATTACATAAATGGAGGCAATAACGAAATTTTAATGGCTACCGACGGAAAATTTAATTTTTATGAAGAGGATGAAAAAACCTTTAAAGAAAAACAAATTGGCAAACCAATTGTTTTAAGCACTGTAGCCTTTGGTTCAGATAAAACTGCCTTAAATAATTTAAAAGCTATTTCAAAAAAAGGAAACGGTAGTTTTATTCATATTAAACAAAGAAAACAATGTACCGAAGTACTGCTGGATGAAATAAAAACTAGAAGTTTAAGAAACCCGCAAAATGCCAAATAACGCTAATTTATTGGTGTTAAAGTATAATTGAAATAAATTTGAATATGCAAAAATACCCGCTATACCTCTTGTTTTTTTGTGCTAGTTGGATGACGATTAGCTGTCAAAATAAAAAAACAGAAAACAAAACCGATAAAGTAAAAGAAGCCATGGAAACAAAACAAAATAAAAGCGAAGAAGAGTGGAAAAAAACATTAACCCCCGAACAATATTATGTGTTAAGGGAAAAAGGAACTGAAAGACCGCATACCGGCGAATACAATTTAAAATTTGACAAAGGAATTTACACCTGTGCAGGTTGTGGATCAGAACTTTTTACTAGCGATCAAAAATTTGAAAGTCATTGCGGATGGCCAAGTTTTGATAATGAAATAGGTGAAGGAAGCAAAATAAAAAAAATAAAAGATTTCTCACACGGTATGATACGAACGGAAATTGTTTGTGCTAATTGTGGCGGACATTTAGGGCATTTGTTTGACGATGGTCCTACAAAATCGGGCTTACGTTACTGCGTAAACAGTTTAAGTTTACAGTTTAAAAACGATACCACCAAGGTTAAATAATTAGTGTTCATTTTTTACTTGAATTGTATCAAAGTAGGCATACTTCAATTTTACAATGCGTATACTTTGATTAATGTAATCCCTAATTACAATTGAATTCACCAAGTTAGCTTTGTAATCATTTACATAACTTGTTTCTGTTTGCAATACTTCGTTTTTGTAATATTTTGTTGTTAAAAGCCAGCCTGTAGTGTCGTATTCATAAGTATACTTGTATTCAAAATTGTTATTGGCGTTACTTTTATAAACAGCTTTAGCAAGTTGCTTTTTTTCGTTGTATTCAAATTTATGAACTTGTTGTATCCACGATGCAGCAATGTAATTTTCGTTTGTTTCTGTAAGCAAACTATCTTTACTTAAAAATATTTTCTCTTTATAAGGGCGCATTTCGCTGTTATAGTAAATAAGTTTAGTCTGTGCCGGCGAATACACATTCCAAGTCATGCTATCGGTGCTTATTAAAACCTGATTTCCTAAAACAAAATCTGTTTTATTATCTCCTACATTGGTTTCTCTATATCTGTTTTCTTTTATTAAATGAAATGCAGAATCGTAATTATAGTAACGCGTTTCATAAAAAGAATTTCCATCATGATAGCGTTTCATTATCATGTTATTATGAGCATTGTATAAATAAAAATAACCAATGGTATCATATACATATTGATTCATAAATTCGGTGTAACCGCTTCGTATTTTTCTTCGTCCTTTATAAACCGGTGGTATGGTTATTTGCTTTTCAATGGTTTTTACAATATCGGTGTAATAATACCTTGTTAAATAACCGTTGTTATTAAACTCGTAATGCTCTATTAAGTGTTTATCTACCGCTACTTGATAATCTTTTTTATCAACTATCTCGAAAATTACTTTACGAATTTGATTATTCTTTATACTTATTGAATTAAACGTAAACTCTTTTACAAAAGCGTTGTTAGCTGTTGGTATAAAAATTTGTGCCGACGCAAAAAAAACTGCGAAAACAAAAATTATAACTATTTTATTCTTTTTCAATTTGTTTAATTACCTCCTCAACAATTGAAAGCGGTTGCAAGCAACTGTTGTTTTTACATACATAAATAAGTGTTTCTCCATCTTTGTACCTGTTTTTAAGCAAAGGCATTTCTGATGTATTTTCACTTACTGCTAAAATCGCATTTGTGAAGTAATGTTTATGTAGCTCAAGCATTTTTTCATTAACAGCTTTACCAACAATGGCAATTTCATAAAAAGGGCAAGAAAACTGCAAAGCTAAATTACCCCAATTGCTATACCCAGCGCCGTATCTATGCATTTCATCCGTAAACAAATGTAGCATTTCAGTGGCCCTGTTTAGGTATGAAACTTCGCCAAAATAGAGCCCCAATGCATGTAAATTTAAAGCCATTTGGGAGTTAGAAGATGGGATTACGTTATCAGAAGTTTCTGTTTGTCGTGCCACTAATTCTACACTGTTTTTATGGGTATAATAAAATAATGGGTTGGCTGCGTTATTAAAATTACCTATTACATAATCACACAATTGTTTTGCCTTTACTATAAAATTTTCATTTCCGGAAACGGAATATGTGGCAATTAAAGCATCTATTGTAAATGCGTAATCATCTAAAAATGCGTTTATCTTCCCTTTTCCATTATGGTAAATTCTATACATTTCATTATCTGCACCAACTAAATTATTTATTAAAAATTCACAAGCTTTTACTGCAATTACTTTATAGTTTTCATTTCCATTTGCTAAAAAAGCATCCACCAATCCTTTTACCATCAAAGCATTCCACGATGTTATCACTTTATTATCTAAGCCCGGCTTTATGCGCTTTGCAGCTTGTTCTTTTAAAATAATTTTAAGTGAATTTATTTTATCATTTAGTTCATTTATTGTTAAGTTGTACTTTAATAAAATTTGAGAAACATTTTCATTTCGCATTAAAATGTATTGGTCATCTTCCCAATATCCTATTTCATTTATGTTAAAATATGATGCAAATAATTCGTAATTATCTTTCAATAAAAGCTTTAGTTCTTCTTCTTCCCAGGTATAAAACTTTCCTTCTATCCCTTCACTATCGGCATCTAAAGCTGAGTAAAAATATCCGTTCTCATGAAACCATTCTTGCAATACAAAATCAATTGTTTCGTTAACCACCTGTCTATACAAAATGTTTTTGGTTAATCGGTATGCTTCCGAATACAAACTCACTAATTGAGCATTGTCGTACAACATTTTTTCAAAATGCGGAACTTTCCATATTCCATCGGTGCTGTATCGGGCAAAACCTCCATGCAATTGGTCATATATTCCTCCATGTGCCATTTTTTGAAGGGTTATATTTACATGTCTTAATACAACATCATCTTCAAACAAATAAGCATACCTTAATAAAAATAAATAATTATTGGGCATTGGAAACTTTGGCACCTTATTGGGCCCTCCATTTTCATTATCAAACCTTGGCTTCCAATTATCAATGCATTTCTGCACAGCTTTTTTAAAATCAAAATTTGTTTCGGTGCCGGCAATATTTATTAATTCAGTTTGCTTAATACCTTCTGTTAAACTTTTAGCATATTCTTCTACTTTCTCAGCATCTTTCTTTAATAATTCGCTTAAATTATTTAATAAGTTCATCCATTGCTTTTTCGGGAAATAGGTTCCCCCGTAAATAGGTCTTCCGTCGGGCAGCGCAAAACAATTTAGTGGCCAACCGCCTTGCCCGGTCATAATTTGAACTGCTGTCATGTACAAATTATCAACATCAGGACGTTCTTCTCTATCTACTTTAATGCAAATAAAATTTTCATTCATTAATTGTGCTACTTCCCCATCTTCAAAACTTTCTTTTTCCATTACATGGCACCAATGGCAAGCACTATAACCAACACTAATTAGCACTAACTTGTTTTCTGTTTTTGCTTTTTCAAACGCATTCTTGCTCCAGGGAAGCCATTTTACAGGATTATAAGCATGTTGTAATAAATACGGACTGCTTTCGTTTATTAAGCTATTGGCTTCTTTTTTTGTATGTTCCATTTTATTTATTGTATGAAAGGCGATTTAAAGGTATAAAACCTAACATTTAAATTACAGTACTTAAGTAATAAGTTTTAAAATAGTTAAATTTGAAAGTCGTTTTGTTATATCCGACAATTAATTAGATTAACGCAATTATGAAAAAAATATACTGGATCTTTGGAATAGGCATTACACTTGTATTAATAATAATTATTATAAAGGTAACCGGCGGTTCTCAACCAACATCGGTTACGGTTGAAAAAGCATCATTAAGGACAATAGTGGAAACGGTTTCTGCCACCGGAAAAATTCAACCGGAAACAGAATTAAAAATTACCAGTGATGTAAGTGGGGAAATTACCGAAATGCTGGTGAAAGAAGGGGAACAAATAAAAAAAGGAGATTTAATTTGCCGCATAAGACCCGATATGTACATAAGCGCGCTTGACAGAATGAATGCTTCTGTTAATACTACAAAAGCAAACCTAAAAACATCAGAGGCTCAGTTAGAACAAGCCAAAGCAAATTTAATGAGTGCCGATGCCAATTATAAAAGAAATAAAAAACTTTTTGACCAAGGTGCTATTTCACAGCAAGAATTTGATGCAGTAAAAGCACAATACGAAAGTGCAAAAGCAAATGTGGAAGGCTTAGAAGCATCTGTTAATGCCAGTAAATTTAATATTTTAGGAAGTGAAGCCTCTTTAAAAGAAGCAAATGCTAATTTAGAAAAAACATACATTTATTCTCCTGTAGATGGAACCGTTTACAAAATGAATGTAGAAAAAGGCGAGCGTGTACAAGGTGTTCAAGGTTTTCAGGGAACGGAAATTTTACGCTTGGCTAACCTAAACGAAATGGAAGTAAGTGTTGAAGTAAATGAAAATGATATTATAAAAGTTCATAAAGGAGATACTGCCATTATTGAAGTAGATGCTTATATGAATAAAAAATTTAAAGGAATTGTTACCGAAGTAGCCAACTCAGCTAATACTACCGGTATTTCTATTGATCAGGTTACCAACTTTGTGGTTAAAATAAGATTAATAAGAGAATCTTACGCATTTTTAATTACAGATAAAAACCCTGTTCCTTTCAGACCAGGAATGAGTGCCAGTGTTGAAATTCAAACATTGCGTGTAGATAACGTTGTAGCCTTACCCATTCAAGCTGTTACATCCCGCAATAAAGATTCGTTAACAATAGGTAAAAATTACGAAAATGAACAAGATGTAAAAAATGAAAACGAAGAAAACACTAAAAAAACTACCGAGGAAGAAAATAAAGAAATTGTCTTTATAATTGTAGATAATAAGGCAACAGAGCGTGTAGTTAAAACAGGTATTCAGGATAATGAATACATTGAAATAATTTCCGGTATTAAAAAAGATGAGGAAGTTATTTCAGGCCCTTATAGCGCCGTTTCCAGAACCTTAAAAAAAGGTTCGTCGGTTAAAATTGTTCCTAAAAAAGATTTATATAAAATAAATTAATTGGCTTATTTATTATATATAGAAACTGCTACCAGCAATTGTTCGGTTACCATTAGCGAAAACAATAAGCCTCTTTATACATTAGAAAAAAACGAAGGCTTTACACACGCTGAAAATTTACACTTGTTTATTAAAGAAGTAATTAAAAAAGCAGGCATAGAAATAAATGCTTTAAACGCTGTGGTTGTTAGCGAAGGACCAGGCTCCTATACCGGTTTAAGAATTGGGCATAGTACTGCAAAAGGAATTTGTTTTGCATTAAACATTCCGCTTATTGCGGTTAACACTTTATTGGTAATGGCTAACGAGGCTTTAAGTAAAATTACGAAAGAAAATGTTTTACTATGCCCTATGTTAGATGCGCGAAGAATGGAAGTTTATACAGCCATTTATGATGCTGAATTAAAGGCGATAGTTTTACCTAATGCAAAAATTATTTCTGCTGATACCATTTCCGAATTTCATAAAAATAAAATTATTTACTTTTTTGGTGATGGAATGCCCAAGTGTAAAGAATTATTGGAAACGAATACGCTGGCAAAGTTTATAGAAGGTATTGTACCTTCTTCTACCCATATGGTTAACTTGGGGTATGCTAAATTTGAAAATAAACAATTTGAAGATGTGGCGTACTTTGAGCCTAATTATTTAAAAGAGTTTTATACCAAAGCACAGCAATAAATGAAAAACGCATTTAAAACTGTTCTTTTATTATTGGTGCTAATTTGTTTCAAATTATCGGGGCAAACGATTCAAGGAAAAATAACAGACGAAACGAATAACAATGCAATACCCTTTGCATTTATTGGTATAGAAAACAATCACAAAGGCACAACGGCCGATATTGACGGAAATTTTCAGTTAAAAATAGACAGCAGCATAAAACAACTCACCATTTTTATTACCGGATACAATAAAAAAACAATTTTATTAAGCGAATTTGATTTAAACAAACCGATTTATATAAAACTTAAACCTTCAGAATTTCTATTAAACGAGGTTGTTGTTACGCCTAAAGAAAATCCTGCGCATGAATTAATTCGTAAATTAATAAAAAACAAAAAGAATCTTGACCCGCGCAATCTTCCTTACTACTCCTGCGAAACTTATGGAAAAACCTATTTTACGATGAGTAACTCTAAAGGCAACGAGTTTTATTACAATGATGATTCTACCCGATTTAAAAAGGAAAAAAGCTTATTAACGAAACAATATTTGTTTTTTATTGAATCTGCCTCTGAAAAAAAATACATTTATAAAAATATAACGCAAGAAAAAATTCTGGCTTCACGCGTTTCGGGTTTTAAAACTGCACCTTTTGCTTCCCTTGCCTCACAATTGCAATCGTTTACGTTTTTTGACGATAAAATTGAAGTGTTAGATATTAAATACGTAAACCCTTTATTAAAAGGAACATTTAAACGCTATAATTTTGAAATTAGTGATACCATCCTTCAGAATACAGATACTACCATTTTAATTGCTTTTTCTCCTAAAGCAAATGCAAATTTTAAAGCTTTAAAAGGTGTAATATACCTCAATAAAAATCATTACGCCTTATCAAATATTATTGCACAACCGGCATTGAATTACGATAATTCTAACGGAGTTAAAATACAACAACAATATACTTTTATAAGTAATAAGCAATGGTTTCCATCGCAATTAGTTACCGAAATTTTATTTAACCAGGTAAGCGCCGGCGAAAGTGGTTCCGGTAAACCCGACAGGATTTTAAAATGTGTGAGCAAATTGTATATAAGCGATGTGAACTTAGATTCAACCGTTGTTATTAAAAAGAAAAATGTAGAAGTTATAAATGAAAAGAACTACGACAAAAAAGATGAAGAGTATTGGAAAAACAGAAGAAACGATAGTTTAACACAAAAAGAAAAGCAAACCTATGCAGTTGTTGATAGTATTGGAAAAGCCGAAAACTTTGAGAAAAAATTAAAATTATTTAAAATACTAAGCACAGGGCAAATTCCCATGGGTATTATAAGTTTTGATTTAAACAAACTGCTAAAAGTAAACGAATACGAAGGCTTACGTATAGGCGGCGGCTTAGTTACAAATGATAAACTTAGTAAGTGGTTTGCTGTGGGAGGATATGGCGGTTATGGGTTTAAGGACAAAGCATGGAAATATGGCGGGCATTTTCAATTAAATTTTTTAAGTGATAAATCTGTCAATTTAAAAGTAGAAGCAGCAAAAGATTTAACGGAAACCGCAAACACTACCTTTTATAATCAAAACACTTCACTTATTTCAACACAAAATATTAGAGGATATTTAGTAAGCGTTATGGATAAACATTCATTTGCCAAGGGTAGTTTTAATTTTCCAATATATAGATTCATTAAAAGCAGTTTGTTTTTCTCGGTAAACGAAAGAATATCACCATCCGGATACGGTAACCCCGACTTAAATTTTTCTGACATTAATAATAAATTTGTAAGTAATGAAGCGGGAGTGCAACTAAAAATTTGGCCCGGTGAAAAATTTACTGAGTCTTTTGTAGGTTTAATTTCGTTAGGAAGTAAGGCACCTTGTTTTTATTTAAACTATACTCATACTCTTCCGGTAGAAATAAATGGTTATGAAAATAGCTTTGCATTTGATAAAATTGACATTAGAATAGATCAGAAAATTAATTTTAAAATAAGAGGTTATGTTACTTATCAAATTCAGGCCGGAAAAGTATTTGGTGATGTACCTTATAGTTTTCAGTTTAACAATAACGGCAGTAGAGTAAGCAAATACTATGTGAGTGCTGATAATACTTTTGAAACAATGTTTACCAACGAATTTATAAGCACCGAATATGTTTCGTTATTTACAAGCTACAATACCGGAAAATTATTTAAAATAAATAAATTTATGAATCCGGAATTTGAATTAACGCATGCAATTGGAACAGGTAATTTGTTAAACAGAACTAAACTAACCAATGTTGAACTTAACGATATTAGCAAGTATTATACCGAGGTAGGTATTCGCGTAAAAAATGTATTAAAAAGTGGAATTAGTAGTTTAGGAGTGGGCGCATTTTACAGATATGGTAATTACGCCTTACCTGAATTTAAGAACAATTTTGTTGTTAAATTAGTAGCTGCAATTTCTATAGATTAATGTTATACATTATCCTTACCATAAGCATTAGTGTTTCTCTATTAATTTTATTTAAATATTTTGATAAATATAATATTGACTCATTTTTTGCCATTGCCATAAACTATTTGGCTGCTACCTTAACCGGAATTATTGTTTCCGGAAATTCAATTGATAATAACTCTATTATTCAAATTAACTGGCTCCCCTACACCATTCCATTGGGCTTACTATTTATTTTGGTGTTTTATGGTATATCTAAAACCACACAATTAATTGGAATTTCTATTGCGGCACTTGCCAATAAAATGAGTTTAGCAATGCCTGTATTGTTTTCAATTTTATTTTTAAATCAAAAAGTTTCAATAATAAATACTACCGGAATAATTTTAGCTTTACTTGCCGTTTATCTTACCATTAAAAAAGACAGTAAAACGCAAACTAAATTTTCTTATTATCTATTACCCATTTTGGTCTTTTTTGGAAGCGGTTTAATAGACATCGGCATTAATTATGCCAACAGTACTATTATTACCAACCCCAACGAAAGCAGCATTTTTACATTTAATATTTTTATGATGGCCTTTGCGTTTGGCCTAATAGCCTTGGTAATAAAGTTTGTAAAACAAAAAAATGAACTAAATAAAAATAAACTTCGCTATTTTGGAAAACACATGTTGGCAGGATTTGCCCTCGGAATTCCGAATTACTTTAGTATTTATTTTATTTTTAAAGCTTTAGAAAGTAATATTATGCAAAGTGCTTTACTTTTTCCGGTATTAAATATTTCCAACGTATTGCTTTCCGCAATTGTTGGTTTTACTGTATTTAAGGAAAAACTTTCGGTAATAAATTATATAGGTTTACTTTTATCAATTGTATCTATTATTTTAATTTCTTTGTAATGCTTTTTTCTAATTCATATTTAACTATTAAAAATAATTCAGAAGGTATATATAAAGAAAAGGGAAGTAAATTTTTAGCCTATGCATTTAAGGTTAGTAACGAAAACCAAATAAAAGAATATTTACAAGAATTAAAAAAAATGCATCCCTCAGCAAAGCACGTTTGTTATGCATACCGCCTGGGTGCAGATAAACAACAATACCGCATTAACGACGATGGAGAACCTTCCGGTACTGCAGGTAAACCCATTTTTGCTGTTATTCAAAGTAACGATTTAAGCAATGTGTTAATTGCAGTTGTTAGGTATTTTGGCGGCACCTTGTTGGGGATAGGCGGATTAATACAAGCATACAAAGGTGCCGCAGCTGATGCTATAGCACAATCAATAATTGAGGAAATTTTTATTTATTTCCAATATAAACTTATATTTACTGTAGATGATGTTAGCCAAGTAATGAAAACTTGCAAAGATGTTGATGCTGAAATTATTCAACAAGATTATGATACCGAATACTGTATGATAGTGAATGTAAAAAAAATAAATTCAGATAAATTTGAAGAAAAAATAAAACTATTTTACAACGTTAAATTAAGTTACTTAAAAACAATATAATTATGTCGCTTTTAAAAAATACCGATTACGCTTTAATCAAAGAAATGTGTTCCATTCATGCTCCCAGTGGAAATGAAGTAGCCATGAAAGATTTTATTTTAGATTACCTTGCTAAAAACTCAAAAAAATGGAAACATAAACCCAAATTAATTCACGGTAAAGGTTTTCAGGATAATTTAATTTTAATATTTGGAAAACCGCGTACTGCTGTTTTTGCGCATACGGATAGTATTGGTTTTACTGTTAGATACGGTAAGCAATTAGTAAAAATTGGAGGTCCGGTTACCAAGCAAGGTTTTGAATTGATTGGAACTGATAGCAAAGGAAAACAAACGGTTACCTTACAAGTAAAAGAAAAGAATGGCTATAAAGAATTAAGTTATAAAGGCAAGCGCGATTTTGAAAGAGGAACCGAATTGGTATTTAAACAAAACTGGGTAGAGGATAAAAATTTCATTCAATCGTGTTACATGGATAACAGGTTAGGTGTGTTTAATGCCCTTAAGCTTGCAGAAACTTTAAAAGATGGTGCCATTGTTTTTAGCACCTATGAAGAACATGGCGGGGGAAGTGTTAGTTACATACAACGATACCTGTATGATAAGTATAGAATTTGTCAGGCTTTAATATCTGATATTTCTTGGATAAGTGATGGTGTATTTCCGGGTAAAGGTCCGGTTATTTCAATGCGCGATAGTTTAATTCCCAGAAGATCATTTGTAAATAAAATTATTGATGTAGCTAAAAAACATAAACTTGCCTACCAATTAGAAGTTGAAGGAAGTGGCGGTAGCGATGCAAAGGAATTACAAATGGGTGAAAGTCCTTGGGACTGGTGCTTTTTAGGCGCGGCAGAACAAAATGTACATACACCCACAGAAAAAGTTCATAAAAAAGATATTGAAGGAATGTTGGAAATTTACAAAGTGTTGATGAAGGAGTTGTAGTTAAAATAGGTCAGAGTAAAAATGAGTTGAGGAAATCACCATTAAATTCTATTTATATCGTCTTCTTTTCTCTTGAAAGAAAAGAAGCAAAAGTTCAAGGCTTCATAGAATTTTGCTAAAATCTATCGCTCATCAGGCCAACCATTTGAAAAACCACCATTACTGCACATCAAATGGTTTACACACAAAGCCAACGCTTCTGATTTCACGAAGATTTTTACGCAAAATTCTATAAGGCCGATAGGGCATCCTACCAGGAATAAATTTCGATATCTCTAAACATCGTAATGCAAAACGCGCCTTATAAAATTTTTAATCTCATTTATTTCTTCTTCTTTTCTCTTGAAAAAACAGAAACTGATAAAGGAGTTATAATACCACACAAAACAAAAAAGCCACTCATAAGAGTGGCTTTTTTGTTTTAATTGCTAAAGCAATTATTTTCCTTTGTTAACTGAACCAGCTAAATCAGAACCAGCTTTAAACTTTACTACTTTTTTAGCAGCAATTTTAATTTCTTTTCCTGTTTGTGGGTTACGACCAATACGAGCCGAACGTTTAGCAACAGAGAAAGAACCGAAACCTACTAATCCGATTCTGTCACCTTTTTTAAGTGCTTTGTTAATAGCTTCGATTGTTGCATCTAAAGCGCGACCAGCGTCAGCTTTAGTTAACTTTGATCCTGATGAAATTGCATCAATTAATTCTGCTTTGTTCATTTTGTTTTTTTTTAAGGGTTAAACAATTAATATTACAAGAGCAAATATATAGCATAAACCTTGTTTGTCAAGCCTTTCAGAGGTTAATCGTTCGTTTTTGTTGATAAATAGGCCTTTTGTTAATAACTAATAGCTGCAAACGTGCCCTGACAAGGGTTTTGAACATAGCTACACCTCGTTTTGTTAATATCAGTGGGTTGCAGCGATTCTATACGCTGAATACTTGCTATAGCTTTAAGAAAAAAAAGTTTGATCAGAAAATTTATAACCATTTAAAAACTCCACTGCTTTCATTTTCTTTTTCCCTTGCAGTTGCAGTTCTTCTATTTCAAGCAATCCATCAGCAGTACAAACCTGCAAAAATGTTTTATTATCGGTAATTAATTTTCCGGGCCGTGCATTTTCCGGTAATTGCAAATGAGTTTTTACTTTGTAAATTTTTATAATTTGTTTGTTACTATTCTTATCTAGAAACTCTGTGAATGCAGATGGATATGGTGATAATCCTCTAATTAAATTAAAAACTTCTTCACTGCTATTACTCCAGTTAATTTTACAATGTTCTTTAAATATTTTTGGAGCGTGTGTTGCCGCCGCATCGTTTTGAGAAATAAAATTTAGCTCCGTACCATTTAAAAACGAATCGTTTATTGTATCAACTGTTTTCTTTAATAAATCAGCGCCAATATTTTTCATTCTATCATGCAACTCACCGGCCGTTTCAGTTTTACCAATTAAAATTTTTTCAGAAAACAAAATACTTCCGGTATCAATTTCATGTGTAAGTTTAAAGGTGGTTACTCCTGTTTCACTATCTCCATTTATAATGCACCAGTTTATTGGCGCAGCTCCTCTATACTTAGGTAATAATGAGCCATGCAAATTATAGGTACCTAATGGTGGCATATTCCATACTACTTCCGGTAACATTCTAAAAGCAACTACTATTTGTAAATCGGCATTTAATTCGCGTAAGTCATTAATAAATTTTTCGTCCTTTAAGTTTGTTGGTTGCAATACTTTTAAATCACTAGCCATTGCAAATTCCTTAACTGCACTCTGCTGTATGGTTTGCCCCCTTCCTGCAGGTTTATCCGGGGCAGTAATTACAGCCACAATTGTATAACCTGCATCTAACAAAGTTTTTAAACTTGCCACGGCAAAATCGGGCGTACCCATAAAAATTATTTTCAATTTTTTCTCCTGCATTTTATCACGTATTCAACCAATAAACAAACTTAACTACTACAGCGCGGTTTTTAATAGAAAAATCATTATTGTTATAATTATCACTATATACAATAAACAAATCACTCATTGGTTTAAAGCGCCACTGTAATCGTGCGTTAAAGTTAATGTTTTTTGCCTGAGAATTGTATTGCCAAAATGTTGTAAGAAATAAAGAGCGTGAAAACGACATTTCAATACGCGGACTAATTAAATCTAATTCAACTGTATTTAAATAGGGTAAATAAATTTTATCTAATGTGTAACTTACCGAAAAAATAAAATAAGGTTGCAATCGGTAAGAAACATCTAAATTCGCACTATATTTTGTACCTGAGTAATAGGTTCCATAACTGGAAGAAGCGCCAATACCAAATGTTTTACGTTGATTTGTTCTGAATGAAAGCCCCGCATTTTGATAATAATAATCGCCGGCATTTGTAAATTTTGATTGTCCTGTAAAAGTAACATCGGTTGGGAAAAGTAATTTAGTATAATATGCGTTTCCAAAAAGTTGAAAGGTAGCAGAATTGCCGAATAAAATATCATAATAGGGTTTTAAATACCAATCTGTTGTTTTTAAATCTTGATTAGCGTAATAATCAAAATACAAACCGGGTCCCATTTTATTAATCGGTGAATTTTTTGGATAAAAATAATAATGCACATAAGGTTCTAATCGCCAATAAGAAAACCTATTAATATTTCCGTTTACATCTGTTTGAAAAATACGCGGTGTAAAACCGGTTTCTGCATTGTAATTTTTATCTACATATTCATGATTCCACATTACCACTAAATTTTGCGATGAATATTCTAACCAACTGGCATGTGTAAATGCATTGTTATTGTTTTTGTTGGATAATGAATGATGAAAGAAAAATTTACCGCTCCATTTGTTATTTGCGCTTCGTAAGTTGTAATCTAAACCTGCTACTCTATTAAAATTCACCAAAGACATTCCGCTGGTATCTATTTGCTGGCGGTTAACAAAAATAGCAGCAATGTTCGATCGTTTAAAAATATTGTACTGTGCTGCTGCAACAAAATAGTTTTGAGAGAAATACTTTACATTATTAATAGTAGCATCTGCCGTTTGAATATTCATAGCACCAATTCGCCATTTCTTACTGGGTTTTCCGCTTAGGCGGGCACCTGCAATTATTGGAATAATATTTCCATCTGCCAAGCCAATTCTTCTTGAAAAAAACGGACGAATTTGTCGGAAGCCAAATCTTTCAAACAAATCACTATTCTCTATAAAAAATTGCCTTTGTTCAGGAAAAAATAAACTAAAGCGGGTAAGGTTTACAATTTGCCTGTCTACTTCTACCTGACTAAAATCGGGATTTACAGTAACGTCTAAATTAAGCGAAGTGCCTAACACCATTTTTGCATCTGCACCGGCATTAGCGGCAATTTTTTGCGAACCTTTAACTGTATAATCTTCACTAAATCTTCCAATAGCATAAGGGATAACGGAAATATTTGTTCCGCTTTTTTTTGGAGGTTTTTCAAATTCTAACTTGCCGGTAAAGGCTAATGAAAAAACATTAAACTGGCGAGGAACTTTTACCCATGTGCCACTTTCATTTAAATCAAAATCATTGCGTGCAAAATTTATTCTCCATTCTGTTAACTTTTCATTAAAGCGAATAGATTTAAAAGGTATTTGCATTTCTAAAGTCCATTTATTTGAAAACCGTTTTGTTTCGCTATACCATTTATTATCCCAAACGGCTGTTGACCCAAAACCACCACCATCTGATATCATACCTTCGCGTTGAACACCAAAGGGATTTAAACCAAAGGTAAAACCATTTTGCATATCGCTAAATGGATCTATGATAACAGCAAAAGCATCACTAATAGGATAAGCAAAATCTCTTTTTAAGGATTGAATAATGTATTTGTGTGGAACACTATCGTAACAAATGGCAGCTATGTATAAATTATTTTCATCATAAGCCACCATTACTTCTGTTTTTACTTTAGCTAGAGAAGTATCGTACGGAAAGTTTTGCCAAAATTTACCAACCCTCTCTGCCTTCTGCCAAATTTCTTCCGTTAAATCACCATCAATTACAATTTTTTCTGAAATAAAAGAAGCCTTAATAGATTTTTCGGGTGTTTGTGCATAAAGTGAATTAATTAGAGTTAAGACTAAAATTAACCGTCTTATAAAAAGAAAATTCAAATTCATTTATAGCACCACTAGAACAAGAATCATTAAAAACACTAAAAGAAGAGCCAACATAACTATTGAAATAACCTTTGCTGCAATAGCCAATCCTTTTCCTTTATATCGCTCTGGGTTTTTATTTATTTCACGTTCAGCTCTTATAGCAAAAATTAAACCGAAAATTGACCCCAAAAATGAAAGAGGCCAAACCCCAACAATAGCGCAAACTAAAGCAGCAACAGCATAAGGATTTGTTTTTTGAGCATTATAATTATTGAAAGGTTGCGAACCACCATAATTATTTTGCTTAACACTTAACTCAAATGCCTGCGAAACACCATTTACAAATTTTATGGTATGTACATTATTGGTTGATGTTATTATTGTGGGTCCATCTAAATTATCGCAGCGTTTGTATTTAATTTTATCATCCGTAATTTCTAATACTTTAGCCAATATTTGTGTACCATCGCGCATTAAAATTAAATCGCCACAAGTATCTGAGAGAATTAATTTAGGTTTTATAATGGAGGCTTTGTTGCTAAAGGAAGTGCTTGTTGAAGCTTCTGTTTTTTCTGATTCACTCTTAACACGTTCAGTAAGTACAAGCTCCTCTATAGGTTTCTTAATTGGTTCTTTTTCCTTTTTTAATGTTTTTGTTCCGGAAGTGTGGTTCCAACTAATGTAGTATCCTTTACGGTGTGCTCTTTTTTGAACCGTGCAGGAAATTAAAAAATTAAAAATTAAAAGCAGATATAAGCCCTTTTTAATCATTACTTATTTTTAGACAACTTAGCTTTAACTACATTAAAAACAATTGGTAAAATAGAAATACCTATTATTAAAAATATAACTTTTTCAAAATTTTGTTTTATCCAGGGAATTTCGCCTAAAAAATAACCCGCTAAAGAAACGCCTGCTACCCAAACAACGCCGCCAATAATATTAAACGATAAAAATGTTTTGTAATTCATTTTACCAATACCGGCAACAAAGGGTGCAAAGGTGCGAACAATAGGGACAAAACGTGCTAGAATTATTGTTTTTGGTCCGTGTTTTTCAAAAAACTCGTGCGTTTTATCTATGTGTTGTTGCTTTACTAAAACCTTACCAAATAATTTCCAGGACAAAATTCTATCGCTAAAAAACTTCCCTATAAAATAATTGGTTGTATCGCCTAAAAACGCAGCTACAATTAAAAGTGCAATTACCAATGGTAAATTTAGCATCCCTTGTGCGGCAAACATTCCTATTGCAAATAATAACGAATCGCCGGGTAATAAAGGCATTACCACTAAACCGGTTTCAACAAAAATAATTGCAAATAAAATGCCATACACCAATACAGGATATGTTTTAATAAACGTTTCCAAGTGTTTATCAATGTGTAATATAAAATCAATAATGTCCATCATACCTTTTTATTATAAACCAATTTCCTCTATGTATGCTAAAATTCCACCTTTAAGATTATACAAATTATTATAACCCAACTGAGTTTCTAATGCTTGAATGGCAGTAGCGCTGCGTTTACCGCTGCGGCAGTGTACTACCACTTTTTTATTTTTATCTACTTCGCTTGCTCTATCTAATATTTCACCAAGCGGTATTAAATGTCCCTTTAAATTGGCTTCATCAAATTCATGTTCTTCTCTAACATCAATTAATTGAAAATCGGTTCCGCTGTCTTTTAGCTGTTTTAGTTCTTGTACTGTTACTTCTTTCATTGTTTTTATACTTAATTATTAAATATCTTGTTTCATGCTTTCCGGTAAAAAAGTAAAAAAGGTATCGCCTCTTAAACCCAAACGTAATGTTTCTAATGGAATAACATCTTCGTAACCAATGTTACCCAAGTTAACATTTGCACCAAAAAGTTTAATAAAATACACTTGCTGACTTTTTTGAGGTGTTTCCCAAATAATGTTTTCTAGCTTTACTTTATTTACAATTCTGTTAATTAACAAAGTGTGTGCACTACCGTTTTTATGAAAAATACCAACGGTTCCACTTTCGCGGGCTTCTGCAATAACTTTAAAGGCACCGGCTTGTAATTCGTTTTGCATCATGCTTATCCAACGGGCAGGATGTATAATTACTCCTTCTTCTTTACTACCAACTTCGCTTACAACGGTAAAATCTTTAGCTAACCTGCTAATAATTTCGCATTTCTTATCATGATTAAGCGTAATGCTTCCATCACTTACTTCTGCACAGGTTAAACCCAAGTCGGATATACTTTTTAAATACCCATCTATGTTATTTCTAACAATAAATGCTTCTAACAAAGTACCGCCCAGATACACTTTCATTCCTGCTTCGTGATACAATTTTATTTTTTGTTTTAAGTTTTTAGAAACCACTGAAGTTCCAAAACCCAATTTTACGAAATCAACATAATCTCCGGATGCTGCCAGAAAATCTTCTGCTTGGCGTGTTGATAAGCCTTTATCCATTACCATTGTTAAACCGGTGGTACGCGGCCTTTCTGTTCTTTCAGGTAAATTAGACAGGTTAAAATTATAGTTTCCCATTTTTTAATTTTTATATTGATTAATTAATTGCATTAACTCTGTATTTGATTCTAAATTTGGTGCGTACTCAAAAATAGAATTATGATTTTGATAATCTAATTTTAGCGCATTTTCAAAAACGGAATAAGCTTCTTGTTTATTTCCTTTTTCTAATAATAGAACTCCATAACGATAATGAAGCAAAGCAATATTAGGAAAATGTTTTATTCCTTCCTGAATTACTTCTATTGATTCGGTAAAATATCCGGCTTCGTGTAAAAGTTTACTGTAATCTAACCACACATCGTATTCCGGGTACTCCAACTCAATCACGCGTTGATATGCCAATGCTGCCTCCTCTTGAAAACCTAATTTTTGTTGTACTTCAGCAAACACATACCAATATTCCGCCTCATTCGGATTTATTTCAATTGCCTTTTTTATGTAATGAATTCCTTCCGTTAACCTGTTTAAAGAATCTAAACAAACTCCAATTGCCAACCAAGCATCTGCATTTGCTGCGTCTAATTTCACACATTTGTTGTAATACACCAATGCGTTCTCAAACTCCTCTGAATTCTCGTAACATTCACCAATGTAATAATAAGCTGTTGGATCAGGATCTTCGTACTTAAATGTTTCTTTATAAACTTCAATAGCCTCATGAAACTTTTTTAATTGTGCTAAAGAGTTAGCTTTATTAAAATAGGCAGAACTAAATTGCTCGTTAATGGCAATGGAATAATCGTAGGCATCAATAGCTTTCTCATACAAGCCCATTCTGTTATAAGCCAAACCAAGGTTAAACCATGCGTAATAACTGTAAGGGTTGTTCTCTATGTAATTTGTAAAAAAAGAAACAGATTCTTCGCTTTTTCCGGTTAAATCAAAACAAAGAGAAATTTCATTTAATGCTCCTTCGTTTTTTGGATTTAATTTAATTGCCTTTTTAAAATAAAACAAAGCATCATCGGGTTTATCTTCATTTAAAAATTCAATTCCTAAAGCAACGTACACTTCATCCTTAAATTCCGCCAATGGAATTGCTTTTTTAAAATTCTCTATGGCCTGTTCACCTAAACCAATTTGGCTGTAGATATAACCGCGCGTCATATACAAATCAAAATTATTCTGTTCAATTTGTTCAATTTCGTTCAGCAAAGCCAAGGCATCGTGTGTAAAATGCTGGCTTGATAAATACTGCGCTCGTTTTATTTTAATAATTGACGAATAAGGGTAATGAGCAATACCATAATCAATAGCCTTTTTAGCCATATCATAGTTTAACCATTGCATATAATAATCAATAATTTCCTCCAGTTCATCGGCGTCAAAAAATGCATTTTCGCCACCGGAAATCATTGCCTCAAACTTCTTTAAAATCTCATCAAACTCCTTATCGTTCAATCCTTCATCATCAAATTCACTCATGCTTTAATATCAAATCACAAAAAAATTAATAATGATTAAAGTTATCATTTTTTAGGCGATTTAAAAAGAGGGAAGGAAATATATTGTACTGATTAGTAGTTATTTAGAAAAGAAAAAAACTTTGCAAAGCCAAAACTTTTGGTTACATTATTTCTTATTTCAACATAGTGTCAAAATTCATTTATTTGGACGCCTTTTCGCGCCTTCCTACCGGACAGGCAGGCTATCACTTCAAGCCATCTTGATAGAACACCAATATTAGTTATTTGATTCTACGTTATAAAGTGAAATATAAAGATTTTGTGTTAACTAACTTGAAGCTCTTTTATTAGAGATAGTTTTTCCTGAGGCACAAAGAAAAAATCGAGTTTACCGGAATTCACAATTAATTTGGTAACCTGTTTAAGACCATTATCGGTTACTTCAAAATACAAATAACTATTGTCAGCTAAAATATTTTCAATTTCCCGTTCAATAAACCCTTTTATTATTTCGCACATAATTATTGGTCGGTGTTTTTTCAACACATTACTTGCTCCTTCCAATACCAAATTTTCGGTTCCTTCGGTATCTAACTTTATTAAATCTATTTTCTGATTTTCTTTTAAATGCGCGGCAATAAAGTTATCTAATGTATCCGTTTTTACTTTTATTTCTACTCTTGAAATTACTCCGGTAGCATCGCTGTTTAGGCTATTATCGCCATATAAAAAATCAACTTCGTTCGGAAATTTTGGGTTTTTATTAGAGTAAAAAGTAGCTTCACCCATAAAATTGGTAAGCGCCATTTGATGCACTTCCACATCATTAAAATTATTTATTTTGCAATTGTTTTTAAAATATTTTGCAGCAGAGGGCATGGGCTCAAAACCATGAACAAGAATAGAAGGATTAAACTTTTTTGCCACCAACGAGTAATAACCAATATTGGCACCGATATCGAAAAAGCAAGATGAATTTTTAGCCAGGTGCACAAACACTTTATATGGTGCAAACTCAAAACCTTGAATCCCTTTCCAGAACAACACACGTAATAAATTACTGGTTGCATTAGCATGAAACAACATGTTTTTCCCTTCAGTTAATTTTATGTTTTCGGTGCCGTTGATAGCGAAATAATACTTAGAAGGAATGAAGGCTTTTAAGGGCTTTAGTGTTTTTCGTAAAATAAGATTTACGGATTTGTTGTGTATTATAGACATTATGAGTGTGTTCTTTTAAAAAATAAAACCGAAGCTCTATTATTCATCACGCTAAATTAGTAAATTTAGCCACATTGAGAATAATAAAAAGTATATTCAGAAGCTTGATTTTGCCACTTTGCTTAAAAACGGGTATTGACAAGCTTATTGGTGTATTTATTAATAAAAAATGTATCATTCTAAATTTCCACGGTGTAACAACTATAAGTGGTAATCGCTTCAACAATCGCCACATAGATGCTAAAGAGTTTGAAAAGTTAATTCTCTATTTCAAGAATAACTTTAACATTGTTTCCTTACCAAAATTATTTGAAATGTACAGTAGCAAAGAAAAGGTAAATAAAAAAACCATTGCTTTAACCTTTGATGACGGGTACATCAATAACTTTACAGTTGCTTTACCCATACTTAAAAAACACAATGTACCTGCTACTTTTTATTTAATTTCAGAAGGCTTGGTGAATAAAGAGTTCTACGTATGGCCAGATGTAATAGATTTAATTCAAAAAAACACAAAAACAGACATACAATTAAGTTTTGGTACTTTTAAATATCCTGGTTTTTATTGCCAAGAACTAAAAACCAATTTGGTTGATTTAATGAAAAAAAGTGCAGAGAAGCGTGAAGAATACTTAAATGAAATAAAACAAAAGTACCCTATATATCATACTGAGGCCGCTAAATTTCCTGAATTAATTAAGCTGATTAACAAAGAACAACTTTTAAATTATAAAAATGAAGCGTTAATTGAATATGGTTCACACACCCACTTACATTACAATTTAGAATTTTTAAATTCAGAAAAATGTTTTGAGGAAGTTTCTGTTTCAAAAAAAATAATTGAAGAGTGTATTCAAAAACCTGTTATTTCACTGGCTTTCCCTGATGGAAGCTACAATTCAGAGACCATTGAACAATGCAAAAAGGCAGGATACGAAAATGTAACGGTAGTAACTTATAAATTAAATGAAGTAAATAAAAACCCGTATTTGCTTTCACGATTTACCATTAGTAATTCAACCACATTTGAATCAAATGTGTTACGTTTATTAAAAGACTTTAATAAATTTGGTTTTTAAAAAGTATCAAAATCTGCTGCCTGATATGCAAAATTAATTGGATCTACCTTTCCACTTAAATCTAAACAACCTACCGCAATGGATGATTGTATTTTGTGATTCTTTTTAATCCAATTATCATATAAGCTATTTTCAAAAAATGAAAACTGTACAGAAGAACAAAATTTGGATTTTGCAAATGAAATTAATGTTCTTATTACTTTATTAAATTTATCTTCTTCACAAAATTGTATATCACCTACCCATAATCTGCCATCAACTTTTACCCAACATTTAATTCCTTCTATTTCTATAACATAAGATGGATAATAGGTTTTATACTTATAGTAATCATCATTATGAATTACACAACCGTATTCATTACTTTGAGAAATTAATGAATTTGCCAATTGTTTGTTGCTTTCTATAGCTTTTGGTTTAGGCCAAACAATATTATTAATGAAACCAAGTGTTGGAAATTTTTTCACCACTTTATCCAGCGGAATAGAACTTGCGATAATTTTGTAATGATTTACGTTAGAATAGTGTTTCCAATTTAATTTATTTACAAAGCCCGGATATGAATTCTGATTAGGAAACCCAAAAACAAACTCAACTCCACTATTCTTTGCTAGTTCATATGTTTTTTTTGCTAACTCTATAAATAAACCTTTCCCTCGATGATTAGGGTGTGTCATAGTATCTCCCGATTGAGCTGCTAAATAATTTTGTTTATTGTACTGCACCATTAATGGAAAAACACCATAATACGCAGCGGGTTCTTTTGTTATAGAATGATAAGCAATAAAACCAATGTTTTTTATTCCGGTAAAGGAGGTATTGTATTTTTTTCTTAAAAAATCAATTGTTGTTATTTCACTAAACGCATATTTATAAAGAAACTGTAGGTCTTTATACCTGCTCTCATCTAGTCTTTCAAAAACATAATCCATTCAGTTATTTACAACCAAGTTTATCCATTTCTGCTTGCGATTTACTGTAGCCAAGTGAGTGTGCTTTTTTTAAATCGGTGCAAGCTCCAGATTTATCATCAGAATAACTTTTAGATAACCCTCTATAATGGTAGGCTTGCGAATCTTCTGCATTCAGTTCAATAGCCTTGTTAAAATCCTGTATTGCATTTTTATCTTTTGCGTTGGCAAAATAACAACATCCTCTCCAAGTATAAGAGGCTGCGTGTGTAGGTTTAATTCCTATCGACATTGAAAAATCTGACATGGCGCCATTGTAATCTTTTTTCTGATACTTGCTTAATCCGCGTTGGTAATAAAATAAATACTCGGTTGTGCTTAAAGAAATGGCTTTATCTAAATCCGCTATTGCACCTTCATCATCCGCTTCTGCATATTTTACCAATGCGCGGTAATAGTAGGTCCACGAG
Source organism: Bacteroidia bacterium (assembly GCA_022841465.1). Classification (GTDB taxonomy): domain Bacteria; phylum Bacteroidota; class Bacteroidia; order B-17B0; family Aurantibacillaceae; genus Aurantibacillus. Next base: position 39,584 of record JALHRL010000005.1, on the reverse strand, counting down.
TATGATTGATCTAAACCAATAGACATGGTTAAATCTTTTTTAGCATCGGCATCATTTGCTAAATAATAATTACAAGCACCTCTATAGCAATAAGATTTTGCGTGATCGCTTTTAATGCTTAAAGCAATATTAAAATCTATAATTGCCATTTTGTAATTCTTTTTATAAAAATAACAAAGTCCTCTGTTGTAATAAACATCAAACATTCCGGGTTTTAATTCAATTGATTTGTTGTAATCTAAAATTGCATCGTCGTCTTTTGCCAAGGAGTATTTTGCCATACCTCTGTTGTAATAGGCATCGGCATTCTTTGGATCCATTTGAATACATTTATCGTAATCTTTTATGGCTCCATTATAATCTTTACTCTGATACTTTTTGTAACCTGCATCAAAATACTCGGTTGCCGTTGTTTGCGCATTAAGTCCTGTTAAACTAATTAATAGCGCTAAAATTACACTTGCTGCTTTTTTCATTTGTATATGTTTTTAGTTTTTAAACTGTTATTGCTTTTGCTTTTTCAATTGCATTCTTTAATCCTTCCGGTTTACTTCCCCCTGCCTGTGCGTAAAAAGCTTGGCCTCCACCGCCACCATTAATTTCCTTTGCTAAATCTTTAACAATGGCTCCGGCATTTAAACCTTTGTCTTTTACTAAATTATCGCTTAAAATAACTGAAATACTTGGTTTACCGTTCACTTCTGCGCCCAAAACAATAAAACAATTTTCTACTTCGTTCTTAATTTCAAATAATATGTTTTTTATTTCTTCGGCATTACTAAATTGAACTGTGGTTGCTAAAAAATTAATTCCGTTTTTAAGGGAAATTTGTTGTTTTAATTCCTTTTTTAATTGTTGTGCTTTTTCTTTTAAAAAGAAACCAATTTGCTTTTGCATCTCCGTATTTTCTTCCATTAAAGATTCAACACTCTTTACAACATCTTTACTGCCTTTTAATACTGCTTTTAATTCGCCAATTAACCTTAATTGCTCATTAATGTATTCTTCTGCTTTTAAAGAGGTAATAGCTTCTATACGTCTAATTCCGGCAGCAACTGCACTTTCAGAAACAATTTTAAAAAAACCAATTTGGCCTGTAGCCTTTACATGTGCGCCTCCACACAATTCAATTGAATAATTTTTATCAAAAGTTACAACACGAACAATATCACCGTATTTCTCACCAAACAATGCCATTGCACCAGATTTTTTCGCATCGTCAATTGACATAAGTTCCACTTTTCGCTTTATGTTTTTTCTGATTTTTGCATTAACAATTTTTTCAATTTTCTGAATTTCCTTGTCACTTACTTTGCTGAAATGTGAAAAATCAAAACGTAAATATTCCTCATTCACCAAACTTCCTTTTTGCTCTACATGTGTTCCTAAAACTTTTCTTAAAGCGGCATGCAATAAATGCGTAGCACTGTGATTATTTGTAATAGCTAATCTACGCCCCGTATCAATTGCAGCAGTAAAATCAGCATTCAAATTTTCGGGTAACATATCCGTAGAATGAATAATTACTCCGTTCTCTTTTTTGGTGTCAAAAATTACAATTTGTTCATTTATATTAAACAGTCTCCCTTTATCACCAACTTGTCCACCGCTTTCAGAATAAAAAGGGGTTTTGTTTAACACAACATTGTAAAGTTCTTTTGTTTTAGTTTTTACTTTACGGTAGCGCACAATTTTTGCTTCGCATTCAAATTCGTCGTAACCCAAAAACTCTGTTTCTTTTTCGCCCTGATTCTTTTTACCAAATTCTGTATACACCCAATCATCGGTGTCTACAGAGGTAGCTGCACGCGAACGATCTTTTTGTTCTTGTAAATATTTACTAAAGCCCGTTTCATCAATACTTAAATTATATCCTCTGGCAATTAGCGATGTTAAATCGACCGGAAATCCAAAAGTATCATACAATTCAAAAACCACTTTACCATCAATAACATTTTGCTTATTTGCATTTGCATCAATACAAACCTGATCTATTCGTTTTAAACCAATTTCTAGTGTTTTGTAAAACGAAATTTCTTCTTCTCTTAAAACTTTTTCAATTAATAGTTTTTGTGAAATTAGTTCGGGGAATGCTTCCCCCATTTGATGTGATAAGGTGGGTACAATACGGTACATAAATGGTTCCTTTAAATTTAAAGTTTGATAACCGTATCTGATAGCTCGTCTTAAAATTCTTCTGATTACATAACCTGCTCCTGTGTTTCCGGGTAACTGCCCGTCTGCAATACTAAACGAAATTGTTCTGATATGATCAGCAACTACCCGCATTGCAATATTAATATCCTTTTGTTTTTTATGCCCTTCTTCGTCGTTGGGCTTATAGCGTAAGCCTGATAATTCTTCTATTTTATTTATTAAAGGAGTAAAAACATCGGTATCGTAATTACTTTGTTTGTTTTGCAACACGCGTACCAAACGTTCAAAACCCATTCCGGTATCAACATGTTTTTTTGGAAGTTTTACCAGAGAGCCATCAGCCTTTCTTTCAAACTCCATAAATACATTGTTCCAAATTTCAATTACTTGTGGATTATCTTTATTTACCAATTCTGCCCCGCTCACTTTTTTTCTTTCCTCATCGCTTCTGCCATCGTAATGTATTTCGCTGCAAGGGCCGCAGGGTCCGGTATCACCCATTTCCCAGAAATTATCTTTTTTGTTTCCGTTTAAAATTCGATCTTCAGCAACAAATTGTTTCCAAGCATCAAATGCTTCCTGATCAAAAGCTAATCCTTCTTCTTTGCTTCCTTCAAAAACGGTAACATACAATCTGCTTTTATCAATTTTATATACTTCCGTTAACAGTTCCCATGCCCATGCAATGGCTTCGTTTTTAAAATAATCGCCAAAACTCCAATTGCCAAGCATTTCAAACATGGTATGATGGTAGGTATCCACGCCAACTTCTTCCAAATCGTTATGCTTACCGCTAACACGTAAACATTTTTGTGTATCGGCAATACGAGGGTATTTAACCGGAGAATTTCCTAAAAATATATCTTTAAAAGGCGCCATACCACTGTTGTTAAACATCAGCGTTGGATCGTCTTTTACAACCATTGGCGCGCTGGGTACAATGTGGTGACCTTTGCTCTTGAAAAAATTTAAAAAAGTTTGTCGTACTAAAGGGGCTTCCATACTTAAAATTAAACCAGTAAATATAAGAATTTATAAGGGTTGCTATTCACTATTTATTCACAGAAAAGCAGCATTTATAAGGGATTTGTACAAAAAACACCTTCCGGCTTAACATCTTTTTAAAGGCTAAAAACTTTACTTTAGTTCATAAACTCATCAATTATTATTAACTTGTACCCTTGTATTTATAAGGCATGAGTAAGGTAAGATACAAATTTAACACCAAAAGTTTAACCTACGAAAAAGTAAAAGTTTCGGTAAAGGAAAAAATTTGGTATGTGTTGTCGTATTTGGCAACCGGTTTGGTATTTGCCACTGTAACCATTTTCCTTTCCAATAAATTTTTACCATCGCCATCAGAGAAAAAAAGAGACAGAGAATTGGAAGCTATTACTTTAAAATACGAATTGCTAAATAAAAAAATGGCAATGGTTGAAAAGGTATTGGCTGATATGGAAGACCGTGACGATAATATTTACCGCACCATTTTTGAAGCTGAACCGTTACCAAAAAGCATAAGAAATGCAGGCTTTGGGGGCAGTGATAAATACGCAGACTTTGACATGTACGATAATGGTGAATTAATGAAAAATACCGCATTGCGATTAGATAAAATTGCAAAGCGAATGTACATTCAATCAAAATCGTTTGATGAAGTGGTAAAGTTGGCAAAAAGCAAAGAACAATTAATTCAATCTATACCGGCAATTATGCCAATTAACCAAAAAGATTTATCGCACGCAGTAACCAGCGGTTTTGGTTGGCGCACACATCCAATATACAAAACACCGGAGTTTCATCCGGGTATGGACTTTACGGCAGTTACCGGAGTGCACATTTATGCCACAGGAGATGGTGTAATAGAACGTGCTGATAATACTGCGCAAGGATACGGAAACCACGTAGTAATTAATCATGGTTTTGGATACCAAACCTTGTATGCGCACATGAGTAGAATTGCATGTAAAGTAGGACAAAAAGTTAAACGTGGACAGCTAATAGGTTATGTTGGAAGTACCGGCTTAAGTACCGCACCACATGTGCATTACGAAGTAATTAAAAACGGACAAAAAACAAACCCGATTAATTATTACTACAGCGATTTAACTCCCGCACAATACCAGGCTCTTGTAGAAGAAAGCAAAAAATTAACGCAGTCGTTCGACTAAAGTATGAACAATCATAAAATTGGTTTTAATACTGCTATTTCTGTTGTAATAGCAAACATGATTGGTACGGGAGTATTCACCAGCTTGGGTTATCAGGTATTGGGTATGCAAAACGGATTTGCATTATTAGCATTATGGATTGTTGGTGGAATACTTTCGTTATGTGGCGCATTAACGTATGGCGAACTTGGTTCGGCTTTTCCACAAAATGGCGGTGAATTTAATTACCTGAGTAAATTATTTCATCCGGCGGTTGGTTTTTTAAGTGGTTGGGTTAGTGTAACCGTTGGTTTTGCCGCACCAATAGCCGCCGCTTCAATGGCATTAGGGAAATACGTTCATGCAGTTTATCCTAGTGTAAATTCTTTAACACTTGCTATAATAATTATTATTTTAATTACAGTTGTTCATTCTTTTAATTTAAAATCAGGCAGTACTTTTCAACGTTTTTTTACCCTCTTAAAAATTTCAGTAATTATTTTGTTTGTTGCATTTGGCATGATGCATTCGCCTACTTTTTCTATTTCTTTTTTACCGAGCGCTTATTCATTTACCGAAATTTTTTCTCCTGCCTTTGCTGTTTCGCTGGTTTACGTAACTTATGCATATAGCGGATGGAACGCAGCTTCCTACCTTGCCGGAGAAATGAAAGATGTAAATAAAAATTTACCAAAAGCATTGTTTTTTGGAACTTTAATTGTTTTGGTTATTTATACGCTTTTAAATTATGTGTTTTTATATACCTCGCCCATAGATTCATTAAAAGGACAAATAGAAGTTGGCTACATTAGTGCTAATAATATTTTTGGAGTTGGGCTTGGTAAATACATGAGTTTGGCCATTGCGTTATTACTGATTTCAACCATTAGTGCAATGATTTTAGCCGGGCCAAGAGTAATGCAAAGTATGGGCGAACAAATTCCATCTTTAAAATTTTTATCCATTACTAATAAAAACAAAGTTCCTTTTATTGCAATTGCCGTTCAATCTGCAATAGCAATTACTTTAGTGCTAAATGCTTCTTTTGAATCATTACTAAACTACGTGGGTTTTACTTTAAACCTTTTTACATTTTTAACTGTATTAGGCGTTTTTGTATTAAGATACAAAATGAAAAATATGGAAGTTCCATTTAAAACTCCTTTATTTCCCTTGCCCGCACTTTTATTTTTAGTGATAATTGGCTGGGTATTGGTGCATGTTTTTATGGATAAAACCAAAGAATCATTACTGGGATTACTTACCGTTTTAGGCGGATTAATTTTTTATTACATCACACAAATTATAGACAAAAGAAAAAATGCAAAATTGTAAATTTTTAATTCATTTAATTTTACTTGCACTATTAGCAAGTTGCGAATCAACACAAAACCAAGAACAGGCAAAGCAGAAAGAAGTTGAAGTAACAATTACTAAAGATACTACTGCATTAAAAAGTGATGAATTTACTGAAACAAAAGTGAATAAGTCCTCTTCGTTTTCTATTAACGATACCTTAGAAGATTTGGTAAATTACATTAGCGGGCGAAACGACCATGAATACAAAACCCTTTCTAAATTCAGAAAAGAAAAAGGCTTTCTGGAATTTTCTGAACATTTTACCAAACGCTGGAAAAAATTTGATTCTACAAAACTAAAAAACATTAAAACTTTTGTGAGTGGTGATTTTAAAAATTATGCAGAAGTTAAAAATGTTTTCTACCCATTTTCGGGCCCTGATGTTTTATATTCTACTACATTATTTCCCAATGCCACTAAACTTTCTTTAATAGGCTTAGAACCGGTAGGAACTTTACCAATAATTGACGATAAAGATATTTTACCCGACTCAATTCATAAATATTTTGGAAAGATAAACACCTCTTTAAACGCTATTTTAAATTTTAGTTTTTTCAGAACGGTAAGCATGAAAGAAGATTTAAGAAACGAAGAGGTAGACGGAACCATTCATTTAATATTATTGTTTTTAAATAAAACAGGGCATAAAATACAAAGCATTAAACCCTTTTACATTGATAGTTTGGGAAATAAATATTATGTAAAAAACACTTCTGTTTTAAAAAACAAAAAATATAAAAACAGTAGTATTGAAATTATTGCTGCTACCGAAAACAATATTTCAAAAACCATTACCTATACCTCAACAGATTTAAGTGACGCAGGTTTATACAGAAACAAAGGCTTGAAACAATACTTAAGTGATTTACAATTTGAAACTACCTATTTAAAAGGCGCTTCCTATTTAATGCACAAACCCTCATTTAGCAAAATAAGAAACATAATTTTAGAAAACGCATCTTGTGTTGTACAAGATGATAGCGGTATTGCCGTAGATTATATCTTAAACGATAAAAATAAATGGGAATTTAATTTGTTTGGTGAATACATTAAACCCATTAATATGTTTGCACAACACTATCAACCCTCATTAGATTCGTTATATAAAACAAAAGGCGCTAAAAAATTAGGATTTGGTTTAGGATACAATTACCGTGATAAAAACAGCAATTTTATGGTAATTAAAAAAGCTAGAAGTTGAAATTAATTTGCATTATATTTTTTATACTAACACAGATAGTATATTCCCAAAGTAACTCTGCTTTGCTTGAAAATATAATTAAAAACAATAATACCTTAAAAAACATAATAGATAAAAAAGAAGTTTATAAGCCGCAAATTATTTATACCCAAATTAACAGAGACGAAAACAACTTTCCTACTTTTACCAATCACACGTATTTATTAGACAGCAGCAACTACTTTTACTGCGCCAGTTTGGTAAAACTTCCTTGTTCAATAATGGCTTTAGAAAAATTAAACGAGTTAAAAATTGAAGGCTTAAACAAGGAAAGCTACATGTTTACCAAAGGCATTTACCCCTGCAATAAACAATGCGAAAAAGACACCAGTTCACCAAGTGGTTACCCTACTCTTTCTAACTACATAAAAAAAATGTTGTTGGTAAGTGATAATTTTAGTTATAGCAGAGTATATGAATTTTTAAATCCGGATTATATACAAAGCAGATTAAAATCGCTTGGATATCCAAACGCCAGAATAATACATCGTTTTGATGCTATTTGCAAAGAGGTGCCGGGCTTTAAAATAAACCCAATTGATTTTTACGACCACGAAATGAAATTGCTGTACGCCTCTAAAGCATTTGATTCTAAAAAAGGATACAGTTACCCGTTTGGAAAAATTGTTTTAGGTACCGATATAAAAAATAATAAAGGAAAAAAGATTTCAGAGAAAAAAGATTTTACCTATTCTAACTTTATTCCGCTAAATAATTTCCATAGTATTTTACAGCGATTACTTTTTCATAACTACTTGCCTGAACAAAATAAATATAATATAACCGAAGAAGATTGGAGTTTTTTAGTAAAACACCTGGCAATGTACCCCCGCGAAACTAAGCACCCAAAATACAATACTGAGGAATTTTATGATTCATATAAAAAATATTTTATTTACGGGAGTGAAGTGAAAAAAATTAATTCAGACACATTACGAGTCTTTAATATGATTGGTTACTCGTATGGATTTATTGTTGATTGTGCTTATATTGTAAATTATAAAACCAAAACAGAGTTTATGTTAAGCAGCGTACTTTATACCAATTCACGAAACTCATTTGGCAGCGGTGTTTACGAATACAAAAGTGTGGCTATACCCTTTTTAAAAGAGTTGAGTTTAGAAATTTATAAACTGGAAGTAAACAGAGAAAAAAAGTATTTGCCCGATTTAAAGGAGTTTGAATTGTTTGGGGAGTAAATATTCATTACAACACCCCTTGCTTCTTTAATTCCTCTTCTACAAAAGCAAAAGTGCTTAAAATTTCAGGTTTTCCATCAACAATTGCCACATCGTGTTCAAAGTGGGCGCTGGGTAAACCATCGGCAGTTAAAATTGTCCAACCGTCGTTTAATTGTTTAATGTTTTTCTTACCCATATTAATCATGGGCTCTATGGCTAAAACTATTCCTTCTTTTAATTTTGGTCCGTTACCACGCGACCCATAATTTGGCACTTCGGGTTCTTCGTGCATATTTTTACCTAAACCATGCCCTACTAATTCTCTAACCACACCGTAACCATGCGATTCGGCATGTTGCTGAATTGCGTAACTAATATCACCAACTCTGTTACCACTCACCATTTGTTCAATTCCTTTATACAAACATTCTTTAGTAACATCTAAAAGTTTTTTCACCTCAGGTTTTATATTTCCAACACCAAAAGTGTAAGCATGATCGCCAAAAAATCCATTCTTCTTTACGCCGCAATCAACCGAAATAATATCACCTTCTTTTAAAGGTTTATCGGTTGGTATACCATGTACAACCGCTTCGTTAACAGAAATACAAAGTGTTGCGGGAAAAGGAGATTTTGCACCGGGATATCCTTTAAATGCCGGTACACCGCCGTTATCTCTAATAAAAATTTCTGCTAATTTATCTAAACGTAATGGGGTAACACCGGGTTTAATTTCGGCTGCCACCAATCCTAATGTACGCGAAACCATTAATGCCGATTCGCGAATTAATTCAATCTCTTCTCTGGTTTTTAAATAAATCATTATTTCCCGAATATTTTTTTAAAAAATGAACCTTGTGATTTTCTGTAATTTAAATGTGCTTCTTCATTTTTTAGTTGGTGTAAAAAATCTCCACCTTCAGGATGTAATGTTTGCCAAATATCGCTCCATCCTAAAAAGCCTCCCACATTTCTATCATCAATAAAAATATCGGCATTAATTTTTCGTGCTACATTTTGATCCCACACTTCTTCCGGGAAATTTTTATTTACTGCATAAAACTCAACCCCATTCTTTCTGCAAAATTCTACTGCTTCCTCTAAATATTCTCCATGTCTGAATGTCCATAAAATTAATTTATGTCCGCGTTTATGTAATTCCTTTAATGTTGCAAAAGCAAATAACATTTCTTTGCCTATTGCAGGGTATGCATGCTCAACAATTGTTCCGTCAAAATCAACGGCTATAACTTTACTATTTTCATCGAGTAGTTTCAATTTCATAAATTCTTTACAGATAAAACATTCATGTTATTATCCAATTCGTATAAACGAGGTTGAGCCGTTCCAATTTCAAATTCCAAAATTTGTTCGGGCGTCATGTTTTCTAAATGCATAATTAAAGCACGCAAACTGTTTCCATGAGCAACAACAATTACATTTTTTCCGGCTTTTAATTTTGGTTCAATTTCTGCTTTAAAATAAGGCAAAACACGCGCTGCGGTATCTTTTAAACTTTCTCCGTTAGGGGGTGCTATATCAAAACTTCTTCTCCAAATTTTCACTTGGTCTTCGCCAAATTTTTTTGCAGTTTCTGTTTTATCTAAACCTTGTAAATCACCATACATTCGTTCGTTAAGCGCCTTGTTGTAAATTGGAGCTAAAGGAGTATGACCGGCAGTTTCCATAGCAAGTGCTAATGTTTTTTGTGCACGCATTAAATCAGAAGAATACGCATAATCAAAATTCATTCCTTTAAATTTGGTACCTGCGGTTTTTGCTTCTGTAATTCCTTTTTCAGTTAAATCAACATCTACCCAACCTGTAAATTTATTCTCTAGGTTCCAGGTGCTTTGTCCGTGACGAAATATTAATAATTGAGCCATAAAATTTGAAAGTACAAAAATACAATTTTATTGATTGATACTTTGGTAATATTTTAAATAATTCTTCCGCCAGGCAATGTTGGCTTTAGCGTTTGCAGACTCTAATCGCGGACAATCATCGGTATTAATTTCCGATAAACTACTGCTAGCCACTGTGTTTAAGGGATGGGCAACAATAAGTAAATTTCGGTAATCTTCTAATTGGCCCGTTGGAATTATTTCCAAATCAAAGCCCGAAGCACGAAGTGTATGAAGCAATATTTCAGTTCCTTTCCCCAACGGTAGCGTTTGATAACCGTGCCAATTTATAATAACCAAAGCATTGGGGCTTAGCATTAGCTTTATGCTTTTTAAACTTTCAGATGTAATAATATGAGCAGGTTGTTCTTCGGCCTTAAATAAATCAAAAATAATTAATTCATATTTTTTTTTACACTGATTTATGTATCTGCGGGCATCATCATTAATAGCATTCACCTTGCTATTTAAGCCAAAATATTTTTTAGCTGCTTCAATTATTCGGGCATCAAATTCAACTCCATCAACTCGGTAATTTTTATTACAAAGTAAATTAGCTACCATTCCTCCGCCTAAACCTAATACCAATGCTTCAGCTTTTTCTTTTTTAACTTCAACAAGTGAATCAATTATTGAAATATAAGGCAAATTAGAATTATTGCTTGCCATGTCCATTTCAGTTTGTATAATTTTATTAACCTGCAATGAACGAATTTTTTTTCCATCTCTTTCAAATTCACTAACAGTTATTTCACCTAAAACGCCATACGCATTAAACAAATGTTTTTTTGTTTCATTAATACTTTTGAAGGAAACAAATAATGCTGCTATAAACAGTACTGACGCAACGGGTTTTATTGTTTTTAAGGTTACAAAGCCAGATACAAAAAGTAAAATAGAAAAAATTAATAACGTGTTTTTTAAACCTAATTCGGGTATTAGAAAAAAACCACATAAAAAAGTAGAAACAATTCCTCCGAAAGTAGAAATGGCATAAACTTTTCCGCTTATTAACCCAACAGTATCAAGTGTTGCCGCATTTAATCGTATAAATAAGGGGGATGTACATCCCAGTAAAAAAATTGGCGAAAAAATTAAAACAACTGCACTAAATATTACAGCAATATTAAAGTTTAAATACGAGAGCAGAGGTAAAACAAATTGAGCTATAAATGGCATTAGTGCTATAAAAACTGCTGAAACAGAAACTACATAATACAATTTAATAACCGGTTTTTCTTTACTGCTTAAAATTCCGCCATAAAAATATCCAAAGGCTAAGGCGGCTAAGGTAATTGCAAGAATTCCGGCCCAAACAAACAAACTACCACCATAAATAGGCGCCATTAATTTAGCGCCGCAAAGTTCAACCGCCATTACTGTTGCACCTTCAATAATAATTAATGGGATATACTTTTTCATTTATTTATGATACCTCCCATTATTAAAAGTGAAACAACTAACATAAAAACGCCAACGGTATACTTTAAAAAATGAATGCTGGTTTTTTTAAATACGTTATTTCCAATAATTGCACCTGAAAAAGCAGAAGCAATTGCTACAATTAAAATTAAATAATTATCGCTTAAGGTTTTAAAATTATAAGAATACACACTTAAGCGGGCCACATCAACCAAACAAGCAATGGCAACACCGGTGGCAATAAAAACTGTTTTATCTAAATTTAATCTCAATAAAAATGCACTTCTTAATGCTCCCTGATGCCCACTGAGTCCGCCAAAAAAACCGGTTAATAATCCGCCGGAAATTATCCATTTAGTGTTAAAGCTTAAATTACTAAGCTTAGGATTTAGTTCAACTATTGAAAAAATAAAAACAATAAAACCAATTAATAAACCCTGCCAATTGATAAAAAATGTTTTTTCGCCCAGTTGATATTGAAGTAAAATTAAATGTTCGTCATTTATAAAATTAAGTAACGAAGCTCCCACAAAAGATGCAATTAAAGCCGGAACACCAAATTTTAAAGCTAATTTATAGTTGATTGCTTTATATACTAAAGCTAATTTAAAAACATTATTAAGTAAATGTACAACTGCAGTAAGTGCAATAGCAGTGGGTAAATTAACAAACAAAGCAAACACCGGCATTAAAATAGTGCCTAAGCCAAACCCTGAAAAAAAAGTGAGAAAAGATGCTGCTAATGCTGTTAATGAAATTACTACATAAATCATTACTTAAATTTTTGATGATAATTTACAAGTCCTTCTAAAGGAGATTTAATTACAGTTCCAATTTTATATCCTTTATTTGTTGCTGCAATTTCTAAAAAATTCTTGTAAACATAACCAATTGAGCCCACTGTATTTATTGAGTAATTTTTAGCATTGGTGTATTTTGAAATTTGATAAGTAAAAAAATCTTCGAAGCACTTTACAATCATATTGCTAATAAACTCGTTGTTAGTATGCTTAGAAATAAACATGCTTAAAGATGCTAAATATTTACTGGGCATGCTTTTTTTGTAAACATGATTTAATATTTCTTCGCGGTGGTAGCCGTTTGCTTCAAAATCTTTCTTTACTTCTGAAGGAACTTCATCGTGAAAATAATGCGTTAAAAATCTATTACCAATACAAGCGCCACTTCCATGATCGCCCCACATAAATCCAACAGAAGGTACATTTTCTAAAATTTTCTTACCGTCGTACAAGCAAGAGTTGCTTCCTGTTCCCAAAATACCAGCTATTCCGGGCTTATCAAAACACAATGCTCTTGATGCAGCTAATAAATCGTGTGCAATGTTTATATCTGCATTTTTAAAATGAGACTTAATTGCTCTATGAACAATATCGCAATTCTCATCATTAGAACATCCGGCGCCATAGTAATGAATATGCGAAACAGATTCTATTTCTGCAGCAATTTCCGGTAACAATTGCGCGTATATTGCAATAGAAATTTGATCTTTGTTTTGGAAATAGGGATTAAAACCAATGGAAGAGGCTCTTTTAACAATATCATTGTCTTTTAAAAGTATCCAATCTGTTTTTGTAGATCCGCTGTCAGCAATAAGAGTGTACATAATTATTCTAAATTCATTTAGTTGTGAATGTATAAAAAAAACCGTCTAGTTTTTATAAAAAAGACGGTTTTATAATTTATTGTTTTTAAAATTATGCTTGCTCTTCTGATGCCGGGCTATCTGTTGCAGGAGCCTCAGTTACCGGAGCTTCAGTTGTTTCAACCTTCGTTTCTTTTGCGGCATTTTTTGCGGCAATAGCTTCTTTACGAGCTTTTTCAGCAGCAAATTTATCAGCAGCTTTTTTAGAACCTTCTGCAGCTAATTTATCTTTTTTACCACTTACTTTAGAATCTTTTTGTTGAAGCCATTTACTGAATTTTTCTTCAGCTTGAGCCTCCGTTAAAGCACCCTTTTTAACACCACCCAACAAGTGTTTTTTGTACACTACACCTTTGTAAGAAAGGATTGCGCGACAAGTGTCTGTAGGTTGAGCGCCGTTTAACAACCATTGTAATGCGCTGTCGAAATCAATGTTAATTGTTGCAGGATTGGTGCTAGGATTATAAACTCCTAGTTTTTCAATGAACTTTCCATCACGAGGTGCACGACCATCCGCAACTACAATATGAAAGAAAGCAGCGTCTTTCTTTCCATGTCTTTGTAGTCTAATCTTTACTGCCATTTTATTATTTTTTTAAAATTTGAGGTGCAAATGTCGTTAAAAAAGGCTGAACAACCAAATAATTATTGCCTCAAAGTGTTGCTAACTGGATAAAATTTCATACTTTTGCCTAAAATTTTAACATTTATGCAAGTTAAGGAAAGAGGTATAATTTTAATTCCGGTAGATTTTAGCGAACAATCGTTAGCCGCAGTTAAGCAATCTTATAATTTAGCTAAATACACTCATTCTAAATTAGTTCTACTTCACGTTTACGATAAAAACGGTGATGAGAATTATGAAGCCCTTACCAAACTTACTAAACAAACAGAACAAGAAAGTGGTGTTCCTTGTGAGTTCATGAATGTGAAAGGTGATATTTATGATGAAACGGATAGAATTGCAGAAGAAATTGGTGCCACTTTAATTATTGCGGGCTTAGAAAGCCATATGAAATTCAGAAATATTATTGGTAGTAGCGCCAGTAAATTAATAAGAAAAGCGCCTTGCCCAATTATTACCATTAGAGGTAAAGAAAACAGAGATGGCTGCGAAAATATTTTATTACCATTAGACCTTTCCAATGAATCGCGCGAAAAAGTAGATATTGCCGTTCAGTTTGCACACTACTTTGGAGCAAGCATTCGTATTTTAGCAATATTTAGTCCAAGTGATGCAGCTTACGAAAATAAATTAATTGCCTACTCGCATCAAGTAAAACAATTTATTAAAAGCAAAGGAATTGCTTGCACCAACAAATCAATAGCCAGCGATCATATAGCAGAAACTGTAGTTGAATATGCCAATAAAATTGAAGCAGATTTAATTATGATTATGAATAAAACGTCACTTAATATTGGTGAGTTTTTTGGCGGAACAGATTCTCAAAAGATAGTGGATATTAGTAATATTCCGGTACTAACAGTGCAACCTACCAAAAAGGTAAGTTTAACGCATTTCGGTACGGGGTTTTAAGGGATTAAGTTTTTTATTATTTTAATTCAACCCCATTCGGGGTTGTTTTTTTTAGTCTACTTTACTCTCTATTATTCATATTTAACCCCTTCGGGGTTTATGTGGCCTATAGGTTTAAAAAGCCATCGTCCATTATATCAATCCTGAAAGGATTGAACATGAATAAAAAATGAAGGTGATGGGCTACAACCACGAAGTGGTTGAACTATCCTGAAGATTACAAGTACTTCTCATCAAACTTAATGTTATGTTCTGTAAGAAACTCCAGATACTCTTCACGGAAACTTTTTACTTTATGATGTGCTTCCTGATTTTTCACGTACTCAATTAATTGGTCTAATTCCTTGGTTGTATAGGTAAATGCACCGTAGCCCTCTTGCCAACCATTGAAATTTTGAAAAAGATTCTTCTGCTTTATGAATTCGTTTGATGCCAATTTAATGTCTTTTACCAATGATGACAATGAAACTGATGGGTGCAAATGAGTAACTATATGAATGTGGTCTTCTACGCCCCCAATTTGATACAAATGGCATTTTTTGTTTTCTAAAATCCCCGTAATATATTTAAATAATTCATCTCTATTTGCCTTTAACAAGGTTCTTTCCCTATTTTTTGTACCAAAAACAATCTGATAAACTATTTGAGTATAAGTACTCATTTTTCGACTCAATATTTATTTCTTAACCCAGTTTTCAATATCATACTGGTTCAATTCGTAATAATCTACTTTTTTCACCACTTTGGTATCTTCTAAATAATAAATTCTGGGCAAATTGGTTCCTGCCAACTGAACAAAGGTTTTGCCCAAGGCAAAGGAGGCAGGAATATTATCCGAATGAGTGTCTTCATAAAAAGCCGGTAAATCCTTTTTATCTCCATTTAAAATAAAATAAATGGAAAGTTCAGGATTGTTCTTTTTAATTAATCTGAATTTTTTTGCGGCAATGCGGCAATGCGGGCATTTTAAACTAATGAAAGCCACCACATGTTTTCCTTTTCGCAAATCAACAGAAGGGATTTCAACCTTTGAAGTATCTTCCGGTTCAAACAGTAAATTTAACTCCAACGGATAATTCACTACTTCATCTAAATTATTGGTTGAATACGTGTAATCAACCGGATTCAAAATAAAACAAGTAGCCAATGCAGGAACAAAGGCCGATACGATAAATAGTTTACTTGATTTTACTTTCCAACCTTCCCAGAAAAAATAAATAAGTAAGCTTAAACCTATCATTAAAAAATTCTTTATAATTGCTTCTGAAGGTGTCATTTTTAAATGTTCGCCAAAACATCCGCAATTTCCTTTATCACCGCTAATAATGATTTGAGCAGTTAAATAAATACAAAAGAAAGTTAACAAGGCAATAGTTAATGGTAATGTAAATTTTTTAAGGTTATAATTTAAAATGAGTAAAAGTCCAATAAAAAATTCTAATCCAATTAGCAGGCGCGCTATAATGGGCGCTGTATACCAATTACCAATTCCAATATCCACAAAAGTAAATTCAAAGGTTTCTATAACCGGTAAAAGCTTGGTATATCCGGAATAAATAAAAACCAAACCCAAACAAATGCTTAATATTATAAGAAGTACTCTAACAACAATCTTCATAACTGTTGTCAAATTTAATGAAAATGTTTGGGGTGCAACTACTAAAGATTAACATTAATTGATTTACAGTTTTCTTAAGGCGGCAGGCACAAACTTAAGTTTTGGAACGGAATTCATAATACGTAATTCCTGTAATAAACTTGATTCTTCATTTAAAAAAGCCAAAATAGTTGGCGTTGGAATTTTTTTAAACAATGTTTCAAAAATTTCTGATGCAGGCATTTTCTTTTTATCAATTACGTCCATTAAAATCCTATCGTAATACAAATACTTTGGTTTTCTTGCAAAAGAAATCGGGCTTCCATTTGCTAAAGATTTTACTAATTCAGAAATATGCTTTTGCACAAAATAAAAAGTAAAACCTGTACTGGCTTTGCTTGAGCCGCCGGAAGTTCCAATGTTTATAACCCTATTACCAAATAAATTTACAAACTCGCTCTCAAACATAGGTATTTCGCCTTGCTCCTCTTCCAGAACCTTGTAATTTTCAATTTTTAAATTCAATTTTATGTAACTTGTAAGTTCTGCATCATATTCTTCGTCATCAATTCTTTTCGGCGAAAATCCGGTATACTCTACTAAGGCTTTATTGGAACTGAATGGTAAAACATAAACAAATCTGCAATCGTTTTTTTGATGGATATTAAAATCCATAAAAGTTGGACAATCTACATCAAAATTATTCTCTTCTGTTTCAATAAGCCAACCTTTGAAATGCTGTACGTAGTTAATGTGTTTTTGCACTATTTTTGGTGTTCGAATAGCGCTATTGAATAAATACATTGAATGATATTCCTCTTTTATTGTATGCAAATGTGCTTGGTTGTTTTTTGTTTCAATCTTTTTTATTTCATCGGTTACAAAATCAAAACGTATATCTGATTTTAGTTCATTCAAGCAAAAGTTATAAAAATCAATTCCTTTTATCATGCAATACTGGTAAGGATTAATTTCACAAACCTTATTTAATCCGGAACTGCTAAATTTAAACTTGCTCCAACGTTTAAAAATAATTTTATCAAACCAATTTGCATCTTCTTTGCTCCAAAAACACCAGGTTCTGTCGTTTTTATTTTTTAAATCTTTATCAATTAATAATACTTTGTTGAACTTAACAGAAGAGTTTTTTAATTGCATAGCAAGCGATAAACCTGCCAAACCCATGCCTGCAATAATAAAATCGTATGAATTTTTATTATTCATTAAGAAACTCCTAATTGGCCTTTCTTTAATTTACGGGCCTCTGCAAAATATTTTGGATGTATAAACAACATACCAAAACTTTCTCCGTCTTCTTTCCCCAAATGCTTGTGGTGCATTTTGTGAGCTCTTCGCAAGGCAAGAACATAAGTGTTTGTTGATTTAGTTAAAATCTTAATGCGCTGATGAATAATTACATCGTGTACAAAAAAATATGCTAAACCGTATAAAGCAATACCAAAACCAACCCAGGTGTACCATGCATACCCGTTCATCATACCAAACATAATACACAACCAGCTGGGTATTGCATACATTAAAAAGAAAACATCATTTCGTTCGTACCAATGGTTATGGTCTTTCTTATGATGATCGGCATGAAAGTACCACATCAATCCGTGCATAATGAATTTGTGATTTAACCAAGCCGAAAATTCTGTTAACACAAAAGTGATTAACACAATTCCAATATTTAAAGCTATGTTCATTTTTAAGAGATTAAATAAATATATAAAAAAAATAAAATTTGTAAGGCAATTATTGCAAGTGCAATTCTTTTATTTCCGGTTTTAAGCACGGGTGTAAAAAGCAGGGCAGCGATAAACGAAACACCTAACCAACCTAAATAATTATGCCAACCGGGCATACCCTCATTAAATCTCCAGAAACCCAAATTTGGCGCAACTTGTTCTATTAAAAAATCAACAGAAGTGGCTAAAATTGCAGAAACAATTGAAACTACCACTTTATGTGACGATAAGTAGGATGCAATTAAAATACAAGCGCTTGCCAGTAACGCCCAATTTAAAGATATGGTTAAAGGAACTTCTAAAAACTTATAACCTAAGGTTGTGCCATAGCTGTACTCACCAAAAACCATTCCTGTTTTTACACCAATTACCTCACTAACAAAACCAATAATTGCAACAGCTATAAAACTAATAACGTATTTTACATTATGAATGGGTTGATAAATTAAAAACACAAATGAAGTATATACCAAAGTAAAAGGAGTAAATGGTAAAAAGAAATCGGGATTCAACACAAAACCAATGGCGCCTGATACATAAACCAAAATTAAGAAGTAAAGAAAATATTTACGATAAATTTGTAACATTAGTTTAAATCATCCTTAATTAAATTACTTGCAATTTTAGCACTTAGCAAACACAAAGGTATCCCTCCACCCGGGTGAACGCTACCGCCTACCAAATACAAACCATTTATTTTTGAACTGTAATTTGCATGACGTAAAAATGCCGCGAACTTATTATTACTGGCATTTCCATATAAAGATCCGCCGAATGATGAAGTTTGCTTTTCAATATCTAAAGGATCTAACTTATCCTCCACTTCTATTAACTTTTCTATATCTGTTTTTAAAATACGGTTTATTTTACTCACTACGTTTTTTCGCAATTCATCTGCATACTCAATTGCTTTACCACTTTTATTATGCGGAACATTAATCATAACAAACCAGTTTTCACAACCTTTTGGCGCATCAGCTTCACAATACTTTGAGGTGATGTTAATGTAAATGGTAGGATCGCCGTATGGTTTATGTTTGGTAAACAAATGATTAAATTCTTCTTCGTAATTATCTGAAAATAAAATGTTATGCAAACCCAATTCTTTAAATTCTTTTTTAATTCCCCAATAAAACACGTATGCACTACTTGATTTCTCTTGATTCAATAATTTTTTAGGTGCGTACTCATTCGGTAAAAGTTTATTATACAATACATGAATATCGGCATCACTCACTACCAAATCACCAGGATATAACTGTCCGTTTATCCTAACACCAACCGCAGCGTTATTCTTCAATTCAATTTTTTCAACTTCTGAATTAAAATAAAACTTTACTCCTAATTTTTTTGCCGTATCATATAAATGTTCGGTTATCTGGTGCATCCCTTTTTCAGGTAAATAAGCTCCCAAACCAAATTCTAAATGTGGGATAATATTTAACAAAGCAGGCGCTTTGTATGGATTAGAGCCATTATACGTAGCATATCTGTTAAACAACTGAACCGTTTTTTCATTTTTAAAGGCGCTGTTGTTTTTTTGATGCATGGTTTTGTTTAAAGCCAAACGAGGTGCATTAAATACTCCCTTTAAAGTTTTGAAATTGATAAAGTTTTTTATTTTGTGTAATGATTGATTTAAAAACAATTCGGCTGTAGTGTCGTAATAAAAAGCACTTTTACTCAAATGCTTTAATACCGCCATTTTATCTTCTCCTAAAATTTCTGCTATATCTTTCGCGAACTTATTTTTATCTGAACTGGCAATTAGTTTTGTTCCATCTTCGTAAAAATAATGCGTAATGTTTTCCAGTTTTTTATACACAAACTTTCCTTCCGTGTTTCCCAATTCACTTAACTCGTCTACCAGTTTAGGCATGGTAAACAAAGATGGCCCTTTATCAAATCTATAACCCAGCAATTTTAATTCCGCCAATTTGCCACCCGGGTAAGCATTTTTCTCAAACACCTGAACCTTATGGCCTTGCGAAGCCAAACGTATTGCAATGGCCAATCCCGAAACTCCTGAACCAATTATGTTTACCCTTTGTTTAATTTTTATTGTTTTATACTAAACAAAATACGGCATTTTTTGTTTAACTTAACATAGCATCATGAACAATAAAAAAATAGCAATAATTGGAGCCGGATTTAGCGGTTTATCATCAGCTTGTTACCTGGCTAAAGCCGGATTTGAAGTGACAGTTTATGAGAAGCACCAAGTTGTTGGAGGCCGCTCTAGAAGCTATTCTGAAAATGGATTTGTGTTTGATATGGGCCCTAGTTGGTATTGGATGCCCGATGTTTTTGAGAAGTTTTTTGGCGATTTTGGTAAAAAAGTATCTGATTATTACCGGTTAGTTAGACTAAGTCCTGGTTATCGCGTATTTTTTACAGACGATAAATTTGATGTTCCTGCCAACCTAGAGGAACTTTATCAATTATTTGAAAAATACGAACCCGGAAGTTCGCCCAAACTAAAAAAGTTTTTAAAAGAGGCCGAGTATAAATACAATGTTGGTATTCACGATTTAGTGTACAAACCCGGAATTAATATTTCGGAATTAATAGATGCCCGACTTATTTCGGGCGTATTTAAGTTAGATGTTTTTAAAAGTATGAGCAGTCATGTGCGCAAATTATTTAAAAACGAAAAACTCATTCAACTCTTAGAATTTCCTGTTTTGTTTCTGGGTGCTTTACCTGAAAACACTCCTGCACTATACAGCTTAATGAATTACGCCGATTTAGCTCTTGGTACATGGTACCCCATGGGTGGTATGCAAAAAATTGCAGAAGGAATGTACGAACTAGCCAAAGAATTAGGTGTAAAATTTGAAACAGGAATTGATATTAAAAAAATAAATGTAGCCAATGGTCTTGCCAAAACCATTACGGCAAACACAAACTACAATAGTTTTAAAGCTCTTGTTTCTTCAGCAGATTACCATTTTACTGAACAAAAATTATTAGACGAAGATTACCGTCAATACAACCAAAAATATTGGGAATCTAGAAAAATGGCTCCCAGCTGTTTAATTTATTATGTTGGCGTTAAAGGCAAAGTTGATAACTTATTACACCATAATTTATTTTTTGATGCCGATTTTGGTAAACATGCCAAAGAAATTTATACAAGTGCTGAATGGCCCGACAACCCCTTATTTTACGTGTGTTGCCCAAGCAAAACAGATAATTCAGTAGCGCCTGAAGGTTATGAGAATTTGTTTATTTTAATACCCGTTGCACCGGGTTTAAGCGATACGGATGAACTTCGCCAAAAATATTTTAAAATTGTAAATGAACGCATACTGGCAAAAACCGGATTTAATATTTCAGAAAATTTGGTTCACTTTAAATCGTATGCGCCCAGCAATTTTGTGAGCGATTACAATGCTTTTAAGGGTAATGCCTATGGTTTAGCCAACACACTTATGCAAACGGCGCATTTAAAACCAAGCATTAAAAATAAAAAAGTAAAAAATCTTTTTTATACGGGTCAGTTAACAGTGCCGGGACCGGGGGTTCCACCTGCTCTTATTTCGGGTAAACTGGCCGCTGATCAAATTATAAACTATTTTGAAAATTAATTGTTTAAACAAAAAAACACCAATATGAAAGTATTATTCGACACCATAAGCAATAAAGCCAGTAAAATGGTAACACGCCAATACAGTACTTCATTTAGCTTGGGTATTCAGTTTTTACATAAAGATTTTCATAAGCCTATTTATGGCATTTACGGATTTGTAAGATTTGCCGATGAGATTGTGGACAGTTTTCATGATTTTGATAAGGCTGTTTTACTGGAAGAATTTAAACACGAAACCTTTACTTCTATTGATAGAGGAATAAGCTTAAACCCTATATTAAACAGCTTTCAGGAGGTAGTAAATAAATACAATATTGAACCTGAATTAACTTCCACTTTCTTGAAAAGTATGGAAATGGATTTAGAAAAGAAAAACTATACCGACGAAGGTTACAAAGAATATATTTTAGGAAGCGCAGAAGTGGTTGGTTTAATGTGTTTGCGTGTTTTTACCGAGGGCGACCATAAATTATACGATCAATTAAAACCTTATGCCATGTCGCTGGGTTCTGCCTTTCAAAAAATTAATTTTTTACGCGATTTAAACGCCGATTACAAAGGAATGGGTCGTGTTTATTTCCCGAACGTAAACCTGGATGAGCTGAACGACGAAACAAAAGCCGAAATTGAAAAAGATATTGAAGCCGATTTTAATACTGGCTTAGCCGGAATTAAAATGCTTCCAAAAAAAGCGCGCTTAGGAGTTTATGTAGCCTATATTTATTACCGTTCATTATTTAATAAAATTAAAAAGCTAAAGGCAAGCCACATTATGCAAGAGCGTATTCGTATACCAAACGGACAAAAAGTGGCTTTATTTGCCGGCAGCTACTTGCGCAATAGTTTGAATATTTTGTAATGAAACTTTTCTCTTTTTTCTTCATAGTTGTGTTTGTGTTAAATCAAGACCTCAAAAAAATGAGGTCTTTTTTTCATACCATCAACAAAAGTGAAACGGCTGTTGAACAGCTAAAAACGCTGAGTTTATCAACCAATGAGGTAAGCAACAGTTTAAAAATGGCTTACTATGCCGCGGCTGAAATGACATCGGCGCAATACAAAATTAGCCCGGTATCAAAAATAAACGCTTTTAATTCCGGTAAAAAAATACTTGAAAAAGTGGTATTGATTGATTCATTAAATGCGGAGATAAGATATATAAGGTTTACCATTCAAACCAATGCCCCGGGATTTTTAGGATATAACAAAAACATAAAAAGCGATAAACAATTTCTTATAAAAAAATTAAACGAAATTAAACAAACCGACACTGAATTATATTCAAATATTTACGCATATTTACAAGTGCACGGGAAATTAAGCGAACAAGAAAAGAAATTAATAAATGGCTGAAGAAAAAGTAATATTGGTTGATGAAAACGACAAAGCCATTGGCGTTATGGGAAAAATGGAAGCCCATGAAAAAGGAGTATTACACCGTGCATTTTCTGTTTTTATTTTTAATGATAAAGGTGAAATGTTGCTGCAACGCCGCGCATTAACCAAATACCACAGTGCCGGTTTATGGACTAATACTTGCTGCTCACATCCACGACCTGAAGAAGAAACCTTAGATGCCGCCAACAGAAGATTAAAAGAAGAAATGGGACTAGAAACCAGTTTAGAACACAAAAATTCTTTTATTTACAAAACACCTTTTAATAACGGATTAACCGAGCATGAATTAGATCATGTATACATTGGTTATACCAACGCCAACCCGCAGATAAATAAAGAAGAAGTACATACTTATAAATGGATGAGTTTAGACGCTATTAAACAGGAGGTTAAAAACAATCCCGATGAATTTACCAGCTGGTTTAAAATTGCTTTAGAGAAGTTGTTTTAAAAGCCAGTAACTTTCAAATTCTCAATAAACCCTACCACTTATAGCCTTAAAACGTTCAAATGCTCAAGGCACAATATGTTAAATTAAAATTCGTTAAATTTAAAAAGCGAATTTTATGAAAAAACTCATTCTTTTACTTTTAATTGTTTTGGTTGGCAATAGTTCATTTGCCCAACTCCCCTATTTAAATGCTTCAACAGGCAATGCCGGTGAATTTCCGGTGGATAAGGATACAAATATGTACGGTTTTTACAACAATTCCCTTTTCAAATTCGATAAAAATCAAAATGTACTATGGAGGAAAGATTATTCTTCTATAAATTTTTATGGATTGCTTCTGAGTAAAACAGGTAGCATGTACTTTTTTGATAAAAATCATTTTGGTAAAATGGATTTGGATGGAAATCCAATTTGGACAAAAAATATTGAAGGAATTAATGCCGTTTATTCTGGCACATTAAGCGGAACACACACAGTTAATTGCAATAGAATCTTATTAGATAGAAACAATGATCTTATCATTTCTGGCTCAACCAATGTGGGTTCAGATGTTTCCGATAATGGCTTTATACTAAAAACAGATACCAATGGTAATACAATATCTCTTAAAATGATTGGTGCTTTATATTCTCCATCTACTTATTTTCAAGTTGTAAATGACAGTTCAGGTTTTTACAAATTAACCCGATTTGGCAAAGGAAGCGGACCTCAATTAAGTGGGTATTTAGCTAGTACTATTTTTAATATAAGTTATGACGAAACAAATGATACATTAATTAATTATATCCCCATATTTGGAAACAGTTATGGCGATTATTTGATGGGATGGTCAATATTGAAATCAAAAATGAATACCGACTTTTATTTATATGTCAGTTATAGGCCGGGTGCAATTGGAAACACATTAGATGTAACGATGGCAAAATATAATTCAAGTGCCAAAAATTTATGGACGACACGATTTGACGGTGGTCCGGGTTTCCCCTCAATAGGTGCAACAGAAAACTATAAAGGACAAGTTCTTTGTCAATTTTTATTTGGCGTTAATTTTCCAGGATCGAAAATAGCAGTTGCTTCTATTGACACCAACGGCACTACAACTGGAATTTGCCGAGCAACATACATTTACCCTACTTGGCCAATTCAAATGGGCTCTAATAGAATTCAATCTTTAAAAAACAATTCATTTTTTCAGGAACATATTCCCCAAAGTTCGCCTCTTAATCCTTTAAAATTAATGAACCTTAACTTCAACTCATCATCACCTTGCATATCCACTGTATCATGTAATTATGCTGTAACACCCGGTTCTTCACCTACTAGTTATACAGCATTTTGTAAAATAAATCCAATAAGTTCTTACACAATAAATTCTATAGCACCAAATGTTACAACTAATACATTAAATATTTATACCACAAATTGCACCATGAATGAAGTTGGTTTATTTGAAAATAATTTGGGTAATAAAATCATAAACCTTCATCCCAACCCAACTTCAAACATTTTAAAATTTGATCTTGCCAACTCAGCAGTTATTGAGGAGGTAAATGTTTTGGATGTGAATGGAAAGAATATCAAAACACATTTTAACTGCAAGGAAATTTCAGTGGGCGACCTTACGCCGGGTGTTTATTTTATTCAATTGAAAAGTGATGGTCGAATGTATTATTCTAAATTCATTAAAGAATAATCTAAAACTTCACCTCATTCACCGTCCAGGCTTGTGGCTTATCATTAAATAATATTTTGGTTTTGCCCCAAACCTTGGCAAATAATTCCGAATCGCGGTAGGCATTCAAGTGTTTTTCTGATTGCCACAAGCTGTAGGTAAAAAAAATATTCTTTTCATTTTCACCCTGCAATAATTCTACATGGCTGCAACCTTCAAAATTTCTGATAAAGGTCCAATTCTCTTTATACACCGCTAAAAAGTCGTTTACTTTTAAGGGGTCAAAACTCATTTTTACAATTCGCTTAATCATTAAATTCAATTAGTAAATTAAAATCAAATTCTTTCCCTATTTGCCTTGGGTGCAACATTTGAAAAGCACTTTTACCGTTAATAGCAATTTCTAATAAGCCAAATGAATTAAATATGGCCAATACATCGCCAAATTTAACATCGTCATACGTATCGCTAATTTTATTTATAACCGCACCCGGTAAAATAATAGAAAAACTTCTCCCCGCTCGTGCTTTTTCAAATTCTTCTTTGGTAATATTGGTAATTACATTTCCAAAATCATCTACATACACATTTTTTCCACGCAAGGTATTTTCCGTTCCAAAACTTTTAAATTGAAAGGCTTTGTAATAATCATCTGTTTGTACGGCAAAATCTGCCATCTTTTTTTTCTTCAATAAATTTCCGGCAACTTCAACAAAAATATCGTTTAAAAAAAAACGGTGTTTACTACCGTCTTCAAAATAAATTTGATAAACCGGCTCATCAAATGTTTCATCTATTAACGATAGCAAACCATTATCTAAACAAACTATGTGCTGCCCCTTGTATTTGGTTAATAAATAGCGCGTGTTATCAACCCCACGTTGGTCGCGGTTAAGCCTGCTGTTATTTATAATTAATTTAATTCCCACCAAATGAATGGTATTTGGCGGAAAGTGAGGAATGGTGTTTTTTAAAATAAACGCCGCATCGGCAATGGCATTGTCTCTTACATCACAAGCCAAATCAACAATTTTTACTTCGGGATAGTTAAATAAAAGATTAGCCTTAACAATTCCAAGATAAGGATCGCGGTAACCTAAATCGGTTGTTAATGTTACAATGCTCACTTGTTCAAAAATAAATATTATTCATAGGCCTAATTTTACTAAAATTGAATTTGATTAACAGTTTTATAAACAAATAAATACAACAAAAATTGACAGAAAAATTAATTACCCTCGACAGCATTGAACCGGTTGAAATTTATGGCGTTAATGATGTTAAATTAAATACAATAAAAAAATACTTTCCGAAGCTAAAATTAATTGCCCGCGGCTACTCCGTAAAGGTATTAGGCGAAGAAGATGAAATTATACGATTTGAAAAAAAGCTTGATTTACTGATTGATTATTATCACAAAAGTGGCGTTTTAACCGAAAATACCATTGAACGCTTATTGGGACAAACAGGCGATAATTTATTGGAAGCGAAGGAAGATGCACTTGGCAGTGATATTATTGTTTTTGGTAATAATGGTTTGGTAATAAAAGCCAAAACCGAAAACCAGCGCAAAATGGTTCGCTCCATCACCAAAAATGATATGTTGTTTGCTATTGGTCCTGCCGGTACCGGAAAAACATACACTGCAGTGGCCTTAGCAGTAAAAGCTTTAAAAAACAAGGAAGTGAAGCGTATTATTTTAACGCGACCTGCAGTTGAAGCCGGCGAAAACCTAGGTTTTTTACCCGGAGATTTAAAAGAGAAACTTGACCCCTACATGCAGCCCTTATACGATGCACTTTTTGACATGATTCCGTTAGATAAATTAAACATGTTTATAGAAAATCGCACCATACAAATAGCACCATTGGCTTTTATGCGCGGCAGAACCTTAGACAACGCTTTTGTAATTTTAGATGAAGCCCAAAACACCACCGAAAGCCAAATGAAAATGTTTTTAACCAGAATGGGTTCTTCGGCAAAATTTTTAATTACAGGTGATACCAGCCAAATAGATTTACCCAGCAAACAGCCCAGCGGCTTATTGCAAGCCACAAGGTATTTAAAAAATGTAGAGGGAATAGATATTGTTCAATTAGACAATACGGATGTTATCAGACATAAGTTGGTAAAAGCAATTATTGAAAAGTACGACTCTCAAAAATAAACTGTAATTTTAAATTGAATTATTTGCAACTATGATTGAGTTTATTCAGAATAAAATAAAAACTTCGGTTGATTTAAAAACCGGATTAATTTCAAATTCAAAAATTTTAAACGCCGTTAACGAGTTAGTTAATGTAAGCGTTGATTGTTATAAAAAAGATGGCAAAGTACTTTGGTGCGGTAATGGCGGAAGCGCTGCAGATGCACAACATTTAGCCGCAGAATTAAGTGGAAGATTTTACTACGACAGACCTCCTTTGTTTTCTGAAGCACTACACGTTAATACAAGTTACACAACTGCTGTTGCTAACGATTACAGCTATGATGTAATATACAGCCGTTTGGTGAAAGCCATGGGAAGAAAAGGCGATGTTTTAATTGGTTTAAGCACCAGCGGAAACAGTGCCAACGTTGTAAAAGCTTTAGAAGTAGCAAACGATTTAGGCATGATAACTGTTGGTTTTACAGGTGAAACGGGTGGTAAAATGAAAGACGTTTGCAAAATTTTAATTAATATACCCAGTACTGATACGCCACGCATTCAGGAGTGCCACATGCTTTTAGGTCATACCTATTGCGAAATGGTAGAAATGGCATTGTTTCCAAAAAAATAAAATGGAAGTAAAAACAGCCGTTATACTTGCAGGAGGTTTTGGTACGCGTTTGCAAAGTGTAATAAAAGATGTGCCTAAGCCAATGGCTCCGGTAAACGGAATTCCCTTTTTAAATTATCAAATAAATTATTTAAAACATTACGGAATAAAACACGTAATTCTTTCGGTGGGATATTTACATCACATAATTTCTGATTATTACAAAAGCGAATTTAACGGCGTAAAAATTTCATATGCAATTGAAGAAACGGCTTTAGGCACAGGTGGTGGAATTAGACAAGCCCTTGAATTGTGTAATGATGAATTTGTTTTGGCTTTAAATGGCGATTCGTTTTTTGAAATTCCCTTAAATGATTTTACAAAGTTGCATGAAGAAAACAATTCGCAATTTACATTAGCCACTAGAAGTGTTTCGGATGCATCGCGCTACGGAACTATTGAAACAAATTCAAAAAATCAAATTACTTCTTTTAGAGAAAAAGACATCAACAAAAAAGAAGGATTAATTAATGCGGGAGTTTATCTTCTTAATAAAACTATTTTTTTGCAAAACACTGTAACCAACACCCATTTCTCCATAGAAAAAGATTTTTTTGAAAAACACATACATCAATTTCCAATTTTCGGATTTCAATTTAACGGTTACTTTATAGATATTGGAATACCGGAAGATTATAACAAAGCACAAAATGACTTTAAAGAATTTAAATATAGATAAAAGCTGGACCTTGTTTTTAGATCGGGACGGTGTAATAAATGAAAAACTGGAAAACGACTATGTGAAACATTGGAGTGAATTTGAATTTAAAAAAGGAGTTGTAGACGATTTTAAAAAATTAAATGATGTTTTTGGAATTGTTGTAGTTGTTACTAATCAACAAGGCATAGGAAAAGGTTTATATACGAAAGAAGATTTAGAACTCATTCACAAAAACATGGTTTACGAATTGGGATTCTTTAAAGGAACAGTTCATAAAGTCTATTTTTCCCCTTATCTGGCTTCAGAAAATCACCCCACTCGCAAACCCAACATTGGCATGGCTTTAGAAGCTAAAAAAGATTTTCCGAACATTGATTTTTCAAAAAGCATAATGGTTGGCGATAGTATAAGCGATATGCAATTCGCAAGAACCGCCGGAATGAAATCTGTTTTTATAGGTGAAGAAACAAGTAATGAGTTAATTGATTTTACTTTTCCCACTTTACCTGAATTTATTAAAGCTTTGTAGTAATGAAAGTTTCCATAATTACTGTTACATACAATAGCGAAGAACATTTAGAGGAAACGATACAATCGGTCATCAATCAATCTTATCAAAATATAGAGTATATCATTATTGACGGTGCCTCTACTGATTCAACTTTAACAATCGTTGAAAAACACAAATCAAAAATCAGTAAAGTAGTTTCAGAAAAAGACGATGGTTTGTATTACGCTTTAAACAAAGGAATTGAACTGGCCACCGGAGAGATTATAGGAATTTTACATTCTGATGATTTTTACACCAATTTAGATGTAATTAAAAATGTAGTTGAAACTTTTTCTCAAAACAAATGCGAAGCTGTTTATGCTAATTTGTATTATGTAAACAAAACTAACACCAATAAAATAATTCGTAAATGGAATTCCGGTAATTACAAAGAAGGAAGTTTTATAAACGGTTGGATGCCTCCACACCCTACTTTTTTTGTGAAAAAAGAAATCTATAACAAACTGGGTTCATTTAATACGCGTTTAAAAACATCTGCCGATTACGAATTAATGTTACGCTTTATTCATAAAAATAAAATTAAGTTAGGCTATCTCAATCAATTTATAATAAATATGCGTATTGGCGGGCAAAGCAACGAATCAGTCAACAATCGTGTTAAAGCTAATATAGAAGACAGAGCGGCTTGGACGTTGAACGGTTTAAAGCCTCGTTTTTATACTCTTTGGCTAAAGCCATTAAGAAAAATAGTTCAGTTTTTGTAGTTAGATCTTAGCAAAGCAATTAAATATTCAACTCTTACAGGGTTGAATCTAAGCTTTAATCAAAACGTATAGATTTAATAGGAGTGATTTTAGAAATAATAATGGTAGGAATAAACAAAAACAACATACAAATAATTGCTGTTCCTAAACTCAATAATAAATAATACATCCAGGTTAACTCAATGGCTACACTATCTACATAGTATGTTGAAGGATCTAATTTCACTATTTTAAAATAATACTGTATTAAACATAAACTAATTCCAATTACATTTCCCCAAATTAAACCCCTCGACAATAATTTCATGCTTATGTAAAAAAATATTTTTCGCACATTCACATTACTCATTCCTAACGATTTTAATAAACCAATCATGTTTGTTCTCTCTAAAATTAAAATCAGTAAAGCTGTTATCATGTTTATTACCGCCACCACTACCATTAATACAATAATAATTACTCCATTTATATCCAGTTTATCCAGCCAAATAAAAATATTTGAATATAAATCTCTAACGGTGGAAAGTTGATAGTACATCCCTAAATTTTCAGAAAAATCAGAAGCGTTTTCTTCCATTAATCTCGAATCTTTAATGCGTACTTCATAGTTACCTGCCATGTGCGGTTCCCAGTAATTTAATTTTTGAATCTGTCTTAAATCGGCAAAAGCTAAGTTGTTATCAAAATCAGAAAAGGAGGTTTTAAAAATTCCGCAAATAACAAAATTTCTTGAACGTTGTTCGAACTTAATAAACGTTTGATTGGTGATTGAATCGGTTACTTCGTGTTGTACAATAAAATAAACCAACATTTTTTGATTGAGTTTCAAATCCAATCTACTTGCTAAGCTTTCGCTAACTAAAATAGATTGGCTTACCACTTCTTTCGAATAATCGGGTAATTCACCTTCCTGTAAATAATCTTTCAGAAAAGAAAAATCATACTCGGCATTTATTCCTTTTATTAAAACGCCTTCGTTTTGCGTTTTTGTTTTAATAATTCCATTTTTTATGGCAATAGGTTGTATGTGTTTTATGAAAGGCAATTTCTTAAATAATGCTAAACTGTCTTTTGAAATGGTAATGGGTATTTGTTCTCCGTTTGAACCGGGATTAATATTGGCAATTACCATATCTGCTGTAAATCCGGTAATTTTTCTGATAATTTCATTTTTAAATCCTAACACCATACTAATGGTAAGTATCATAACGGCCAAGCCAAGTATAATTCCTAAAATACCTATCTTTACAATTGGCTTAGAAATGTTTGCGGCATCCTTTTTGCTTGAGGTAATTCTATCAGCTATGTGTTTTTCTATATTCAAATGACAATAACAAAAAACAAAAATAAGAAATTGATTACGGTTGCCCTCATTTATTTTATGGGTATGTTTTTATTTGGGCAAAACCTTTTAATAAAAGAATATTCAACCGTTCAATGTGGTGCTCAGCAATTTGAAAAATATTTACCCTTTTTAAAAGGAAAAAACGTTGCTGTTGTAACCAATCAAACTGGTGTTGTTGGAAATAAAAGTATTGTAGATACCTTATTAACGCTGAAAGTAAAAATTAAAAAGATTTTTGGTCCGGAACATGGTTTTAGAGGGAATACCGAAGCCGGAACAAAGGTGAGCAGTAACAAAGATGCCAAAACAGGTTTGCCAATAATTTCCTTGTATGGAAGCAACAAAAAACCAACCAAAGAACAATTAAAAGGAATTGATATTGTGGTGTATGATATACAAGATGTGGGTGTAAGATTCTACACTTACATTTCAACCATGTGTTATGTAATGGAGGCATGTGCTGAAAACAATATTGAAATGATTGTGTTAGACAGACCGAATCCGAATGGATTTTATGTAGATGGGCCTGTAATGCAAAACGAATTAAAAGGCTTTTTGGGCTTACATAACATTCCGGTTGTGTATGGTATGACGTGCGGTGAATATGCAAAAATGGCAAATGAAGAAGAGTGGTTAACTAATAAAGTAAAATGCAATTTAAAAATAATTCCATGCGTTAATTATGATAGAAATGCAACGTATATTTTACCTATTCACCCATCGCCCAATTTACCAAACATAGAATCTGTTTTACTTTATCCGGGTATTGGATTATTTGAAGGCACCGAAATGAGTGTTGGCAGAGGAACAAAATTTCCATTTCAGGTAATAGGTCATCCTAATTATTCGGATACCGGTTTTTATTTTATACCAAAGCCAAATGAACTTAGTAAAACGCCAAAACATGTGAATAAAAAATGTTATGGAATTAATTTATTAGATGATGAATATTTAAAAAATCATCCCAAAAAAATTGCGTTAAAATTTTTATTGAATACTTATAAAAATATGCAGGGCCAAACATTCTTTAATAATGGTTTTAATGCGCATTCCGGAAATGGAAAGTTAATGCAACAAATTAAAGATGGCTTAAGTGAAAATGAGATAAGAAAAACCTGGGAAGATGAGATAAAAACTTTCCTTCAAATACGTCAAAAACACCTAATTTACACCGATTTTAACTGATTTTGACCTCTGTTTTCAAACTGGTTATGTAGTGGTTAAAAATAATTTTGGCAATGCCATCAATACCGCTATTTTTGTAGTTCTTTAAAAAATACGATCATGGCAAACTTCGATTTAATAATGCCTAAAATGGGTGAAAGTGTGGCGGAAGCTACCATCATTAAATGGACAAAAAATGAAGGCGATAAAATTAAAATTGATGAAACAGTTTTAGAAATTGCTACAGATAAAGTGGATAGTGAAATCCCTTCTCCGTTTGAAGGTACACTTGTAAAACGATTATTTAAAGAAGGGGATGTAGTGCAAGTAGGTGCAGTAATTGCTGTAATTAGCAGCGATGCGAACGCCGCTGTATCAGAAGCTCCAAAAACAACTGCACCGGCTGTTAAAACTGAAACTGTAACTACAACCGTTGCAGCTGTTACAGCCCAAACTGCAAATAATGATTATTCACAATCATCAAAATTTTATTCTCCATTAGTAAAAAGTATTGCTAAGGAAGAAGGAATTTCAATTCAAGAATTAGACGCCATTAAAGGAACCGGACAAGAAGGCCGAGTTACCAAATCCGATATTTTAGCACATGTTGCAAACCGTGGAAAACAACCTATTGCAATTGCGCAAACTCAAACTTCTGTTGAAACAGTAAAATCAAATTCAACTGCTGCAGGTTCAGGAATTACTGTTGGTGAAAATGCAATCATAGTAAATCGCCCGGCTGTTTCTGTTAATGCCGGAGATGAAGTTATTGAAATGGATCGCATGCGTAAAATCATTTCTGATAACATGGTAATAAGCAAGCATGTGTCGCCACACGTTACTTCTTACGTTGAAGCAGATGTTACAAACTTGGTAAGTTGGAGAGATAGAATTAAAAAAGATTTTGAAAAGAAAGAAGGAGAGAAAATAACTTTTACACCGTTATTTATAGAAGCAGTTGCTAAGGCAATAAAAGATTTTCCGATGATTAATGTTTCTGTTGATCAAACCGGATCAAAAATAATAAAAAGAAAAGCAATTAATATTGGTATGGCTGCTGCTTTACCTACCGGAAATTTAATTGTACCTGTAATTAAAAATGCTGACGAAAGAAATTTATTAGGCATTACCAAAAGTGTAAATGATTTAGCTGCTCGCGCGCGCGCAAATAAATTACAGCCCGATGAAATACAAGGCGGCACATTTACTGTAACCAACGTAGGGAATTTTGGAAATGTTATGGGAACTCCAATTATTCTTCAACCACAAGTTGCAATTTTAGCTGTTGGAACCATTAAGAAAAAACCTGCAGTTATTGAAACACCACAAGGTGATATGATAGGAATCAGACATTTTATGTTCTTGTCTTTATCTTACGATCACAGAGTTGTAGATGGTTCTTTAGGAGGAACATTCTTACGCCGCGTTGCCGATTATTTAGAAAATTGGGACGTAAACAGAGTGATCTAACATTTTTTTACTCACTGAGAAGCAACTTTCACTTAACGAAAGTTGCTTTTTTATTTTCACTTGTTTCGCTTACTCACTCACGGTGTGAATTAAATAATTGACTTCTACTTAAAATTTTTTGTTCGTAAGAGCTTGTTTAATTTTGCTTCATGAACAAATACACACACATGAAAAAACACATCCAAATTATTTTGCTTGCAATTATTTTAATTTCAAGTAAATTATTTTCACAGGCTGCTGCGCCAAGCTGTCCTACCAATTCAATTCACGCGCATAATGGCTCAAGTATTGCGGGACACTCGTTACCAAACGGGCCATTAACAAACGTTTTAAACAACATGCCTGCAGGTTCAGGTGGTTTGGCGGTAGGTCCTGCATTTAATTTCCCTGCCCCAAATCCCACTTGGTGGACAACAGCAGGAAATCCAAAAACATATTGGTATTACAATAATACAGGGGGTTGGACTAGTTCAGGACACGCTGTTACAAATAATGCTGCAGTTAATGTTGGCGGTGGCGGAAGCAGAGTTTATAATTTAGTTGGTGCTGGTCAAGTTTATGCTTATAACGGAACAGGTCCTGATGTTTTTGTTACCACACTTGTTCCTGCTTTTAATGGTGGTGGCCCTTATGATATTGTTGCTGATATGGCAAACAATTTTTTTATTTTAAAAGCTTCTACACCCGGGCAAGGTTTATATGTTTATAATCCACAAGGAGTATTACAATGTTCGTTTGCAGCTGTTGGTATGATTAGCCAAACTGCTGGCGGAGGATTTGCAATTTTAAATACTGCAAACCCAAATGTTCACAGAGTTTATTACAACAGTAACGGAACAGATTATATTGGAGATGTAATTCCGGGTAATACAACCATAAATTTTACGGTTCAACCATTACCAAATGGTTCTGATTATGCTTCTTGTGCATTAACCATTCCTGAAGGTACAATTACAGCACCACAAGGCGGAACTTTAACTTGTACACTTCCATCTATTCCTTTAGTGGCAGGAGTATTGGGTAACAATAGTTTTGGCTGGGGACTTGGCTATAACACAACTAACACCAACACACCTGTAACACCAACCTGTGGTGGAATTACCTGGGAAGGTCCAGGACCAAATAATACAGCGGGTATTGTAAGCGGACAAGGAACTCCAACAATTATTGTAAATCAACCGGGTGTTTATTCGTTTACTTGGACGGGTTGTGGAGGTTGCCCTGGTTACTCTGTTACTGCATCGTACACAGTAGTAGGACAAGGTGCAAGTTTTAATCCAATTATAAATGCACCAACTTGTATTGGAAGTCCAACACAAATTTCAGTTTCACCAAATTCATCAACAAATACCATTTTATGGACAGGTCCTGGTATTCAAGGACCAAACAATACTCCTACCATTACCATTAATGCTCCCGGTATTTATACAGTTTCTTTAAGCATACCAAACAGTGCATGCGCAGGAATTGCTACGGTTCAAATATTTCAAACACCAACTGTTTCGATTGTAGCTTCAAGCAATAGTATGTGTTTAAATAATTTTAATGGCTCTTTAAACTCGGTTACATTAACTGCTTCCGGTGCCGGAAATTACACATGGACGAATATTAGTGGAATGACGAATACTTCACCAACAAATACTTCAAGCACCATCACCTTTACACCTGATGCAAATTCTCAATTAGGAAATGTGACTTTAATTGGGTCAAATGGAGTTTGTTCTAATGCATTAGACTTTAGCGTTGCAATTATTCCAAACCCTGTTGTTGCTGTTGCAAGCGCAAGTGTTTGTGCAGGAAATTCAGTTGCTTTGATTGCAAGTGGTGCAAGTTCATATACATGGTCGCCTTCAAGCGGATTAAATACCACTAACGGCCCTACTGTAATTGCATCACCTGCTAACACAAATATTTATAGTGTTATTGGAACAAGTTTAGGATGTAACAGCGCAACTCAAAATGCTACTGTATCAGTTTCTCCTTTACCAGTATTAAATGTAGGTCCGATAACAAATACCATTTGTCAAGGCGGCTTTTTAAATTTAGTTGCTAATGGTGCAACAAATTATACATGGTCACCTGCCTCTTCATTAAACATGAATACAGGCCCTTCTGTTGTTGCCAGTCCTGCAAACACAACAAATTATACAGTTATAGGTGAATTAAATACCTGTACTGCATCTGCAGTTTACCAAGTAAGTGTAATTGTAATGCCTAGTATACAAATAACTACATCGGCAGACACCATTTGTCAAAACAGCAGTGTAATTTTAACTGCAAATGGTGCAAGTTCATATACTTGGGCACCGGCAAACTTATTAAATACACCTTTTGGAAGTCAGGTTATTTCACAACCATCTTCAACAACAGTATTTAGTGTAAGTGGAGCTAATGGTGTTTGTTTAGCATATGGAACAGTTACAATTACCGTTGTTCCATTTCCGAACTTAATTATAAATACACCTAATTGGCAAATTTGTCAAACCAATTCAACAAGCATTTATGCAAATGGTGCAAGTAATTATATTTGGTCGCCGGCCAACGGATTATCAAACACAAATACCTCAGTGGTGCAGGCAAGCCCTATGGAATCAACCAACTATACCATTACCGGTTTTAATACATTAGGAAATG
This sequence comes from Bacteroidia bacterium, assembly GCA_022841465.1. GTDB lineage: Bacteria > Bacteroidota > Bacteroidia > B-17B0 > Aurantibacillaceae > Aurantibacillus. The sequence continues at coordinate 3,142 of JALHRL010000005.1, read as the reverse complement.
TAACTTGTTCTTCTACCAAAGAAATATTAATTGGTGTTGTACCTCAGGTTACAGCAAGTATTAGCGGAAGTGTAGAAATTTGTGAAGGTATGAACGTAAAATTAACTGCGGGCGGCGGAAATACTTATTCTTGGTCGCCATCCGATAGAATAAACGACCCAACCATATACAATCCAATGGTTAATCCAAAAGTAACAACTATTTACTCTGTTATTGTTTCTAATAACTCAAATTGCCCTAACGTAGCTACAGTATTAGTAAAAGTAAACCCTACACCAACATTAAATGCCGGTGAAGATTTTACAGCAAATTTAGATGAAGAAATGCACCTTAATGCTGTTGGAAATGGAACGATTACATGGTTATCGGGAGATGGTATACAATGTTCGCCTTGTCCTAAAACACAAATACTACCAAAGAAAAGTGGATGTTATTTAGCAGAATCGGTAAATGAATTTGGTTGTAAAACACGTGATGAGGTTTGTATTACAGTTACAACTGAGTACAACATTTATATACCGAATGTATTTACACCAAACGACGATGGTAACAATGATGTATTTACTGTTTATGGGACCGGTTTGTCTAACATTGAAATATTAGTATTTGATAGATGGGGGGAAAAATTATTCGCTTCTAAAGATCAAAAAATAGGATGGGACGGGCATTTTAAAGGAGAATTATGCAAGAGCGATGTTTATCCATATCAAATAAAATATACTACTTTAGATGGTAAAAATCATGTTAAAACAGGTCATGTTACTTTATTAAAGTAATCTAAAATCTAAAAACAATTCTTAAAAAAAACAGGCTTAAAAGGCCTGTTTTTTATTTTACCTCTAATTATATTTGGTTCAAAACTTTGAGTAAAGTACACTTATAAATGATTGAAAAAATGTGTTTTAACCTACACATTCATTAAATTTGAGAAGATAATTATTGCACATGAAAATTATAAGATTATTAGCGGTTATAGTGTTTGCTTCTGCAAGCTCGATGGTTTCTCAAAACTGTCCTAGCCTTGGTCCTGATCAGTTTTTGCCTTGCGGAGTAACACAAGCAACCTTAAATGCAAACATGACCACTTGCAATCCTACGGCAATTTCACCTGCATTAACAACAACCTATGGGGTAACAAATATTCCGTTTGCACCCGCTCCTGTTGGTGGAACGGCGGTTAATTTATCTGACGACTCTCAAGCCGGACCTTTTAATATTGGTTTTCCTTTTTGTTTTTTTGGTAATACCTATAATCAATTTTGGATAGGATCTAATGGTTGGGTTTCATTTAGCGCAGGTCAATCAAACGCTTTTACATCGTCTGGTATACCAAGTGCAGCTTTTAATGTTCCAAAAAACTGTATTATGGGACCTTGGCAAGATTGGCATCCGGGTGTTGGACCAAACGTAGGGAATTATATAAGATATCAAGTTTTGGGAACAGCCCCTTGTAGACGATTAGTAGTAAGTTGGACAAGTATTCCAATGTTTCAATGCACTACCACATACGGAACTTTTCAAATTATTATTTATGAAAGTACAAATGTTATAGAAAATCATATAACAAACAAACCACATTGCGGATGGGCCGGTGGTACTGCCGTGCAAGGTTTACATAATTTACCGGGTACTATTGGAATTACTGTTCCCGGAAGAAATTCAACTGTTTGGACAACAACAAACAATGCTTACAGATATACCCCTTCTGGTGCGCCTGTTACCCCAACATTAAATTGGTACATTGTTGGTAACCCTGTTTCAATTGGTACAGGTTCTTCTATTGTTGTAAATCCTCCTAATGTTGGAGAATTTTATACTTGTGTACCTGAATATCCAGCTTGTTATTTAGGATTTAATAATTGTGTTGCGCAGGCAGCTAATAATTATCCCGATACTGTTTTCGTGCAACCAGGTTTATCTATGCCTAACGCAACCATTACTGCACCAACATGTATTAGTGGGCCAACCCAAATTTCAGTTGCCCCGTTTTCCTCAACAAATATTGTTCAATGGACGGGTCCCGGTATTCAAGGACCAAACAATACATATACCATAACCATTAATTCAGGAGGAACTTATTCAGTCTTAATCAGTAATAATCAAAATACGTGTACAGCAAGTTCTTCGGTTGTTGTCGGTCAAAATCCAACATTAACTATCGTGCCATCCGTTACAGCTATATGTGCGCAAAACCTCAATGGATCAAATACATCAATATTATTGAGTGCCTCTGGTGCGCCTTCTTATACTTGGTCAAATTTTATTGGCGTAATTAATACAACACCTAATTTAAATAGCAGTGTTGTAAACTTTAGTTCCACTTTACCAACAGGTGGCGTTGGATCTGTTGATTTAACTGGGTCGGATGGTATTTGTACCGTTACTAATACATACACTTTTCCAATTATACCTAATCCAACTGTATCAGTAACAAGTCCATCTGTATGTCCCGGAGGAAGTGTAAATATTGTAGCATCTAACGCAACAACGTATACCTGGTCTCCAAATGTTTTATTAAGTAATAATACAGGCCCGGTTGTTACAGCGTTAAACGTAAATTTCACAAAAGTTTATAGTGTTATTGGAACAAGTTTAGGTTGTAATAGCGCAACCGAAAACTCAACTGTACATGTGTTGCAATTAAATCCTGTAACCCCATTCAGTGCAAGTAACTTCTGTCAAAACACAACAATTACTTTCTCGGCCAATGCATTAAATGCGGCGGGTTACGAGTGGTATGGACCAAATGGATTTTATTCTCAGTTACAAACAAACAACATACCAAATGCGCAGCCGGCTAATGCAGGTAATTATACAGTAAATGCAATATTTGTTGCAGGGTCTATGTCTTGTACTACCACCAACTTTATACCGGTTAATGTAATACCTGTTCCAAACATTGCGGTAATACCAACCATAACAGTATGTGAGAGAGAAAGTGCAACCTTTATGGCCAATGCACCGGGTGCACAATCGTATACCTGGACAGGACCAAACAACTACCAGTTAAATGGAAACAATCCTGTGTTTACCAACTTAACACCCACCATGAGTGGTATGTATACGGTAACAGCAGCGTTTTCTAATGGCAACATGACTTGTTACAACAGCAATGCAACAGATCTTTTAGTAAAACCAATAT
>JALHRL010000004.1:114607-176137 GCA_022841465.1 Bacteroidia bacterium | reverse complement strand
TAGCTACGTTCAAAATGGGCCTCCGGCAAACCCATTTTTGTTAAGCACTTATCAAATGGCGATTAATAATACAGATATTTCTTATATAACAACCACTAATCAACGATTTACACAACAACACTATATTTCTTATGATAAAGCAAATATTGCAGCGGTAAATTTAGCTGGTTCTTCATATGCTCAAAAGCATACTCAGGGCAAGGTAAGTGCAACATGGAATGCAAATACAACTACTTATTATAGTTATAATGAAAGGGGTGAGCTTTTGCATACAGTTAATTATTTAGCAGGGTATGAAGCAAAAACAATGGAATACTTCTATGATTTTAGAGGGAATTTAACAAAAACAGTTTATCAAAGAAATAATTCAAATGATGTGCTTAGCCATGAGTATACTTATGATTCTGATGAACGTTTGTTAACTGCTAATTTTAGACTTGGTACCGCATCAAATTCAGATATGGGGCCTATTGCATCTTATTCTTATTACCAACACGGGCCTTTAAAACGAAAAGTTATTGGGCGTAATATACAGGGCTTAGATTATATTTATACACTTAATGGTTCTTTAAAAAGCATAAATAACCCCGTTAGCAATGGTAACAATACGCTAGACCCCGGCTATGATGGATTAGTGAATAGTTTGCCGGTTGATATGTACGCTCTTGGTTTAGAATATTATTATGGAGATTATGTAAGAAACAACTCCTTATTAAACAACACAAAAGTTAATAGTGCATATAATGATTTAAACGTTAGTTACACCGGTTTAGTGCATGCTCAACGCTGGTACAAAGCTACAGATCCCGGCAATGGAAATTCTGTTCCATCACCAAATATTTCGGGTTACTTAATGTATGAATATAAATTTGATGAATTGTATCGTTTAATTGGTGCTCAGTTTTGTAATTACACAATAAATAATCCGCAAAGTGGTGGCGATCCATATACGCTTTCTACAACACCACTTGGCCAATATAAATTGCAAAACATGAGTTATGACAGGAATGGAAATTTACAAACAATAAAGAGGTATGCCGAGAAAACTACCGGGCAGGTTTTAATGGATGATTTAACTTACAATTACCATTCAACATTAAAAAATAGGTTAAATTATGTTACTGACGCTATTACTACAAACAATGGCTTTAATACCGAGACAGATTTTGCAAACCAATCTAATACATCAAATTATGCTTACAACCAAATTGGAGAGTTGAATTATAATGTACAGGATGACCAAAAGTACGAGTACAATAACGGTGGTTTAGTTTCTGTTGTTCGAAAAAATTCTGATAACAAAAAAATAGTTGAATTTACCTACAATGAGCATGGCTTACGAAATACCAAAACAAATTTTAATAGTTCAGGAAATCCTTTAACGAAAACGTGGTATGTTTACAACGCGGCAGGGGCATTAATTGCATTTTATGAGCAGAATGTTTCCGTTCAAGACCCTGGTGCACCTGTGTTAGCAAAATGGGTAATGTATGGGCAAGGTAGAGAGGGATTACTTGACAAAACAAGCAAAACAATTGATTTTGAATTAAGCGACCAAGTGGGTAATGTACGCATGGTGTTGCAGGATGCCGGCACAATTGGTACATTTCCCGGAACACCTGTATTAAAACAAAGTACCGATTATTACCCGCACGGAGGTCCATTACCGGGGCGAAATTATGTTAGCGGAACACCATACCTATTTGCAGTGCAGGGGCAAGAAAAAGATGCTGAGACCGGCCTAACTAATTTTGAATTAAGGCAAATGGATCCAAGATTAGGCCGTTGGCTAAATCCTGATCCTTATGGACAACATAATTCACCTTATTTATCAATGAGTAACAACCCAGTTAATTTTGTTGACCCAAATGGGGGATGGGATAATACCGTTGGTGGAGTTTATGACCCAAGCATTGGCTTGTCATATACACAATGGATTTCTCAAAAAGAAAATTCTGGGGCGTTTTCACAGTCTGAATCTGAAAGAGATTGGGCGCATATGAGTGGTTCTATGGGTGGAGGTGTTAATGCTGATGGAAGTTTTTATAGCCAACAACAGCAAATCTATGACGCACAAATAAATAATTTGTTATATAACCACGAATATATTTATGTAAATGGAGAATTTATTGGTTCTGCTACTACCTACGGATATAGTTTTGGTTATGATGCAAATGGAAAACCGAATGAAGATGAAAAAGGAGCATCTATGGAGGTATATGCAGTAACTTATTCAAAATCAGAAATTTTTGCTGCCTACGGAATAAATGAAGACTTTCAAAAAAACGGTTTATTGCAAAAGGGCCACCAAAAAGGTTGGGATAACAATACATTGCAGCAGTATGGCAAAGGATTAAATGAGTTTGGAAACGCCGCTGTTAAATTTACTTATGGTGCTACAGCTGTGATTTTGACGGCAGGTGTAGCAGCTGAGTATATTTCATATGCGAGCATAGTAAATATTGGAAGTGAAGCAGCAGCAGCAAGTGAATATGTTCAGTTAAAAACATACGCATATATAAATGGAGCCTATAATAAATTAATACAAACATCAATCTCAAATTTATTAAGAACACTTCCCAAAACGGGAGTAAGTTCAGCTACTTTAAAGAGAGTTGCTGATTATCTAAGTAAAAATCAAGATAAAACAAGGGAGATTTCAAAGGATACTAAGAAATTACTGGAATTGTATAGAAGAATGGATAAAATTTCAGATATTGGTGATTAATTAAGTTATGGATGAACGAGAAATATTGATAAGCCAATATCAAGATGTAGTTCGGTTTTTAGAACTAAATAAAGATAAAGGCTTTAACATTAGATTCATTCCTAAATTCTATTTAAAAAAATATAGTTTATTTACTATAAAAAACTGTATTTTGAATTACAATCTTTTGACCGAAGAATTAAGAAAGGATGTTTTTATTAGTATTTCCAATTATTTAAATTTGATAAAAGATGTAGAACCTCCCCATACAATATCTGATTGTCAATATTTATATAAAAATTATGTTGAACCAATTGTTTCTTTTTATTTAGCTTATGGATTTAAACAAGCACTTTCTTGGAGCATATTGTTTTTTGTTTTAATATTGCTTTTACCAATCATGTTTATCTTAAAAATTTCAATTTATTGGTTGATGAGTATAGTTTTTATCTTTGGAATTCTAAAAATATATTTATTTATCATTGGAAAGAATAATAAACTTTACGGCCCATTGTACTAGTTCTTAAAAGTTTTTTTTGTATCCTGGCTCCCCTCGCTTCCGCGCGAATCCTTTCGCGTGTATATTTAAGATATAATATTATGTATTTAATTGTATTTAAATTTGTATATGAGAAATTATTCAATAGTAGACCTTAAAAGAAAAAAGAAAAAATTGGTTGATAATATCCTTCTACAATTAAAATCAACAAAGGATTTTAATAGGATGAATAAATTGGCGTTGTTTTTTCTTGGTAACTTCCGTGACCCTAGATTTGTGCCAACTTTAATGAAAATTTCGAATAGTAAAGATTTTGCTAAAGCAAATGGAACTTTAATATATGTTTGCGGAGAGTATTCAAACAACGAGTGTAAAAAATATTTAAAACAACTTGTTAACTGGGTTATAAATGGGGATTACGAATCAGCGTGGAGTTCTGCACAAATAATAATTGAATTTAAGGAACCTTATCCGTGGCCAGATAAATTACTAAATGAGCTTCATTCTTCTCTTGAGTTAGCACTTGAAAATAAAAGTAATAATAAGGAATTTATTAAGGCTGTATTGAAAAAATTCGAAAACAGTTAATTTAATTTTAATTTCCATGTTTTATAAATCGTCTTTTTATTACAATCATAAAGTTTGAAGAAAATTAATATGTTATGTAGGATATTAATTTTATAAGCTAAATTTTAAGAAATATTATGCTATAATTTTTATCATATTTGAAATATGAAAGAAATTTTGAAAAATTTAAATCAAATCTTAAGTCAAAAGGAGGGGAAAGTTGAATTAATAAAGAAATCCCAAAATTTTATATTTAATTCAGAAAGGGGAGAGGTAGCTAATGAAGAACAAGAAGAAATATTATGGAATTTGGCTTATGATATTGAATATTGTTTTAATTCAAGTGGAGAGCTTGAAGTTGAAAAATTGCATTCTGAAATAAAAGAGGCATTACAAAAATTGAATCAATTGTATAATTGAACAGATTATTCAATAAATTGTTTCTATTTGTATTTAATCAAAACCTGGTTTAAAAATTTAATTTGGTATTTTTGTGAAAAAGTTTACAAAGCTTGGCGCGGAGATATTCAAAGAAGAAGTAAATGATTGAAATAGAAAAAAGTAATAAGGCACTATTCCAAGAATTAGAAGAAATAAAGCTTATAATTGATAAAAGAGACTACAGAAGGTTTAGCTTGAGAACATTAAATAATTTTATTACAAGTTTAGATAAATTGAAAAGTGATGAGTATGAATTAGCATATAAAAAATTGAGTGATTATTTAAATATAATTAGAAATAACTCAACTCGTTTAACACCACATGAAACCTATGAGCTCTACTCTGATTATCTTAAACCTTTAGTGTCATATTATGAAAAACTAGGTTTTAAAAATTTTATTGGTTGGAGAAACATTGCCGTTTTTGGCTTGCCACTAAATATATTTCTTTTCATATTAGATTCTCATGTTATTTTTTATTTTATTGTTAATTATTTACTATTAATATTTAAACTTAGGTCTAACTATTTTTCTCGAAAAAAATTATGTTTTGGGCCGTTTTATTAAAATACAATATTTCAGTTTAGCATAAATTGCCTAAGGATATACTTAAAAACACCCACGCAAACACGTAGGTATTTTTTATGATATATTCTTTAACTAATTGCAAGTTAAACCTTTGTAGAAATGCTGTTTTTTAAGCCATTTTTATCCGGTTTTTTCAGCCCTCTTAATTCGCTAAATTAGTAATGTTTACAAGGCTTTTACGCCTTTTAGCATTTTAATTTTTGGCCGACACATTAAATATTTCAGAACTAAAAAATCAAATTACCATTCAACAAGCCTGGTATTACAAAATTATACCCTGCAAAATTGAAGAAGGTGTTTTGTTTTTAAATTACGATAAATCAAAAAACAGCGAAGAGCTAAAAAACGAGCTCGAAATTGTTTTAGGTAAAAAAATAAAATTAATTCCGGAAGAAGCTTTAACCTTAGAAAAATTAATTTCTAATTATTATCCAAAATCACAAGCAGAAATAAATTTAAATTCAGCTTCTAACGAAACCTATCGCTTAAATGTAAACGATTCCGGTTTTTTAGAAACACTGGTAAAAGAAGCAAAAAGTTTAAACAGTTCAGATATACATATTGAAACCTATGGCGAAAAATGCAGAGTTCGCTTGCGAGTTGACGGTGTTTTAATTGACAGGCACAAATTAAACAAGGCAGAATACCCCACCTTAATTAATAAAATTAAAATTGCAGCTTCTTGCGATATCGCCGAAAAACGTATGCCTCAAGATGGACGCATTCGTTTTAAATTCAATAATTCAAATTTAGATATTAGGGTTTCCATTCTTCCAACCCTTTACGGAGAGAAAATTGTACTTCGCTTATTAGGAAGCGATGCAAGCCATATTCAAATAGAAAAATTAGGATTTACGAAGGAAGAATTAGAGAGGTATGAGTTAGCTGTTAAAAAACCCAATGGAATTATTTTAATAAGCGGACCCACAGGCTCAGGAAAAACTACCACACTGTATGCAACATTAAAAAAGTTAAATAAACCTACCAATAATATTTTAACCATTGAAGATCCTATTGAATATACTTTAGATGGAGTTAATCAAGTACAATTAAAAGAAGAAATTGGTTTAACGTATACTGAAGCCTTGCGTACGTTTTTGCGTCAAGACCCTGATATTATTATGCTTGGAGAAATTCGCGATGCACAAACAGCACAAATGGCTATTCGCGCTGCATTAACCGGGCATTTGGTGTTATCTACCATTCATACCAATTCAGCTTGGGGTACTGTTTCCCGTTTGGTAGATATGGGTGTGGCGCCTTATTTGTTGGCAAGTACCTTAAATCTATCAGTGGCTCAACGTTTATTGCGTGTATTGTGCCCGCATTGCAAACAGCAAACAGAACTGGATAAAAATGAATTGCCGGAGAATTACCGCAAACTTAACATAAATCATCATTACAAAGCTGTTGGTTGCAATCAATGTCATTTTACCGGCTTTAAAGGCCGTAAAGCTATTTACGAAGTAATCAATATTACCAAAGAATTAACGGAAGAAATAAAAAATAATTCCACCACTATTGATGCTTATTTAAAAACCAACAAAATTGATAAGCTTTCAGAAAATGCTTTACAACTTTTTATACAAGGCGAAACAACATTAGAAGAAATTTACCCGTACTTAATAAATGAAAATTAAAACCATAAACATGAAAAATTATCTAATTGGCCTGCTTTTAATTTTAGCTTTTACTGTTCAAGCGCAGGATAGGTTAGATGTAATTGATGAGAAATTAAATCAGTTAGCTAAATCGTACCCGGGAATAAATGATAAGGTAGATCTTTCTATGAGTGGCGCAACTATTCAAGAATACATAAAAGCAATTGGAGCCAGCAATAACTTAAATGTAAATGTAGAACCAACGCTTGATATTAAACTCTCCAATAATTTCAGTAAGGTTACAGCAAAAGAAGTGTTTTTGTTTTTATGCAAACGATACGATTTGGATATCCAGTTTGTTGGGCCTATTATGACATTTGTGAAGTTTACTCAACCTATTGAAGAGAAAAAAATTGCTATAAAAAAAGTAAATGTATTGTACGAGAAAAATGCAGATTTGTTAAGTTATGATTTGGCAGGCGATACATTAGGAAATGTTACAAAAGAAATAACAAAACAAAGCGGTAAAAATATAATTTTCACACCAGATTTGGTTAGTAAAACGGTAAGTGGTTTTATTCAAAACGCATCTTATGAATCAGCACTTGAAAAATTGGCTTTTGCAAACGATTTAAAAGTCACAAAAACCGAAGATGGTTTTTATGTTTTTGAAAAGAAACAGGCTCCACAAAATACATTAGGAGGAACTAATGTAAACACCAATACAGATAATGAAAGTAAAAAGAATAAAGGAAAAAATAAAAACATTGAAATTAGAGACGGCTTAATAAGTATGGATGTTCAGAATATGGCCATAAACGAAATTGTAAGTACGGTATCTAAAGAATTAGGAAAAAATTATTTTTTATTTAATGACTTGAAAGGAAGTACTACATTAAAAGTGGAAGATGCCCCCTACGATGAATTTCTTAAACTTTTGTTTAATGGTACCGATTTAACCTTTAAAAAAGATGGAAGTGTTTACATGTTTGGTGATAGAAATCTGGAAGGCTTAAGACAAAGTAAATTAATTACACTAAAAAACAGAACCATTGAAAAAGTTTTGGATTTTATACCCGCTGAATTAAAGAAAGGTGTAGAGTTAAAAATATTTGAAGATTTAAACGGGGTTATTGTTTCGGGCTCGCAACCGCGTATAAATGAATTAGAAACTTTTTTACGTCAGCTTGATGTTGTGGTTCCTATGGTTTTAATTGAAGTTATAATTGCCGATGTAAGAAAAAGTAATTCGTTATCAGCAGGTATTTCAGCCGGCTTGGGTGCCGGTACCGGGACTACCGGTGGAACCTTATTGCCCGATTATAATGTTACCCTCAATTCAAAATCAATCAACAATCTAATTAGCGGAATTAATGGTTTCGGTTTAATAAACCTCGGTAATGTTACGCCAAACTTTTACCTCAGTTTAAAAGCAATGGAATCTAATGGTATTTTAAAATTAAGGTCTACACCACAAATTGCAACGCTAAACGGACACGAAGCTAAATTAAGTGTTGGTCAAACTCAATATTACTTAGAAGTGAATAATAATTTGGTGAACAATTTAAATCAACAGCAAAACATTTTACAAACCCAAAACTGGAAACCGGTGAATGCAGATTTATCCATTACTATTGATCCGCAGGTTTCGGGCGATGAACAAATTACTATGACTATTAATGTGAAACAGTCAAGCTTTACAGAACGTGTTTCAAATACCGCTCCTCCCGGCTCTATCAATAGAGATTTTCAATCATTAGTAAGGGTTAAAAACGGAGAAATGATTATGTTGGGTGGCTTAGAAGAAAATCAGATTAATAATTCAGGAAGCGGTTTGCCGTTTTTGGCTCGTGTTCCTTTTTTAAAATGGATTTTTGGTAACAGAACCAAATCTAAGTCAGAAAATAAACTAACCATATTTATTAAACCAATTGTTATTTACGGATAATAATGTTTTTAGATAAGTGGATACCAAATAAGTTTTTAGTAAAACAAGAAGTTTGTGCTATTGAAGTTTTGTTGAAAGACGATAGCACAATATTTTATTATACCTGGTTAAAAAACAAAGGCAAAGGCTTAAGCGTTCATGAAACCGGCATAATGAATAGTTTTTCTGATTTGCCCAAACAAATTCTAAAAGCAAAAGCTCCTATAGTAGTTATTATTAACGGGAAGGGAATTATTGTAAAAAGAGTAATGGAGTTAAATGACTATGATTTAGCAACGCTAATTAACCAAAACCTACCAACCATAAATAAAGATGAATTTTACATTCAATTGTTTAGGCAAGATAACAATAGCGCTTTTTTAAGCTTATGCAGAAAAGAACAGGTAGATAACATCATAAAAGATGCTTCAAACGCTAAAATAGAAGTCGCAGATGTTTTAATTGGCCCCCCCGCTGTATTAGGTGTAAAGCCACTTTGGAATAGTTTAAACAAAATAACATTCAGCACGCAGGAAGCCTTGTTAACCAACGAAGCAATTGAAGAATTTAAATTAAGAAATACTGAAAAGGATACTTTTAAAATCGACGAGATTCAAATAGACGCTAATTACGTTTTAGGATTTTCAGGAGGTTTCAGTTATTTAATTCAAAATAAATTGGCAGAGCAGGAGGAGGCAACCCTATCAAACTTACTTACAAAACATAAGGAGAGTAACAAACTCAGGTTTTACACCATTGTTTGCGTAGCCATTGCCTTTGTTATTGCTATAACCAATGTGCTGTTTTATACCACTTACTTTGATAAAAACAACAAGCTGGAAACCGAGCTTTCCGTTTATCAGGGCAAATACGATCAAATAAATAAATTATTAAACGATTACCAAAGTAAAAAGGGTTTAATAGAGAACGCCGGTGTGCTTAATAAAAATAATTTAAGCGAGTATGCCGATAGAATAGGAGGCACACTACCGGAAGAAGTAATTTTAACTACCATGTATTTTAACCCAAAAGATGAAAACATAGAGAGTGAGGATAGCTTGGTAAAGTTTAATTCAAAACAATTAATTCTTAAGGGAAATTGCAATAAAAGTTTGGTTATTAACGAATGGGTGAATGTTTTAAAAATGCAAAAGTTTGTAAGAGACGTAAGTTTAGAAAAGTTTAATTATAACAAAGATGGTATACAACCCAATTTTGAAATTAAAGTAATTACCAATTAATGCTGAATAAATTAAATTATAATCAAAAATGCATGGGCTTGTTTTTAGGCCTTATTTTGTTTTTGTTTATTGGTTACAAGTTTAGTTTTTCTGACACTTTTGTTTTAAAAACAGAAATTGCAGAGAAGGAAGAGAAACTAAGTTGGTTAAAAGAAAAGGAAAAAGAATTACCACAGTTAAAAGCAAAAATGGCCGAGTTTGAAAAGGCGTATGCTAAAGGCGATTCACTGGCAGTACGAGATAAATTAACCGCCTTTATTTCTGAATTTGCCGAGCAAAGGGCCTGCCTGGTTACCGAAATACCAAGCAACTCCTCTTTTAAAAACGATAATTTAAACGTGCAAACCAACACATTTACCATTAAAGGCGGTTTTCATGAATTGCTTACGCTTTTAAATTATCTGGAAAGTGATTACAAGTATGTAGCAAAAATTATGTCGGCCAAATTTTATACCATTACCGATTTACAGGCTAAGAAAAAAAGTTTGTACCTAACCATTATAACCCAATCATTTGAACAAAAAGCGCATGAAAATAATTAGAAATAGTTTTTATTTAAGTTATATGCTAATGCTGGTAGCATCCTGTACAAAAGATTTTATTGTAGAGGATATAAAAAATAAAAGCATTACCGTAATCTCTCCGGCTAATAATTTGCTTACGACAAGCAATCAAATAACATTTTGGTGGGAAGAACTTAGCGGGGCAGAGCGATACAATGTACAAGTAGTAAAACCAAATTTTGCAAGCATTACGCAAATAATAGCCGATACAAACATTACAGGTTTAAAATACAATTTAACCCTACAGCCCGGTGTATATCAGTGGCGAATTAAAGCCATGAATGCGGGTGGCAGTACCGCTTACCAAACCTATAATTTAACGGTTGACACCACCAGTAACTTAAGCAGTTTGTTTGTAAGCACTATTGAGCCCGCCAATGATTTTTTAACGGGTAACAAACGAGTAAACTTTAGCTGGAATACCTTAAATGCAGCGGATAATTATCAAATTGTGTTATTGAACGCAAGTAATGGTGTTATTAAAGATACTACCACCGCTTTAATTACCTACACCTATACTTTTGCCGGGCAGGGTACCTATTCATGGAGAGTTAGAGCAATGAATGATTTTAGTATTTCTCAATACAACACACCTTTAACTTTTACAATAGATTTAACGGCTCCCGCGGCACCTGTTTTAATTTCTCCGTTTAATGGGGCAGTGGTAAGCCCAACCAATAATTTATCGTGGAACAGAGTAGGGGCACCCGATGCAAAATACGACAGTGTATTTGTTGCCAGCGATTCGTTGTTTAATAACATCATTAGCAAAACCAAAACGCATTTGCAAAGCATAAGTATTAATGCATTAACCAATCCACCTCCGGCCACCAGCACGGTTTATTGGTGGAAGTTACGGTCGGTTGATTCGGTTGGTAATCGTTCGGTTTATAGCAATCAATTAAAATTTCAATTAAATCCTTAGTATGTTAAAAGGAAAAAAGGCTGTATATATTTTAATTCCTTTAAATATTCTTATTTGGGGATTTTTTATTTACCGTTTTATTTCGGCTTACTACGCTTATGATGAACCTTTAACCCAACAATCATCGCAGGGAATTAAATTAGAAGTTACCAAAGATTCTATTGCCTATAAATTAAATTTAAAATACCCCGATCCCTTTTTGAAAAAACAGGCTGCACAAAAAAATTATGGAGGCAGCAACTTTGTTTCTCAAAACCAACCAAAGCAAGTTGCGCCCAAGCAAGAACCCATAAAAAAGCCGGAACCGGTAAAAGCAGCTTTGCCTGATATTAAATATCTAGGAATTGTAAAAAACAGCAGCAGTGGTTTTTCTACTGCAATTGTATCTATCAACGGCCAATCGCGCATAATAAAAGCCAACGAAACCTTCGACGGCATTTTATTTAAAAGCTTCGACAACAACGAACTTATAGCCAGCTTCGGCAAAGAAAAAATTGTGGTGAGGAAGTAGGGGGTTAAATACTATTAAAAGCTTTTTTGTAAAATCGAATTAATTCATTTGAATTAACATGAGTGTTGCGATTTGATGTCGAATCTAAACTTACAACACTAATTTTCCTACCATCAACTTCTATCAATCCTTCTGGGAATTCTCCAGAAGAGTCTATGTTAAACTCTATTTCTTTCATTGTCAAGTACTGATAAAAGTGATGATTAGCAGATGAACCCAAACTTTTTGCTGTTATAATTATTCTTTTTATTGATTTGTGCTTTTTTAAAATTTCGATAATATCAGTATATTGATGAACTAGCAACTGACTATCCTTTGAGTTATTATTCATTCTTATGCAGGAGGCAATAATGTCTGTAATTGCTATTTTGTTTTCCTTACAAAAAAGCTCTCTGTCTTTTTTGTTTTTAGCTTTTACAAGAGGGTTATCTTTAACTGATACCTCTAGATTTAATTTGGTTTTACTTTTTGGAAATACTTTATACAAGATTTTCCAAAACTTATTATTTGAATTCGGATAATAGAAGTCAAACGAAATTCGATTAGTTGTTGTAGGAAAGGAACCAATTATTAAAAAATTAGAATTATAGTCTGCAAACAATTTAAACGGGTGAGCTATTACACTTTTTGGGTTATATTTTATTTGATTTTCCATTTTTAGATTTATTATCAATTAATTATTTTACCAGATCAAATTTGTAAAACCTAATGTCTATGTCTTTAGAATTATATCCTACAAAATATCTATACACATCAAAGTTTGTTTGAAACACAAATTTTCGTATTTGAAGTTCCCATAATTTTGGGTAAGTGCTGTTACCGTCTGGGCTACTGTCTGTCATCACGTTTGTGGTTTCTCTTTTATAGAATGGCTCGTTACCTGTTTTCATATTTCACTTTCACGTTTTACAATTACCAACTCGTCAAACGAGTTGCGTATGAGCAATTTTTTAAGTGTTGTAATAAACCTTCTCAATTCTCTTTCAAGTATTGAATTATAGTCAGGGCTTTGTTTGTTGAAGTCGTGAGGAAGTAAATTTGAAATACTATGGTTAATGCCTGCAATGATTGTAGGAAACTCTAGAAACACAACTGTTTCATTTTCTATTTGTGCATCTATAATTATACTTCTTGGTCTGCCAGCATAATTGAAAGAAACAGTCTCAGTTGTTTTACTCGATTTTAACTTTTCAAATTGAAGATTGACATCATCATTTATTTTGTCAGGCACAATTACATTGACTTTACACTTTTTGTAAGTAGTATCTTTAATTGTAAATCCACCGTTTTCTATTATATGTCGGCAAACTGGAGTTATAAGATTAGTAAAGTAAACTGATGCTAATGTTGCTGAAGGAAAAAAATTTATTTCATCATCAGCACTTGCAAAGAACATTTCTTCAATTCCTTTGACTGCATTTTCAAGCGAAGAAGACGATGCTTTGTCAAAGTATGCAAGCGTAAGTCCTTTAAAGTCTGAAAGCAACTTTACATCTTTTTCAATTAGGAAAGCACATTTTGAAGTCCCTAGTCTTCCAGTAAATAAACCAAGTTCAAAAATTACATTATCTCTTGGTTGCATCACCACTTCGTCACGGAAAACTACCTTGTCATCTGTTGTTCCGATTAATATTCCAAAATCAAATTGAAGCGAAGCTTTTAGTAAGTCAGCAAGAAAGTTTTGGTTGATTTTAAAAACAGAAGTGTCCCAAACTTTTTCATTCCAAATGGTAACATCATAGTTAGTCAGTAATTGGTTTCTTACTTCTTCTGCAAGGGTTAGTTCTTCTGATGAAGAACCAATAAATATTTTCTTTTTATAGTCTGCCATTTTTTATACTTTAAACTTGTCCCCAAAATGTTTTGCCAAATAGGAAACAGCTAAATTTGTATCAGTTGCACTTAATGCTTTTGCTGCATCGTCCTTAAGTTTTCCAAGTGCTTCTTTAAATTTATCTTTTTGAGAGCTATCCAAATTACTTAGCAAGTCGTCAAATGGCTCTACTGGACATTGACAAGAAACTGACCACCAAAAACCTGAATAGATACCGTTAATTGTTTTTAGTAAGGCATCATCATCTCTATCTCTACTTGCGGAAAAATTGTTTGTAATCCAAACAGTAAGTGCTACTCCGCTTGGAGTTTTAAAAGGTAAAAGGTTAGCCCATCTCTTTAAATATTTAATTACTCGCAAATGTTGTCCATCATTTCCTACTTCTTTAGTCTTACGAATACCATTTACCCAATTCACAAATTTTTCTGGGTCGTCCTTTATCCAGTCACCGTTTTTTACAGCGATGTATGCTTGTCCGTTAGTCCCAACTTGATAGTAAACAGGTAAGTCTGCGTTAAACTCGCCAACATAATTTACTCTTATACATTTTCTTAAATGCTGTGCCCCATTTGTTGTTTGGTTTCTTACCGCTTCAAGAACATTTGATTGCATTGTAGTAGGAGTAAGAGTTGGTTTTTGAGGAAAGAAGACACCTAAGTCAACATCAAAACTCCCATCTTTCTTTTGAACCATTGTGTTCATCTTGTATGAACCCTGAATAAAAAAGTCAGGAACCGAAACTCCATTTTTCTGTTTAAAGTAATTTATTATTACTGTCCTTAATGCTGAATGTCGCTTTACAATCAAATCTCTTTGTGTAGCTGTTAAAGAAATTCGTTCTTCAAACTTTTTGAACTGTGAGTGTAGGTTTGCCATTTTTTAATAATTTTTTGTTTGTCAATGTTTGATTTATGATGTTCGTTCAATGTTAACACTCTCGCCCAAGCCTTGCCGGTAATAGTTTCGGGCTTGGCGAAGGTGGCGATTTTCACCACAAATTTTGATGCGGAGAACCAAACTTTGATTAACCTCAAATGTGTTTGCGGAGCACTGAACCGCCACTTTTGCCAAACCCGTGTTAGTGGCTGCTCTTATGTCGCACTGTCAACTAAAGTCTTGCAACAAAAAGAGTAAATTTTGTCTTTGTCCACCTCTTTTAAAATTTGTTTTTTAATTGATTCTTTTAATGTTTGATTTGTTTGACTATGAAATGAGTCTATTAATTCCCTAATAGTTTTCATTCTTTCTCCTCTTGTCTCGATTAAATCGCTTCTATTTAAATCAATTTCATTTTCTGTCAATTTAGCCCTCTGGTCACCTGGCTTTGCCCATACGAATGCACCAACAGCGTAAAAGTGATTTGTCGGGTCGTCCACGTAAGGATTTATAAAAGGAAGCATATTGTCATATGTGTCTGATTTCCCACGATTACACACAGGACAAGCAAGTCCTAAATTTTCATATTCAAAGGTCAGGTCAGGGAATTTGTCCTTTGCCTTTGGTTTAATATGTTCAATATGTAGGTCGGAAATATGTTCAACTTTACTTTCACAATACATACACTTACTGTAGCATTCAACCCTCAAGGCATCTTTAACTTCATCTTGGTTATAGGAAGTCGCTAAAGATTTCGGAACAACTTGATTTGCATTTTGCAATGCTCTCAACTGAGCTGTCCAGTTAACTTTGTTGGCTGCTAAAACAGCTGGTTCATTTCCTTTATTTAACTTAATCATTTTTTGTTCAAAGTTTTTTTCATTGCCTCAGGCATTAATTCTTCTAATCCTATTTCTTTTAATTCGGCACGCATATTATCAAAAGTATTTTCTGTAATTTCTTGCTGTGTATATTTTGTTACAAGTTCATTAAGTTTGTCTTCCACCCAAAGCGGCATTGTAAAAGGAACACCTAAAACTTCGTTTAAAATTTCTGTTGCAGTCCTTGCCTTATTTACAAGGTCTAATTTTTCATTTACAACTCTAAACTTACCTTCAACGTTTTTGTGTCTAAATGCGTAAACGTTAGAGTTTTTTACCGAACCAACTACTAAAGGGCTATGAGTAGAAACAATGAATTGAATATTTGGAAAAGCAGAAAGTAAATCGGGCAATATGGAACGTTGCATATTTGGATGGAGATGATTCTCTACTTCGTCAATTAGAACAGTCATAAATTCGTCTCCTTTGTTTGTATAGGTGTATATCTGCCAAGCCAAATCAATAATTGCACTTACTCCACCAGAAACAGCATCCAACATAAAATCTCCTGAGTCTGTAATCAAAACTATTTCATAATTTCTTATTGAAATTTCCTTAAATCCAAGAGTTTTGGGTAACACCTTTTTTAAGACTATCTGAAATCCTAAGAAATGCTCTTTAAGTTCTATGTCTGCAACAATAAACTCATTTCCACTACCGCCAATAGCCCAATTTAACAGAGTTTCCTTTATATAATAATTGCTTGATTGTCCACCACCACCGAAATAATAGTTTTGTGAACTGCCATAAGCTAAATCGTGTGCATTCCTTTTTGTTCGTTTGGTAGTTTGAATTTGTGAAACTGGTTTGTAAAAGTAGCTTGGTCTATGAGATGGAATACTAATGCCTTGTATTGTTTGTTGTCCCGGAATATTTACAGAGTATTGAGCAGAATTATTATTATTAATTGTCAGGTCTGCTTTTTTACCATTTGAATAATTCAATTCTCCGATTTTATTTTCTGTGCTTGCACTTGGAGCTTTGAAAAATCTTTGAAAAAATTTAAAAATACCTGTCGATTCCTCTTTAGCAGGAGTTGCCAATTCAGAATGATTCCACCCAAAATGTCTTGAAAGCAAATTTAAAATTGTCGTTTTGCCACTTCCATTTGCTCCAGTTAATACTGTCAATTGAGGATGAAAATTTATATCCACTTTTTCAAACTGTTTCCAGTCAGAAATTGTCATATGTTTAAAGTTATTATTTTCCATTGTTGTCGTTTAGGGTTGCCACTAACTAGTGTATAAGTGCTACTATAAATTTATTTTTATTAAAATAATATTTAATCCTACTCCATTAAATTTATTCTTTTTAATGTTAAAATGAAAATTAAGTTTTTAAACGGTTGTTGTAACACTTGTATGAGTATATTCTAGAACTAAAAATTCTTACACAAGGCTTAAATACTTCAAAACATTTGTTTTTACAAGTTCATTTATTAAATCATCTGTTTCAACAATAAAATTATGTTGGTCTGTTATCAAATCAGAAAGTGGAAGTATTACCCAAAAATCTGTTCCAAATAATGATCTTTCTTTCATTAATTTGCCATGGTCATCATCTTTAAATAATTTATTCCTGAAATTACGAATTGCAGTTAAAGACTCAAGGTTAAATGAAAAATCAGCGTAAAGATTATTATACTGCTTCATCATATCTAAAATTTCCGGTATTCTATGTGCAGTACTTGGTTTATTTTCCCAGGCAGCTCCACCCCCGTAATGCCCCAAGCAAAGTCTTAGTTTTTTATATTGGTTTAATACAGGTATCCATTCTTTAGGTTCATTTAATTTTCGGGCTCGGTCTTTTCTATTCGAATCATTGATGGTTATAATTTCACCAAGTCTGTTCACTTTAATTGGATTTTCAAAAGTTGAAATGATTTCCCCACCACAGTGTGTCATAATTGGTATATTCTTTTCTTCACATATTTGAAAAATAGGCATTAAACGTTCGTCAGATGGAAGGTATCCAAGAGCCGGGTAACACTTAACACCAAAAAATTGTGGATTATTTTCATTAAACGCCTTTAGAAACTCATAATACAAATTTGTTCGTCTTGGATCTATTGGAAAATAGGGTAGAATAGGATAGTTTTTTGATACTGCGGCGAGCTCTTTATTTTGTTCTTCCCAGGTTTTTGGAATACTTCCTTCCCAGCCACTATTTAAATCCATGCCTAATGCAACGGTTAGTAGTTTTTTGTTTCCATTAGTTCGGTAATTAATAACCTGGTGAATTGCATAGTTTGTTTCAAAAACCTTGTAAACACTTTCCATACTTCCACTCCTCAACAACCAAATAATGGTTTTGTATCTTTTAATGAATTCAATTAAATCAAAAGCCATTGCACTTTTCATGTTTTTAGCTTCTTCTTCCATTAAGTCAAGTTCTTTTTCCATGCGACTTATCGCAGAAGCTAAATCCTTATCTGGCAAGATTTTTGGGTCTTCGTAAATCAAATCTATCATTTGTTCCGTTGATAAAATAGATTTATTTGATGAGTATTGTTCACCGGTTACCAATCTCCAAATCCAAGCTTTGAACCGTCCGTAGGCACCGGCAATCATTCGTGTGGCTAAATATTTTACATTAATGCAATCGCCATCAAAAATATGGCAATGTGCATCAAAAACGTAATTGTTTTCGTTTAATACATCTCTTACTACCTGACTTATTCTTGATTTCGGATCATCACTAATTGTTTGGTTGGCTTTAGCAATAAAATCTATTTGTTCGCTTGTGAATTTCATATTGTTCTTCAATTTACTATTATGATTTTGTTGAGTTTAAAGTTTGTTTTAATAATTCGCCGTTAGTTAATTTTTTTAGTAAATTTATTTTAAACAATTCAAATATGCTTGGTGGTTCATCATTGTGTGTTTTACTGCCTAATGTTTCACTTGGATTATAATTTGCAGCATCAATCATTGTTTCTAATAGTTTTGTTGAAAGTTTATCTTTTTCGGGCGAAGCAGGTAGTTTTTCAATTTCCCTTTTGTCTGCCTCATAGGACTTTGTTAATGCTTCTTTGTATGCATATTCTTGCTGTAACCTCTTATTTTGACTTTGTTGTTTACTTGCGAAAATCGCAAGCCAAAATGCAGGTATGAAAAATGGAAGTCTTGAAATTATTTTCATAAATGCATCTTCAACAGAGCTAGCATCATGTATATTGCAAACTGCAAATAAAATTGTTCCACACATGGTTAGAACGAAAACGGTTGCCCACAACCAATACGGCTTGTTATAAGAAACTCTTTGATCTTGATATGCTTTTGCCAATCCAGAAGCTGTAGCCCCAGGTAAAAGCCCTTCAATTTTTTTAAATAGCGTTTCTGCGTTTTCTTCCCAAGTCTTTTTATTCTTTTTAATTTCTTCTTCGAGTATATCAATCCGTTGTTTTTGTCCAATGATGTTTTTTTCAGAATCGCCAAATACTTCTGTTTTAAAACTTTCAATAGCTTTTAATTCTGTTTCTGATTTTGTTTTGTCAGTAGAAATTTTATCTAATGTTTCATTAAAAAATTCAAGTTGTGATTTTGATTGCCCCTCTTTTGGAATGAGTAGTTCGTTATGAAATGCGTTGATTTTATCAATATTATCCGAAATAGTTATAATTGCTAACTCCATATTCGAAAGTCGAGATGTCATTAGTTCATTTAAAGTTGGTTTACCTTCTGTAGCTATATTAATGTCGCTTTTGTAAGCTTCAATTTCACTTTTGAGAGTATCACGTTGTTTTACAAGTATTGCAATTTCTTGTTCTACGGTATTCTTATCTTCCATTTTGATAATATATTTTAATTTTGAATCATTGGTTCCTTTTGGTTTTATTTTATTTTATTGATTTTTTGGAATTTGAATTAGAAGCGGCATTTAGATTAAATTTTATAGCTTACTTATGTTTTTCATTTTTATTATCAATTAACTTATGTAAAACTCATTTATTCTAAATATTATTTGGTTATTCCAAATTGAACATTTTTTGATACCTTAATTATTAATAAATCTCTTTTTTTTATTTTAATATTTCAATAATAGCCATTTCTTTAGTTTTTTTAGTTCTATTGACGATCAGTATAATAATAACTTTATTAACCCAAAAAATAGAGTATTTATACTCTAAAATGGAGTATAAATACTCTTTATTTGTGCTTCTTGTTTAGCAATAAAGATAAATTTAAAAGCATCTTGGTTTTAGCAATAAATAATTATTGTAAGGAAGTGATTTTCTTTAGTGTGCAAGGATTATTATTGATTAGCATAACAGATAATAAAAATCAATAACGTATTATAGAGAGGAGTTAAAATTTCTTTTTTTCAAAATTAGAAATATCAACAATTTTATGGCGCAAAGCATATATAACAAGGCCGGCTAAATTTTTACTATTGGTTTTATCTAATAAATTAGCACGTATGTTTTCAATGGTACGTTTACTTAAGCAAAGTACTTCTGCAATTTCGCCTGAGTTTTTTTCTTCACAAATTAATTTTAACACACTTTTTTCCTGTTCAGATAAATCAAATGCCTGTACAATTGGAACTAATTTTTTTTCTTGCATTAAACGTGCCAAAAGTAATTTAGATGTTTCTTCATGAAAGTAATGCCCTTTTTCGTGCACCATTAAAATGGCATCATTTAAAATTTTACTGGTTATGTTTTTTGGTAAAAATCCCTTAGCTCCCAAAACTGTAAATTCTTCCACATACGAATCCTGAAAATACATGCTAAGCATAATTACTTTCGTGTTTTTATGTAATCTTATAATTTCAATTAAGGCCTCTTTACCATTCATAATCGGCATATCAATATCACAAATAACAACATCTACAGGCGATATAATCAAACTGTTTAAGAGTTCAGCTCCGTTACCCGACGTAACAATAACTTTTAATCGTTTATTTTTTTCAATTAGTTTTTTAATTCCCTCGCGAACCAAATCATGGTCTTCGGCAATTGCTACCTTTATAATATAATCAGAGGCCATTGTTGTGTATTGTTATTTTAATTAAATTACCTTGTGGAATTGTTGTGTAATTAATGTGCCCATTTAAAACCATTAATCTACTATCAATACTGCTTAAGCCAATGCCGGTTGTGTTTTTTTTAATATCTTCTATTTCCGAATTGCTTGTACCTTTTCCGTTGTATAAATAGGTTGTTGTTAAAACATTTCCATTTTGTTGTATTTTACAATCAATAATTGTGGCTTTCGAGTGCTTCATGATATTATTAAGTACTTCTTTAAAAAGCCTAAAATAAATTAATTCGTTTGTTTGGTTTTTAAAAAAGGCATTGTAATAACTTTCTAAAGTTAATTTCAATTTAGTAGTCTCACTAGAAGTGTTGCAGAATTGCGTGAGCGCTTTGTTTAATCCAAATATACTCAATTCGCGGGGAATCAAATCGCGATAAACTGCTCTAATATCGCTTATCACATTATCAATACTATTATTTAATAATTCTATTTCTGTTGAATTAGATGGAGTTAATTCATCACCTAAATTATTAATATTCATTTTTAAAACGGTAAGAGCTGTGCCAATTTCATCGTGTAAGTTTTTTGAGATAATTTCTTTTTGCTTTTCTTCCGCCTCCATTACGCTTTTTAGCAACTTCAATCTACTATCACTTTCTAATTGTAAAAGTTGATTTTCTTTATCGCGCATTCGAGTTTGATAAAGTCTAATAAAAAGAAAGAGTGCAATAATAACCAAAGCAAAAGCACCAGTACCAATAAATATAACTATTGCTATGTCTTCTGTTTTATATACTTGCATATTCCTATTAGTAAAAGTAATCTAAAAATGATATTAACGAAATAAAAAATAAGCCAGAGGTAGGCTAATGACAAGTTACCTTCAATTTTCTGTTCAAAAAGAAAAAAGAATAAACTTAGCGATGAAATTATTAATATTCCAGAATTGATCCAAAAAAGATAATAGGAATACAAGTTTAAGATAATTAAGTCTTTCAATAAATTGTAGAAAAAGAGAAGTGAAAGTGCTATTAAAATTATAATTTCTGTTACGTTATTAATTGTGTTAACAATGAAAATGTTTTTAGTATATAATGTGCCAATTAATAAAGCGAAAGTTAATGGTATTAAAAGAATTAATGAGATTTTTTTAAGTATTTGTTTTTCGAAAACGTTGTAATAAAAGAAAATTAAAATTAAACCCTCTAAATATGTATATAAAGTGAATATTGGGGTGTTATTGAGATGTTTAATTGCAATAACTAAATTGATAATGTCACAAATCAAACTAACTAGCAAAAGAGTAGTTAGAATTTTTAGTGGTTTATTAAGCTCTTTAAAATAAAAAAGCAAAACACCCAATGGTATTAGGGTGCTTGCCGTTGAACAATAACTAATTATCTGAATATATGTCAACTATGAATTAAGTTCGTTAGCATTGCTACAAACAATAGGACATTTAGTTCCTTTATCCGCCACCTTACTTGTAACATCATTTCCATCACGATCAACGCCAACTAAAATTAGTTCTTTTGCTTTTTCGTTGTTGGGGTCGAGGCCATAATACATTCTTATTCCTACTAAACTATTATCACGCAAAAGCTCATCAATAATTTCTCTCGAAAAATAATGAGCAATGGTGTCATCGGGATTCAAATCTCGATAAGTTCTGGTCATTTCCGCAGCTTCTTCTAATGGAATTAAACTGCCTGCATTTGGGTCAAATTTCATGGTTGTTTTTTTAAGGATTTATATTGTGCTAAGCTATTTTTTTTATTTAACATTTCACAAGATATGATTTTTTTAGATATTTTAGTAACCTTGATAATCAACGATATAGCTAACTTATTAACTCCAAAAAAAGAGTATTTATACTCTTTTTAAAAGTAGAAATACGCTAAAAAAATAGAGTGTTTCTACTCTTGATTCAGCTATGCAGGGTGGTGTAATTTAGTTAGCAACAAAATATTAAAATTATGAGTGGTTATATAAATATTGAAGATGATAAAAGTATTGAAAAATGGTGTCTTATTTTTAACTGCAAAAAACAAGATTTGATTGATGCAGTTTATAAAATTGGTAATAAGGCAAAATCAGTTCAATTAATTTTGGAATTGAATAGAAAAAGTTCTGATAAAAGAAACAAAACAAGTGGAAATTAAAAGTGAAATGGAGCTAAAATTTATAGCTATGTTGCAAGAAGTGAATAATGTATTGCATGACAATAATAATTATGCACTGTTAGAAGAAATAATTTTATCATCTCGTAAAGATATTGATGCGGTATTGGAGAGTGTTTCTGAAGTTGAAGATAAAAGTGAAAAGAAGGAATAAACGAAGGTAGTATTAAACTATCTTGAAAGTTATAATTGCGTGAATGAAATGGCGTAAATCAATTTTCAAATTCACATTAAATCGATTAATTTTTGTCTAAATTGCTAAGTTTTCGTTAATGGTTAATTTCTTTTAATAAATTGAAATAGTGTTTCAGTTTTGTTTCACCTGATGAGTTTTGTTTATCATAAGATGTAGAAAATCAGCTATTTAAAGCCTATGGTTCGATTCCTGGAGGTACCACCACTAAAGCAGAAAAGCCTTTCCGATATTTTTCGGAGAGGCTTTTCGCTTTAGTGGCCTGAAGTGAAATGAGGTTACGAATTTCTACTTCAGGAGTTTTAAATTAAGAGTCATTTTAGATAGTAATTATCCACTAAAGCAGAAAAGCCCTTTAGTGAAATATCGGAGGAGTTTTCTGTTCTAATAACCTTTAGTGAAAGCTGGCGTAAGTTTCTAATTAAGGAATTATAATAGATGATTTTTTATTCTTCATCTCCCAACTCAATTATAGATGCTTTCATAAGTTCTTTGTTTTGCTTTTTTGTGGCAAGTGTAAGAAGTATGGCAGGCAATAAAATTAAGTTTGTAAAAAGCGACATTAATAAGGTTAAAGAAATTAATACTCCTAAAGCCGCAGTACCGCCAAAACTTGAAACTGAAAAAATAGAGAATCCAAAAAATAAAATAACAGAAGTGTAAATCATGCTTAAACCTGTGTCTTTTATAGCTGCAGAAATTGCCTCCGCTGCGTTTCCGGCTCGTTTTTTTAATTCTTGACGGTATTTGGTTAAAAAATAAATGGTGCCATCGGAGGATATGCCAAAGGCTATACTAAAAATTAAAATGGTGGAAGGTTTAAAACGGATATCTAAAAAGCCCATTACCCCCGCTGTAATAACTAATGGAATTAAACAAGGAAGTTTAGAAAGTAGAATAATGCTAACTGCACGAAATAAAAACATTCCTACAACGGCAATTAAAATTATTTCAATAATTAAACTTTCCAATAAATTGTATAAAAGGTAATCGTTACTCTTTAAGAAAACCAAACTAAAACCGGTATAACTCACCTTATAATCTTGCGGCGGTAAAATAGAATCTACTCGTGGTTTAATTTCATTCATTAATTCTTTAATTCGTTGCGATCCCACATCGGCCATCTGATAACTTATACGTGTATAGCTTTTTGTTGTGTCAATAAAATTTTTCAAACGGTTGTTTTGCCCATTTAACGAACCGGAATATTCTGAAAGAGTTTTTAAATCGGTAATGGTTGGCACTCTGTAAAATTTGGGATTACCACCTTTATAAGCTTGGTATGAAAATTTAATTGCTTCAACTATAGATAATGGTTTAGAAAACTCTTTATACTCTGCAAACAAAGCTTGCATTGCTTTTATTTTGTAAAGTGCTTTGGCATTTTCAGCAAATAATCCGTTTTCTTTTTTTGTGTCAACAGAAATTTCAAAAGGTAAAACACCATTAAATGTTTTTTCAAAATAATGCAAATCGGTATAAATAGGATCTTTTTCCGGAAAATCATCTACTACATACCCTATAAAACTTATTTTAAACATGCCTGCAATACCGAGTAATGTTACTATTATTGTAGTTAAATAAATTGCCTTTCTGTTGTTGTGTACCAGTTTATCAACCGTAGCCAGCATTTTATTAATGCGTTTCCCTTCTAAATGCTTGGTATGTTTTGCCTTAGGTAGAGGAAGTAAAAATAAAATTACCGGCACTAAAATTAAGGTAATAAAGTAAGTTGCCATTACGCTTATTGCGGCTACAACACCAAATTCTACCAACATAGAACTGTTGGTGAAATACAAAACAGCAAACCCAATAGAAGTGGTAATGTTGGCTAAAAATAAACTTACACCAATGGTTTCAATCATTCTTGATAATGCTTTAACCCTGTTTTTATGAATAATGAATTCGCTTTGATATTTATTAATTAAAAAAATGCAATTAGGAATTCCAATTACCAAAATTAAAGGAGCAACCAAGCCTGTGAGTACTGTAATTTTATAGCCGAATAGTTGTAAAACACCAAGCGACCAAATAACGCCAATGGCTACAATTATTAAGGAGAAAAACACATTTAGTGCTGATCTGAAAAACAACCACAAAATAACACCGGTAATTATTATCGCAAGAATTAAAAACAAAATCATTTCGTGCGAAATTTTTTCCATCATTTGCGAACGGATATAAGGCATACCCGAATAATGCATATTAACATCATGCTTGGTGGCAAAGCCTTCTGTTAATACTTTAATTTCTTTAACCAGCTCTAACCTTCGTTTTGAATTTAAACTGGCATTATTAAAGGTAATTGCCATAATAGTGGCATTCGATTCTTTTTTAAATATAATACCTTCGTAAAAGCTTAATTTTAAAAACTCGTTTTTTAAACTATCTACATCTGCCTGAGTTCTGGGAATTTTAGTAATTAAAGGTTCAAAATCAAATTTATTTAAACTATCATTTCTTTTTAAATTATATGCTGTAGGTACTGATAATACTTCTTTTATACCGGGAATTATTTTAATAGACTTACTTAAATGATACCAATCGTTAAACTTGTTTAAAGTAAAAAAGTCTTTATCTTCAAATGCCAACACCATTACGTTGCCATCTTCTCCAAATTTTTTCTTAAAGTCTTGGTATTCTAAAAATATAGGATCGTTAGCAGGTAAAATTTTCGCAAATTCATATGAAAGCTCAATTTTAGAAGCCTGGTAACCCATAAACAAAGTAGAAAGAATTACCCCCAGGGTAAAAATAAGTTTATTTCTTAGCAAAGTGCCCGAGAACCATCTCCACATATTAATTCATGTTTTTAATTTAAAAAACCAAACTTCAACTTAAATAAATGTTTTAAGTGAGGTCAAAGATACTAGTAATTTGTGGTTTTTAGGGTGTATTCTTCTCTTTTTTATTCCTTAAAGTTGTTACAAATGTAAATTATTTATTTCTTTAAAAGCCTTTAGTTTAGTAATTATTTATCTGCTTTTCATTAGTTAAATAATTAAATTTTTAAAGGTTATATGGTATTACCTTGGTGTTTACATTTGCGTTTTTGTTGACGGCATTGTGGCTATTTCATAAATTAAAACGGATTCTTATCTTTAACAAAATTGTATTATGGCAAAAGAAAGAAAATATCCGGCAGGGCTGTATTATTTGGTTTTTACCGAGTTCTGGGAGCGTTTTGGATACTATTTAATGATTGGCATTTTTATGCTGTACATGACCAAGCCAACAGACGATGGGGGTTGGGGATGGGATAACGCAACCGGCGCCGATATTTACGGAACTTTTATTGCTTTGGTGTACTTAACTCCTTTTATGGGAGGTTTGTTAGCTGATTTAAAATTGGGTTACCGATTTTCTATTACCCTTGGCGGAACATTAATGGGTATTGGGTATATTTTATTGGGTGTACACGAAAAATGGGCCTTTTACACTGCTTTGATTGTAATGATTGTTGGTAACGGATTTTTTAAACCAAACATATCTACCTTATTAGGGAATTTGTATAACGACCCAAAATACAAAGCAAAAAAAGATTTGGGCTACAATATTTTTTACATGGGTATAAATGCAGGCGCCTTAATTTGCAATTTTGTTGCCGCGTACATGCGAAACAAATATGGGTGGGGAGGAGCTTTTACCGCAGCCGGTATAGGAATGTTTATTGGAGTAATTACCTTTTGGTTTGGAAACAAACATTACAAACATGTAGATGTGCGCAGAGAACCTAAGCCGGAAGATAAGCCATTGTTAATGCGTTTTGCATCTGTATTAGGAATTGCAGTTGTAGCCGGTATTGTTGGTTGGATTATACCGGGTAACGTAATGGGGAGTGATAGTACTGATGCCTTTTTTCTAGCATGTATTCCTGTAATTTATTTTTATTATACCGTTTATAAATCTGCTTCTGAAGTCGAAAAACCAAATTTAAAAACAATGTTCACTATATTTTTTATAGTGATTTTATTTTGGGCCGTATTTAAACAAAATGGCACCGCTTTAACAACCTACGCCGAGTATTATACAGACAGAGAGGCTTCTACCGAAATGGCACAAATAATGAAGCCAATGGAGCAAACAGAAGAATTGAAAGCCGAAAACAAAGAACGCGATCAATACGATGAACAGTTCAGAAGAATTAAAGATGAAAGTGGGAATGTAATTAAATGCATGGATTATCCCCCTTACTTTAAAAATTTGGATGCAGACAGGTATCCTAAAAAAGGCGAAAGTCTTTATTTATACAATACAGAACTTTTCCAATCTATAAACCCGTTTTTTGTGGTGTCTTTAACTCCATTGTTAATTATGTTTTTTTCTGCATTACGAAAAAGAGGAAAAGAGCCTACTACGGCAACAAAAATTGCCTATGGTTTGCTAATTAGTGCTTTATCAACTGTAGTAATGGTTTTTGCGGTATATGCAACAGATAATGGTATGCAAAAAGCCAGTCCGTGGTGGTTAATTATTAGCTATGGCGTGGTAACAGTGGGTGAGTTGTGCTTAAGCCCAATGGGATTGTCTATGGTTTCAAAATTATCGCCCGTAAAGCTTACGGCTTTAATGATGGGAGGCTGGAGTTTAGCTACATCTATTGGGAACAAATTAAGCGGAGTATTGGCTAAAAACTGGGATAAATTTGATAATAAAGCCAATTACTTTTGGTTAAATTTTGCATTATTAATGTTGGCGGCTTTTGTGCTTTTCTTTTTATTAAAACGCTTGAATAAAGTTTTTGATAACCACTAATTATTTGTAATTATTCTGCAGGTATACAGGGTAATCGTACATGTAGGTTTTAATGGCATCGTATTCCATCAAATGGTAGGTGTTTTTTAAGTAATATTTTTTATGCAATTTTTTATCGGCCCAGTTTTCAAAATCTAATTTTTCTTTTACCTCTAAGGTGTAATCTAATAGTTGGTAACCTAAACCTGCTTCAATAGATTTTAAATTAATGTCTTTATTTAAATCTTTAGAACGTTTAATAGAGCGCTTTTTAAAATACAAACCAATCATATCAAAAAAACCACTGTTGCCACACACTTCAACCATGCTTATTTGTTTACTGATTAAGGCAATTTTTGAATCGGTTGTTAAATTAAAAAAACTTACGGTATCTAAAGTCGATTCTGCTTTTTTACTGAAATATATAAAGTAATTTCTATCTTCTGGCGTGGAAATTATTGAAAGCAATTTGGTCTTTAAATGACTTATTTTATTAGATTTTTTTGATGAAATGTAAAGTCGTTTGTATGTAATTTTTGGATAAAGACACAAAACATAATTAAAATAGTTTTTATACTTATAAAGCTCATCATTTTCGTTAATTACAACTCTACACGTATCTTTATTAAAAGTATTAAGAATAGAATCGTTTAAGGATTTGTAATAAAGACTTTGCCCTTTAAATTGAAGGCAAATGAAAAAGAAAATAAAAGTAAGCCAATAAAGTTTTAACTTGTTCATAGAAAAAACAAAGGTACAAAAATTATTTTAGCACTAAAAGCTGTTCTTTAGCTCTAGATGCATAAAAACCTTCGTTAATTACAATTTCATTTAAAATTTCTTTTGCTTCTTTTATGGCATTGGTTTTAATGCAACAAAGAGCATAATAATAATCGGCCTCTTCTTTAAAAATATTAACATTATGTGTTCTAACACTATTAAACTGTTCCATAGCTTTTTTGTAGTTTTTTAATTGGTAATAACACATGCTTTCATAAAAAAGGCAGTTAACGTCATCTGCATTGTATTTTTTAATGGTTTCAATTAAGGTTAAGCAATTCTGAAATTTTTGCTTCTTAAAATTTAACATTAAATCATTAATGGCATTGTGTAAATAATACATTTTATTTGAACTTGTAACATTGCTACTTTTTTCGCCTGCATTTTGATATGCAGCCTCAACGTTGCGTTGAATGTTAACCAAACTTTGCCCCTTAAAATAATACAAATGATAGTTAGCCACTTTTAAGTCGTGTAAAAAAATGACAGGAGCATTTTCAGAAAACCTAAGTTTATCTTGATTGGTGTTTGAGCTTAAAATATGGGTAGCGTTTACTTTTTCCAACGTTTCACCCATAATTACATTGGTTTCGTGAGTGTTTATATTATGTTCTTCGTATTTTTCATAAGTTATTTTATTAGAAGCTGTTTTGTTTACGGTCACCGTATCCAATTGAATGGTGTCAGCTTTAACTATACTATTTTCGGTTATTAAATTAAATGTTTCTGTTAGGGGTGTTCCTAAATTTGGTTTATTTAAAATACTAAACATTAAGGTTAAACCTAAAAATAAACCTATTGTTAACGAAATAAAAGTACCGGAAACTGGAATGCCTTTTTTTTCTGAAAATCTTTTTTTCAGTTGTTTTAAATCGGTTTCTGCATTAGGAAATTGCTCGTAACCCAATTCAGAGAGATAATTTAAATCATCCGGTATGTTTTTATTTGTTTTCATTTTTAAAATCAAGTATTAATTGCTTTAAATTTCTTTTTCCGTTTTGTAAATAACTTTTTACTTCGTTAACAGAATAACCTGTTTTATCTGAAATTTCCTGATAGCTTTTGTTTTCAATAAAAAACTGTGTTAAACAAGTTTTTTGCTTTTCTTTTAATTGGTTTAAAAATTTTGGTAAATTTTCAAGTACTTCTTCTTCCTTAATGTTGTTTATTTGGTTTTCTAATTTTTCTTCCGGTAGTTGGTGTTCAAATTCCATGTATTTTTCATCAAACGGAACACTTCTTTTGTTTTGGCGCAGTATAGTAATGCAATGATTTCTTACCACAAAACTTAACCAGCCTTTAAAATAGTTTATTTCCTTTTTTCTTAACTCAGCCATTAGTTTTTCAAAAATTTGCATGGTAACATCTTGCGCTTCACTTTTATTTTTAAAGTAAAACAAACAGGCGCCATATACTACCTTCACATGTTTTTCAAACAATTCGCCAAAGGCTTTATTATTACCGGTTTCTTTATAAGCCTTTACCAGTTCCTCATCGCTTAAATATGTTTTCTTTTTAAAAAGCCACATAAATCAACCTTAAATATAAGACGTTGGATTTAATAAATTCCATAAAAGAATATTTTGTGATGATTTTATGGAAAAAGTTTTCTTATACGTCTATTCATCAAAGCGCTTTAATTAATACTTAACCAATTAAAATTTAAATTATGAAAACAATTAAAATAATTCGACTGTTACTATTGGCGATGATGCCGGTAATGGTGGGCCTTTCTCAAGATGGGTACGGTGAAATACGAGGAACCATTAAAAACAATGAGAAACAAACGGTTCCTTTTGCTACCGTAAAAATTACACGCGAAAAAGAACTAATTGGAGGTGTGCAAACAGATGAAAATGGCGATTATAAGTACAAACCACTAGCACCCGGTAATTATGATGTAATTGTGTTTGAATCGGGTCACCAAACCAAACAAATAAATGGTGTAAAGGTGAACCCTAATCAACCAACCTACCTGAACATTAAACTTGAGTTGAATACATTGGAAACTGTTACGGTTACCTATGTTCATGAAGAGGATTATTCTCAATCGGGTTGTAATTCCAGTATGTACAGCATGGCAAGTATTGATGGGAAGGATTTATTGCAATCTGCTTCCTTTGAACGAGGTAATTTAATGACAGCAATACCGGCAATGGTTTCAGATGTGGTGGTTGGTAAAGACGGTGAGTTGCATTTCAGAGGTTCAAGAAGTGATGCAAATGGATTTTATGTAGATGGGATTAGGGTAATGGATATGAGTGTTGTGCCCGGCTTAGCTATAGAAAATCTTACCGTGTTTAGCGGAGGTGTTCCGGCAATGTATGGCGATGTAACTAGCGGGGTGGTAATTTTAACTACTAAAAGTTATTTTTCGGGAATAAGAGAGAAAAGAATTAGGGAAGCAAGAGCTAAAGAAAAAAGAGAGGCAAAAAAGCTTGCAGAAGAAGAAGCACTGGAAAAGGCAAGCGGTATAATTTATAATTAAACTAAAACGCCGGGTTAAGTTCCGGCGTTTTATTTATTTAAAAATTTTTTTCTGGCGTCGTTAAATATAAGCTCAAAGTTACTTTCCAGTTCAGGTTTATTTTCTATAAATAAGTTTACTGATTTGTTTAACCAAGTATTGTGTTTAATTCTATGCGATAAATGATATAACACTTTTTCAATTCCCTCTATTTGTGCATAAGCTTGGTAAATATTATTTTTAATTACATAATCTAAAAACATATTGCTGCTTTCCGGTAAAACAGATCTGTTATTTTCATATACAGTATAAGTACTTTTAGTAAATTCAGTTAAATTAATGTTAGAAAAATGAGTAAAGTTATTTGCTAAATAATGATCGAGGTAAATATCAATTAAAATACCGCTATGTTTCTCAAAGCCTGAATAAAATAATCTTTTACTCGCTTTAAAGGCAGGATGATTATCTGTAAAAGTGTCAATTGCCCGGTGTAGCTCAATTCCTTTTATTATACCTGTATTGTAACTGCTCAAATTGTTACCTCTAATATGGTCGGCAATAAAATTCCCAATTAATAAGTGATCATCATTGTTAGAAAAATATGCATGAGCCAGGTAATTCATATGTGCTAAATTAATAAATTTATAGGATGCAAATTTTTATTGCCGAAATAAATAACGGTTTAGCTACATTAAATGCAGAGGAAAGTCGCCATTGTTTTAAGGTGCTTCGTTATAGAGTGAATGACGAGGTAAATTTAATTGATGGTAAGGGTAATTTTTACAAAGGAGTTCTAAATTTTGTGTCAGAAAAAAAATGCACTGCTGAAATTGTTGGGGCGCCAATTATACAAGAAAAACGAAATTATTATCTTCATCTTGCCATAGCGCCCACTAAACAAATGGATAGAATAGAATGGTTGATAGAGAAAGCTGTTGAAATAGGAATAGATGAAATTTCGTTTATTAAATGTAAAAATAGCGAGCGTACTGTTGTAAAAACTGAACGAGTAAGAAGTATAGTTGAAAGTGCTGTTAAACAAAGTAAACAAGCTTATATTCCCAAAATAAATGAATTAACCGACTTTAAAAACATTGTTAAATGCACAGCCGATTTAAAGTTGATAGCACATTGTTTTCATGGAGAAAAGAAATCATTAAGTAATTATGATTTTTCAGGTAAAAATATTCTTGTCTTAATTGGGCCCGAAGGCGATTTTACGGAAGAAGAAGTTGCATTAGCTAATAAAAGTTTGTTTGTTTCATTAGATTTGGGTAAAAACAGACTAAGAACAGAGACGGCTGGCTTATACGCAGTGCAGGCTGTATCAATTTTAACATAGATTGGTTTTATTTCAAGGATAAATCTTAAATTATTAGTAAATTCGTAAATCTTCGTGAATAGAATTATCATCATAGTTGTTTTAATTGGTTTTTTTTACTTTAACCTTACATTAACCATTTCCTCCATAAGTAAGTCGTTAACAAAAGAAGTTGTATTAAATTATAATGATATAACGGAAGAAGAAGATGAAACAGAAAAAAATGCTAAAGATGGTTTTGATGAATTTATTGAAACCGTAAATTACCCGCATTTTAAATACATTTCATTAAATAGTTTTATTAAAAAACAGTATTTTTCTTACAAACTGCAGTACAATCCTGCTAAAGTAACCCCCCCTCCGGAATTTAATTTAAATAAGGGTTAAAAACTTAAAAGTTTTTTACTAGAGCAAATTGTTTGAGCATTACGCTCATTTTATTTTGATTATTTAAATTTCATGAAAACACAAACAACCAATTTAGGAGTTAAAGGGAGATTAAAACTTTTCTTCACATTTTTTGATAGCAGATTTGAAGATTTAAAAAAAGACAACTGGAAATCTATTGTTTACCGCGACTTAAGTGCTGGTTTAATTGTTGCACTCACGGCCATTCCTATGGCAATGGGTTTTGCAATGGCTATGGGCTTGAGGCCCGAACAAGGAATTATTGCCGGAGCATTAGCTTGTATTGTTGGAAGAACCTTTGGGGGCTCTAAGTATCAAGTGTACGGGCCAACAGCAGCGTTTATTCCACTAATAGCTAGTTTAATGCTTAAGTATGGTGAAACCAATGGAGGTAACGCTGCTCAAGCACACGGTTTTTTGGTATTGGTATCTATAATTGCAGGTATAGTATTGATAATACTGGGAATTGCGGGTATGGGTAAATTTGCCAAGCTTGTACCTAACTCAATAATTGTAGGTTTTACTGTTGGTATTGCCTTTGCAATAGCGTTAACTAATTTGGAAGATATATTAGGTATTGAAGATTTTAATGAAATATTAGGCCAAGATGAAGATTTAAAAGGAGGATTAATTCATAACATTTATTTGGCTTTTGGTAATCTGGATAAAATTAATCTTTGGTCGGTTTTTATTGGTTTGTTAACCTTCTTCATGACTCGATTATTACTAAAGGTTTCTATTTTTATCCCGGCTCCTTTAATTGCCATTGCAACTGCCACTTTTCTTTCGCAAACTCTTTTAAACGATAAAGGTTTGATTTTGGTAAAGGATTTGTATGGAAGTATACCAAACGATTTTTTTGTTTTTACTGGCCCGTTATTGCCTCATGTAAACTTTAGTGTTGTTATGGATATATTTTATTATGTATTCGCGATTGTTTTTGTATCAGGTGTTGAAAGTATTTTGTGTTCATCTATGGCCGATAAACTAGCTAAAAATAAAGGAACGCTTTTTAATCCTGATAAAGAATTTTTTGGTCAAGGCCTTGTTCAAATTATTACACCTTTGGTAAATGGCTTTCCATGTACCGGTGCATTGGCAAGAACAGCAACAAGCATTAAAGCAGGTGCTGTAACTCCTCTTGCAGGTTATTTTAAAGGAGTGCTTAAAATTGCTTTGGCTTTTTATGTTGCACCATTTTTAGAGAGTGTTCCAATGGCCTGTATTGGTGGTATTTTGTTATGGGTAGCAAGTAATATGATTAAGCCTTCTGAAATTAAGGAAATTAAAGCCGAAGGAAAGTTTGAAACCTCAATTATGTTGTATACTGCAATTATGGTTCCGTTAACAGATTTTTTAACAGGAGTATTATCGGCTTTAATTATTTATTTTCTGGTAACAAAATTGTTTTTTAAAAAAGCAAGTAAATCAAATCATTAAAAATTTTAAATTATGAAAATAGAAGAATCATACAATCGCTTATTAAAAAACAATAAAGAGTGGGTTAGTTCAAAATTAAATGAAGACCCTGATTATTTTAAAAAATTGGCATTAGGTCAATCACCTGAGTATTTATGGATAGGTTGTTCAGATAGCAGAGTACCTGCGAATGAAATTACCGGAACCTTGCCGGGTGAAATGTTTGTGCATCGTAATATTGCCAACATGGTAGTACATAGTGATATGAATTTATTGAGTGTACTTTCTTATGCGGTTGAAGTATTAAAGGTTAAACACATTATTGTTTGCGGTCATTATGGTTGCGGAGGTGTTATTGCAGCTATGGGTAATAAGCAATTTGGATTAATAGATAATTGGTTACGTCATATTAAAGATGTTTATCGATATCATCATAACGAATTAGATGCTATTAAAGATGAGAATGAACGTGCCAGAAGATTTGTTGAATTAAATGTAATAGAACAAGTTCATGATTTAGGAAAAACGTCTATTGTACAAAAGGCCTGGAGTAATAATCAGGAATTACATATTCATGGTTGGGTGTACGATATTAGCGAAGGAATAATAAAAGATTTAGGAGTAACTTTTACATGTACTAAAGACTTACATAGCGTTTATCATTTAGTGTAAGTCAACTCCATTTTACTTTAATTTACTAAAGGGAAGTAATTCATTATTTATTGTACGAAAATGAAACGTATTGTGTTTTATTTATTAGTAACTCATGTATTTTGCTTTGGTGCCAATGCCCAATCAGATATTGCCTTGGGTAATTGGGGTATGTATTTCGGACAATTTAGAGTGAAAGGAAATTGGTATTTACACAACGAGTTTCAATACAGAAGCTATGAAATTAAGCCGAATGTAGAGCAATTATTGTTAAGAGTAGGGTTAATATATCAGGCTAAAAACAATCTTTATTTTGCCGCAGGGTATGGTAAAATTTTAAATTTTGGAATGGATAAGCATTTAAGTGATGCTTTATTATGCGATGAAAACAGAATTTGGGAGCAAGTAATTGTGAGGCATAAGTTATCAGTTTTGTTTTTTGAGCATCGATTAAGACTGGAACAGCGATGGATTAAAGAAAATACCGTAAATTATTTGGATAGGTTCAGGTATCTGCTGCGTTTTAATTTACCTATTAATTCAGATAAAATACAAAACAAAACTATATACATAAGTGCATATAACGAAACGTTTTTAAATTTTAAAAAAGAAGTTTTTGATAGAAATCGTTTATATGGTGCAGTAGGTTATCAAATTAGTTCCGCCTTAAATTTTCAAATAGGTTATTTAAATCAATACGTGAACACAAAATCTAATCATTATTTACAATTAGCCTGGATGTGTAATATTGATTTTAATAAGAAGTCAGGAGGCGCCTTACCAATTCTAAAAACTAGCGATGTTGCAATAAATTAAGTAAGTTTTTTATGGCATTTGCACGGTGTGAAATAGAATTTTTAATTCCAAAATCTAATTCGGCAAAAGTAGAGCGATAGCCTGTTGGTATAAATAGTGGGTCGTAGCCAAAACCATTTTTGCCTCTTTCTTCATAAGCAATAGTACCTTTTATTATTCCTTCAATTGTTTGTAAGCCCTTTGCATTAATAAATGCAATAACCGTTTTAAATTGCGCGTTTCTATGTGTTGTGTTCTTTAGTTCTTGTAATAATTTTTTATTATTTGCCCCATCGTTTTTTTGTTCACCGGCAAATCGGGCAGAGTAAACGCCGGGGGCTCCGCCTAAAGCTTCTACTTCTAAACCGCTATCATCAGCAAAAACTCCGTTAATATCCATAGATGCCGGATTGTTTTTTAGGTAATCATAAATAAACGCTGCTTTTTGAATGGCATTTTCCTTTATGGTGGGCGAGGTTTCAGGAATTTCTTCTGAAAAATGAATATCGCTTAAACCAATCAAATGAATGTTTGGCGGCATCATTGCCTGAATTTCTTTTATTTTATTTTTATTGGATGATGCGAAAAGTAAATTCATTACTTTCTTAATTCAAAATTCTGACCCAAATAAACTTTACGAACCTGCTCATCATTTGCTAAATCTTCAGCAGTTCCGCTTTTAATTACACTGCCTGAATACAATAAATAGGCTCTATCTGTTATGCTTAATGTTTCGTGTACGTTATGGTCGGTAATTAATATCCCAATGTTTTTTTCTTTTAATTTTCTAACCACATTTTGTATATCCTCTACAGCAATTGGGTCAACACCCGCAAAAGGCTCATCTAACAAAATAAATTTAGGGTCGGTTGCTAATGCTCTTGCAATTTCTGTTCTTCTTCTTTCTCCACCACTTAATTGGTCGCCCAGGTTTTTTCTTACATGATGCAAAGCAAACTCATCTAATAAACTTTCTACTTTTGCTTCTTGTTCTTTTTTGGTAAGCTTTGTCATTTCCAGCACAGCTCTTAAATTATCTTCTATGCTTAATTTTCTAAAAACCGAGGCCTCCTGTGGTAAGTAACCTACACCCAATTGCGCTCTTCGGTACATGGGTTCTTTTGTAATATCTAAATCATCCAGAAAAATTTTACCGCTATTGGGTTTAATCATTCCTACAATCATATAAAACGAAGTTGTTTTTCCTGCGCCATTAGGACCAAGTAAACCTACAATTTCACCTTGCTCTACCTGAACACTAACGTTATTTGCAACGGTTCTGTTTTTATATTTTTTAACCAGGTTTTCTGAGCGTAAAATCATACTTAAACTTCGGTATTATTATTGTAACTGGATTAATAAAAATTGTTAAGTATTAAAGCATAAACTGGAAAGTAAATTTTATTCCAAAATTATCTAATGCGTTTGGCGATCGGTAGGTTAGGCGCCATAGGGCATCCACTCTAAAAACTCTTAAAATATTTTCAATACCTGCTGTTGCCTCAACATAGGGTCCGTTACTTAAATCCCGCAAGGTGTTGGGGAAAATTAAGGAGGTTTTATTTTTAGCTTCTACACTTCCTATTACGGCTTTCATGGTTACTACTTCGCGTAATTTGGCTTTACGCAACAATGGTAATTTATTAAAAAACAATCCGTCGAAATGGTGATAAATACCAACAGATGCAAATTGGTCGCTCGCAAATTCGTAATAATTCATCATGTTATATGCCAGTTCATCGTAAATCAGTGTTTCATTTCCTCCGTGTAATTCCATTAGCGGGTAAGGCAATGTTCCATATATTTTTCCTGCTTCAAGCGTTAAATCGGTGTATCCAATAATTGGGGTAATTCTAATTCTATCAGTTACACGAACAGAAAATTTATGATAATCGTATTCGCCTTTAAATGCGTTTCTTAAACTTTTAGAATAATTTAATTGAACAATGGGATATGTTGTACCAATAGAAGCTCTGGTAAACCCTTCTCCAACGTACTTTTCTTTCCATGCAAATCTAATGTTCATTCTTAATTCCGTATTGTTAATGCTTTCTACTTCTCCAATAGATCCATCACGGGTATAAGCTTCGTATTTATTTGTTCCTAGAGGTATAAATTGCCTTCCAACCAAAGTTGTTCTGGTGATTAAGCCCGGAAACCATTCTCTTTCATACCATGCCTCAGCTTGGCTAACCCGCGTTAAGTTAGTTAAAGGGTTAACTCTAAAAAAAGAAGCTAAAACATTATCTTGCGAGAAACCGTTTGTGCTTTGTCCTAAAATTTCGTAATCGCTTTTATAACGCATTCCTACTAATTGCCTACTAGGGCGTTTGGTTAAAAATGATTTAAAACCAAGCGAATATTTAAATTTCTCATCTTTTAATCCATAGGCAACATATCCGTTTAATTCATACCATTTACTGAATAAATCACTTGTTCTTCCGCCAAACCTTAAACGCCAGCCTTCTAATCTATTATAGGAAACTAAGTTTGAATATGGACCAATTTCAAAATTGTTGAATTTTTTATAACCAACAATAACCATGTAAAAGAAATCTACCCAGGTTCTGTAAATGGGTAATGATTGTATGGTGTCAATCATTTTAAATATTTTTAATTCGCGCGCTGTTAAACTATCGTGTCTGTTTTCTGCCCAAAATTCATCTGTTTTTTTTGTGGCACTATCTTCTACAACAATTGCATCTCCAAATTCATAAAATTTATCTTCTTTGGGTTTATTTATGGTAATGTTTTTGTAGGAAGTAGTTTTTCTTCCATAAAAACCAATAGAATTTTTTGTAGGCGCAAAATCAACCACTAATCTGTCTTTCTTCAACATCCAGGTGCTATCAGTATACGTGTATTCTTGAATTACATTGGCGGTATTAATAAAATTTAAATTGGCATCTTTTG
This sequence comes from Bacteroidia bacterium, assembly GCA_022841465.1. GTDB lineage: Bacteria > Bacteroidota > Bacteroidia > B-17B0 > Aurantibacillaceae > Aurantibacillus. The sequence goes on along the minus strand of JALHRL010000004.1, from coordinate 138,134 downwards.
GCATACTCATTTCTAATTTTTTAATACCCCAGGTAGTGTCGGCAATCCACATATTGCCGGTAAAAGATAATTCTTGTGTACGTTTAGGTTTAAAGCGGATGTGATAAACGTAATGATTGTCTTGAAACAAACTGTCTTCTAAATAAAACTTATAATAAAACAATGCATTTTCACCAATGGGGCTGGGTATTTGTTTATTAAAGGCAATTACATTGTTGTTGTAGATGTTTATGTTTTGATACATATCACCTAAAACCTGAGATATACTTGCGTTTTCAACACCTGTAATTTTACTTGCTTTAATTACTTCTTTTTTTCTAGGCGGGTTGCTTTTGTAATATAATTCAGAAATACTTTCAATCATAAAAAAGGGAAGGGAAGGTCTTTCACCACTGTTGGTGCTATCAACATTTTCAAAAATAAATTGAATGGGTTTTAAAAGTTTCTTTTCACGCATTTCTTTTGGTATACGTGTTAGGTCAAATTCTAATTTATTGTACGTTTCATATTGGTATGAAGTTAAATTAGCTCGGTTATTTTTTTCTTTTACTTTTACGGCATTTCTAATAATTCTGTGTGCCGGATTTTCTCCCATAACAACAACAACTTCTTCTAATGAAATTCCGCCATTGGCCATGGGCATATTTATTTCCTGAACCTTTAGCGTTTTATTAATCGGACGTGCCAATTTTTTATAACCTACATACGAGGCAATAAGTGAATCGCCCAGTTTATCGGTTTTAATCACAAAATTCCCATCAAAATCACTTTGCGCACCTATGGTCGTACCCTTTATAATAACAGGCACAAACGGCAATGGTTCTTTTGTTTCTGCTTCGTAAATTTTACCGGAAATAGTGTACTGTTGACTTTTAGCTAATTGGAAGCTAAAAATAAACAAAAACACAAGCAACTTATTGGTTGGCATAAGTGCTAAAAATACAAATTTGAAGAGTATTTGCCAAAACAAGTAATGAGCATTAATTTGCCTAAATTTGTGAATAATGTACCATTGGTTTAAAATATACGATAGTTTAGAAGCGCTTAAAAACAACATTACACTTGGTAAAACAGTAGTTTTTAATTTTAAAGGAGAGAAAATTTGCATTGCACATACTGCCGATGGTATTTTTGCGGTTCAGGATAAATGTCCGCATAATGGCGCCTCATTAGGTAGTGGTTTTTGTACCGAAGAAAATGAAATTGTTTGCCCCATTCATCGTTATAAATTTAATTTAAAAAGTGGTAAAGCAACTGCAGGCAGTGGATATGCATTAAATACATTTCCTATTGAAGAAAAGAGCAATGGTGTTTTTGTTGGTATAAAAGCCAAATGGTGGGAACTTTAGTTTATGAAAAAAATTAAGAATATTATTTTTGATTTAGGTGGGGTAATCATCAATTTAGATATGGCCAGAACCATTAATTCGTTTGAAGCAATGGGAATCCCTGATTTTAGAAATACCTACAATCAGTTTTCGCAAACAAAAATATTTGATGCTTTTGATAAAGGTACCATTTCTGAAAATGATTTTTTTACCGGAATTAAAACAGAGTTTAATTTAAATAAAAGCATAATTGAGTTAAAAAATGCCTGGAATTTAATGTTGCTTGATTTTCCGAAGCAAAGGTTAGATGAATTGTTGCAACTTAAATCAAATTACAATACCTTTTTATTAAGCAATACAAACGAAACACATATTAAGGCTTTTGAAGAAATACTTCAAAAAGAACACAGTATTAATAATTTAGATTCTTTTTTTAATAAAGCTTATTATTCTTGTAGAATAGGAATGCGTAAACCCGAACTTGAAATATTTGAATTGGTATTAAAGGAAAATAATTTACTAAAAGAACAGACTGTTTTTATTGACGATACCTTTATTCATATTAACGCTGCAAAACAATTGGGTTTAAATACTATTCTACTTCCTAAAGGGGAAGAGTTTATTAGCCATTTATCAGGTTTGTTAAATTAATTTTTTTTAAGTTGTTCTTCCAAAAGAGCAATACCTTCTTCGAAGCTGTGTGGCTTATAACCTAATTCTTTTATGGCTTTATCTATTATAAAACCTGTATTGGGTGGGCGCTTAGCAGGTTGCTTAATATCGATACTTTTGCTTGGTTTAATTAATGTTTTGTCTAATTTATAATAATCGGCAACACGATGCGCTAAAGTTAAAATACTCATGTAATCTTTGCCGCTAATATTATAAATTCCGGTTGCACCTTTTTGTGCAATTAATAAGCAGCCATCCGCAAGGTCTTCGGCAAGCGTAGGGGTTCTAAACTGATCGTCAACAACGTTAATGGTTTTTCCTTGTTCTAAATTGTTTTTTACCCAAAGTACAATATTACTTCTGCTCATATTATCTACAATACCATAAACCAAAACGGTTCTGGCAATGGCCCATTTTAAAGAGCTGGTCATTACAATTTTTTCGGCTTCTAATTTTGTTTCGGCATAATAACTTAATGGATTTGGTTTTTCGTTTTCATCTAGCGGGCCATGAGTACCGTCGAAAATAAAATCGGTACTTAAATGAATGTAATGCGGATCGTAATTGGGGTTTCTTTTCTTTAATGTTTCTAATGTTTGTACCTGATATTTCACCGAATGCGCATTCATATTCATTGCATTTTCTTTTTCGGTTTCGCAGGCATCTACGTTGGTCATAGCCGCTGTATTTATAATAATATCGGGTAAATATTTCGAATAAATATTTTCTGTTTGTTCTTTGCTTGTAATATCAAGGGTTTCATAAATATAACCCTCTTTTTTTACCAATCTATTTTCTCCGCGAGCGGTGGCAATTAATTTAAATTCCGGATGATTTACTAATTTATAAACTAATTTTTGCCCTAATAATCCGTTTGAACCGGTAATTAAAATTTTTTTCATGAATACTATTTTTTGATGAGTAGTTTAGCACTTTTTTCTAATTGCTTAAACCATTCTTTCCCATATTTTCTTATTAAAGGTTCTTTTAAAAATTTGTAAACCGGAACATCCAATTTTTCACCACAAGCGCATGCTGGGGCGCAAACCGACCATTTATCGTAGTTTACGGCATCGTAGCTTTTGTGTTTGGTAATGCGTATAGGATATAAATGACAACTGATCGGTTTTTTCCAATCAATTATTTTTTCTAAATAAGCTTTTTCTATGGCACACTTGGCAATTTTATTTTCATCAAAATAAACAAAAGCACATTCAGCACCCGGAGAAACTAGTGTAGTGGTATAATCTCCGTCACCGTCTATTACATAAGCTCCGTTTTTTTCAATTGCCTTTATTCCTTTTTTAACCATAAAAGGTTTTACTTTTTCTAAAATAGAGTCGATGATTTTAAGTTCATCTTTCTCTAAGGGTGCGCCACTATCTCCGGCAACACAACAAGCGCCTTTGCAAGCGTTTAAATCGCAAACAAATTTTTTTTCTACAACGTCTTCAGAAATTAAGGTGTTATCAATGGCAATCATTCGGGTAATATTCAGAAAATAAAGGTAGTGATTTTATTTTACAGCCATGTTTTGGCCCATAAATCCACCCATGTACTTTTCAAGGATGCTTTTGTATTTAAGGCCGTTTTTAAAGTTTAAGAAAAACTCATTAAACAATAACTTATGTTCGCTGCCTTTTGGAAAAATAAAACTATAATTTTCTTTTGCTTGCTCCATGCTTTTCTGAACCTTTAAAAACTTATTTGGGTTGTTCTTTAAAAAATACCAAAATTCTATTGCGTCAACATAACCAAATACCAGAACATTTTTTGCAATACCATTTAATATTTCAAATTGAGAGTTCACATAATTTATTTTTAAATCTTTCAAAAAAGTTTTCTTTACATCTAAAACACAATTATTTAAATTGGTTTTATCTATGGTTAAGGCTTGCATGCTTGCCAAAGCTCTGTATACTTCTGTTTGATTTTTGTTTTTAATATCAGGAGCATTTCCGTTTGTAATGCAAAAAGATAAATTTTTCATGTACGGAACACTGTAATCGTATTCACTGTATTTATCATTGGTTGTAATAAAGGCTCCTAATCCTATTGCGTTTTTTACTGTTGCCGTTTTAAATAATTCAACATCTGTAAAAGCACTGTATTTTATGTCAAAATCTTTTTTCTTTACGCTTTTAAGCCATAACAAGTATTCATTTATAATATCAATTTCAATTCCGGTTGGCGAAGTGGTGTCTTTTATTGTAAACGGAGGCCTCGCTAAATAGTTAACATTAATGGTGTTCTGACTTATTAATTGCGTTGTTAAAAGCCAACAAATAAATATGTATTTAAGTATTTTCAAATGATGATATAAATTTTGGCATTTAATTTCATGTATATCTGTAAAAAACAAATGGTTATCAGCACACTAGTGTTAATTATCTAAAGTTCCTTTATAACATTTACATGGTTTTAGATCAAATACTTTGCCAAAACGGCAATATTGCGCAACATTAGAAGAAAACTATTGTTAATATTTTTGTTTGAATACCATAAATATGGTATTTTTGTAGTGAATTTAGATTTAATCTAATTAAACATATCAATTTAAACATTTGTAAATCAATATTATAAGCTATGATAACAGTTTCAGAAGAAGCAAAAAGCCATGCTTTAGAATTAATGAAAGCAGAAAATTGTCCAGAAAATTCATTTATAAGAGTGGGAGTAGAAGGTGGCGGTTGCAGCGGTTTGTCTTATAAACTTGAATTTGATAACCAAATGAAAGAAGGCGACCAAACATTTGAAGATAAAGGAATAAAAATTGTGGTAGATAGAAAAAGTTTTTTGTATTTGGTAGGTACCGAGTTGCAATACTCCGGTGGACTAAACGGCAAAGGTTTTGTTTTTAATAACCCAAACGCATCACGCACTTGTGGTTGCGGAGAATCATTTTCAGTTTAATTAAAAAATAAAGTATGTCAAACGACATTTTAGAAGAACATATACAAGGCGATTACAAATATGGTTTTACTACCAATATTGAAACCGATACTTTTGCCAAAGGATTAAATGAAGATGTTGTACGCGCATTATCTAAAAAGAAAAACGAACCTGAATGGCTTTTGGAATACAGATTAAAAGCTTTTCGTTTTTGGAAAAACTTGCCCGAGCCCGAACAATGGGCACATATTACTTATCCGAAAATTAATTTTCAAGACATTAGTTATTACTCTGCGCCAAAAGTAAAACCCGAAATAAAAAGTTTAGATGAAGTGGATCCTGAACTTTTAAAAACTTTCGAAAAATTAGGAATCTCTTTAGAAGAACAAAAACGTTTAACCGGCGTTCAGTCAAACATTGCGGTTGACGCGGTGTTTGATAGTGTATCTGTAAAAACCACCTTCAGAGAAACCTTGGCAGAAAAAGGAGTAATCTTTTGTTCGTTTAGCGAAGCGGTTCAAGAACATCCTGAACTTATTAAAAAATACATGAGCATGGTTGTTCCTGCCACCGATAATTATTATGCAGCATTAAACAGTGCCGTGTTTAGCGATGGCTCGTTTTGTTACATTCCAAAAGGCGTTCGTTGCCCAATGGAATTAAGTACTTATTTTAGAATTAACGCAAGCGGAACCGGACAATTTGAACGCACTTTAATTGTTGCCGATGAAGATAGTTACGTGAGTTATTTAGAAGGATGTACTGCTCCGCAACGCGACGAAAATCAATTGCACGCTGCTGTTGTTGAAATTATTGCACACAAAGGTGCCGAAGTAAAATACAGCACGGTTCAAAATTGGTATCCGGGTGATAAAGACGGAAAAGGCGGTATTTATAATTTTGTTACTAAACGTGGAATTTGTTTAGAAGAAAATTCTAAAATAAGTTGGACACAGGTAGAAACCGGTTCGGCCATTACCTGGAAATACCCATCGGTTATTTTAAAAGGCGATAATTCTGTTGGAGAATTTTATTCGGTAGCCGTTACTAATAATAAACAAGAAGCAGATACCGGAACAAAAATGATTCACATAGGTAAAAACACAAGAAGCACAATTATTTCCAAAGGAATTTCCGCAGGTTTCAGCAACAACAGTTATCGTGGATTGGTACAAATACGCAAGGGAGCAAAAAATGCGCGTAACTTTTCACAATGTGATAGTTTATTGATGGGCGATAAATGCGGGGCTCATACTTTCCCGTATATTGAAATAAAAGATAAAAGTGCCATTGTTGAACACGAAGCTACTACCAGTAAAATTGGTGAGGATCAGCTTTTTTATTGTAAGCAACGAGGTATTGAAACAGAAAAAGCAGTTGCTCTTATTGTAAACGGATATTGCAAAGAAGTATTAAATAAATTGCCAATGGAGTTTGCTGTGGAAGCACAAAAATTGTTAGCAGTTAGTTTAGAGGGATCGGTAGGGTAATTTAAAAGTTAATCAGTTGGGAAAGTTAGTCAGTTAAGAAAGTTAAATAGGTAGAAGAATTAAAAAAGAAATTAATGGCGAAGATTGAAAAGTTTGAAGATATTATTGCTTGGCAAAAGGCTTTGGAGCTTTGTGATTTAATTTATGCAAAAACAAATAAAGAATTGTTTTCAAAGGATTTTGGTTTAAAAGACCAAATAAGGAGAGCGTCAGTTTCTGTTGTGTCGAATATTGCGGAAGGTTTTGAACGCGAAAGTAATAATCAGTTTATTTACTTTCTGTTAATTGCAAAAGCTTCTGCTGGAGAGTTAAGGTCTCAAATTTATATAGCAAAAAATCAAAATTATATTACTAAAGAAGAATTTGAAGAATTGAATAATAAAGTTATTGAAGTTGGAAAAACAATAGGTGGTTTTGTTTCTTATTTAAAAATGCAAAGGAAGCAAGCACAACTTTCTAAACTTTCATAACTGGTTAAACTTTATATTATGATATCAATAAAAAACCTACATGCCTCAGTGAACGGCAAAGAAATTTTAAAAGGAATTAATCTGGAAATTAAGGCCGGAGAAATTCATGCAATAATGGGTCCTAATGGTTCCGGAAAATCAACTTTATCAAGTGTTTTAGCAGGTAAAGAAGATTATGAAGTAACCGAGGGCGAAGTTTTTTTTAACGGTAAAAATTTATTGGAAATGTCGCCCGAAGACAGAGCAAGAGAAGGGTTGTTTTTGGCCTTTCAATACCCAATAGAAATTCCGGGTGTAAGCAACATCAATTTTTTAAAAACCGCCATCAACGAAATACGTTCTTACAAAGGACAAGAGCCTATAGAAGCAAAAGATTTTTTAGCCTTAGTGAAAGAAAAACAAAAGTTGGTTGAATTAGATGCTAAGTTAACCAACAGAAGTGTGAACGAAGGTTTTAGCGGTGGTGAGAAAAAAAGAAATGAAATTTTTCAAATGGCAATGCTTGAACCAACCTTTGCAATATTAGATGAAACAGACAGTGGCTTAGATATTGACGCTTTAAAAATTGTAGCCAACGGTGTAAACAAATTAAAAACCAACAATAATGCCTTTATGGTTATTACTCATTACCAACGTTTGTTAGATTATATTGTTCCTGATTTTGTGCATATTCTGTATAACGGAAAAATTGTAAAAAGCGGAACAAAAGAACTAGCTCTTGAACTAGAAGCAAAGGGATACGACGAAATTAAAAGTAAGTTTGAAACTATATAAAGTAAAAAAATGATTGCTGAAAAATCTCAAACTGCTCAAAAAATTATAGATAGTATAAGTGCAAGTGCACAAAAAGTAAATTTTATTTCGGGTAATGAAGTAGAAGAAGCCTTTACTTATCTTGAAAACAAAGGCATACCCAATGCAAAGCACGAAGAATATAAATATTGTAATTTTGATGGCATTTTAAAAAAAGAGTTTAAAAATTTTTATCAAAAGTTTACAGAGGTTGCTGCTTCGGAAATTAAGAAGTATAAATTAAATGAAGCCATTAATCTGGTTGTTTTAAATGGCAATTACAATGAAGCCTTAAGTGATAAGATTATTGTAAAAGGAATTACCATAAAAAACCTTCAAAATTTTTCAGGGAATAATTTAACTCCAATTGCAAGCATTGCAAAATCAAATACAGATGCTTTTGTTGCTTTTTCTAATGCCTTTAGCGGAAATGGTATTTATTTGGAAGTTGAAAATGCAAATGTAATTCCTATGCCGGTTCAAATAATTTATGTGAATTGTGCGTTAGAAGATTCGTGGGTTAGTCCGCGTAGTTTTGTTCACCTGCAAAAAAACGCTGAACTTACGTTAACTGAAAGATTTGTAAACATTGGAAAAGCCAAAGTATTTTCTAATTTTTTAAGTGAAAAACTTATTGAAGAAAATGCCAAATTAATTTCTTATACTATTCAGCAAGAAGGCAGTTTAACTTATTCGGTGAATACCAACCAGGTTCATTTAAAAAGTAATTCGGTTTACGATAATACAACCATTACTTTAAGCGGACAAGTAGTTAGAAACAATCATCACGCTGTTTTAATTGGAGAAAATTCTGTAGCGCATTTAAACGGATTGTTTTTTACCGGCGGTACACAATTGGTAGATAACCACACTTTAATGGATCATCAGGTTCCCAATTGTGAAAGCAACGAACTGTATAAAGGTGTAGTTAACGATAAAAGTACAGGAGTGTTTAACGGAAAAATATTTGTGAGAAAAGACGCACAAAAAACCAACGCTTTTCAAAGCAGTAAAAATATTTTATTAAGTGATGATGGTGCTATAAATGCAAAGCCTCAGTTAGAAATTTACGCGAATGATGTAAAATGTTCTCATGGAACCAGTACCGGTAAAATTGATGATGCCGCTTTGTTTTATTTAAAGGCAAGAGGAATTGGCGATGCCAGCGCAAAAAAATTGTTATTAAGAGCATTTGCCAACGAAGTAATTGATAAAATAGAAATAGAATCATTAAAAGAAGAAATTGAAACTGAATTAAACACTTCATTTTAATGCTTGATATAAAAGCTATACGTACTCATTTTCCCATTTTACAGAAAACTGTAAACAATAATCCTTTAGTGTATTTCGACAATGGAGCAACAACACAAAAACCATTAGCAGTTATTAATGCAATTACAGAATATTACACAAAACAAAATGCCAATATTCACCGCGGTGTTCATGCTTTAAGCAGAGAAGCAACCGAGTTGTTTGAAGAGGCCAGAAAAACAGTAGCCCATTTTATTAATGCAGAAGAGTCAGAACTTATTTTTACTTCCGGAACTACACACTCCATTAATTTAATTGCAAACGGTTTAAGTTTTGAAAAAGATTCTGAAATTCTTTTAACGCAATTAGAACACCACAGTAATATTTTACCTTGGCAATTAAATGCTCAAAAAAATAATGCGAAATTAAAAGTAGTTCCAATTCATGAAGATGGAACTTTGCAGCTAGAAAATTTAAAAAATTTAGTAAGTAAAAAAACCAAAGTAGTTTCTATTACTCATGTTTCAAATACCCTGGGAGTTATAAATCCTATTAAAGAAATTATTTCTGAGATAAGAAAATTAAATTCGAATACATTAATTGTAATAGATGGTGCACAATCGGTACCGCATTTAAAAATAGATGTAAAAGATTTAGATTGTGATTTTTTTGTTTTTAGCGGTCATAAAATGTATGGGCCAACCGGAACAGGTGTGTTATATGTAAAGAAAAATGTATTTAATCAATTACAACTTTCTGCAAGTGGAGGAGGTACTATTAAAACGGTTTCTTTTGAAAAAACAGAATACGTAGATGGGCCTTTAAAGTTTGAACCCGGCACACCAAACATTGAAGGAGTTATTGCCTTAAGCGCAGCAGTAAAATATATTGATTCAATTGGAATTGAAAAAATTGCACAATACGAGCATGAGTTGCTAGGCTATGCGCAAAGTAAATTGGCAGAAATACCGGAGGTAGAAGTTTACGCTAATCATTTAAACAAAGCAGCAGTTATTTCATTTAATGTTAAAAACCAACATCCTTTTGATGTGGGTACTTTATTAGATAAATACGGTGTGGCGGTTAGAACCGGCCATCATTGCACTCAGCCTTTAATGAATTATTATAATATTTCCGGAACTATTAGAGCTTCGTTTGCTATGTATAATACATTTGAAGAAATAGATGTTTTTATTTTGGGTTTAAAAAAGGCAATAAAAATGCTTTCATAATGTTTCAATTTAAATGCAACATATTTTTATTGTTATTCTTTTTTACGAGCATAACTGCTCAAGAAAATTTAAGTGTAAAGTATTGGGACGAAACTAAGAAAGTAAAAAAGGAAGAAGGTTGGCTAATAAATAATAAGAGAGAAGGAAAATGGACAGAGTATTATAATAATGGGAATAAAAAACAAGAAGTGTTTTTTAAAAATGGTGTAGCGGATAGCAGTTGGGTTGAGTGGTACGAAAATGGAAATAAAAAATCAACAGGAACAATAGTAAATGGAAAACAAGAAGGAATTGAAATAACCTGGTATGAAAATGGGAATAAAAAAAAGGAAGAATATTTTAAGAACGGAAAAACTGAAATAGAGGGCACCAATACCTACTGGTATGAAAACGGTAATAAATGGTACATCATCAGTTTTAGTGAAGGAAAAAAAACAGATGTGTTCGAAGAATGGTTTGAAAACGGACAACAACGAATTAAAGCAGCAAAATCTAAAGACGGTAAAGTTGTTTTTACCGAATGGGATAGTAGTGGAAAAGTTATTAATAGCGCTAAAAAACAAGAATGAAAATTTCAGAAATAGAGAATGAAATAGTTGAAGAGTTTTCTCTTTTTGGGGATGATTGGGAAAGCAAATACGAGCATTTAATTGATTTAGGAAAATCATTGCCCTTAATTGACGAAAAGTATAAAATTGAGGAAAATATTATAAAAGGTTGCCAGAGTAGAGTTTGGATGCATTCTGAATTAAAAGATGGAAAAGTTTACTTTACAGCAGATAGTGACGCCATTATTACCAAAGGAATGGTAGCACTTATGATTAGAGTATTAAACGGACAAACAGCAAAAGATATTATTGAAACAAAACTGGAATTCATTAATAAGATTGGCTTAAAAGAGCACTTATCACCAACCAGAGCAAATGGTTTGGTAAGTATGATAAATAGAATGAAAATGGACTCGGTAAAATTTAGTCGCTAGAGACTAGTCGTTAGAAGCTAGTCTAAAGATAAAAGGAGTGTTAGAAATTTAATTGAGAAATAGAAAAACAATAAGTGGTTTAATTAATTATTTAAAAAAATGATAATAGCTAACAAATATAAATTATCATCCATTTTCTCGGTACTTGCATTTAGCGACTTACGATTAATATCTAACGACTTACAACGTGCATCTCGCGACTTACGACTAATATCTAACGACTTACGACTAATTTAAAATGGCAGCAATTATTGTAACTAAAAACACTGAATTAATGCAACGGGTTATTGATGAAATCAAAACTTGTTTCGATCCGGAAATCCCTGTTGATGTATGGGAGCTGGGTTTAATATATGAATTGCATTTAGATGATGATAATAATTTAAAAATAGTTATGACATTAACCTCACCAAATTGTCCCGCCGCAGAAAGCTTACCGGCAGAAGTGGAAAATAAATGTAGGTTACTTGCAGGAATTAAATCTACCGAACTTAAACTTACCTTTGAACCACCTTGGGAAAAAGAAATGATGAGCGAAGTAGCACAGCTGGAATTGGGTTTTATGTGATAACGTGGAAAGTATAAGGAGTAAGTATAAGAAAAAAGTATAAGAAAAAAGTATAAGAAATAAGAATTATGAATCAAGAATTAAGAAATACGATTCGCGACTAACATCTTACGACTAACGACTAAAGGTAATGGAAGAAATAACAAATAAAGTAGCCAATAGTGGAATTATAACCATTGATTTGGAAGAGTATTATACTCCCGGGGAACGTATATTGTTGGACATAAAACCATTGTTGTTTCAGGAGTTAATATTAAAAGAGAAAGATTTTAGAGAATACATTAAAACACATAATTGGGAACAATACAAAAATAAATTTGTAGCCATTGTTTGTACTGCTGATGCAATTGTTCCTACTTGGGCGTATATGCTATTAACTTTAGCGCTTGAACCCTTCGCTAAAAAAATAGTGTTTGGTAATTTAGAGTTTTTAGAGAATGAACTGTTTACCCAAAAGCTTGAAAAATTAGATTTAATCAAATTTAAAGATGCCCGAATTGTTATTAAAGGCTGTGGTGAAAAAGCAATTCCAGTAAATGTGTATCTGAATTTAACGGCTAAATTAAAACCGCTTGTTAAAAGCATTATGTATGGCGAACCCTGCAGTACAGTGCCTTTATACAAAGCCCCAAAATAAGTAAATATTTAAAAAATAAACTTACCTTTGCAGGCGATATGGAAATTCAGGTTATGAAATCAAAACTTCATGGTGTAACTGTTACTCAAGCAGAGTTGCACTATATTGGTAGTATTACCATTGATGAAGATTTAATGGACGCAGCAAACTTAATAGAAAACGAACAAGTTCACGTATTAAATAAAAATAATGGCGAACGTTTAATCACCTATGTTTTAAAAGGAAACAGAGGAAGTGGGGTAATATGTTTGAATGGTCCTGCTGCGCTTAAAGTAAAAGTTGGTGATGAGCTTATTGTAATTTCTTATGCCAATATGGATTTTGAAAAAGCAAAATCGTTTCGTCCTTGGGTTATTTTCCCTGATACCGCAACAAATAAATTAAAATAATTATTGATGCAGAAGAAAACAAAATCCATTTTGCAATTTGTAATTCTGTTTGCAATAGGGATATTGTTAGTGTGGTTATCATTACGGGCGGTTGCTCCTCAAAAGGATAATATTATTAATTCATTTGCAAACGCCGATTATTTTTGGGTATTTATTTCTATTGTAGTCTCAGTATTAAGTCATGTTTTACGTGCCTACCGTTGGAATTATTTATTGGAACCATTGGGTTATAAAGTGAAATTTATAAATTCTAATTGCCATGTTTTAATTGGGTATTTTGCTAATTACGGAATACCGCGTATGGGCGAAGTTACTCGTTGTACTTCTGCTGCAAAGTACGATGATGTTCCTTTTCAGGTTGGTTTTGGAACCGTAATTACAGAACGTATAATTGATACGGCTTTGTTTTTAATTATATTTTTACTTACACTTTTGGTTCAGTTTAAAGAACTGATTAATTTGGTTGATTATTATATTGTAAGCGGATTAAAAACAAAACTAACAGGTATTGCCCATAGTCCAACAAAACTTATTGTAATTGGAATTGTATTATTGCTTTTAGTGAGTGCCTTTTTTATTTTCAGAAAAAAAATATCAGGTTTGTTAAAGGGGAAGTTAGGCGGCGTAGTTAAAGGGTTGGGTGAAGGTTTAGGTTCTATACGTAAAACAAAAAAACCATTTCAGTTTATTGTATTAAGTTTTTTAATTTGGGCTTGCTATTTCTACTCTTTATATTTTTGTTTTTTTGCCATTGAAGGAACAAAACACTTGGGCCACTCTGAAGCCTTAACTTTATTATTGTTCGGAACCTTTGGCGTTATATTTTCGCCGGGTGGATTAGGCGCTTATCCTTTAATTTTGGGAGGTATATTAACAGGAACCTATGGTGTTGATGAAATATCCTCTTTTGCTTTACCTTGGTTAAGCTGGACCAGCCAATTTGCAATTCTATTGTTATTAGGTGTTGCAAGTTTAATTGTATTGCCAATTATTAATAAGAATAAAAATGTCGTTTCATAAATTATTGAAATCAAAAATTGTTGGTCTAAATGAAGTTTCAAGATATGTAAACTCTTTACGATTAACCGGTAAAAAAGTTGTTTTTACAAACGGTTGCTTTGATATTTTACACACTGGTCATGTTCAATACTTAACGCAGGCCCGAGATTTAGGAGGTATATTAGTTGTTGGTTTAAATACGGATGCCTCTGTAAAAATGCAGGGTAAGGGTGATGATAGGCCAATTAATAATGAAGATAATCGTGCCAAGGTTTTAGCGGCATTGGGTTGTGTTGATGTAATTACTTTTTTTAACGAAGAAACACCGCTTGAATTAATTAAAAAGGTACAACCTGATATTTTAGTTAAAGGCGGAGATTATGTTCCTGAAAAAATTGTGGGCTATGATGTAGTTAAAGCCAGAGGTGGGGAAGTACTAACTATACCTTTTGTGGAAGGGTATTCTACTACTTCCTTGGTTCAAAAATTAAAAGGCTAATTTTATTTTGTTAATTCCTTAAACACGTCTTCCATTTTTTGTTCTTCTTTGTTTAAGGTAAGAACACCAATGTTTTTTTCTACGGCCAGGTTAAAAATATCTTTTCTAATATCTCTTTCTTCGGTAGCAACAATCTTGTATTTATTTCCTCCAATAGTTGAAACCAATTCAACTCCGGCAATGTTTTTCAGCAATTGCTCTTCTATTGCATTATCAAATTCAACAACAATAATTTGTTTTACTTTGTTTTGTTTTAACGATTGAGTGGTATCGTTGGCAACAATTTCTCCTTTATTAATAATAATTACTCTGTCGCAAACCGCTTCCACCTCTTGCATAATGTGTGTGCTAAGCATTACCGTTTTTTCTTTACCTAGTTTTTTTATTAGCGAACGTATTTCTTCTAATTGATTAGGATCTAATCCTGTAGTAGGCTCATCCATAATTAAAACCTTAGGGTTGTGAATCATGGCTTGTGCTAAACCTACACGTTGACGGTAACCTTTACTTAAAGCGCCAATTTTTTTATTTTGTTCTACTTGCAGTCCGGTTAAATCAATCATTTCTTTAACACGTTGGGCAATGTTTTTTACTTTGTACAAACCACCCACAAAAGCAAGGAATTCTTTTACGTACATATCCAAATACAAAGGATTGTGTTCGGGTAAGTAACCAATGTTTTTTCTAACCTCAATGCTTTGTTCATGAATATCATAACCGCATACTTTTACATTGCCTGAAGTAGGGGGAATGTAGCAGGTGATAATTTTCATCATGGTACTTTTTCCGGCACCATTGGGTCCCAAAAACCCTACAATTTCATTTTCATTTACATTAAACGAAACATTGTTTAAAGCCTTTTGCTCTTTATAGAGTTTGGTAATATTTTCTACTAGAATACTCATGTTAAACTGAAGTAAATTTAATATTTAATTGCACCTGTTTAAAGTTAAAATGTGTTTTTTATTAAGATAGGGGTATTGATAGCTTTGTGAGATTTGGCTTTTTAGAACTGAGACCCTTAGTCAAGCTCAGGGTAACGGATTTCCAATGTTCGTTCGAGCGGGAGTCGAGAACATGCTGCTTTTGCCAATTTGTAATCCGCGAGAGCCTCGGCTAAATATAGGGGGTGTATTTGCTATTTTAAATATTAATATATTTAGAAAATGAATCGGATAATTATATAATGTAACAAGATTTAATATGGAAGCGAAATTCATCCCCTACTCAAAAAAACTCCTAAAAGGAGAAGAATTAAAATTAGAAAGTATAAGGCATTATCAATTTATGGAAACTAGACGATCAGTTCGAGAGTTTTCTAAAGAGCAGATTTCTATGGAAGTTATTGATAATATTATTATGGCTGCATCAACGGCTCCATCTGGTGCTAATAAACAACCGTGGATGTTTTGTGTTGTTACTGATGCTGAATTAAAATCAAAAATAAGAGTGGCGGCTGAAAAGGAAGAATACGAAAGCTATAATGGGCGCATGCCACAAGAATGGCTCAACGATTTGAGTTATTTAGGTACAGACTGGCATAAACCATTTTTAGAAGATGCACCGGCACTAATAATAGTATTTAAAAAATCGTATGATTTGGAAAATGACATTAAAAAGAATAATTATTATGTTTCTGAATCTGTTGGATTGGCCTGTGGTTTTTTATTACAAGCAATACATCAATGTGGTTTGGTTGCTTTAACACATACACCAAGCCCAATGAATTTTTTATGTAGTTTATTAAATCGTCCTGTAAATGAAAAGCCATTTTTATTAATTCCGATTGGTTATCCTGCTGTAGATGTAAAAGTTCCGGATATTAAGCGCAAAGAAAAGAATGCTATAATTACCTATTATTAATATTATGAATTATAAGAATTATTTTCATAATGCATTATCCCCCCGCTCGACGCCTTCTGAAGATTAGAGAAGTAAATGAAACCTACATTCAAAGAGCAACGCTCCAGCCCGAATCCTTTCGCGTGTTTAACTAGTAAACAAGCCCTTCACTCAAAAAAATACCGAATAACCCCCGCTCCCGCGCGAATCCTTTCGCGTGTTTAACTAATAAACAAACCCTTCACTTAAAAAAATGAATAACAAAAAGAAAATTAATTACCTGCTAAATTCTTCTTATAAATACTTCTAAACCTAAAAAACAAGGTAAGGCCCACAAAAATTAAACCGGCTAATAGGCCAATCCAAATTCCAATAATTTCTAATTTTAATGGAAATGCTAAAAAGTAACAAATGCTTAATGATATAACCCAGTAACCAATTAGGGTAGTGTAGGTAGCATATTTTACATCTTCTAATCCACGTAAAATCCCTATTGCAGTTACTTGTAATCCATCAAAAATTTGAAAGAAGGCTGCAATAATTAAAAGTTGCGAAGCCAGTTCAATTACTTTTTCTTCGTTACTAAAAATTAGGGGTAAATAATTTCTTAGTATTAAAAATAATATTGCAGCGCTTAGCATAAACAACATTACCAATTGTATTGCTTTTAAGCCTGCTTTTTTTACTTCAAGCCAATTGTTTTGTGATTGGTAAATACCCACTCTAATGGTAGCCGCACTTGCAATACCACTGCCAAACATATAGGTAAAGGCTGCAATGTGCAATGCAATACCATGCGCATCTATTTGCTCTTTACCAAACGAACCCGCCATAAACCCGGCTACCACAAATGCAGCAACTTCAAATGTAAATTGCAGTCCGGTGTTAAAACCCAATTTTGCTAATTCTTTTAAATGTTTGGTGTTTAATTTTACTTTGTTGTACAATTTAAAAACCTCGTTTAATGCAGGTGTTTTGTATATTAAAAATAAAAAACCAAAGCCCATAAAAAAGCGCGAGAAAAAAGTACCCCAGGCCACACCTAAATACCCCAGTTTTGGTAAGCCACAATAGCCGTTAATAAGTAAATAATTTAAAACAATATTTAAAACATTACCCAATATGCTAATGTACAATGCCGCTTTAGTATTGCTTATTCCCTCACAATATTGCTTGCAAGTAAAAAAAACAGATAAAGGAACCATTGAAAAAACAATAATTTCATAAAACGGAATGGTTAAGCGTACCACATCTTCGGGTTGCTTTAATAAATGAAGGTAGGGTGTAAATAAATACATAATTACAAACAACACAATGGCTGTAATGCTGTTTAAATACAACGAGTTTTTAAATAACGATGCTTTTGCCAAGCCATTATTTTCTTCATGCGCTTTGGTAATCAAAGGCGTACTTGCAAAACTTAAACCAATACCAAAAACCAGAATTAAAAAATAAATGTTGTTAGCAAAAATTCCGGCAGCTTGTTCTGCAACACCAATTTGACCTAGAAAAATGGTATCAACCATACCCGTGACAATGTGGCCCACCTGTGTAAGTATGAGTGGCCATGCAAGGCTAATGGTTTCTTTTAAATGTTTATTTTGCAGACTTTGTTTAAGCATATGCGGCTGCAAAGATAATCTTTTATTGCACCTTCTATTTATTAGCGTAAAAAATTAGTAATGAGTTTTTGGGCGCCCGGGCACGCTTTCCGCTGCAAGCCTGCTTGTACTTTGCTATGTTTGTGGTGCTGCGGGAGTCTCCGCCAAAAATGGCGCAGCCTCCCTCGCCCCGCAAACATTACGCAAAATACCGCGCAGGGCTTTCCGCTTCAATCGTTGGCGCGGCATCCGTTTTTTTTCGGATGAAAAAACATTAGTCCGTTGATTTTATGAGAGAAGATGCCACTTTATCCACTTCATTTGCATCAACCCATTCTATTTTAGTTCCGTTTTTTTCCATACGTCGGTACCAGGTCATTTGCCTTTTTGCATATTGATGTATGGCTGTAGAAAGTTGCGTGTATAAATCTTCTTTTGTAATAAGTTTTTGCAAATAATAGGAGATAAATTTATATTCCAATCCCAAAAACTCTAATCGTTGATGTGTAATTCCATTTTTTAATAAACCTTCTACTTCTTCAATTAATCCATTTTGTAAACGTTGTTTTAAGCGCTCGTCAATTCTTTTGTTTCTTACTTCTTTGCTAACCTTTATTCCAAAATATTTTGGTTTATAGGGTAATTTGGTTTTTTGGATTTCCTTATGCGTTTTAAAATAATCTGCAATTTCAATTCCTCTAATAATTCGTTTTACCGAATTTAAATCAACCTCTTGTTTTCTGTTTTCTTCAGAAGGGTATTGTTTCAGTAGTTCAATTAATTCAGCTTTGCTCAATTGATTTAATTTCTCACGCAAATTATAATTCTCAGGTACCTGGGTAAAACTATAATCGGTATGCAAGGCATCTAAATACAAACCGGTGCCTCCGCAAATAATGGGTAATTTATTTCTGCTTTGTATATCGGTAAAACTTTCATGCAGCAGCTTTACAAAATCATGCAAAAAAAACTGTTCGTTGGGTTCGCACACATCTAATAAATGGTTTGGAATTTTTGTACCTTTTACTGTGTATTCTTCCAAATCTTTTCCTGTACCAATGTTCAGGTGCTTATAAACCTGTCTGGAGTCGGCGCTAATAATTTCTCCGTTTAAATAAAAAGCCAAATTACAGGCAAATTTTGTTTTGCCGGAGGCGGTGGGGCCAAGAACAACTATGCAATTGTAATTATTCAACTTTATAAACCAATTTTAAATTTCCGCAATTCTCTGTTTTATAAAATACCTTTTTGTCAAAAGCTGCTGCAAAAGGTATTCTTTCAAAAGTGTTTTTGTTTACTAAAAAAGTTTGCTTTTCTTTTTCGCTGTGTATTTTAAAACCATATTTTAAGTACGATTTGCCGCCACCAAATTGTTTGTCAATGTAGGTCATAATATCTCCCGGTTTTTTATCGTCAATAAAATATTTTAGTAAGCGCGATAGGCCTCCGGTAATAGTTAATCCATCTTTACTGCAATACCTTACCATTTCAAACGAACGTTGTTCTGCATTTAAGCGATTCATTTTTCTGCCTTTAGAAAAAGCGGCAACACTTATTAATTCATCATTTAAAAACAAACCAATGTGGTAGGCAGATTGCGCGTAGCCCATAAAATGATACTTATTTAAAAATACTTTTGCTTCGGGCGAATTAATTTTTTTTACCAAACATTTTCGGGCAAAAACTTTTTTATTCAGTTGTAGTTTCGATTGGATGATGGAGATAAGTTGATTTTCTTTTACAGCCATTTGATCCAATGCAATGTATAATGCAGAATTATCTGATGAATTTATTTCCGGTTGTTCTTTAAAAAAAAAGAGCCGTAAACTAGTGTTTGCAGCTTTAATTTCTAATACATTATTTTTTAAATGAGTTTTAACTGAGTTTGAAAAATGTTTTTTTAAGCTAAAAATAAATTGTTCAATTATTTTTTGGTCAGCTTTCAATACATTAACCGTTTAAGTGTTGCCACAAAAGGTCTTTTAACTCCATAATGTTTTTGTTAGCAGCAGCAGAAATAAAAATAAACGGAACTTTGTTTTTTCCTTTTAGGCGTTTATTTAAATCTTTTTTCATTTCTTCTTCCAGTTCTGCATCCATTAAATCGCTTTTGGTAATGGCTAAAATGCGTTGTTTTAAAAGTAATTCGGGGTTGTATAATTCCAATTCGTTCAAAAGCACTTTATATTCGTCAACAATATCTGGGCTATCGCAGCTTACCATAAAAAGCAACAACGAATTTCTTTCTATATGTCGCAAAAAGCGTAAACCTAATCCTTTTCCTTCGTGCGCGCCTTCAATAATTCCGGGGATATCTGCCATTACAAAACTTTTATAATCGCGGTATTTTACAATTCCTAAATTAGGCACTAGTGTTGTAAAGGGGTAATTTGCAATTTCGGGTTTTGCGGCACTAACAACAGATAGCAATGTAGATTTTCCTGCATTGGGGAAACCCACCAAACCTACATCGGCCAAAATTTTTAATTCTAAAATTTTCCATTCAATTTTACCTTCTTCACCGGGTTGTGCAAAGCGCGGTGTTTGCATGGTAGATGATTTAAAGTTAGCATTACCCAATCCTCCGCGTCCGCCTGAAACTAAAACTTTTTCTTCTCCATCTTCGGTAATTTCAAAATGTATTTCGCCGGTTTCTGCATCGCGTGCCACGGTACCTAAAGGAACTTCTAAAATTTCATCTTTCCCTTGTTTGCCCGATGAGTTGGAACTAGAACCGCCTTCACCTTCTTCGGCAATTACATGTTTTCGAAATTTTAAATGCAAAAGAGTCCACAATTGTTTATTTCCACGCACAATTACATGTCCGCCACGCCCACCGTTACCTCCATCAGGTCCGCCAAAGGCCGTAAATTTATCGCGGTGGAGGTGAATAGAGCCGGCGCCTCCTTTACCGCTTCGGCAGCAAATTTTTACATAATCAACAAAATTGGTATCCACAGTTTCAGAAATAGAAAAGCCTGTATTTATTGCAATACAGGCTTATATGAGTTAATAATTACTTACGTTTTTTCGCGCTTTTTTTCGCGACTTTTTTAATTGATTTTTTTGCAGTTACTTTTTTCACTACTTTTTTAATCGCCTTTTTAATTTGTTTTTTATTTACTTTTTTCGCTACTTTTTTTATAGTTTTTTTCGCAATTTTTTTACTTGCTTTTTTCACTACTTTTTTCACCGCTTTTTTTGGTGCTGTTTTTTTAGTTTTTGTTTTTACAAGCTTCTTGGTTTTTTTTGCATTTTTTTTCGCAGCTTTTTTTACAATTTTCTTTTTCGCAGGGGATGCTTTTTTATTTGCAGCCGGTTTTGATTTTTTAGCCGGTGCAGATTTTTTTGTTCCGCTAGCTTTTTGACTAAGTTTTATTTCTGCTTTTACGCTGGCAACTTTTGCTGCGCTTTTACTTACCGATGCTTCTTTACGTTCTTCTTCCTCTTCTGCTTCTAATCGTTTAATGGCATCAATTTCTAAAAGCAAGTGTGGTTCAATTTCTTTTGCTTCTTCAAAATCGTTAACGGTTAAATCTAAATGTTCTAAATCTGTTTCTAATCCGGTTAAATCAACTTCTGCATTAATAAAAACTATTCTATCAACCAAACTCTGAAAAATTTCATCTACAGAACCAATTCCTTTTATAGAATGAAATTTACCTTGCGCGCTGTAATATTCTTTTAAAGGAAGTGTTTTGTTATTGTATTCATTAATTCGGTTTCTAATAATCCCTTCGTTTTTATCATCTTCACGGCCGCTATCTTGTCCGCGCATTAATAATCGTTTCACCAACTCTTCGTTATCCACTTCAAGGGCTAGCATAGCGTGTATAGCAGTTCCTTTTTTCTGTAACAAATCATCCAAGGCTTCTGCTTGTGCAGCAGTTCTAGGAAAGCCATCAAAAATAAAACCTTTTACGTTAGGGTTTTGATCCAGTTTCGATTCAATCATACCAATAACAATTTCATCGCTTACTAAATCACCTCTATCCATAATAGATTTTGCCTGAAGCCCAAGTGTGGTTCCTCTTGCAATTTCACTGCGTAATAAATCGCCGGTACTTAAGTGAACAAGTCCGTATTTATTTATTAAATTTTCTGACTGAGTGCCCTTACCGGCTCCCGGAGGGCCAAACAAAACAAGGTTTAACATTTCCATAGTTTATAAAATTAATCAATTATTCAGCAAGTACATAAATGTCTTTCAAATTTCTACCCAATCCATCGTAATCTAATCCGTAACCTATCACAAACTCGTTTTTTATTTCAATTCCTACATAATCTACTGCTATGTCTTTTTTGTACGATTCGGGTTTTAAAAGAGCAGAGGCCACCTTTATTTGTTTTACGTTTTTACCTTTTAAAACACTTACCAGTTTTTCAAGGGTAACGCCGGTATCTACAATGTCTTCAACAATTACAACCGTTCTGTTTGCAATATTTTCTGTTAACCCAATTAATTCGGTAACACTTCCTGTGCTGGTGGTACCGTGGTAACTGGCAACTTTTATAAAAGAAATTTCACATGGAATGCTAACTTTCTTTAATAAATCGGAGGCAAACATAAAAGAACCATTTAAAACTACTAAAAAAACCGGAAATTCGTGAGATAGTTCTGAATTTATTTTTTGGGCAATACTGTCTACAGCCTTTGCTATTACTGAATCTTCAATAAAGGGTTTAAATTTTTTATCTTTTATGGTAATTATTTGTTCCATTAAGGGGTAACAAATATAGGGGTTTTCCGGCTATTCGTATATTTGTGCCATGGCAATAATGGGTAAGGATATAGAAAAAGCTGCGCAATTGCTGAAAGCAGGCAATTTAGTTGCAATTCCTACCGAAACGGTGTATGGTTTAGCAGCAAATGCTTTAAATACCCAGGCAGTTTTAAAGATTTTTGAGGCTAAAAACCGCCCCTTTTTCGATCCTTTAATTCTTCACTTTGCCAATGTTCAGCAAATTAAAAAGTATGCAGCATTAAACGATTCAAGACTTATTAAGCTAGCTGAGGCTTTTTGGCCAGGGCCTTTAACCTTGTTGTTGCCAAAGTTTGAAGTAGTACCGGATTTAGTAACATCGGGTTTAGCTAATGTAGCCGTTAGAATTCCTAATCATCCTTTAACATTAAACTTACTTCAATTAATAGATTTTCCTTTGGCAGCGCCCAGTGCCAACCCATTTGGATATATCAGTCCAACTTTACCCGAACACGTTAATAAACAATTGGGCAATAAAGTTGATTATATATTAGATGGTGGTAAATGTGATGTGGGAATAGAATCTACCATTATTGGAATGGAAGAGGGTAACCTTTGTGTTTACCGCTTGGGGGGCTTAGAAATGGAAGAAATAGAAAAAGTAGTGGGTAAAGTACATTTAAAACTGAATTTATCCAGCAATCCTAAGGCACCCGGCCAATTAAAAAACCATTATGCGCCTCGCAAAAAACTTTTGCTTGGTAATTTAACTCAGTTGATTAAAGAAAACGATGCGCTTAAAAAAGCTGCAATTGTTTTTGGAAGCTGCCCACCAGATAAACAGAATTTAAATTATTTTACTTTATCAGAGAGTAAAAATTTGAAAGAAGCGGCCTTAAATTTGTTTTCTATTTTACGTGAATTAGATGAAAATGATTGTGAAGTAATTATCACGGAAATTTTGCCTGAGGAAGGGCTGGGGAAAGCAATTAACGACAGGTTGAGGCGTGCATCTAACTAGTAGTTTACATTGCTTACTTCATTATCAGCTTTTACAAAAACCCATTCGCGTGGTGTAAAATCGCTTAACCTTTTTAAACTGATGCTTTCTTTATTAATGGTAAGTAAAGAATTTATAGGGTAAGCATTATCAATTAAAACTTTGCTGGATGTTTTTGGT
>JALHRL010000004.1:0-114597 GCA_022841465.1 Bacteroidia bacterium | reverse complement strand
TTTTAGGTTTTAAAAAAACAATGCTGTTGTTATGTACCATACGTAGCCGGTATATGGTGGTATCTCCATCTACAAACAATTTGTCTTCTACCAACGCAGTTTTTGGTGAATGAATAAACGATTTTTTTACATTAATAGGGTATATTTCAACTTGCTTATTCATTTTTGAGGTGAGGTAATGTTCGTACGAATTTTCTCCACGCACCTTTAATTTTATAAAGCCAAAAAAATTAAAATCTTCATCGCCATTTTTTGTAAAATAAAACGGAAGCTGAATCGTTATTTTTTGATAATAATTTTTGTAAATTTTAAATCTGCTGGCGCGCATAATTACAATTAAAAACAAAAAACCGTGACTAAAAATATTGAAAAACGAAGAAGTAACGGCGAATTCTATGTCTACTTCATAGGTTTTGTAAACCAAACCAATTAACATGGTTAAAAAGTACCAATATACTAGTCTGTAAAAAATATTTCCGGGATAATTAATGCGTGCATAATCAAAATATCGGGAGAAATTAATGCTGTTATTTAGCATGGTAATCCAAAAATTTATTCCAATTAAATACACGGTTATTACAAGGGCAGGAGAGAAGTAGGAAAAAGATTTATTAATTATAAAATAATCAAATAAACCATGCGAACTCATTGCTAAAATTACACCAAATACGGTGTTTAAATAATGATTTCCTTTTTTAAAAATTTTAAAACGAAAATAACCGTAAGTGATAATGGTAGTATTAATAATGTGCTCTAATACCGAATAAAAGGAGCGTGTTGTAATAATATCTATTCCGTATCTTTTAATGTAAAGAAAATTTTCTACCAGCGCAAAGCCCAAGGCAACCATAGCGGCGTAAATTAAATAGTCGGTTGATTCGTTAATGTGTTTCTTAAGAACCTTAAAGGCAATAATGGCTCCTGCAATTTTGCAAAGTTCTTCGTTTAAACCAATTCCGAAAATAGAGTAAATTAAATCGTTAAATAGCTCGCCGTTTTCATGAAAATCAAACAAATTAAAAAGGGCGTAAACTTGTAAGCTAATTACAGGGGTAATGCAACCAATTAATAAAGCAATGGTAAGTTGCGTAATTTTTTCGGGTTCAAAAACATCAATTCTTCTAAAGTAATCTAGCCATACTATTACCGAAATAATTGCAGAAACGCCAATGGCTATATATAAAAAAAAATCATTGCCCACATTCAAATGTAGGAAATGAAATGTTTATTCAATAATAAATTAAAGTAAAAATGAATTGTACTTTCATTAACTCATTTTTATTGTTTGGGTTCTATCGGGCCCAACAGAAACAATACTAACAGGTGTAGCGGTTTCTTTTTCAATAAATTTAATGTAATCCATTAATTCAACAGGTAATTTAGATTTCTCTGTTATACCCGTTAAATCGCAATTCCAACCTTTAATGCTGGTATAAATGGGTTGTAAATAGGCGGGGTCTATATTGTAGGGTAAATAATCTATGGTTTTACCGTTGTGCATGTAGTGCGTACAAATTTGCAATTCTTTAAAATCGCTTAACACATCGGCCTTCATCATCATTAATTCAGTAACACCGTTAATCATAATTGCATATTTTAAGGCAGGAATATCTAACCAACCTGTTCTTCTTGCTCTTCCGGTGGTGCTGCCAAATTCGCGGCCTGCCTGGCGGATTGATTCTCCAACTTCATTATCAAGCTCGGTAGGAAAAGGACCACTGCCTACACGAGTACAATAAGCTTTAAAAATTCCAATTACATTTCCAATTCTGTTAGGTGCAATTCCTAATCCGTTGCAAGCACCGGCACAAATGGTATTAGATGAAGTTACAAAAGGGTATGAGCCAAAATCTATATCTAATAAAGAGCCCTGTGCGCCTTCGGCTAAAACACGTTTGTTTTTACTTAGTGCTTCATTTAAGTAATGTTCGGTATCAATAAATTGTAATTGTTTAAGAGTTTCAATTGCTTCAAACCAAGCCGGCTCAAGTTCTTGCAAATTATATTCGTAATTATGGTAGCTTAATAATTGTTTGTGTTTTTCAACAAGGGCATCGTATTTCGCTTTAAATTCTTTGGTTTCAATATCACCAACACGCAAACCGTTACGTCCGGTTTTATCCATATACGTTGGTCCTATTCCTTTTAAAGTAGAGCCAATTTTATTTTTTCCTTTAGCGGCTTCGCTGGCTGCATCTAATAAACGGTGTGTTGGTAAAATTAAATGCGCACGTTTACTAATCACTAATTTGCTTTTATAATCAACTTTTAAATTGGTTAAAGCATCTAATTCTTTTTTAAAAATTACGGGGTCAATTACAACTCCATTTCCAACCACATTTATAGCAGTTGGATGAAAAATTCCGCTTGGAATGGTATGCAATACGTGTTTAATGCCGTTAAATTCAAGTGTATGGCCGGCATTTGGGCCACCCTGAAAGCGGGCAATTATATCATAATCGGGGGTTAAAACATCAACTATTTTCCCTTTTCCTTCGTCGCCCCATTGGAGTCCTAAAAGTACATCTGTTTTATTCATAATTTAAAAATGCAAAGGGCAAATATAGGATTAAACCAAAGCCTTGAAATACTAAATTATTAACCAAATGAGTAAATTTTTAATAATTGCATGAATTAGCAAATAAAATATTAAATTAGCACCTCTTAAGGTATATTATATGCAATTTGATGTTATAGTTATTGGAAGCGGCCCGGGTGGATATGTTACTGCAATTCGCGCTTCGCAATTAGGATTTAAAACCGCTGTTATTGAAAAGGAAAATTTAGGTGGTGTTTGTTTAAATTGGGGATGTATTCCAACCAAGGCCTTATTAAAAAGTGCTCAGGTATTTGAATATTTAAATCATTCTAAAGATTACGGAATTACAGCCGATAATGTAAAAGCTGATTTTGGTGCTGTTGTAAAACGTAGCAGAGATGTGGCAGAAGGGATGAGTAAAGGCGTTCAGTTTTTAATGAAGAAAAATAAAATTGAGGTAATAATGGGTACTGCCAAAATAAAGGCAGGAAAAAAAGTGAGTGTTACCGGGGCTGATGGTAAAACTACTGAATACAGTGCAAACCATATTATTATTGCTACAGGCGCTCGTTCGCGTATGTTGCCAAACTTGCCACAAGACGGTAAAAAAATTATAGGTTATAGAGAAGCTATGTCGCTTGCAAAACAACCAAAAAGCATGGTAGTTGTTGGAAGTGGCGCAATTGGTGTTGAGTTTGCTTATTTTTATGCAACCATGGGTACTAAAGTTACAGTGGTAGAATTTATGCCCAACATTGTTCCGGTTGAAGATGAGGAAGTGAGCAAACAGCTAGAAAAATCTTTCAAAAAGGTTGGAATTGAAGTTATGACAGAAGCATCTGTTGAAAGTGTTGATACCAAAGGAGACGGATGTAAAGTAAATGTAAAAACAAAAACAGGCAATGTAACTTTAGATGCTGAAATTGTTTTATCGGCAGTTGGTATTGAAGCAAACATTGCCGGAATTGGTTTAGAAGAAGTTGGAATTAAAACAGACAAAGGAAAAATTTTAACGGATAAATACTACGCAACCAATATACCGGGTTATTACGCCATTGGTGATTGTGTAGGCGGACAAGCCTTAGCGCATGTTGCAAGTGCAGAAGGAATTACTTGTATTGAAAAAATAAAAGGATTACATGCTGAGCCATTGGATTATAATAACATTCCGGGTTGTACTTATTGTCAGCCAGAAATTGCGAGTGTTGGATTTACAGAAAAGAAAGCTAAAGAGGCCGGATACCAAATAAAAGTTGGTAAGTTTCCGTTTACAGCTTCCGGTAAAGCTAAGGCAGCCGGAGCAAGTGATGGTTTTGTAAAATTAATTTTTGACTCAAAATACGGAGAGCTTTTAGGTGCGCATATGATAGGTGCAAATGTTACTGAGATGATTGCAGAAATTGTTGCAATAAGAAAGCTGGAAACAACAGGACATGAATTAATAAAAACAGTGCATCCTCATCCAACCATGAGTGAGGCCATTATGGAAGCAGCAGCAGCAGCTTATGGAGAAGTTATTCATTTGTAAAAATAATTGCCAAGGAAGCATGAAAAAAATTATTGTATTAGCGCTTGCTGTTTTGTTTGTAAGCTCTTGTAAAAAGAAATTGGATTGGGATTGTGCATGTGAAATAACTCCTACAGGTGGAATAAAACGACTTGAAAAAACAAAATTTGAAAAAACGGTGAAGTCTTCGGCAGAGTCTAATTGTGAAGCTTTCGGAAAGGCAGAGTTAGATGGAGATCCGGGAGTTTACAGATGTAGAATTCAGGAGGAACCTGGTTAAAAACTTCTAAAATATTTTTAGATAAATTTCTTCACTTTATTTTTTTACTTTAATTTATAAGCATAACATACTAGTTAGGCTATAATTAGAAACTAATTTTTATTATTTCGTAAAATTCTGTTAAAAAGCAATTGAGTAAAAACACGTTTTTACTATGTAAGTGTTGATTATCAATTAGTACAATTTTAGAAGTTAAAAGGCATTTTTTGTAACTTCGCCTAAACTAAGCATTACTATGAGAAGTTATAAGATTTTAGCATTCATTATTTTTTTATTTATCACCTTTAATAAGGCACAGGCTCAAACAAATTCCAGTTCAAGTGTTGCACCATCTGATGCTGTTACAGGTTATACGTATGATTTTGACGCCGCAAAAAAAATAATTATTGAACACCAAATTCAACCAAACGAAACAAACGTTATTGCAAAGCCAATTATAAAACAAAAGTCTTTTCCAAAAATTGGCAATAATAAAATTGCAGATTCCGCTTATCATGAATCATTAAAAGTATGGATGGAAAAAAATCCTACCATAATCATAGAAGCATTAAAATCTCGTAAAGACATTGTAATACCATTTATAAAATAAGGACTTAAGCAATTATGAATAAATTAAAAATATTATTTTTTCTACTTTTTACTAGTTTCACTTTAATTCATGCGCAAACGCAAATGCCTATTGGCCCGCATACCTCCGCATTTACCGGCATGACTAGGGGGTATCATTTTACTGCACCAACAGCTTTTAATATGTGTGCATTATATATCCCTCAAGATGCAAGTGTAGGTTCATTACAGCATATTTGGGTTGTTCGTTTTACCGCAGGAGCACCTCCTGCATTTCCGGGAACTACAATGGCTTATGTTACTTTATTTTCTGCTCCAAATGTTGCCGCAAATACTACTATTGCTTGTAACGTAAATGTAAATGCAGGAGATGTTATTGGTATTTATGGTTCAAGAGCCGCAAATTGTGTAAATACTTATGATGGTGCAAACTTTGCAACTAACATAAATGGGTTTCCTACAACATTAAGCAGAAGCGGAACTCAAAATTGTATTGCGGGTATTGCTAATCCAACTTTCCCTTTTTGGTCGGAAGTAAATTTTAGTATTGGTCGTATTTTTATGTATTACAATTGTTGTCCTACTCCAACTATTACCACTGCTGCTTCTGCAACTAATATTTGTGCTGGTGCTAGTGTAGCAATATTGGGTGGTGGTGCAAATACATATACTTGGCAACCAGGAAATATTAATACTGCAAACATTAATACTACCCCAACTGTAACAACTACTTATACATTAACCGGAGATATAAACGGTTGTATTGGAACAAATACTGTAATGGTTCAGGTAAATAATTATCCAAGTTACACCGTTACGCCTGCGTCATCTACTATTTGTCAAAATGGAATAGTTAATGCATCAGCAAGTATGACGAATGCGGCTGCACACGCGTTTACCTGGTCACCCGGCCCCGGAATTGCAACACCTAACGCACAAAATACAGCTATTAGTCCACCACCAATTACAGGTTTGGTAGCTACAAATATTTATAGTGTAATTGTAACACCCACTGCTGCCTATTGTCCGGTTCAGCAAACAATGGCGGTTACTATTGTTAATCCTTTAACACCAACATTAACAGCCGTCAATCCAATTTGTACCAATGCACCTGCATTTAATTTACAGGCAACACCGCCCGGGGGATCGTGGAGTGGAAGTTCAGCAGTAACTATGTCGGGTTTATTTAATCCTGCAATAGCAGCAATAGGTATAAATACAGTAATGTATTCCTTGAATGTAAATAATTGCGTTGTTACAAATACAATGGCTATTGATGTAACGCAATTTAATTCAGCGTCCATTACAGGTTCATTAGGGACTCAATGTCAAAGTTTCCCGGCAACAAATTTATTAGGTTTAGTTCAAAGTACTGTAAATGGTACTTGGAGTGGTAACGGCGTTACAAACAATGTGTTTTCACCGAGTGGTTTACAAACCGGTGCATATACATTAACTTATAATACAACATCATCACCAAATGCCACATTGTGTCCCGATTCACAAACTTTGGTTGTAAATGTTTTAAACCCTCAAACATCAACACTTGTAGCGGATGCAGCATATTGTACTAATGTGGCATCGGTACAAATTATTGCTAATCCAAATACAGGTAACTGGGTTCCATCGCAATATTTATCCGTTAACGGAGTATTTACACCGCCAACTGCAACTATAGGTGCAAATGTTATTGAATACATAGTAGGAACTGCAACTTGTAATGTTACTCAATCCATTGTAATAAATGTTGAACAATATGTTCCGGCTGTAATTACTACCACTGCAGGAGACAAATGTTCTACTGATCCAATAATGCCATTGGCAGGGTTTGCTACCACTCAATCAGGAATTTGGGCAGGGCCGGGAGTTAGTAATGCGCAGTTTAATCCTTCAATTGCAGGAGTAGGAAATCACATATTAACATACAACACTAATTCAATGCCAACTGCAAGTTTGTGCCCTGCTACAGCAACGTTGGCAGTTAATGTATTTTCATTAGCACCTCCTGTAGTAGCGCAGGTTGGGCCTTTTTGTAATACATTTCCTCCGGTAAAATTAAATGCGTCTCCTTTAGGCGGTTTATTTTTTAGTTACAATTCACCAGCAGTAGATTATAGCGGATTGTTTAATCCTTCATTTGCTTCCATAGGACCAAATGTTATTAATTACACTATTGCCAACGGACCATGCTACGCAGTGGCAACTATTACTATTAATGTAGAAAGATTTGTACAAGCCAACTTGGTAAAATATCCGGGGCCTTATTGTAAAAACGATCCTCCTGTTAATTTATTCAGTTTTGCACAGTATTTGGGAGGTACTTTTACAGGGCCGGGTGTAATTAATGGTGTGTTTACTCCTTCATTAGCAAATGTTGGTGATAATAATATTATTACGCACTTAACGCATTCAATTCCTACTGAAAGCTTATGTCCGGATACGGCCAGCGTTCGCATAAAAATAAACGATGTTCCTAATATTACTTTGCAAGCCGGAATTTACCAAGGTTGCGCTCCATTACAAGTAAATTTTAATTGCCCTGAAGTAAATTCAGGAACAGGTGTTTGGACTTTTGGTGACGGAACGTATGGTACTGGATACAGCACTCCACACATTTATACTGAGCCGGGTAATTATGATGTGCATTTTACTTATACAGATGAAATAGGTTGTAAAGCCTATGCCACATTACCTAGCACAATAACCGTTTTTGATAAGCCTTACGCTAACTTTATGCTAGATCCGGGTGATGTGATTACATTAGTAAATCCTACAATCTATTTTACAAATCAAACCAGCCAATTGTTGTATAACCAATACCATTGGGAAATAGGCAATATGTATTCTTTAAAAGATATACACCCAAAGGTTGTGTTTTATGAGCCGGGTGAATATAGAATTAAGTTAACGGCTACTAATTTTTATGGATGTAAAGATGAGTTTACTAAAACAATAACCGTTAAAAACGATTACGGAATTTACGTTCCAAATTCATTTTCGCCAAACTACGATGAGGTAAATGATTATTTTTTCCCTGTGTTTTCTCCTTACGGATTAGACCCTAAAGTTTTTGAAATGGAAATTTTTGATCGTTGGGGACACAGTGTGTTTAAAACAACAGATATTAATGTTCCTTGGGATGGCACAATGAACAACAAGGGTGATGAGTTTATTCAGGAAGGTGTTTATGTGTATAAGATAAAGTACAAAGACATGGATGGTAAAATTCACCATAAAACAGGGCATGTTACCTTATTAAAGTAGTTTTTAATTTACCAAGTTGCCATTTACTTTCAGTAAATCAGTTTCCGTTTTTTTAGATTCGTAAAGTGCGTTTATGTAACGCACTTGCGAGTCTTCCAGTATTTTTTGAGTTTCTTTTAATTCTAACAAACCGGCTTTACCAATTTTGTAACGTTCTGTTGAAACTTTAACTAACTCAATTGCTGTTTCTAAATTTTCTTTTTCAAGTTGTATTATTTTTTTATTTAGTTCTAAGTTTTTAAAATGAATGTAGCTAAGTGCGTCTGTTTGTTGAATGTTTAAGTCAATTAAATGACGGTAATTTAATACTGAAATTTGTTTCTCTTTAATTAGTTTATTGTTTTTGTTTCCGCTGTATAAAAGCCAGCTGGCACTAATTCCGGCATTAAAACCCAATTGCCTGTTTAATAATACAAAACCTGCTTGGCTTTGGCTTAACACAAAATTATACGCGCCATTTAATTGAATTAGTGGTAAAATAGAGGATTTGTTTTCTGCCAGAATTTGGTTGGCTATCATTTCGTTTTGTTTGGCAATTAAAATACTTGAATTGTTTTGTACACTTGTTTTTTTTAATTCTTCAAGGGTTGGGTTAAAATTTAAAGTGATAGTATCGGCAACCGTATAATCAAATTCTGTTTTTTGATTAATTAAAACATTTAAATTTATTTTTGAATTGGTAAGCTGTTGTTCTAATTTATATAAATCTGCTTTGGTTCTGTTTAAATCATTTTGGGTAAGCATAAAATCTATTTTTGAATCACTGCCAATTTCTAATTTTATTTTGGTGATTTTTAATCTTTCCTCATATAAATCTATATTTTGTTTAGCAGCTTTTATTAATTGATTAATGCGAACAATATCATAATATCCTAAAATAATAGAATGCACCAAGGTTTCAATTTGTTGTTTTAATTGTATAGAAGTAAGTTGTTCTGTTTGATTTAATCGTTTTTTAATTGCAAACATTTTCATTCCATCAAACACAATCCAGTTTGCATTTACCGACGCTCCTGTATTGTTATTCTGTGCGCCTTTTCTGTCTTGTATTGTTCCGTTTCCAAACTCTTGGTAAGAATTAACATTAGCAAGATTGTAATTGCCATTCAGACTAATTTGCGGGGTCATTCCGGCATTGCCTAAATTGTTTCTTGATTTTGAAATTTCCACTTCGTTTTTCGCTACTAATACTGAAAGATTTTTTTCTAAACCTTGTTTAATGGCATCATCAATGCTTAACATTTCTTGGGCCTGAAAAAAACCTACATGTGTAAAAAGTAAAATAGTATAATTAATTAATGGTTTCATTCTTTTTATCTTTTACAAAGTATGAGTAAATGGAAGGAATAACATAAAGCGTTAAAATCATAGAAAGGAGTAAGCCACCAATAATTACAATTCCCATACCCATTCTGCTTTTTGCGCCCGCACCTAATGCCAATGCAATTGGTAAAGCACCTAAAATGGTGGCCAGGCTGGTCATTAAAATAGGACGCAAACGGGCTGTTGACGCTTCAATCAATGCTTCGTTTACATTCATTCCCTTTTTTCTTAATTGGTTTGCAAATTCAATAATTAAAATTCCGTTTTTGGTAACCAAACCTATTAGCATTATCATTCCAATTTGACTGAAAATATTAATTGTTTGATTAAAATACCATAACGAAAATACAGCACCCGCTAATGCTGTGGGAACAGTTAGCATTATTATAATTGGTTCAGAGAAACTTTCAAATTGTGCGGCCAATAATAAATAAACCAAAATCAATGCCAAAGCAAAAGCAAATAAAATGTTGGAGGAGCTTTCTGCATAATCGCGTGAGCTACCGGTTAGGGAAGAGGTAAATGTTTCATCTAACAGTTTTTTTGCAATCCTGTTCATTTCATTAATTCCATCGGCAATTGTTTTACCGTTAGCTAAACCTGCAGAAACGGTTGCCGATTGATAACGGTTGTAATGGTATAGTTGGGGCGGACTGCTTGCTTCGTAAGTGTTTGTAATATTGTCTAATTGAATCATTTCTCCTTTATTGTTTCTAACATAAAGTGATTTTAAATCAAAAGGTTCGTCACGGTTTTCTCTGTTAACCTGGCCAATTATTTGATATTGTTTATCGTCTTTTAAGAAGTATCCGAATCGCTGTCCGCTTAAACACAATTGCAGTGTTTGTGCAATATCTGCAATAGAAATTCCCAATGTTTTAGCTTTTTCTCTGTTTATTTCAACAATAACTTCGGGCTTATTAAATTTAAGATTGGCATCAAATCCCTGAAAAATGGAACTTTTACCTACTTCTTCTAAAAACTGAGGCAATACTTTTTTAAGTTTTTCAAAATTGTTGTTTTGAATTACAAATTGTACAGGTAAACCACCTCTAGGGCCACCACCCGATGAAATGGTTTGCTCTTGAATAACAAAAAACTTTCCTTCCGGAAAACGTTGAATGTTTTTATTTATAAAATTTGCAATTTCTTGTTGCGATCTGTTTCTGTTTTTTGATTCAGATAAGGCAAGTCTTACAAATCCGGTATTCATTGCGCCAGAGCCTGCAAATCCAGGAGCAGTTACGGTTAAGCAAACACGTTTTTCTGAAATAGAATCATCAACAAATTTTGCAAAGCGATCAAGAACAGCGTCGGTAGATTCGTAAGAAGAGCCTTCGGGACCGGTATAGGTTAAACGCAGCCAATCCCTGTCCTCTAAAGGCGATAATTCTGATTGAAGTTGCGAACCAAAAAAGAAAATGGAAGCACCGGATGTAATAATAATTATAAATGCAAGCCAACGCTTTTTTAAAAAATTGGTAATAGAATCTCTAAAACCTACATCAAGTTTTTGAAAAAAGGGTTCAGTTAATGTGTAAAATTTACTTTTTTTATTTGGATCTTTTCTTACCAATTTAGCATTTAGCATGGGGGTTAAGGTAAGGGAAACAAAGGCAGAAATTAAAACAGCGCCGGCAATTACAACTCCAAACTCTCTAAATAAACGCCCTACAAAACCTTCCAGAAATATTACGGGCATAAAAACGGCGGCTAAAGTTAATGAGGTTGAAATAACAGCAAAATAAATTTCTCTGGTACCTAATATTGCTGCTTGTTCAGGCAACATTCCTTTTTCTACTTTTTTATAAATGTTTTCTGTAACAACAATACCATCATCTACCACTAATCCGGTGGCCAGCACAATTGCAAGTAATGTTAGCACGTTAATAGAGTACCCCATTAAGTACATGATAAAAAATGCGCCAATTAATGAAACCGGAATATCAATTAAAGGCCGGAAGGCAATTAACCAATCTCTAAAAAAAAGATAGATAATTAAAATAACCAAAACAATTGCAATTAATAAAGTTTCTTTTACTTCCAGAATAGATTTTTTAATGAATTTCGTATTATCTAATGCAATGTTTACTTTATAATCTTTAGGTAATTCTTTTTTTAATTGATCGTATCTCTTATAAAACTCATCTGCAATATCAATGTAATTTGCACCGGGTTGCGGAACCATAGCAAGACCTATCATTGGCACTCCTGTTTGTTTTAAAATGGTTTCTTCGTTTTCAGGACCTAGTTCAACTAATGCAACATCTATTAAGCGTACTACATCTTTTTCATTTTGCTTAATTACCATGTTTTCAAAATCTGAAACTGTAGTTAAGCGTCCGCTTGTTTTAATAGTAAGTTCTGTTTTATTTCCTGCAATTTTACCGGTTGGAAGCTCAATATTTTCTTTATCCAGTGCTTGTTTTATGTCAAGAGCAGTTAAATTAAAAGCCGAAAGTTTTTTAGGTTCAATACGAATACGCATGGCGTAACGTTTTTGTCCCCAGATTTGAACGCCACTAACTCCGGGTATAGTTTGTAAATTTTGAGCGATAACATTTTCTGCATAATCACTAACTTCTAAATGACTCCGAGTATCACTTTCAATGGTCATAGAAATAATGGCATCGGAGTTAGCATCCGATTTTGTTACAATGGGTGGTCCATCAATATCTTGTGGTAATTGACGAACAGCTTGCGAAACTTTATCGCGTACATCATTTGCAGCAGCCTCTAAATTAGAGCTTAAATTAAATTCAACTGTAATTATACTTGAGCCTTGGTTTGAAGAAGAAAAAATGGTGCGAATACCTTCTATACCATTAATAGCTTTTTCTAACGGTTCGGTTATTTGAGATTGAATAATTTCTGCATTCGCTCCGGTATAATTTGTTCTAACAGTAATTACAGGAGGATCAATAGATGGAAACTCACGCACACCCAGAAAATTATATCCAATAGCTCCAAATAGAACAATAATAATTGAAAATACAGTTGATAGTACCGGACGCTTTACACTTATTTCTGCTAAATCCATGTTATTTTTTTAAATGGATTAAATTAAGCTTGGTGCCTGATTTTGCAGAGAGTAAAGCAGTAGTAAGCACTGTATCACCCTCGTTTAAACCTTCCAATATTTGAATTTTATCTTCGGTTCTAATTCCTGTAACAACTCTGCGCTCTTCCGCTAAACCATTTTTACATATAATAACTTTTTGCCCTTTTAAAACAGGAATTATGCTTTGTGTTGGAATTAAAATGGAGCCTTTGTTTGAATTTAATTCTACAAATACTTTTACAAAACTTCCCGGATACATTTTTTCAGGTCCGTTATATATGGCACGTATTTTTATAGTTTTGGTAAGCTTATCAACTACAGGTTCTATGGCGTAAACAACAGCTTTGTACTCTTTTGTATTGTTACTATTTTCGTAAGAGTAAGAAATGTTAAAGTTGTTTGTTATATCCTGACTATATCTTTCGGGTAATGAAAATTCAACATAAACCGGTTTTAATTGAACCAAGGATGCAATTATTGTGTTTGTGTTTACAAAGGAACCTACGCTAATGCTTTTTAATCCTACAACACCATCAAATGCAGCGGTAATGGAAGTTTTGGCAAGTTGCGCTTGAAGGTACATTTGGTCGGCAGTTAAAATATTTACTTCGTTCTCTTGGATATCAAGTTCTTCTTGACTTATACCTTTAACCTCTATTAATTTTTTTAATCGATTAAGTTTTTCATTTGCTAATTTAAGTTGAGCCTTATTTTTAGCTAATTGAGCCTGAATATCAGCGTCATTAATTTTTACTAAGAGATTTCCTTTTTTAACGGATTCCCCTTCTTTAAAGTTTATGGCAATTATTTTACCTTGTATTTCTGGTATAATATCTATTTGGTTTAAAGCACCAATTTGGCCTGAACTATATAATTTACTGTTAAGAACAGAAGATTTTGCAATAATATAGTTAGCAGCAACTGTTTGATTGCCTTTATTTTTATTGGTGGAAGTTTTATCCTCCTTTTTTGAAAAGAAAATAAATTTAGTTGCAATTAGAATTATAAATATGATTGCAAAAATTAACCAACCCGGAATTTTTTTCATTTGCTATTTTTTTTAGTTGATTTATTTTTAGTGTTCTTGTAATTGAAAAAAAGATTGGTAGAAGGAAGTTCTTTAATATTATTAGAAAGTGAATGAAGTACTTTGTTGAATATTAAAGTTTCTTTTTTTGTAACACCCAGAAAGGCTTTTTGTTCTATTTCATGTACAGACTTTAAAATTTCTTTCGATTTTTTTATCCCTTTAATAGTAAGTTCAATAAAGTGTTCACGCCGGTCAAGAGGATTGGTAATACGATGGATATAACCTGCTTTTGTGAGATAATCCAATACTTTTACCATAGCAGCTTTATCCATCATTAAATTATTGCAGATGTTTTGTTGACAGCATTTTTTGTTTGAGTTTAAAAAAAGTATTACAGCAAAGTAACGGTCAATATCCAATTTCGATAAACTTTTAGTTAATACTCCATAATATAATTTAGAGAATATTAATGTTTTTGTTCCTGTAGGTATTTCAATAACGCTCATTGTAAATTGTAGAAAAAACAAATAGTTTACAAATATAACTAATTATATAAAATGAAAAGTTAAGAAAGATAAAAGAGTCAGATAATTGAAATAAATTCATTTTTAATATTGATTATATTAACTATATAATAAAGTATTAATTGGTTTGAGTTTTGTTTGAGGAGATGTTTTATAGTTTACATGAATTATGTTTTCATGTATAATCTATCTTAAAATTTAATTCCCTGGCTATAGTTTGTTTAAATAATTTAGGAAAAGTTAAATAAATTAAACCTAATTCTGTTTGCTTGTATGGTAATTATGTATGAACTTCGTATAATTAAATATACAATTCAATGAAAAATATTTTTTTAGGAATACTTACACTTAGTCTATTATTTTTTTCTTCCTGTGGATTAGGTAAGAAAGAAAATCCCGTTATTGGAAAATGGAAGTTGGTGAAAATGGATGTGCCGGCATTAGATTTAGCTTCTAATTTAACATCAAAAATTGATTCTATTGGTTTAGGTGAAGTAGACACAAATATTAACAAAGTTGCAGGCGCTATCGAAAACTTATCTAATAGCTTCGGAACAATGGGCGAATCTATTTTAAATAATGCGTTAAAAGGTTCAGTGTTTTCATTTGAAGAAAAAGGCATTTTACATGTTTCTCAATTAGTATTTAGTCAGGAAGGAAAATATAAAATAGATAAGGATTTAAAGGAAATGGTTGTAACTATTGATAAACAGGACATGCTTTTTACCGTTCTGAAATTTACGGAGGAAGAAATGATATTAAAAAGTTCTTTTGGCGAGGAGTGGGTATTTGAGCGTAAATAAGCTATTACGGATTTAATAGCTTATTTACTTCGTCTAATCTTTTCTTCGCATATGGATCTTCAGGTTTTAATTCAAGCGCCTCTTCGTATTTTGGTTTTGCTTCGGAATAGCGTTTCATTTTAAAATAATCGTCAGCCAACTTAATTGTTTCTTTATATTTTGTTGCAGCACCAAGTGTTTGTGGAATTTTATGTTTTGAATTTCTTCTGTTCACATTATCCGGACCATCATCTTCTGTTTCTTTTGGCACAACAACTGATGTGGTTTTTTCTTTTTCTGCTTTTTCCTTCGCTGTTTTTTCCGCAGCAAGTCTTTCCGCTTCCGCTTTGGCAGCAGCTTCTGCTTCTGTCTTTTCTTTAGCGGCTTTTTCTGCCGCTAATTTATCAGCATCTGCTTTCGCTTTTGCTTCGGCGTCAGCTTTTTCTTTAGCAGCTTTCTCAGCGGCTAATTTTTCTGCATTTGCTTTGGCTATTGCTTTTTCTTTTGCAGCTTTTTCAGCAGCTAGTTTAGCTTCATTTGCTTTTGCGGCTTCAGTATCTGCTTTGGCTTTTGCATCCGCATCTGCTTTTTCTTTTGCAGCTTTTTCAGCAGCTAGTTTAGCTTCATTTGCTTTTGCGGCTTCCGCATCTGCTTTGGCTTTTGCATCCGCATCTGCTTTTTCTTTTGCAGCTTTTTCAGCAGCTAGTTTGGCTTCGTTAGACTTGGCGGCTTCAGCCTCTGCTTTCGCTTTTGCGTCGGCGTCAGCTTTTTCTTTTGCAGCTTTTTCAGCAGCTAGTTTAGCTTCATTTGCTTTGGCGGCTTCCGCATCTGCTTTCGCTTTTGCATCCGCATCTGATTTTTCTTTCGCAGCTTTTTCAGCAGCTAGTTTAGCCTCATTTGCTTTGGCGGCTTCCGCATCTGCTTTGGCTTTTGCATCCGCATCTGCTTTTTCTTTCGCAGCTTTTTCAGCAGCTAGTTTAGCTTCATTTGCTTTGGCGGCTTCAGCATCTGCTTTTTCTTTTGCAGCTTTTTCAGCAGCTAATTTAGCCTCATTAGATTTGGCGGCTTCAGCATCTGCTTTTTCTTTTGCAGCTTTTTCAGCAGCTAGTTTAGCTTCATTTGCTTTGGCGGCTTCAGCATCTGCTTTCGCTTTTGCTTCGGCCTCAGCTTTTTCTTTTGCAGCTTTTTCAGCAGCTA
The DNA here is from genome assembly GCA_022841465.1 of Bacteroidia bacterium. Lineage (GTDB taxonomy): Bacteria > Bacteroidota > Bacteroidia > B-17B0 > Aurantibacillaceae > Aurantibacillus. The sequence goes on along the minus strand of JALHRL010000004.1, from coordinate 98,523 downwards.
GTTTGGCTTCATTTGCTTTGGCGGCTTCCGCATCTGCCTTAGCTTTTGCTTCGGCCTCAGCTTTTTCTTTTGCAGCTTTTTCAGCAGCTAGTTTGGCTTCATTTGCTTTGGCGGCTTCCGCATCTGCCTTAGCTTTTGCTTCTGCCTCTGCTTTTTCTTTTGCAGCTTTTTCAGCGGCTAGTTTAGCTTCATTTGCTTTAGCGGCTTCAGCATCTGCTTTGGCTTTTGCTTCGGCCTCAGCTTTTTCTTTCGCAGCTTTTTCAGCAGCTAACTTTTCTGCTTCTGCTTTAGCCTTTGCTTCTGCCTCAGCTTTTTCTTTCGCAGCTTTTTCAGCGGCTAGTTTAGCTTCATTTGCTTTAGCGGCTTCAGCATCTGCCTTAGCTTTTGCTTCTGCTTTTTCTTTTGCAGCTTTTTCAGCGGCTAACTTTTCTGCTTCTGCCTTGGCTTTAGCTTCCGCTTCTGCTTTTTCTTTCGCAGCTTTTTCAGCAGCCAATTTTTCTGCTTCTGCCTTGGCTTTTGCCTCGGCCTCTGCTTTTTCTTTTGCAGCTTTTTCAGCAGCTAATTTTTCTGCTTCTGCCTTGGCTTTTGCCTCGGCCTCTGCTTTTTCTTTTGCAGCTTTTTCAGCAGCTAATTTTTCTGCTTCTGCTTTGGCTTTTGCTTCAGCCTCTGCTTTTTCTTTTGCAGCTTTTTCAGCAGCTAATTTTTCTGCTTCTGCCTTGGCTTTTGCCTCGGCTTCTGCTTTTTCTTTCGCAGCTTTTTCAGCAGCCAATTTTTCTGCTTCTGCCTTGGCTTTTGCTTCGGTCTCTGCTTTTTCTTTTGCAGCTTTTTCAGCGGCTAATTTTTCTGCTTCTGCCTTGGCTTTTGCATCCGCATCTGCTTTTTCTTTCGCAGATTTTTCAGCGGCCAATTTTTCTGCTTCTGCTTTGGCTTTTGCTTCAGCCTCTGCTTTTTCTTTTGCAGCTTTTTCAGCGGCCAATTTTTCTGCTTCTGCTTTAGCCTTTGCTTCTGCCTCTGCTTTTTCTTTTGCAGCTTTTTCAGCAGCTAATTTTTCTGCTTCTGCCTTGGCTTTTGCCTCGGCTTCTGCTTTTTCTTTTGCAGCTTTTTCAGCAGCTAACTTTTCTGCTTCTGCTTTGGCTTTTGCCTCGGCTTCTGCTTTTTCTTTTGCAGCTTTTTCAGCAGCTAATTTTTCTGCTTCTGCTTTGGCTTTTGCTTCGGCTTCTGTTTTTTCGCTAATACATTTATTAGCTAAGATTAATCGTTCTTTTGGGTATTGTTGATCGGGTAAAAGAGCAATTGCTTTTTCATAATTTGTTTTTGCAGTTGGACAATCTTTTTTTGCTAATGCAGCATCACCGGCCTTAACCGCGGTTAAAAAGTTTTCTATTAAATCTAATTCCGATTGTCTTATTTTTTGCAAGGCCCCCAAAGTTTGATTGGTGTATGTTTCATCGTCGGTAAACTTCTTTTTGCTAGGGCTATAAGCTAGCATTGCCATAGGTTGCTTTAATGCGCTATAATCAATGCTATAAAGCGGTTTAGCCATAATTACCCCTTCAATGCTTATTGTTGGTTTAAAGTTGTCTTTGTTTTTATCTTCAGGAACACCTTTTGTAGAAATTTGAAATTTTTTGGCATTACAACTAGGATAAGAAATAACCAGGTTAAAATCGCCATTTGCAGGAATGTCAATTGTAAAATCGCCATTACCATCACTTGTTGTTTGTGTTACAACCTTCGCACCCTGCATCAATGCAATAGACGCACCTCCTAGTGGCTTATCTTCTGAAGAGTTATTGGTAGTTAATTTGTAAGTTCTCAATTCTACATTACTGCTTAGTTTTAACACCCAACTATCAGTTTGAGAATAACTAACTGTGGAAAATACAAATAGAAAAAGGATAATTATTTTTCGCATCACTGTTTTTTAATGAGGTTTAAATATAATAAAATATCAACTCTTGAATAGAGGAAAATATTAACTCGTGCTAATTTTATTTTTAATTAACAACAATGCTAAAAAGCAGAAAAACTTGTTTAATTTACTGTTTTATCAATTTTATGGTGCTTTGAGCGCCATTTGTTTTTAAGGTGATAAAATAAACTCCGCACGGCATAGAAATATTTTGAATTGATTTTCCATTCCAGTTAAATTCTTGCATGCCCGCATCAACTTTGTTTTCGTTTTTGGTGTAAATAACTTTTCCTAACAAATCTGTTATTTCTAAATTTACCGGGCCTGTGTTACTTAACAAATATTTAATTTTTACATCATTGGTAAATGGATTGGGAAAAGCCATAGATCGTATACTTGTTTGTGTTGCCAAATGTTTATTAATATTAGTGGCAAGAAGTGTATCTGAATTAACAATGGCTTCCATGTCTATTAATTCATCACCCACTTGATAAGGCAATGTCATGGTTCCATCAAACAACATTTCATCTAATGTACTAAATCCGGCTTGTGCATTTATGGGTGGATTACTTGGATTATTTAAATTACTGGTGGTATTATCAAATACATGCTTGGCATACAATCTATATCCTGCCGGAATTTTTAGTAGTTTTTTATAAATGTAATAATCTTGCCAAGCAAAATCCCATTGATTAACGCGAATCATAGGAATAGTATCGATGCCAGGATTTACAGCATATAATAACATGCTTTTGCCTAATTTATGTGAATGAGGAAACACGGCAAATAGTGAAATTGGTGCAGCAAGTGTTCCTGAAGTAGGGTAATAGGCGGAATACGTTTGTGTTGTGTTGGCAGGAATATTCATGTTCCAGTTTTGCAAAGGCGTTGCTACATTAATTAAACGTATTCCCGTTTCGTTAGAGGGATAAAAATAAAATCTAATTTTTGTACTATCTATTTGTCCGGCGCTTCCTTTAGGATAATGCATTTGGATAATAACTTTTGATCCCGCTTTTAATTTTATACCGGTTCTTAAAGGAGCTTGACTTGGGAAAATTATAGGTTGCGAGCCCGGTGCATAAGCACCTAATTCAAGATTTCCGGGAATATTGACGCATACTCCTGATAAATCTCCGTTATAACCACCCATAGTATCAGCACTTAAAACGGCATGATGAACAATAGGAGCATTACCTGGAACAATTTCAAAGGCTCGTATAATTCTGTCTTGTGTTAAGTTAGAGGCCATTGAAAAACAAACATAAATATCTTGTGTAGTAGCAAAGCTTGTAAAAGTGGGAATGGTTACAGTTAAATCTGCATTACCAACTAATTTATATTTTGGCGGGTAAACAGGTTTTGGTGGTGCTTGTGTGGTATCTCCCATTGTGGCACCTGTAGCAATCCAGTTTAAGATGTTTGCTTTTTCATTGGCGCTAATAAGGCGTTCGTGCATAAAGCGAGAGTAAAGTGTATCTGCTTTCCAAGGTGGCATTTTATCGGTAACAAGTGCATTTTGAATTAATACTTTATACATATTTGTTTTAGTATAATTCATAAATGAATACATGTTAGAGCCTTCGTGATGACAACTGGTACATCGCTTATAAAATATTCCGGCTACATCTTTATACTCTAATACTTGTGAATTAAGATTAAATACAAAAATTGTAGATAAAAAAAATGAAAGTAAAACTTTTTTCATGGGGCAATAAATTTTAACTAATATACAATTAATTAATGAATTTTTGTTTTAACAATTTAATTTATTCGCGCATGGGAGGTTTGTGCGATTCTATTAAGCAAGGCAAATCGTGCTCACAAAAATTAATTAATGGATAAACTTCTTTCATTTGGGCCTTATTTCCTTTAATTTCGATGATGCAAAATTCTTTACTCCATTCATTGTTGATACAATTAGGGTCAAATTTTTTTAAATCGGATCCATTAGGAGTTGTTTTGTTAAATTTCCAGGGTTCGTATAATTTGTAAACACCATCCTTAAGCTTTAAATTCAGATTGCCTTTTTCATCTGTTTCGCAATTTGAAACCTTTCCATTTTCTGATACAAGAATAATTTTTTTGGAAGTGTATGGTTTTGGTGTAGCTGCATCTTTTTCCATTTCTTCGGTAGGACGTGCGCCACCGCAGTAGGGTTGAAAGTATGTTAGCGAAACAGTTTGTTTATTTTGTTTACACGCAAACAATAAAAAGCTACACAAGAAAAACAAGACTAAATATTTTAAATAAAATTTCATGTGTCCAAATTAGTATTATTTGCAAACATTTCTTTAAAAAGTGAGGTTGTTTTTATAATTATTTTTTACTAACATTACTATATTGAACTTGTATTAATGCAAACAACTAAAATTAAAATAAATGAAAAAAGGCTACCTTATTCTATGTTTAATATTTGTTAACCTAGCAACAAATGCTCAGCAAAGTTGGGTTGATTTGAAAAGCGAACCAAACGCGAATTTTTACGATATTCAAAAAGCATTTAATGAATATTGGAAAGATAAAGATGTGAATGTTCCGGGTAATGGTTACAAGCCCTTTAAGCGATGGGAATATTTTGTAGAACCCAGAGTTTATCCTTCAGGCGATTTATCCTTATTAGCAAAAACCGGGGAAAATTTTCAAGCTTATTTAAATGCTAATGAATCTAATCAAACACATAGCGAAAGTAAATTTGAAAGCAATAACCAAATAGCTTCTTCTACTTGGACTGCTATTGGCCCCATGGGAGCTATGACTGGTTCTGCTACCAATGGTTTACCCCGAAAAGCTGGCCGTGATAATTTTATTACGTTTCATCCAACAAACATTAATACATTTTGGGTAGGTGCACCTGCCGGCGGATTATGGAAAACAACCGATAATGGTGCAACTTGGTCAACCAACACCAACAGTCTAGGGGTAATAGGATGTACAGATTTAGCTATTGATCCAACTAATACAAATATTATGTATTTAGCTACAGGAGATGGATATGCAGGTGATACCAGAAGTATTGGCGTATTAAAATCAACAGATGGCGGGGCAACCTGGAATGCAACCGGGTTAAATTATAATGTTTCTTCAAATTTTTTAATAAGAAGACTTATCATACATCCAACTAATCCTCAAATATTAATTGCCGCTACAAATGGAGGTGTTTATCGTACAAACAACGCTGCAGTTTCGTGGACTTTAGAAACAAGTAATATGAACACATTTGATGTTGAATTTAAACCCGGCGACCCAAATACAGTGTATGCATCTACTAATTCTTCTTTTTGGCTTTCTACTAACGGAGGCGATACTTTTACGCAAATTTCTTCAGGAATTCCAACAAGTGGTTCTGCAAGATTAAATATTGCAGTAACTGCGGCAGATGCAAATTATGTTTATGTAATTCGTGCAAATTCGTCTAATGGTTTTGGTGGATTATATCGTTCTAGTAGCAGCGGAACTTCATTTACAGTGATGTCAACCTCACCGGATATTTTAGCCAACAGTTGTTCCGGCACATCCGGTGGCGGACAAGGTTGGTACGATTTGGCAATTGCAGTTTCTCCAACAAATAAGGATATTGTTGTTGTTGGTGGTGTTAACCATTGGCGCAGTACAAATGGGGGTGCAGCATGGACGTGTATTGGTTGCTGGAATAGTACTGTTGCAAACCCTCCTTATGTTCATGCCGATGTGCATGATTTAGATTATAGATCAGATGGAGTTTTGTATTCTACGAATGATGGAGGAGTTTATTATCATACCGGAACATCATGGACAGATATTACTGCAAATAGAAATATTGCACAAATTTATCGTATTGGTTTATCGGCACTTTCTTCCGCAAGATGGATGACAGGACATCAGGATAATGGTTCTAATTTATATACAGGTACACAATACCTTGCCAGATATCCGGGAGATGGTATGGATTGTTTTATTGACAGAACGAATGATAATAATTTATTTGCATCTACACCAAATGGAGGATATGTAAAATCAACGAATGGTGGTACAAGTTGGTCATCTGCAACGAGCGGATTAAGTGGCGGAACTTACTGGGTTTCTCCTTGGAAACAAGATCCTCAGGTTGCTAATACAATTTATGGATCCCGAAATAATTTATGGAGATCAACAAATCAAGGAACCAGTTGGACACAATTAGCTGCCATTCCCGGGAATACAACACAAGGCGTTTATGAATTTGCTATAGCACCTTCTAACAACCAGGTAATATATGTTATTCATGGTTCAACAGGAATATATAAAACAACTAATGGAGGCACGTCGTGGGCTGCTGTAAACAGTGGTTTACCTGTTGGAACAGTTCAAATGGAATACATTGCAATTAAGTCAACCGACCCTAATACCGCATGGGTAGTTTGTAGCGGATATTCTGCGGCCAATAAGGTGTTTAAAACAACAAATGGTGGAACAAGTTGGACCAATATTACCAATACCTTGCCTAATATTCCTGCAAATACTGTTGTTTACGACCCCAATGGTGGAAACGATATGATTTACATTGGAATGGATGTTGGGGTTTATTACCGAGACAATTTATCGGCAAATTGGACAATCTATAATGCGGGTTTACCTAATGTACCAATTGCAGACATGGAAATTTCTCCGGCAAACCCAACTAAGATAAGGGCCGCAACATACGGGCGTGGTGTTTGGGAAGTAGATGTGGTTGCGTTAGCGGCACCTGTTACTTCTTTTTCAGTTGCTTCTAATTTATGTACCAATACAAATTTACAGTTTAATGATAATTCAACGAATGGGCCAACCAGCTGGAGTTGGACTGTAACACCTTCTGCAGGGGTTACGATTAATACACCAACATCACAAAATCCTTTAATTAATTTTACCAACGCAGGATCATATGTAGTGGCTATGCAATCAAGTAATACGGTAGGACCGGGTACTATTTCTACACAAACATTAAACATAATAGCAAGCCCTACTGTAAATTTAAGTGCAACTTCTCAAACCGTATGTGCAGGTTCTCCGGCAACAATAACAGCCAGTGGAGCTTCTACTTATAGTTGGAGTAATGGAGGCGGAACTTCAGCAACTGCAATTTATACTCCGGCTGTAAATTCGGTTTATACTGTTACCGGAACCGCTGTTAATGGATGTAAAGCAATACGTACATCAACGGTTAATACCTTAGCCTTACCCAACGTGGTTATTAGCGGCACCAATGCACTTTGTGCAGGTAATTCAATTACTTTAACTGCTTCGGGTGCAAGTTCGTACACATGGAGCACTTCTTCTAACGCAGCTTCGGTTGTGGTAAGCCCAACAGTGAATACTATTTATACGGTAACAGGTACAGGAAGTAATGGTTGTAAAAAAGCTACTTCTTATACTTTAAATGTTAATCCTTTGCCTACCATTAATTCATCTTCCAGCAACAGCTTGCTTTGTTTGGGTGAAACAGGAACATTAACAGCAACGGGCGGTGTTTCGTATACCTGGAATCCGGGGAACTTAACAGGATCAAGTGTAGTTATTTCTCCCGCAGCAAACACTATTTATACCATTACCGGTGTAAATGCAAACGGATGTGTAAATAGTAACACAATAAATATTGTTGTTACATCTTGTACCGGTTTAGTAAACATAAACGGTATGGGAGTTAATTATTATGTGTTTCCAAATCCGGCCAGTAAAAATGTAACCTTGCAAATAAATAGTGCTAATGAAATTTCACTATTGGTAGAGGTTATAGATATGAATGGTAAATTAATTGATGTTAAAAGTTTAAACTTTAATGCTAAACTTAATACACAGCAAATAGATTTATCGGAAGTTAGTAATGGGGTTTACTATTTAAAACTTAAGCCGGAAGTGGGGGAGGTTAAAATGATAAAGTTGATAAAAGATTAAACTAGATTTTATATAAATAAAAAAGCTCCGCTAACGGAGCTTTTTTATTTAAGTTAATTAAACGTTTTCTTAGTTGGCAGGTTCTCTTAATTTAGCAAGTTCTTCAATTACTTTTTTTCGTTTAGAAGAAATTTCTTCCATCTTTTGTTTTTCGGTATTTATTTTTTCTTCAACTTCCTTTAATAAAGGATTATCTCCTTTGGCATATTTAAAGAAACCTAAATTATTTTCGTAAGTGCGGATAGAGTTATTTACTTCGTCTATTAATTTCTTTAAATAATCTGCTTCCTTACTTAGGGCATCTTTAGGGCTTTCAGAAGATAACAATCTGTCTATTTTAGATTGATATTGTAAAGTTGCTTTTTCTTTCTTGTTAATGTCTAACAGGTTATATAACTCATCTAATTTGTTATAAAACGCCTCATTTACTCTTTTTTTCTCTTTAAAAGGAACCATTCCGGAATCATTCCATTCTTTAGAGAAGTTTCGTAAAGCATCTCTGTTTGCGTTTAAATCGGAGCCTAACTGAAATGTATTTAGCTTTGAAAGTATTTCTTCTTTCATTTTTAAATTACCTTCAAATGAAGCGTCTTGGTTTTCATAAAATCCTTTTTTAGAATCAAAAAAGGCATTACAAGCTTTTCTGAATCTTGCAAAAAGTTTTGGTTCTTCTTTATCACCGTTAGCAGGATGTTTTTTCCATTCTTCTTGCAATTTAATTAATTGAGCTCCTGTTTTTTGCCAATCGGTACTGTTTTGAAGTTCTTCTGCTTTTTGAATCAGAGCCAATTTAATTTTCCTGTTTTCTGCGAATTTTTCATTTAACGAAGCAAAAAATGTTTTTTTAGCGTCAAAAAAACTATCACATAAGTTTCGGAATTCTGCCCAAATTTTTTCATTTTCCTTTTCGGTTGTACGCCCAATGTTTTTCCAATCGTTTTGAATTTTTATTATTTCTTCGGTTTTTGAGTTCCATTGTGTTGCCGATTTTAAATCAATATTTGAAATAAAATCTTTAAGTTTTTCAATTAACTCTTGCTTTGCTTTTAAATTATTCTCTTTCTTTTCTTCAATTCCTTTGTAGTATGATTTGATTTTAGCATACGTTTCATCAAGCGCATTTTTGTAAGCTAATTTCAATTCTTCCCATTTTTCATTTGGTACGGGGCCAACTTCATCCCATTCGTTTCTAAATGTTTTAATAGAATGTTCAGCTTCTTTTGCTTTATCTGTATTTTGAAGGTTCTTTATTTTTTCAAGAATTTCTAATTTTAATTCATAATTTCTCTTTAAATCATGTTCTTGTAAATCGCGATAAATTTTTAAGTTGTAATAAAACTCTTCAACCGCTTTGCTGTAATCGCTTTGAATTTCCTTGTATTTATGAGAAGAAACAGCACCCGTTGCTTTCCATTGGTTTTGTAATTCTTGTAGTTTTTTTATGGCAGCGCCAACGTTTTCGCTAAGCTGACTCAAATCCTTTATTTTAGAAATGATTTCTAACCTTATTTCAAGATTTTTGTCTTGTTCTTTTAAAAGCTTTTCGTCGCTTTGCTTTTTTAAAGCTTTAAATTTATCCAGCAATTTCTCAAATTCGAGATCTTCTGCTTGTTTCGGATAGTCAAATTCCTTTGCTTTACCGCCTTCTTCAATAAACGTTTGTTTGGCTTTTTCAAATTCTATGGTCCAAACTTTTTGAAACTCCTTTTGTAATTGACGTACCTCAAGAGCAACTTCACCTGCTTCTTTTGTAAGCAGTTCTTCTAATTTAGAAATTAATTCTTTTTTCATCGCTGTAAATGTAATTCGTTTTTATTACGAATGTTAGTATACCAAATTTATTCATTTTTTTTATTTGAAACAAAAAAATGAATGAGGTTTATTTGAGTAAAAGCAGTGATTTATTGAAATAAAAGTATATAGAAAGGCATAAATAAAATGCAAATTATTTTTTGCCTATTTTAAATCTTAATTTGCCATGTATTTTTGTTTCACATCAGAGTAAGAAGGAAAATTATTGTGATGCCACATCATAACTACTTTCCCATTTTTAATCAACATTAATCCAGGATTGCTTCTTACCATTGTTTTTAAAACAGTGGCATCTACCATTGCAAAATCATACAAGGCGTTATGCTGGTGCTTATATGAATCTATTTCTTTTGGACCAGATGCGCTAAAGGCTATAAAGTGTTTTTTATCTTGTGTAGCTAATTTGTAAAAATCACTGATTTTAGCATGTAAACTTTCATCATCATCGGCTTTAGCTAAGTCGTAAGTAATTAGCCAAAAACTATATTCTTTATTTGCTAAAATGGAATCGGTTATGTTTTCACCATCTAATGAGCTAATGGTGAAATCGGTGATTTTAGGAGGGTCAATAGCTTCGTGTTCTAATTCTGTTATCATGGTATCGTATTTCCAAACCAAAGTATCTTCCCAAATTTTAGATTTCATATAATCATCCATTAACATTTCTTTTTTGGTTCCATTTTTTAAATTTTCGTAAACCATTAATGTTTTGTAAACAGCTTCTTTATAATTGGGTCCGGGTTTCATGCCATCAATTATACTGTTTCCAATTTTGTAGGGTCTGAAATCAAAAATAGGCAAGTTGCGATAAGTGTATATTGGAAACCAAATGGATGCAATTACTCCAATTAAAGCCATGGTTGACATAAACATGGGCGAAGCAAGCTCGTTTATGTTTTCCTTTCCTGAAAATAAAAGGGTAATTAAAATCATTAATGCAATATCTTTCCAGAAACTTTCCCATGGTTTTAAAGGAAGAAAATCGCCAAAACAACCGCAATGTGTTACTTTATTGTAGCAAGCCGAGTAAAATGTAAGGAAAGTGAAAAATGCAATTTGTGCAAATAAAAGCCAAAGAGTTAGGTTGCGTTTGTAGCCAATTAGTAAAAAAATTCCAAGAATAATTTCACTGGCGCAAATAATAATAGCAAAAGGTAGGCTAATATGAGCAAACCATTCAAACAAGCCTAAACCGGTATCTGCTTTAAAAACCTCAAAATACTCTTCTAGTTTATAGGAAAACCCCAGGGTATCGTTTGCTTTTATAAATCCTGAAAATATAAATAAACAACCCACCAACACTCTTGAAATATGTGTAATAATTGCCCATTTGCTTATTATAGGCGCGCCGTTAATTAATATAACCTCTATTCCTAGTAAAATAAGCAAGGTAGTTTTGCTAAAGCAGGAAGGACAAATTAAATAAATAATTGCAGCCAAACCTAGGCTCCATATTGCGGTAAACAGTTTTGAGGATAAAAAATTTTTCATAAGCATTAAATTTAGCCTTTATTTACGAAGCACTAATTAATACTAAAATTAAGGCTAAATACTTACACAAGTTGTAAATTAATTTTATTTAACTAACAAGCTATGTTTGTATTTATTAGTTACAGCGGAAATTAGGTAATGGTATTGATTTATTCAAAATTGCTATATTAGTGCTCCTTTAATGAGTGAAAACCTTATCATAATTCCAACTTACAACGAAATTGAAAACATTGAAAAAATGGTTCGAAAAATATTTTCGTTAGAAGAGAAATTTCATTTACTGATAGTAGACGATGGTTCACCGGATGGTACTGCTGCTAAAGTAAAGGAACTTCAAAGCGAATTTGACAAGCAACTTTTTATCGAAGAAAGAAAAGGAAAATTAGGTTTAGGTACCGCGTATATACATGGTTTTAAGTGGGCTTTGGCAAGAAATTACGAGTATATTTTTGAAATGGATTGCGATTTTAGTCATAACCCAGATGATTTGATTAAATTATTAAATGCCTGTAAAAAGGGAGCCGACGTGGCGATAGGTTCGCGTTATGTGAAGGGGGGAAATGTGAGTAACTGGGACATGAAACGAATATTACTTTCCTATTTTGCCTCGGTTTACGTTAGAATGGTGTTGTGGTTTAATATTAAAGATACCACCGCAGGGTTTAAATGTTACAAAAGAAAAGTTTTAGAAAGTATTAATTTAGATAGCATAAAATTTATGGGTTATGCTTTTCAAATTGAAATGAAGTATACAGCCTATCGTAAAGGATTTAAATTAGTGGAAGTGCCCATAACCTTTGTTGATAGGGTTTTAGGAACCAGTAAAATGAGTTCTAAAATATTTAAAGAAGCATTTATAGGCGTTTTTCAAATGCGTTTCAAGAAAATTGACTAAAACATTATTAACAGTCTATTTATAACTATTTAACGCCACTTCCTTTTGCTTTTAGTATTTTTACAAACTCAATTATGAAAATTAAATTTTTATTTCTTTTACTTCTGATTACTCAGATTGTTCATTCGCAAGAAAAACACCTTAAAAATATAAAACAACTTACTTTTGGTGGCGATAATGCCGAGGCTTATTTTTCACCCAATGGTAAATTTGTATCTTTTCAAAGCAATAACAAAGCTTGGGGTTTAAAGTGCGATCAAATTTTTACCATGGAATTAGCCAAGGCCGATTCTTCTTATAAACCACAAATGATTAGTACCGGTAAAGGACGTACAACTTGCAGTTATTATATGCCCAACGGAAAAAATGTATTATATGCATCTACCCATTTAAAACACGATACCTGCCCAGCGGTTCCAACTGAAATAGGTAAATATTTGTGGGCCATTTATCCTGAATTTGATGTTTTTGTTGCGGCTGCTAATGGTACGGTTGTAAAGCAATTAACCAATGCCAAAGGCTATGATGCAGAAGCCACTGTTTCGCCAAAAGGAGATAAAATTGTGTTTACAAGCGATAGAAGCGGTGATTTAGAATTGTGGACGATGGATGTTAACGGTAAAAATTTAAAACAAATCACTAATAAATTAGGATATGATGGCGGTGCGTTTTTTTCGCCGGACGGTAAAAAACTTGTGTTTAGAGCTTCTCGTCCGAATTCAGAGGAAGAAATAAAAGAGTATAAGTATTATTTTGATAAGCATTTGGTGGCTCCTACCCAAATGGAGATTTTTACCTGTAATGTTGATGGAAGTGATATGAAGCAAATAACCAATTTAGGAAAAGCAAATTGGGCACCTTTTTTTCATCCAAGTGGTAAAAAAATTATTTTCTCTTCTAACCATCATAGTAAAAAAGGGTATGATTTTCAATTGTATATGATAAATATAGATGGTAGCGATTTAGAACAAATAACAACAGAAAGTATGTTTAATGCTTTTCCAATGTTTTCTCCTGATGGAAAGAAATTAATTTTTTCTTCCAATAGAAATAATGGAGGTACCCGCGATACAAATTTGTTTATAGCTGATTGGGAAGATTAAGAATTTTTGTAATCAATTCTATTCTATAATGTGTTTCTAAATTAAATTGGTTAGAAGTTAATTCGCCTTTATAGATTTTGTATAACATTAAGCTTTTTTGCAAAAGATCAGTTGTTTGTGAGTTGTTATTTTTCTCTTGTTCGGCAAAACTCTGTTCGTACAATAAATCTGCAAGAGCTTTTATTTGATCAGGTTTAAGTTGAGGTGATGATTGAATTATTTTTTCAAACGCTTCTAAAGAAAGATTTTTTAATTCGGCTAACTCTAAAGATGTAAATTGTTTTACAGCTTTTTCAATTTCCAATTCAAATTTCTCCCATTCTTTATTTCTTTTTAAACCTAAAATGGCTCCAATTACAATGCCAAATTCCTCAAATTGGCGCATTATATAATCTTTTCTAAGCATTAATGAGTTGATTGTATATGGCTAAGGATTGTGTAATTAAAAAGTCTTTTTCGTTATTGTTTATTACATAATCGGCAAGTTTTATTTTTTCATCATCGCTCATTTGGCTTTTAATTTTTAATAATACTTGTTCTTTATTTAATTTATCTCGTTCCATTATTCTTGTAATGCGTAAATCTAGCGGAGCGGTAACTATAATTGTTTTATCCAACAGTTTATACAATCCGGTTTCAAAAAGCAAGGCACTTTCTTTCATAATTAAGTGGCCTGCATTTTGGTAGGCAAATTGCTTAAACTCCTCAGCTACCGCAGGATGTAAAATGTTGTTTAATTTTGCTAATAAGTGAGTGTTTGAGAAAATAGTGTTAGAAATATGTTTTTTGTTTAAGTTAGTAGCATTAAGGTATGCTTCGTGACCAAGTAATTCTACAATTTTTAATTTTATTTCTGGATTAAAGTATAACTTTTTAGCACATTCATCACTGTTAAATACTTTTGCGCCATATAGCTCAAAAAGTTTGGCAACCATTGATTTTCCTGAGCCTATACCACCCGTTAATCCTATTAGCATTTTATTTTTTTAATATTAAAAATTCAACTTCTTTGGGCTCATAGCTTACAAGAGTAACAAAATCAGGTAAACCAACAATATTTATAGGTAATTTATTCTGCTTTTTCGCATTAATATCAACTATTGCTTTTATATGAAGACTATCAATTGCTGTTAATTTATTTTCACCAATTATTAATTTTATTTTTACTTTTCCCGGAAAAACGGTGTATTTATCCTTTGCTTCAGAGCTTTTAATTTCTATTTTTAAGGTAAGGGTTTTTTCTGCCAGTTTTTGTGTATTAATTTTTACTTTAACATTGCTTGTATTTAAAACAACAGATTGATTGGGTTTGTTTATTGATATGATTCTTTCAATGTTTTTATTGATGTCATTTAAGTATAGCGGAATGGTATAAATAGTATCTATGTTTTTTAAATCGGCTTCATCACCGTTTATTATAACTCTTTCAGGTATTGTAATAATTTGCTGAGCCGAATAACCTTGAGCAAAATTAAGTGTTAAAGGAACCTTTACAAAAACTTCTTTATGAGCGCCCAATTTGTCAGAGAAAAAAAGTGTATCGGGGATAATTCTTTTAATTTCTGCTTTTACATTTAAGTGTTGTTTAATTTTTACCAGCGCATCTGAAATGTAAAATTTATTTTTTTGCTCATCGCTTTTTAATTGGTTAAAATTTAAATCTAATATTGAAAACGGCTCTTGCAGTTGAAGAAATAATAGTTTTAAACCGGAAGCCTTAATATTCAGTTTTATGCTATTAGGCAATAGTCCAATTAATTGTTTTTCTTGCGGTGTGTTTAAAAACCTTACCGGTATGGTAAATTGTTTGGTGTATACTGTGTTAAGCGAGTGTAGTAACCAAAGCAATATTGAAATAAGTAAACAAATAAAAAAAGCCGATAATTTATTCGGCTTTTTTAATTTTATTTGATTGCTTTTGTTCACTTATAAATTACGAGTTTTGATTGATAGTGGTTGTAGCATCCATTGAAACTGCATTTTTAGAAATGCGCATTTTTGATCCGTCTTCAACTTCCATAACTATAGAACCATCTTCTCTTATTTCATTTATTTTACCATAAATACCTCCTATGGTTAAAATTTTATCTCCTTTTTTTAAAGCCTCAATGTATTTCTTTTGATCTTTTGCTTTTTTCATTTGGGGTCTAATCATAAAGAAATAAAACACAACAACAATTGCTATTAAAGGCAAAAACGACATTATTCCACCTTGTTGCCCTTGAGGTGCCGACATTAAACTAATTACTTGTAACATATTTTTTTGTTTTTTAAATTTTAAAAGCCTGGTTCTTTTACACTTTCCGCAACAATCACGTCGGCTTTTATTCTTATTATACGTGTTGCGGGTTCACAATTTGTGGCAATAGTTATTGTTTTTTCTTGTATTCCTTTTTTTCCTTCACTAGTAAATACAACATTTAATTTCCCTTTTTTTCCTGGCAAAATGGGTTCTTTTGGCCATTTTGGCACTGTACATCCACAGCTTCCGCTGGCACCGGTAATTATTAAATTATTATTTCCAATATTTTTAAAGTTAAAATCATGGCTTACAACTTCACCTTGGGTAAGTTTACCAAAATCAAATACTTCTTCATCAAATTTAATTTCAGGTAAGCTGCTGTTGGTTTTTCCTTCTGCGGAGGCACTAATGTTTACATCGTTTGAATCTACCCCTTGCTTTTCATCGGCAGAACAAGCTGCCAAAACTAAACTTATAACAATTCCAAAAACTAAAGGTTTCATAATGGTTTGCAAAGATATAAATAATAAAGAATTATGTCTAACCTAATTGATTAGAATTTAGCCCTGATTTTACGAACTCTTCTTTTCTTTTTTCCAAAGAAAGATTTGTATTTAGAACGGTAGAAACTGCTTTTACCTCTTATTACTCGGCTATAACTTAAATTCATGTAAACAATGGCGTCTTTGTGTGTAGGGTCTCCGCGCTTTGCTCCCCAAGTATGCGATTTGAATGCACCAGCATCAGCATCAATATCTGCCTGAGGTAATTCAGGAGTTCTAATGGTTAAACCTTGTGTGTAAGCATCGGTTGGTGGAGTTGTTGGGTAATTACCACTGATGTCATCTAAATAATCAGTAAAGGTTTTCAAGTAATTAAATTCAAAACCATAACGGTTTCTTTTGTTAAAAGTAAAATAGAAACCAACGCCCATTGGTAAGCCTAAAACAATTTTTTTGTATTCGTATCCTTCTACGAAATATTCACGCATTTTAACCCATTCTCCTTGATATCTTGATTTTGGATTGGTGTAAAATCCTGCAACTCCTCCAAAAACATAAGCTCTAAAACTGTTGCGGTAACGGTAAGTGTTTCCTAAATCGGGATTGGTATAAAAAAAGAATTGTGCAGTTGTACTTAAAGCAAAAATATCATTTTTAAAATTCATGTTTCTAAAGCGTCTACCAACGTTAGTAGAAAGCTTATCATCTCCCTCTATACGCATGTAATCAAAAGCTGCTTTTAACGAAATGTTTGGGCGCCATTTGTATCTTGCAAAAGCACCACCATTCCATCTGGTTTTAGAAAGCTTCATATCAGCTACAAAATCTCTTCTGGTTTTTTCTTTACCTCCAATATCGCCCAGATAATTGGTTGCACCTATAGAGCCACCAAAATCCCAAAGCCATTGCGCGTTGGCTTGTTGAAGTGAAAAAACTAGAAAAAACAAGTAAAGTGCCTTTTTCATAAATTGCTAAAAATCAAACCCAAATATAAATAAAATTTGCCAAATGGAGGAGAATTTTAATATTTTATGCGAAATTTGTTAAATAATTGTGGTTCTAAAATGACAACTAAAATTACAGAATTATTTAATATAAAATATCCCATCATTCAAGCCGGTATGATTTGGTGCAGTGGATGGGAATTGGCCAGTGCGGTTAGTAATGCCGGAGGTTTGGGCTTAATAGGCTCTGGCTCTATGTATCCTGATGTTTTGCGAGATCAGATTCAAAAATGTAAAAAGGCAACTAGTAAACCTTTTGGAGTAAATGTGCCTTTGCTTTATCCAAACATTGAAGAACACATTAAAATAATTATTGAAGAAGGTGTTAAAATTGTTTTTACCAGCGCCGGAAATCCAAAAACATGGACCAGCCATTTAAAACAACATGGAATTACGGTTGTGCACGTAGTAAGCGCGGTAAAATTTGCGTTGAAATGTCAAGAAGCCGGTGTAGATGCAATTGTTGCCGAAGGGTTTGAGGCAGGCGGACATAACGGTAGAGAAGAAACAACAACACTGGTTTTAATTCCACAAGTTGTTAAATCGGTTAGTATTCCCGTTATTGCCGCAGGAGGTATTGGAAGTGGTTCGCAAATGGCTGCAGCTTTTGCTTTAGGGGCTGAAGCAGCACAAATTGGCAGCAGGTTTGTAGCCACGCCTGAAAGTAGTGCGCATATAAATTTCAAAAACGCAGTTATTAATACAAACGAAGGCGATACCCAATTAGCATTAAAACAATTAACTCCGGTAAGGTTACTGAAAAATAAATTCTTCAAACAAGTAAATGAGGCCGAGTTACGCGGAGCAAGTGTGGAAGAGCTAACAACTCTATTAGGCAGAGCACGCGCTAAAAAAGGAATGTTTGAAGGAGATTTAGAGGAAGGGGAGTTGGAAATTGGACAAGTAAGCGCATCCATTAAAGAAATAAAACCAGCAGCAGATATTGTGGAAGAGATTATGAAAGATTTTACGGATACTATTAACCGATTAAAAAAACTGGCCTAGTACACTATGATTAAATTTGAAAAATTTACCCTCGCGAATGGGTTAAAAGTTATTTACCATCAGGATAAAAGCACACCCATGGTTTGCTTAAATATTTTGTACAATGTGGGTGCACGTGATGAAGATGAAAATAAAACCGGTTTTGCGCATTTGTTTGAACATTTAATGTTTGGCGGAAGCGTTAATATCCCCAATTATGATGAGCCATTGCAATTGGTAGGAGGAGAAAACAACGCCTTTACTACGAATGATATAACTAATTACTATTGCAGCGTACCCGCACAAAATTTGGAAACTGCTTTTTGGTTGGAGAGTGATAGGATGTTAAGTTTAGCTTTTACCGATAAAAGTTTAGAAGTGCAACGAAGCGTAGTTATTGAAGAGTTTAAACAACGCTATTTAAACCAACCTTATGGCGATGTGTGGTTATTGTTAAGACCATTGGCGTTTAAAAAACACCCCTACAAATGGGCAACCATTGGAAAAGAAATTAAACACATTGAAGATGCAGTGATGGATGATGTAAAGTCGTTTTTTAAAAAACACTATCATCCCGGTAATGCAATTATGGTGGTTGCCGGAAATGTGGAATTAAAAGTAGTAAAGGAACTTTCTGAAAAATGGTTTGGTTCTATTCCGGCACAACCAAAAGAAAAAAGAAATTTACCCATTGAACCTGAACAAAATGAATTTAGAGAGTTAACGGTAAAAAAAGATGTACCGGCAAATGCCATTTATAAAACGTATCACATGTGCTCTAGGTATGATAAAGATTATTATGCAACCGATATACTTTCAGATATTTTATCTCGCGGAAATTCTTCGCGTTTATACATTGCTCTGGTAAAAAACAAACAATTGTTCAGCGAAATTAACGCTTATGTGAGTGGCGATTTTGATCCGGGCTTGTTTGTAGTTTCAGGTAAATTAAATGATGGAGTAGATGTAAAAGAGGCAGAAAAAGCCATTGATGAAGAGTTGGAAAAGATGAAAGAACTCACCATTACCGCGGATGAACTTCAAAAATGTAAAAACAAAATAGAATCAAGTATTACCTTTAGTGAAACCGATGTGCTTACAAAAGCAACTAATTTAGCCATAGCCGAGCTGTTGGGTGATGCCGATGAAATAAATAAAGAAATTGAAAAATATAACGCTGTTGATTTAAAGCAACTGAATACTGTTGCCAATAAAATTTTTCAAAAAAATAATTGTACTACATTGTATTATTTAAAAAATTAATAATGGTATTTAACGATTTAAATAATGATTTCTTAAATATGAGTTTTGCCGATCAGTTGGCAAACGAAAAAAAAGTATTCAACAATTTTCAAAGTACCGATTATAAAACATATTTTTCTGAAAGATTAGTGGCATTGCAAGCAGCCAATTCAAAAGGAGAATTAAACAATATTATCGATTTCTTTAAACAATTTAAACCTAAGATTGGTGTGTTTGCCGGTAGTTTTAATCCGTTTCACAAAGGGCATTATAATGTTTTGTTAAAGGCCGAACGAATTTTTGACAAAGTAATAATTGCTTTTGGTGAAAATCCGGATAAAGAAAATAAGAGGTGGCCAATTCCTACAAAAATTAAAAACAGACAAATTGAAAACTACAACGGATTATTAACTGATTTTGTAGAATCATTGGCTTACGAAGTTACAGTAATAAGAGGTTTGCGTAACTCTACCGATTTTCAATACGAACAAAACCAATACCGTTACATTCAGGAATTAAAATCAGATATAAAAATTATAAATATTTTTTGCGATAAAGAGTTTGAACACATTAGCTCGTCAGGTATAAGAACACTTGAGAAATTTAGTAAGCATCAAAATTATTTATTAGACTAAGCAGATGCTTAACCACGCTTCCTTTCATAAAAATTTTAAACTGATTTATTTTGTTTTAGCGGCAGTAGCATTTATTATGGTTGTAATTCGCGCTAAAACTACGCCATTTACACACGACGAAACCGCAACTTTTTATTTTATTGTACAAAACGGACATTATATGCCGTTTTACGCACATTTAGATACCAATAATCATATTTTAAACAGTATGCTTACACATTTGTGTTATGTGCTTATGGGTTCATCTAAATTTGTGCTTCGTATTCCTAATTTAATTTTCTTTCTCTTTTTATTAATTGCTGTTTTCCGCATTAGTAAAAATTTAAACAATGGCTTTGCGAAAGTTTTATTAGTTACAGGATTTATTTTTTCCTACAATTGGTTCACTTTTTTTTCGGTTAGCAGAGGTTACGGAATTTCATTTGCCTCAATGTTAATGGCCGTTAGTTTTTTAGTTGATTATTTTAAAAACGGAAAACTAAAACACCTTATTTTTCTTTGTTTCTGGATGCAATTAGCCATGGCCGCCAGTTTAATAATGATGCCGATATTCTGTTTAATGCTCGGTTTAATAATTCTTCATCAGCTATTAAATTCAAAGCTTTTTACAGCTGCAAATGTTTTTAATTTAGTAGTAAACGGTGCGCTTATTTATTATTGGGTAAAGTATTCTTCTCATTTAAAAGAATTAAACGGCTTAACGCACGGTGCGGGTAACAGCTATTGGCATGTTACTTTTGAAACGCTTATATACATGGTTACCGGAAGCTATTCGCAAATTTTACAAGCGGTAATAACTTTTCTTAGCTTAGTATTAATAGTAATTGGTTTATTTGTTTTGGTAAAATCTCGACCGAATATAAACCGAATTATAAGCGAGATATATATTTACTTTTTATTGCTTTTTATAGGTGAAGTAATTGCTATTTACCTTATGAAAAAAGTGATGGGCGTTAATTATCCGGAAGATAGAACTGCACTTTTCTTTTATATTACTTTGGTTTTATACATTGTTTTTTTGGTTGAAAAACTAAATTTATCTTTGTTAAATTATTTCTCTTTACTAATTACCATTAGTTTTTTGGTACATTTTGCATTTAAATTAAACTTCAGAAAACAAGAACTTTATATTTACGATACATTTCCTCCTCGTTTTTACGAAAAACTTTTAGAGGAACAAAAACAACAAAAAATTCCGATTACAATTGGTGGTCACCGCTGCCGCGAATTTATTTACGGTTTTATGAATTACCGTACCGATGGTGCCTTAAACCCTATGGATGCGCCGGAGTTGCTTCATATGAATGCTGATTATTTAGTAGCTAAAGCAGGTGAAAAACCTTTTTATGAAAAGTTTTATGATGAAATAGATGCTGAAAACGATTGGGGTTTTAAATTATTGAAACGTAAAGTTAAAATTGATAATAAATTGCAATTCGAATTAAAGGAAATGCCAATTAAAGGTAACGGCGAATTTTATGAATTTATAAACGATACTAATAATTTATTATTTCCAACTAAAAACCCAGTACGCGTTGATTTTACCTTTAAAGTAAATAAAGTTCCGGTTCCGTTTGAAGCCTGGTTAGTAGTTCAAATTGACAGTATAAACGGAAATAAATACTGTTTTAAAAGGTCAGCTTTAAATTGGGTGAAACTAAATTACAACAACGAAAAAGAATATACCTACTCGGTAATTACCCCAAGTTTACCAAGTAAATATGCTTGCTTTAAAGCCTTTTTGTGGAATATAAAGAGTAAAGAAATGGATATTAACTTTACTTCCATTAAATTTTACCAACTTTACGCACCGGGAATAAATTACAAAGCACCTATATATTTTTAATTATGATAAACAGATCAATTGCTCCGGCATTTCACCCAATTAACCATGTTGATTTTATACATGCCGATAAAAAACAACTTGCTAACGGAATAGAAGTGTATGCCGTTAATGCCGGTTCTCAAGAACTAATACGCTTCGAATTAATTTTTAAAGCAGGTATGTATTTTCAACCTAAGGTATTAATTGCTTCTTCTGCCAACAATTTAATAGAAACAGGTTCGAAAAATTATTCTGCCGATGAGGTTTCTGAACGTATAGATTACTATGGTGGATTTTTAGAATTAACTACCGGGCAAGATTATGCAAGTATTACTTTATATACATTAAATAAATACATTAATGAAACTTTTAAGGTAATTGAAGATATTGTGAAATACCCAACTTTTCCGCAAGATGAATTTGATATTTATATTAATAATAAAAAACAAAAACATCTGGTAAATTCACAAAAGGTAAGTGTGTTGGTACGAAGAAAATTTAACGAATTGTTATTTGGAGAAAATCACCCCTATGGTTTTGAAGTTAACAATATAGATTTTGAAGAGATAAAAGTAAACGTTGTAAAAGATTTCTTTCATAAATATTACCATTCGGGTAACTGCACCATTGTTGTTGCAGGAAATATCCCCACTAATTTATTTGATAAAATGAACGATTTGTTTGGGAAAGATAAATGGGGTAGTGGTGAAATTATAAATGAAAAAAAATTTGAAATTAAATCGGATGCTGGGCGTTTTCATTTAGTAAAAAAGGATGACGCAATTCAATCTGCTATTAGAGTTGGTAGAATTTTATTTAATAAAACACACCCTGATTATTTTAATTTCCAAGTATTAAATACCATTTTGGGAGGTTACTTTGGGTCTCGTTTAATGGCAAATATTCGTGAAGATAAAGGTTATACTTACGGTATTGGTTCAGGCTTAACTTCTCTTTCGCATGGTGGTTATTTTTATATTAGCACCGAAGTGGGGGCTGATGTTACTCAAAAAGCATTAGATGAAATTTATAAAGAAATAAATATTTTACGTACCGATTTAATTAGCGAAGAAGAATTAACCACCGTAAAAAATTATATTTTAGGTCAATTATTACGCAGTATTGATGGTCCGTTTGCATTAGCCGATAAATTTAAAAATGCCTGGATGTTTGGTTTAGATTACACTTATTACGATAATTACTTTAATGCAATACAAAGTGTAACTTCAAATCAATTGCGCGATATTGCCAATAAATATTTGCAAGAAAAAGATTTAATTGAATGTGTAGCCGGTAAAAAGTAAGGTGGCAGAAAAGAAATTAAAAATATTTATTATTGGGCCTGCTTACCCATTGCGTGGCGGACCGGCGCAGTTTAATGAAAATTTGTGTGAGGAATTAAACAAAGCTGGGCATGATGCACAAATAATTTCTTATTCTTTACAATATCCTAATTTTTTATTTCCGGGTTCATCACAGTTCGAGAAAAGCGGAAGTGCTCCGGTGGGAATAAAAATTCATACACTTATTAATTCGGTAAATCCTTTTAACTGGATAAAAGTAGCCGGCTTTATTAAAAAAGAAAAACCCGATTTTATTTTATTCAGATATTGGTTGCCATTCTTCGGACCTTGTTTAGGTACAATTGGTCGTTTGGTGAAAAGACACACCAAAGTTTTAGCCTTAACTGATAACATTATTCCTCATGAAAAAAGAATAGGAGATACCGCTTTTACCAAATTTTTTGTAAAATCTTGTCATGGTTTTATTGCCATGAGTAGGTCTGTGCTTCACGATATTTCAAAATTTTCTAATACCGATAAAAAAACGTATTCTCCACATCCTATGTACGCCACTTACGGCTCTTTGGTAGATTTGAAAGATGCGCGCAATAAATTAGAATTAAATGAAAATGAAAAGATTGTTTTGTTTTTTGGTTTAATTAGGCATTACAAAGGATTAGATATTTTAATAGAGGCTTTTGCTGATGAAAAAGTAAGGCAACAAAATATTAAGTTATTGGTGGCCGGTGAGTTTTATGAAGACAAACAACCTTACATTGATTTAATTGGAAAACATAATTTGCAGGGCACTGTTATTTTGCACGATAGTTTTATTGCAAACGATATGGTGCGCTATTATTTTTGTGCATCAAATTTGGTAGCGCAAACCTACCGTAATGCAACAAACAGCGGCGTTACCATGGTTGGATATTTTTATAACAAACCTATGCTGGTTACCAATGTTGGCGGTCTTGCCGAAATTGTTCCGCATAACCAATGTGGTTATACGGTACCCTTGCAAACCAATGAGATTTCCAAATCTATAATTGATTTTTTTGAAAACAACCGCGAAAAAGAAATGGTTGGAAATGTAAAAGCCGAAAAAGTGAAGTACGAATGGAGCACATTTATCAACAGCCTGTTAGAATTGTATAACAGGTGTTAATAATTAAATTTCATTTAAGTGCCTTTCTCAATCCCTTTATTTATCAGTACTTTAACGATTTAAAGCCCTGTAATGGTTAATTACTCTTGTTTTTGTTAATAAAGGAAATTCAAAATCCCCTGCTTCCTTAGTATTTTTAGCTATCTGTGATAAACTTGGTATGTTTATTCACACCACTATTTAACGAAACAAGAATGGCATTACAAGTAAATGTTAATGATATATTAAGCCAACTTTACCAGCACCGCGCTGTTATTGATTTTCTATTTGCAAACAGAGAGAACATTACGGTAAATGAATTACTTGCACGCGGTGATATTAACCATGAGCAATTGCAAAAGCTAAAGTCGCTTGATTTAATTTACGAATACGAAAATATCGTTAGTCTTAATGATGCGGTGGTTGCAATGTTTGAAGACTTCATGGAAATTGGTGAAGTTACTCCGGGCTTTATTAACGATTACTTGAATGAATTAAATCGTCACATTCGTTTCTACCAAGAGGCACGCGAAATGCGTTTCTTGCGTAGCATTAAAAAATACTTAAAGCGAATTGGAGCAACTATTACCCGCGAAATCATTAAGCTTCAAAAGAATGTTGACGATACTTACAAAAACGAAAGCAACTACCGCATTAAATTACAAAAGCTGGAAGATTACCGCGAAAAACGCGATACCATTATTGATTTTATTAAACGTACCAGCGATGTTATTGAAGAAACACGTTCGTTGTTTAACTTAACCAACGATACAGAATTATTTGGCATTACTCAAAATTTGAAAACCAGTTTAATTGAAAACTTAGACTTTTTAATTGAAGTTCAAACAGATATTACCGACTTCATTAATAAAATTCAGTTTCAATTGGATGTTTATAAAAAAGCACAAACGCTTAAGGAAATTAAAGATCACGGAACTCTTCACTTTAAAACAAACTTCCGCGAAATTATTTCAAGCATTAATACCTTGCGTCATAACGGACATAAATCTCCAAAAACAAAAATTGCAATTGATTTCTTGTTTACCGACGATGGACACGTGTTGTGCAGCAGGGTTGCTCAAAAATATAAGTTAACTCGTTTAATGGTGCGTGGCTTGGCAGATAAAATGGCCGGGAATTTTAAAGACAAAGGATTTGAACAACAAATAAAATTAGATACGCAAAAACTAGTGGAACGATTTTTAGCACAAAGCAAATTAAATCTTTTTGAATATTTAATGGATTATAAGTTTCCTAAATCAATTGGTACAGTAACTTTTGAAGAAAGATTATCCTTGTTTGTTGAAATTGCTATGGAATATCAAAACCAATTAGATTTTCTGTATCGATTGCAATATTATGATTATGAAGATGCGAATAAAAACAAAAAACGCTTGGGTTACACTTTAATTTTACCAATAAAGGAGAAAGAAAAGAAAAAGAAAGTAGCAAGCTAAATAAGTTTTGAATTATGAGTGATGAATTTTGAATGAAACTAATAACTAATAACTTAACATTAAACACTAATATCTAAACACTAATAATTAACCATTAAGCACTAATAACTAAACACTAAACACTATTATAAATGTCAGCAGAAGAATTTAACTTACCGAAACAAACTCACGATATTTTTGGCGTAATGGCTCGTGGAAATTTTATTTCAAGTAACGGTACACGTGATGGAATGAATCGTTTATACGACATTATTAATAATCCGGATAATTTCGACCGTCTGCAAGCGTATTTTAATGTTATTCGTTACAATATTGAAAGAGGAAATAATTATTTCTATTTTTCTAAGTTAGGCGAACCCAATAGTGAATTGGAGAAAAAGTTAGAACGTTTTGAGCGCTACATTGATATTATTGATTTATTGGCCAGTATGGATAATAAAATCACCATTGGAAGTCGTTTTCGCCCCAGTGAAATTGCTGAAGAGTGTAATGCAAATGTGCGCTTAAAACAAAAGCTTCAAAAAATACCGTTGTATCGTTCAGAAACTTTACACAATAAGGTTAGAGAAATTTGCGATTTAATGAGCAGAGATTCTTTTTTAGAACTGGAAGATGAAAAAACAGAATCATACAAAGTGTTGGATTCGTACAACTATTTGTTAGATATAATTAATGCAATTGCTATTTACGACGATAGTAATTCATCAGATGATACGCAGGCAATTGTTTATAATTAGTGGTTTTGGCAGCAGCTAGTGGGCAGTTGACAGTAAGCAGGAGGCAGTAAGCAGTGGATAGTAAAAAAATTAAAAATAAATTTGAATAAAAGATAATTAATGGAAAATTGTAGAATATTAAATAGAATAGTGGAGATTAATATTGCAAACGTAAAGTATGCCGATATTGAATTGAGTGGAAATACTTGCTTTGTTGGAACCAATAACTTTGGTAAAACATCATTGCAACGTGCTATCCTTTTCTTTTACAGCGCTAATAGTCGCGGTTTGGGTATTTCCTCTTCACAAAAACCTTTTGAAGAACACTATTTCCGTTACGAAAACTCGTATTTAATTTATGAGATAGCAACAGAAGAAAAACCATTTTTTGTAATTGTATATCGTCATAATAAATTAGTTTTTCGTTTTGTAGATGGTGCTTACGATCCGGATATGTTTTTTACGGCTAATAATGATGCCATGAAAATAAAGGAGGTAATAAGTAATTTAGAAAAACGTGGCGTGTACATTTCTAATCAAATTGACACGTTTGAACGTTACAGAAATATTATTTACGGAACCGAAACCGATAAACAATTATCTAAATTTCATTTATTAAAAGGAAACGAAAAGTATCAAAACATTCCAAAATCTATTACCAATGTTTTCCTTTCTTCTAAAAGCAGTATCGATTCTCGTTTTATTAAAGATTTTATCGCCAACTCCCTTACTACTGAAAATAGCAGTATTAAGTTAGAGCAGGTTGAGCGTCAGTTACGCCAGTTTAATGAGAAGTATACCGATATTGAAACATTCTTAAAAAAGGAATCTACCCAATTAGTAGAGTTAATTGACAAAAAGTACGATCAGGTACACATGTTAAAAGGCGCGCAAATGGAAATGGCTGACAAATTAGGAAGCAGTTTGCGCTTTGCCGAAACTCAAAACGAGTCTATTCGTGAGGCATCAAGAAAAAAGGAAGAGGAACTTGAAAAGTTACACGCCGAGCAAGAAGAGTTAAAAGATAATATAGAGAATAAACAAAACGATATTCGTGAAGAAATTGGTTATTACGACAGAACCATTCGTGAAGCCAATAAAAAATTAAAGGAGTACAAAGAAAAAAATATTGATAATGCAGTAGAAAAAAATGCAGAGCGTGAAAAGTTGCAAGTTGAATTAAACATTGCGCGTCGCGAATACGAAAGCTTAACCTCTAACGTTGCCAGTATTGAATTAAAATATAGTTCGTTAATTGAGCAATTGCGAAATGATAAAAGCGCGTATATTAATAAAATAAATTCTCGTACCAGCGAAATTTTTAACCATTACAACGAATTACAATTACTTCAAAAAAACGAATTTAATAAGCGTGAAGCTGAAATTAAATTAAAACGCGAAGAAGCTATTGAAGAAGCGAATTCTGAAGTAACACAAAAACAAATTGAGTTTAATCAATTAAAAAGTGATGAAAAAGTAATTCGTAATACCCGTTTTTACGAAACTGAAATTAAAAGCTTAGAGAATGAATTAGCTGAATTGCGCGCGGTAAGCTATAAAAATAAAAGTGAAAGAGCCATTAAGCAAAATATGGTGGCTACTTTGCAACGCGAGTGGGAAGCATTAGAATTAAAATTAAAAACTTCTTTAACCAATAGAATTAACCAAACCAATAATGAAATTATAAAGGTTAAAAACGAAATTCGTGAAATTGAAGAAAAATTAAATGTACAACACGATGCGTTTTATGGTTATTTAGAGAAAAACGTGAAGGATTGGCATCAAACCATTGGTAAAGTTGTTAACGAGAAATTATTATTCCGTACCGATTTAAATCCTGAAAAAGCAGAAACAACTGCCAACACCTTATATGGCATAAGTTTAAATTTAGAACCGGTTGATATTGTTTCTAAATCTATTGAAGAATATCAATTCGAGAAAAACGAACGTTTAGCCCAAATTCGTGATTTAGAAGAAGCCTTAAACCAATTTCAGGCGGCAAACAACGAAGAAAAAATGTTGGCTGCCGATAAATACGGTAAACAATTAGGTGAATATAAAGAAGACGTTAAAGTTTTAACCTATTCGTTAGAATTAGCTGATAAACGCGAAAAGAAATTGGCTGATGAATTAGAAGAGTGGAAAGGGAAGGCCGGAAAAGAAGTAGAAGAATCTTTATCTGGTAACCGCCAACGATTAAATATTATAGAAGAGGAGCTTTCTATTTTAAATAAAAAGAAAAATAATTTACTGGAAGATTTTAATAAACAATTAGAAAAATTAAAAGCTTATAACGATGAGCGTATTGCCGATTTAAAAAACAAGCAAGAAACGGAAATTAGCGAGTTAGAAGTTGAAAAGAAAAATCAGGTTAAAGAATTTGAAAATAAAGAAGAAGAGTTAATTAAAGAGCGCGAAGGTAATTTTAAAAATAAGGGAGTTGACTCTAAACAATTAAAGCAAATTGAAAACAAAACCAAAGAACTGCAAGAGGCATTAAAGGAAATTGAACAATATGCACAAATAGTAAGTGATTATTTAAAAGATAAACGCGAAATATTTGATAAACTACCGGATTTAATTCAAAAGAAGGAAGAGTTTGTAAAAACAAATAACGATTTAGCAGCGCAGTTAGAAGAGTCTACCCGCAAATACAATATTAAGCGCATGGAGTTAAATAAACAAAAACGTGCTTTTGATGAAGAGTTGATTGAATTTAATAACGGTATTAATTTTTACAGCAACAACTTCCGCGAAACACCAGTTTATGTTAAATATGCAGATATTATAGAACGTGCCGAACCAAAACGCACCAATTATAATATTATGGATTTATGTACGCAGTTGTTAAAGAACGATTCTCACTTTAATGAAGAGTATGGTGCCTTTCAACGTTATGTAAATGAGTTTGCCGGTAAATTTAGAATAGATAATCACTTTAACTTTATCATTAGAAACGATGCAACGCAAGGAGAGTACGAGCGTTTTGCACAAAATCTTCGTTCGTTTATTAATGAAAATAAAATTGAGTTATCAATAGCTGAAACAGCAACTCAAATTGGTTTAGTAACCGATAGTATTGCAACCAAAGTAAAAGAGTTAAGCGGACAAAAAGACAAAATTCAACACATTATTTCCTTAATTGCGGAAGATTTTAAAAAGGCAGAGTTTGAAGAAAGTAAGCTGATTGAATTTATTAAAATACGTTTAGAAGAATCTGATAACAAAGTGTACAAGCTTTTAAAGCGTATACAAGAGTTTAGAGAAGAAAATGGTTTAGTATATAATGAAGGATTGTTTAACACCGATTTTGCAACGGGTTCTAAGCGAGAAATTAGTACACGTGCGGTTAAATTGTTAGAGCAGTTGCGTTCAGCAATTAAAGAGCAAGAGCAAGAAGAAATTAAACTACAAGATTTATTTGAATTGAAGTTTAATATTAAAGAGGGTATGAACGAAACCGGCTGGACACATAAAATTGACAGCATTGGAAGTACCGGTACTGATATTTTAGTGAAGGCCATTATTTACATTACCTTATTGCACGTGTTTATTAAGGAGTCTAGTCACCGCAGCAGTAAAGACTTTAAAGTACATTGTATAATTGACGAGGTAGGTCAAATTTCTGCACATTACTTACGTGAATTATTGCGTTTTGCTAAAAACAGAAACATTATGATGATTAATGGTTTACCTAATAAATCTGGTTTAGAGAGCCATTACAAATACACCTACCAATTTAGAAGAGAAGAGAACAACAACGTTCGTATTTTCCCAAGTATTGTTACAGAAGTGGAAGCATAAAATAGTTTTTTAAAATTGAAAGGTGTTGCAGAAATGTAACACCTTTTTTTGTTTAGAGCAATAAAATCACAAGGTTATTCTGAACTTGATTCAGAATCTCAGCACTAATTAATCAATTCGCAGATTTTTATTTTCGGTTATTGAACTGAGACCCTGAGTCAAGCTCAGGGTGACGGAATCCCGATGTCATTCTGAACTTGATTCAGAATCTCAGCACTTATAGTGTTTTAATATTTGAAATTGCATTTTGCGTCTCAATTATCACGCGACGTAAAAAGAATTTAATCTCCCAAACCTTCTAACTCTTTATTAAAATCGTGTTGAAGGTCTTCGTGCAATTTACTAATGCAAGTATTTGCTTTTTTTACTTGGTTGTTATAAAGGTTTACCAATACTTTGTTGTTGTAATATGGAATGCCTGAGTTTTTTAATTTTTGTAAAAAGTAAATAATTAATTCAGCCTCCTTGGCGGGTGAGGCAATGTATTTGGCATGGCGGTTAATTACACGTAAAATTTTACGCAAACTTTTTTTAACCAGGTATAAATTGGTTTGGGTAATTTCGGTGAAATAATTATCTACTTCATTTTTTACTTCCAATACATAAGCTTCTGTATCATGCGCATTAAAAAGTAAATAATTTAAATATGCTTTGTTATCGTTTTTGTATTTGGCCAGGCTAATACAAAGTTCAACCAGCTTTTCTTTGGGTTGTTCTTTTAATTCTTTTTTAATTTCGTTTATAGAGTAAAGGTGTATCAATATTTTTTAAGTGGAGTTAATAAATAATCTAATCCATTCATTTTAATTTCATACATGGTTTCAAGCAACATGCCTAATTTACCTTTTGGGAAAGAGTTTCTGTTAAACCACTCTAAGTAGCTAATAGGCAAATCGCAAAGCACTACATCTTTGTATTTACCGTAAGGCATTTTTATGTTAACCAAATCGGTTAGGTAAGTTCTGTCAATTTCCATTTTTGTATGATAGTAGTTTTACTTTAAATTTTTCCGCCATTTTTTCTAACTGTTCGGTACTTACGTTGTGAATGTTTTCTGAGCCGTGATAATTTTCTACAGTTATAACGTGTATTTGGTAGTTGTATGTGTGTGCTAATTTAAAATAAGGCTCCATTTCCCAATCTAAGGTAAAGGTATTGGCAACAAATATTTTTGGAGCTTTTAATTGCATGGCTTCTTCGGTTTGCGCTTCACATTTTTTGTAGGCCAAATGGTTCTCATCAAACTTAAAATGATACTCGCCTTTTTCGTTTTCAAAATAACTATCTATAGAGCACACGGGGTATTTTCCGTTTTCGGAAAGTAAATTGGCTAGGGTTGATTTACCCGCTCCGGGCAAGCCTCTTAATAATATTATGGATGGGTTATTCACACCACTAAAGTTACGGAATATTATAGTTATTTTTATTTATTAAAATTTTAGGATGAAACAAATACTACTTTTTTTATTTATACCATTTGTTTTTTTAGCACAAGAGTACCCCCTACAATCAGCCAACTATGTTACAGATGTTGCTAATGTTTTAACGGAGGAACAAGAGAAAAAGCTTAATAATTTATTAAAGAATTTTGAAGACAGTACTTCTGTTCAATTATTTGTTTATATAGCGCCTTCGTTAAATGGAAGTGTGATGGCCGATTTGTGTCAGAATATATTCCACAACTGGCAAATTGGACAAAAAAGTAAAAACAACGGCTTGTTGCTGGCAGTTTTTGTAGACGATAGAAAATCGAGAATACATGTGGGTTATGGTTTAGAAGGGGCAATACCTGATTTACTTACACAACAAATTCAGCAAGAAAAAATGAACCCGCATTTTAAAAACGGAGATTATTTTTCGGGAATAGAAGCGGCTGTTAACGATTTAATTTATTACAGTAAACATGATTATAAAGCAGAAGTTTTAGAAACCGGCGTTGATTGGGTTTCGTGGACCTTGGCTTATGTATTTAATTTATTATTATTGATTGGGGTTTTGTTTAATTTAAATAAAAAAAATGCCAAGGCCAGAAAAAATTGGGTAAAAACCTTAATTACAGTTTTTGCAATTGTATTATTTCTATTGCCTTGTGTTGGTGCCTTTGTGCTTTTATTTGTATTTATTTTTACCGGTAATTTTAAAAGCTCAAAAGGTGGCGGCTATTCATTTGGTTCAGGCTGGAGTGGTTCCGATTCATCTTCTTCTTACAGCTCTTCTAGTAATTCTTCTTTTGATGGAGGCGGCGGTGGCGATTCAGGAGGCGGGGGCAGCGATAGTAGTTGGTAAACAAAATTGACATGTATTGTCATAAATGTTAAAAATAATAATAAATTGACAAAATATGACAATTTATTTAAAAAAGTATTATCTTTGTTGTTGTGGGAAATTTAGGCAACATATTAAAAGAAGCACGTATTAAAAAAAAATTAAGCGGAATTGAGGCAGCTAAGCTTATTGGCATTGATGCATCATTACTTACCAGAATTGAAAGTGGTAAAAGAATGCCAACTAAAGAGCAGTTGTTGGTAATTGCTAAATTGTATAAACTAACATTAAAAGAGTTGCAAATTAAGTGGCTGGCAGAAAAAATACAGTATACCATTGAAGGAGAAGAATACGCTGTAGAAGCATTGGCTTTAGCTGAAGCAGAAGTGAGTTACGGTAAACCCAATTTTGAAAATGAAGAAATAATTGCGCAAATAAATAAACTAAAAAAGCAATTAGATAAAGTTAGGCCATTACCAAAAGCACAATTAGAAAATTTAAGAAACTATTACAAAGTACAGTATACTTTTGATAGCAACAGAATAGAAGGAAATACACTTACCTTGCAAGAAACGGCCTTAGTTGTTGATAAAGGAATTACCATTAGCGGTAAAACCGTTCAAGAACATTTAGAAGCCATTAACCATTCAGAAGCTGTTGATTTTATTTTAGAATTGGCGCAAAATAAAACGCCAATTACAGAATATACTTTAAAGCAATTGCATGGCTTGGTATTACGAGGTATAGATAAAAACAACGCAGGTAAATATCGTTCGGTTAATGTAATGATATCGGGTAGTGCGCATAAACCGCCACAACCATTTATGTTACAAAAATTAATGGAAGATTATTTTTTGTTTTACGAGCAAAGTAAAAACAGCATGCATCCGGTTTTATTGGCCGCAGAAATGCATGAAAGGTTAGTTACCATACATCCGTTTATAGATGGTAACGGGCGTACTTCTCGTTTGCTAATGAATTTAATTTTATTGCAACACGGTTATCCCATTACTACCATTAGCAGCGAAAAGGCAAACAGGCTGGCTTATTATCAGGCATTAGAAAATGTACAGGTAAATAATAATAAAATTAAATTTTACCAATTTGTAAGCAATGCCGTTAAAAATGCCTTGTCAGAATTTTTAAGTTTAGTAAAATAAAAAAAGCCGCAATTTGCGGCTTTTTTTATTATGCTTCGTTTTTTTCGGTGGTGCCTTCCGGTTTAGGAAGTAAAGCTTTTCTGCTTAATTTTATTTTTTTAGTTTTTGGATCATCTCCTACATATTTCACTTTTACAATATCACCTTCTTTAATTAATCCTTCTAAACTATCAATACGTTTCCAATCGTATTCGCTAATATGTAATAATCCGTCTTTACCCGGCATAATTTCTACAAATGCTCCGTAAGCCATAATGGTTTTTACTTTTGCATCGTAAATTTCACCAACTTCTGGTACAGCAACAATTGCTTTAATTCTAGCTTTTGCAGCATCCACACTTGGTTTATCGGTTCCGAAAATTTCTACCACGCCTGTTTTACCTTCTTCAGTAATTACAATTGTAGTATTGGTACTCTTTTGCATTTCTTGAATTACTTTTCCGCTTGGGCCTATTACCGCACCAATAAATTCAGATGGAATCACAATTTTCTCAAAGCGAGGAGCATGAGGTTTGTAATCTTCTCTTGGTGCGTCAATTGCTTTTAGCATTTCGCCCATTATGTGTAAACGGCCTTCTTTAGCTTGGTTTAAAGCTTGTGCCATTACCTCGTAAGGTAAACCGTTTACTTTTAAATCCATTTGAACGGCAGTAATACCATCTTTGGTTCCACAAACTTTAAAATCCATATCACCCAAATGATCTTCATCTCCTAAAATATCTGATAGAATGGCGTAATTACCTTTTTCATCTGTAATTAATCCCATGGCTATACCTGCAACCGGTTTAGAAATTTTTACTCCGGCATCCATTAAAGCTAAAGTACCTGCACAAACAGTAGCCATACTAGATGAACCGTTACTTTCTAAAATATCACTTACCACACGAATGGTATAACCTGAATCGGTTGGTACCACTTTTTTAAGTGCGCGCAATGCTAAATTACCATGTCCAACTTCTCTTCTTCCCGGGCCGCGGTTTGGTTTTGCTTCACCGGTACTAAATCCGGGGAAGTTGTAGTGTAATAAAAATGTTTCTTCTCCTTGGTTAAATGCTCCGTCAATTCTTAATTTATCTAAAGGAGTACCTAATGTAACAGTAGTTAACGATTGTGTTTCACCTCTTGTAAATACAGCGCTTCCGTGTGGAGTAGGTAAGTAACCAACTTCTGCCCAAATAGGACGAATGTCGGTAGTTTTTCTACCATCTAAACGAACTTTTTCGTCAATTGCTAATCTGCGAACGGCAGTATATTCTACTTCGTGATAATATTTATTAATTAAGGCTTCGCGTGTAGCTAATTCTTCTGCTGTAAATTGTTTTTTAAATTCCTCTAATGGTTTTTTAAAATTGTCTTTACGATTGTTTTTATTTGGATCTAATTTTTTTGCAGCTGCATAAACGGCATCGTACGTTTCTTTAAATACTTTTGCTTTTAAATCAGCATCATTAATTTCGTGGCAATATTCGCGTTTTGGTTTTAATCCTGCTTTAACCGCAAATTCATTTACCGCTTTTATTTGAAGTTTAATAGCATCGTGTGCAAACTTAATGGCTTCCAACATTTCATCTTCACTTACTTCGCTCATTTCACCTTCTACCATTGCAATATCCGAAGCGTTTCCGGCAACTATCATTTCCAAGGTGCAAGCTTCAGCCATTTGAGACTTGGTAGGATTAATCACTAATTTCCCGTTTATTTTTGCAACACGCACTTCGCTAATGGCACCATTAAAAGGAATATCGCTAACAGCTATAGCAGCAGAGGCAGCTAAACCCACCAATGCATCGGGCATGTTTTCTTTATCGGATGAAATAAGTGAAAGCATTAATTGCGTATCTGAATGGTAATCTTCAGGGAATTGCGGACGAAGAGCGCGGTCAACAATTCTAGAAATTAAAACTTCGTAATCAGATAATTTAGCTTCGCGCTTAAAAAATCCTCCGGGAAATCTACCGGTTGATGCATATTTTTCTTGATAATCTACAGTTAAGGGTAAAAAATCTACTCCTTCTTTTGCATCCTTATTGCTAACAATAGTAGCTAAAATCATTGTATCGCCTAAGCGTACAACAACCGATCCATCTGCTTGTTTAGCTAATTTACCTGTTTCCATTGAAATGATACGGCCATCGCCAATATCAAATGTGTGTGTGATTCCTATTTTTGACATTTGTGTGTTTTTTATTCCCGACGTATTTCGGGATGATTTATATATTTATTCTTTGTTATAACAAAACAAAAGGCAACTCGACTTCAATCGAATTGCCCCCCTTTTAATAAAATTCAACCGCAAATTATTTACGGATGTCTAATGTTTTAATGATAGCACGGTAACGCATTAAATCATTCTTTTTCAAATAATCTAATAACGCACGACGCTTACCAACTAAGTTTAATAAAGCACGCTGAGTGCCAAAATCTTTCTTATTATTTTTTAAATGACCGGTTAAATGGTCGATGCGGTGAGTAAACAACGCAATTTGAGCTTCTGAAGAACCGGTGTTTTTATCGTTTCCTGCGAACTTCTTGAAAATTTCTTTCTTTACCTGTGATGTTAAATACATGATTTTATCTTTTAAATCGGACAGCAAAGATAATAAATTTTTGTGCCCAAGCAATAAAAATAGGTCAAAAAACAGTTTTTTTGTGGTTAAAAGCTATAAAACCTTACCAAAGTATTGTCTTTAGCCCAATTATAAAGCACATTTATGTATTTTTGCCACTTAACAGGAGGTAAAAAATGAAGAATGATTTTACGATAACGGGCAAGGTTTTTTATTTTCGATTAACAAAATTGTTTAATGATTTTTTTGAGAATGAGAAAACAGCAGGCATTGTTTTGTTTGTGGTAACCATTATTTCTTTACTTCTTGCTAATTCAAAATGGGATACTGAATATCTTTCAATTTGGTCTTATTCCTTGGGTAGCCATACGGTTGCTCAATGGATAAACGATGGGTTAATGGCAATATTTTTTCTATTAATTGGCTTAGAGTTAGAAAGAGAGGTTTATGTAGGAGAGTTGTCTAATTTAAAAAGAGCCAGTTTGCCTTTTTTTGGCGCATTGGGCGGAATGGTAACGCCGGCACTCATTTATTTTATTTTTAATTTCGGAGAAAGCACCCTTAGTGGATCAGGAATTCCGACGGCAACAGATATTGCGTTTGCTGTTGCTTTGCTTTCTCTATTAGGTTCAAAAGTACCGGCATCTTTAAAGGTGTTTTTGGTTGCATTGGCTATAGTTGATGATTTAGCTGCCATTGTTATTATTTCTATTTTTTATACCAGCACTTTGTATTATACTAATTTATTTATTGCACTGGGTGTTTTTTTTGTTTTACTATTATTAAACAGGTTAAAAGTTAAAAGCTTAATTATTTATTTATTGGGCGGAATTATAATGTGGTATTTTATGCTTAACTCGGGGGTACACGCAACAATAGCAGGCGTTTTACTTGCCTTTGCTATACCTTTTGGCGATGGTTCAGAAAACTCACTATCTTATAAATTGCAACATTTTCTTCATAAACCGGTTGCATTTATTGTGCTGCCTTTATTTGCAATAGCCAATGCCGGTTTTTCTATTGAAGGAAATTTAATGGAAAGCTTAATGCAGCCTTATAGTTTAGGAATAATTTTTGGTTTGTTTATTGGAAAACCCTTAGGTATATGGTTGTTTTCATTATTAGGAGTAAAGCTAAAATTATGCACTTTACCTGCTGATTTAAAATGGAGCAATATTGTTGGAGTTGGTTTTTTAGGTGGTATAGGATTTACAATGTCAATTTTTATTACGCTTTTAGCTTTTAATGAAGGCAATGTAATTAACGGTTCAAAAATCGCTATTCTTCTTGCATCTATTCTTTCAGGTGCTATTGGTTATTTGATTTTAAATTTTGTTTTATTAAAACAAGTACAAGAAATTGCTGTAACAGAAAAAGAAACAAATAATTAACTTTAAACAAAAAATAATTGAATGATACTAAACGGCTTTTTAATAATAATTTTAGCAATTCTATTTGGAGCATTTATGTTGCTTTCATTTATTTTAGCATTAGTAAAATTTAGTAAACCAGAAAAAGATAAAACAGCAATAATATGGTTATTAGCCGGGTTGCTAAGTTTAATTTTTTTAATTGCAACCATTTATTATGGAGTAAGAAAGGCAGTAGGGAAAATACAAGAAGTTACAGAAGAGGTAATGGCTACACCTTTAAAAAAATTGCAAATGATGGATTCGTTGGGAGATAAATACAATTCGGCAACTACCACAAACAATCCACAAATTTTACAATTAATTGAAATGGAACCCAAGGAAGTAAAGGGCATGGTGCCAAATGATTTTTACACTTATTTAGGTTTTAGAGATTATTATCGTATGCCACTTAGATATCCTTTTTCTTTGCATTGTAACGAGATTTTAGATGCGGCAGAATTGTTTGATGAAAGTGCGGTTAGTGAATTTGATGTTAGTAATAACGGAGAATTATTATGCGGTTTAACTAATATTACAGCATTTCAGTTTAATGAAAATTATTTATTTGGTACTTATTTAGAGTTGATTGGCGAAAAATCGAAACGTATTTATTTTGCCTATGATTTTGATTCGAAAGAAATTCAAAAATTTAATAAAGAGAGTGAGTTAATAGGTTTTCTTCAACTCAAAGGTGTAAAAGAAGTGCCTGAATTTATTTCGTGTGAGAAGTATTATAATTCTTTAGTAGAAAAAGAGTACTAATTTCAAGGTTATTCACTTAAATTGAATCAGTAATTTTTATAAATTACAATAATTTGAATCTTGAATTGTTAAATACATAAATTATTGGTTTGTATTGTTTTAGGTTGTTTTTTTTCTTATTTTTACTTTCAACATGAAAAGAAAATTATTTAAACTTCTGGCTGTTCTTAGTTTTCTGATTTTATCCACAGAGGCTTTCTCTCAGTCTGCTATATGCAATTATGGTTATAGAAAACGAATCACTTTCGATCCTGCTCAAGTTGCCGGACCAATTGATTTAGTGAATTTTCCGGCGATGATTAAGATAAATTCGGATAATGATTTGAGGGTTATAAGTAGTGGTGGATATGTAACCAGTGCCGATGGTTATGACATTGTTTTTACAGCAGCAGATGGTGTAACTTTGCTAGAACACCAACTTGAATATTATGTTTCTACAACCGGAGCAATAACAGCTTGGGTAAAAATTCCAAATCTTTCTACATCAGAAAAAACGTTTATTTATATGTACTATGGTAATTCTACAATAATAACTAATCAATCGGTTAATACTGTTTGGAATAATTATCATGGAGTTTGGCATTTACAAAACAATGATTTTAGTGACAATTCAGGTAATGGATACAACACAACCAATAATGCAACAACCAACCAATCGCCTGCGTTTATTAATGATGGTAGAGCATTAAGCGGAACAAATCAATGGTTAGAAGTTTCAAATACGTTTCCAAATATTACAACAAATTTTTCCATGTCTGGTTGGATTTATACAACTCTTAATACAAAGGCTGGTCAACGCGTTTTTTGTGATGATAGAAATGATAATGGTGGCTACGCATTAAGTTTAGGTGATGGTGGAACAGGTAGGCTTCGTTTTTTCTCTCGAGGTTCAAACCCTGTTATTTTAGATGGCCCAGCAAATCAAATTGCTAACAATACCTGGTATTATGTAACTGCGGTGGCAGATATAACCAATGGAAGAAAAACCATATATGTGAATGGTGTGCAAGCCGCAACCGGAACTTTTGTAAACGCTTGGGGAACAGATAATGGAAACTGCTCTATAGGTGGAGAGCCCGCCGGTTCGCCGGAAACAGCTAATAGATTTCAAGGGAGGCTAGATGAAGTAAGAGTTGCCAATAGAGCATTAAGCGCAGATTGGATTTTAACCGAATACAACAATCAAAATTCACCGGCGACATTTTATACGGTATCCGCACAACCAAAAGTTTGGGTAGGTGGTACTAATACCAATTATAATACTGCATCAAATTGGTTGGGATCGTCAGCACCAATTGATGAGGAAGATGTAATAATTAATAACGGTACCAATCAACCTACCTTGCAATCAGATGTACAAGTAGGAAGTATCTGGATAAGATCAGGGGCAACATTGTCATTGTCTACCTTTAGATTATCTGCTCGATTTGATATAACTAATTGTGGAACTATTACCGGAAATACGGGTAGAATAAGATGTAATAGTACTTCTAATTTTATTCAAAATCAATATATATCGGGCTCAGGTAATTATAATTTGTATAATTTCAATATCAACAATACTTATTCAGTTAACCCTAGTATTATTTTATTGAAAGATGTTAATGTAGACGGTAATCTGGTTTTAAATTCAGGAATTGTATATACATCAAATACAAATATTTTAGCACTAAGCAGTACTGCTACATCAGCAAGCGGATCTGCAGCAAGTTTTGTGTCAGGGCCAATGTCAAAAAGCGGAAACGCTGATTTTGTTTTTCCGGTAGGAAAAGGAAATAGATGGAGACGTTGTGGTATTTCAAACATAACAGCTGCATCAACATTTACTGCAGAATATTTTAATACTCCTTACGTTAGCACCACGCCGGTGAATGCCCCGTTAACCAATGTGAGTTTAGTAGAATATTGGCAATGCGATAGAACAGGAACAGGTAATGCGAATCTTACTTTATACTGGGAAGATGCCTCGTTAAGTGGAATTACCACTTGTACAGATTTAACAATTGCAAGATGGAACGGTACTTCTTGGGATGAACGGCCTGGCACAGCAGCGGGTACTTGTTCAGGAACAGGTGCTGGTAGTGTAACTACCAATGCTGCTTTAACTGCCTTTAGTCCGTTTACCTTTGGTTCTAAAACAGCCGGTAACATTAATCCATTACCTATTACACTATTAACATTCACAGCAGTTCCTGCTGGTAAAAATGTTAGGATTAACTGGAGCACTGCTACTGAAAAAGATGTTGATTATTATGAGGTGGAAAAATCAAAGGATGGGGTTACATTTGAGTTTGTTGGTATAATAAAAAGTCACGGTAGTGGTAATTCAAATACAACTATGAATTATAATACAATAGATCAAAAGCCTTACATGGGTATTTCTTATTATCGATTAAAACAACACGATAAAAACAAGGACTTTTATTATTCGCCAATGGTTACAGTTAATTTTAACGAAGCGAACAATATGATTTTTTCATTATATCCTAATCCTGCAAAAAATGAATTTTATTTAAGTGGTTTTTTTAACGAAGGAAGTGAATTAATTGTTAGAAATATATTGGGTGAAATAGTGTTGCCTACAACAATTTCAGTAACGAATGATCAAATTCAAATAAATTGTTCAGAATTTGCCGCTGGTGTATACTTTGTTACTTTGCTTAGTAATGGTGAAAGAGAAACGCAAAAAATCATAATTAAATAGCATTACATTTTAATTATTCTTCCGTCTTCCATTTCAATAATTCTGTTGGTACGTTCTGCAAATTCATTATCGTGCGTGACAATTAAAAGCGATTGATTAAATTCGGAAGCCAGTTCTTTAAAAATACCAAATACGATTTCACTATTTTTTTTATCTAAATTACCCGTTGGTTCATCGCCCATAATTAAAACAGGATTGTTTATTAAAGCGCGTGCTATTGCCACACGTTGTTTTTGCCCGCCCGAAAGTTGATTTGGTTTTTTTAAAGCTTCACTTTCTATACCTAATATTTTTAATTTTTCGTAAGCGCGGTGCTCAACTTCTTTTGTACTGTATTTACCCAATTTTAAACCCGGAAGCATTACATTTTTTAAAACGGTAAATTCATTTAATAAATAATGAAACTGAAAAACAAAGCCAATTTTTTCATTTCGCACTTTGGCTAATTCTTCTTCTTTTTTATTTCTCATGCTAACTCCATCTATTATTAAATCGCCTTCAAAATCAGTATCCATGGTAGAAAGTATGTAAAGTAAAGTTGATTTTCCGCAGCCTGATTTTCCAATAACAGAAACAAATTCTCCTTTTTGAATAGAAAAACTTACCTCTTTTAGTACTTGCATGGTTATTGGGTCATGAAAGTATTTTGAAATGTTTATGGCCTCTAGAATTTTATTTTCCATATTATTTCCCTCGTATAATAACAACAGGATCTATTTTACTTGCTTTACGTGCCGGAAAAAATCCCGCGAAATAAGTGGTAACCAAAGAAAATATGCTTGCTATTAAATAAAACTGAGGATTATAATTTATTGGATAGGTTTTAATAGTGGGCAAGGCTGCAGTATTAAATGGAATGGTATCTATTAGAGCTGAAAGACCTAATCCGCATACCATACCAAGCATTCCTCCAAAAATTCCAATGCTTAAGGCAATGGAAATAAAAGTGAAATTTACATCTTTTCCAGAAAAACCGGTTGCTTTTAATATAGCAATAGAATCCATTTTTTCATAAATCATCATGTTTAAAATGTTATAAATTCCAAAGCCGGCAACAATTAGCAAAGTAATGCCAACTGCAAATGAAATGATGGTTCTAACAGAACTTCCGGTTTCGAATTGAGAATTAGCCGTTTGAATATCTATCGCTTCTACACCATAAATGGTTTGAAATTCTTTTGCCAACTCCGGTGCCAAAAGTATATCCTTTAACTTTACTTGAATATCGGTTACATAGTTGTTAGATACGCCCATTAATTTTTGCGAAGTTGATATAGATGCGTAGCTGTGTACTTTATCAATATCCATTAATCCGGATTGAAAATAACCCACTACTTTTAATTGAATTCTTTCTCCTTTACTGGTTGTAATTTGAATAATATCGCCTATTTCTGCCAACATTTTTTCGGCTACACCTTTACCTAAAACAATACTATTTGGAGTATTTTTTAAATCAATATAATTTCCCTTTGTAACATAATTGCTAAACATAAACAATTTGTTTTCTGATTCCACATCTATTCCGTTTATAACACCGGCTAAATCTACAGCGCCAACATTGTAAAAAACTTGAGCAGTTATTTTTGGAGCTACACCCAATACGCGGGAATCGTTTTTTAAGGCTTTTATAATGGCACCACTATTGTAAATTTCCTGGCGTTCGTTTTTGGGTTTAACGGAGCTAATAAAATTATAATGGTTTTTATATTTTTCTGATTGCGTAAGTGGTTGTATTTTAGATGGCTCAATTTCATTATACAATCTAACATGAGGTGTTCTGTTTACAATTAAACCATCTAGTAAATCGTTTAAACCCGACATAAAACTTAATAAAGTAATAAACATGGTAATACTAAATGCCACCCCTACAGCCGCTATCATAGTTTGCCGCCAACGGGCAAGTAATAAGGCTTTAGAAACGTCTAGTATTAATTTATATTTCATTCAATAGGTTTAATAAGTTCATCGGTAGAACTAATTCCGGAAATGATTTCAATTTTTTTGTAATCTTTTAAACCAGTTTTAACTTTTACTTTTTCACCATTTGCTTTTACAATAGTAGAATCGTTTAATAAAAAGTTTCTTGGAATTAATAAAGCATTATTTTTTGTACTTATAACAATGTTAGCTTCAAAGGTTATATTTGGGTACATTACTTTTGGTGTTTTTACAAATTCTGCTTCTACTAAAAAGGTTTTACTTCGTTCATTCATTAGAGGATTTATTTTAGTTACCGTTGCTTCAAATACCTGCCCTTTATAGCTATCCATTGAAACCATTACAGCTTGCCCTTTTTTTATTTTTAAAATATCGTATTCATCTACTTGTAATTCTAAAACATAATTATTTCCATCTCCAATAACTGCTAATGGTGTTTGAATACCAACAATTTCACCTTTCTTTTTATTTATACTGTAAACAATTCCGTCTATTTCACTTTTTAAAGTAAAATCACTTTCCATTTTGCTGGAAATTAATAAATTTTTAGAAGATTGTGCAGAGGTAAAGTCGAGCTGTCTTTTTAAATCCTCGTATTTTACTTGCGATGAAAAGTAGGCGGTTTTTGAATTTTGGTATATTAATTCACGTTGTTCTAATTCAACTTTAGTACCAATGTTCTCTTTCCAAAGTAATTTTTGCCGGAAAAACAAAGCAGAATCGTTTTTCATTTTATTTTTTGCTAATTCAACCATTAGTTTTGCTTCGTTTAATTTTCCTTGGTTAGAATTATAACTTGCAAATTCGGCTGCTAATTCTGCATTTTCTTTGCTTAAACGTTGGGCTTCGTTGGCTATTGATAAAATGGGGTCTCCTCTTTTTACAAAATCGCCTTCTGTTACAAAAATATTTTCTATAATTCCGTTAACAGTGGCATAAGCCTGATATTGGTTTTTACTTTTAATTATACCTGACGCGTAAATAGACTCTGTAATTGATTCTGTGCTTGGTTTTATTTTTTCAACCTCTTTACCGCAAGCAACTAAAAGCGTACTTAATAGGAAAATGTATTTATTCATGATTAGCTGCAAAATTATAAATTAACCTATTGATAACAGCAATATTTATCACTAAAAAACATGATAAAAATTGCCTATTTAGCAATATAAGCATATTTAGTAGTAACTTAGCAAAAACTAGTAAAATTGAACTTCGAAGACTTTAAACTCAACAGTAC
This sequence comes from Bacteroidia bacterium, assembly GCA_022841465.1. Classification (GTDB taxonomy): domain Bacteria; phylum Bacteroidota; class Bacteroidia; order B-17B0; family Aurantibacillaceae; genus Aurantibacillus. The sequence goes on along the minus strand of JALHRL010000004.1, from coordinate 54,534 downwards.
ATTACTTGAAGGCTTATATAGTATGGGGTATAAAGGCCCAACGCCAATACAAGAGCAGGCCATACCCGTTATTTTAAGTAATAAAGATTTGGTGGCTTGCGCCCAAACGGGTACAGGTAAAACAGCAGCATTTTTAATTCCCGTAATAGAACATATTTTAAAATCGGAAACACGATATTTAAACACCTTAATTATTGCTCCCACAAGAGAATTAGCTTTGCAAATTGACCAACAAATTGATGGATTAGGTTATTTTTCGGGAGTAAGTTCAATAGCCATATACGGAGGCAATGATGGTTTTGCCTGGGAACAACAAAAGCACTCTCTAGAAAACGGGGCAGATATTATTGTGGCAACACCAGGAAGATTAAAAGCGCTTTTGCAAAGTGGAGGTATTGATTTTACACACTTACAGCATTTGATTTTAGATGAGGCGGATAGGATGTTAGACATGGGATTTTTTGATGATATTAAAAACATAATTAATTATTTACCAAAAAAGCGACAAACCATTTTATTTTCTGCCACCATGCCTCCAAAAATGCGGTTATTGGCAAATCAAATTTTGCATGAGCCGGAAAGTATTAATATAGCTATTAGTAAACCGGCCGAAGGAATTTTACAACAAGCGTATGTAGTTTATGATAGCCAAAAGGAGCCGATATTAAAAAAAGTATTAGAGAATGAAGATTTTAAATCGGTTATAATTTTTGCGTCTACTAAAGAAAAGGTAAAGGCCTTAGAAAAAAGTTTAATCAAACACGAACCGTCTTTACGCGCTTTTCATTCTGATTTAGATCAAAACGAACGCGAAGAAATAATGCGAAAATTTAAAAGCAGAAACTTAAGGATTTTAATAGGAACAGATATTTTATCGCGTGGTATTGATGTAGACGGAATTAGTTTGGTGGTGAATTTTGATGCACCGCCCGATCCGGAAGATTACATACACCGCATTGGAAGAACTGCCCGCGCAGAAAAAACCGGTGTTGCCATTACCTTTATTAATGAACGCGATCAATTAAAATTTGCGCAAATAGAAGCTTTAATGGGTAGAGATGTAGAAAAGGTAACTGTGCCTGATGAATTTGGAAAAGCACCGGAGTATAATCCTGAAGCGCAGAAAAGAAAACAAAATGGTAAACCAAGTTTTAATAAAAACAAAAATTTTAATAAACGAAGTAAACCAAACAATCAAAATAAAAAATCTTAAGGTGATTTAAGATTTTTTTCCGAAAAAGTTTACAATGAATTTAATAAAATTAAATTCTCGTGTGACTTTCCCTTAATTGTGTTTTTTATTGTTTTATCGAGTTTTTAATCACCCTCAACGGTAATTTACATTTCTTGGCTTTAAAATTGGTAAATTATTTTAGAATCTAATGTAAATTATTTTTCGCTGTAATGTTACTGGTATGTAAACTGTTTGTGTTTTAATTCTTTTTTTGCAACAAACATTGTTTTTTTATTTCATACACATATCAAATTAACATAACATTATTCCTTTCATTCGCCTGTAATTTTGTCTCGAACAATTAAACAACTCTAACCAAAAATGAAAAAAATTTTACACTATGCAGGATGCTTTTTGTTAAGCACCTTTGCATTTAAAAGTTTTGGTCAAATTACAGCTACGGCTGTAGTAACCGGACCAAGCACAACAGTTACGCCCTACATGTTCCCTACAATTTCTAATGCTACTGTTACTTCTGTTTTAACTGCAGGTGAGGCAATTGGTGGTTATACCATGTGTGGTTTAGGAGATGGTATGGGCGCCTTTGATAATGGCGATGGTACTTTTACCCTGCTAATGAATCATGAAATGGGTAGTACACAAGGTGCTGTGCATGCCCATGGTCAAGTTGGTGCATTTATATCTAAATGGATCATTAATAAATCAAACTTATCAGTAGTTAGTGGTGCCGATTTAATTCAAAATGTAAATTTATGGAATGGTTCAGGTTATACAACCTACAACTCTTCTAACCCTTCTGCTTTAACTGCATTCGGTAGATTTTGTGCAGCTGATTTACCTGCAACTTTTGCGTTTTACAATCCTACTGCAGGAACTGGATCTAGTGTAAAAATGTTTATGAATGGTGAAGAAAGTGGTGCTGAAGGAAGAATGTTTGCACATATTGCAAGTGGAGCTAATTCCGGAACTTCTTATGAATTACCTCGCTTAGGAAAATTTTCATGTGAAAATCAAGTAGCTCGTTCATTTAAAGGAAATAAAACTGTTGTTGTAGGTTTAGATGATTCAGGTGGTGGACAAGTTTATTTTTATATTGGTACAAAAACAAATACAGGTACAGAAGTTGAAAGAGCAGGACTAACAAATGGTTCATTATACGGTGTTGCTGTAACAAGTTTAGTTGCTGAAACAAATACTAGTGTACCTGCTCCAAACACAACTTTTTCATTAATTAACTTGGGAGATGTTTCTGCTATTACAGGCGCTTCGTTACAAACAATGAGTAATAATTTAGGAGTAACAGCATTTTTCCGCCCTGAAGATGGCGCATGGGATCCTCGTCACCCTGAAGATTTTTATTTTGTAACTACTAATTCATTTTCAAGTCCTAGTCGTTTATGGAGATTAAGATTAAATGATGTGAACATGCCTGAAAATGGTGGTACTATTACTGCTGTTTTAGATGGAACAGAAGGACAAAAAATGCTAGATAATATGGTTTTTGATAATTATGGACATATTCTTTTGCAAGAAGATCCAGGTGGACAAACACACACTGCTAAAGTTTATCAATATAATGTAGATACAGATGTTTTAACGTTAGTAATGGATCAAGATCCGGCACGTTTTGTAACTGCCGGCCCAAATTTTTTAACGATAGATGAAGAGTCATCAGGAATTATTGATATGCAGGGTATGCTTAAAACCGGTTGGTTTTTGTTATATGATCAAGTGCATAATACATTACCATTACCTATGGTACAAGGTGGTCAGTTACTAGCATTTTATAATCCCGCAACCGCAAATGCAAATGCAATTGTTACAGGGCCTAGTACTACAGTTACTCCTTATATGGTACCTGCAGCTCCAAGCGTTACAGTAACATCTATTTTAACAGCGGGTGAATCTGTTGGCGGTTATACTTTATGTGGTTTAGGCGATGGTATGGGAGTGTTTGATAACGGAGATGCTACATTTACTGCATTACTAAATCATGAAATGCAAGCAACTGCAGGTGCAATTCATGCTCACGGACAAGCAGGAGCGTTTGTATCAAAATGGATAATCAACAAAAACACTTTAGCTGTTGTTAGTGGTGCAGATTTAATTCAAAATGTGAATATATGGAATGGCACTGGTTACACATTATATAATGCTTCAAATCCATCTACACTAACTGCATTCGGACGTTTTTGTGCTGCTGATATGCCTAAACAAACTGCATATTTTAATAATTTAAGCGGGAATGGAACGAATGCTCGTATGTTGTTAAACGGTGAGGAAATTGGATCTGAGGGCAGAATGTTTGCGCATATTGCAACCGGGACAAATGCAGGAACAAGTTACCAATTGCCTCGTCTTGGAAGATTTTCATGTGAGAATCAAGTTGCTAGCCCATACAAAAGTGATAAAACAATTGTTGTTGGTTTAGATGATTCAGGTGGAGGACAAGTTTATTTTTATGTTGGAACCAAAACAAATTCAGGTAGCGATGTGGATAAAGCAGGTTTAACCAATGGTAATTTATACGGTGTGGCTGTAACTGGTTTAGTTGCTGAAACAAATACAAGTGTTCCGGCTGCAAACACAACTTTTTCATTAATTAATTTAGGTGACGTATCTGCAATAACAGGTTCATCATTACAAACAATGAGTAATAATTTAGGTGTTACTGCATTTTTCAGACCTGAAGATGGTGCTTGGGACCCAAAGAATCCGCGTGATTTTTATTTTGTAACTACTAATTCATTTACTAGCCCAAGTCGTTTATGGAGATTAAGATTGCACGATATTAATAACCCACAAACTGGTGGAACTATTGCGGCAGTTTTAGATGGAACCGAATCACAAAAAATGCTTGACAATATGGTGTTTGATAATTCTGGACACATATTATTACAAGAAGATCCGGGTAATCAGGCACACACGGCTATGTTGTGGCAATACGATGTAGCAACTGATATGTTATCTCCGGTTGCTGATCAAGATCCAAATAAATTTATTACTGGTGGCTCTGAATTTATTACTCAAGACGAAGAGTCGAGTGGAGCTGTTGATATGCAAGGAATTATGAATACAGGTTGGTATATAATGTATGATCAAGCACATTCTTCATTACCTTCACCAATGGTAGAAAAGGGTCAGTTGTTAGCGTTTTACAATCCTTCAACCGCAAGTGGCAGCCCGGAAATTAACGTAACCGGAAATTCAAACAACATAACAAACAATTCAGTTGCAACTGCTACCACTAACAATACCAATTTTGGTTCGGTAATTATGCTTGCAAGTGTTGTAAAAACATTTGTTGTAAATAACGCAGGGCCTGGAGCATTAACTGTTAGTGGTTTAAATTTTGTTGGCGGTAATTCTGGAGATTATTCTCTAATTAATCCTCCTTCTGTACCTTTTACAATTGCACCAAGTGGTTCAATTACGTTTAGTGTACAGTTTACTCCATCAGCTGTTGGGGCTAGAACAACAACAATTGTTTTAATGAGCAACGATTTTGATGAAGATTATTATCAATATAAAATTGAAGGTAACGGAGTTTCTACAGTAGATATTAAAGAAATGGAGAACGAGAAAATTTCTACTGTTTTATTTCCAAATCCTACTGATAATGTTGCGAATTTAAAACTTAACTTAAGTAAATCAGAAAAAGTACAAGTTACTATTGTTGATTTATTAGGGAAAGTTGTATATGCAAATAACTATAACTTAAGCGCAGGTGAACAAACCATTCAGCTTAACACAAGTAAATTAGCGAATGGCGAATATTTTGTAAGAATTTTAACTGCTGATAAGAGTAATAATGTAAAATTATTAATTCAGCATTAATAGAATAGTAATTAATTAAAACCAGGTGTAGTTTATACACCTGGTTTTTTGTATTTAAGGTATGAAAGGAACTAAGAGAACTAAGATTGTTTTAAGGATTGTTTGTTGTTGTATTTTAATAGTTTACTCGTTTAAAGTAAAAAAGGAAGCTAATTCGTATTTTAATTTATACGAATTGGGATTGAATGATTTAAAAAAAGCGAATGAAACTTTATTAAATGAAGTTAATCTTCTAAATAAAATAACTGAAAAAGATAAGGAAGTTATTCAGCAAAAAATAAATGAAGTAAGAAGCAAATTAAAAGTTGTTGATATTTGGCTTCGTTATTTAGAGCCCATAAGTTATAAGCTAATTAACGGGCCCTTACCGGTTGAGTGGGAAACAGAAGTATTTGAAAAATTTGAAAAACCTTACAAAAGGGAAGGTGCGGGTTTAACGCTTACTGCGCTGTATTTAGAAGAAGATGTGGTTGAAAAGGCAGAACTAATTAACTTAATTGAAAAGAGTAAGAATGCAATTAAAGTATTTAACGAAGATTCAATTACTATTCATTTAAAAACAGCCGATCATTTTTATTTATGCAATCGTTTGTATCTTTTAAATTTAGCAACCATTTATACAACAGGTTTTGAGTGTCCAACACCCGAAAATATTATTCCCGAACTAAAGGAAATGATGAAAGGTGTTAAAACAATTTACAAAGCATTTAATACCTCGTTTGAATTAAAATTAAAAGATGAATATTTAAACTTATATGAAAAAACGCTTCAATATTTAATGAACCAACCCAATGATTTTGAAAAATTTGATCATTTTACTTTTATAAAAGATTATATAAATCCTTTGTTTGCCTTAAATCAAAAAATGATTATTGAATACAAAGTAGTAAGTAAAAGTTATGTAGATTTTTCATTAAACAAGCAAGCAATTTCAATTTTCAGTAAAAATTTATATAATGGTCAAAATACCAAAGGCTTGTTTTTAAGAGTTACAGATAAAGAAGTATTAAACGAATTAGAGCAATTGGGTAAAAACTTATTTTACGACCCTATACTATCAGGAAATAATCAGCGAAGTTGTGCCTCGTGCCATAAACCGGAAAATTATTTTGCAGATACTTCAAGTTTTAATTCACTTCAATTCAATCGGGTAGATTATTTACAACGAAACACACCTTCACTTGTGAATTCTCAGTTTAATCATCTTTTAATGCTAGATGGATTTCATATTTCATTACAAAACCAAGCAAAAGCAGTAATTACAAATTCTGTTGAAATGGGCGCCAATGAAGAAGAAGTGATGAAAAAAGTAATGAGTTGCAAAATTTATAAAGAAAGTTTAAAAAAATTAGTAAAGTTTACGCCTCAGGAAAAAGAAATAACTATTGAACATGTTTCCTCTGCACTTACTTTTTACTATTCAAAATTCAGTAAATATTATTCACCTTTTGATGAGATGATGAACAATAAGGTAGTGGTGAATGAAGAAATTAAACAAGGATTTAATATATACATGAGCAAAGCACAATGCGCTACCTGCCATTTTGCACCGCAGTTTAATGGTGTAAAACCGCCTTATGTTAGTTCTGAATTTGAAGTTTTAGGAGTTCCGGCTGATAAAAACTACAAAGAGTTAAGTAAAGATAGAGGAAGATATGAGATAAATCAAGCAAAGGAAACACTGAATGCCTTTAGAACAGGAACTATACGCAATGCCATGAAAACCATGCCCTATATGCACAATGGTGTTTTTACAACAATGGAAGAAGTGATTGAATTTTATAATGGTGGCGGTGGGTTAGGAAGGGGATTAAATGTTCCTAATCAAACGCTTTCATCTGATTCTATTCATTTAAATACAGAGGAAAAGCGCTTGCTTATAAAATTTATAGAATCATTAACAGAGGAAATTATTTTTGAAGAAGTTCCGGATAAGTTATCGGCTTCGCGTATAAAAAATTTAAACAAAAGAAAAGTAAATGGAGAATATTAAATTTAATAAAGTAAGTTGCTTAATAATTATTGCTTTTTTAATAAGCACTTGTGCCGGAAATAAAAGTGCTGTAACTGCCCATTTTCCTGATGCCATGTTGCCACACGTAAAGGAACAGTATAAGGTGCAGTGGGAAAAAGGCAAGATTTTGTATGAATTAAATTGTGCCAAGTGCCACACTATTAAAGAAAAGAAGAGGGTAATAATCCCTGATTTTAGAGAAGAGCAATTAAAAGGATATGAGTTACGAATTACCAATGCAAAACACGAAGCAAGCTTGCCGGATACCCTTGTTACGGAAGAGGAATTAGGACTAATTATGACCTTTTTACGCTACAAGAAACCGAACGAAACTGCAAAAAAGTAAGTACTTACTCAATTTTTTTTAACAATTTCTAGCTATCACTTTTTTGGTCGATTATTTTTTTACTTTTATCTTTTGATAATGAAAGCAAGAAGTATGAGATTAGTTGTTACCTTAATTACTGTTATTTTATTTAGTGGAGCCGCCTTGGCTCAAATTAAAAATTCTGATTTTTTAGATTTAACAGTTGTAGAAACCGGTAAAGCAGATGATGGTACACCTGTTAACTATGTGCAAGGTGATAAGGGTTTAAAGCGAGCTTTAACCGGAAAGGAATATGTTTATTACAAAACGGTAATTGAAAATGTGGTTGCCGCTATGGATGCCGGTTGGATTAACAGCCCTAATTGGAAAAAAAGATACGATTGGAAGTACGGAGAAGAAATAACCAATGGTTTGTACAGAACAAAAAAGCAAGACGAAGATGGTGCACCCAATACTTTTGTAATTAATAACACCGTTTTGCCCGGAAAAGGACACCCATTGTATGCTTACTTTTTAAAAATGAATGATAGTTTGTACAACCCCGCAAACAGCGTAAATAACCCGGAAAAACATTTAATGAATGTGCAAAATTACGAGAACAATTCACCTCGATTAGACATGACCATTCATATAAACCATCTTTTAAAAGTTACTTCGGTTTCTGAATTTGTAGAAATGGATATGAAATATAAAACCAAGTTACAGTACAAAGTATTTAAGCGCAACGATTCAATTTGGTACAAAAATGAAGATGAAAGAGAACTTGATCCAAGTAGTTTGAAGTATCAAAAAAACACCATGTACATTGTTATTGGAGAACACGATTCAATTGGATTTACAAAGGGAATTACGGATGAAGTTGTTGAGTACAAAATGCTAGGGTACCCTGATAATAACGATAAACAATTTAAACGAATAGATCATATAATATTAGAATTAGTAGGTCACCAAGAATCCATTAATTTATTTTTAAGTAAGTTTGATTGGAAAAAGTTGGAAGCGGCTTTTAAAACAAAAGTTAAGTAATTAATTTTTCCAGCCACCACCCAACGCTTTGTATAAGTTAACTTCGCTTTGTTTTAATTTTTTTTGAATTTCGTTTAGTTCCATTTTTCCTATTAAAGCATTTTTTTGTGCAAATAATACTTCTATGTATCCTGCTCTGCCTGATTTGTATAATTCGGTAGACGATTCAATGGCTTTATCAAGCGTTTCTGTTTCTTTTCGTTTTAACTCTTCCATGGCATTTAAGTTTTTGGTACTATTTAATATGGTATTTACTTCTAAGTAAGCCATAATAATAGTTTGCTGGTATTCATAAAAGGCTATTTGTTGTTTTGCATTGGCAAATTTATATTCAGCTTTAATATAGTTTCGGTTAAACAAAGGGGCAGATAAGCCACCAATAATATTGTAAACCAAGGCTTCGGGACTTAAAAAAAATGCAGGATTAAACGAATGAAAACCTGTACCGGCATTTATTCCAAGACTTGGATAAAAAGCAGCCCTTGCAGATTTTACATCGGCCTTGGCGGCGGCTAATTCCAATTCTTTTTGTTTAATGTCGGGCCTAAATTTCATTAATTGCTGTGGTGTTCCTACTTGCAAATTAAGTTTGTTTATTTTAAGTGAAGCAATATTTTTACGAGAAATAGTTTGCGGAAAACGACCCAGTAAATTGTTTAAATTATTTTCATTTTCAAGAATAGATTGTTTTATCTGAATTTCCATAGTTTCAGAATTAAGTAAACTAGCCTGAAATTGTTGTACCGCCAATTCAGTTGCAAAGCCGGCTTCTTTTTGAGCAATAATTATATCTAAGGCATTTTTTAATAAATCGTTTGATTTTTCTATAATTTGAAGAGAGTTGTCTAATGAAATTAATTCATAATACAGTAATGAAATTTGTGATATTAATTGAGTTAGCAATAAATTTTTCCATTCAACGCTTGCTAAAAATCTTGCAAATGAGGCTTTCTTTTTGTTTCTTAATTTCGACCAAATATCTATTTCCCACGAAAACTGCAGGCCGGTGTGTAAGTCTAATAAATCCGGCTTCATTTTTTGCGTTTTTTTTATGTTTGGTGAAAAATTAGTATCGTAATTACCAACGCCATCCATAGTATAATTTCCAAATCGAGATTGACCTACATTTGCAAATACATCTAATTTTGGTAAAATATCCTTCTTATAAAAATTAAATTCAGCAGCAGATGCTTCAATTCGCTGCGTTAAAGTAAGTAAGTCGTAATTATTTTTTATGCCTGTTTCAATTAGCTCATTTAAATTTTCATCATCATAAAATGTTTTCCATGGTGTAGCAGCCATATTAGTAGTATCTGCATTAACACCAAAATTATCGGGTGTTTTTTTTAAATCATTTTTTTGTGTTGACTGAATGTTTTTACAAGATGAAACAGTAACACTTAGTAGCGTTGATGAAAATAAAAGTAAAGCAATTTTTTTATGAAAAATAAGTTGAAGTATTTTTTTAAATGATTTCATCCGTTACTTTTTTAGATTTGATTTTCTTTTCTATGTTGGCAAACAATACGTATAATCCGGGAATAATTAGTAAACCAAAAACAGTTCCGAATAACATACCTCCAATAGCAGCAGAACCTATGGTTTTATTACCAATTTCTCCGGCACCTGTAGCCATGGCTAATGGAATTAAACCAGCAATAAATGCTAAGGAGGTCATAATTATTGGTCGTAAACGTAGTTTTGCAGCTTCCAAAGCCGCAGCAGTTATATTTAAACCTTGTTTTCTTTTTTGGTTGGCAAATTCAATTATTAAAATAGCATTTTTACCAAGTAATCCAATTAGCATTATCATTGCTACCTGTGCATATATATTATTTTCTAATCCAAACAACATAAGTAATAAGAAAACGCCAAAAATACCTGTAGGAAGTGAAAGAAGCACCGGTAATGGTAGAATGAAACTTTCGTATTGCGCTGAAAGCAAAAGATAAACAAATAGTAAACAAATAATAAAAATATAAATTGTTTGACCACTCGATTCAACCTCATCTAAAGTAAAACCTGACCATTCATAAATATAACCTTTTGGTAATTTTTCTTTAGCAATTTTATTAATTGCAGCAATACAATCACCACTGCTAAACCCTTCCTTAGGTTCTCCGTTAATCATCGCAGATAAGTACATGTTGTAGCGAGTAAGTTGCTCCGGGCCATATACTTTCTCTAAATTCGCAAACGAAGAATAAGGTACCATTTCGCCTTCATTATTTTTCACGTGAAGTTTTAAAATATCATTTGGTAAAGCTCTGTAAATTGGCAAGGCCTGTACCATAACCTTATATAATTGTCCGAATTTTATAAAGTTTGTAGCATAAAAGCTACCTACTAATGATTGTAAATTACTCATTGCTGTTTCTACATCTACACCTTTTTGTGCAGCTTTATCGTAATCAATTTTTATAAGAAATTGAGGAAAGCTTGCATCATAACTACTAAAAGTGTTTTTCATTTCCGGTTGTTTGTTAAGTTCTTTTGCAAATTCAGAAGCAACTAATTCCAATTTTTTTAGATTATCTTTTCCACTTTTATCTAAAATTCTTAATTCAAATCCACTTGCATTTCCATAACCCGGAATAGGTGGTGGCGGAAAAAACTGTAAGGTGGCATCTTTTATATTTTCTGTTTTTGCTTTTATTTCGTCTATTACTTTTGAAACTGAATTTTTTCTATTTTCCCATGGTTTTAAATTAATCATACACATTCCGTAAGATGTACCGTAACCATCTGTTAACATGTTGAAACCTGTAAGAGTAGAAATACCTTCAACATCCGGATGCAGATTGCATAGTTTTTCAATTTCATTGGTGATTTTTTCTGTTCGCTCTAAACTAGAACCAGAAGGAGTAGAAATATGAACATAAAATACACTTTGATCTTCTGTTGGAATAAAACCAGTTGGAATTAATTTACCAAAGCCTATTGTTAAACCAAAGAACAATAAAAGAATGCCAATAGTAATTACTGTTCTATTTATTATTTTTTCTACAATACGAATAAATTTGTTTTCTATTTTTTGATAACCTGAATTAAATTTTGAAAATATTTTTTGAATAAAATTACCGTTAGATGAGGCATGTTTGTGCGGTTTTAAATATAATGCACATAGTGCCGGTATTAAAGTAAGGGCAACTAATCCGGAAATAACAATTGAAATAGCAAGGGTTACTGAAAATTGCCTATAGAAAATTCCAATAGGACCACTTAAAAATGCAACAGGTATAAAAACGGCCGACATTACCAAGGTTATAGAAATAATAGCGCTGCTTATTTCTTTCATAGAAAGTAAGGTTGCAGTTTTAGAGTCCACATTCTCTTGTTCCATTTTAGAAAAAATAGCTTCCACAACTACAATAGCATTATCAACTACTATACCTATAGCAAGTACCAAAGCAAATAAGGTTAATAGGTTTATAGAAAAACTAAATAAATTCATAAATAAAAATGTTCCTATAATTGAAATTGGAACAGATATTGCCGTTATTATTGTTGCACGTGTATCTTGAAGAAAAACAAATACAATAAAGGCAACTAATAAAAATGCTTCAATTAATGTTTTAATTACTTCGTGAATAGATGCATCTAAAAATCTAGAAACATCATAGCTTAATGTATATTTCATTCCTGGTAAAAAGGAAGTTTCTTGTAAATCTTCCATCTTTTGCTTAACATTTTTAATTACTTCGTTTGCATTTGAACCCGGGCGTTGCTTTAATACAATTGCAGCTGATGGTTTGCCGTTTTCTTTTGATAGCACATGGTAATCTTCTGAACCAAGTTCTATTGTAGCAATATCTTTTAATCGTAGTATTAGTCCATCACTTTCTGATCTTATTGGAATATTTTCATATGATTCCGGGGTATTAAATTTTCCGGTGTATTTAATAACATATTGAAATGTTTGTGCCTTTTTTCCTGAACTTTCACCTATTTTTCCGGGAGCTGCTTCAATGTTTTGATTTCTTAAAGCCTGAATAACTTCTTCTGATGATAATTTGTATTGCACAAGTTTATTAGGGTCGAGCCAAACTCTTATTGCATATTCTCTATGTCCCATAATTTCAGCATACCCAACACCATCAATTCTTCTTAGTTCTTTTATAATATTAATATCGGCAAAGTTGTACAGGAATTTTTCTTTTAACGTAGTATCATCACTTAAAATATTAATATACAAAAGCATACTGTTCACTTCTTTCTCTACAATAATCCCTGCTTTAACTACTTCTTCCGGTAATTCATCAAGAAAAGTATTTACTCTGTTTTGTACGTTTACAGCTGCAACATTTGGATCAATTCCGGATTTAAAAGATACTGTAATAATGCTACTACCATCATTACCCGAAACGGAAGTCATGTATTTCATACCTGCTACGCCATTAATGGCTCTTTCAAGCGGGGTTACAACGGCTTTTGCACATACTTCAGCGTTAGCTCCTGTATATTGTGTAGTAACTGTAACAGAAGGAGGCTCCACATTTGGGTATTGTGTAACAGGTAATTGAGATAAAGATATTAAACCCAATAACGTTATAAAAATGGAAATAACGATGGATAAAATGGGTCGGTTTATAAAAACATTAAACATAATTATAACGTAGAAAGGTTTGTAAATACTTTTTCCGGACTTTGATATATGGGTTTAATTTTTGAACCTTCTTTTACCGATTGCACCCCTTCTAGTAAAATTTTTTCATTTGTATTTAAGTTACCTTTTATAATATATAAATGTGGTAATTGGTATAAAACTTGTATGATTTTTGATTTAACTATATTAGAATCGTTTACTGTATATATATAAATTTTATCTTGCACTTCAAGCGTTGATTTTTGAGGTATAATTAAAGCATTAGGGATTTTTTTAGCCATTTTAATTTTACCACTTGAACCATGCTTAAGTAGTTTTTCAGGATTGGGGAATCTTACCCTAAATGCAATATTTCCTGTGTTTTTATCAAACTCACTTTCTGAAGTTTCAATTTTTCCTTTGTAAGGAAATAATTTATCATTTACTAAAATTAACTCAACACTTTTATTTAAAGTAGAATCATTTTTATTTTGTGCTAATTCTAAATATTCTTCTTCTGAAACATTAAAATAAGCAACCACTTCATTATTATCTGAGATACTGGTTAATAATTCACCTGCATTTAATAAGCTGCCACTTTTATAAGGGATACGATCTATTTTACCTGAAAATGGTGCGTGAATGGAAGTGTATGATAAATTAAGCGCAACCGAAGATTCATGTGCTTTTGCTTCTTCAACTATGGCGTTTTTAGCATCTAGTTTTAACTGAAGCATTTCCAGCTCAGCCGCAGAAACAATATTTTTTTCAAAAAGTTTTTTAGTATTTTGGTATTGAATTTCTGCTTCTTTTGCATCTGCAATTGCACTTTTTACCATTGCTTTAGCCTTTTGTAGCTCTTCTTCATAACCTTTTTTATTTATACTAAATAATAATTGCCCTTCTGTTACATACTTTCCTTCATCTACATGAATGTTATCCAAGTAACCATTTATACGCGTTCTTATTTCTACATTTCTCGACGATTGAATTTCTGCTATATATTCTGAAATGAGCGTAGTGTCTTTAATTATAGGATTTGTTACAGGAAATGATTCTTCTGCAATGGTTTCTTGTTTATTTGCACAAGAACTTATAAATAATATTAACGTACAAATTTGTACGGACAAATTAATTTTCATAAAAAATAGGATTAAATAAAACTAAACAACCAAAAGTTATGATTGTTTTGGCGGAGGGGACGTTAATTCTGGCAGGTAATTATTAATTCCAAGCTTAATTATTGCATTAATTGGGCCGGTAAAATTAAGTTGAATTTTAAAAATGGGTGAGGATCCATTGCAACTCAATTCAAAATTCTCAAGAATTTCTTCGTTAGAAAAATCAGTGCATCCGTCGGTATCGTTACTAAGTAAATCTACTAAAATAACCTCCAATATTTTTTTTACACTTGTTGAAGAAAAATTTATTTTGTGACGATGACCTGATTTACCTGAATGAAATTGTTGTGTACAAATTAAAGAAACGTTTAAAAATTGAAACAATAATAGAAACAATACAAATTTTTTGGATATATATCGTAATCGTTTTCTCATTTTCCAGGTCAAATATACTGTATTAATATCTTTTATCAAACGATTTCAAGGCCAAAAAACGAAATTGAGTTGTGAATTTTAGTTATAAAAATGCTTTTATGAGGCAATTTTTAATAAAAACAAAATGTATAATAAAACAAATAATATACCTTCCCAAACAGAGAGCTTTTTATCTTGTTTCAGGAGATAGAAAAGTAAGCCACTCCCTGCCATTACCGGAAGTGCAAAAGATATTAATTCATTAGGAACGGTAATGTTACCAAACATGGAAGAAATTCCTGCAACCATTAATGTGTTAAAAATACAAGAACCAAGCACATTTCCTATGGCCATTTCGCCCTTACCTTGTTTAATAGCAACAATATTAACCACAATTTCAGGTAAGGTGGTTCCTAATGATAAAACGGTTAATGCTATTACTGAGGGTGGAATAAAGAGCAGGGTAGCTATTTCTGTAACTGATTTAACAGTATATTCTGCTCCAAAATAAATGCCTAATGAGGATATTGATAAAATTAATAGTGAAACAAAAGGGAATTTTTCTTTTACTTTTTCATTTGATTGTATTTTAATACTTCCACTTTTTATTAAGTAAAAACTGTAAACTAAAAAAATTAGTAATCCAACCCATGCCTCCGAAAACGTAATGATTCCGTCGTAAGCTATTATGTAAAAAGATAATATACTGCCAATTAAAAAGTGCAAATCAATATAAATATAAGCGCTGCCTAAGTTTATTTCTTTTTTATTAATAATAACTACTAAACCGGTTACCAGAAGTAAATTAGAAATATTAGCACCAATTATATTGCCCGGCAAAATTTCTGAAGTACCTAGTTTAACAGATAAAATTCCTGAAACCAATTCGGGTAAAGAAGTACCAATTCCTACAATAAAAACGCCAATTACAAATTGTGGCAAATTAAAATGTGCCCCAATTTTTTCGGCTGCTTTGGTAAAAAAGTTAGCGGATAATAAAAGAAGACTTAATGCTGCAATAAAAATTAAAACGTTAATCATTTATTTAATTACCATGTTAATCTTGTAAAATTAAAAACTCTGTTCTTCTGTTTTTCGCTTTTCCAATTTCTGTTTTATTATCAGCAATAGGTTTTGAAGCTCCGTAGCCTTTGGCAGTTATTCGTTTACCGCTTACTTTACATTCTTCTAAGAATTGTTTTACAGAGTATGCGCGATTACTACTTAAAGCATCATTATCTTTAGGGTTACCTACATTATCGGTATGTCCTTGAATTTCTATTATTATTTTAGGATTTTCCAATAAGTAATCAGCAAATGACTTTAAAATAATTTTACTTTCTTCTGCAATTTCGGCACTATTTGTATTGTAGTTAATGTTGTTAATTACAAAGCTTTTTCCTTTTTCTGCTTTTTCAACTTTTACTTTAATGGGTGCAGGTGGTTTTTCGTAGGTAACATTTTTTACATCAATAAGGGTAGAGTTAAAGGCCATGCTGTCTTTTTTTACCGTAATGGTAATTTTATCTTTCTTTTCTAAATTTATTACACCCATAAACTCACCTGTTGTACTGTCTACCGTTGCATAGGTTTTTTCTTTGGTTACTGTATTTTTAATTTCAACAATGGCGCCTGTAACCGGATTTCCGTCTTTATCTTCAGCTTTACCTGTAAAGAAAGAAATTTGTTGCGGACGAGCTTCTTTGTATAAATCAAAACTGTAAAGGTCATATCTGCCTATACCACGACCTCTTACTTTTTCATCTTCAAAACTAAAAAAGTAACCTGTTTTGGTATCGCTGCTAACAAAAAATCCTAAATCATCAGAAGCGCCGTTAATTGGAGATCCAATATTTTCGGGTTCTTTCCATTCTCCTTTTTCATCTTTTCTTACAAAGAAAATATCAAATTTACCGAAACCAAAATGCCCATCGCTGCTAAAATATAAGGTTTCACTATCACTATGAATGAAAGGAGTTCGTTCATTTCCTTTGGTATTAATATTAGGTCCTAAGTTTTTTGGAACACTCCATTGTCCGGTTTTAGGGTCTTTTTTTGTAACGTATAAATCGGTACCTCCATATCCTCCCGGCCTGTCACTTGCAAAATACAATGTTACCCCATCAGATGCAATACTAGGTTGACTATCCCAATATTTAGGGTCGTTAACCACAGGACTTAATTTTCTAATTTCTGTCCAGCTATCATTAACATATTCCCCAATATTATCAACTACATATAAATCAACATTGGGTTGCATTCCGCCTTCATTACGCATCATTGCAAAGTAGAGTGATTTATTGTTAATTGAAATGGTACACCCTCCTTGGTTTTCTTCTGTTTCGTTAAAAGGGTAATACATTAAATCACCTTTATTAAATTCGCCTGTGGCATCGCGTTTTGATATGTAAAACACCTCACGTTCTTTATCGCTGGTATAAACTTTATCCATTGTTTTAGCCGGCATTTTTCGGATGTAGTAGCAAAATTTATTATCAGGTGAAATATAAGCCAAATATTCATCTCGTTCTGTTGAAACACCTTTCACTACCTTAGGATCAAAAGGTACATTCTTTTTTAGAGAATTTTCTTTTTTAGCTGTTCTAATAATTGCTTTCGCGTCATTAAGTTGTTCGTCGTATTTTTTACTGAACTTTTTTTCATTATCGTCTTTAAACTTTATAAATAAATTTAAATAACGTGCAGCAGAATCATTTAAGTATCTTTCAAAAAAATCTACACCAATGTAATAATAGGGTTCGCTGTGAATTTGCGGACAGGCTTTAATAGCTTTCATAAAAAACGGAACGGCAGGGGTAAAAGGTTTGTTTTCTAATAAGCAATGAACAATAATTTCATTTGCTACAGCTAGGTTAGCTTCTGCAAAATCGGGCTCCATTTCTAAACATTGGTTTAAAAAAGCAAGGCGTTCCGGTTTTTTAAATTTCTTTTTATCAATTCCCTTTTTGTAAAGATTAATTGCTTTTTTATTATCTATGTCTACACAAAAAGCTTTCGGAGCTTCATCTTCATCTTGCGCAAATGAAGCATTGCTTAATAATAAGGATAAAAGTAAAATAATGTATTTTATAAGGTGGTTTTTGCCGCTCATAGATAGTAAGTATACTATCAAATTTAATACTAAGATGACTTGCTTTTAAGGTTTTTTTACTCTTTTTATACCAAGAGATGTTAATTTCTTAGCTAAAAGCCTGGTGCAGAACATAAGCTAAGCGAATACCCGCTTTAACCAATTGTTTTTTTATTACTTCAGAGTTTTGGTTAGCGTATGGTAAAGTAATGGTATTATCTTTTACATCGTATACCAAAGGAAGCAAAGCTCTAGATTCTTCCATCCAGGCTACTACATTGATTTCTTGATATTCTTTTTTTTCTTTTTCAGACAAAGTATTTGCTAATTCGTAGCAATTTTTAACGCCAATTTTGTTGTGCTGAATTAAATCGGTATCCCATACACGGTGTAAGTTACTGTATCTTCCAAAAAAATCAACTTTAACCGTGTTGCCACCTTTATCGGATGCATAGCCTGCGTGCAATGGTTGGTGAATATCTCCTACTAAATGAAAAATAACTTTTAAATAAAATTCAATTTCACTTTTAGGGTGTTTTTTTCTATTCTTGATAACATCAATGGCTTCTTCCAGTTTATTTACAATATTGGCTTCTGAATTTTTTTCGTAAAGTTGATTTTTTTCTAAGTTAATGTAGTGCCAGTTGTTTAAATGCTTATATGTTTTATCGCTTTTAATTTCATCCATCCACAAAGCTGCCTCTTTAAAAGTGGTTTCTCCTAAATAAAATTGCACCGAATCTATGATGTTGCTATTTAAAGTTTTTTTAGCAATAGAGGCAACAATGGAATGTCCTCTTTCTCCCCAAGCATAACTTTTGTAAGAGAGAAATAAGCTAACTACTATAAATAGATAAGTTTTATTTTTCATTCCATCTGTAAGTATTGTGTGTTAAGCCAACTAAGTCTATTATTCTATCTGTAATGGTTGCAGCTAAATCTTCAAACGTTTTTGGTTGAGAGTAGAAAGAAGGGGAGGCCGGACAAATAATACCACCGGATTCGGTTATTGTTTTCATGTTATTAATATGAATTAAACTTAAGGGAGTATCTCTGGTAACTAAAATAAGTTTTCTTCTTTCTTTTAAAATTACATCGGCTGCACGGGTAATTAAATCGTTGCTTATACCTTGAGCAATTCTTGCCATAGTTCCCATGCTGCACGGGCAAATAATCATAGTATTAAACTTAGCGGAACCCGAAGCGAAAGGTGCCATAAAATCGTTTTTAGAATAGGTTTTAAAAGTATAATTTTTAAAATCTTCATTGCCTAATTCTAGTTTCCAAACTTCTTTGGCGTTATCGCTAAATACCAGCGCAATTTCTTGTACTTGGTGGGTTAATGCAGTTAATTTATCAATTAACGATTTAGCATAAATGCTTCCACTGGCACCTGTTACAGCAATTATTATTTTATTGTTTGGGTTCACTTTTTGGCTTTGGTTTTATTTTGTAAATTAAAAGAACACTTAAAACATTGTTGTAAAGTCCTTTGTTAAAAAAGCGCGCCACTGCGTTGGGAAAGAAAACTTTATTTGCAATAACACCATAATTGCGTATTGGTAAAAAGGAATTGGCAGAACGTACCTCAATATCTACTTTGTTTTTAATAGTTGTTCCTAAGCCCACGTTTACTCCGTATTCAAATTTATTAAAGGGATACACATCATTCCAATTTCCAATTTCAGTATCTTCTGTATAATTTATTAAGTAAGCAAGAGATGGGCCCAAAGTAGCAAAATATTTTTCGTTAAGCTTATAGTTTAGCAACAAAGGAATTTCAATATAGTTTAAATTTACCCTGTAAAAAGTGAAATCATTTTTTTCTTGATTTTGGTTTTTGCGAGATCCTTTTTGGCTAAAGGTAAATCCTAAATCTATTGACGCTCTTTTGTTTAAAGTAGTATTTAAAATTATTCCACCGGTTACACCTAGTTTTTTGTAACCACTAAAATTATCGCCATGTATTTGGCAAGCATTTAGTCCAGCAAATGGTTTTAAGCTAAAAATGTTTTTCTTTTCGTTTTGAGAAAACGATTTAAAAAACGAAAAAATAAATATAAAAATTGATAAGTATTTAAACATTCTAATTTGTTTATACCAAAAAAAACCAACCTTATTTGGTTGGTTTAATTTACTCAATAATTTTGTATTAAAACTTATAACCAAATCCAATTGCAGTAGTATTTAGTAGTTGCAAGCGAGGCCCGTTAATATCTTTTGGGTCGTCAAACAAACCATCACCGGTTTTATCTTTTCTTATGATAATATCATCATCGTAAATCATTTGTGTAATAATATTTAAGGTAATGTATTTAGCAATTTTAACAGTTAATAGATTGTTAAAAACAACATCAATATTTTCCGGTTTTTGCGAATAGTTAGAGAATAAATCTAAGTAAGAATCTAAGTTTACATTTTTAGCTAAGTCTTTTTTAAATTTTAAAACAATCCTTCCTCCAAACTCAAATCTAACTTTTTCTCCTTTTTGAATCATGTTTCCGCTATCATCAAACTTGGCTGCATTAACACCATAAGCACCGGCATCAGCCAAGTATTGTCTGTTAACCATGGTAATTTTTCCGGCTGCAGGGGCAATAAATGCGGAAAAGTAGGGAACGGGTTTGTAATCTAAACCTATTGCTAACTGAATATAAGCGGGTGATAAAAAATCGGAGGTGGCAGGGCCACTAACAGTATCTCCAACATAATTGTAGCCAGGGGCCATGTTCGTTCTAAAATCGGCTTGGGCTGTATAAAACCAATTTTTCGCAAAGGCATCAATGTTTAATTTAGATAAGGCAAAAAGCTGGTCTATGTTTTTTCTAAATCTTCTTCGGTCGTTTTTATCGTAAATGGTTGCAGTACCTAATTTAATGATACCATACTGGGCATCTAATTTATTCAACCAAGTGGTTTTTCCCTTTTTGTAAACGGCTTCGCCATTTAGTATGGCGTTAGCGGCAACGTTTTCCTGGCCACCTCCTTGCCAATTGTAAAGCGCAGTTTGGCTGGCGTTTAAACCAAAATAACCGGTTGTTTTCCAAGATGTGTCTTTTACTGCGGCTTTTACATTGCTGCTATCTTGGGCAGAAATGGTATAACAACAAATTGTTGCGATAAGTGAAATTAATAATTTCATTTTTTTTAATTTTTTGTAAAACTAGCGGAATATTATTGTTTATGATTTTTATAAATTAAAATGTTTTTCAGAATTGCTGTTAATATGTCTTAACAATATTGTATAGTGTATCGCGTTCAACCGGTATTTTACCAACGCCTTTAATTAAATCTACCAACTGTGCGGTTGTTAACTTAGGGTTTTGTTCTTCGGCACCAGCCATACTGTATATTTTTGTTGTATCATCTATTGTTCCATCTAAATCATCGGCTCCAAAATTTAAAGCAAGCTGTGCTGTTTTTCTTCCTATCATGGCCCAGTATGCTTTTATGTGCGGAAAATTATCTAAGAATAATCTACTGATGGCATAATTTCTTAAATCTTCAATTACACTTACTTCCGGTACGTGCGCCATTTGATTTTCTTTATTTCTGAATTTTAGAGGAATAAACGCGTTAAATCCATTTGTTTTATCTTGCAATTCACGCAATCTGTTCATGTGATCAATTCTGTGTTCAAATGTTTCAATGTGTCCGTAAAGCATGGTAGCATTAGAGTGGTTACCCATTTTATGCCAAATTTCGTGTAATTCTAACCACTCTTCGGCACTGCATTTTCCTCCTGCAATTTGATCGCGGATGTCTTTATCAAAAATTTCAGCACCTCCACCGGGTAAACTGTTTAATCCGGCTTCTTGAAATATTTTTAAACCTTCTTGGTAACTTACTTTGGCTTTCTTAAAAATATAGTGAAATTCAACAGGGGTTAATGCTTTAATGTGCAGGCCGGGGCGATGTTGTTTTATGCGTTTAAATAATTCTGTGTAAAAAGCTAAATCTTGTTTTGGAACAACACCGCCGGTTATATGTACTTCGGTAATGTTTGGATTATCATCGTATTTCTTAATAATATCTATTATTTGATCAACAGAAAGCTCCCAACCTTGTTCTCGTTGTTTAATTAAGCGAGAGTAGGAACAAAACGAGCAACTGTAAACGCAAACATTTGTTGGTTCTACATGAAAGTTGTGATTGAAGTAAACGAATTTACCATTCTTTTTTTCGCGCACATAATTAGCTAAAGCTCCAACAAAACCCAAAGAAGCTTTTTTATAAAGTAATGTACCGTCCTCAAAAGAAAGGCGTGTTCCATTATAAATTTTATCTGCAATTATTTTTAAATCCGGAGATAGCAAAGGGGAATTTAAAAAACCGGGAACTTTATTTAAGGTACTTGAATTTATGTTCATTATAATAGGTAAACAATTGTAATTTAATTCGGTTTAAAGTTATATAAAATAAAAAAGGCTGCCAATTTATGACAGCCTTTTTAAACATTAAAACTAAAATTAGTTACCTTTTACTTCTGTAGTTTTTACATCAGTTGAAGCGGTAGAAGCTTCTGCTTTCTTTTTGCAACAAGATTTTGTTTCACCTTTAGCGCAAGATTCTTTTTTCTCGCCAGCACAAGATTTTGCTTCACCTTTTTTGCAACATTCTTTCTTAGATTTTGCCTTGTCTTTATCGTCACCTGTATTTGCTAATGCAGTACCTGTCATTAAACCGGTTAACGCTAACATTAATAATGCCTTTTTCATAGTTGTTTTGTTAATTTGTTTCTATAAAGTTACGAAATAATACCCGTTTTAATTGTTAAAAATTGGGAATTTTTTCAAACCCTTGTTGTTACTTAGGTTTAACCTAAATCAATAACATCTAAAACAACTAAAAGAGCAAATAACCAATAAAGTAATATAAAATGTAAAATTAAATCTATCCAAAAATTTAGTGTAATATCACCATCATGCAAATAGACGGCTATTAAGGCTAAAATTGGAAAAAGCGACAAAATTACAAGAACTATTAGATTTGTATCACCTTTTTTAGCGCTTTTTGCGTTTTTATTTATGTCAATTGGTTTAATTTTTACAGATTGGCTGTTTAAATCAACATTCTTTTCAGTAGAAGCTAAAAGAACTGACGCTTGCTTTGTATTAGGAGTAGTTTCTTCCTTTTTTACATTATTTACAGACACTATTTCATTGTTTGTAAACGCCACCTGATTGTTGTTTTCAGATGATTCAGCAAAGCTTTGTGCAACAACTTTTTCAACCAAAACTTCTTCTTTTTCAGAAACTGCTTTTGCGACTGTGGTGTTTTTTGTTGCCACTGCATTGGTTTTGTTCCCATGGTTTACATTTACATAAAAGCCCTTGTTATACTTTCTTTTTGCTACGGTGTAGCTACCAGTGCAGGATGAGAAAATTAACCCTGCAACTCCTAATAAAAATAATAGTTTTTTCATGTGATTTAAATTTTAGGAAAATTAGAAATATTAAAAGGAAATAAAAAATTATTAATGCTAAATAAACGTCAAAATTTAGGAGGTTATTAACAGGTAAATTAAAATTTACTGCAAATAAGCTGTAATAGCGTAGTGGTCGGTATAGGTTTCATCGGCCCTAATAAATTTTACGCACTTAAATTTTTTATGAAATAAAATATAATCTATTCTAAATTGTGGCCATGGGCCGGCATAGGTTTTACCAAAACCATTTCCCTTTTCTAAAAAGGCATCTTTTAAGTTTTTAGTAAACGTGTAATAAGCATAAGAGGCAGGTGTATCATTAAAATCACCGCAAATAATATATTTATATTTACAAGAATTCATATGTAATTTTATAGCCTCCACTTGTTCGGCACGTTTAACAAAGGCTCTTTTTAAACGACGTAGAATGTTCTTACTTTTTTCAATATCATTATCAGCATCTGAGCCTTGTTTAATTTCTTGTAAATATTTATTATCGTTTTTACTGAAGCTGATAGATTGTAAATGCACATTGTAAATTCTTATTGTATCTTTATTTTTTACAATATCTGTATAAATACAAATGTTGTTTTTCTTTGTATTAAATACAATTTTTCCTTTGTTTACAATGGGGTATTTGCTAAAGGTGGCAATTCCCCAATGATCCAATTCTCTTAAGGTGGTTGTATAATCAACATGAATGTATGGTGATTTTAGAAGTTCCGTTAAAGTATCGGTGTTATTAAAATCTCCTTTTTCTTCGGAAGTGTAGTATTCTTGAAAACAATATACATCCGAGTTTAACTCAACCAACTCTTCAAACATTTTTTCCCTAGTTTCTTTATTGTGTTTCCAGTTATATAAATCAAACAACATACAATTAAAGGAAGTTAGCTTTAAACTGCTGTTTACTGATTCGGAGGTTTGCTTATTAAATTGTATAAACTTAAAAGCCGTAGGTAAGGTTATTATTAATATAGCTAAAGAAAAAACGAAAGTGCGTTTAAATTGCACTAACCAATAAATTAAAAACAGTAAAACAATCAAATATAAAATAGGAAATCCTAAGCTAAAAAACGCCATTGGCCAAAAAAGTGAAGGTGATATGTGTTTTGCAATTTCGGCAAGAAACAAGCAAATAATGGCAATGTAGTTTATCCATAGCATTATTTTATTAAAGCCCGAAAGTTTACGTTCGTTCTTTACTTTCGCAATTTTCCGAAGTTCTTTGAAGGATATTTTTTCTTTAAATCCTATGGTGGTTATTTTTTGAATTTGAAGACTACAAAAAGCATAAATAATACCGGTATTGAAGAAAGTAACATGCCAAAGTAACCTCTTGGCCATTTTTCTTCATCAAATTCATATTTATTGTTTAAAAAAATATTTATTCCTGCTAAAATAAAACCTAGTACAGAAAGAATTACTCCGTAAAAAATATATCTTAATTGATAAATAGAAAGGGTGCAAATAATTCCGATAATAACAGAAAGCAAACCGCTTACTTTGTATATGAGGCGTGTACGCATTTTATTCTACAAAAAAGTTACCTAGTTTCCTTCTTAATTTACTGCTGTAATTCTGATATTGCCAATCTATGTAATTATTGGTGGCATTAATGCACTTTCCAAATTGTTTTACGCGGTACCTCATTTCTTCGTTCAGTAAGTTGTAGAGCTCCATTGCTTCGGCGTATTCTGCTGCATTATCTTTTATTCTATTAAAATGATCTTCTAAACTTTCCTCAAGAACAATGTTTGGTTTTAAACCTTTTCTTATGGCCAGTAAATACCTGTCGCGTACAATAAACGATTCGGCACTTGAATTTAAAAAGCGCTCTTTAATTTCCGGAGGCAAATCATAATCATTTTCCAATTCATAATCCCACTCATCTTTGTAGCGTTGTTCTAAATATAAATGCGGAGCAGCAAAAACGTGTTTCCAATCTATCGGATATTGCCAAAGATTAAAGCGACGAGAATTATTTCCTAAATCAATTATTTTAAACTGTTTTTTAGTTGGTAAAACACGACTTCCTCTTCCAATCATTTGATGATAAAGTGTTAATGATTTGGTTGCCCGGTTTAGCATAATCGTTTCTACTTCCGGTTCATCAAAACCTGTAGTTAAAATACTAACCGAAGATAAAATCCCGTCTTTGGTTTTTCTAAACCATTCCAGCGTTTCTGCCCGTTCTTTGTCGCTAAAGGTACTGTCAAGATGCCTAACAGGGTAACCTTTCTTTTTAAAGGTTTCGTAAATTGCCCGGCTGGTTAAAATACCGGCATTAAATATAAGTGTTTTAGTTCCCTTTCCAACTTCTTCGTAAGCTTCTAACAACTTACTTTGCATAATGGCTTGTGTGTACAATAATTCGTGCGAACCAACCGTAAATTCACCATTATTTCCAACTCTTAAACTACTTAAATTAACGTCGTACGAGTAAGTTATGCCTTCACATAAAAACCCGGTTTCAATTAAAGTGGCAATACTTTCGCCAATAATTAAATCGTTGTATGTTTGATATAAAGGAAGTTTTTTGTTGCTACTTAAAGGTGTTGCGGTAACTCCTAAAATGTTTACTTCATTAAAGTAATGAAAGATTTTTCGGAATGAATTATTGTGCGCTTCATCAACAATTACCAATCCAATGTCTTCCAAAAAATTATCGTTTTCTTGAAGTCTATTATTTAAAGTTTCAACTAGCGCTGTAAAGCTTTGATATTCGTTTTGTGATGGTAATAATTTTACTTCGCTATTAATAACCTTGTTTTTAATGCCAAGCTCTGTTAATACATCGTGTGTTTGTCGGCTTAACTCAATTCGATGGGTTAGAATTAAAATCTTTTTGTTAAACTGCTCTATATAACGGCGGGCAATTTCGCTAAAAATGATTGTTTTTCCACCGCCCGTAGGTAATTGAAATAATAAATTGGCGTTTGGAGGCATAGTAACCAATTTATTAAAGATGTTGTTTACGGCATCTTCCTGAAACGGGTATAGTTTGCGTTGTTCTGTTGAGCTTTCTATTGCGGTATTATCCATAAAAATGTAACCTTCAAATATAAGGGATTTTTAATGGTATTGATACCCACAAATCCATGAAAATTGCCAACAAATTTTCACTATCTTTGTTGTTTTTTATTTTAGAAATAATGCCAAAACTTTCATCTAAAGCTACACAAATGCCTTCTTCTCCAATAAGGAAGTTGGTACCCTTTGCAGATGCAGCAAAGAAAAAAGGAATTAAAATATTCCACCTAAATATAGGTCAACCTGATATTGAAACCCCTCCGAGCTTTTTAAATGCAGTTAAAAACGCAGATGTTAAGGTTTTAGAGTATTCGCACAGTGCCGGAAATATTAGTTACAGAACTAAATTATGCGGATATTATAAAGAATATAATATTAACATAGACCCTAGCGATATTATTATTACCAATGGAGGAAGTGAGGCCATTCAAATTGCTATGATGACTTGCTTTAATGCAGGTGATGAAGTTATTATACCCGAACCTTTTTACGCAAACTACAATGGGTTTTCTACTTCTGCCGATGTAACCGTAAAACCTATTCGCAGTTATATTGAAAGTGGTTTTGCTTTACCGCCCATTGAAGAATTTGAAAAACTAATTACACCCAAAACAAAAGGGATAATGATTTGTAATCCGGGAAATCCTACGGGTTATTTATATACCAAGGCTGAATTAAATGCCTTACGCGAATTGGTTTTAAAATATGATTTGTTTTTATTGAGTGATGAAGTGTACCGCGAGTTTTGTTATGATGGTAAAGAATATGTGAGTGTAATGCATTTGCCGGGAATTGAAAACAATGTAATATTATTAGATTCTATCAGTAAACGTTACAGCGCATGTGGAGCGCGTATTGGGGCTATGATTAGTAAAAATAAAGAGGTAATGGCTGCGGCTTTAAAATTTGCACAGGCAAGATTAAGTCCCCCAAGCTATGGACAAATAGGCGCAGAGGCAGCTTTAGAAACACCAAAAAGTTATTTTGAAGGAGTAAAAAAGGAATACATTGCACGTAGAGATTTTGTAATTGATGCTTTAAATAAAATTCCGGGTGTGTTTTGTCCAAAACCAAGCGGTGCATTTTATTGTATTGCACGTTTACCAATTGATAATGCAGATAAATTTTGCCAATGGTTACTAGAGGATTTTAATTTCAACCAACAAACAGTAATGTTAGCTCCTGCAGCAGGTTTTTATTCTACGCCGGGAGCAGGACATAATGAAGTTCGTATTGCATACGTTTTAAACACAAGTGATTTAAAGAATGCCGTAACATGCTTAGAAGAGGCATTGAAAGTATATCCGGGTAAAACAATTTAAATGATGAAGAAGCTTTTTTTATTTTTAGTAGTTGCAGCAACAATTGTTTCTTGTTCTTCAGATGAAGAATCAGTTAATAATAACAAAATAGTAGATATTGATACTATTGATGCCGTAAATATTGAACCCTTGCATAAAAAAATAAAAAGCTTTGAGCATTTAACCAATAATAAAGGAATACTTGGTGTTTTTGATGTGCCGGAAATGTTAACCATTTTACGTGGAGATTCAGCACCATTAAGAAACGTTCCAAAAGTTTTAGCCAACTCGTTTGCCTTAGTTCAAAAAGATATTGATGATTTAAAATTAGTGGTAGATGGAGCTGCCGGTGCAATATATTATAATAACGATACATCAAATTTTGTTTTTGAGTGTATAATACCCATAAAGGAAGTTCCCAAGAAACAACCCAAGCACAGCAAAATTGTGGTGTTAGAGCAAGATAAAATGTTAATTTATAATTATTACGGCCCTTATTACAATTTATATACGGCTTATGATGAAATTAAAGCTTATTTAGCTAAAGTAAAGATGGATCAAAGCGGGCCCATGCGCGAGTATTACATTACCGATCCCACTCTTGAAAAAGACGAATCGAAATGGTTAACCAGAATTATGGTTCCTGTGAAATAATCTTAAATTAATCTACCCTTTATTTTAATTCTTTAACTTCATGTTTTAGAATTTTATCTTGAAAAATTATCTCCTAAAAAAAATCTTTAGTATTTCTATTTATCCGTTATGTTTTATAGCGGTATTGTGGTTGGTTTTTTGGGTAGAAAACAGCAGCGGAATACGTTTTTCAGAATTTGGTGTATTGCCGCGTACCCTAAGCGGATTAAAAGGAATATTTTTGTCTGTTTTTATTCACGGTGATATAGATCATATTACTTCAAACAGTTTGCCGTTGTTGGTTTTAGGAATGATATTGTTTTTCTTTTACAAACCAATTGCAAAACAAGCTTTTGTTTGGATTTGGTTAATTAGCGGTTTATGGTTGTGGATTGGAGGAAGAAACAATGAATATTACCCTGTTTACCATATTGGCGCAAGCACCTTAATTTATGGCTTGGCAACATTTTTATTTTTTAGCGGAGTATTTCGTAAACATCGCAACTTAATGGTGGTTTCTGCTTTGGTGGTGTTTTTGTATGGCAGTATTATGTGGGGAATTTTCCCCTTAAAAAAAGAGATGAGTTGGGAAGGACATTTATTTGGGGCTATTTCCGGCTTATTGGTTGCTTTTAATTACAGAAAAGAGGGTCCGCAACCAAAAAAGTTTGAATGGGAAGAGGAAAAAGAAGATGATGAATTCCCGAAAAGTGAAGACTCTGAATCAAACGAAGGAACCATTATTAATTATATTTATAACGAGCGCAAGGAGTGAACGTAAATTTTCTTAACAGAAAATGCTGTTTTATGGTAAAATGATAGATATCAGCGTCTCTTGACAGCTAACTTAAAAAAATGTACCTTTGGAATAGTGAGGAAAATTATTGCTATATTTTTACTGCTTCAAATTGTTACAAATAGTGTTTTTGCCGAAGAATTGGTAAAAATCCCTCGTTTGTTTACACATTATTTTCATCATGCAGAAGAGAAACGAGATGTGCATGATTTTATAGATTTTTTACAGCAACATTATTCAAATCATCAAAATGAAATGCAAGGTGAGCAAGAGTCATACGATGACGATGATTGTAACCTTCCTTTTAAGCATTGCGGAAATTGTTGTGTTAGTGTTCATATGCCAATAATTGGTTTTATTTCTAATAACATAAACTCATGTTTTAATTATGTGCAAATAATTAATGTTGGTTTTGTAAATGAAAACGAACGTATTGAAAGTCTTGATATTTGTACCATTTGGCAACCCCCAAAGCTTGTTTAATTTTCTTAAGCGAATTTAATTTTCGCAAAATCTCTCTTGTTATTTTTTAATAGTATTAACACTGTAAGCATTGCCTTATGCATTGCTTATGTTTATTTGAATAAATTATGTTAGATAAAGTAATTCACTTTTCTATAAACAATAAGTTTATTATTGGTTTATTTACCCTGGCATTAATAGCTTGGGGAACTTATTCTGTAACAAAGCTTCCAATTGATGCTGTTCCTGATATTACAAATAATCAAGTACAAATTCTCACAGTTTCGCCATCTTTAGCTGCTCAAGATATTGAGAGGTTGGTAACATTTCCGGTTGAGCAAACCATGGCTACAATTCCCGGAATAGAAGAAGTTCGCTCTTTTTCACGATTTGGTTTATCGGTAGTAACCATTGTTTTTAAAGAAAGTGTTGATGTTTATTGGGCTAGGCAACAGGTAAACGAACGATTAATTGAGGCAAAAACAATAATACCAGCGGGAGTTGGTGTGCCCGAATTAGCACCGCTCACAACCGGATTGGGTGAAATTTATCAGTATGTAATTCATACAGAAAAAGGTTATGAGGAAAAATTTTCACCAATGGATTTAAGAACCATTCAAGATTGGATTGTGCGCAGGCAACTTTTGGGAACAGAAGGAGTGGCCGAGGTGAGTAGTTTTGGGGGATATTTAAAACAATACGAGATTTCATTAAACCCTGATAAGCTCCGTAGCATGAACATAAGTATTAATGATGTTTTTATTGCGCTTGAAAAA
The DNA here is from genome assembly GCA_022841465.1 of Bacteroidia bacterium. Taxonomy (GTDB): domain Bacteria; phylum Bacteroidota; class Bacteroidia; order B-17B0; family Aurantibacillaceae; genus Aurantibacillus. The sequence continues at coordinate 24,494 of JALHRL010000004.1, read as the reverse complement.
AACAATCAAAATACCGGCGGAGCATATATAGATAAAAATCCAAACGCATATTTTATAAGAAGTGAAGGTTTAATTGAATCGAAAGAAGATATTGAAAAAATTGTTGTAAAACTTAATTCGGATGGTATTCCTGTATTAATTAGAAATCTAGCCGATATAAAACTTGGACATGCAACGCGTTACGGAGCTATGACTAGAAATGATGAAGGGGAAGTGGTTGGAGCAATTGTTATGATGTTAAAAGGCGCCAATTCATCGGAGGTAATTAAAAATGTAAAGGAGAAAATTAAGCAAATAGAAAAAACATTACCCAAAGGAGTGGTTATTGAACCTTTTTTAGACAGAACGAAGTTGGTTAATAATGCCATTAATACGGTTACAAGAAATTTAGCAGAAGGAGCTTTAATTGTAATTTTTGTTTTGGTTTTGTTACTTGGAAATTTTAGAGCAGGAATTATTGTTGCATCTGTAATTCCTTTAGCAATGTTGTTTGCAATTTCTTTAATGAATTTATTTGGAGTATCCGGCAACTTAATGAGTTTAGGAGCAATTGATTTTGGTTTAATTGTAGATGGCGCTGTAATTATAGTAGAAGCCACTTTACATCATATGACCGGTAAAAGTATGTTTTTAAAGTTTGGTGGTAAACAGCTTACGCAAAAGGAAATGAATCAAGAGGTTTATGAATCTGCATCAAAAATCAGGAATTCTGCGGCCTTTGGTGAAATAATAATTTTAATTGTTTATTTACCAATACTTGCATTGGTAGGTGTAGAAGGAAAAATGTTTAAACCCATGGCGCAAACAGTTTCATTTGCTATCCTTGGCGCGTTTATTTTGTCTCTAACTTATGTTCCTATGATTTCTTCTTTATTTCTAAGTAAAAAAACGGCTCACAAACGAAACATATCCGATAGGTTTATGGAACAATTACAAAAAATTTACCAACCTATGTTGATGTTTGCATTAAATAAAAAAGGGATGGTTTTAATTGGTTCTGTTGTTTTATTAGTGGCGAGTTTGTTAGTGTTTAATAAAATGGGTGGTGAATTTATACCAACTTTAGATGAAGGTGATTTTGCAGTAGAAACCAGAACATTGCAAGGAAGTTCTATTTCTAAAACAATTGAAGCAGCTTTAAGAGGCGCAAAAGTTTTGAAAGAAAAGTTTCCGGAAGTAATTGAAGTAATTGGCAAAGTGGGTTCAAGTGAAATTCCTACAGACCCCATGCCGGTGGAAGCATGCGACTTAATGATAATTTTAAAAGATAAATCGGAATGGACAAGTGCTTCCAATAGAGAGGAGTTAGCTGAAAAAATGGGTGAAGCATTAAAAGTAATTCCGGGTGTTACATTTGGTTTTCAGCAACCCATACAAATGCGGTTTAATGAATTAATGACAGGAGCCCGACAAGATGTGGTAATTAAAATTTATGGTGAAGATTTAAATGCCTTAACCGATTACGCTAATAGTGTAGGTAAAATTGCCTCAAAAATAAAAGGCGCCCAAGATGTATACGTGGAAGAAGTTACCGGTCAATCGCAAATTGTTGTAAAATTTAATAGAGATAGAATTGCTCAGTTTGGGTTGAATATAGAAGATGTAAATCGAGTGATTAAAGCTGGTTTTGCTGGTGATTTTGCGGGTTATGTGTATGAAGAGGAAAAAAGATTTGACATGGTTGTTAGATTAGAAAAGGAGAATAGAGCAGGAATTGAGGATGTTAGAAATTTATTTGTTTCTACGCCAAACGGAAATCAAGTACCAATTTCGCAATTGGCAGAAGTAGAATTTAAAATTAGCCCTAATCAAATTCAGCGCGATGATGCAAAGCGAAGGATTACAGTTGGTTTTAATGTACGAGAACGCGATATAGAAAGTGTAGTAAAAGAAATTCAAAACGAAATTGAAAGAAAGATTACGTTTAAAAGTGGATATTATCCTACGTACGGCGGAACATTTAAAAATTTAATGGAAGCTCGTCAGCGTTTGTCTATTGCTGTACCTGTTGCTTTACTATTAATTTTTATGTTGTTGTATTTTACATTCCATTCCTTTAAACAAAGTTTATTAATATTTACTGCTATTCCACTTTCTGCAATTGGCGGAATTTTTGCATTGTGGTTAAGAGACATGCCATTTAGCATTTCAGCAGGAGTTGGCTTTATTGCTTTATTTGGTGTAGCAGTATTAAACGGAATTGTATTAATTGCTGAATTTAATAGATTAAAAAAAGAAGGTATGACTGATACAAATGAAATAATTAAAGAAGGAACATTGGTAAGATTGCGCCCGGTAATTATGACTGCTCTGGTGGCATCATTAGGTTTTTTACCCATGGCGCTTTCGCACGGTTCGGGTGCCGAAGTACAAAAACCTTTGGCCACCGTTGTTATTGGAGGTTTAATAACAGCCACTTTGTTAACCCTTTTAATATTACCGATACTTTATTGTTATTTTGAAAGAATGGGAAAATTAAAAGTAAGTAAAACAATAAATGGTTTAGTAATGGGAATTTTGCTTTTTCCCATTTTAAGTAATGCACAGGTACCTAATAATTATATAACTCTACAACAGGCTATTGATATATCTTTAAAAAACAATGGTAAAATTAAAGCAAACACTTATGAGGTAAATTACAATCGCACTTTACAAAAAACAGCTACTGAAATTGGTAAAACTAATGTGAACTTTATGTACGGTCAGTATAATTCTTTAAATACCGATAATAATATTAGCATTACGCAAACAATACCATTTCCTACATTGTTTGGTGCCACCGGTAATTTATACAAAGCACATACAAAAGGAAGTGAATTAAAATTAGAAGTTTCTAAAAATGAACTATTAAGTGAAATAAAGCAAACTTATTGTTATTTAGAGTTTCTGAATGCGCAAAACGTTTTATTAATGCAGCAAGACAGTATTTTCAGTTCTTTTTCAAATGCAGCCAATGCTCGTTTTAAATCGGGCGAAAGTAATTTTTTAGAAAAAACAACAGCCGAAACCCAACTGATGGAAGTACGTAATTTATTAAAACAAAATCAAACCGAAATAAAAATGTATCAGTTGCAATTACTGTCTCTTATGAATAGCAAATTACCGGTTAAAATTGAGAACAAAGAGTTTAAAAAGTGGGAAATTGATTTACCCGCAGATAGTGGCGCATATAATTCAAACCCTTTTTTATTGTATTTAAAACAGCAAGTTGAAATAAGTAAAAGGCAAAAATCAGTTGAATCAAATAAAGCGCTCCCTGATTTTATGATTGGCTATTTTAACCAGAGTTTAATTGGTTACCAAAATATAAATGGCACCGATCAGTATTTTAATTCATCAAAGCGATTTACCGGTTTACAGTTTGGAATCGCTTTACCACTTTGGTTTTTACCTCATACCTCAAAAGTAAAAGCTGCAAATTACCAGCAAAAGGTAAGCGAAAGTAATCTTCAGCAAGAACAGATAAATTGGCAAAATTTGTATTTACAAAGTATTCAGGAATTAACTCAAAACAACAATACGCTTACTTATTATGAAGAAAACGCATTACCAAATGCAAACGTAATAATTAAGCAGGCTATCACCGGATTTAAAAGTGGAGAAATTGGATATGTAGAGTATTTGCAGGCAATTAAAAGTGCATTGGTGATTAAATACAATTATTTAAGTAGTTTAAATAAATACAATCAAAATATAATATACATAGAATATATTATTGGAAAAAATAATTAAAAAATTACGCTATATGAACAAGCAAAAAATAAATAAAATAATTACACCGCTGTTATTCTTATTGGTGATAACATCTTGTAGAAATAATACTGATAGTTCTCAATCTAGCCATCATAAAGAAGTTGAGAATGTTGTGGAATTAACCCAAGAACAAGTAACAACAGTAAATCTTAAGTTGGGAAAGATAGAAATGAAAAACCTGAGTAGTGCAATAAAGGTAAACGGAATATTGGATGTGCCCCCACAGAATTTGGTTACCATATCGGCACCTATGGGTGGCTTTGTAAAAAACACAGAATTATTGCAAGGAATGAAGGTACATAAAGGTCAGGTTCTTATTGTTATGCAACATCCTGATTATGTTCAGATACAACAAGATTTTTTAGAAAGTAAAAGTCAGTTAGAGTTTCTAGAGTTGGATTATAAACGTCAGCTTGAATTGCAAAAGGAAAATGTGAATGCGCAAAAAACCGTTCAGCAAGCAAAATCCAATTATGAAAGTATGTTGGCAAAAAATTCAGGTTTAAAACAAAAATTGGGTATGATTGGTATAAATGCAGATAATTTAAATGGAAAAAATATTCAAAGTACCATATCAATTACATCACCAATCAATGGGTTTGTAACGGTAGTAAATGTGAATATTGGAAAGCATGTTAATTCAACAGATGTGTTATTTAAGATTGTAGATACAGAGCATTTACATGCCGAATTAGTAGTATTTGAAAAAGATATTCAAAAGGTTAAAACAGGGCAGAGGGTGAGATTTTCACTGGCAAATGAAACCGAAGTGCGCACTGCAACGGTTTATTTGATAGGTAAAGAAATTGGAAATGATAGAACTGTTCGAGTACATTGTCATTTAGACAAAGAAGATGCAAGTTTATTGCCCGGAACGTATTTAAGTGCATTTATAGAAGCAGGTGCTCAAAATGTAAGTGCTTTACCAAATGCGGCAATTGTGAGTTTTGAAGGAAAGGATTATGTTTTTGTTGCTGAAAAAGAAACGAATCATTTTAGAATGGTAGAAGTTAAAAAGGGAGTAAGTGAATTGGATTACACAGAAGTTAGTTTTGAAGGGGAACTAAGCCTTGATCAGAAAATTGTTATTAATGGAGCGTACGATATTTTAGCAAAGTTAAAAAACAGTGAAGAGGAAGAAGAATAGTTTATAATTGATAGTTTTTTATTATTTACTAATTTGAATATTTCAATATTAATCCAATTTGTCCGGCATGATATGCGCTATGTGAAATTATTCTTGCCAATGCTTCCGCTTTTGTAACTGTTCCAAACTCTGCAGTAGTAATATTACTTTTCCAGTCGGTATCTTTTTGATTTAAAATGGCCTTTTCTAAATGCAATTCGGCATCTCTTAGAAAACTTAAAAGTTCTTGAAAATTAACAAACTTACCTGTATCGTGAATTTCTTTACCTATAGTTGCAGTCATTACCTTAATTTCTAATCCAAATACATTTTTTGCAAATAGGTGTTCAACTTCAGCAATATGTCGTAATAAAAAACCAATAGAGTTTGAGTTGGGGTGTAGTTTTTTAATTAAATCACTTTCTTTTATATTCGGTAATTGATTTGTTAAACGGGTTCTTCCCATTTTAAACATTTTTAATAATTCGTGTGTCATGTTAATTTATTAAGTGGAATTGACGGGTATTGATTTCTATTCAAATTAACAAAATAAAAAGGCAATTTAAAATGATAAGTATCATTATCTAATTAATGAAACCCTGCCCGAACGATTCATTTTTTTCTCAGAATTTTTTTCTGTGCTTTCTATTTTATAAACGTAAATATCTTCTTCACACAAATTACCTTTAAAACGTCCGTCCCATTTACCATTAGGGTTGTTAGTGGTGTATATTTGATTCCCCCATTTATCAAAGATGGTAAAACTGTAGTAAGTGTATTCGCATTGCAATACCGGAAAAAAATAATCGTTTTTATTATCTTCATTTGGTGTAAATGAGTTCGGGATTATCATTTCACAATCGCAAGCTTTAAGTTTAACAAAAACACTGTCTGTTCGTAAGCCGCAGTTTTTACTGCTTGTTGTTACTTTGTAAATCCCCTCTTTTGTTACATTAATTGAGTTTGTTGTTGCTCCCGTATTCCATAGTGTTTTTGTGTTGGGTGGTGTTTTAATACTTAATTGCTTTACTTCATCACTTAGGCAAAAGGTAACCTCGCTTCCAAAATTTACTTGAATGCCGGCAGCTAAATTTACTCGAATGGTGTCTGTTGCGCTGCATCCCCTGTTGCTTACAGTTACCCAATACTTTCCCGAACTTTCTACTTTAATTTTTTGCGAGGTTTCACCGGTGTTCCAATTGTATTTCATTCCCGGATTTTGGGCGTCAACATAAATTGGGGTGCCTTTGCAAACGGTGGTGTCTTTTAAATTTAATTTTGGCCTGCTTACAAAAACAACTACAGTACTATCTTTTATAATTTTGGTTCCGTCAATTACCGTTACGTAATATTTCCCTGCGTTTCTTGCTCCATTAATTCGTTTGATGTTGTATTCTATATTGCGTGGTGTAATCCAGGTGATTTTTGCCTTTTTATCTATATTGTTTGGAAGCATTAAAACAACACTATCATTTGAGCATACGCCTGTTGTATCGGGCAAATAATTTGTTTTTTGTCCGAATGAAAAAGCTGTAGTAAACAGTATTAAATATGTGAGTGTCTTATAAATAAACTCCTAAATTTAGTAAATACAACAATATCCTTTTTTATAAAATTCTTAAATTATTAAAGTTCTAATTCTATGGTTATTAAAGTTCCTGTTTTATCGGCTGAAAGTGTTGATTTATCTAGCATTGTTACCGATTGGGTTTTACCGGTAAGCTTAGAATTTAATTCTAAAATGTTCTTAATGGTGCTTGTTCCCAAACTTTTATGTCCTGTTTTGGCATGTTCTTTCGCCTTAATTAAACCAATACCATTGTCTTCTATGGTAATTAAAAGTTTTTTGTTTTTTGTTTTACTGAATGTGATGTGCAAATGTCCGTGTTCCATTTTTGGCAAAATCCCGTGTATGATACAATTTTCTGCATGAGGTTGAATAATCATATTAGGAATGGTAACCGAATTTTGATCTAATGCATCATCCACCTTAATCTCATAATCAAATTTATTTTTAAATCGTTCTTTTTCCAATTCTAAGTAGTAAGTTAAACGGGTTATTTCATCGCGCAACAAAATTTCACCTTGCGAAGCTTTTTCTATAATCATTCGTATTAATCTCGAAAATTTAGCCAAATATTCACTCGCTTTTAAACTGTTGTTAGAGTTTATATAATTTTGAATAGAGGTAAGGGAGTTAAAAATAAAATGTGGACTTAACAAGGAGTTCATTGCCTGATGTTTTAGCATATTTACTTGTTGTTCATCTTGTATTCGCTTTAAAGCTCTTGTTTTTACACGTTTAATTATTAAATAACTTATAAAAGAAATTATTCCTAATGAAGTTAAAATGATTATCCAGTAAGAATATTGTGTTTCTGTAAATTTTATTTCTTTGTCGAATTCTAATTGTGTAGGATTACTCCAATTAATATTATCAGTAGAAGCAATAATATTAATATTGTGTTTACCTCCTTCAAGTACCGGCAAACTAAATGAATTACCCTCTATAGAAATCCAGTTTCCGTTGTTAATTTTGTATTTATAATATTGTTTGTTTGGTTTTGCATAAAGCGGACTATAAAAATAAATACTTACATCATTTTGATCTGTACTTAATTTAATGCTGTTGTTTTCAAAAAAACGGTTAAGGTTATCAATTTTAATATAATTAATAGTAACCGGACTAGGGGTTGTAACGCTATTAATTAAATTTTCTGTTTTTGTATACGAAATACCTTTTGATGTTGAAATACAGGTGTACCCATCGCTAAAAGAAATATCGTTAATGTTGTTAGAGGGCAGCCCGTTTAGTTTATTAAACACTTTTAATGGATTTAAATCCTTGTCGCAAATAAACAAACCATCTAAACTTACAATCCATATATATCCGTTTTTATCGTATATTTTTTTTACCCCATTTAATGCTTTTGTTCCTAAAAATTTATATTCTTTGTTTTTATTTAAATTTTCTATTCCCTCGTCGTGTGCAATAAAAATATTGTTGTTTATAATTGCAATGTCGTTTATTTTCTGATTTACTTTTTTAGAAATTAAAACAGGAATTTTGGTTTTAAAGTTGTAATAATAAAGACCTTTTCCGGTAGCCACCAATAAGCTATCGTTGTTACAATAAATGGCATTTATGTTAATGCGGTAATCAGGAAATGAGATTAAAGTATCAATAACTTTTGATGCGTCTTTATTGGTTAATAAAACATTTGCCATCCAATCACACAAAATCATTTGATTGTCATTAATTGGCTGAACAAGTTTTCCATTTATGGGTTTAAATAAGTATTTGTTTTTTGAATCAATAAACATGCTTTGGTTCATATCAAACTGGCTTCGTTTGGTATAATATATTACATCATTTAACTCACGTATGTCGGTTATCGGCTCCATTAAAATGTTATCGGGTTTAGAAATTGCTTTTAAAACATTAGAGCCGGTATTAAAGCCGTAAAAACCATTGTTAGTGGCAATAAAAATGTAATTATTTTTGAAAAGTATTTTATTTACACTTAATATTTTTTCTGCGAAGTTTACATTAATGTTATTAAAGAAAGTGTTTTGAATTACAAAAATCCCGTCATCATATGTACCAATCCAGATATTATCATTCTTGTCGATATAAATAGAATTAATAAGAAGAGGGGTAATGTTTAACTCGTCAAAAACATCATGGGTAATTCCGTTATGATGCATGAATATGTTTTCATTAGGGTAAGTAGTAAACCAAATTTTACCAAAATTATCTTGTACTATTTTATGTATATTTCTTTCACCTCCAACAGAAAATGTATTTGCTTTGGTTTTAAAGGAAGGTGAAATTTCACGTACAATTATATTTTTGTTTAGAAAATAAATTTTAGAAGAAGAACCAACAATTAATTCACCATTGTTGTTTTCATAAATGCAGTAAACAGGAAGATTGTTGAGTGCATCTAATTTCACCTGTTTGCCACCAACTAATTCGTATAAGCCATTGCTTCTGCCAATGTAAACTTTACCTGTTTTTGTTTTTAAAATACAATATGCTTGGTTGTTAGAGCTTTTTGTTCTTAATTCATCTTCTATTAATTTATTGTTTTTGGTGTCAATTATTTCAAGTTTAACGTGTGAGGTAAGGAGATAAATAAAATTATCATTAACTATAATATTGTCTGCCGTGTTTTTTAAACCATCCGGATTATAATTAAAGGATGTTTTTGTTTTGTAATTAAATTCGTAAATGCCGTTTTCTCTGGTTGATAAAAAAAGTTCATTGGCACTTTTAATAGAAGAACCTATAATAATGGGTTGATTTAAACTATCTGTTTTTATTAAATTAAAGGTATACCCATCGTATAAATAAACGCCATTTTCGGTGGTAATATGCATTACACCGTTTTCGTTTTGTTCAATATTAAATACATTAAGACTGGTTAATCCGTCTTCTGTACCAATTTTGTGAAAATTAAAATTAGAATTTTGAGTGAATAAATTAGAACAAAGAAAAGTAAGTACAAACAGCCAAATTTGTTTTTTTAATGGCATAGTTATGTTTTATTTAGGGGAAACAGATTTCGATTTTATAAAATCAGCGAATTCATGAATACGCGCTTTGCTAACAGTTACATGTGTTCCGTCGCTTAAAATTACTCCGCCTTCATTATGGCTGTATTCTTTTACAAAGGCAACGTTAATTAATGCAGAACGGTGTATTCTAAAAAACATGGTGTCAGGTAAAATCATTTCAAATTCTTTTAATGTTTTACTGGCCACAATTTTTTTACCGCCAACTAAAAATAAATTTGTGTAATTATCGCTAGCCTCCAACCAAATTATATCTTTGTAATCAACCAAAGTAAAACCTTTACTGTGGTTAATTAAAACTAGGTTTTTATCTTGTTCAGCTTTGGCGCCGTTTGTTTTTCCTGTTGATTCGTAATGCTGAATTACTTTGCGGATAGCGCCTTGTAATTCGCTTAACATTAAGGGTTTTAATAAATAATCGGTAGCCCCGGCTTTAACGGCTGTAATACCATGCTCGCTATAAGCTGTTAAGAAAATAACACAAAAATCGCGGTTATAAATACCTTCCAACATTTGAAAGCCCGTCATTCCCGGCATGTTAATGTCTAAAAAAACCACATGCGGTTTTAACTCCTGAATTTTAACTTTTCCTTCCATTCCGTTTCCGGCTTCACCAACAACTTCAATTTCGGGACAGTAGTTTTCTAACATACTTTTGGTATTGTTGCGGCTATCTTCTTCGTCGTCTATTATTAATGCGCGGTATTTTTGCATATGGCTATTTTTTTACTAATCTAACAAATTTAATAACGAATTACCAATTTGGTTAATTTTATTTCAAAAAATGAGTAAAACTATCTTTTTTACGAGTAAATGAGTAAATTCACACAATAAAAATGGTTTTTTGGTAAATTTTGAGAAACAAAAACAAAGCATTTATTTATTGAAAAAATCATGATACTGATGGCACAAGAACAAATAAAAATAACAAGGTTATACCATATCACCTTTAAAAATATAATGATATACATATGAAAATTAAAAGTTTATTTATTGCACTTGTAATTGCATTCGCTTCTACTGCACAACAACGCGTAACACTTGAAGATATTTGGGTGAAGTATGCTTTTGTTGGTAAAAGCACCCAGGGTTTTAATGCCATGAGCGATGGTTTACATTATACGGATATAGAAGAAGCGGATGGTTACAATGTAATTTCTAAATACCAAATAAAAACCGGTAAGAAAGTGGCAGATTTGGTAAACTCTAAAGATGTAAAATACAATACTCGTTCAATTGAAATTGGCGATTATCAGTTTAGTCCGAGTGAAGATAAACTTCTTTTTTCTGAAGGGGCAGAGCCAATTTACAGACGCTCATATAAAGCAGATTATTTTGTGTATGATATAAAAACAAAGTTAGCATGGCCGGTTAGCGATAAAGGAAAAATTATGTTCCCAACTTTTTCACCAGATGGAAGAAAAATTGCTTTTGTTAGAGATAATAATCTTTTCATAAGAGATTTGCTTTCTAATACTGAAATTACAGTTACAACAGATGGTGTAAATAACAAAATAAAAAATGGCTGGGGCGATTGGGTGTACGAAGAAGAATTTAGTAAAGCAGATTATTTTACTTGGAGTGCAAATTCGCAATACTTGGCTTACATAAAGTTTAATGAAACAGAAGTGAAGGATTTTACAATGGATATTTACAAAGGAGAATTATATCCTGAAAAATACACCTTCAAATATCCTAAAGCCGGAGAAGATAACTCTATTGTAAGTTGCCATATATTTGATGTAAATGCTTTTGGCGCAAAAAAAATAATTAATGTTGATTTAGGAACCGAAAAGGATATTTATTTACCACGGTTACAATTCACCAATGATAATAACGTTTTATCATTGCAACGCTTAAATCGTTTGCAAAATAAATTGGAGTTACTTTTTGTAAATGCATCAAACGGACAATCTAAAGTTGTTTATACAGATGAAGCAAAAACATATGTTGATATTACGGATGATTTAACTTTTATTTCTGATAAAGGATTTGTGATTTCAAGTGAAAAGGATGAATACAATCACTTGTATTATTATGATTTAAATGGAAAACTTATTAATCAAATAACAAGCGGACCATGGGATGTGATTTCATTTAAGGGATACGATGAAAAATCGGGTACATTGTATTATATATCTACAGAAAATGGCGCAATTAACCGCGATTTGTATAGCATTAAATTAGACGGGAAGTTAAAAACCAGAATGAGTAAGCAAGATGGTTTTAACGATGCTGATTTTACAACCGGCTTTAAGTTTTATATTTCTACTTATAGCGATGCAAATACCCCGGTAGTATATGAGTTAAGAGACGCAAAAGGCGCTGTTATTAAAGTGCTTGAAAATAACATTGTATTAAAAGAAAAATTAAAGGAATATAATTTAGCTAAAAAGGAATTTATTAAAGTTAAAAATGCTGAAGGAATAGAACTAAATGCATGGATAATGAAACCGGCAAACTTTGATGAAAATAAAAAATACCCGGTATACATGTATGCTTATAACGGTCCGGGCGCAAATGAGTGTAATAACAATTGGGAAGGCTTTGAATATATGTGGCATCAATTACTTTGTCAGGAAGGATACATAGTGGCTTGTGTAGATGGCAGAGGAACACTGGGAAGAGGCAGACAGTTTAAACACAGCACCTACTTAAATTTAGGTAAACTGGAAACAGAAGATCAAATAGATTTTGCGAAGTATTTGGGTTCTTTGAATTACGTAGATAAAGGAAGAATTGGTTTTCAGGGATGGAGTTATGGAGGTTATATGGCTTTACTAATGATAAGTAAAGGGGCCGAATATATAAAATCTGCCATATCTGTAGCGCCGGTAACTAATTGGAAGTATTACGATAATATTTATACCGAGCGATTTTTACGAAAACCAAAAGATAATAAAAAAGGATACGAAGATAATTCGCCTGTAAATCACGTTAAAAAAATTAAGGGTAATTTATTGTTAATTCATGGAAGCGCCGATGATAATGTACATGTTCAAAACAGTATGGAAATGGCAAAAGTTTTAGTTGCAAATAATATTCCGTTTGATTTTATGATTTACCCGAATAAAAATCATGGCATTGCAGGTGGCTTTACGCGCTATCACATATTTAATAAAATGCTAACTTTTGTAAAAGAAAAGCTTTAATAGATTTTTGTGGGCAAAAAGAATTTAGTAATATTTACGGGAGCAGGTATTAGCGCAGAAAGTGGAATAAAAACTTTCCGCGATAGTGGTGGATTGTGGGAACAATACAAAATAGAGGATGTTGCTACCCTTGAAGCCTGGGAAAAAAATATGCCTTTAGTTACCGAGTTTTACAACCAGCGCCGCAAACAAGTAATGGAATCTAAACCCAATACGGCGCACGAAATAATTGCTGAATTACAAAATGCTTTTGATGTTACGGTAATTACTCAAAATGTAGATAATTTACACGAACGAGCAGGAAGTAAAAAAGTAATTCACCTGCATGGTGAAATAATGAAAGCACAAAGTTCTAAAAACCCAAGTTTGGTGTATGATTTAAGGCATTGGGAAATTAAAATTGGCGATAAGTGTTCATTAGGCTCGCAGTTAAGGCCACATATTGTATGGTTTGGAGAAATGGTTCCTATGATGGATGTTGCCATCGATGTCGTGAGTAGAGCAGATTTATTTACAGTAATAGGTACATCATTAAATGTGTATCCGGCCGCAGGAATAGTTGATTACTCTCCTGATACTATTCATAAATGGTTAGTAGATCCGGGAGATTTTGAAAAGGAAAAAATTAAAAACCTAATTCATATTAAAGAGCTTGCAAGTAAAGGCATGCAAGTTTTAAAACCGGAGTTATTGAAGATGATATAACTTTGTAATCATCTAAACTAATTACAACCTGTAAGTAATTCCTAAAATGCTGCTTCTGCCGGCAAATGCCATTTGACTGAATGAATAGGAAAGATTGAATTTTTTAACTTTAAAAGTAAACCCAAAACTAAATCCATTTCCGCCTCTCCTTTCCGGTAAAGTAAACTCACGCTGTCTTCGATAATTATATCCAAGCATGATGGTGAAGTTTTTAGAAAGCAGTAGTTCGGTGCCAAATGTTAAGTGACGAAATAAATTATCAGTATTACTTCCTAATCTTTTATAAAATTTCTGAAACCTTGTGGAATCAACTGTTTCTGCATCACCAAATGGGTTCGATTTTCCTGCTGTATCAATGGCGCTTACATATCTCATGTTCCATTTTAATAATTGGTCATAAACTACAATTAATCGTATAGGTGCTTTGCTTAATTTTTTACTGATGCCCAATTGAACAGTGTTTGGTAAGTTTAATTCAGACCCTGCCGTTTTAGTATAATTTTTCCAAACATACCCTACATTTTTAGCAGCTAATGAAACAACAAAATTATTTTTAAATCTATAAGTTGCTCCTAAATCTATTGCATTGGCAAAGGCATTAAAAGCTTCGTATTGAGAATAAATTGTTTTTAAATTTATTCCAATATTAAAACTTGTGTCTTCGGGTAAGGTGGTAGAATAATTTAAGTTTAAGCAGTAATCGTTTGCATTAAAGGTATTTGTTTCCACTTCAAACTCGTCATAACCTTTAAATTTACCATAATTAAAAAAATTCATACTTGCTGCAAAAGTTCCTTTGTTTTCAAAATGCCGGGCATAGGCTAAATAACCAAAATTCATATTGCTAACATAATTGCAGTAATTTAATGCAGTTTGTTTACTCATTTGCTTGTTAAGCAAAGCAGGGTTAGAGTGAATTAAATTAATGTCGTCGCCCCACACACTCATGTTGTTGCCTCCTAAGGCAGCAGCGCGGGCAGTCATAGGTATATTTAAAAAACGAAGTGAATTTGTTCCGCCAATTTGTGAAATAGCATAAGAGTTAATTAAAAGAAGAGAGATTATATATAAAAGTGCTTTTTTCAACTCTAGTAAAACGTGATTTTTTAGGGCTTATTGTGTAAAAATAACATAATAAATTAAATTTTTTCTAAACGGGCATATTTTAGCAACAGGCTTTTTTGTCCTGCTTTTTCAAAAACAATAACGGCTTTGGTTTCGGGCCATACACCTTCAATACCGCTTATGGTTCCTTTGCCAAATTTTTCGTGCAATACTGTATCTCCTGCTTGTAATTCTTTGTTTAAAGCTACATCTACCGGTTTAGCTGCATGTATATTTCCTAACCTGGCGTTAATACTAACTAATTTTTTTGGCGGAGTGAAATTTATACCATTGTTGTTTTCGCTTTCGTTTTTACTAAAACCTGTTTTATTTCCGTAACTACTTTTCGATTCAAAAAAGCTATTGCGCATTTTCTCAAATAGGTTATCGTTAAATAACTTATCGCCCGAAATGTTTTCATATTCTAAATACTTCTCATCAATTTCTTCTATAAACCTGCTGGCCTCACAATAAATTAAATTTCCGAAACGGTAACGTGTGTTAGCATAACTTAAAAAACATTGTTTTTCGGCACGCGTAATGGCAACATAAAACAACCTGCGCTCTTCTTCTAACTCTGTTCGGCTGTTTAACGATAGTTGCGATGGAAATAAATTTTCTTCCATCCCAACTATGTAAACATTTTTAAATTCTAATCCTTTTGCAGCGTGTATAGTCATCATACTTACTTTATCTGCCGATGCATCATCTTCTTTTTCGGTATCTTTATCGGTAAGCAAAGTAATTTCCTGCATAAATTCGTCTAAAGTTCTTAATTCAGGATTAGCGGGTGTTTGAAATAAACTTGTTTCATCACCCATTTGTTCTTTTATAATGTTGTTTAATTCTTCTTCTTGCGGTGTGCGTTCTTGTTCTACAAAATCTTTTAAACCGTTTAATAGTTCCTGAATGTTTTCGTACCTGCTAACGCCCTCGGGTGTTTTATCTTGATACAGTTCTTTAACCAAACCACTATTTACCGCAATATGATTTCCTAAATCAAAAGCATCTTTATCGGTAAGTACCAACGAGTAAGATTTTATTTTGGTTACAAATTCTGCAATTTTACCCGCAATACCGCTGTTTATTCCTAAATTAAAATCTTTTAAATTATCACATACCGTAAACATGCTTATACCATGTTCGGCAGCGGCTACGTTAATTTTATCAATAGTGCTTTGGCCTATTCCTCTTAAGGGATAATTTATTATTCGTTTTAAACTTTCATCATCATTATTGTTAATGGTTAAACGAAAATAGGCCAATACATCCTTTATTTCTTTACGTTGGTAAAAACTAATACCACCGTAAATTCTGTAAGGAATATTCAATCGCCTTAAGGCTTCTTCAATGGCGCGCGATTGAGCATTTGTTCTGTATAAAACTACAAAATCACTATTCATATACTGATTTCGATTTTTTAATTCAACAATGCTATTTGCAACCTTTTGTCCTTCTTCGTTATCGGTAATAGAGTTTATTACTTTTATTTTTTGTCCTTCTTCATTTTCGGTAAAAACAGTTTTTTGTAATTGGTCTTTGTTATTGGCAATTATAAAATTTGCAGCATCAACAATGGTTTTAGTACTACGGTAATTTTGTTCTAACTTAAAAGTTCTTAAATCGGGATAATCTCTCTCAAAATTTAAAATATTTTGAATGTTTGCACCTCTAAAGGCATAAATACTTTGTGCATCATCGCCAACCACACAAATGTTTTGAAAGCGGGCAGCTAATTGTTTAATAATTACGTATTGCGAAAAGTTGGTGTCTTGATACTCATCTACCAAAATATACCTGAACTTATTTTGGTATTTTAATAATACATCCGGAAAATCACGAAGCAATACATTGGTGTTGAACAATAAATCGTCAAAATCCATGGCGCCTGCTTTAAAATTTCTTTTTTGGTAAGCATCAAAAATCTGGCCTAATAGTGGTTTATTGCTTTGCCTGTCTTCCGTTAAAAAAGTACTGTTATTGTTGTATTGTTGTGCCGATATTAATTTGTTTTTAGCATCAGAAATTCTGTTTAATACCAACGAAGGTTTGTAAACTTTATCATCTAAATTAAACTGTTTTATTATTTCCTTTAAAACACTTTTACTATCATCGGTATCATAAATGGTAAAGTTTGCAGGGTAACCTAGTTTGCTTGCTTCTATACGCAATATTTTTGCAAATACCGAGTGAAAGGTTCCCATCCAAATATTTTTTGCTTCTTTTAGCCCAACAATTTTAGCAATACGTTCTTTCATTTCCCGCGCTGCTTTGTTGGTAAAGGTTAATGCTAAAATATTAAAGGGATCTATTCCCTTTTCCATAATGTAAGCAATGCGGTAAGTTAAAACCCTTGTTTTACCTGAGCCCGCACCTGCAATAATCATTACCGGCCCTTCTGTTGCTTTAGCTGCGGCTCTTTGTGCCGGATTAAGTTCGTCTAAATAATGCTCCACGCTCCAAATATCTTTTTATAAACTTAATAGTTTCAATTAATTATTTTTCCTATTCCTATTTTAAAACCAAGCGTTTGTATGGGTTGCTTGAATTTAAATTCTGAATTATTATTGTAGGTTATGTTTTTTACTTTTACGTCTTCAAAAAATAAATCAGAATTAAAGGAGTCAAATCCTAATAAAAGATGATAATTGTTTATAAGCGAAATATTAAAATCTACTCCTAAAATATAACAAAAGGCAAATGCGTTTCCTTTATCTTGCCTAATATTTACCAATGTTTTGGAAGAATCTTCTACTGTTAAATTTATAATTGGAGAGATTCCGTAATTAAAGCCGAGTAAAATTTTTGGTTGTATGGATAAATTTTCATCCACATTAAATTTAGCATATGCACCAAATAATGCACTTATATTAGTCCAGCCTCTGGTGTTTAAAGTATAGGAGTTAGCAGCATTTTCAGCATACAATTCTTTTTTATATTTGTAATCATCAATTTGGTGATTTTGAAAAATTAGCATACTTTTTACTCCCAGGTTTTTATAGATCTGATAATTAAATGCGGCATCAAGTTTAATGCCTACATTTGCAAAACCGCTATTTTCACCCGTTTTAATTCGTTTACTAAAGCTTCCTATTGGGAAAGAACTTCCTATATTTAAAAAATCAACAGAAATTATTTTTTTCGGTAAAATATTACTTGTGTCTAAGGTTTGCTGGCCTAAAACACAGTTAAATGCAAAAAGAAAAATTAAAAACAAACCCTTCATATAATCACCTTATAAAAATACTAAAAATAGAGGCAAATTCAATTAACACCGTGTTTTTATTTTGTTGATTAATTAATCGTTAAAAACCCCTAACATCACTAAATTTGTTGTTTCTATTTAAATATGAGCACAAATAAATTTGCCGCGCAGTTGGCCACCGTTGATCAAGCAAAACAGCTTGGTTTATTACCCGAAGAGTTTGATAAAATAACCGAAATATTGGGACGAACTCCTAATTTTACTGAATTATCTGTGTATTCGGTAATGTGGAGCGAGCATTGTTCGTACAAAAACAGTATTACCTGGTTAAAAACCTTGCCAAAAGAGGGGCCGCACATGTTGGCAAAAGCCGGAGAAGAAAATGCCGGTTTGGTTGATATTGGTGATGGTTTGGCTTGTGCTTTTAAAATTGAAAGTCATAATCACCCCAGTGCCATTGAGCCTTACCAAGGGGCTGCAACCGGAGTAGGTGGTATAAATAGAGATATTTTTACCATGGGAGCTCGCCCAATCGCTCAATTAAATTCATTACGTTTTGGAGATATTAACAGCGATAAAACCAAATGGTTATTAAAAGGCGTAGTAAAGGGAATTGGCGATTACGGCAATGCTTTTGGTATTCCAACGGTTGGTGGTGAAGTATTTTTTGATGAAAGCTTTAGTGTTAATCCTTTGGTAAATGCCATGAGCGTTGGTATTATGAAAAAAGGGGAAATGGTGAGTGCTATTTCTTATGGTGAAGGTAATCCGGTTTTTATTGTAGGTTCAGCTACCGGAAAAGATGGTTTAGGTGGAGCAGCATTTGCCAGTAAAGATATTACCGAAGACAGTGCTAAAGATTTACCTGCAGTTCAGGTAGGTGATCCTTTTCAGGAAAAATTATTGTTAGAGGCTACTTTAGAAATTATAAAAACAGGCGCCGTAGTTGGTATGCAAGATATGGGCGCGGCAGGTATTGCTTGTAGCACAAGCGAAATGAGTGCTAAAGGCGAACATGGAATGGAAATTTGGTTAGATAAAGTTCCGGCTCGTCAGCTAGGAATGTTGCCTTTTGAATTTTTATTAAGTGAATCGCAAGAGCGTATGTTGGTAGTTGTAAAGAAAGGAAGAGAAAGCGAAATTTTAAAAATATTTGATAAATGGGATTTAAATTGCGAGCAAATTGGTGTAGTAACCAAAGGTGATAGATTAAAGTTTTTCTTTCATGGAGATTTAGTGGCAGATTTACCTGCAGCTTCATTAGTACTAGGAGGCGGTGCCCCAATTTATAAAAGAGAATTTAAAGAGCCTGCTTCTTTTGCTGAAAATAAAAAATTTAGCATTGATAATGTAAAACTACCTCAGGATTTAAAACCGGTAATGCAACATTTAGCGGGGCATCCAAATTTGGCAAGCAAACGTTGGGTGCACAACCAATACGATAGCATGGTGGGTACCATTAACAGAAGCACCAATTACCCTTCTTCTGCTGCAGTTGTGAATATTAAAGGAACAAAAAAAGCGTTGGCTATGAGTGTTGATTGTAATAGTCGTTATGTAAATGCAGATCCTGAAGTTGGATGTGCAATAGCTGTTTGCGAAGCAGCCAGAAATATTACCTGTAGTGGTGGTTTACCCAGTGCTGTTACCAATTGTTTAAACTTTGGAAATCCTTATAACCCCGAAGTGTATTGGCAGTTTGTTAGTTCTATAAAAGGAATGGGCAAGGCTTGTACCAAATTTCAAACACCGGTAACGGGAGGTAATGTTAGTTTTTACAATCAATCAAGTTACGAAGGGCCTGTATTTCCAACACCAACTATAGGTATGATTGGCATATTAGAAGATAAAGATTTACAAACTTCTATAAGTTTTAAAAACGAAGGTGATTTTATTTATTTAATTGGTCATCAAAAAAATGATATTGCTTCGTCGGAATATTTATATTCTTACCATAAAATAAAAAATGCCCCGGCGCCTTATTTTAATTTAGATGAAGAATATGATGTACAACAAACCATTCAAAAAATAATTCGTGCTAAATTAGTTGAAAGCGCAAACGATATTAGTGATGGTGGATTGTTTTTGAATTTATTGGAAAATGGGATGGCGAATAATTTAGGCGTTCATATCCATTCCAATAAAGATGTTAGAATAGATGCCTTTTTATTTGGTGAAGCACAAAGTAGGGTAGTGCTAAGTGTAAATCCAAAAAATCAAGTTGCATTTGAAAAGGCCATGTTGGAAACTAAAACACCATTTGTAAATATTGGTATGGTAAAAGGAAATTCGTTTTTTGTTGACGGAAACGATTACGGAAAGATGAGTGATTTTGTTAACCTTTACAATACTTCCATTGAAGGTAAATTAAATTAAGAAAAATGAATTCATTAAAAAACCTCAAAGATTATTCTTTGAGGTTTTTTGTTAATGTTGAGCTTCAATTAGTATATTTTCTTAATATTTACATATATTTGATTGTGCGTAAAATTTTAATAGTTAAATTAATTTTCACTTTTACTTTTGGATCTTTTGCACAATGGATTAATATACCTAATCCTCCCAATCCCCTTCAGCCATCTTTTGGAACCCCAATTTATATGGTTTTCCCTCAACAGATATTGCCTTTAAAAAACGGTAAAATATTATATTCAGGGAGCATTAAAATGACTCCCTCTGGATCAGCATCAAGTAATGTTTATTATGGAGATGATTATGGAAATTTGGTTACAGCTTTCAATAGTACAACTCCAGGGGGATATTCATCAAGTTTTTATTATGCATCAAGTTTCAATGATTCAGTAATTGGATTAAATGGTTATTTATTGTTTAATTCAAATCAAGTAGTTTACACTGTTAATGGTTTTAATACTACATATAATATTGGTGGAGGTGGCCATAAAATTTTATCCCATTATTTAACATCGAAATATTTGTATTACTTGTATAATAATAATACTTCACTAGATACGGTTATATTGAAGAGGTTTAAAATAGGAGATGTGAATGCGGAGTTAAATTTATTAATTAGTGACATTTCAAAATCAAGGTTTATAAACGATAAAATGGAGTTTATAAATGATAGTGTAGGTTTTATATTGTATAGGCATAAGAATAATGAAGATAAGTCAGTATTAATTTCAACTAATAATAAAGGTTCAAATTGGAGTGAGCTATATGTTGATTCTGTTAATCAAATTACATCTTTTTCTTTTCCAACAAGTAACATAGGTTATATTTCTAAGAAGAATGGTTCAGTTTTTAAAACGTTTAATGGTGGTTTAAGTTGGACACAAATTAATAGTCCAACAAACAGTTTTTTAAGTGTTGTGAAATTTAAAAATGACACAATTGGATATATTGGATCAAGTAATTGTTTTTTATCAAAGTCAATTGATGGAGGAAATACTTGGGTTCAGGAAAGTACTTTGTGTAACGATACAATAATTAAGGTATTTGATTTTGATAATGGATCATATTTTACAACAGAAAATAATAGTGGTGGTATTTATAAAAAAGGTCCAAAAGTTATTAGTCTAAATGAAAGCAATCTACTTAGTACCGAAGTCAGTGTTTATCCAAATCCTACTAATGAAATTCTTAAAATAAAATTTTTAGATGGTTTTTTTGAAAATGTTAATGTAAAGTTAATTGATTTAGTTGGTAACGTTTATTACGAGAAAACTTCTTCACCAAATTTTATAAGTGAACTAAATGTTTCACAACTAGTTTCAGGCATTTATATTATTCAATTCAAAAGTGATAAAAGATTTTTAAGTAAAAAAGTAATTATTAAGAAGGATTAACTACTCTGCCATTCCTTCCTTCATTCTTTCTGCATTTTCTGCGAAGGCTAATTTGTCTATCATTTCCTGAATTTCACCATTAACAAAATCATCTAAGTTGTACAAGGTTAAATTTATTCTATGATCGGTAATTCTGTTTTGTGGATAATTGTAAGTTCTAATTTTGGCACTTCTGTCGCCCGTACTCACCATTGTTTTTCTTCTTTTGGTAACGCTTTCCATGCGTTTTTGATATTCAATATCGTAAAGCTTAGAACGCAACATTTGCATTGCTTTTTCTCTGTTTCCTAATTGGTTTCTTTCTGTTTGGCAGGTAACCACAATTCCGGTTGGTTTGTGCGTTAAAATTACTTTACTTTCTACCTTGTTTACGTTTTGGCCTCCGGCACCACCACTTCGTGCGGTTGCCATATCAATATCTGCATCTTTCAACTCTACATCAAAATCTTCTGCTTCCGGTAAAACCACTACAGTTGCAGCACTGGTATGCACCCGGCCTTGTGTTTCGGTAGCAGGTACGCGTTGTACACGGTGTACACCACTTTCAAACTTCATGGTGCCGTAAGCGTTTTCACCGTTTATTTTAAAAACAATTTCTTTGTAACCTCCCATGGTTCCGGGGTTACTATCTACTAATTCAGTTTTAAATCCTTTATTATCGCAATAGCGTTTGTACATTTCAAACAAATCACCTGCAAAAATACTGGCTTCATCGCCGCCTGTACCTGCACGCAATTCCATCACACAATTCTTACTATCCTCTGGGTCGTTAGGTATTAAAAGCAAACGAATTTTTTCTTCCAGTTCATCTTGTTTAGTGCGGTTTTCTTCTAACTCCGCCTTAGCCATTTCTAAAAAATCCTTATCCTTCTCATTGGACAAAACTTCTTTTGCCTGATCAATATTTGATAATACTTTTTTGTATTCTTCAAATGCTTCAACAATTCTCCCTAATTCCTTAAATTCAATATTTAATTTTTTAAACTGTTTCATATCCGAAATAGTTTTCGGGTCTGATAATTTCAGTTCAATATCACTGTGTCTTCTTTTTATTTCTTCTAGTTTGTCTATCATTAATTCCAGTTTGTCTATGTATGCCTTTTAGAGGGTGTAAATTTAGGAAATTCTTAAAAAGAAAAGGTAAAATAGTTTATATTTGTTTACCAATGATTCATTTGAAATAGCATGATTAACATTTTTTGAAATTAAATATTAAAAGAGGCTAAATCATGTTACAATTAAAAGTCAATAATTAAAACCTTATATGAAAAAAGTAATATTTTTTTTATTTGTTATTTTGTGCAATCTTCAACTGTTTTCACAAGATTTTTTAGGCATTCAAACAAGTAATTATGCCGGTGTTGTTGGGGTTTATAGCAATCCGGCAAACATTGTAGATAACCGAATGAAGTTTGATATGACTTTAATTGGTTTAAATTTTACTGCCGATAATAATTATGCTGCTGTTAAACGTTCTTCTATTCAAGGTAATCCTAAAACTTGGTTTCAAGGAAACTCTTGGGATACCATGCGTAGAGAATCGCCGTATTATTGGAGAAATAACATTGTTGAAAAAGTGAGTCCTAAAGATAAAAGCATTTATTCGGCAGCCCGTATAATGCTTCCATCTTTTATGATTTCTCTTAATTCAAAAAATGCCATTGCCTTTAATTGGGGAATTCGAAATTATGTAAATATTGATGGAATTTCTCCTCAACTTGCCAAATTAGCTTACGAAGAGTTTAAATATCCTAGCTTATGGGTAACTAATTTAACAAACAAAAATTTAAGCATTCAGCAAATGCTTTGGGCAGAGTACGGTTTAAGTTATGCGCGTGTTTTAAAAGATGAAGGAAAACATTTTTTAAAAGCAGGTGTAACTGTTAAGTTGTTGCAAGGTTTAGATGCTGTATACATGAAGATTAATAATTTTGATTATAACTTTTTAACCTCCGATACTTTAAGCATTTTTAAATCGGATGTTTCTTACGGACATAGTTCAAACCTAGACCCCTTGGTAAATGCATTTGGTAATACAGATGATGTTTTTGGAACCTTCAAAAAAAATTACAAGTATGAATCTAATCCCGGACTTGGTTTTGATATTGGGGCGGTTTATGAATTTAGACCGGAATATGAAAAGTATAAATACGAAATGGATGGAGAAAAGAATTTATGGAGAAAAGACAGAGATAAGTATAAATTGAAAGTAAGCTTTGCTATTAATGATATTGGAGGGATTCGCTACAGAAAAGGAATCTTGTCTAACGATTTTACAGCCGACGTAAGTTTATGGGATTTAAATTCAGTTAATGTTTCCGGTGTAAATGGTTTTGATTCATTAATGACTAATTTATTTGGTTCTAAAGAAAGTGAAACAACATTTAAAGTGGCTTTACCAACTTCAATTAATACCGCAATAGATTACCATATTTGGAAACCATTTTTTGTAAGCTTAAACGCAAATATTTGCAACTTACACAAAAAGCGCGAAGCACAAGTTCATGATTTTACCACCATAAGTTTAGCACCTCGTTTTGATCACAAATGGTTTGGTGTAACATTGCCAATTACCTACAGTTCTTTTACCGCTGTTAGAGGCGAACCTATAAATTTAGGAGCCATGTTACGATTAGGGCCATTATTAGTTGGTTCAAACAATATCCCCGGAATTTTTACAAAAGATTTGTATGGTGCCAATTTTTACTTTTTACTAAAACTTCCGGTACCTTACGGTCATCCTAAAGACAGAGATAAGGATGGTATTTCTAATAAAAAAGACCAATGTATTGATGTGCCGGGTGTGTGGGAATTTATGGGATGCCCTGATAAAGATGGTGATCATATTCCTGATAAAGATGATAAATGCCCTGAAGTACCGGGTATAAAAGAGCTACAAGGTTGCCCTGATAAAGACGGCGATGGTATTACTGATGCAGAGGATGCTTGTCCGGATGATAAAGGACCTATTGAATTTAAAGGATGTCCTGACAAAGATGGAGATGGTATTATTGATAAAGAAGATGAGTGTCCTGATGTTGCAGGTTTAAAAGAATTTATGGGTT
>JALHRL010000003.1 GCA_022841465.1 Bacteroidia bacterium | reverse complement strand
GCCTTGCATATAACTAGCATATAGGCGCTACTTTATAGCGCTTATCTTGCAGTTTTAGCAAGATTGGCGCTATTCCTTCGCGTGTTGGTGCTTTTTAATTTATTCATTTTTAATGGCTTTTTATCCTTATAACTCTGCTTTTTAAGCCCTTATAACAAATATAATAATTTATAAATTCACTATGAAATAATTACGAATAAACGTAATTTTCAATCGGTGAAAAAAATTGTTAGTCTAATTTTAGTTGTTGTAACAGCAAATTTTGTTTGCTCTCAAAATAATTTAATTGCCGATTCAAGTTTTGAGGTAAATAAATTTATTCCTATAGAATATTCTTCTATTGGTGCAAATACCTCTTGGAATTCGCCAAGCCGCGCCACTACCGATCTTTTTTGTAAATGCGATAAAAAATTTAGTAAAATATCGGTTGTTAATGTACCCAACAATGCAATGGGTATACAAGAGCCTCGCTCCGGAAAATGTTATGCCGGTATTTTTGCAGTTTCCCATGGTTTTTACAGAGAGTACCTTCAAACAAGTTTAACGGCGCCTCTGGATGCAAATAAAGAATACATTTTAAATTTTTATATAAGCCTATCTGATTATTCGCGCTTAGCGGTTGATAAAATTGGGGTTTGTTTCTTAAATAAAAATGTAAAGTACGAGCACTCCGATGCAATAACCAATTTAAAGCCCATATACATTAATTTAGAAGAAGAAGTGGGCATGGATGTAAATAATTGGCATCAAATAAGTTTAGTGTATAAGGCCAACGGAGGAGAAAACACACTGCTTATAGGTGGTTTTGGAATTAAAAGATTATGGAAAACCGGAAATACGGTTCCACAAGGTATTAGTTCTCCAATTAATAAAAGTATTGAACGCGATGCGTATTATTATTTTGATGATATAAGTATTTACGAATATAAACGCATAATAGAAGACACCATTCCCTTTGAGTATATTAACCCAGATGCAGAAATTGAAGTGCCCGATACCGAGCGTGTAGAGCCTGTAACCATTGATAAAGTACCAAATGATATTGTAATTGCTTTTAAAAATGTATTGTTTCAAAGTGGCGAAGCCATTCTTTCTCCACTTTCCTATCCTGAATTAAATGTAATTGCTTTTTATATGAAAGCCGATCCAAATTTGTTTATTGAAATATATGGCCATACCGATAATTTGGGCGATGAAGAAAAAAATAAAGATTTATCCTTAAAACGTGCAATGGCTGTAGGAAAATATTTAGTTGCCAAAGGAGTTAATGTTAACAACGTAGCTTCTTTTGGTTACGGAAGCAGTCAGCCTTTAGAATCTAATCAATCAGAAGAAGGTAGAAAAGTAAACCGTAGAGTTGAATTTATTTTAAAGAAAAAATAAAGTACAATTCGTTTTATAAAAATCGCATTAAATCAGCCGGTGAGTTTAAAACTTCTGTATGTGCCGTTTTATTAAATTTAGAAACCACATCACTATTGCCACTTACCAAAAGTGTTAACGATTTTGATAACTTAACATTGCTTATTAATTCTTCTACAGAATTTTCATTGTGCCCGGCAATAAAAAATGTAAGCAAATAGTTAGCATTGGTAATGTTTACCACCTCTTTTATATTGTCGTAAGGAACATTTTGGCCCAAGTAAATGGTTTCGTAACCTTTTGCTCTAATAATATAATTTGTAAATAATAAAACAATTTCATGATATTCTTCCGGAGGTAAAAACAATAAAAACTTTTTGTCTTTACGGTGTGGTGCCTCCAACATATCAACACTTGAAGCTAATTTTCTTTTAATAATACACGATGCAAAATGTTCTTGTACCGGCATTGCATTATCGGTAGCCCACATAACACCAATTTTATATAAAAGCGGATACACAATATTCAACATGCAGTCAAATAATCCATACTTGTTTATAGCTTTGTTAAAGGTGTTATTAAACAAAGTTTCATCAAAATTTATCATGGAAGAGGCTAGTTCATTTATGTATGAAATGTAGGTTGCATCTTCATGCGTATTATTCTGAATTTCTAAAATCTTATCATTTATTTCATTTTCTTTAAGTTCGGCCAAATGCGATATTTTATATCCTTTAGAAAGCAAGGTGGTTACATTTAAAAGCTTTTTTACCTGCTCATCGTTGTACCTTCTGTAATTTGTATCTGTTCTAATAGGTTCTATAAGATTATAGCGTTTTTCCCAAATTCGGATAGTGTGGGCCTTTATTCCCGAAAGATGCTCTAAATCTGCTATTTTATATAGTTTCATGTTTAAATAAAGGCTAAACAAATATATTATTATATTGTTTAGATAAAAGTAAAATTTATTAAACAGGGGGATTGCCGATAAACTATTGGTTTATAGATAAATTAGGCTTTAAATCCTAAAACCAACTAAACAAACATCATCTACTTGTTGCAGTTTGCCTTTCCAATCGTTAAATAGAGAAAAGCACATAAGATGTTGCTCATCCATAGGTAAATGATGCAATTCTAAAAATGATTTTTGAAGTTGTTTATATGTATATTTTTTCCCTTTTGGGCCACCAAATTGGTCGGCAAAACCATCAGAAAATAAGTAAAAACAATCGCCGGGTTTGGTGTTTATACTATTATTAGTAAAGGGCTTTGTTTTATACGATTTGCCAATAGGCTGTTTATCTCCTTTATAAATGATAAGATTACCATCCCTAATTATGTATATGGGGTTGTGGGCTCCGGCAAATTCTATGGTGTTTTTTTCAAAGTCTATACAGCATAAGCTAATGTCCATTCCGTCGTCTACTTCTTCCTTATTTTTAGTGAATTGTTCGTGCATTAAGGCGTTAATTTTATCTAGTATAAGTGCAGGGCTTGTAATATTTAATTCGCCAACCACTTTGTTTAAATAGTTTGTACATAAAACACTAAGCATGGCCCCGGGCACACCATGGCCGGTACAATCTGCTACGGCAATTAAAATTTTATTTCCCAATTTATCAAACCAATAAAAATCGCCGCTTACAATATCTTTTGGTTTGTAAAAAACAAAGACATCTTTTAAAATACTTTTTATGCTATCGGGGGTAGGCAGTAAAGCCGTTTGTATTCTTTTAGCATACTTAATACTGTCTAAGGTGTCTTTTCTTTTTTCCTCTATTTCAATTAATTGTTTTTTTATAATTTCTTCGTATTTAAGTCCTGCTACTTTAAATTTAATTACAAATAAACTGCACAGAGCAAAAGTTAAAGAAAGAATAATAATATACGCTATCATATTTGCCTGATGAGATAGGTTTACATGCGGCGTGTAATTTTCAGATATACCCATTCTTAAAAAAAAGAAAGCAACGGCATTTACAAAAAGTACCATTTGAATAAGCTTATTGTTTGATAGAATAAACGGAATTAATCCTAAGGGTATTAAAAAATATTGAAACCCCGCCTCCGGCATTTCAATTCCTGAAAATGTTACAATTCCTAATACTAAAAAGTACCTCCAAAACATGGCAAGTTGTAACCAGCCAAAATAATTAAATATAAAAGTGGTAGCCAGCAGCAGGGTTGTAATTGCGTCAAAAGGAACAAAAAAATAATTTTCTACCGCAATTAAAAACGGAATAAATATAAAGGTTGTTAGTGTGGTAAAAAGGGTAATTTGATTGTTAACTCGTTTTTTACGAATTAATTGCAGATCATCATTTTTTTTAACGCCAATATTATATATTTTATTCCAAATACTCATGCAGACATTATTTGTATAAGAAATTAAAGTAAAAATATATTTGCTGCATTATTTATGAATTTAAAAAACAGTTTTAAGAAAAACAATTAAGCAATCGGGAATTGAAGCTGAAATTTAAGTCCGTTACTGTTTTTAAACTCATACTTTCCGTCTATTTGTCCGCTTAACGAATCTATTAAAATTAAACCCAGTGTTTCTGATTTTATTTCATTTATATTTTCTACTCCTTTTCCATTATCAGAATATTCTAATTTAATGGTTTTGTTATTTAATTCTACTTTAATTTTTATTTCCGGTTTTTCAGTATTATCAAACGCATGTTTAATAGAGTTGGTAATTAACTCATTTAAAATTAAGCCAATTGGTATGGCAACAGAAATGTTAAGCTTTATTTTATCAACCTGTTTAATTACGTTAATTGCTTTTTTAAAATTTAATGAGTTTTTAATTTCATCGGTTAATTCAGAAATGTAATCATCCAGCTCAATATCACTTTTGCTTTTACTTTGATACATTTTTTGATGAACTATGGCCATGCTCATCACTCGGTTTTTACAATCGTTAAGGGCTTCGTGTGTTTCTGAACCCAAACTCATATCTCTTTTTAAATTCAGTAAACTAATAATAATGGCCATGTTGTTTTTTACACGATGGTTTACTTCTGCCAGCAGTGTTTTTTGTTCTTCAAGCGAATAGCGTAATTGTTTTTGTTGAATTTTAGAATTTCTAACTACTGCAAACGAAAAAACTACCGATGCCGGTACCAACATAAGAAAGTTTAATAACCTTATCCCTTCTGTGTCGTCATGCTTACTTTTATAAGTTTCAAACCAATGGTATTTAAAACAAAGTAAAACAAACACAATATTTAATGCAGTAAATGCAACGCTTAAATAAAAATGTTTTTTCGCATTTTCGTATCCAAATAATAGGGATAATGAAATAATGGTATTAATAAAATGATAATGTGTGGCGGTTTCTTCACCTTGAATAATTGAAAAAACGGTAATTAAAAGGCTGGTTCCAAAAAATAAAATAGTAATGGCAGTTAGCGTTTTGTTTAATTTAGTGAGGTATAAGCCATAAACAAAAGGCGGAAGAAAGTATAAAATAATTACATAAGTAGTGTTTTTTAAGTAAATGTAGCCGTAGAAAAATGCAAACAGCATACATAACATTACAAAAAAGATAACGTAATTTGTAATTTTTTTAAGTTTTGTATCAACCAAACTTAATTTATTACCCGCTAAATTTTGGTTATTGTTTAATGGCATTTAAAAAAATCCTTGTGTTAAGATACAAAAATATTATTGTATCCATATTCTTAAGGTACTTTTTTCATTAATTAAATAAATTTAGGTTTAATTCTTCTTTTATTAGTGAATTATACTAAGTTTTTGGGTGTAATAATTTTGATGATCAAACATGAGTATGTAATACATACCTGATGGAAATTCCTCAACGTTTAATTGAAATTGATTGGTATCACCAAGCCAGGTGTAAACACTATTTCCGGCACTATTTATTAATTGAATATTCATTAATTTTTTTTCCGGATTTTGTATTAATACTATTTTGTTAGCCGGATTGGGAAATACATTTAATGATTTGTTCGCAGTAAATTCATTTATACCAACATCTAATTGATGAATAACACCAACGGCATCTAAATCAAAACCACCATTGCCAAAATCAGTTGGGTAGGGGTCGTTAATAGGCGCGGAATTTACATCTATACTTGCATAAGGCGCATGTATACAGCCTACCACATCTATTATTTTAATATGTGTAATGGCATTAACGTTTAACCCGTTATTATTTTTCATTTCTTCTAAATCAAAGGGAGTACCGTAAAAAACCCGGTATTTACCTGCTAAATTGTTTATTTTTTCGGGCTCGCCCAATTCATCATACGGTCCTATTTGGGTAAGGTGTTGCGTATTTGATGTTGCAGGAAAACGAAAATAATTTACACCATCACTGCTTACCTCTACAAATGCCAATTCTAAAAAATAATTGCTAAACGAGTTTTCAAAAACAGCAAAATCGTAACCGGCGCCATTTATTATTGGTTTATCAAATGTAAGTATGGCAAAACCACCATCACCTAAACTTACTACAGGGTTTTCGCCTGCTTTGCCAATAGCGTTAGAATCTATTCCAACGTTAGTATAACCTAAGCCGGTATTAGCAATGTTTTGCCAACCTCTATTTACTACACAGGTTTTTGCCCACGCTACAAAAATACTGCTGTCTTTGTGTATAGCATTTGTGTTTGCCGAACCAACGGCTCCGTGAAACTGAGAGAACACTTTGCTGCTTAAAAGAAATAAAAACAAAAAGAAGTGCTTTGCAAAAGTTGTTTTACATTCCACATATTTTATAAAGCAGAAAATGAAATTAATTGAAAATGTATTTTGTACACTACATATTAAGGCAGTGTTGCTTGTTAAGCAATTTTTTTCTGAAGGCTTATTCATATAACTTCCCTTTTTCGCGAGGGCGTTTTTTGTTATTGGCAGGTTTCCTGACTTATCCCTTACTTTTGCGCCTTCTCGTTTTTTAAACAATGGCTTATTGCAAAAGCTTTAAAGATTTACAGTTGCGCGACAGTCACAGAATTTCACTGTGTTCCCTTTTAATTCCGAAAGTTTTTCGGCTACCGTTGCAAAGCTATTACAATTATTGGAAATAAAAAAAGTCCTGCCTTTTTGGGGCAGGACTTTCTTGAATTAAAAATTTAATTACTTAGTAATCGTTAATTTTTTAACCAGGTTAGTATTGTTAGATTCTAACATTACACTATAAAAACCACCTGCAAAGTTTTTAGTATCAATTTTAACTCCGTTAGATCCTTCGTTAAGGTATAACTCTTCTTGATAAATTAACTGACCAATTGAATTTACAACTGTAACTTTTGCTTTAGCAGCAGCAGCAGAATTAATTCTTAAGTTAACATCGTTAGCAGCAGGGTTAGGGAATAAATCAAATCCAAAACCAACTGCTTCAATAGTATTAACACCAACGTTACCTAATTCTTTCAAGTTGATATTATCTAAGTACAAACAATTACCAAAATTTGGTGTAACCGCAAATCTTACTAAAATACCAGGGTTGTTGGCGTATGACATTAATGAAACAGCTACAGCAGTCCATTGTGTTGAAGTAGGAACAAACACAGTAGCACTATTGCTAGGGGCAGTTGTCATGGTAGTACCTGAATTATAATAAACGTTGTTCCAAGAATTACCACAATCTGTAGAAACTTGTACCGCTAAAGCATCGTTGTTAGAGGCAGAAACTTTTGCATAAGCCAAATCAAAAGTAATTTGTGGGTTAATAGTACCGGTTAAACTAGTAGCAGGTAAAACTAAATAATCAGTTAATCCGTTACCGGCACCGTTAACAAACATTCTGGTAGAGGCGTTACTTGCGCCAAATCCACCCGCTGCTGTTGAACGTTGGAAGGTGTTTGCATTACCATCCGGATTAAATAAAGCCCATCCTGCTGGAGGGTAAGTTACGTTTTGGAAACCTTCAGTAACTGTACTTGTATTATAGGATGGAACATTTAAGAACATTGCACTTTTTTGGTTATTAGTTAAAACTAAATCGCCACCGCTTACGCCTGAAATGTTAAATGAATACGTATTTGTTCCTGCAACAGGAGAAATTGCATTCATTGGAATAGTAGTAGTAGCTCCAATTGCTAAGTTACCTGTCCAAGTAACATTAGTACCCATTACAGTGTTTAAGTATGGAGTAATGGTCATATCTGTAATAGCATTTGCACCATTGTTTTTAATTGTTACAGATGGAGTTACAGATGTAACACAGTTAATAGAAGAAATTACAGCAGCCATTGCTTTTGCTTCGTTAGGAATAGCAGGTGAAGTTGTACGTTCTGTTTGCCAAACTTTTTTATCTCCATCATCTTGCACAAATCCAACAAATTGCATTTGACCTTTATCTACTATGTAAGAAGGAATTGCACAGTTGATAGTATACGTTTGTACTTGTGCAGCAGACCAAGTTGCCGGTAAAGCAGTTCCGTTTTGAATATCTGGGAACGATTTACGAACTACCCAATGAAAATCTTTTTCTCCATTGGTACCTGGTGCCGTAGCAAAATTAATTTCTTTTTCAATTAATACCATTCTAAATTTTAAAGCACCAACCGCATTAAAAGTAGCTGATGAAGTAATGGTTACAGTTACAACTGCATTATTGAAGTTAGCATCCCATGATGTATTCATTAAAATAGAAAATGGAGTACTAACAGCTTGTGCATTTGAAATATGAGTACTGCTTAAGTTAGCCGGATGGTTAGAGGAAGCTCCAAATACGGTAACATTTTGCCCATCCATTTTAGCGGTTGGTGCAGATGAAATTGAATAATAATTATCGCGCCAGTTGATTTCTGTAATGTTGGTTTGATAAAGCGACCAAGTTGCAGTTGGAGCACTTGGAATAGCTACTTGCCATTTAATACACTGCGCTTTTGCAGTGTTAGTAGGTTGCGATAACAAAGCGTCTAAGCCCGGGTTTGTAGTGGCACACGGAGGACAATTTTCTCCTGTGAATTCTTCATACAATGCAATACGAGTTTGAGCAGAAGCAAACAAACCCATTGTCATTAATCCTAAAATAATAGATGTTTTTTTCATGTTTAAATTTTTAATTCAATTTTAAATATACAAAAATTAAAATGTAATAAAGAAGCAAAATGTTAAAATTATTTGCAATGTTAAAAAAAAGCCGGATTTAAGAAAATCCGGCTTTAAATTATATAGAAAATGTAAATTATTTAATAATTAGTTTGCGTGTTACTTTGCTTTCTCCTGCGTTTATAGAAACAAAATATATACCCGAATTTAAACTTCCAACATTTAAAGGAATTTTATTTTCACCTTTACTTATTTGAATATTCTCTGTATTTACCACAGAACCTAAAGAATTGAAAATAGTTAAATTCCCTTCAAAATTACTAGTAGCATTTAACTTTAAAGTACTTTGGTTTACTGCTGGATTAGGAGATAAACTCATTGCATTTAATGAATTACTTATTTCTTTAATTCCAACTCCCGGCCCATTATAGCGAACTGTAATTTGAACTGAATCTGCAGTGTTTGCAACATTTATAAAGGAGTATTTAACAACACTTAAACCTACTGAAGAACCCTCATCTAAATCTGCTACCAGCATATTGTAGTTACCTGCTAAATCAGAAGCACTTTGTCCTGCAGTTAAGGTTAAATTGTTTACAGAAGCAATGGTTGCTGCACCATAACAGGTTCCTGCAAAACAAAAGTAGGCAACTGCACCGGAATTTAAGTTTACATCATATCTTTTTGCAATGTATTGATGACTTGTTCCACTTGTGTTTTTTATGTCAAAGGTTACCTGAACATTACTAGCCGCTGTTGTTATAGCTTCTACTGTAGAACTTGGCGCAACTGTTTGGCTGTTTCCAACATTGGTTAATAAAATAGATGATTGAGAATAAGCAATTGTACTTCCCAAAAGAAATAATGCAAGTATTGTTTTTTTCATAGTTTAAATTTTGAGTTACTAAGTTAATAAAAAATAGATAATAAAAAAAGCCCGAATGTAATTTCGGGCTTTTTAACTATTCTTTTAATCTAATTATTTAGTAACGTTTAATTTTTTAACGCTGTTTCCAATTTCAGAAGATAAAACTACATTGTATACACCTGCAGAAAATGCCTGTGTGTTAATGTTAATAGAATTAAAACCTTCATTTAAAGAAACTTCTTTTTCAAACACTACTTGCCCAATTGTGTTGTAAACCACCACATTTGCTTTCGCAGCTTTTTTAGAAGTAATATCTAAATTAGTATAATCAGAACTTGGGTTAGGGTACAACTGAACATTAAATACATCAGCATTATTTGTTTTAATTCCAACGTTGCTGTTAGAGATGTTAATATTATCAATGTACATATTATTTCCGTATGCAGCAGTTGCAACAAACTTCACAAGCACACTTGGGTTACTTGCCGCAGCGGCAGGTAAAGAAACTAATTCATTTCTCCATTGCGCACTAGATGCAGGTGTAAAGGCAGATGTTTGTGCATTAACTGTTTTTAAAACACTTCCTGCTTTATCAAAAATAGTTGTCCAGTTTGCACCACAATCAACCGAAGCCATTACTTGTAATTTGTCATTTTCGTTAGCGTATTGTGCATAGGCAACATCAAAAGATAACATTGGAACCGGCATAGTACTTAAATCTGAAGGTAAAACATACATTTCATCTTTATCACCAACTACACCGTTGTTATAAAAATCGTACTTAGCAGAGCCTGCGCCATTATTTCCGGCAGCAACTCTTGACCAAGATGGACCTTTATCTGCATTAACAACAAACCAATTAGCAGGAGGGAAAGTAGTTGCGGCAAATGCTTGAATTAAAGGAGCTGCAAAATAAGTTTGTACCAAAGCAGAGTTTACGGTTTTTACGTTATTAGCTGTATTAGGATCGCCGCCGCTAACACCTGTAATATTTACATTTATGGTGTGGTTACCTGCAGCAGCGGTATAAGTACCCAATGCAATTGTAGTAGTAGCTAAACTTGCAATGTTACCTGTAAAGTTAACCGGAGTTTGAGCAACACCATCAATTGTAGGAGTAATGGTCATATCTGTAATGGCAGTAGAACCTTGGTTGTAAACAATAATAGAAGGATTTAAACTATTTGCACAAGAGAACGAAGGAATGGCAATAGTGTTTAATTTAATATCATTCGGAATTTGAACAGGAGCTGTTCTTGTTGTTTGCCATACTTTTTTATCTCCATCATCTTGTAAAAATGCAACAAACATCATTTCTGCTTTGTTTTGAATGTAAGAAGGGGCAGCGCAATTAATGGTATAAGTTTGTACTTGCGAAGCAACCCAGGCAGCAGGTAAAGCAGTTCCGTTTTGAATATCAGGATAAGATTTACGAACTACATTACTAAAATGTTTTTCGCCGTTTGTTCCGGGAGCAGTTGCAAAATCAATCTCTTTTTCAGTCAACACTAATCTTAACTTAAAAGCTCCTACAGGAGTAAATGCAGATGAAGAAGCAACTGTAATTGTTACAACCGCATTACTAAATGTAGCATCCCAAACTGAATTAATGGTCATAGTAAAAGGTGTAGTTACAGCTTGCGCATTTGCAATGTGTGTGCTGTTCATGTTTGCAGGATGGTTTGATGACGCTCCAAATACCGTAACATTTTGTCCATCCATTATTCCAGATGGTGCTGAAGAAATAGAATAATAATTATCTCTCCAGTTAATTTCTGTACTGTTGGTTTGGTAAAGCGACCATGTAGCACTTGGTGCACTTGGAATAGCCACTTGCCATTTAATACATTGTGCGTTAACTGTATTTGCAGGTTGTGCCAACATGGCATCTAAGCCCGGGTTTGTTGCAGCACAAGGAGGGCAGTTTTCACCGGTAAACTCCTCATATAAAGCTAAACGAGTTGATTGAGCATTGGCAATTAAACCAATCCCAAGAAACATGCTTAAAAAAGTAGATGTTTTTTTCATTTTTTAAAACGTTTTAAATTATTTAATTATAAAAGTATTAAATCTATTTTATAGATACAAGTGCCTACTGTTAAAACATCAGCACACTAAAATTGTTTAGATGAATATAAATATTTAAATAGTTGATGGAAAGCAAATTCGTATCTTTGCCGCTTCATGTTAAATTCGGTTTTACCCGATATTTTTAAGGAACTTATTGTTAAACCTAACACAGCCCATTCAGAAATTAAGGGGCATTGCGGTTCGGCACTGAGTTTTATTGCCTCAAATGTTTTTAATGCATACCAAAAAAGTGTTTTTCTGGTATACAACAATAAGGAAGATGCTGCTTATGCTTACAATGATTTACAAAGTATTTCAGGCAATAATAGCGTACTGTTCTTCCCGCAATCGTACAAGATTCCTTACGAAGTAGAAAAAACAACCAACGCAAATATACAAGAGCGGGCTGCTGTGCTTAGCGCCTTAAGCAGAGATAACTTTACCGGCATTATTGTAAGTTACCCCGATGCAATTTGTGAATTGGTAACTTTAAAAAAAGAACTTTCACGAAATATTTTACAAGTTAAACGCGGCGAAAAACTTTCGGTAGATTTTTTAAACGAGTTTTTAATCAGCTATGGCTTTCAGTTTGTTGATTTTGTTTTTGAACCCGGCCAGTTCTCCATAAGAGGCGGTATTCTAGATGTATACTCTTTTGCAAACGATTTTCCGTATCGTATTGAATTATTTGGCGATACCATTGAAGCAATAAAAACCTTTGACCCCTCATCCCAATTATCAAATTCTAATTTTGATTTTGTTACCATTATTCCAAACATAAACACAAGTATTCAAAAAGACGAAAAAGGGATGGTTTTGTCTTATTTAGATAAAGAAAGAACCTGGTTGTTTTTTGAAGATGTTTCTTTTGCTTCCAACATTTGCAAAAAAGTATTTGAAAAAGCCCAAAAAGCATTTCAGAATTATTCCGGTGAAATAAAACAAATTGAACCCGAAAAACTTTATTTGCAAGCAGAAAACTTAGAGCAACAAATTAAAAGTTTTCAGTTGATTGAATTCGGAATCAGTTCTAAAAATACAAGTGAAACCATTTCCTTTAATCAATTACCGCAACCGGTATTCGAAAAAAATTTCGAATTATTAATTTCTAACTTAAAAGAAAATAAAGCCAAAGGATTTCAAAATTATTTTTTAACGGAAAACAGAAAACAGGCAGAACGCTTAATTACCATTTTTAATGATATGTTGGTTAAAGAGCATCGCACCTACGATACATTAATTACGTATTTGCCTTTAAATATTCATCAGGGATTTATAGACAACGATTTAAAAATTGCAGTTTATACCGATCATCAAATTTTTGAAAGATATCATCGCTTTAAACTAAAAGAAATTCAACGCAATACTTCCGAAGCACTTACCATAAAAGAAGTAACAATGTTAAATCCCGGTGATTATGTTACACACATCGATCATGGTATTGGACGTTTTGGCGGTTTACAAAAATTAAACATTGGCGGCAAAGAGCAAGAAGCGGTTAGATTGCTTTATAAAGACAATGATATTCTTTATGTAAGCATTCATAATTTACATAGAATAAGTAAGTACAGCGGTAAAGAAAGCAATGTGCCTCGCTTAGATAAATTAGGAAGCGCACACTGGCAAACAGTAAAACTTAAAACAAAACGCAAAGTAAAGGAAGTTGCATACGATTTAATTAAGTTGTATGCCAAACGAAAATCAAGCAAAGGGCATTCTTTTGCGAAAGATAATTATTTGCAACACGAACTGGAAGCGTCGTTTATATACGAAGATACCCCCGATCAAATAAAAGTTACTGCCGATGTTAAGCGCGATATGGAAAAAGTACAACCCATGGATAGGCTCATTTGCGGCGATGTTGGTTTTGGTAAAACAGAAGTTGCCATTCGCGCAGCATTTAAAGCAGTATGCGATAGTAAACAGGTTGCTATTTTAGTACCCACCACCATATTAGCCTATCAACATTATAAAACTTTTAAAGATAGATTAAGAGGCCTGCCCTGCAATGTAGATTATATTAACCGCTTTAGAACCGCTAAAGAACAAAAAGAAGTTTTAAAAAAAGTAAAAGAAGGTAAAATAGATATTTTAATTGGTACACATAAAATTATAGGTAAAGAAACATCGTTTAAAGATATTGGATTGTTGATTATTGATGAAGAACAAAAGTTTGGAGTAGGAGTAAAAGATAAATTAAAAACATTCAAAGAGAATATTGATACTCTTACCTTAACTGCTACACCTATTCCACGAACATTACAATTTAGTTTAATGGGTGCTCGCGATTTATCTGTAATTTCTACACCACCTCCTAATCGTTACCCGGTACAAACAGAAGTGCACAGTTTTAACGAAGAATTAATTAGAGATGCAATTGCTTTTGAATTACAAAGAGGCGGACAAGTTTTTTTTGTGCACAATAGAGTTGGCGATATACATGAAATTGCAGGAATTATTAAACGTTTAGTGCCCGATGCAAAGGTAGCAGTTGGTCACGGACAACTAGACGGTGATAAGCTAGAACAAATTATGTTGGGGTTTATAGAAGGAGACTTTGATGTTTTAGTGGCCACCACCATTATTGAAAGTGGAATTGATATTACCAATGCAAACTCCATAATAATTAACGATGCGCAAAAATTTGGTTTAAGTGATTTGCATCAAATGCGCGGAAGAGTAGGGCGTAGTAATAAAAAAGCATATTGCTATTTATTAGCACCACCATTAAGCACACTTACCTCCGAAGCACAAAAACGTTTAAAAGCTTTAGTAGAGTTTAACGAGTTAGGAAGCGGTTTTCAAATAGCAATGCGCGATTTAGATATTCGCGGAGCCGGAAATTTGTTGGGTGCCGAGCAAAGTGGTTTTATTAACGATATGGGTTTTGATACCTATATGAAAATATTAAACGAAGCGGTTCAAGAACTGAAAGAAGAAACATGGTACAATGAAACGGTAGAAGAAAGCGGAGCAGGAAGTTCAGATACTTCTGTTTTTTCAAGACAGTTTGTTAAAGAAACAGTTATTGATTCTGATTTACAGTTATTAATTCCGGATACTTATGTTGCCAGTTTAACAGAAAGATTAGTTTTGTACAGAGAATTGGATAATATTACAACGGAAGAAGAACTCATTGCTTTTGAAAATAATTTACGCGATAGGTTTGGGCCTGTGCCAACAGAAGCAGTTGAGTTAATTAATTTGGTAAGAATGCGCAGAAAAGCAATGAGCCTGGGCTTTGAAAAAATAACACTGAAGAATGGTAAAATGTTAGCCTATTTTGTTAGCAATCAAAAAAGCGAATATTTTAATTCCGAAATTTTTAAATGTGTTTTATTGTATGCTCAAAAATTCCCATCGCTTTGTAAATTAAAAGAACAAAACAATAAATTATGGCTGGCGATAGAAGATGTAAATTCTATTAAACGTGCCGATGAAATAATTGTTCAAATAGAAAGTTTAATAACGGAAGCAAATACTAATCCTGTAAATAATGAAATTTAACTCAAAAGCCATAATTACCATTTTGTTCGCATATATAATTGCGCAATTTTTGTGGTGGGAGGTTCTATTGGTTCGTCAGTTAAATCAATTAATTAACGAGAAACAAAAAATACTGGAACTCTCTATTAGCGATGAGGTTAATTTAAGAACCGAAATTGAAACATTAAATAAATCGCGCATCAATAAATCTATAATGATTGTGGGCGAGGGTACCATTTTTTTATTTTTACTTTTATTTGGTATAAATAAAATAAGGAAGGCAAATAAACGTGAATTAGAATTATTGAACCAGAAAAATAATTTTCTATTAAGCATAACACATGAGCTTAAAACACCATTAGCCACCATGAAGCTTCAATTACAAACGCTTGAAAAACATAAGCTGGAGCAGTCAAAACAACAAGAATTAATAAAAATTGCGCTTTCTGAAAACAAACGATTAAATGGATTAATTGATAATATTTTGTTAGCCGCAAACATGCAGCATAATAATTATAACATTAATAAAGAGCCGGTTAATTTAAGTGAGTTTGTGCTAGAATTATTAAATACAAATTTTAAAAACGAATTAGAAGCAAAAAAACTTATACCGGAAATTGCGCCGGGTATTAGTTGTAGTATAGATAAAATTGCCTTTCCATCTGTTATCAATAACTTAATAGAAAATGCCATTAAGTATTCTCCCGAAGAAATTCTGGTTACCTTTAAAATGTATATTGAAAATAATAAAGTAATTATTCAGGTAATAGATAAAGGTATTGGAATTAGTGATAATGAAAAAGAAAGTATTTTTGAGCAATTTTATAGAAGTGGTAACGAAGAAATTAGAAAAACAAAGGGTACCGGCTTGGGTTTATTTATTGTAAAATACATTGTATTAAAACACGGAGGAAAAATTACGGTAAAAGATAATTTGCCCAAGGGTTCTGTTTTTGAAATTGAATTAAATACTGTTTAAATGAAATTCAATTTATTTTATTTTATTGCATCTGTAATTTTGTTTTGTTCGTGTAACAATAACAATTCTATCACAAATGCAAATCAAGAAAATTTAATTTCAGATTCAACCATTAAATATGCCAAACTCTTTTCTTTTTCTTATGCCAAAGAGTATAAAATAATACACTATTTTGGTAAAGCCCATTCAAATGATACAACTGCTAATTTTATTCTTTATTCTTCCGAAAACAAACCCAATATTAAATTAAAAAATGCTGTTTTTGTTAAAACTCCTTGTAAGCGAATAGTTTCTTTAAGCACCATTTATACTACAATGTTAACTGAACTGGAATGTGTTAACGAAATTATAGGAGTAGAAAACATTGATTATTATAATAACGCTGAGGTTTTAAAAAAACATGCCGCAGGATTAATTTCAGAATTACAACGTAGTCCTGATATTAATAGAGAAGAAGTTATAAAGATAAACCCTGATATTATTTTCGCGTTTGGAATGGGGAATAAAGTAAATGATTTTGATTCAAAAATAATGGAAAAAGGAATTCCTGTTGCTGTTTGTATAGATCACTTGGAAGAAACGCCATTGGCGCGTGCCGAATGGATAAAGTTTTTTGCGGCCTTTGTTAATAAGGAAAAATTAGCGAATGAATTATTTTTAAATACAGAAAAAGAATATCTGAGATTAAAAAAAATAGTAGAAAATTTTAAAAACAAGCCTGAAGTTTTTACCGAACTAAAGTTTGGCGATACCTGGTTTGTGCCGGGTGGTAAAAGTTATATCTCATATTTAATAAAAGATGCCGGCGCAAAATACATATGGGATGATGATTCTTCTAAAGGGAGTTTACCTTTAAGTTTTGAAACTGTATATAGGAGGGCTTCCAAAGCAAATTTCTGGCTAAATGTTTCAATGTGTGAAAATAAAAATCAAATGTTAGAGCAAGATAAACGTTATGCCGATTTTGAAGCTTTTAAAGTAAATGGTGTTTACAATAATAATTTGGTTTGCAATTCAAAAGGATATTCAACCTTTTGGGAAACGGGTATGGTTTTTCCGAATAGAATTTTAAACGATTTTATTTTGTTATTCCATCCCGAAGCTACAGATAGTTTAAAAAGTACTTTTTATTATTACAAAAAATTATATT
This sequence comes from Bacteroidia bacterium, assembly GCA_022841465.1. Taxonomy (GTDB): domain Bacteria; phylum Bacteroidota; class Bacteroidia; order B-17B0; family Aurantibacillaceae; genus Aurantibacillus. The sequence goes on along the minus strand of JALHRL010000003.1, from coordinate 226,914 downwards.
AATACTTGAGCAAGTTAGTTGTAAATATTTCTATTTTGTTGATGTTATTGATGGTAGCAATTATTTCTAATTTAATGTTTGCAGGTACAGAGGCAATTACTTTTTCAGATTTTAAATTATCTAATTATATTTTTTCTAATATTCGTTTAACAAAAGCAATTACTGCCATTTTATGCGGAATGTGTTTGCCTGTTGCCGGTCAAATTTTGCAAGTTTTGTTTAGAAATCCTTTGGCAGGACCTTATGTTTTAGGAATTAGTTCTTCTGCCAGTTTTTTTGTGGCCATTGCTATTATGTTAGCCGGAAGTTTTGGTGTAAGTAATAATTTACTTCTTACAAAGTTTGCAAACATTTCTGCCGCACTCACCGGAAGTATTTTTTGTACGGTTATAATTTTATTAATTGCACTAAGAGTTAAAAACAATGTTTTTTTATTAATAATTGGTTTAATGCTGGGTCAAATATTTGGCGCCTTACAATCTTTTATAGAGTATTTTTCTAATGATAAAAGTTTAAAAGAATTTATAATGTGGGGCTTTGGTTCCTTGGGAAATTGTAGTTATACCGATTTACTTATTTTTTCAATTTTTACAATTGTTTTGTTGGCCTTTATGTTTTTATTAGCGAAGCCATTTCAATCATTTCTACTGGGGCAAAGTTATGCAACGTCATTAGGCATCAATTTTAAACTGTATCGATTTTATTTTATTTTAATATCGTCATTACTCACCGCAATTGCAACAGCTTTTTGCGGACCAATTGCTTTTATTGGTTTATCGGTTCCTATTATGTCGCGCTTACTTTATAATACTTCCAACCAAAAATTACAGCTGTTGTATTGTTTACTGCTTGGAGCTATTATTATGCTTTTTTGCGACACCTTAGCTCATGTTATTTTACCGGGTAGTTTGTTGCCGGTTAATATTATAACAACCGTTATTGGCTCTCCTTTTATTATTTATTTACTTTTTAAAAGCAAAAATTGGTAATATGAGTAATGAAATAAAAATAGAAGTAAACAATTTGGGAATTGGCTATAAAAGTAAAAATGCCATAACTTCTGTTTTTAAAGGACTTAATTTTAGTTTTAATTCAGGTGATATTGTAGGTATAATTGGAAATAATGGTTTGGGAAAATCAACCTTAATTAAAACCTTAAGTGGTTTACAAGATTCTTTGCAAGGAGATATTTTAATTAATGGTAAGCCTAAAAACACATACAGTACAAATGATTTAGCAAAAGAACTAAGCGTTGTGCTAACAGAGAAGGTATCCGGATTTAATTTAACCTTAACAGATTTGGTAGCTATGGGTAGAATGCCTTTTACAAATTTGTCAAATAAATTAACTGATAACGATGCAAAAATTGTAAAGGAATGCATTCGTGTATGCGGAATAGAAAAGGAAGCAGAAAAACAATTGTTGGCTTTAAGTGATGGACAGTATCAAAAAGCAATGATTGCCATGTGCTTGGCACGCGAAACCCCCGTTATGTTATTAGATGAGCCAACTGCTTTTTTAGATTATACTTCAAAACATCATGTGTTTAATTTGCTTTCTAAATTAGTGAAAGAAGATAAGAAATGTATTATTATTTCATCTCATGATATTGATTTGCTTTTGAAATATTGCAACAAAATATTATTGCTTCAACCGGAAAACAAGTATGAAGTAATATTAACGAATGAATATAAGATAGATGATTTGTTTGAAAAAGTTACCGGATTACAAAGAGGATAAAAGTTTTTCTCTGTATTCCGTTAAAATGGTTGATTTAGATAAAAAGCCTTTATAAACACCGTTTTCAGTTACCGGTAAATTCCATTGACCCGATTCTTCAAACTTTTTCATAATAGCAAAAATATCTTCGTTGTGCTTAATTTTAATTTCAGGTTTCTGCATTATTTCTTTAGCAATAACCTTTTCATATAATTGCTGATTAAACATTTCTTCTTTTATATTATCAAGTGTTATAATGCCTATTAATTCATTTTGTGTATTAATTACCGGAAATATGTTTCGTTTAGAATGTTTTATGTTTTCTACAATAGTACCCAGCTTATCACCTGGTTTAATTACAGAAAAATCATTTTCAATTAACTCTTCAATATTTATTTTACCAAGTATGCTGGTGTCTTTATCTTCAGAAACAATGGTACCTCTTTGCTTTAATTTTCTAATGTCTAATGAATCGGGATGGAAGTATTTCACCAATACAAAACTAATAGAAGATACTAGCATTAATGGAATAATTAGCTCATACCCACCCGTTATTTCGGCTATTAAAAATATGGCAGTTAACGGCGCATGAAAAATTCCGCTTAATACACCCGCCATCGCAACAATGGTTAAGTTACCTACGGGCACTTCTTCAATGCCTAAAAGTTGTAATAAGTAAGCAAAAGCAAAACCAAGATGGGCGCCAACAAACAATGAGGGTGCAAAATTACCGCCATTTCCTCCACTTCCTATTGTAATTGCTGCGGCAAAACTTTTAAGTAATAAAGTAACTATTATAAATAGTAATACAAACCATGGCCCGGTAATATATTTGTTTAAAATACTGTTTTCTATTAATTCATTGGTGTTTAACTCTGATAACAAAACAATACTCTCATAACCTTCACTATATAGGGTAGGGAAAAGGAGAATTAAGATGGCTAACAAAACCCCACCTATTAACCATTTGCTAAGTTTCGATTTCTTTTTTTTGAACTTTTTTTCGGTATAAGCAAATACATTAACGTAGTATAAAGAAGTAAATCCGCATAAAACAGCAAGTAAAATATAGTAATGAAGATTGTGGTAATTAAAGGTTTGTTTTAATTTAAAAAACAACAATATGTCTTCATTTAAAATAACTTTAGAAATTAAAGCGCCACTTGCTGAGGCAATAAGAAGTGGAATAAATGCAGTTAAATTAATGTCAATTAATAATACTTCTAAAGCAAAAAGCACACCGGCAATGGGCGCATTAAATGCACCGGCAATTCCGCCCGAAACTCCGGCAGCTAATAAAAGTGTTCGTTCTCTATACGAAAGTTTATATCTTTTAGAATAATTAGAACCAATTGCTGCGCCTGTATTTACAATGGGCGACTCTAATCCGGCTGAACCACCAAAACCAACGGTAATACCACTTGTTATTATATGAGAATACATGTGGTGAAACGGTAAAAAACTTCCCTTTTTAGCAATACTATTTAATATAAATGGATTTCCTTTACTTAATAAGCCTTTGTAAAAGCGTTTAACAATTAAAACGGTTATGCCAATTCCAATTAAGGGTAAAAAAACGTGCAAATAGGATGTGCTAAGTTTATATAAGTAGCCATTCACCAAATTTTGTTTAATGAAGTGCACAAATGATTTTAGTATTACGGCGGCAATACCGCTGCTAACACCCACTAAAATGCTCGAGAAAATTAAAAATTGTTTCTCGGTTAATTTAATATGAAGCCAGGTAATTAATTTTTCAAAAATATTTACCTTGTTAATTTCCATTAATTGTGAACGTAAATACAAGTATAAACATTATTTAGCGGCTGTTTTAAAAAAAGTAGTTAATAGTTCAATTAAATAATTATTTTTGCAATCTCTTATGGCACTAATAGTAAAAAAATCTCAGTTACCGAATGCAGGAAAAGGTTTATATACCACTGCTGGTATTAAAAAAGGTGAAAAAATTATTGAATACAAAGGCGAAATTATTAAATGGAAAGAGTATGCTAAGCGTGTAGCAAACGATCAGGATGGTTATTTGTTTTTTATTTCCAATAAAAAATGCATAGATGCTTTTAAAACGCCGCAACACAAAGCACGTTATGCCAACGATGCACGCGGATTAAGCAGAGTTCCGGGATTTAAAAATAATTCGGAGTACGAAGTACATAATAATAAATGTTTTATTGTTGCTACAAAAAACATTAAAGCCGGCGAAGAAATTTTTGTTGATTACACGAAAGAATATTGGGATTGTGTTCGCTACAACATTAAACACAAACTTTATAAAACAAATAAGTTTTAAAAAGTAATATACGGTAATAAACCGTGCAATCCACCTTCTCTTCCAAAACCACTTTCTTTGTAACCTCCAAATGGCGAAGTAGGGTCGAACTTATTGTAAGTATTTGCCCAAACAACTCCGGCTCTTAATTTGGTGGTAAGATTAAAAATTTTCGAACCTTTGTCTGTCCATACTCCGGCACTTAAACCGTAAGGAATGTTGTTGGCTTTTTCAATTACTTCTTCAATTGTTCTGAATGTTTGTATGGTTAAAACCGGACCAAAAATTTCTTCTTGTACTACTCTGTTACTTTGTGAAGCGCCAATAAATAAAGTAGGTTTACAAAAATACCCTTTGCTTGGAACATTACAATTGCTTTGATGAATTTCTAAACCTTCTTCTTTACCAATGTGTAAATAAGAGTTTATTTTATCTAACTGTTCTTTACTGTTAATGGCACCAATGTCTGTGTTTTTATCTAGCGGGTCTCCAACAATCAACGTCTCCATTCGCTCTTTTAATTTGCTAATAACTTCTTCGGCAACATTTTCCTGCACAAATAAACGCGAGCCCGCACAACAAACATGGCCTTGATTAAAAAATATTCCGTTTACAATACCTTCTACAGCTTGGTTAATTGGTGCATCATCAAAAACAATATTTGCCGCTTTGCCCCCTAATTCTAATGTTAGTTTTTTATTGCTTCCTGCAACAGCTTTTTGAATAATTTTTCCTACATCGGTACTTCCCGTAAATGCAATTTTATTAACATCTTTATGATTTACCATTGCTGCGCCTGTTGCACCAAATCCGGTAATAATATTTACAACACCGGGAGGCAAATCAGCATATTGAATTATTTCGGCCAGCTTTAATGCGGTTAAGGGAGTGCCTTCGGCGGGCTTTAAAACCACCGTATTTCCTGTTGCTAAAGCCGGGGCAATTTTCCAAGCAGCCATTAATAAAGGAAAGTTCCAAGGAATAATTTGTGCCGCAACACCCAAGCTTTTTGGTGTTTTGTTAGGAAAAGCATATTCTAATTTATCGGCCCAACCTGCATAGTAGAAAAAATAATTAGCTGCATTCGGAATATCAAAATCCCTGCTTTCTCTAATAGGTTTTCCACCATCCATGCTTTCAATAACGGCAAGCTCTCTGGAGCGTTCTTGAATAATACGAGCAATTCTAAAAATATATTTGCCTCTTTCTTTGGCCGTTAACTTTTTCCAGTATTTTTCGTAAGCAACACGGGCTGCTTTTACGGCAGCATTCACGTCATTTTCATTGGCCTCTGCTACTTCTGCAAGTTTTTCAAGTGAAGATGGACTAGTAGTTGCAAAATATTTTTTACTTAATGGCTTTGTAAATTTTCCATTAATAAACAAATCGTATTGTTTTTTAATTTTTGCGTGGTCTTTTGCCTCCGGTGCAGGCGCATATTCCCAATTAAATGATTCTGTGTTCATCAATTAAAATTTTAATCGTTACTGATATAATCTTTACTGTAATAAAATCCTTTTTGTTCTTTTCCTAATTGCAATATAATATCGTTTGCCAAGCTACTGGCACCAAATCTAAACCATTCATTATTCATCCATTCTGTTCCTAAGGTTTCGTTTAACATCACTAAATATTGCAATGCAGATTTTGCAGTACTTATACCGCCGGCCGGCTTCATTCCTATTTTAATTCCGGTTTTTTTGTAATGTTCTTTAATTGCTTCCAGCATTACTAAAGTTACCGGCATTGTTGCGGCAGGTTGTATTTTTCCGGTAGATGTTTTTATAAAATCGGCACCGGCTGCAATAGCAATATCACTTGCTTTTCTAACATTATCTAAAGTTGATAATTCTCCGGTTTCTAAAATTACTTTTAAACGGGCTTTGCCACAGGCATTTTTTATGGCAGCAATTTCGTCGAAAACAAAATTGTAATTTCCTTTTAAAAATTCACCGCGACTAATAACCATATCAATTTCATCTGCACCATTATCAACCGCAAAATGGGTATCGTTAAGTTTTATGTCTAATGTTGAATTTCCACTGGGGAAAGCTGTAGCAACCGAAGCTACTTTAACAGCACTGTTCTTTAAAAAGTTTTTTGCACTTTTTACATGGGTTGGGTAAACGCAAACTGCAGCAACTGTTGGTAAACCAGGAATGTCATCTGCTAAATGCATGGCCTTAAAACACATTTGTTTAACCTTTCCTTCTGTATCTTTGCCCTCCAGCGTAGTTAAATCAATCATGTTTAATGCAAGTTTTAAACCTTTGGTTTTAGTTTCTTTTTTAATGCTTCGTGTATTAAATCTTGCAACACGTTCTTCAATACCAACTTGGTCTATATGTGTTTTGTAATCAAAATTCATAGTATATAATCAACTGTTAAATATAACTAAATTTAATTCAAGCAAGTGAACGCGTATAATAAAAAAAGTTTATTGCTTTATTTATCATTAACTTTACATAATGTTGTTTTGCAAGCCCTTAAGAAGTAAACTAAGATATAAGCCAAATAGAGTTATTGGACGTAAACTAAGCTTTACAGAATTTGAGAAGGCAGAGTATATTTCTGTTAAAGATTGGAATGAAGTTATTGGCACTACTAATTATTTTTTTCAGATACCTTATTTAAAATTAATTGAACAGTGTAGCAATGTTTCATTAAGATGCAGGTATGTATTAGTTTACAAAAATTTAAAGCCTTGCGGAATTGTTTATTTTCAATTAACCGATTTTAAAGCCAATACTTTTGGGCAGTTATTGGAAAGTGAAATACAAGAGGTACAATCAAAACGATTAAAATTATTTGAAAAGTACTTACAATCAAAAGAGGAAGAAGATGTGCTTTTTAGAATGTTAACTTGCGGAAACAATTTAATTAGTGGCGAATACGGCTTTTTAAAAAACAACAGAATTAAAGATGAAGAATTTTACAAAGTTTTATGCACCATCATAAAAACAATTTCATCGGAAGAAGATTTACGCGGAAAAATATCGGCCGTATTAATTAAAGATTTTTACAAGCCCATTAAAACCATTGAAAAATCAACGGCTTTTAAAGGTCAATCGTTTTCGGTTGAACCTAATCTAGTTTTAGAATTTCCGGAAGGTTTAAAAACAATAGAAGAATTTATATTGTTGTTTTCAAAAAAATACAGAAACAGGGCAAAATCTATTTTAAAATTACGTCAAGAATTTGAAATGAAACTGTTAACTGCTTCTGAAATTGAAAAACATCAAAATGAAATTTATAAGTTGTATGAAAACGTTTACAACAGGGCAAAATTTAAACTATTAAAGTTGCCTAAGAATTATTTTTTTGAATCGAAAGTAATTTTTGAAGATAAATTTTTATTTAAAGCTTTTTTTAATTCCGGAAAATTGGTTGGTTTTTCTACTTGGTTTGAAATTAATAAAGATGCATTAGAAACACATTATATTGGTTTAGATTATGAGGTAAACGAAAATTTAAATCTTTATCAAAATATTTTATATGATTATGTTGATGCAGGAATTAAAGCAGGTGTAAAAGCAATTAATTTTGGAAGAACAGCGGCAGAAATAAAAACTACTATTGGTGCGAAACCTAAAGATTTAATTTGTTACATACAGCCTCAAAATACTTTATCTAAAATATTGGTAAGCCCATTTATAGAATTTTTGAAGCCTAAACAATGGATACCGCGAAATCCATTTAAAGAAGAGCAAGATTAAACTAATTCTGCGTTAAACAGTTTCGAAAAATTATTTTTCAATTTCGTTTTTATTTCACTTATTTCAACATCATGCCCTAATTCTTTATTTAAACTGGTTACCGCTTTGTTTGAAATTCCGCAGGGTATAATGTTGGAAAAATAATCTAAATTAGAGTTAACATTAAAGCCCCAACCGTGCATCGTTACCCATCTGCTGCAACGCACGCCAAAGGCGCAAATTTTTCTGGCTTTTAAAATATTTTCGGCGTCTAACCAAACACCGGTTTCGCCTTTACTTCTTTGTGCATTAAGGCCATATTCTTTTAAAGTAAGAATAATGGTTTCTTCTAACAAGCGAAGGTATTGATGAATATCGGTGAAAAAATTATCCAAATCTAAAATAGGGTAGGCAACTATTTGTCCCGGTCCATGATAGGTTATATCGCCACCCCTGTTAATTTTATAATACGTTGCTTTTTTTTCTAGTAATTGTTGTTCGTTTACCAATAAGTTAGTTTCATTACCGCTCTTGCCTAAAGTATAAACGTGCGGATGTTCAACAAATAATAAATAATTAGGAGTTTGTTTTTTTTCTGCATCCGGTAAATCACGGTTTTTAATTTTTAGTTCAATAATGGAATTAAATAATTCTTCCTGGTAATTCCAGCAAGTTTTATAATCCATCACACCTAAATCTTTAAATATGATTTTTTTGTTTTGCAGATTAAAATTTAGATAGTTCTTTTTTAAGGTAATCTATAATGTTTACTTCAACCGGATCAATTGCTTTTAAATCGGCAATGAAACAACTTATCCAATCGCCAATATTTATTAGGTACATAAATTGTTCCAATTTAGAATTTCCCTTGGCGTGAATGTCAATTACCTCATTTGCATATTTTTCAAATACCGGTTTACAAACAGCATAGCGTTTTTTATTTCTGTCGTAGTCAAAAGATGTGTGAAATGTAACAACACACAAATCTTTATTTACTTCTGTCCAACCCACCAATTCATTGTGGTTCATTTCCGGAAAAACATGATGCCAACAAAGTGCTTTTGAGTTTTCGTTAATTTGTTGTCTGAACCTTACACTAACGCCTTCAGCAGAACCTAAAGAGTAAAGAACAGCTATTTTATTTACCAGTTTTTTGGCAATTACTTGTGCATCATTTTTAATGGATGCATTCTCAGTATTTAATAAATGAATGGAAGCATCAATATCATTCATTAAGTCTTTTGATGCTAAACCTTTTGCAATAAATATTTTTATTAACTGAATTAAAGAATAACCAATGCAAGAGCGTGGAGGAAATCCGCCGGGTATTTCTATAAATTCTAATTGATTTTGTTTGGCCAATTCTAAAATTTTGCCTCCGCTGGTTACACAAATAATTTGCGCTTTTTTAGTTAGTGCATCTTGAAATGCTTGTAATGTTTCTTCTGTGTTTCCACTGTATGAGGAAACTATTACTAAAGTATTTTCGTTTACAAAGTTTGGTAAAAAATATCCTTTATTTATTGTAACAGGTGTAGGGCAATTATCTACTAATTCAGTAATAATGGTTCCGCCAATTCCTGAACCGCCTAAACCTGTAATAACAACATTGGAAATATTTTTTCCGGATGTTATAATTGCTTTTTCTGCAATTTGTTTTGCAGTTTTTAATTGTGTGGTAAATGATTCTACAAGCTCTTTCATAACGTAAGGTGGTAAAATTACAAAAATTATTTCAACTTGCCGTTCACACTCATCCAAACACGTTGTATGGCGGCAACGCTTATTGCATCTGTAATTAGGCCCTTCATGGTCATATCAAATGCCTCGTTTATATGCACTTTTTTTATTTGCAATACCTCACTTTCTTCCGGTTCGCTATTTTCAAATTGTAAATCGGTTGCCAAATAAACAATGGCTAATTCATCGGTGGCCGAATTGCTTAAATGCAAACGCATTATTTCTTCAAAATTAGAAGCAATAATGCCTGTTTCTTCTTTTAATTCTCTTTTGGCAGATTCTATTGGTTTGGATCCTAATGGCCCTCCACCTTCAGGAATTTCCCACGAATATTCGTTTAATGGATAGCGCCACTGACCTACCAGCCAGGTAAAATTTTCTTTATCCAAGGGTAAAATACCTATCGCTAAATTTTTAAAGTTTACAACACTGTAAATAGCAGGTTTGTTGGCAGGATTCAAACAATCGTGTTTAACTACTTTAATCCATTGTGATTCGTAAACATCTTCCGACTTAAGGGTTATCCAGGGGTTTTCTTCCATAAAAGCACTAAATTATTTAAATATGTTTAGTAAGGTTCTTTTTACACGGTCAAAATGTTAATTATTTCATTAATAATGATTAATTTAGTAACTTTTAACAGGTAATTTCGTAATCATAACCCGAATATGAATCGCTCTCTTTATAAAGTTTCGTTTACTATTTTATTTTCTTTGCTTACGAGCTTTGTTTTTTCTCAAACATTGTATTGGGTAGGTGGTTCAGGTAGTTTTAACGACCCTAAACATTGGTCGCAAAAATCGGGTGGAACTCCTGCCTTTGTTGTTCCTGATATTAACACAGATGTTATTTTTGATGATAATTCAGCCCAAGGTTATTATGAAGTGAATTTCAGCAATTCCAATTCTTTAAAAAATTTAAAGGCTATTTCTTTCTCTAATTTAGTAAAGTTTACCGGCAGTTCTCAATCCGTTGTATACATAAGTCAAGGCATTCATTTATCTCAGCTGGTAAAATTTGAATCAAGCGCGGAAATGATTTTCAATAACAATTCCGGCAAAACTGCTGTAATTGAATTCGGATTAAATACACTCAACTGTAATTTGTATTTTAATAAGGGCGAGTATGTTTTTAGATCGTTGCATTTAAGTGAAAAAAATTCTATTCATTTTGCAGATGGAGATTATAACTTTAACAGAGCGGTAGTAGTTGCCGGAAACATTAGTGGTACAAGTCCTTATGCTAATTTCCAATTATATAATTCATTTTTTAAATCAACGGGTTATTTTAAGTTAAATGAAAATAACACCATCAGTTCCGATAAATTTTATTTGGTAGCTAATATTAACTCACCTGAAAAGTTTTCGGTTCCGGCAGCACTAAAAAGCCAAACTTCTAATACGTTTGTAAATTATGTGGCGCCAATTTGTAACTTAACCATCTCAACAGTACCTTCTTGTTTTGGCCCTTGTACCGGTGTATTAACCATAAGCTTTTCACCAGGATGTACTGATAATCCGTATAATATTTTTGTAAATAATCCCGATCCAAGTTGTGCGGCTACAGCCGGTACCTTGGCGGGTATTGTAAATACTGCTACTACAAGTGTGTATACCGCATCCAATGCTTGCGCATGTCCTCTTCAAAATTATCAGGTTTTAGTTTTTGACGTGCTAAATAATTTTGTGTCGCAAAACGTAAACTTTATTCCTAATCCGGCATTTTTAACCAATGTAAATACCACTCCTTTATGTCCTAATAGTTGCACGGGTATGATGACCGGTAATATTTTTGGTAATCCGCCATTTTCAGTAACCGTTACACCAAGTGCTTCTTTAACACCATCTACCTTTACAACTGCCTTAACGTACACATTAACCAATATGTGTGCAGGTGTTTATACTTTTAATATTGTTGATGCCAATGGATGTAGTACTACACTTACAAGAACTTTAACAGGCCCTGCACCTATTTTAGCAAATGCAGTTACGAATAGTATTTCTTGTTTTGGTATTTGCAGCGGCGGCTTCACTGTAAATCCTTCAGGAGGCACTCCCGGATATACGGTTGCATTTAGCACTTCTGCATCTTCTGTAATTGGTGCTGCAAGTTCTGCAGGAATAAACTCTTTATGTTTAGGCCCTGTAAGCGCAACGATTACAGATGCTAATGGATGTACGCAAGTTGCTAGTTCAAACATTACTCAGCCAACTTCTATTACAGCAACTCCGTCTCAAACGAATTTAACTTGTTTTTCTAATTGCACAGGAGCTGCTTCGGTTGCTGTTTCCGGTGGCACATCGCCTTATAGTTTTACATGGTCGCCCGGACCCGGAAGCTCAGCCGGTATTACCGGATTATGTGCCGGTGTTCAAACTGTAAACTTAACAGATAATAATGGTTGTCCTGCAACAAGAGTATTTACAATTACTTCCCCGCCACCAATAACCTTAACTATAAATAGTAAAAATTTAACGTGTAATACGCCTTGTACGGGTTCTGCATCTGCCTTAGGTTCCGGCGGAATAGGGGCATTCACTTATACATGGTCGGGGCCTGCGCCATTTGTAACTACAACAAACAGTTTAATTACCAATTTATGTGCAGGTGTTTATACAATTAACGCCACAGATGCCGGTGGTTGTATTGCTTCACAAACAGTAAACATACTTCAACCACCACCATTAACTATTACTATTTCTAAAACAGATAACACTTGTTTCTCTTCTTGTGCAGGCTCTGCCACAGCGATAGTAACAGGCGGTAATGGAGCTCCATTTACGTTTGTTTGGACAACAGGAACTGTTACAGGGCAAGGAACTGCTACCGTATCAAATTTATGCGCGGCTAATTATACCTTGGCAGTAACAGATGCTTCTGCTTGTGCAATTTCATCAGTTATTACAATTACACAACCAACAAGTGTAACTCCAAATATTATTAGTAGCTCTGTTACGTGTAATGCTGCATGTAATGGTTCAATTAACGCCAATCCTACAGGAGGTTCTGCGCCCTATACTTTTACATTAATTACACCTTCTGCATCTACTATTACAGCAGCACCACCATTTACCAATTTATGTGCCGGTATTTATACTTTAATTATTAGAGATGCGTTGCAATGTCCGGTTACCAGAACAGTTAATATTCAACAACCAAATCCTTTGGTGCCTACCGTTAGTACAAATTCTATAACATGTTTTAATGCTTGCAATGGTTCATTAGCAGGAAGTGTAAGTGGAGGAACACCATCGTATACCTTGTCTTGGAACACGGCTACAAGTTCTATTATTGGTGGAGTATTAACTAACCAATGTGCAGGAACATATACCTTTATTGCCATTGATGCTAACAATTGTGTAACATCAACAGTGGTAACATTGGCACAACCTACTGATATTACTACAACATTAAACATTACTAATCCTACTTGTAATGGCGGAAATAATGGTTCTATTGGCGTGATAACAGCAGGAGGCACTCCCGGATATACATTAAATTGGTCTACTGGTTCAGGAAACCCAAATACAGGATTAGGAGCCGGAACTTATACCTTGTTTGTAACTGATGCAAATGGATGTAATAAATCATTTACAGCTGCATTAATTGCTCCTCCGGCTATAACATTATCAATTAATACTGCTTCAACTACGTGTGCAGGATTGTGCGATGGCTCTGTAACTGTTACAGCTACCGGTGGCACTGCACCTTTTAATTTTCAGTTTAGTCCTCCGGTTGTAACCAATACCACAGGTATTTTAACCGGTTTGTGCGCTAATCCTTATTTAGTAAATGTTACAGATTTAAATGGATGCCCAACTTCTACTAACTTCAACATTGTTTCCCCTGCATTATTGACTGCTGCAATCACCGGTTCTGTTCCAACATGTAATGTATGTACAGGTGCTGCAACCGTTACAGTAGGTGGAGGTACTCCAACATATACAATTAACTGGACAAACACTGTTTCTGCAACCGTTGCTACTGGTTCAACTGCTGCAAATTTGTGTTTAGGAAATTATACCGCAAATGTAATAGACGCTCAAGGTTGCACGGCCACAGCATCTTTACAAATAGTAAACACAGTTAGCGTTACTGTTATTACAGGTGGTTCAGGTATACTTTGTTTTGGTGCTTGTACCGCTTCTGCTACAGCCAATGCAATTGGAGGAACGGCTCCTTATACCTATACTTGGAATAGTGCTCCGGTTCAAAACGCTCAAACAGCAACAAACTTATGTGCCGGACCTTATACGGTAACAGTTACAGATCAATTGGGTTGTTTTAATACCGGAACCGTAAATATTACCCAACCTGCCAGTTTAACGGTTAATTCTTCGCAAACCAATATCCCTTGTTTTGGTGGAACTAGTGGTGCAATTACAACAACAGTAAGTGGTGGAACAGGTTTAATATCTTATTCTTGGAGCCCTGGAGGACAGACAACTACCTCTCTCACAAATTTATCTGCAGGAGTTTACACACTTAGTTTAACCGATTTAAATGGATGTAATCAAATTAGAATTTTTACCGTAACTGAATCCCCTTCTTTAACAGCTTCGTTTACATCAACCAATCCAAGTGGTTGCGTTTTAGCAAATGGAACAATTTGTGCTACTGCATCTGGTGGTAGCGGAGCAGGGTACACTTATACATGGACTCCTGCCGGAACAGGCGGAGCTAATAATCCGTGCAATGTAAACTTAAGTTCAGGAAACTTTTCAGTTATAATTCAAGATGGGGCGGGTTGTACAACAACATTAGCAACAACATTATCTAATCCTGCAGGACCTACTGTAAATGTTACTTCGGCATCTGTAACCTGTTTTGCCTCAAGTAGTGGCTCTGCTGTTGCAGTTGCTTCCGGTGCAGGGCCGTTTACCTTTACATGGAGCCCAGCAACTACCAGTTTAGTTGCAGGTGTAACAACCACAGCAACAGGATTAGGTTCCGGCAATTACAACATTACTGTTACTGATAATAATGGTTGTATAACTAGTCAGTCTTTAAATATTTCACAGCCTCCGGCAACAACAATAACTCAAAATGTATCAAGTCCGTTATGTGCTGCAGCATTAAATGGTTCTATAGGAATTGTTGTTAGTGGTGGAACACCGGGATATAGCTATACATGGTCGCCGGGTAATCCAACAGGGCAGGGTACTGCCACCATTAGCAACTTAGGGGCTGGTGGTTATACAGTTAATATAACAGACGCAAACAATTGTGTTACCACAAGAACATTTAATGTTACACAACCGTCTTCAATAACTGTTGTTTCTTCTCAAACAAATGCTCCTTGTAACGGAACTTGTACAGCTGTAATAGCATTAAATGTTTCAGGAGGTTCACCTGGTTATTCATTTGCATGGTCTCCAGGAAATCCTGTTGGTCAAGGTTCAGGAACAGTTACAAATTTATGTGCAGGCAATTATACTGTAAATATTTTAGATATTAATAATTGCCCTGTTCAACGAACATTTACAATTACACAACCAACAGCATTAACTCATACTGTAAATACCACTAATTTAACATGTAATTTGGTTTGTAGTGGTACCGCTTCTCAAGTTGTAACAGGTGGCACACCAACATACTCATTCAGTTGGTCTAGCAGTGCAGCAACAAGTCAATCTTTAGGGGCAATGTGTGCCGGAAATTACACCGCAACGGTAGTTGATGGAAATGGATGTCAGGCAAGCACTGCATTTACCTTAACACAACCTGCTGCAATTAGTGTTACAGCAACTCCAACTCAACCATTGTGTAATGGAAGTTGTAATGGTTCAATTACAACTAATGTATCTGGTGGTAATGGAGGTTATAATTATTCATGGGTACCAACAGGTACGGGCCCAAATCCAACAGGATTATGCCCTCAAATATATACCTTAACTGTAACCGATGCAAGTATGTGTATAGGTAATGCAGTTGTAACACTTACAAATCCTCCGGCTGTTTCAGCAAATATTACATTTACAAATCCATCGTGTAACACAGGTTGTAACGGTGTTGCAATAAGTAATCCGTTAAATGCAACGGCTCCAATATCATATACTTGGTCTAATGCAAGCACTACAAATTCGGCTACTGCTTTGTGTGCGGGAGCTCATTCAGTTGTTTTAATTGATAATAACGGTTGTACCGACACTCAATCTTTTACTTTAACTGCACCTCCTGCATTAACAGTAGCGCCATCTGTTGTACCTGCAACTTGTAGTTTTTCTAATGGTGGAATAAATGTTGCACCAAGTGGTGGTACACCGGCTTATTCTTACACATGGTTCCCTCCGGCAGTAGGAAATAATTCCTTTGTTACTAATTTACCGGCAGGAGTATACACAGTAGTTGTTTCTGATTCTCAAAATTGTACAAATACATTAAGCATACCATTAAGTAATTCAAACGGACCTAGTTCAGCTGCTATTATTTCAACAAGTTTAAATTGTTTTAATGTTTGTAACGGAACTGCTTCTGTTTCTACCATAACTGGAGGTACTCCTGGCTATACAGTAAGTTGGCTGGTTCCTCCTGCAAGTTCTTCGGTAAATCCAATTACTAATTTGTGTGCCGGAACATACACGGCTCAAATTACAGATGCAAATGGTTGTATTTTATTTGAAGATGTTGCAATAAATCAACCTACGGCAATTGACGATAATGAGACCATTACCAATGCTATTTGTAATGGTGTTTGTACCGGAAGTATTGTATTAGCTCCAACGGGCGGAACAGGTCCATTTACCTATTTATGGAATTCGTCTGCAACGACTTCAGTTGTAACAAACTTATGTGTGGGCACGCATACAGTACAAATTTTAGATGCTTTAAATTGTCCGTTTACGGCAACTTACACCATTAATGGAAATATTAATGTTACTGGGGCTGTGGCTAGTTCTTCAAATCTTTGCGCTGGAAATTGTTTAGCAAGTTCAACAGTTGTAGCTGCAGGTGGTGGTACTGCACCTTATAATTTTGTGTGGAGTAATTCACAAACAGGTCCGGTTGCAAATAATTTGTGTAATGGAACTTATTCAGTTACTATAACAGATAATAACGGTTGTACAAATACTTTTACAACACCTATCATATCTCCTGCTGCAATTACATTAACACCTGGTGTTTCTTCACCGTCTTGTGGATTGTGTAATGGTTCATCTAGTATAAACGTTGCAGGTGGTACAGCACCTTATACATACTCTTGGTCAAGCGGTGGAACAGGAACAGTTGTTACTGATTTATGTGCTGGTGTAAATCAAGTTTTGGTTACTGATTTTAATGGATGTACTCAGGTTCAGAATGTATTAATAAGTAATTCTTCTGGTATTACCGGAGAAACTTTTAATATTGATGATGAAGATTGTTTTAATCAATGCGATGGTTCAGTTACCGTAACGCCAATTGGAGGCAATTTACCAATAACGTTTAATTGGATAAACCCTGTTTCTACAAATAGTGTTATTACAAATTTATGTGGTGGTACTTATTTTGTTCAAATGACAGATGCGCAAGGGTGTATACGAACAAGTTCAGTTAATGTAAACTCTGCGGTTAACATAACAATCACACCTAATTTAACTCCTCCTGATTGTGGCGCAACCAATGGTGTTATAGTTGCAAACGTTACGGGTGGTAGTGGAATTTATACATATACGTGGTCTCCAATAGCAGGGAGCACTCCTACCTTATCTAATGTTGGCCCGGGTACTTACACTTTATTGGTAAATGATGGTACATGTACACAATCTGCAGTAGTAGTAATTAATTCATTTGATGCACCACTAATATTCTTTAATCAATTAGATGTTGCTTGTAGTGGTTCTTGTACAGGTATGGTTGCAATAACACCAACCTTGGGAACTCCGGGGTATACGGTTAATTGGAGTAATGGAAACACAACAAACACCGTAACAAACTTATGTCAAGGTGTTATAACAGTTACAGTAACAGATGCTGCGGGTTGTATAGCTGCCCAGTCTTTCACAATAAACGAGTCAGATCCTTTAAATTTAAGTTTACCAATAATAGCTGAATTAAATTGTAATAACGATTGCAACGGTTCAATTGCATTAGTTCCTAGTGGTGGTACAATGCCTTATGTTATTAGTTGGAATCCGGCAACAACGGTAACCCCTTCAAACCCTCTTAATAATTTGTGTGCCGGAAGTTATACCGGTATTATAACAGACAGTGAAGGTTGTGTAAAAACAGCTACATTTAATTTGGTTAATCCGCCATCATTTACTGTAGATGCCGTTATAACAGATGCAACCTGTAATTCTTCAATTGACGGTGCAATTACAACAACTGTAAGTGGAGGTACTCCTGCATATACATTTACTTGGAACGGACCTGCTACTTCTACGGCGCAGAGTTTGTCTAATATACCTTCAGGAACCTATACTTTTTCTACCATCGATTCTAAAGGATGTGTAAAAGATACAGTATTAACGATTATGCCATCGTTTACTGTTTTGGCAGATGCAGGTTTAGATACCAGTTTCTGTTTAAATAATCCTTTATTATTAAATGGAAATAATTCTATTAATGCATTAACGTATCAATGGGAAACAATTCCTGCAGCAACTATAGCTTTAACTTCTACTGCACAGGTATTACCTCCCGCAGGAACAAACACCTATGTTTTATTAGTTACTTCTTCTATTGCTGCCTGTTTTGATTATGATACGGTTGTGGTAAATGTGTTTGCCTTACCAAATGCAGATGCAGGGCCATCATTAACCATTTCATTGTTTTCATCTACTGTAATTGGCGGAAATCCTACCTCAGGAAGTGCCGTAAGTTATACTTGGTTACCTTCATCAACATTAGATAACGCAAACATCCCAAACCCAACAGCTTCTAATACAATTACTACAACATATACAGTGTTTATTACCGACGCAAACGGATGTACAGCAAGTGATACTATTCTGGTTTCAATTTATCCGGAAATAAAAATCCCGAATGGCTTCAGTCCTAATTCAGATGGAAGAAACGATACCTGGATCATAGATAATTTAAATCAATTCCCTGAAAATGAAGTAGAGGTTTATAATAGATGGGGTGAATTATTATTGAGGGAAAAACCATATAAAAATCAATTTGATGGAAGATACAATGGTAAAGATTTACCTGTTGGAACCTATTATTACATCATAAAATTAAACCATGTGGCTTATCCAAAGCCTTATACCGGACCATTAACCATATTCAGATAAAAGTAGTATGAGGAAAATAGTTTACATATTTATTTTTGTTGTAGCATCCGCTTCGTTATTTGCGCAACAGTTGCCTCAGTATACGCAGTATATGCTAAATGAAATGGCCATTAATCCTGCTGTTGCCGGAAAAGAAGAATATACAGATGTAAGGTCTAATAATCGCTACCAATGGGTGGGGATAACAGATGCTCCTCGCACTTATATGCTTACAGCCCACGGACCATTAAAAGCAAAAAATATGGGTTTGGGAATGCATTTGTTTACTGATATAGTTGGCCCTACCAGAAGAACAGGTTTAAACTTTTCTTATGCTTATCATTTAAAAATTAAAGAAGATATGCATTTGGCTATGGGTTTAAGTGCAGGTATTTTACAATGGGGTATAGACGGTTCTAAATTAATTTTACGGGAAGAAGGAGATTTACATTTACTTACTTCTTATAGGAACACCATGGTGCCCGATTTTGGTGCAGGTTTAAATTTTTATAAAGCCAAACGTTTTTATTTTGGAATTGCAGTACCCCAATTATATCAGGCTCCAATTAAACTTTACGAAAAAGGATATACGAAAAGCAGAATTGTTTCTCACTTAAACGTTAACGGGGCTTATATTTTTGATATAGGAGACGATTTTCAAGTTGAACCATCTTTCTTGTTGAAATATGCAATTCCCGCACCACCTAAGTTAGATGTGGGTTTTAGAGCGATTTATAAAGAAGAAATTTGGATAGGCGGCGCATACCGTCATAAAGATGCATTTACTGCACTTGTTGGGTATTTATATAAAAATTACTTGTTGTTTGGTTACTCTTACGATTTTTCTACAACCAATATTCGAAACTACTCATCGGGTACGCACGAGATAATGTTTGGTATTCGTTTCTCCAAAAAGCAATCGGCTACTTGGGAACAACAAGAAAAAACGAAATAATTCCGTACGATTAACTGCACTTTTTTCCCCACCAATTTTTCTTTCAAAATTCTATTTATTTAGAATCATTATAAATATGAATTGTTGTTAAAAAAAATAAAAAAAACCTTATTTTTTTATTAATCTTCTGCTAAATTTGCTCCCGGTTTGTGTCATTAAATTGTCATAAATCCTAGGTTTTTAAAGACTCTTTTTATTCGAAATATGAAAAATTATAAGTGTTGTAGTCCCCTCCAAATCTTGTTTGCAGCTGTTTTCTTTTTAAGTTTTAGCATTAAGCTTTCGGCTCAGGACGGAGAAAAATTATTTAAGCAAAATTGTGCTGTTTGTCACGCTGCGCATACCGACCAGATGCTTACAGGGCCTGGTTTAAAGGGTATTTTTGACAGGGCACCAAAAGGCGATTGGTTAAAGAAATGGATTTTGAATAACGAAAAGTTAATCAAAGGCGGAGATGCTTACGCTACACAAATTTATGCCAAGTACGGAAAAGCAGCTATGACTGTGTTTGAAGGCCAATTAACAGATGCAGATGTAGATGCAATTTTAACTTACATTAAAACTCCTCCGGTTGAAAAAGTAGTAACAGGTGGCCCTGCTGCTGGTGCAGATGAAGGTGTTGCTGAAGCCTCAAAAGGTGGTATCGAGCCAATTTATTTAATCTTAGGTTCTATAGTTATTTTAATTATTTTATTGTACGCTTTACGTGGTGTACGTCATTCTTTACAAAACTCTGCTAATCGTGCAGAAGGTAAAGAGGAAACTCCTGAAGTATCATTTTTCGAAGAAGCAAAACAATGGATGCAAGGTCATCGCAGATTAGTTGGTGTTTTTGCTATCATCATTGTATTTGGCGGTATGAAATCGTGTTGGGATGCTTGCTACAACATTGGTGTTTATTACGATTGGAAAACTCAAAAAGGGTATAAGCCTGAGCAACCAATTAAATTCTCACACAAATTACATGCAGGCGATAACGAAATCGCTTGTCAATATTGCCACAGTTCAGTTGAAAAATCGCGTCATGCAGGAATTCCTTCAGTTAACATTTGTATGAACTGTCACAAGGGAATACAAAAAGGTCCTCAATACGGCGAAAAAGAAATTGCAAAAATTTACGAAGCGGCAGGTTTCGACCCTTCTAAAAACACTTATGATCCAAGTAAACAAAATCCTTTAAAATGGATTAAGGTTCACAATTTACCGGATCATGTTTATTTTAATCACTCGCAACACGTGGTAGTAGGTAAAATAGATTGTGCTACATGTCATGGTAATTTAAAAGAAATGACGGTTGCAGAACAAAAGAACCCATTAACAATGAAATGGTGTATTGATTGCCACAGAAATACTCAAGTTTCAATGGAGGGTAATGCTTATTACGATCGTTTACATGCGGCGTTAAAAGAAAAGTACGCAGGTAAATACGATGTGAAATTTACAGTTGATAAAATTGGTGGATTAGAGTGTGGTAAATGCCACTATTAATTTTAATTAGAAAACATTAAGAACGAAATAACTGATGTCTATGTCAAAGAAATATTGGAGAGGCTTACCGGAGTTACACAATAGCCCGGAGTTTCAAGAACAACAAAAAAATGAGTTTGCTGAACC
This sequence comes from Bacteroidia bacterium, assembly GCA_022841465.1. Classification (GTDB taxonomy): domain Bacteria; phylum Bacteroidota; class Bacteroidia; order B-17B0; family Aurantibacillaceae; genus Aurantibacillus. The sequence continues at coordinate 205,704 of JALHRL010000003.1, read as the reverse complement.
TCTTCCTATTGATGAGTTTTTAAATAACAGCGAAGCCGAAACAAAAGGCACTTCTCGCCGTGATTTCTTAAAAGTAATGGGCTTTTCTACAGCAGCAGTTGCATTGGCTGCATGTGAAACGCCAGTTAACCGCTCTATCCCTTACGTGGTAAAGCCGGAAGAAGTTACTCCTGGGGTTGCTAACTTTTACGCTTCTACTTTTTATGATGGCCATGATTACGCTTCTATCTTAGTAAAAACAAGAGAAGGACGTCCGGTTAAAATTGAAGGGAATGACCTTTCAATGGTTTCACACGGCGGAACAACAGCTCGTATACAAGCATCGGTTTTAGGTTTATATGATGGTGCAAGATTAAGAGGCCCTTTAGTAAAAGGAAAAGATGCAACTTGGTCAGCTACAGATGATGCAGTTGCAGCAGCTGTTAAAGCCGGCGGTGCAATTCGAATATTAACATCAACAATTATTAGCCCTGCAACAAAAGCAGTTATTGCCGAGTTTTCTGCTAAATACCCTAATGTAGAACACGTTACTTATGATGCTGTGTCTTACAGCGCATTAAATAAAGCAAATAAAAATGTATTTGGTAAGTCAGTTGTTTCTTCATACAATTTCGCAAAAGCAAAAACAATTGTTGGTATCGCTTGCGACTTTTTAGGAAACTGGTTAAACCCAATTGAATTCGCAAAACAATATGCTACTACTCGTAAAGTTTCTAAAGAGAAACCTGAAATGAGTAAGCATTATCATTTTGAATCAAATTTATCTTTAACCGGTGCTAATGCAGATTATAGATATGCAGTTAAACCTTCTGAACTTGGTAAAGCAACATTAGCATTATTTAATGAAATTGCTGGTGCAACAGGAAATTCAAAGGCTAGCGGAGATGAAAAATTATCGAATGCAGATGCATCAAAAGCAATTAAAAAAGTAGCAGAAGATTTGCTAAAAAATAAAGGTAATTCTTTAGTAGTTTCAGGTGTTAATGATGAAGGAATTCAAACATTAGTAAATGGAATTAATAAAATGTTAGACAACTATGGAAAAACTGTAGATGTTGATATGCATTACAACTTAAAACAAGGTAATGATAAAGCATTTACTGATTTGGTTGCTGATATGGCGGCAGGAAAGGTGAATGTATTAATGACCTACAATTGTAACCCTGTTTATACTGCACCTGCTTCTTTAAAATTTTCAGATGCTTTTAAAAAGGTTGCTTCTAAAGTTTCGTTTGCACAAGTATTAGATGAAACTGCTGCAATGGCCGACATCGTTTGTCCGGATAACCATTATTTAGAATCTTGGAACGATGCAAATCCGAAAAGAGGACATTATTCATTGCAACAACCTGCAATTAATCCAATTTTTGCACAACCTCGTCACGAAGGTACTCGTCAGTTTCAAGACAGCATATTAAAGTGGGCTGGAGTAAAAACAGATTTCTTAACTTATTTACAAGCGTATTGGCAAAACAGAGTATTCCCTGCACAAGGTAAGTACTTAGATTTTGCAAGCTTTTGGGCGAATGCATTGCACGATGGTGTAGTAAAAGTTGCGGTACACAAAGCAGTAACTACAGTTGAACCAATTGCAAAAGACACAAGCGGTAAACCTATTTTAAGTGGTGTTGCTACGGCTATTGTTGAAGCGGTTAGCGATTCATTAGGGGTTGAAGCTCCCGTTGCTGAAGTAAAACCTGTTACTCCAATTGCTGTTGAAGAAATTCCAACTCCAGATTATAACAAAGCAGCTTCAATGGCAACATCTGCAAAAGGTGGAGCAATGGAGTTAAGTGTATATGAAAAAATTGGTATTGGTAATGGTAATGCAAGCAACAATCCATGGCTAATGGAATTACCGGATCCTATCAGTAAAGTAACCTGGGATAATTATATTACTATGAATCCTATTGACGTAAAAAACATGGGATTAAACGAAATGTTACGTCAAGATATAATCGGAAGTATTGTTGAGTTAACTGTAAATGGAGTTAAAGTAACTGCACCCGTTTATCCTCAACCAGGTCAAGCACAAGGTACAATTGGTTTAGCATTGGGATACGGTAGAAACGTTGCTTCATTAAAGGTTGCCAATGGTGTTGGTGTTAATGCATTCCAATTTATGAGTGTTTCTAACGACAGCATTCAAGCTTTTGGCGGAAACGCAACTATCACAAAAACATCAGAAACACATAAGTTTGCTGCAACACAAATTCAACATACAATTATGGGTCGCGAAGAATATTTATTGCGCGAAACATCATTAGCTGAATATAAGTCAAAAGACAAAGAATATTACAATCCCACTTCATTACTTCCAGTTCACGGTGGTGGAAAGAAGCATGTAAATGAAATTGATTTATGGAATGAACATGAGCGTTTAAATCATAAGTGGGGATTAACAATCGACATGACTTCATGTATTGGTTGTTCTGCTTGTGTAGTAGCATGTACTTCTGAAAACAACGTTGCAGTTGTAGGTAAGGAAGAAGTTGCTAAAACACGTGATATGGCTTGGTTACGAATAGATCGCTATTACAGTTCAGATGTTACAAAACATTCTGCAAATGCAAGCGGTTTAATGCAAACCAAGAAAATGTACATCGATATGGAAAACCCATCGGCTAACCCAACCGTTACTTTCCAACCAATGATGTGCCAACATTGTAATCATGCTCCTTGTGAAACAGTTTGTCCGGTTTTAGCAACCAGCCATAGTTCAGAAGGATTAAATATGATGACCTATAACCGTTGTATTGGAACACGTTATTGCGCTAACAACTGTCCGTTTAAAGTACGTCGTTTTAACTGGTTTAATTATAACGAAAATACTGATTTTGCAGATGTAAATCCGGCACAACAAGAATTAGGTCGAATGGTATTAAACCCAGATGTAGTTGTTCGTTCACGTGGTGTAATGGAAAAATGCTCTATGTGTCAACAACGTTTACAAGCTGGAAAATTAGCTGCTAAAAAAGCAGGAATGCCTTTGCAAGACGGATCTATTAAAACTGCATGTCAACAAGCTTGTCCTACAAACGCAATTATTTTTGGAGATGTGAATGATGAAAAATCAGAAGTATCTAAGTGGCGTTCTGACGACAAAAATTATTTCTTATTAGAAGAATTAGGCGTTAAACCTACTGTTTCTTATTTATTGAAAGTAAGAAATGTAGATGAGCGTGTAACTTATTATAACGAAGAAATTAATGCAGCATCCGGACATGGCGAACATGGCGGGCACGGTGCAGAAAAACACGAAGATCACAAAGAAGAAAAACACTCGTAATTAATTAATTAGAAATACTTATTATAAAATAATATGCACGCAGAATCAGAAATTAGGCAACCATTGATAATCGGTAATAAATCTTACCGACAAATCTCTGACGATATTATTGCGCCAATTGAGGGCAAGGCTGCAAAAGGTTGGTACACATTAATAACCTTATGCGGATTGGCTTTCCTTTGGGGAATAGGCAGCTTGGCTTACACTATTGGCGTAGGTATTGGTGCTTGGGGAAGTAACAATGGTGTTGACTGGGCTTGGGACATCACCAACTTCGTTTGGTGGATTGGTATTGGTCACGCCGGTACTTTAATTTCAGCAGTATTGTTATTGTTCCGTCAGAAGTGGCGTATGGCAATTAACCGTTCTGCAGAGGCTATGACCATCTTTGCTGTACTTTGTGCCGCTATTTTCGTAACCTTACACACTGGTCGCCCTTGGTTAGATTATATGTTATTCCCTTTACCAAATCAATTTGGTAGCTTATGGCCTAACTTTAACTCACCATTATTATGGGACGTTTTTGCGGTATCTACTTACGCAACAGTTTCAATTGTATTCTGGTACATTGGTTTAATTCCAGACTTTGCAATGATTCGCGATAGAGTAATTAAGCCTTGGCAAAAGAAAATGTATGGTTTACTTTCTTTTGGTTGGGGTGGAAGTGCACGTCACTGGAGCCGTTTCGAAGAAGTTTCTTTAGTACTTGCAGGTTTATCAACTCCATTAGTTTTCTCGGTTCACTCCATAGTATCCTTCGACTTCGCTACATCCATTGTACCGGGTTGGCACACTACCATCTTCCCTCCTTATTTCGTATCAGGTGCAGTATTCTCTGGTTTCGCAATGGTATTAACCTTAATGTTGGTAGTTAGAAAAATATACAAATTAGAACATTATTTAACCATTAAGCATATTGAATACATGAACATTGTAATTATTGTTACAGGTTCAATTGTTGGTGTTGCTTATTTAACAGAATTATTTGTTGCTTGGTATAGTGGTGTAGAATGGGAACAATACGCATTCTTAAATCGTGCTACCGGACCTTTAGCTTGGAGTTACTGGATTATGATGTCTTGTAACGTATTGTCTCCGCAATTGTTCTGGTTTAAAAAGATTCGTACTTCAATTTTAGCAACATTTATTTTATCAATTGTTGTAAATATTGGTATGTGGTTCGAGCGTTTCGTAATCATCGTTCCTACATTATGTCGTACATTCTTGCCTTCAACCTGGAACACTTATACTCCTTCATTTATTGATATCGGAATATTTGTTGGTACCATTGGTATGTTCGGAACTTTATTCTTGTTGTTCTCTCGTTATTTCCCTGTAATTGCTCAGGCAGAATTAAAAACAATTTTGAAATCTTCAGGTCAACAACAAAAATTAGATGCTGCTAAACATTCACATGGTGCAGCAGCACATTAATAATATTTAAGAATAGATAAAAGATATGGCAACTAAACAAATTATACACGGAGTTTTTGGCGATGAGGTGCCAATGCTGGAAGCTTGCAAAAAATTAAGAAGCGCCGGTATCCGTATTAAGGATGTATTTTCACCAATGCCTGTACATGGTATTGATGGAGTAATTGGATTACCTCGTACGCGAATGGCAATTTGTGCTTTCATTTACGGAATTACCGGAACGTCTTTAGCAACATTAATGATGTGGTACATGATGGTAAGCGATTGGCCTAATGATATTGGAGGTAAGCCAAACTGGACATATTACATGAACGTTCCGGCATTCATCCCAATTACATTTGAAGCAACTGTATTTTGTGCTGCTCACGGAATGGCATTAACGTATTTATTACGTTGTTGGTTGGTACCGGGCGCAAAGGCAAAAAATCCTGATCCAAGAACTACCGATGATAAATTTTTAGTTTACTTAGAATTAAATGATGAGCAAGCTAAAAAAGCAGAATCTATATTAAGAGAAAATGGAGTAGAAGAAGTAAACTACAAAGGAACCTTACACATTGAACCACAATATTAAATCATTAATGATTATGAATTATAAAAATATTAAATTTATTATAGCAGGTGGTTTTGCTTTTATTTTACTTGCAGGCTTGAGTTCTTGCGGTAAAAAAGATCAAAACAGTCCGGGTGTAGAATTTATGCCAGACATGTACCGCTCTCCATCTTTGGAATATTACAGTACACATACAATTGATGGAGACACTTCTAACAACGCAATGTTACCTGTTAAAGGTACTGTTGCACGTGGATACAAACCGTATACTTATGAAAATACACCAGAAGGATATGAAACGGCAGGATTACAATTAAAAAATCCTTTGGCTATTGCAGATCGTGAATTACACGAAAAAGATGGTGAAGTTTTATACGGAAAATTTTGTGTTCATTGTCATGGTGCTGCTGGTGCCGGTGACGGAAAAGTGGCAGCTAAATTACCAGGACCTCCTCCTGCATATGATGGCGCATTAAAAAATTTACCGGAAGGAAAAATATTCCATTCAATAACATATGGTAAAGGTTCTATGGGGTCGCATGCAAGTCAGCTAACTGCTGAAGAGCGTTGGAAGCTTGTGTTTTACGTACAAAAATTACAGGGTAAAAATCTACCGGGTGCTGATTCAACGGCTGCTGCAACCACAACTGCAGTTGCAACACCTTCTGCTGCACCGGCTGCAACAACTAGCGCAACACATTAAAATTAACTTATAGAAAAGACAATATTATGAGTACAGAAAATTTAAAATTCACCATACCATCTAAAGCTAAGTTAGCTTCGTTCATACTAATGGGTATAGGTTTAATTTCCATCGTTGCAATGTTTGCAATGGATAAAGGAAATGAAGCTGAACATTATCATGCAGGAACACGTGCATGGTCTAATGTATTTGCAGGCTCTTTTTTCTTTATGGCTTTAGCTTTAGCAGCTGCGTTTTTCTTAGGATTACAGTATGCGGCAGAAGCAGGGTGGGCTACCACAATTAAACGTGTTATTGAATCGGTTGCCATGTATTTACCTTGGGGTTTAAGTTTTATGATGCTTTTATTCCTTTTAGGGCAATTCCATATGCACCATATTTATCATTGGATGGCTCCTGGAATTAGCGATCCAACAAGTCCGAATTACGATGCTGTAATTGCAGCAAAAAGTGGTTACTTCGGAACGTTTTGGTGGATAAGAACAATATTATACATGATTGGTTGGTTATGGTTTACGTTTAAATTACGTAAAAACTCTCTAGAAGCTGATAAATTGGAGATAGATGTAAACAACAGTTATCATTGGAAAAATGTGAAGTTGGGTGCATGGTTTATGGTTTTATTTGCTGTAACATCTTCAACTGCTTCTTGGGATTGGTTAATGAGTATTGACACACACTGGTTCTCTACTTTATTTGGCTGGTATATCTTCTCGGGAATGTGGATTAGCGCGTTAGTAGCAATTACTGTTTTTATTATTTGGTTAAAGAAATTAGGTTATTTAGAGTCGGTAACTGAAAGCACTATTCACGACATGGGTAAATGGATGTTTGCAATTTCTTTCTTATGGACTTACTTATATTTCTCTCAATTCATGTTGATTTGGTATTCAGATATTCCTGAAGAAGTTATTTATTTCCAAACACGTTGGGAGAGTTACAAAACGTTAATGTGGACTGTTTTATTTGTAAACTTTGCATTCCCAATGATTATGTTAATGAGCCGCGATTGCAAACGCAATTTCTTTTTCTTAATGTTTGTTGGTACCATTATTTTCATTGGTCATTATTTAGATTTAATAATGATAGTTATGCCGGGTACAGTTGGGCACGCTTGGACAGGATTAAGTTGGATGGAATTCGGAACTTTCTTTTTCTTCCTTGGCTTATTTATTTATGTTGTAATGAATGCGCTTTCAAAAGCTCCATTAATGGTGAAAAATCATCCATTCTTAGACGAAAGCTTACATCATTCAACCTAATTTAAATCAGAATTTGAAAAACAAAATATTTAGAAATTAAAATTTAAAGCAATGAAACTATTAGTCCTTTTAGCCATCGTTTTGTTAATAATAGCCGGCCATCAATTATTAAGAATAATTGAGTTAAGCAGAGGCTTAAAGAAAACCAAAGAGTGGGAATTAACCGATTCTGATAATGATAGAATGGGTAAAGCGATGCTTGTGTTTATGGTGTTGTTTTTTGCATTTTTCTTTTGGCAAGTTGCAAGATGGAACGATAGATCATTACCGGCAGCTGCTTCAGAGCATGGTTTAAAAATAGATTTATTATGGGATGCAAATATTTACTTAGTTACATTTATCTTTTTAGTAACTAATTTCTTTTTATTTTGGTTCGCTTATAAATATCGTGGCCACGCAAAAGCAAAAGCAGTTTACTTTCCTCATAACAACAAATTAGAAATGGCTTGGACAATTATTCCGGCATCTGCATTGGCTTTTATTATTATTTTCGGATTAAAATATTGGAACGAAATTACTTCTGTTTCTGAAGATCCAAATAAAGTATTAGTTGAATTGTATGCGAAGCAATTTGATTGGACTGCCCGTTATGCAGGAAAAGATGGCAAATTAGGAACAACAGATTTTCGTCAAATTTCGGGAAGTAATTCTGTAGGTATGGATACTGCTGATGTATTAGGAAGTGATGATATTTTGGTAAAAAATGAATTTCATATTCCTGTTAATAAAGAAATTGTATTTGAAATGCGTTCAAGAGATGTAATTCACAGTGCTTATATGCCGCATTTTAGAGCACAAATGAATTGTGTTCCTGGTATGGTTACGTTTTTTAAATTCAAACCAATTAAAACTACTGCAGAAATGCGAAATGATCCTTATGTAAAACAATTAATGGCCGGAATTAACGCACAAAGAAAAATTAACGGAGAAGAACCCGTTGAATTTGATTATACATTGTTGTGTAATAAAATTTGTGGTTCATCTCATTACGCAATGGCAATGACAATTATTGTTGAAAGCGAAGCAGATTACAATAATTGGATTGCAAAACAAAAAACCTTTAAAACTGTTGCACAAAAATAATTAGTAAAAATTTAAATAAATAAATATGGCTACTCATACACACACTCAAACAGAACATGAACATATGGTACATCACGACCATGTTCATCATCATGATGATCATGAGGAAAGTTTTGTAAGCAAATATATTTTCAGCATGGATCACAAGATGATCTCACGCCAGTTTTTGATTACTGCTGTTGTTATGGCGGTTATAGCTATGACGATGTCTGTTATTTTCCGTATGCAATTGGCCTGGCCAGGTGAAAAGTTCGCTTTTGTAAATGCTTTATTAGGGGATAAATGGGCAAAAGACGGAATTTTAGATCCTAATATGTATTTAGCTTTGGTTACAATACACGGAACAATTATGGTGTTCTTTGTACTAACCGGTGGATTAAGTGGAACGTTTAGTAACTTATTGATTCCTTATCAAATTGGAGCTCGTGATATGGCTTCAGGTTTTTTGAACATGTTATCTTATTGGTTCTTTTTCCTTTCAAGTGTAATTATGTTATCATCTTTATTTATTGATGACGGACCTGCTTCGGGTGGATGGACAATTTACCCTCCATTATCTGCAGTACCTGAGGCAATGCCGGGTTCTAAGTTAGGGATGACTCTTTGGTTAATTTCAATGACAATTTTCGTTGTTTCTTCTTTATTAGGTAGTTTAAATTATATCATCACCATCATTAACCTTAGAACTAAGGGAATGAAAATGACGCGTATGCCTCTTACTGTTTGGGCGTTTTTAATTACCGCAATTTTAGGAGTGTTATCTTTCCCGGTTCTTGTATCATGTGTGTTATTATTAATTATGGATAGAGGTTTTGGTACTTCTTTCTATTTATCTGATATTTATATTGGAGGTCGTCCTTTAGATAACATTGGGGGTAGTCCAATTTTATTTGAGCATTTATTCTGGTTCTTAGGTCATCCTGAGGTATATATCGTATTATTACCTGCTTTAGGTATTACATCTGAAATTATTGCAACAAATTCACGTAAGCCAATTTTCGGTTATCGAGCAATGATTGGTTCAATGTTAGCAATTGGATTCTTATCATTTATTGTTTGGGGTCATCATATGTACATGACAGGTATGAATCCATTCTTAGGATCGGTATTCGTATTCACAACCTTATTAATTGCAATTCCTTCTGCGGTTAAAGCATTTAACTACATAACCACTCTTTGGAAAGGTAACGTACAATTTACTCCTGCTATGTTGTTTTCAATAGGATTGGTTTCATCGTTTATTACAGGTGGTGTAACCGGTATTATTCTTGCCGATTCAACATTAGATATTAACGTACATGATACTTATTTCGTTGTTGCTCACTTCCATATTGTAATGGGCTTAAGTGCCATTTTTGGAATGTTTGCAGGTGTTTACCATTGGTTTCCAAAATTGTTTTTACGAATGATGAATAAAAAATTAGGATTCGTGCATTTTTGGTTTACTTTAGTTTGTGCTTATGGAACATTCTTCCCTCAACACTTTTTAGGAATGGCTGGTGTACCACGTCGTTATTATACAAACAGTAATTTCCCAATGTTTGATAACCTAGTAGATATTAATGAAATTTGTACAATATCTGCAATTTTAGGAGCATTGGCACAAGGTATTTTCTTGTTTAACTTTTTCTACAGCATTTTCCGCGGAGAAAAAGCTCCTCAAAACCCTTGGAATTCAACCACTTTAGAATGGACTACACCAATGGCAAATATTCATGGTAACTGGCCTGGAGCATTGCCTGTAGTTCACCGTTGGTCGTATGATTACAGTAAGCCTGGTAAGAGTACAGATTTTGTTCCTCAAACAGTTCCTTTAGAAGAAGGCGAAGTTGACGGTGGAGGACACTAAATAAACAATTAAATTAAATCCCGGAAAATTTCCGGGATTTTTTATTTTAGCAATATGGAAGAAATAAAATTATCAATTACAATTCCTGTAAAAGCAAGTGAAATTTATAAGGCATGGTTAAACAGTAAAGGGCATACATTGTTTACCGGAGGTGAGGCGAATATTAGTAATAAAAAGAATGCCTTATTTACCGCTTGGGATGGTTATATAAGTGGGAAAAACTTGGAGTTAATTAAAGACAAGTTTATTAAACAAAATTGGCGTACTGTGGAGTTTAATAAGAATTGGCCTGATTCAATTTTAGAGATTACTTTAACGGAAACGGCAGGTAAAACGAAACTGGATTTATTTCATTATGGTTTACAAAAAGGTGATGGAAAAAAGTATAAAGAAGGTTGGAAACAGCATTATTTTGAACCTATGAAAGAGTTTTATACAAAATAGGCCATAAAAGCGAGTTAAAATTTTGTCGATTTATATAAAATCTATACATTTGCAATCCCAATTGAAGAAATTGGTCCGGTAGTTCAGCTGGTTAGAATGCCGCCCTGTCACGGCGGAGGTCGCGGGTTCGAGTCCCGTCCGGACCGCAAAAAGTCTCAAATTAGTTTTGAGACTTTTTTGTTTTCAAGAGAATCAAAATATTAAGTGAGTACAATTTTCTTATATTCACTTCCATTATAGTTGTGCAACTATGCTCGAAAGTCAATTACACGAAAGTCCCTCATTAAAGTACAATGTTAACATAGAAGATTCTAATAGCGAATCTAAATATGTGAATATTGAATTCTTTGATGATAGAAACAATAAAGTAAATATTGTTAAATTAAAAGTTATTGATGCAGATGAGTTGTATAATCGAATTGATAATGGATTAGATTTTATTTTAGAGGATGCATATGTTTTTAATTTCTCACTTTCCGAATATCGTTATAAGCGAGGGTTAAAAGAACACGAGTACGTTGCTTTAAAAAACTTTAGGGCACACCGTACATTTTTTGATTGCTATTCGGTATCAGATTTTAGTTATGCAAAATTTGAAGGAACAAAAACTCAGTTTAATAATTGCGTTTTTGGCAATGGTTTTAATAATTTTATTTACGCTGATTTTGGTCATGGTTCCGTTCAATTTAAAAGCACCAGATTTGGTAGCGGTACTAATAATTTTCAATCTGTTATTTTTGGTGATGGAGATATAACTTTTTCAGGAACAAATTTTGGAAATGGAAATTTAATTTTTGCAGATGCAAGATTTAGTAACGGCAACGTTGATTTTAAAAATACAATATATGGTGCAGGAAATATTGATTTTAAGTTTGCAAAATTTTCAGAAGGAAATATTTCATTTGAAAAGGCAAGTTTTGGAATAGGAAAAAAAGATTTTAAGAATGTTGAATTTGGTGGAGGTAGAGTAGATTTTAAGCGTATAGATTTTAATGATGGTGATGTTTCTTTTGAGGGTGCTGAATTTGGAAACGGAAAAGTAAATTTTAGGGGCTCTGTTTTTGGGAAAGGAAATAAAAACTTTAATCTTTCAGATTTTTCAAAAAGCGAAATTAATTTTGATGATGTTGATTTTGGCATTGGGTTGCTTTCATACAATCAAGCAAATGCAAATCATATTTCATTTAATTCTTGTTCCTTTAATAGTTTTGTTGATTTTAGATTTGCTAATTGCAAAGTATTAAACTTAAATAATTCGGTGATAAGAGATATAATTGATATTGTACCGGAAAATGAAACTGTAATAATTAAAGAGCTGAATTTAATTAACACAAGAATTTTAGGTCGCTTGTTTATTAATTGGAGAGAAAACGAAGTAAAAGATATAATTTACAATCAAGAAACATCTACTTTTTTACAGAAAGCAGAACAGTTTAGGGTATTAAAAGAAAATTTTAGAGTTAATGGTCAGTACGAGGACGAAGATTTAGCATATATTGAATTTAAAAGATGCGAGGCTTTAGCCAATTTAAATGAAGAAAAAAAAGGGAACGCTCTTCAAGCTTTATTTGCTTATCCAAAATATTATTTTCAAAAATATGTTTTTGATTTTGTTGGTAGGTATGCAACTGCCCCATCACGTGTACTTTTAAATGCTATCTTAACAATTTTTGTTTTCGGAATTATTTTTTATGTCACAACTACTTATTTTCATACCATAGGTTCAGTTGAAAGTACTTTGCCTAGCAATTTAAACAGATTACAAGAGTTTTGGAATTGCATTTATTATAGCGCAATTACATTTCTTACAATTGGCTATGGAGATTATTTCCCTTATGGTATTTTAAAATTAATTGCAACACTGGAAGGATTTACGGGGGTGTTTTTAATGAGTTATTTTACTGTAGCATTTGTTCGAAAAATACTCCGATAAAAATCACTACTTTTTTAACGCAGTTTGAAAAGGAACTCTGTTTGCAATAGAACGAGCAAGCGTTATTTCATCGGCATATTCTAATTCATCACCAACTGCTAAGCCGCGAGCAATTGCGCTAAGCTCTACATTAAACGGCGCAAGTTTTCTAAAAATAAAAAATGAAGTTGTTTCACCTTCCATGGTTGCGTTTAATGCCAAGATAATTTCTTTAATTCCTCCTGCTGCAACTTTTTCTACTAAACCATTTATGTTTAACTCATTTGGACCAATACCATCTAATGGAGAGATTAAGCCACCTAAAACATGATAAACCCCTTTATATTGCCCAGTGCTTTCAATTGCTAAAATATCTCTAAAATCTTGAACTAAACAAATGGTGGTACTGTCGCGCTTTGAATTACTGCATATGGTGCAAATTTCGGTTTCGCTGATATTATGGCACTTAATACAAAATTTTAAATTGTTTTTTAGTTGATTAATGGCATGCATAAAAGCGTCCATTTCTTTTGGGCCTTGTTTAATTAAATGCAACACGTGTCTTAACGCGGTTTTTTTTCCTACTCCGGGTAATCCGGCAAAGGCTTCTACAGCTTGTTCTAATATTTTAGAGCTAAATTCCATTAATTATTTAACACTGTAAGTTACAAAAAAGCCTTTGTTAGTAGGGCTCTTGTTTATAAAAACTTATTCAAAAAACGATGTTTAGAAATAAAAGTGAAAGGTGTTTGATTCGGGTTTTAAATAAGCAAATTTGATACAATGATTTCTCCAGGGGTAATAGTTTTATTTATTATTTGTTATTTTCTGGCCTTGCTTTTGTTGGGTTATGTAACATCGCGAAAAAGTACCGCCAGTTCTTATTTTTTAGGGAATAAATCTTCGCCATGGATATTGGTAGCCATAGGAATGATTGGCGATTCTTTAAGTGGAGTTACATACATTTCTGTTCCCGGAAAAGTTGGCACGGCTCAGTTCTCTTATCTGCAAATTGTATTGGGTTATTTTGTAGGTTATTTCGTAATCTCACATATTTTACTTCCTTTATATTACCGCTTAAATTTAACTTCCATTTACGAGTATTTATTACAACGTTTTGGTAAGATAACCCAAAAAACGGGCAGTTTATTGTTTATTGTATCCAGATTGTTAGGAGCCGCCGGAAGATTGTATTTGGCCGCAGGTGTAATTCAGTTTTTTGTGTTCGACAGATTGTTTAATAACTCTGTTCCATTTGCCTTAAGTGTTTCTCTAATTTTAATTTTAATGTTATTGTATACCTATAGAGGTGGAATAAAAACCTTGGTTTATACTGATACCTTACAAAGTGTTTTTTTAGTATTGGGTGTTGTACTTTCAATTGTAGCCATTGTAAGTAAAATGAATATTTCTTATTCCGATGCGGCCAAACTTGTTGTAAATTCTGATTATTCAAATACTTTTTTCTTTGATTTTAATAAATCTAATTTCTTTTTTAAAGATTTTATTGGTGGAATATTTACCGCGGTGGCAATGACAGGGCTTGATCAAAACATGATGCAAAAAAACCTAAGTTGTAAATCATTAGGGGAAGCGCAAAAAAATATTTTTTGGTTTAGTTTAATTATGGTGGTTGTAAACGTGTTTTTTCTTTCGTTAGGAGTATTACTGTTTGCGTTTTACAACTCATCCGGAATTCCACTACCAGTAAATCCTGAAACCGGGAAAATAATAACCGATCAGGTGTTTCCAAATTTAGCTTTAAATCATTTAGGGGTGTTTTCCGGAATGGTTTTTATTATAGGTTTAACCGCTGCCACATTTAGCAGTGCTGATAGTGTATTAACTACACTTACTACATCTACCTACATAGATGTTTTAGGATTAGATACCAACCAACGATTGGATGAAGCGAAGAAGAAAAAGTTTAGAAATGTAATTCATATTGGATTTACTTTTTTGCTTTGGATTATTATTTTATTTTTTAAAGAGTTTAATACCGGAGCATTGGTTGATACTATTTTAATGGTAGCAGGATATACTTACGGCCCTTTACTGGCGCTGTTTACAATTGGTTTATTTACTAAAATTAGTTTAACCGATAAGTGGGTTCCCATAATTTGTGTAGCCGGACCCATTCTTTGTTATTTAATAAGCTCTAATTCAAAATCAATATTTGGCGATTATCAAATTGGAATGGAATTAATAATTTTAAATGCTTTAATAACCGGGCTAATGCTTTTGTTAGTAAAAGTAAAAAAGATAAAAGCTTAGTCAACCTCAATAGAAACAATACAAATATCATCTGTTTGATTTGCGTTTGTTCGCCAATCATTTAGCTTCGATAAAATCTGTCTCTTTCTGTCTTTAAACGGATGGGTGCTACAGCTTAATAGAATTTCTTTTAATCGTTTGTTTCCTAATCGTTTTTCAGTTACCGAACTAAACTGATCAATAGCGCCATCAGAAAGCATGTATACTTTGTCGCCAATTTCTAAAGGTATTTCAATGGTATCGTAACTAGCTTTTAGGTTTTTATTTTCTATTCCAATTGGTTTTCTGGTTCCTTTAAACTCAAGTATTTCATTGTTTCTAACAATATACATAGTTTGCATAGCGCCAGCAAAAAGTAAGGTTTTTTCTTTTTTGTTGTAAGCAATTAACGAAATGTCTAATCCATCATTCACATCGTCGTCGGTATTTTTTTGATGGAAGGAATTGTAAATACTGTTACTTAAAAAATCTAAAATAACTCCCGGATTATAATTCTGCCATTTATCAATAATGGTATTTAAATAACTTGTAGCTAAAATAGATAGTAATGCGCCGGAAACACCATGTCCGGTACAATCACCAACTGCTAATAGTGATAAATGATTAGATTCCTTAACCCAATAAAAATCGCCTCCTAAAGCATCACGTTGCAATAATATGGCATACGATTTAGAAAATACTTTTTTAAGTGAATCTTCGTTCGGTAAAAATGCATCTTGAATTCTTTTCGCGTAATTGATATTATCTGAAATTTTCTTATTTTTTTCGGAAATAATATTTTTATTGATTAATTGATCAATAATTAATTGAGTTGAAGAAACAATTTGATTGATAGTTGTTTTTATATCGTTAAAATTTCCGGGCTCTGTTGAAAATAAATTTATGGAAGCGTAAATTCTATTGTTGATATAAATTGGAATTGCATATCCGGAGCGTATACCTTGATAGTACCAATCTTTTTCATCTTCATTTAAATCAGGTTTTAAATCAAAATCGGCTACATCATAAATACCCTTTTCCATAAAAGCATTTAAAATAAATAGCTGAGAAAAAGGTAAATCTCTAAATCGCATTTCCTTTTTCTTTTTGCTTATGTAATGTAATAATCCAATTTGTTTATCAAAATCATATTTTAAAACGGAAGCTCTTTCAATGTTGCTTAACTTATTAAACAACAGGTGCAGCAAATCATTAAAAACCTCTTCTACCAATAAGTTATTAATTAGTTTATTTTGCGCTTCATTTAAAATCGCAAGATTTTTGTTTTGCTTTTCAATTTCAATATTTTTTTGATCAATTAATTGCTTGTTTTCAAATTGGTTTAATGCTATTTGTAATACATTCGCAATTTCTTCTATGGTACTTAACTCATAATTAGAGTATACATTTTGTTTTTGTGAATACACTGCAACAAAACCGCTGTTAACCAATTTGGGTTTAATGTTTGCAATTATTATACATTTAATGTTAGCTACCGGCTGTTGTAGTGCTTGTAGATTTAAAAAATGATCTCGGTCTTCTTCTTTCCAATCATTTAAAATACCATTTCTTAAATTCAGTAAAAAATCAATTTTTTCATTACTTAATTGTATTTTATTCTGGAAGGTGAAGGTATTGTTGCGATGGATGATATATGATTCTAATTCCTTTTTTTCAATATTAAGATAATTGAAAGTATAAGCCTTGGCACTATGGCTTTCTTTAATAACATCTTTTAAAATGGTATTGTTTAGTTCATCAAACGAGTTAGCTTGAATTACAATTTTTTGAAAGCGATTACGTGTTTCAAGATTTTCATTAGATACTTCTAATTGCTTAGAGTAGGCTTCAATCTGTTTGTTTTTTCTTTCAATGATTTTGTTTTTTTCAAACTCAATGATGTACGTTTTTATATAATTACATACGTCACTTATAAAATGGGTATCGCTTGTAGAAAAATCAAAATGAAAATCGGTATACAAACACATAAACCCAATAATTTGTTCGCCGTCTTTAAACTCGTGCACCAATGCACTTTTTGCAAGTTTTGGTTGATCTAACATGTAAAGCGATAAAACATCTTCTTTACTTTCAAAATGATGATATGTTGATTTGGTGAATTTTTTTATTCCTTCTTTTATGCTATTGTTTATCGGCTGGCTGGTGTGCTTTACTTTTTTTCCAAACACATCAATGTAAAAAATATTTAAAGTTGTATCTGCTTCAATTAAATTTAAAGTGATGAATTGAGTGTGGGTAGCAATTTTAATTAAGCTCGTTAATACAGTATCTGATAATGATTCTAAGGTGCGCGCACTTAATATTGCTTGTTTTAATTCGTAGTTACTTTTTAAATCTTCGTAATATTTATTTAACTGATTTTCTGCCTGAACCCTTTCGGTAATATCTCTGCAAATAGCTTGCGCTCCTGCCAGTTTTTTAGTAATAGGGTCTATTTTAAAAATAATTTGTTGGCCTAGCCATAATTCAGAACCGTCTTTCTTTATTACAGGAAACTCTATATACGTCTCAAAATTATTTTTCTTTAATTCAGCAACGTTATGCTCTAATACCCTTTGAAGATGATTCGGATGTATTAACTCTTTAAAATCTAATTTAGAAAAATCAATTTTACTGTAACCCGTTGCTTTTAATGCAATTTCATTTACATAGGTGAATTTTCCATTGTTATCAGTGGTGTAAATAATGTCTTTGGCATTTTCTACAATATGTTTAAACTCTCTTTCTTTTTCTTGTTTTTCAGTAACATCAGCACCTATAGCTACAGTTGTACCATCGGGTAAACGATTGTTTTCCCATTGGATCCAAAATCTTCTTTTGTTTTTAGTTTCTAGTAAAACCAACGATGTTTTTGCTACAATACCTCGCTTTAGTTTTTCTCGCAGGTTTTTTTCACCCTCTATTAAGTTTCTAATTTTCCACCAACCTTCGCCAAGCACTTCTTGATCAGTATAACCAAGGGTTTCTTTAAAAGTATTATTTACAAATACAATTTCACCTTTTCCGTTAGATACTATAACAAGTGCTTTGGTTGAATTTAAAATAGTTTCAGAAAAAGAAATTCGTTGATTGTTTTTTATGAATAAAATTAAGGAGATAAATAAAACAAAAGCTACCGCAAATAAGTACAATCCGGGGTTTAACTGTGGCTGATAAATGGTATATGCAATTGTAAAATTGGCAGCGGTAATTAACAATCCAAAAAACAAAAAGCTTTTAATAGCGTTAATAAAGGAAGTGCAAAGAGAAAGAAAAATAATAAAACCAATTGCATAAAACCAATGCAAGTGTGTAAGATAAAGGCAGGCAATTAAGCCAAAACAAATTAAGGTGTAATTAATAAAAATTAAATATTTAATAATATTTAATTTAGTTTTTTGGATATAGGTGTAGATAAATAGTAACAGCGTTAATCCTCCATTAACTGAAAGTATAATTAAATCGTAAGCATATAAAGTTGGATTTATTAATAAACGCAGCCAACCTGCAATTGGTAAAACAAAAGCTCCAAAAAGTAGAGTATACCTAATTAAATTAATATGAAGAAAGGGTTCTGTTTTATTTACATTCATTATTTCCTTTTTTTCTTTAAAAAGAAAATATCCGATGGATGCAAAAAAACACACGTAAAATAAAATTACTGCAATTGTTATCCAAAGTTGCTGATTATCTGTAAGTTGTGTATTCATTCGGAAACTCTAAAATAAGCGAAAATTAACACATAACCACAAATTATGGTTATTAAAAAGCAGTTCTTAATATCTTTTTTTTAAAGCACTGAAAACTAAAGACTTATTTTCAAATATTTAAAGTTAAATTCTTTAAGAATTATGACCATGAATGTGAAAAATAAATTAACGCTCTTATTTGTGATATTTTGCTCTTTTACTGCATTATCGCAAAGTAAAAATGATATGATTGAAGAGGCTCAATTGTATTATGAAAATAAGGATTATGACAAAGCATATTTTATTTATGATAAGCTAAATGCTAAATATCCTAAAGATGTTGATTTTAAATTCAGATTGGGGATTTGTTGTATAAATTTTCCCGAGAAAAAGGACAGGGCAATTGAAGTTTTTACGGAATTAAAAGAAAGTGTGAAATCTGAAGACATTCCTTTTTATTTAGGACGCGCATACCATTTAAATTATAAGTTTGAAGAAGCGATAAAGGAATTTGAAGAGTATAAAATGAATAGTAAAAATGCTACAAAGTATGAAAAGGAGTTAAATGAAAATGCAACAGGTTATATTAAAAATTGCAGAGCCGGATTAATTTTGAAAGAGTCAGCATCCTTAGCTGGCGTTAACAACATAGGTAGCCCAGTAAATACAGAGTTTGTGGAAGGTGTGCCGGCAATTACAACCGATGAATCGTTTATGGTTTATACTTATCAAGGAAAAAACAGTACCGGAGGGTTAATGAATGAACAATTGCTACCGGATGAAAAAGAAGGCGCCTACACACAAGATGTATTTATTACTTTTATGAACCCGGATTCAACTTGGTCTGCACCAATTAGCATAGAAGGAATAAACACAAAAGGACACGAAGCCGCTATTTCTATTTCACCTGATGGTAAATATTTGTTTTTGTATAAAAGCGATGATAAGAACTCGGGAGATATTTACATGAGTGTTTTAAACGGAACAACTTTTTCTACTCCTGAGCCTTTAAACCAAGAAATAAATTCGGAGCATTGGGAAGGAAGTTGTTCTATTTCTGCGGATGGGCAAGTGCTTTATTTTGCGAGTGAACGGCCGGGTGGAAAAGGAGGCAGAGATATTTGGGCCAGTGTAAAAATTAATAACGAGTGGGGGCCGGCAATTAATTTAGGTTCTAAAATTAATACCGAGTTAGATGATGACGACCCTTTTATACACCCTGATGGAATAACTTTATTTTTTAGTTCTAAGGGCCATAATAGCATTGGTGGCTATGATATTTTTTATAATGTTTATAAAGAAAATGATTGGACAGAAACAAAAAACATGGGAATGCCATTAAATACTACCGATGATGATAGGTATTATGTAATTAATTCAAGAGGAGACAGAGGATATTTTAGTAGTAATAGGCCCGGTGGAAAAGGCGATCAAGATATTTACATTGTTAAACCCGGATTTGCCGGCGAAAAACCAATTTTGGCTTTATTAAAAGGTACAGTTTTTGGAAATGATAAACCAATTGAAGCCACATTAGAAGTTACTAAAAACAAGGAAGAGAAGTTAATTGGGCCTTATTTTTCGAATAATATTACCGGAAAATATTTATTGGCTATTAGCCCTGGTTCATCATACAGAATTAAAGTGGTAGCTCCCGGCTTCGAATCTTTAACAGAAGATTTAGATATTGAAAAGCTTGATAAATACATGGAGGTAAAAAAAGATTTTTATTTATATACTGATAAACCTGCTGTTGCAACTACTACTACCGCGCCAACACCAACCGTTGCAGAAACACCTACCGCCACCCCAACACCAACTACAGAAGTTGTTACAGTTACAGTAACCGAAACACCACAAGTAACACCTTGCTCAGGAATGCCTTTGCCGAATTTTAATCCCATAAAAGGGAAGTCGTTAAATATCCCGGAAGTATACTCAACATTGCTTTCAACTGCAGGTGATTATTGCAGAGAAGGTTTAGTGTTTAAAGTGCAAATTGGAGCTTACAGAAATCCTCAAAATTTTAAATACACTAATTTAAAAGAATTTGGAACAGCCGAAACCTCAGGATATCCCGATGGCATTACACGATTTACTCAACAACAATTTACAACCATTAAATCCGCTGAAGCGCTAAGGCAAAAAGTAATCGCAAAGGGACAAAAAGATGCGTGGATTGTTGCATTTGTAAACGGAAAGCGTTACACACTTGAAGAATTAATAACACTTGATTTTTTAGGCAACACCATTAATTAAAAATACTTTTTAAGCAAAGCATTTACTTTTTCTTCTACTGTTTTGTTTAAAACCAATTCCGGTGCGTGATGTGGTTTTATGCGCGCGTCAATAATCATAGGGCCTTTGCAAGCCCAGTGTTTGTTTTCGTAAAATTCCTCGACGCCGTAAACATCGTGCGATGGGTTGCTTCGGGTATATGTTAACCACAAGTAATCTTGCAATGTATTTTTACCAAAATTAAAATTATCGTGCAATACTATTTGCGCTACTGAATCTAAATCATGTAATTTTTCTGTTAACGCTTTAATTTCATTTTTAGCATTAACGTAATTACTAAATGTATTAAAAGGCAGCATAATTACTCCCGGAAAAATAAGCTTCCCTTTGCTTAAAACATCCGGTAAGTTTCTACATAGTTCTCTTATTTTTTCACCGTAAGCTGCTAATACCAATTTACTTCCTTCATTTATTTTTTCACCGCTGTAATCCAGTGTATCAATACTTGTTTTAGTATAAAAATGCAAATCGCGTTTAAAATCTATTCGTTCAAATACATGAATTAAAAACTCTTGAATGTTATGGCAATTCATTTCTTTTTTATCATCACCGCTAATAAATAAATATTTTGCAAGACTTAACTGCCCTGTACCTAAAATTCTATTTGCTTGCGTTAAAAGTTCTGAGGGACGTTTTTCTTTTAAGTATGGGGTATATCGCTCGCTTCCTATTGCCAACAATAACGGGTGAACTCCGGCAGCATCTACCGCATGAACTTCTTTAACACCCGGAATCTCGTGAGGTATAGCGCTACCGCTAATTTCATGTATTAATGCACCAAACGCAGTATCTTCTTGTGGCGGCCTTCCTACAACCGTAAAAGGCCATATTGCATTTTCCTTTGCGTATACTTTGTGCACACGCATTAATGGAAATTCGTGTTTTAAACTGTAATAACCTAAGTGGTCTCCAAAGGGTCCTTCCGGTTTATTTTCATTAGGGTAAACATCTCCGGTAATTACAAAATCAGCATCTAACGAAATACAGTAGCCATCTTTGTAATCATACCTAAATCTTCTTGCATTTAAAGCGCCTGCAAAAGTAAGTTCGCTTATTCCTTCCGGTAATGGCATAACGGCCGCAAGTGTGTGCGATGGAGGGCCACCAACAAAAATACTCACCTTTAAAGGTTTTCCTGCTGCGTTACTTTTACTTTGATGTACTCCAATCCCTCTGTGTAACTGATAATGTAAACCAATTTCTTTATTTAAAACATAATCGTTTCCATTCAATTGTATGCGATACATTCCTAGGTTAGATTGCATTACTCCGGGCTTATCAATATCTTCACTATATACTTGCGGTAAAGTTACAAAAGCACCGCCATCCATGGGCCAGTGTTTTATTAAAGGTAAATCTTCAATTTTTACTTCATTAAAACCGGCTGAATTAAAGGATGATTTTTTTGGTAATGCTTTTAATGCAGATATTCCCGTAGAAATATAACTGAAGGGTTTTTTTAATGCAGCCATGGGGTTATTGCGCAGCTGAACCAAGTCTTGCATCACCGCAAAAGTATCTCTAAATATAAATTTGCTGCGTTCAACAGTACCAAATAAATTACTTACTGCTTTATATTTACTTCCTTTTACTTTTTCAAATAAAATGGCTTTTCCTTTTGCTTCAAATACTTTTAAATGAATGGTGGCCATTTCCAAATCCGGATCAACTTCTTCTTTTATTCGAATTAAGTGTCCGTTTTTTTCTAAATCATTTATGCACTCATCTAGCGATTTATAGCCCATATTTTTTTTAACAACTGAGTAAAGATATTGTTTTTTTATTTCAGTAGAAGTTAATGTTTATTTATTAGTTTTATATATCAAGTGTTTTTTGTTTGCATTAAACTAGAAACCCTACCTTTGTTTGATGGAAATTGTAAAACAGTACTTTGTTATTTACAAACCTTATAAAATGGTTTCGCAGTTTATTAGTCCTGCAAATGTAAATTTACTCGGACAATTAGATTACAATTTCCCTGAGGGAACGCATGCTATTGGCCGGTTAGATAATAATTCAGAAGGACTTTTAATTTTAACTACCGATAAACGGGTCACCAAATTGTTATTTGAATCGGATGTACCGCATAAAAGAACTTATTTAGTGCAAGTAGAAAAAATAGTAAGTGCCGAAACGGTAGAAAAATTACGTAATGGTGTTTCTATTAGAATTAAAGGCGGAAAATATTATACTACAACTCCCTGCGAAGTAGAAATAGTTCCTAAGCCAAACAATTTAGCTCCCCGCCATCACGAGTATAGGGAAGATTTACCAAATACCTGGTTAAAAATGACTTTAACCGAAGGTAAATATCATCAAATTCGTAAAATGGTTTCCTCTGTTTATCACGATTGCAAGCGATTAATTAGAATTTCCATTGAAGATTTGGAAATTGAAGATATGAAGCCCGGCGAAGTAAGAGAAGTTGAAGAAAACGAGTTTTTTAAAAAATTGAAAATAGTTTTACCGGGATAATTAGTTTTTTCTTTTCCAAAAATTGTTTGCTACTCTTGTTTTCTGTTAATAAATCAAACTTTTTACTTGTATCCATTCTTATAAATTTGTTTTACAAGTTAAAATTATGAGCGAAGTAAAATTGTATTTTAAAATTGCAGACGATTTAAAAATTAGTACGCAGCAAGTAAATGCTACCGTTAAATTATTAGATGAAGGAGGTACTGTTCCGTTTATATCCAGGTATCGTAAAGAAGCTACCGGAAGTTTAGATGAAGTTCAAATTCTAACCATTAAAACCGAAATTGAAAGATTAAGACAATTGGAATCGCGAAAAGAAAGCATTTTAAAATCAATTGAATCACAGGGGAAACTGACTGAGGAATTAAAAGAAAAAATTTTGGAAGCAGAAACGCTTTCTAAATTAGAAGACTTATACTTGCCTTATAAACCAAAGCGTAGAACGAAAGCAACGATTGCACGTGAAAAAGGGTTAGAACCCTTAGCTCAATTTATTTTAGAACAAAAAAATCAAAATGTTTTTGACGAGGCTTTAAAGTATGTAAACAAAGAAAAGGAAGTAGAAAATCCGGATGATGCATTACATGGCGCACGCGATATTATTTCTGAAATAATTAGTGAAGATGCAGTGATTCGCGATACTATTCGAGAGATGTATAAAAAATCGGCCATTATAAAAAGTAGAGTTATAAGAGGAAAAGAAGAGGCAGGTGAAAAGTTTGAAGATTATTTTGAATGGGAAGAGCCTTTGGTAGCTTGTCCTAGTCACCGTATGTTAGCCATGCGTCGCGGTGAAAAGGAAGATATTTTAATTTTAGATTTGGTGATTGATGAAGAAAGCGCTCTTCACGCAATTGAAAAGAAATTTATAACAAATAGAGGAGAATGCGCAGAACAAATAAAAGAAGCCATTGCTGATGGCTATAAGCGATTATTATCACCTTCTATTGAAGCAGAAGTTAGATTAACTGCAAAACAACAAGCCGACGAAAAAGCAATTCAGGTTTTTGCTGATAATTTAAGAGAATTATTATTAGCATCTCCGCTGGGGCAAAAATCTATTTTGGCAATTGACCCCGGATTTAGAACAGGTTGTAAAGTTGTTGCATTAGATGCACAAGGTAAATTATTGGAAGAAACAGTTATTTATCCGCATGAACCACAACGAAAGGTAGTGGAAGCTGAAAATGTAGTATTAGCATTGTGCGCCAAACACAATCTAGAAGCCGTTGCAATTGGTAATGGAACTGCTTCACGTGAAACGGAACAGTTTATTAGAAATATTGATGTATTACCAAAATCAATTCCGGTTATTGTAGTGAGTGAGGCTGGTGCATCTGTATATTCGGCATCTGAAGTGGCGCGCGAAGAATTTGCAAATTACGATTTAACAGTGCGTGGCGCCGTTTCTATTGGACGAAGACTGGCAGACCCATTAGCGGAGTTAGTAAAAATAGATCCAAAATCAATTGGAGTAGGGCAGTATCAACACGATGTAGAACAAACACTTTTAAAACAAAAGTTAGATGATGTGGTAGAGAGTTGTGTAAACGCAGTAGGTGTGGAATTAAATACCGCATCTAAACAATTGCTGTCTTATGTTTCCGGTATTGGTTCTTCATTAGCACAAAATATTGTTGAATTTAGAAATGAAAACGGTGCATTTAATTCGCGTAAACAATTATTAAAAGTGCCGCGTATGGGTGAAAAAGTTTTTGAACAATGTGCAGGCTTTTTAAGAATTCGTGACGGTGTTCATCCATTAGATAAAAGTGCCGTACACCCAGAGAGTTATCACATTGTAGAAAAAATGGCGGCAGATTTAAATTGCGGGATAGATGATTTGATAAACAATAAAGAACTGCGTAAAAAAATTCAATTGCAAAATTATGTAACTGAAACGGTAGGTTTACCAACTTTAAAAGATATTTTAAATGAGTTGGAAAAACCGGGGCGCGACCCACGTAAAGGTTTTGAAGTATTTAGTTTTGATGAAAATGTTCATGAAATTAGAGACTTACGCGAAGGAATGCGCTTGCCGGGAATAGTAACCAATGTAACTAATTTTGGAGCTTTTGTTGATGTAGGTGTTCATCAGGATGGTTTGGTACATATTTCTCAGTTAAGCGATACATTTGTTGATGACCCAAATAAAGTAGTGAAAGTAGGACAAAAAGTTTGGGTTACTGTAACGGAAGTTGATGAAAAAAGAAAACGCATTGCTTTATCAATGAAAGGAGAAGGAATACAGGCATCTATTGGCAGCAAACCGTCAGTTAATTCAAAACAAAAAGAAGAAGTTTCATACGACCCGAATGACATGGCTTCGGCATTGGCAGCATTAAAAGGAAAGTTTAAAAAATAATGCGTGCTTTTGGATTAATAGGAAACAATCTTTCTCATTCCTTTTCAAAAAAATATTTTGAAGAAAAATTCAGAAAGTTAAAAATCAGTGATTGTGCGTATTCAAATTTTGAATTAAAATCAATTACTGAGTTTTCTGAATTAATAAAACTGAATCAGAATTTAATTGGATGTAATGTAACTTTACCTTATAAGGAAAGAATCATTCCTTATTTAAATGAATTAAGTGAGGAAGCAAAAGTAATTGGCGCAGTTAATTGCATTAAAATTAAAAAGGGGAGAATAAAAGGATACAACACAGATGCCTTTGGTTTCTCGTCCAGCATTAAACCATTTCTGGAACCTCACCATTCTAAAGCTTTAATATTGGGCACAGGCGGGGCTTCAAAAGCCGTTGCCTATTCATTAAAACATATTGGTGTAGAAGTTTTTTTTGTAAGCACTAAACCAAAAAGTAAACCAAACGAATTTAATTATGAAGATTTGAACGAGCATGTTATGAATGCTTTTAAATTAATTGTAAATACTTCTCCATTAGGCATGTTTCCAAAAACAGAAGAATTTCCTAACATTCCTTATTCATTTCTTACCCATCAACATTTGTGTTACGATTTAATTTATAATCCAGAGCAAACCCTGTTTTTAAAATACGCAGCAGCAAAAGGCGCAACTACCATTAATGGATATAGTATGCTTCAATTACAAGCAGAAAAAAGTTGGGAAATTTGGATGGAAAATTAGCCGAAATGTATTCATTTTGCGTCTCTTGCTAAAATTGTTTAAATATCAATTAAAAACACAAAAATTGCCGATATTTGTAATTGAAAATGCGCGATATAATTTGGACTATAATTATTATTTGGGTAGTGTTTCGTCTTATAGAAGCATTTAGAAGTATAAGCGCAAAAAAAACACATTCTTACCAAAACACTCAGTCGTATCAAAAAAAACCGGAAGGAAGTGTAACGGTGGATACTCCAGGTGAAAATGCAAATGCTAAAAAGCCAAAAGAAATGCCAACTGATGGGGAATACATTGATTTTGAAGAGATAAAATAAGCTCAAAATCTTTCGTTTATTGAACCAACAATTATCCTTAAATTTACCAAAACTTAAAAATTATGGCTACTGATAATTTTCAACCGCACGATTACTATTTAATGGACGAATTGCTTAGCGATGAGCATAAATTAATTAGAGAAACAGCGCGTGCCTGGGTAAAAAAAGAAGTGAGTCCTATTGTGGAAGACGCTTGTCAAAATGCAAAATTTCCTAAGCAATGGATTAAAGGTTTAGCAGAAATAGGAGCTTTTGGCCCATATATACCGGCAGAATATGGTGGTCCGGGTTTAGATCAAATTTCTTATGGATTAATTATGCAAGAGTTAGAAAGAGGCGATAGCGGGTTACGTTCTACTGCTTCTGTTCAAAGTTCTTTGGTGATGTATCCTATTTATGCATACGGAAGTGAAGAACAAAAGAAAAAATATTTACCAAAGTTAGCAAGTGGAGATATGATGGGTTGTTTTGGTTTAACAGAACCCGATCACGGAAGTAATCCATCCGGTATGATTACCACCATTAAAGATAAAGGCGATCATTATTTATTAAATGGTGCAAAAATGTGGATTAGTAATTCACCTTTTGCTGATATTGCAGTGGTTTGGGCAAAAGACGAAGCCGGAGAAATTAGAGGAATGATTGTTGAACGAGGTTACGAAGGTTTTACCACTCCTGAAACCCATGGTAAATGGAGTTTACGCGCAAGTGCAACAGGAGAGTTGGTTTTTGATAATGTAAAAGTACCGAAAGAAAATATTTTTCCGAATGTAAAAGGCTTAAAAGGCCCATTGGGCTGCTTAAACAGTGCACGCTTTGGAATTGCATGGGGTGCAATTGGTGCAGCAATGGATTGTTACGATAGTGCTTTGCGTTACAGTAAGGAAAGAATTCAGTTTGGAAAACCAATTGGTGCATTTCAGTTAACACAAAAAAAATTGGCTGAAATGATAACTGAAATAACCAAGGCACAATTATTAACTTGGCGTTTGGGTGTATTAAAAAATGAAAACAGAGCAACACCTGCGCAAATTAGTATGGCCAAACGTAATAATGTAAATATGGCTTTGCAAATTGCTAGAGAAGCGCGTCAAATACATGGAGGTATGGGTATTACCGGTGAATATCCAATTATGCGCCACATGATGAATTTAGAAAGCGTAATAACTTACGAAGGAACACACGATATACATTTATTAATAACAGGAATGGATGTTACCGGGTTTAACGCCTTTGGTTAAAAAACATAATTAAACAAAAAATGCCTTACAAAATGTAAGGCATTTTTTGTTTTTAATGGAATTATCAATCTAATAAAAACTTTCCTGTTTTTTCTTTTTCTTCAGATTTAATAGTGTAAACATATATACCACTTTCAAAAGTACTTAAATCAATTTCCTTTGAATCTACTGTTGATTTTGTTGCAGTGTAAATTTTCTTACCAAGTATATTGTAAATGCTTATTTCCGAATTTTTATGGCTTTCTGAAATAAAATTAACGTGCTTATCCTTTACACTAATTTTTGCACTTGAGTTTGATTTCTGAAATTCATTAATTCCATTAGGTAATTCGTAATAAACGGTAATTTGAGCACCGTTTAAAAACGAGTAGTGTAAACCTGACTGATTTGCTAATAATTTAAAATTGAATCCAAATCCTGTATCATTTATATCTGCGGGTGCCCAAAACCATCCCCATGTATCCGTTGGCCCACCTAATATTATTGTATTGCTTCCGGTATAAGCCGGCGTAATAGTTGATTTATCTGTTCCACCCATATTCCCCCAATACAATAATTGTACATTAGCATCTTCTAATAATGTTCCGGTTGAATTTGTGTTAAAATCATATTCAACTTCAATACCCTTAATTGTTGCATTTGCCGGAATACTAAACCCATAATTACTAAACATAACTCTTTTTGATGCACCAACAACACTAAAAGATATTATGGGTTTGTTTGGCACAGAAATATTCCATAATTCACCCGGGCATCCGCATAGGGTTACGGTGTTAGAATTTAAAGTTTGACTTTGAGAAAAAGCCGAATAATTTAAAAGTAAAAAAACAAACAGATATAAATTTTTCATGATTTTATATTTACTTAAAGATACAAAATCTATTCTAAAGAGTAATTTGGAAAAATACTTTAACAAAAAACCCCTACAAAAGGAGCAGGGGTTTTAATTAAGTTATGCGTATTTCTATTATTTGTAACCAATAATTTTTTTCTTGGTTTTGTTTTTTCTTGTCCATTCCACTTTCCATCCGTAAGGGCAAGCATTAGCACCAACATTAACCGGATTTCCGCTTCCATCTACACCAAATGTTACGTTTAATGCAAACTCTTTACTGTCTACTTTTATTTCAACATTTCCTTGAATAGGAGCCCAGGCACCGCAGGTTGTGTTCCAAATAATTGGGGTTTTAACTTGGCTGGTGAATGAATCGCCATCTCTTGTTGTACCATAATTCTCTAAGTTAGATAAACTGTTTGATGAACCAATACCTTCTCCTTTAGCTGTTAATACTGTGTTAGCCCAAGTGTAAGTAAATTTACGATGAATGTTATAGGTTGCAGTTTTATCGTCATCAAAAGTTACTTTTAAATTAGTGCCAGTAACAGAATGAACTAAATCTGCTTGTCCTAGAAAAATTAATTCAAACCAAGTTCCGCCACTAATATTGGTTACATATTGTGTTCCGTTTAATTTCACGCTTTTACCGTCAGAAGATCGTGTAACTTTGTAATTAATATAATCTACTTGCAATATGGTATTAGCTTGTTTCCAACGTTTACCTGAGGCATAATCTTGAATGGTTAACTTAATAGAACCTTCACGTTTTCTGTTGTTACAAACAATTCCTTGATAGTTTAACATAATGGTTCCCATATATGCACCATTTGTATCTACAGCTAAACCACAAATATTTCCTAATATTCCATTTGTTCCATTGGTATTATTTGGGTCAGATGATTTCCCTTTCATTAAAGGAGTGTTACTTATAACATCGTTAACATCGCTAATGGCAGCATCGTTTTCACTATTTGCAGCACTGTTATCAGCAGATGCTTGTCCGTCTTCATCTTTAAAGGCTTGTCTTTTTTTACAAGAAGTAAACATTAAGCCGGCTGCTAAGGTAATTACCGAAAGTGATAGAAATAATTTAGTTGTTTTCATGTTTTTAGTTTTATATTAGCTTTGATGTGTAAACAGATGAAAGGTTTAATTTAGTTTTATAAAAATATAGAAAAATTTTGTAAGTCCAAAAAAATTGACTGATTATCAGTGCTTTAAAGTAAAATCAGATTTAGTTAACAGCATCTTAATTAATAAAAAAGAGGTGTAAAACATTATTGGTAAATTTACACAAACTAAAAATTATGCCTTCTATAATAGCACCATCTATTTTATCTGCCGATTTTGCAAACCTTCAACGCGATTGCGAGATGTTGAACAACAGTTCTGCCGATTGGTTTCATATTGATATTATGGATGGCGTATTTGTGCCTAACATTTCTTTCGGCTTTCCGGTTTTAAAGGCCATTCAAAAACATGCTAAAAAACCCTTAGATGTACATTTAATGATTGTTGACCCCGATAGATACGTACAACAATTTAAAGAAGCAGGAGCAGAAATATTAACTGTACATTACGAGGCTTGCACCCATTTACACCGAAGCATTCAAAACATTAAAAATAATGGAATGAAAGCAGGCGTTGCAATTAATCCGCATACTTCCGCTAGTTTGTTAGAAGATGTAATTAAAGACATTGATTTAATTTGTGTAATGAGCGTGAACCCGGGTTTTGGCGGTCAGAAATTTATTGAAAATACGTATAATAAAGTTCAACAGTTAAATGCCTTGAAATTGAAACACCATTCAAACGCTTTAATTGAAATTGACGGTGGAGTTGATTTAAACAATTATAAAAAACTGCTCGAATGTGGTGCAAATGTTTTAGTGGCCGGCAATACTGTTTTTGGTTCTTCTAATCCAACGGAAACAATTGCTAAATTAAAAAGTTAAAGTGGCGGGTTCTTACATTAGCAAAACAGCTTTTATTAAGTTTGAACAATGCGAGAAGTCGTTTTTCCTTTACAAAAATCATTATTACTTAAGAGATAAGCCCGACGTTGATAAACAATTAACCTTTAAGCGTGGGCATGATATTGGATTTTTAGCCCGCGAACTTTTTCCGGGGGGTATTGATGTTTCAGAAAATAACAGCAAAGAAAATGCCATAGCATTAACCTTAAAATTTATTGAAGAAAAAGCACCGGTTATTTACGAAGCAACTTTTGTTTACAACGGTGTTTTGGTAATGGTAGATATTTTAGTTTTAGGAAAGGATGGTTATGAAGCCTATGAAGTAAAAAGTTCTATTAAAATTTCTGAAACGTATATTAAAGATGCATGTTTGCAGTTTTATGTTTTAAGCAATTGTTTAAAAAACTTTAGAGACTTTTATTTGGTTACCGTAAACAGTGAGTATGTTTTAAAAGATGAGTTAGATATTAAACAGTTTTTTAAAAGAAGAAGTATTTTAAAAGATGCTTTAAAAAACATTCAATACATGCAAGAGCGAATAAATCATGCAAAATTAGTAGATGAGCGACAATCTATTCCAAACATCGAAATTGGTCCACATTGTTTTTCACCTTACCAGTGTGATTTTTTTAACACCTGTTGGAAAGGAAAAATTACCGAAAACAGTATTTTTAATTTAGGAAAAGTAAATAAGGAAGAACTGTTTAATTGGTATCACAATGGAGTTTATGAAATAACAGAAATAAATAACGAAAAAAATTTATCACTTCCCTTGCAGCAGCAAATATTGGCATGGAAACAAAAAAAACCAATCATTAATAAGGAAATAATTCAACACTATTTCTCAAAATTAAAAACACCTTATGCTGCATTTGATTTAGAAGTTTGGGGAGCTGCCGTTCCTACCATTAATGGAACAAAGCCGTTTCAAAAAATTCCGTTTTTGTTTACTTTAAAAAGTAATGATTATAAAGATGATGTGTTTATGGAGTTTAATACAGACGACCGTAAAAACTTTGCTTTGGCGCTTATTGAAAAAACAAAAAATTATAATTCATTATTAGTTTATGATAAAAGCTTAGAGAGTTCTGTAATTAACGAATTGGCTTTATTAATTCCTGAATTAAAAGAACAGTTGATAAACATCACCAAAAAGTTTTTTGACATTTCTGAAATCATACAAAAGCAATATTATTTCCATCATTTATTTAATGGTAATTTTTCACTAAAGGCAGTTTCTAAAGTAGTATTAGAAGAGAATGTATTTCAATCAGAGCAAATTTCAACGGGATTAGAAGCGATGAACGCATATGTAACGTACAAACTCGAAAAAAACGAGATAGAAAGGCAAATTATTAAGGACAATTTAATTAATTATTGTTTAGCAGATACACTTGCTACTTTTTTATTGGCCGAAAAACTAATGCAACTTTCTAAGGTTGAATAAGCGCAGGTTGCGCATCGTCTTTTTTCTTATCAGCATCAAAATAAAACGCTAAAGAAATACGGAAAGTGTTTTGAAGCGGATTGTTTATTGTGCGCGGAATTAAATACGATATATCAACACTTCCAACGCTGTATTTAAATCCAATTCCTAAGGTAAAAAACTGACGAGCTCCTTTTGTTTTTGGTTCATGAAAATATCCGGCACGTACGGCAAAAACTTTGTTGTATTCATATTCAATACCTCCGCTTATGTTTACCTCTTGTAATTCTTCTTTTAAACCACCCGGTGCATCGTTAAACGATTGGAAGATACCTTGTGCTACGGGAACATTTGGGTCTTTGCCCTTTTTAATAATTTTTGCACCAGTTACTGGATCAATAGCAATGTTAGGGGTGGTATTACCTAAACTGTCTGTTGCATATTCATAAATAGGAGGCGTTGGAACAAGTAGTTTATTAAAATCAAGGTACACGCCAAAGGTGTTAAAGTCATCTAAATTAACTTTTAAACCACCTCCTAAGCGCATGTTCATAGGAATAAAATTTTTCTCAGTGCTGTATTTAATTTTAGCACCTAAATTTGTAAAAGCTAAACCACCGGTGGCATATGCATTTTTTTCTCCAAGTTTAAACACATCACTTTTGTAAAACATGGTTAAATCTACAGCTACGGTACTTGCAGCATTTCCTTGTTGGCCGTTAAAATAAACACGACTAATACTTGAATTGATAAAACGAGATGCAACCCCCAAGGAGAAATTTTTTGCAAGTTTTTGTGAGAAACCAATATCAAAAGAAAACTCGTTAGGTTTAAAATCTCCGGTGCTGTTTCCTTGCGCATCTGTTAATTGAATATTTCCCAAAGTAAAGTATCTTAAGGAAGCACTAATTGCTTGATTTTTATTAATTTTAGAATAACCGCTGAGGTAATAAAGATAAATGTCGGGTACTAAATTTCTTAACCAAGGCGTTGCTGTTAATGCCACACCAAATTTTTTATCGGCAAAAGCTAGTTTACTACCATTCCAGTAGGTTGAGTTGGCATCCGGGTCCGTAGCAACACCTGCATCGCCTAATGCACCTTGTTTGCTATCTGGGCTAATTAAGAGAAAGGGCACTGCGGTAGTAATAGGGTTAAGCGTTTTACCACCCAATTGCTGCGCGCTAATTTGAGAAACTCCTTTAAAACTTAAAAGGCTTGCCAAAACATATAATCCTATCTTTTTCATGTCAACTTCTAACGGTCTCAATTTAGAACGCTAAATATACTAATTTAGTATTACCAATTTTTCAATTTTTTCTGCTTTTTTATTATCTCTATCAGAGATGGAAACTTTATACAAATAAACCCCTCGGCCCAATTTATCACCAAAATCATCTTTTCCGTCCCAAACAATCCCTTCATTTCTAAATCCTTCACAATTAATGGTGGTAGAAATTGATTTAGCAATTTTTCCGCTTATTGTAAACACTTGAATTAATACTTTAATATCATCGCAATTGCGATTATGTTCAAAAAAGAATTTAGTATTTGTAGTGAAGGGATTTGGGTAATTTAAAACCATATTTAAAGCTAAATCGGCACTTTTCGCAACAACAAAATCGGTGGTGGTAAGCGACGAATTGTTTTGCACATCCCAAACTTTAAGGCTTAATTGATGCGGGCCTTCTTCTAAATCGGATAACTGATATCGTATAATACCACTCTGATAACTATTTAAATTGGTTTCGTAATAATCATTTAAAACATAAGGCAAATTGCTATTATTATCTATAATAGCTGTTATATCATGCCCAAAACCGGTACCAACCGTATTTATTCCACTTGAATCGGTAACTTCTGCCATTAAAATTGGGTTTTGATTGGTAGTTCCGCCATTTACAAACGTTTTACTGTTTAAATACAATTTAACCTGCGGACCCACAACATCCGGTATTGCGTTGGGGTCTAATCCACCAACTTTAACACTATCGTGATTACCTTGTGCATCACTATAGCCATCGGTAGCATAATAGCTTATTTTAGCATTACCGTAAGAGAATGAAACGTCTTTTGGAACCATAAAGGAGAAAGTGAAATCACCATTTTTTACTTCTGCTTTGCCCTTGTAAATAATATTTTGCTGGGCAATAAATTTAAACGGAACAAGGGTTCCACTGCTAATGGAAGAACCCGGATCGTTTAATTGACAAGTGATAATTTCTTTTTTATCAAAAACCATAGGGTAAACAAACCCATTAAAGTTAGTAAGTTTTAAACCCGTTGTATCAGCTACAAAACCCTTAATGGTAACTTTTGATAATCCTTTAATTGTATCGGTAGATGTTGGGGTAACAGAATTGCCATTAATTTCTGATGTAAAGACTTTGTTTTGCGGATAGGCAAGCGTTAAAGCAGGATCTCCTAATAAATGAAAATTGGAGTAGAAAAAATTTTGACCCAAATATGCTTTTGTATTCTTAATTATATCACCAAGAGTAGGCATTTTATTGTTTGCTTGTTTTTTAAAAACAAAATCAAACAGCCTATTGTTTAAAGTTTCATTAAAATTAGAAAATGCTAGCCGGCATGTTGTTAACATAGCAATTGAACCGCCTCTTGGATTTAATAAACAAATTTCTCCTGCCGAAATTCTGTCGGGGTCGTCGTAACGGCTAAACTCACAAGTTGCCGTAATAAATAAGGGGAGGTTATTAAAATTGGTCCAGCTGTTTATGCCGGGAATATCCACAACACGTTCTGCAGATAATCCAACTTCACCTCCGTGTCCGGTATAATTCATAATTAAGCATCCTTTGTTAATTCTATTATTAAATGCGGCAACCATATCCGGATAGCGTTTTCCACCTGGGGTGCTTAAACCCTTGTAAGCATCAATGTAAACTTTATCAATATTATATGCAGGATTTGAGTTTTTTACTTTATTGGAAAGATTATCTGCTTGCCACATGTGTAATGCTAGATCACCATCATCTGCACAAAACAGAAGGTAGTTTCGCCAATCTCCCATTAATTGGTTTTTTTCGGTAATATTACAATTGTCAATTGAAAGGGGAGGAAGGCCGCCCTTTTTGTAATAGTTTTCAATTTTTCTTGTTACTTCTTCTGCCTGCGAAACAGTAGAAACAACAAGTCTTCCTACACCTAAATCCATTCCACCAAAACTTTCTGCAAGTTCTCCTTCGTTATCATCCATTAACGAATAAAAATCATCGGAGGCTACGCTATAAATAACCGATACTGAATTTTCAGATTGGTAGGTAGGAATAAGGTTTGAATTGCCACTTCTCCCATTTTTGTTGTGATAAGAACCTCTTCCAAATAATAAAAGATATTTTGTTGGTTTAGAAATAGCTGCACCTCTGGTGTAAAGCATTCTTGTAAAATCTCTAATGGCAGCGGCATCTGCTTTTCCGCTTCCAAATTCGTTGTAAACTTGGTTAGTTGTAACAACAGCATAGGTTAAACCTTCATTTTGCTGATGTAAAACGGCTAACCTGTTTGCTTGCGCAAGAAATTGTGGAGGCGTTACAATTACGTAATCTGCCTGTTGCAATGCATGTAGGTTTTGATTGGCAACTTCACCATAATAAACCGGTTGAGGTAATAAAAAATCATTAAAAATTATATATTCATTTAAGCTGTCACTAGAAGATACAAAAGAAAAGTTGTTTCCGGCAATTGTAAATAATTGTTTGGTAGGATTTATCTGATCGGTTACATTCCATATATTAATATTATCTGTATTTCCTGCGCTTAATTGATATTCGCAAATATTTCCGGTGCCGGTAGTTCTTAAATCTCTGAAAGAAAATTGCGGCCCATTGAATACCAAATTTCTTCTGGCGTTAACTGTAAGTTTATCTAGGTAACCAACTGCATTGGCTGTTTGTTTAGAAATATTAAAACCAATGGTGTTAGGATTTGTATTTAAACTTTTTCCGCTGCCAGTTTTAACTGCTGCATAATCTTCTAAATAATTTGAGATATTAAGGCCGTTGCATGAGATATTAAAATTAATTCCATTGCCATTTACATTATAAGTGTTTAAGAAAGTTCCTCTACCGGCAATGGTGCACTCTGATCTAATTGTGTCACCAACAATAAAATTATTATCGTTAAAAGAAAAGTTGTAGTTAGTGGTGAAGTCAAAATATTCGCCATAAAAATTTCTTCCGCTTTTTACAAAGTTTGTTTTATCTAATTCATGAAAATTATAATAATCAAAAGAATTAGTTGTAACGTTTGGAGGAGTAGCTAAAGAATTTTGTACTGCAACTCGTTTACCTGTACCAATATCAAAATTTAAATAGTAAAAAGCGGTATCGCTGTAATTATTAATAAAGTGTTTAAAAATTAAACCACTATTCAAGTTGGTTTTTTGCCAAGTTGTTGTTCCGTGTGCGTAAAATAAAATATAATCACCGTTATCAAAACTATTATCGTTTTCTCCAACAACTTGAATTGCGTTTTCCTCCAAGTCATCATATCTGAAATTCATATTTTTTTCGGCAAGCTGTTGCCCGCCATTACCATATATGCGAATGTTTTTCGGATTAATTCCTGCAATTGGAATACCTGCGTTTACTAAAAACGAATGTGAAATTTTATGAACTCCGGTTGAAGTAATTGCAATTTTATACCATTTGCCACTTGCCAAAACAGAATTGTTTTTAAAATTGGTTGTTGTAGAAATTCGTTCAGCAGAAGGCTTTTTTTTCCATGTAATTTCATAATCAATTAGTTCTTCAACCTGATTAAATTCATTAATTCTAAAAGGGATTACTTCACAATTGTTTATACGTTTTGACGAAGAAATAATAGAGTTGTTTGAAATAAAATAATTGTTTTTTAAATAGTTTGAGTAATTGTTTTTGATAAACTCAGCTAAAGAAACAGAAAGGGTGATACTTGATTTTACCTTTAGTTCAGGAATGGCAATTTCATTTAAATTTGTTTCGGTAGTGTGTAAATAATAAGGTAAATTATTCTTTTTGGAATTGTATAATGCGTTTTTTAAAAGTAACCTTTCTGCTAAATTTACGTTGTAATTTAAAATATTAGACGGATTAACCGATTTTGACCCGCTCAAATTGTTAAATTCGCTTCTTTGCGAAAAAAGCAAGTTGCAACAAGTAAAAAGAAGAAGAAATAAGTGGTATTTCATATTAAAAGTCGTAATATTAACAAATTAAAAACGTTTACTTCAGTAAAATATTGTTAAGAAAATGTTTTTGTTTTTAAAAATACATTATTATATTTGTAAGGTAGGATTGGTACAACTTTTTATGACAAAACGAATAATTCTCGTATTGCTTGTTTTTACAGCAATTTTAGGCGACTTGAAAGCTCAGGATCCGCAATTTACCCAGTTTTATGCTAACCCGGTATATTTAAATCCTGCATTTGCCGGTACCGCAAGATGCGCGCGTGTTTGCTTAAACTACCGTAATCAATGGCCTAATATTTCAGGAACTTATGTTACATACTCTGCATCCTATGATCAACATTTAGATTTTTTGGGTGGCGGTTTGGGTGTTATTGTAATGAGCGACGACCAGGCGAAAGGAACGTTAAGAAACACCAATGCCAGTTTAGTTTATTCGTATCATGCACCTATAACACGTGAATTTTCATTAAAATTTGGTATTCAGGCTACTTATTTTCAAAAAACATTAGATAGAGGCCGTTTAAACTTTGGTGATATGATTGATGCAAGAAGAGGTTTCGTTTGGAATACATCAGAAATTGTACCTGCAGCTAAAAAGGCAAATGCCGATTTTTCAGCCGGTGTTTTAGGATACAGTAAAAACTATTTCTTTGGTTTTGCAGCGCATCATATTACTCAACCAGATGAGGGGCTTTTAGGGGTTTCTAAGTTACCGGCTAAGTTTACAGGACATGCTGGTATGATTATACCTTTAGAAAAAGGAAACGAGAGTTACTTATCACCTAATATTTTATTTCAGGCTCAGCAGAAATTTCAACAGTTAAATTTAGGATTATATTATGTAAAAGGAGCTTTTGTAGCGGGTTTATGGTATCGTAATTTAGATGCTGTAATTGCATTAATTGGAGTTCAAAACAATAACTTTAAGTTTGGTTATAGTTATGATGTAACTGTTTCAAAATTAAGCGGTAACACTGCTGGTTCACACGAAATTTCGTTACAAATTCAGTTCGAGTGTAAGCCTAAACGTAAGAAATACAGAACGATTAGCTGCCCATCTTTTTAAGAAATTTTGTAACCTTTTAAATTATATTACGTTATAGCGTCTTAAGTAAAGTGTTTTTAATTGTAAAATAAACTGTAACTAAATCTGTTAAATTGAATTATAAGTATTTAGTACTTTTTTAGAAATATAGAGATATGAATATAAATTGGATCAAAAACCGAAAAACATTAACAGCTATTATGGCTGTAATTTTGGTTTCATGTGCTCAGGAGCGTTCACCTGTTTCAGGTTGGGCTTATAACGACCCTACAAATGGTGGTTTTGAAAAGGTTCCTTACGAAGAGCAAGAAACAGGACCTGGATTGGTTTTGATTGAAGGTGGTGCCTTTACAATGGGTCGTACCGAACATGATGTTACTTACGAATGGAATAATGTTCCAAGAAAGGTTACCGTTTCATCTTTTTATATGGATGAAACCGAAGTTAGTAATATAGGTTATTTAGAATATTTATACTGGACAGCCAGAGTATTTGGTCCAACTTTCCCGGATATTTATTATAAAGCCTTACCCGATACTTTGGTTTGGCGTGAGAAATTAGCTTATAACGAGCCTTATGTAGAATACTATTTACGTCACCCTGCATACCGTGATTACCCGGTTGTAGGCGTTAACTGGTTACAAGCCAACGATTTTTGCGCATGGCGTACCGATCGTGTAAACGAATTTATTTTAGTTCGTGAGGGATTGTTAGATCACACACCTAGCCCTTCCGATCAAGATTACTTTAGCACAGAAGCTTATTTAGCCGGTAAATGGCAAGGTCAATTAAAACAAAAATTACCTTCATTTGATGATCAAAACCCTGAGCGCGATGTGCGTATGGAAGATGGTATATTTTTACCAAAGTACCGCCTTCCAACAGAAGCGGAGTGGGAATATGCTGCTTATGGTTTAATTGGAAATACAATAGGTGAGCGTATTACCGATCGTAGAATTTATCCTTGGAATGGCCATGGCGTGCGTAATGCTACCGATGCATTTATTGGGCAAATTAATGCCAACTTTGTTCGCGGAGCTGGTGATTATATGGGAACAGCAGGTTTCTTAAATGATAATGCCGACGTAACAGCTCCGGTATATTCTTATTGGCCAAACGATTATGGTTTATATAACATGGCTGGTAATGTAACGGAGTGGGTAATGGATGTTTATCGCCCTAATACAGGTCAAGATGCGGATGAATTCCGTCCTTTCCGTGGAAATATTTTTACTACACAACAAAAAGATAGTACAACTCTGATTGGTGGTTACGGTGGAGAAATTTTAACAAATGTAGATGGGCCTATCTATCAAAAATTCACACATAAAGTTAATCCTCCAACAGCACATGGTACTAGTGGTGAAACAGCTGAGGTAGTGGATAGCGTTTTAACAATTA
Organism: Bacteroidia bacterium; assembly: GCA_022841465.1. GTDB lineage: Bacteria > Bacteroidota > Bacteroidia > B-17B0 > Aurantibacillaceae > Aurantibacillus. The sequence continues at coordinate 165,920 of JALHRL010000003.1, read as the reverse complement.
TGACTGTTGATCCTAACGGTAACAATAACGCATCTGCAGATGGAAAATCAGATATTCCGGGCCGTGTTCAATGGCGCGAAGTTTCCTTAGCTGTAGCAACTGATAACTTAGATGAAAGAAGAAATTATAAAACTGCTGATTACATAAATTACTTAGATGGTGATGTTATGTCTAGTATTTATTTTGAATTAGGAGAAGATGCATATACTGACAAATCAGATAAAATGATGTATGAGTATGCAAAAACATCTTTAGTAAATGATAAGTCGCGTGTTATTAAAGGTGGTAGCTGGAGAGACCGTGCTTATTTCTTAAATCCGGGTACTCGTCGTTACTTAGACCAACGTCAGGCGAATGCTTGGTTAGGTTTCCGTTGTGCAATGACACGAGTGGGTAGCCCTGTAGGGATGGGTAAATAATATTGTTGAAAAATAAAAAAGAACCCTTAAGTTTAAAGCTTAAGGGTTTTTTATTTTGTAGTATGATTGAGAAATTGAAAATTGAACAACTTTATAAATTGTATGCAGAAGCAGATTACAATGTATGCACCGATACAAGAAAACTTGAAAACAATTCCTTGTTTTTTAGCATTAAAGGGCCAAATTTTAATGCCAACGAATTTGCACAAAAAGCAATTGATTCTGGTTGTAAATATGCAATTGTTGATGAGGAGAAATTCGCCGATGGGAAAAATATTTTTTTTGTAGAGCATGGTTTAAAAGCATTACAAAATTTAGCAAATTACTATCGCAAACAATTTACTATTCCTTTTTTAGCAATTACAGGAAGCAATGCTAAAACAACGCATAAGGAACTAATTAATGCAGTACTTTCAAAAAAATTTAAGACACTGGCCACAATTGGGAATTTAAATAACCACATAGGTGTTCCGTTAACATTATTAAAACTTAGAAGTTGTCACGAGTTTGCAATTATTGAAATGGGCGCCAATCACCAAGGAGAAATTGACGAGTTATGTAGAATTGCAGAGCCCGATTTTGGATTAATAACCAATATAGGTAAAGCACATTTAGAAGGTTTTGGCGGAATAGAAGGTGTTATAAAAGGCAAAAGTGAAATGTACCGTTATGTAAAAGAAAAAGGGGGGAGGGTTTTTACAAATGGAGATGACGATTTATTACATGACTTAGCAAAGGAAAATGATAAAATATCATACGGGTGCAAAAAACTATACGATGTAATTGGTAAGCAAATGGAAGAAGGCGAAACAGTTTGTTTTAAATGGACAACCCGATATGGTGAAAAAAACTGGTCAAAACTCCCCTTGATAAAAACTCAAATTACAGGAACCTACAACTTTATCAATTGTTTAGCCGCAACTTGTGTTGGAAATTATTTTAAAGTAGAAGATGAATTAATAAACGAAGCATTAAGTAACTATGTTCCTGAAATGAATCGTTCTCAACTCGTAATTACCAAAACAAACAAAATTTTACTGGATGCATACAACGCAAATCCAAACAGCATGAAGGCTGCGATTGAAAATTTTGCCAGTTATCCTTCAGAAAATAAGTGGTTATTGTTGGGAGATATGTTTGAGTTAGGAGCATATAGCAAATCAGAACATGGTGTGATAGTGAGTTTATTAAACGAAAAAAAATTAAGTAATGTTTTGTTGGTTGGCAATGAATTTTCTGTATTGGAAAATAACCCATTTAAAACATTTAAAACAACAGCAGATTGCAAAAAATTCCTTACCGAGAATAAAATAGAAAACGCAACAGTTTTAATAAAGGGATCTAGAAGTATGAAAATGGAAGAGTTACAAGAAGCACTTTAAAAAAATGAAGTATGAATTTTAAGAAGAATAAGTTAATTATATGGATAGTAATTTCTATGACTTTAGGGATTTTAACCGGATTTATAATTAATAAATCTGTTACATCGGCTAAAGTAATAATAGATAAAACTCCATTACAATCAATAAAAAACGTAGAAGCTAGAAAAAAGGCAGAGAATTATTTAGTAAAACAAGAACAAGCTTATTTTAAAGAAACTAAAAAAAGTGTTTCTGACAATTTCTCAATTTTAAGCGATATTTTTTTACGAATGATAAAAATGATTATTGCTCCTTTAGTGTTTGCCGTACTTGTAATAGGCGTAGCTAAATTAGGTGATTTTAAAAGTGTTGGGCGAATTGGAATAAAAACAATGGTGTATTTTACTACTGCAACAATAATTGCATTGGCTTTAGGTCTAGTGTTGGTAAATGCATTTGAGCCGGGAAAAGTAATGAATTTAGAGCATCCGGATAGTTCAGAATCTTTAGGTGTAAAACCTAATCAACAAACGGCTAAAAACTTTATATCTCATGTCATTCCCGAGAGTGTTGTTGGGGCAATGGCAAATAATGAAATTTTACCCATTGTAGTATTTGCTTTGTTTTTTGGTGTGGCCGCTGCTTCAATAAAAGAAGAGGGTAGAGCTATAGTTAAAGCCTGCGAAAGTTTAGGACATGTAATGTTTAAAGTTACCAATTACGTTATGGCTTTTGCGCCCATTGGAATTTTTGGTGCAATTACTGCTGTTGTAATTCAACAAGGCTTAGATTTACTGAGTGGCTATTTGTATTTAATACTTTGTTTTTTTGGAGGCTTGTTGTTTTTTGTTTTTGTGATTTTGTTTGGTATTTGCAAACTGTTTAAAATAAAATTTTACAAATTATTACAAGATGTAAAAGAACCTATTTTACTGGCTTTTAGCACGGCAAGTAGTGAAAGCGCCATGCCAAAAACTATTGAGGCTTTAGAAAAACACGGTATAAGCAATAGAATTGTAAGTTTTGTTTTGCCATTAGGCTACTCATTTAATTTAGATGGGTCTATCATGTACATGACATTTGCAACTATGTTTATTGCCCAGAGTTATGGAATTGAATTATCGGCAGGCGACCAAATAAAAATGATGCTGATTTTATTGGTAACCAGCAAAGGTATGGCCGGTGTTCCGAGAGCATCTTTGGTTGTAATTGCCGGAATGCTTACCATGTTTAATATTCCTCAAGAAGGTTTATTATTGTTATTGGCAGTTGATCAACTTTTAGATATGGGCCGAAGCGCTACCAATGTAGTAGGTAATGCAGTGGCAAGCGCGGTGGTTGCAAAACTGGAGGGAGAGAAATTTTAAATTGAAATAGATAAAATAAAAAAGCCCCGAGAATTTTCTCGGGGCTTTTTTTAGTGCTTATTTTAATTATTTAATATTAATAAACTTTCTTGTTATTCTTTCGTTGGCAGTTTCTACTGTAACAAAAATTAAATTATCGTTTAAGTTAGCGTCAATATAAACTCTTTCATTTTTAACGCTCACTTTTTTATCAGCAACTATTTTCTGACCCAAAATATTTGTAATGGTAATTTTTGCATCTGATTGTTCAGCAAAATTAAAATCAGAATAAATACCTACTGCATCTTTACTAATAGCAATTGCAGGAGCATTTTTAACTGTGTTGTTTTTTACTGAGGCAATAACGTTTGCACAAACTGTTAATTCAAAACGAGGATAAAAAGTTGTATCACTCATGTTAACAATGCACGGACCAGATGTTAAGTCGTAAACTGTATTGGTATACAAATCTTTTAAATCTACACAAGTTCCCGGAGGTAAGTTTTGCAATTCGGATGCGCTGATTGTATGTGTACCACTTTGATATACTCTTGCAACAACAGGTATTACTGCGTTTTGTGTTTGCGCATAAGGAATACTGTTGATAGAAAAATCTTCGTTATTTGATTGTGTAGCAATAGCAGTTCTTAATGACCATTGGCCAGGGTAACCAACGTAACCAGGGGAAGTATACATCTTATAAGCATCTAACGCTTTATCAAAATTGGTAGTTGCGTTGGAATGGAAACGAATAACTGCATCATCATGGTATCCGCTTCCATCAATGTTTAAACGAATTGGGCTTCCGATATTCGCAGCTTGATTTGTTTTTAAAAGTTGGAAATTGGCAGTATTACTCGAAGATTTATCACCTTCACTAATTGTAATGCTAGTGTTAGCAGATGCATACACGTAAAACGCCTGCCCCATAGGGATAACATCTGCCATTGTTTGATAGTTAGTCAATGGCCCGCTACCCGGAGATGCAACACCACCTACAAACGATACAGTATTACCCAAATCTGGGTCATAAATATAATAAGCATTATAAATTGGAGCAGATGAATTGTTTGCCAAAACACTAGCCCAATCTATAGGAGAAGGAAAAGGATTAGCAATTAAATTCCAACCCGGAGCATTAACTGGAGCAGGAGTTTGTGTAGGCGCTGGCGTGGTGTTTGTAAGATTAATAACTTGAGGACCTGTAACTGCAGGGCCACTTACTGTCCAAGCCATATCTGAAGTTGTGGTTAAGCCTGTACCTAAAAATACCCAATATCCTTCTCCCGGGATTAATGCATCAAAAACAGTTACAGAAGTATCATAAAGTCCGGTTTGTTCTTCCCAACGTTGTACCGATTCAAAATAATATCCACCTGCTGAGGTAACATCGGTTGTTGAACCTGCAATAGCCATTGGTATTTGTCCGTACCAACCATTTTGTATAGTTTCACCGGTAACACCACTCACGCCAATATTTACCCAATCTGTAGTTCCGCCACGTGCAAAAGTTTGAACTCGAAGGTCACCGCTTAAAGTGCCATTATTCATATTACCTAAGCGACCTTTATTATTTAAAGAAGAAGCTAATGTTAAAAAATTATTTGTATTTATTGTGGCACCACCTTGAATAGACAAACTGTCAACAATATTCAATGAATTACTAATATCAAGAATTGAAAAAGGATTATTTAAACTTAAAACTCCAAGTGTATTATTTGATGGATCCATAAATAATGTTGGGCCACTAATATTACCATTAATAAATATACCTGAATTACTGTTTCCAATTATATATCCATCTGTAACCACACCTGGAAAAAACACATCTGATGATGAATCAAAATGTAAATCAAAACCATTCAAATTAACAGAGCCAATAAATTGATAGTAGCCTCCTGCGCTTGTGGTGTTGATATATAAATCGCTTCCCAAAGAAAAATTATAGTTGTCTGAACTGAGTTGAATAATAACTAAATCTAACGTGTTTGATCCTGACGCTAGGTTTAAAGTTCCATTCCCCGATGCACTTCCATTATAGAACTCCATTGTTGAAGAAAGATCACCAGTAATTGTTCCTGTACCGTTTAAAAGTTGGTTTGTTCCATTTAGTACAAGAGAATTTCCACTTAGACTTAATGTTCTAGCTGCATTCACGAATAAACTGCCTACGACAATATTAGATGATAAAGAACATGATTGAGCGATTACTAAGTTACCGTAATTGGTTTGTTTTATTGGTCTTGGAGCACCTGTAGTAGCATTGTAAATCACAGTACTATTAATATCAAGATTATTAAAAGTAAAAGTAGTTTGTGATGCTAAAGTTTGCATTGTTAATGAACCGGTGTTTGAAATTTGTAATTTCCTTGTACATACCCTTTGTGCACCACCAACAAAATTCAAGTGGAATCCTGGTTCAATAATAACAGTTGATTGGTTCGCTGAACTAGTGTCAGTGCCCATTACACCACCTAGAGCGGTAACTGTAATTCGATTAGCAAAATGCCAAACCGCATTACTTAAACCAAAATTTGCAGGAGGATTTAAAATTGTTGCACCAGTAGGATCCTGAGTCCAACTGGTTATATTAGCTGGAGTTCCAGAAGTCCTTAAGTAATAATGAGTTTGCCCAACGATAACATGGTTTACAAAAAATATAACAACAAAAAATCCTAAGTATTTTAATTTTTTCATAGTAGTAAAATATAGTAGTAAATATATGCAATTTTACGCTAACTTTCAAAAGAAGGTTACTTAAATTAAAATCTAAATCTAAACAAAGTTTGAAAACATCATTTTTGAATTAAATAATACCTCTTATTAAATTTTTAGGCCTATTCTCTTCTAAATTGTTTAAATTTACCTCTTTACTAATTCTATGAAATTTAAGGTTTTATTTTCTCTATTTTTTCTTTTTACCCTTTCTGCAATTGCCCAAACAACCGGTACAATTAAAGGTTTTGTTTATGATAAATCGGATGGAGAGCCCTTACCTTACGCCAATGTTTACCTGAAAGGCACTACCATTGGAGGAAATACCGATTTAAACGGGTTTTATACTATTTCGCGTATTAAGCCCGGCGATTATACTTTACTTATTACCAGTTTAGATTTTGATACCATTAAATTCCCTCTAAACATTAAAGCAGGCGATTTAATTTCAAAAAACTTTTATGCTTCTAAAGGGGGTATTAAATTAGCCGAAGTAGTTGTATCTACCACAGCCGCAGATAAAGTTGAGCAAACCAATGTTGGTGTTCAAAAAATTGACCCCATTATTATTAATAAATTACCTAGTGTAGGTGAGCCCGATTTAGCCCAGTATTTACAGGTAATTCCGGGGGTAGTATTTACAGGCGACCAAGGCGGGCAATTATACATTCGTGGTGGTTTACCCGTACAAAATAAAGTTTTATTAGATGGTTTAATTGTTTACAATCCATTCCACTCCATTGGTTTGTTTTCTGTTTTTGATAGCGAAATAATGAAAAGCGCCGATGTTTATTCTGCCGGATTTGGTGCAGAATACGGCGGAAGAACTTCCTCTATTATGGATGTTACAACACGCGATGGGAATAAAAAACGCCATTCCGGAAAAGTTTCTGCATCTACTTTTGGAGCTAAATTAACTTTAGAAGGCCCGTTTAAGAAATTAGACGAAGAAAAAGGAGTAAGCGCATCTTATTTATTTTCTGCAAAACATTCTTATTTGCCCCAAACTTCGCCCCTTTTGTATAGCTACGCTAACGAAAGCGGCAGACTTCCTTTTTATTTTACCGACATTTACGGCAAGGCAACTGTTAAAGCAAACAGCGGAAGCAAGTTTAGTTTGTTCGGTTTTAATTTTAACGACAGAGTTGATTTTAAAGATATAGCAGAATTTTCATGGAACAATACAGGTATTGGAACCAATTTTGTTTTGGTTCCCGAGGCCTCTAGTTTGTTAATAGAAGGGGTGTTTGCTTACTCTAATTATGAAATAAAATTTGAAAACCCTTCCTTAGAAACAGATAGAAAATCAAGTAAAGTAAGTGGAGTAAATACCGGGTTTAATTTTACAAAGTTTATTGGCAGGCAAGAACTTAATTTTGGTTTTGAAGGTGTAATAACCAACGCAACTTACAGTTTAACGAATCCTTATTTTGCACAAATAAGTATGTTTAGATCTACAACCGATATTGGTTCGTTTGTAAAATTTAAATTAATGGATGAAAAAAGAAGAATTGTTTTTGAGCCCGGTATAAGAATGCAATATTATGCAACACTTAATACCATTTCTCCAGAGCCGCGAGCTTCTATAAAAGTAAATATTACACCAAAAATTAGATTTAAATCTGCAGGAGGGTTATATAGTCAAACCTTATTTAGTGCAAACAGCGATAGAGATGTTGTGAATTTATTTTATGGATTTATAAATGGTCCGGATAAAAACAACATGTCAAAAGAATATTTAAATAAAGATGGAAATGCCCGACCGGTAAATTCATCGGTGCAAAAAGCCACGCATATTGTTGCAGGTTTTGAATTGGATATTTTAAAATTTTTTGAGTTAAATATTGAAGTTTACCAAAAGTATTTTAATGAAGTAATAAACGTAAACAGAGAAAAAGTTTTTGATGACAATGCAGTAAACATTAATAGACCCGAAATTCAGAAAAAAGAATTTATTGTTGAACAAGGCAGAGCACAAGGTTTTGATGTGGCCTTAAAATTTGAACATAAGAAATTCTACTTGTGGGCAGTTTACTCATTAGGATTAAACAAAAGATGGTTTGGAAATAATGAAACAAAAGAAATTTTAGAATATGCACCTAATTTTGACAGAAGACATAATGTGAATTTAGTTACATCTTACACTTTTGGCAAAACAAATAATTGGGAAGTAAATGCACGTTTTAACTATGGTTCCGGTTTTCCGTTTACACCAACTCAAGGATTCATTAACCAATTTAATCCACAAGGAAATATTAATTATAATTTTAACACAGCAAATGGTTTACTGGGATATATTCCGGGCAATATAAACAGTTCTAGATTACCCGATTTTGCAAGGTTTGATATTGGATGTAAATACAAATACAACATTAGCGAAAAATCTGTTTTAGAAACTAATTTTGGAGCTACAAATGTTTTAAATCGTGCAAATATTTTTTATGTAGATCGTTTTACTTTTAAAAGAATTGATCAATTACCATTTATGCCTAATGTAAATGTTAGTTTATCTTTTTAATTAAAAAACCTTCTCGGCATTACAAATTAAAAGAATAATTTATTTTTTCTAACTTTAGTACAATAACTAAAACAAATGGCATTTAAAATTTACACCAAAACGGGCGATAAAGGAGAAACTTCTTTAATAGGAGGTACTCGCGTTCCCAAACACCATGTTAGAATTGAGGCTTATGGAACAGTTGATGAATTAAATTCATACATTGGATTGATTAGAGATTTAATTACTGAAAAGCACAATCACTATAAATTGTTAGTGGAAGTTCAAGATAGGTTATTTACAATGGGTTCTATTTTAGCTGCCGATCCTGAAAAAAATAAAATGACATTACCCGAACTGCATGCATCAGATGTAGAAGTTTTAGAGAAAGCCATTGATGAAATGGATAAAAATTTACCCGAAATGAAAAATTTTATTTTACCGGGCGGGCATGCAACAATATCACACACACACATTGCACGATGTATTTGCAGAAGAGCAGAAAGAGCAGTTTTACATTTAAATGAGAATGCACCTGTAAACGAACTTGCTTTTAAATATTTAAACAGATTGTCTGATTATCTTTTTACATTATCTCGTCAACTTTCCCTCGATTACAAAACCATTGAAATACCTTGGATTTCTAAAAAGTAAATGCCTACGCCTAAGCAGATAGTAGAAACTATGATGACGAAAGATTTTTTTAGTCAGTGGTTAGGTATTATTGTTTTAGAAATAAAAGACGGGCAATGTAAGCTTCAACTTACGGTTAGAAAAGATATGTTGAACGGATTTGGCATAGCACATGGAGGAATTACCTATTGTTTGGCCGATAGTGCCTTGGCTTTTTCAAGTAATAGTTACGGAAAACAATGTGTATCGATAGAAACATCTATTTCTCATACATCTAAAGTTGTGGAAGGTGATGTTTTAATTGCTGAAGCAAAAGAACTGAACAGAGGAAACAAAATTGCAGTTTATGAAGTAAATATTCATAATCAAGAGGGAAGAAACGTGGGTTTATTTAAAGGTACAGTGTTTATTACCGATAAAGTTTGGTAATAAAATTCTTCAAGTCTTAACTTCTCCTAAATTATATTTTTAACTTTACAGCAAAACCTAATTGTATGCAACAAGCTTATATTATTGATGGCGTAAGAACAGCTATTGGAAATTTCGGAGGAACTTTATCAGCCGTAAGAACAGATGATTTAGCTGCCTTTGTTTTAAAAGAATTAACGCAAAAAAATCCAAAAGTAAATTGGCAAGAGGTGGGTGATGTGATAATGGGTTGCGCCAATCAGGCCGGAGAAGACAATAGAAATGTTGCCCGTATGGCTTTATTATTGGCTGGTTTACCACAAAGCATTCCGGGAGTTACTGTAAATCGTTTGTGTGCATCGGGTTTAAGCGCTTCTATAGATGCAGCTCGCGCAATACAAGTGGGCGATGAAAATTTAATGATAGCAGGTGGTGTTGAAAACATGACGCGTGGTCCTTGGGTTCTTGGAAAAGCTTCATCGGCCTTTGGTCGCGATCAGCAGATGTATGATAGCAGTTTTGGTTGGAGGTTTATTAACCCAAGAATGAAAGAGATGTATGGTGTTGATGCAATGGGCGAAACAGCCGAAAATGTTGCAGAGAAATTTAAAATAAATAAGGAAGATCAAGATAAGTTTGCTTTGTGGAGTCAAACAAAAGCAACAAAAGCGCAGGCCGAAGGCAGATTTGAAAAAGAAATAACAAGTTTATCTATTCCTCAAAAAAAAGGCGACCCCATTCTTTTTTCGAAAGACGAGTTTATAAAGCCTAAAACAACCTTAGATGGCTTGGCTGGGTTAAAACCTTCTTTTAAAAAAGATGGAACGGTAACAGCAGGAAATGCAAGTGGATTAAACGATGGAGCGGCGGCTCTTTTATTTGCCAGTGAGGAAGGAATAAAATCTAATAATTTAAAACCATTAGCAAGAATAGTTTCCAGTGCAGTAGTGGGAGTAGAACCGCGAATAATGGGTATTGGTCCTGTTGAGGCTGCCAACAAAGCTTTAAAACGTGCCGGTTTAACTTTTAAGGATATGGATATTATTGAATTAAACGAGGCGTTTGCTGCACAAGCACTAGGTTGCACTCGTTCATGGGGTTTAGCAGATAATGATGAGCGAATAAATCCAAACGGAGGTGCCATTGCATTGGGTCATCCTTTAGGAATGAGCGGCGCCAGAATTTTATTATCTGCTGCCATTCAATTACAAATTACCAACAAAAGATACGCGCTAGCAACCATGTGCATTGGAGTAGGGCAAGGCTATGCAGTTATAATAGAAAGAGCTTAGTTGTGTACTAAGCTCTTTCAAAAATTGACAGATTAATTTTTTATTTCCATTCAGGCAGTCTGCCATAAGTTGCAGGCATTTTTAAACTTTCTGCTTTGGTTTCAATTTGCTCGGTTAATGTTTTTAATTCTTTAATTTTTGCATAGTGAGCAGCAAATAATCCTTTTAACTCTTTAAACTTTTCTTCCAGTGTTGAGGTACTTCCGTACGATTGGGACCAGGTATAATACACCATGGTTTCTAAATCGCTAATAAAACCTAGAGATGTTTCAAATTCTCTGCGCGCTAAACTGCCATCGCCATTTAAAACTAATTCAAGTGATTTGCATTTAGTATTGAAATCAGAGATATCTTTTGATAACGAAGCTGCATTGCTGTTGCTTTGATTAATTCCGGCATTTAAATATTTAATTCTATTTTTTAAATGACTTAAATAATCACTAGAGCCTAAAACAACTCTTCTGAATTCTGCAATTTCTTTATTTAATGCATTTTGCTTAGTTAAATCAACACTTGGTAAAGTGCTTTGATTTGGGGTTTTAATATTAAAAGAAACTTTGTCGCTAATAGTCTCCATTTTTTCGTTGGTAATTTTAATGAGTTGCGCAAAATATTTTCCGGGAACTGCGGCAGCACCTTTATCGGCTTCGTAATAAGGATTATCATAATCAGGTGTGTTAAAGTTTATTGGCGAGGTTAATTCGCATCTTCCATCCCAAACAGCATTTTGCATTCCTTTTTTATAATTTACTTTTATTTTTTTTATATCATTACCTTGCTCATCGGTAATTAATAAAAATAAATTGGGTGCTATTTCATTATCTTCAATTCGAATACTATCCGCGCTTGGGTAATAAACCGCCTGATTGTTTTTTATTTTTTCTTTTTCTACTTCTTTGCGTTTATCTTTTATTGATTTATACTCTTCATTTAAGTAAAAGAAAATATTTGCCCCAACCGGTGGGTTAGCTGCTGTATAAAATGATTCTCCCTGAAAAGCTTTTCCTTTATGGCTGTATGGGGTTGTTTCAATAAATACAAACGCATCACGCGATGAAAAGATGGTATTCTTTTTTAGATCATCTTCTTTTATGTTTTGTAAAACAGAATAATCGTCCATCACATAAATTCCTCTACCAAATGTTGCAATAACTAAGTCGTTTGCATCTTTTTGAATGGAGATATCTCTAACAGAAATAGAAGAAGGCATTCCGTTTATTATTTTGGTCCAACTGTTTCCACTATTTAATGAAAAGAAAAATCCGTATTCTGTTCCGCAAAACAACAAGTTCGGGTTTTTATAATCTTCTGCAATGCAGTATACCGAACCTAATTCAGGTAAATTAGAGGAAATACTGCTCCATGTTTTTCCTTTATCTGAACTTTTGCAGATATAAGGTTTAAAATCGCCCTGACGTAAATTGTTGAATGCTGCGTAAACTACATTTTCATTATGTTGCGAAGCCACCATGTATTGAACAAATGTTCCAATGGTATAACCGGCTAATTTTAATTCAGGAACATTGGCGAATTTTTCTGTTTTACGCCAGGTTTTTCCTCCATCTTCTGTTACCTGAATTAAACCATCGTCGGTACCTGCATAAAGTAAATTTTCATTTTTTGGTGATTCACATAACGAAACAATGTTGCCGAACATGGAAGTAGATTGATTTTTTGCAACGGCATCCATACTCCACACTTTCCCCATAACAGGCAATTTATTTCTGTCTATACCTCTGGTTAAATCACCGCTAATGGCAGTCCATGAATCACCACGGTTTTCACTTTTAAAAATTTTATTAGCTGCAAAATATAATCGTTTGTTATCAAAACTACTTATTATCATTGGCGAATCCCAATTCCATTTAAAAGCTTTTTCTCCTTGCTTTTCCATGGGTTTAATAGAAACCTGCTCACCTGTTTTTCTATCGTAACGAATAATTCCGCCATATTGCCATTGGCTGTATACAATATTTGGTTCTTTGGGGTCAACTCTACTTTGAAAACCATCGCCGCCAACGGTAACAAACCAATCTCCATTTGTAATTCCACTTGCACTAATGGTTCTTGCGGGTCCGCCTAAAGTGTTGTTGTCTTGTGTTCCGCCGTAAACGTAGTAAAATGGTTTACTATTATCGGTGCAAACTCTGTAAAATTGTGTTATAGGTAAATTCGCTTTAAAGTTCCAGGTTTTAGCACCGTCAAATGTTTCATATAAACCGCCGTCGCAACCAATTAACATGTGTTTCGTGTCGTTTGGAAAAACATACAATGCATGATTATCTACATGCTTATGTTTTTCTCCTAATTGTTTAAACGATTTTCCACCGTCGCGCGACACCATTGCCCAGGTATCCATTGAATAAATTGTGTTTTCGTTTTTAGGATCCGGAAAAATTTCCTGATAATAATTACCTGCCGTTGCAAAACTACCTTGCTTGCTCCAGCTTGCTCCTCTATCATCGCTTTTATATAAACCTTTTGCTTCACCAGCTTCTATCATTGCGTAAATAATATCAGAACTCATAGGAGGTATAGCCAATGTAATTCTTCCCATATCTTCGGCAGGCAAACCATTTGTAAGTTTATTCCAATTTTCTCCACCATCAGTGCTTTTGTAAATTGCACTTTCAGGTCCGCCGCTAATATACGTCCACTCATGTCTTCTGCGTTGGTGAGCTGTTGCATATAATACATCAGGATTGTTGGGATCGAAATGTACTTCGTTAAATCCGGTGTTATCACTTACGTGTAAAACTTTTTTCCAATTTTTGCCTCCGTCATTTGTTTTATAAATTCCTCTATCGCCACCTACGCTCCAAACCGGACCATAAGCAGCAACAAAAACCACATCAGAATTTTTAGGATGTAATTTAATCATACCAATGTGTTCAGATTTTGTTAAGCCCATGTTTTTAAATGATTTTCCTCCATCTTCACTTTTATAAACGCCATCACCATAACTTACGCTGCGTTGATTGTTGTTTTCTCCGCTGCCCACCCAAATTACGTTAGGGTTATTATAATCCATTGCCAAACAACCAACAGAATGAGCAGAAGCATTATCGAAAATGGGTTCAAAAGTTGTTCCTGCATTAATGGTTTTAAAAACCCCACCCGATGCAGCAGCGATATACCAAACACTTTGGTTTTTTGGATGAACTAAAATATCGCTTATTCTTCCAGAGGCCACGGCAGGACCTATAGATCGCCATTTAAGCGCAGAATAAGTTGCTTCATTTTCAATTGGTTTTTTTTCAGCAGGTTTTTTAGTTTCGGTTTGTTTTTGCGCAATGGTGAATAATGAGGCAACTAAAATTAAGCTGGTAAAGGCAACAGATTTTTTCATTTTGTAAATATTAGAATAACAAATCTAACATTAAATGTAAATGCTGCAAAACCGTTTGTCCTTATAAATTGCCGTTATAAAATCACCAAAGTTCGTAATCCAATACGGTATTTTCGGTTCTGTAGGTTGGAGATTGTTTTCCTTCCGACAATTTATAAACTTCGTCGGAAACATGTTTTTGTAATTCGCTTAAAGTAATTTTTTTATCTTTATTTAAATCTGCTTTTAATTCTTTAAACGCTTCTAAAACACAATGTGTAAATAGTCCATTATTCCATTTTTCTCCTTCAAAAGCAGCTTCGGTTCCACCGGCAGATGAGATTATGGTTGCGCCCGAATTTTGGCGTAAATCCGAGAATATTGTTTTTGCCATTTCCAAAGCTGTTGATTGTGCAAAAGTACTTATAGTTGATCTGGTTGAACGCGTGGTATCACCTGAGTTGTTTTCTAATGTTCCTTCTTCGTCTACTTCTCCGCTAAAACACGCATCAATAAACATTAGTTTTTTAATTGGTTTCATATTTTTAAATAAAGTTTCAAAACTGTTGTATGGTACTGAGTTAATTTTTGGGTCAGTGAAATCGGTATAATAGGTAGGGAAATAATAGCTGAAATCTTCATCTAAATAACCATGTCCTGCAAAAAACACCATTGCAACATCGTTAATGCCAGATTGGGAAAAAAAGGATTGAAGCTGTGAAACGGAATCGGGTGAAAAAGATTGGTCAAACATTTTCTTTACAATTATTTTATTGAAGGATTTAGAATTAGACATGGTATTGGCCATATCGCTGGCATCTTTTACGGCATAGGACAAGTCGTATTTATTGTTTTTAAACTTCTCACTGGCAATTACAACCAAATATAGATTTGGTTTAACAGAATTTGTATTGTTATAAAATCTAGTGATGCGTTTACTTTCTATACCTTGATTATCTTTAGCTATAAACTCAAATCTATTAATACCGGAAGTGGTTTCAAAGGATAAATTAACATCAAATTTATTTGCGCTTCCTTGCGGGATATTTTGTGTATGAATGATGCTTCCGTTGTTATGAACTTCTAACAGAGTAAGTGGGTTTTTACCTTTATTAATGCTTACAGAGAATTTTACTTTGTTATTTAAATCATCATTCATTATAACATTTTGAAAAGAAGGTAAATTATTAAAAGTTAAACTTTCTGTCCCCTTTAAACCAAGCACCTTCATTCTTTTTAAATAGGCGGTTTCGTAACCTTTTATTAAAGATGAATCGCTGCAACCAAAGGCTCTTAATACTTGGTGAGGTTGGTTTAATTGGGCATCAAATTGCTCGAAGCTAAAAATTTCCGATTCGTGTTTAAACCTTATATTTTTTACGAATTCTTTAGAGCCCATGTAATGTAAATTAGAAGTAATTAAAAAATATTGATCGCCATAAGCGTTGGCTAATTGACCAATAATTTTTCTTTTTTCTAAATCAACAAACGTAGCAAGAGAGTTTAAAGGGCTTGTAACTATTAACCTATTTACACTTTCATTAAAGTAAAGCTTGGGAGTAGTGTATTTTAAATTACTTAAGTCTATTAATTCTTTTCCGTTTGAATCATATACCTTTAAGAAAGAGCCGGTCATATTATCCAAGGCAAAATATTTTCCGGTTTCGCTGGTGAAATGAGAAGGAATTATTAACGATGTTGTAGCTAATGCTTTTTCTAACAATACATTTGCGCTTTCCGTTTCATATTCTGCATAAGTTACAATGTTTTCTTCTGCCTTATAATTTTGAATATCATATTTTACATACCAAACGCAAAGTATTTTGCCATTATTTTTTAGAATAAAATCATACGGAAAGTTTGTTTCCGCATAATCGTTCGCAATTTGTTTTTTTTCTAAATCTATTTTTACAACAGCGTTTGTTGGAATTTCAATTTCCGTTCCGTTAAAATTTTTCTTTTTGTTTATCTGGCTTGTGGTATAAATATATTTTTCATCGTTACTAAAAATAATATTAGCGTTAACAGACCAAGAAGTTGTTTCATATACAGTTTGCTTTGTTTTTCTGTTTTGTATTTTAAATTTACCGGATCCAGGAATAAAAACCAGGTTGTCGGTAAAGTTAATTACCTTATACATGTTTGAAGCGGCTAATGAAAAGGTGCCTTCGTATTTTTCCTCTACTAATGTTTTTAAATTTACTATATGAATGCTCGTATAATCACAATAATAAAATTCGTTATTTAAAAATCCGGAGGTAAAGGCAAAAACTCCTTTTTTAAGAATCTTTGTAAATTTCTTTTTTTGAATGTTGTATATGGCTAGGTTTAGTTTGTCAATAGAGGTGCCCGAGTTGATTACAATATTGGAGTCATTTAAAAAGAATGCACCATTTACAAACGAAGTATCTTTACCGGAAACATCTTTTATTTCAGCATATTTAGAGAAATTTGTTAGATCCCATAAGTAAGCAGATGTACCGCCATAAGTAATTAACCAACGGTTATTAGGGCTCATGTTAGAAGAATAGATGGAATTGCTCATAGAGCTTTTTTCTGCAATCAATTTCATTTTTTCGGGCTCATATATTCGCAATGATCTAACTGAAGAAAATGAATTACAAATCATTCTGTTTCCTATCTGAGAGACTTTTAAATTCATAAAAAAACCGGATGCATAATTTTTAAGCTTCTTTGTTTTTAAGTCTATAAATTTTAATCCTTTTGTAGTAGCATATACTGCTTGTCCGTTATTTGACAAAAAATCAATATCGTAAACGTAATCATCGGCACCAAAGTTAAGGGTATCTGGAACGGAAAGAGCGGGACGTTTGTTTAATTCATTAATAAATTTTTGATCGTATTTAAAAACAGTACTTTGCTTTATTTTAGGCACACGAACTTCGTGAACTATATTTCCGTTGGTAAGATTCATTATAAAGTATTTATCTGCTGTGAAACAAAATAGTAATGAATCTTTTATTTTTAATTTAGTTACGTTACCCATATTCATAAGAATTTGAGTTGTGGAAGTTAAAGCGCTTAAGTTTTGCTTAATTAAGCAAGAATTAGTTCCGCTGGCCACTGCTAAAATTGCTGCATTTTCTTTTTTATAAGGCACAGAATGAATTAGGTAGTTGCTTAATTCAAATGCATGGTGCGCAATAGGTTTTTTTTCTTGAAAGTTATATAAAAGAGTAAATGCACCTATAGAAATGAACAATTCATTTGGTTTTTTTGTAAAAAAACAGCCGCTAATGGGCAACGATCCATAATAAACACTGTTGGGTATATCTTTAATAAGCTCTGAGGTGTTAGTTTTAAAAGCCAACTCCAGTTTTTGATTAATGAAGGAAAAGATAAAAAGCTCATTATTTAAAGAAACTGTAAAATATTTTCCGTCTTCACTTATTGATAAATTTCTTGCCCCGTAACCAAGTTCAACTTCGTCAATTACTTCAGAGGTTTCGGTATTGTATACTGCAATTGAGTTAGCGCAAACAACAAAGTGTTTTTCGTCTGGTAAAAATTGTACAAAGTCGTAATAACTAAAGCCAATTTCTTTGGGTAAAATTATTTTGATATTATTTAACTGCGCTTTGTATAAATTCGGGTTAAGGAAGTGGCAAAGAAGAAAAAAATATTTAAAAAATCTTTTCAAAGGATTGTTAATTAGTCAAAGTTAGCATTCTATTCAGAATATTAAAAATTAGGTATACCAAAAATAATGTTTAGGTTATTGTAAATTGTTTTTACATTTGCTTCCTAAATAAAATGCATTAATTTTTAAAAATGTCAAAGTCGTTAGAAGAAGTAAATGCAACGGTAAACACTGCTCAAGGAACCAAATGGAAACGCCTATTGGCTTTTTTGGGACCTGCATATATGATTAGTGTGGGATATATGGATCCGGGGAACTGGGCAACCGATATTGCAGGCGGAAGTCAGTTTGGATACAGTTTAATTTGGGTTTTGGTAATGAGTAATTTAATTGCTTTGTTATTGCAAAGTCATTGCGCTCGTTTGGGAATAGTTGCCGGTAAGGATTTGGCTCAGGCAAGCAGGGAAACGTATCCTAAATTCGTGAATTATTTCTTATACATTTTGGCAGAAATAGCTATTGCAGCCTGTGATTTAGCGGAAGTTTTAGGAATGGCAATTGGAATACATTTATTATTTCCATCTGTTTCTATTTTAGCTGGTGTATGCATTACAGTGTTGGATAGTTTTTTACTTTTATTTTTACTAAATAAAGGAATAAGAAAATTAGAAGCTTTTATAATTTCATTAGTAGCCTTAATTGGTATTTCTTTTTTAATACAATTAATTATTGCTAAACCAAATTTGGGCGAGGTGGCAACTGGTTTAATTCCGGGAATTGAGAATGATGAGGCCTTATATATTGCCATTGGTATTATTGGCGCTACTGTTATGCCGCATAATCTTTATTTACATAGTTCACTTGTGCAAACACGGAAGTTTCGTAGAAACGAAGAAGGAATAAAAAAGGCATTACGGTTTAATTTAATTGATAGTGCAGTTGCTTTAAATCTTGCCTTATTTGTAAATGCTGCAATTTTAATTTTAGCAGCTACCTCTTTTTTTAAGCAAGGCGTACACAATGTTACTGAAATTGAAGATGCTCATAAACTATTAGAACCAATGTTGGGGAGTGCTTTAGCTCCTCTGTTATTTGCTATTGCCTTAATAGCAGCCGGACAAAGTTCTACCATTACCAGTACTTTAGCAGGGCAAGTGGTTATGGAAGGCTATTTAAATTTACGGATACCGCCTTGGATAAGAAGGTTAGTAACTCGTTTGCTTGCCATTATACCTGCAGTTATTACCATTTTAATTTTAGGGGAATCAAGTACCGGCGATATGCTTATTTTAAGTCAGGTTATATTAAGTTTACAATTAGGATTTGCCGTTATACCCCTTATACATTTTGTAAGCGATGCAAAAAAAATGGGAGAATTTACAATTCCAAGATGGCAAAAAATTCTATCATGGTTAGCTGCCGGAATTATAGTTTCATTAAATATTTTGTTGGTTTTTAATTTTTTAAAGGAATTGGTTAGTAATTCAGAGAATCCAATTTTAATAAGTTTTACTATTGTTCCGGTTTGCATATTTTGCTTAATAATGTTGTTTTATATTGCTATTGTTCCATTTTTTGAAAAGTTTTATCATTACAAACGAAACGAATTTCATGGTGAAATAAAGGAAATAGTTTTTGATGAATTAAAACCATATCAAACCATTGCAATAACTGTTGATTTTAGCGGGAGTGATAACAAAGCAATCAATAAAGCTTTAATGATTGGAGGCAAAGATGCTAATTATATTTTGCTACATGTTTTAGAAAGTACCAATGCAGTAGTTTATGGAGAAGATGCTTTTGATATGGAACGTGAGCAGGATGTTTTGTTTTTAAAGCGTTATGTAGATGAAATTAACGCCAAAGGATACAAAACCCAAATGGCATTGGGCTTTGGAAGTCCGAAGGTAGCAATACCGGAAATGGTAAAACAAAACAATTGCGATGTTTTAATTATGGGTAAACACGGACATCGTGCAATAAAAGATATTTTATTGGGAAACACTATTGAAGAAGTTCGCCACAAAATAGAAATACCCTTAATGCTTGTTTAAAAAAGCCACTAGCGCCTTAGTAGATTTATTTTATTTTTGCTAAACGCGCGGTTGCTTTTACTTCGGTAACCTTATAAAGGAGTCCAAATCCTATGGGGCGCTTGATTACTGTTTCAAATTGGGGATAAAACACTACATCATATCCAGGGTTTTTATCCATTAAATCGTAAAGCGCATAGGATGCGGTTTGGTTAACAACTAAATTACCCACTACCGGAATAGAAGCAATGTTTATACCAAGTGGCCCACTAGAACTTCCATCCTTATTTACATTACCGTTTTTTTTCATGAACAAACGCTGAAAATCAATGCCAATAATTTGAACCGTTCTAGCTTCTCCTTTTACTTGCTCTGAAAAGGTAAAATCCGATTTTTCTAATTCAACTCGGGTATTGGGCTCACGAATTGTTTTATTAATGTTAATACAGCTGTATAACAGTAGGCCAAGAAGGCAAATTGCAATTTTCTTCATTTTTTTAGGTAAATGTAAAGGGATTCTTTTATTCCATTTAAAAATTCATTCCAAATTATTAACTATATTTGAACAAAGAAAAACAACATGAAAAAACTTTTACAACTATTTTTTATAATGATTGCTACCGCCAATTACGGGCAAAACTTAGTTTTAACTCAGGCGGCTTATGAACCTGTAATTGGTGATACCAATAGGGTTTATATAATGGATACAACCTTTTATTTTGCCGGCATGCCGGTGGATATTACCGGTGACGGTGTAACCTGGAATTTTACGGGGCTCGTAGAAACTACAACTGTAAATACAACTTCTTATTTAGATCCTGCAACACAAACTATTTCTGTTCCTGCTAATTGTGATATAGTTCAAAAGCAAGGAAGTTCCTATTCATTCTTAAATTCAGTAACAACACCAACAACACAAACTGAATTATTAGGAACAACTTTTGGTTCAATTACTGCTACTTTTACCAATCCTGCAATAGCTGCAAGATACCCTATAGATTATGGTTATGCTTTAGGTGATGCATTTGCCGGAACTGCAACAACTGTTAATGTAAATGGTAGTTTAATTACAACAGCAGATGGCAGAGGAACGCTTCAATTACCTTATGGTAACACATACAATAATGTTTTAATGGTTAAAAGTGTTCAAACGGTAACGGCTACGGTATTTATTATACCGGTTGCAAACATTACAACAACATCTTATCAGTTTTATCACGTTTCCAGCAAATTTCCTATACTTACAGTAACCAGAAGTTCAACAACCTTTAGCACACAAACCACACTTTCCTCTAGCGCTTCGGTAAATAAAGCCGTATTTATAATTGGTGTTAAAGAAAACAACTTAAATCAACTGCAATTTGGAATGTTTCCAAATCCTGCAACTAAGCAAATTCAAGTTCAAATAGCAGATAATTTAGTTGCAGAAAACGTTATAATTAGTGATTGCATGGGGCGTGAACTCATTCATCAAAATAATTCTAACATGGTTAATACACAAAATCTTGCACCCGGTATTTATTTTGTAAATGTGAAAGCAAAAGGTTATAGCGGTGTTAAACGTTTAATTATATCCGAATAATTTATTTAGTTTATAATTAAGGCCAATTCCTAAAGAATTGGCTTTTTTTATTATCATGGGTGTTGTAATTTCGTCCATATTTTTAAAAGATGTTTAAAAACAAGAAGTGGCTAGTTTTTTTAATTGTAATTTTCCCATCACTTTTTTGGGTAATATTAGAAACCAGTACAATTAATTCGCGTAAACTTTCTATTTACGGCCCACGAAAACTGGCAGGTGCAGATACTGTTTATTATAAGGTAAATACAGCTTTTGAAAAAATAAATGAAAGTGAGCAAATACAATTGCTGGATTTAGAAAAATTTCCGTTAATGGCGCTTATGTTTGTAAAAGATGATTATAAGAATGAAGCATACAGAGTAAGCGGTTTATGGGAGTACGTTAACTATAAAACCGATAAAATTAAACACATGCCATTTGTTTTTGTAAGCGAACAACAAAACAATACTTCTGAAACAACAACCCAATTGATGAAAATGGCCGGAAAAACCGATAATTTGTTTTTTTACGGATGGAATAAAAATTCATTTGATAGTTTAAATAAAGTGTTTTTTAATGGTAAACCAATTTATGTAGATTATAGTTTTTTTATTTTGATTGATAATAACAGAAACGTACGCGGCTATTATGATGCACGATATGTGGCTGAAATAAAAAGATTAATTGAAGATTACCAACATTTAAGAATAAAAGAAGAAAAAAACTTAATGCTAAAAGAAAATGAAATTAAGAGCCAGTAATTTATTATTCGTGCTTGCATTAACCTTTTGTTTTGCATGCAATCAAAAAAGTGAGCCAACTTTATTACTTCCTGTTTATGGTGAAAAGAGGATTGGAAATAACGATACCATTTATCATACCATTGGCGCTTTTGAGCTTACCAATCAAAATGCTGAAAAAGTAAATGCCTTTACAACAAAAGGAAAAATATATGTTGCCGATTTCTTTTTTGCAAGTTGCCAAAGTATTTGTCCGCAAATGAGCAGCAATTTAACAACAGTGCAAAAGGCATTTGAAAAGGAGGAAGATGTTTTAATTTTATCGCATTCAGTTAATCCTTTGCATGATACAGTAGAAGTATTAAAAAAGTATGCTGAGTCTTATGGCGCAATTAGCGGCAAATGGCACTTGTTAACGGGTAGCAAAACAACCATTTACAATTTAGCTAAAAATGATTATCTTGTTAATGCATTAGAAGATGATGGTACACCTGAAGGTTTTTTACACAGTGAATTATTTTTACTGATTGATAAATTTGGTAGAATAAGAGGAATGTATGACGGAACAGATAAGGTGCAAGTAAATAAATTAATAGAAGACATTAAACTTCTTAAAACAGAGAAAGAATCTACAGAAATTATAAAATAGTAATTGTTTTATTAGCATTTAGTTTCCAATTAATTTCTCAGGAGGCTAAAGACAGTATAGATTATATACTAATTAAAAACGATTCGATAAAATTTCCAAAACAAGAATTTAATTTTTTTGTAGCTTCTACTCTTGGAGATGTGAGCAATCACAATCGCAGCAGCGATGTTTATGCAATATCAAGAAGCAATATTGGTATTAATGCGGGACTGAGTTATGTAAAATATTTTGGTAAAATATTTGGAATAGAGGTAGGTATAGAATACAATAATTTTAAAAACACAACAGAATACAGAGGTTCATACAGAAGTGATAAGATAGTGTTTGACCCTAATTGGCAGGCATTTTTTCCGGTTGCAGAATGTAATTATACAGAAATAAGGAAAGTTCAAACAATAGACATTCCCATTTTATTTAAAATAAATGTACCGGTAGATTATGAGCATATTGATTTTTTTATGAATGTTGGTATAAAATCAAACATAGTATTTGAATCTAAACTGATACGAAATGGTACATTTGCTTATAAAGGAGCTTATCCAACTCAGTACGAAAATGTTTTTATTGAAGTTGAAAACGATGATGATTTAGGTTTTTATAGTAAAGAATACAAAAGTACAGTAGATATGCCAACTCAAATTTTTAATTATGGAGTTTATGTAAACGGGGGGTTTAAATTTAAAATAACAAACGATTATTGGATAAGCTTTAGTCCGTATTACTTTTTTGGTTTAAACGACATTACAAAAAAAGATTACCGAGGTGATTATGTGAATGTGTTTAATGAAGCCACCCCCTACAAATTAACTCGCCTTGTTCAGGGAGGATTAAAATTGGGCTTGGTAATTCAGTAGTTATAATTTAGTTTTTAATAAACCTTACCATTTAATTTTTAAGTTTGCCTGTAACGATTGCAATCGATAAAGAAACTCAAAAAAACACACAAAAAAACCCCGAAATAATTCGGGGTTTTGTGCTCCCACCTGGGCTCGAACCAGGGACCCTCAGATTATGAGTCTGATGCTCTAACCAGCTGAGCTATAGGAGCTGATTTTTTTCAAAATCGGAAGGCAAAAATAGTTAAATGATAGACAATAACAAAAATTAATTTAAATCTATTACTTGTTTAGCGTGTTCTGCCGTTTTCACTTCTTTTATTACGTGTTTTATAACTCCGTCAGCATCAATAACAAATGTTGTTCTGATTATTCCATCGTAAATCTTACCCATAAATTGTTTAGTACCATATACATCATATGCTTTAATTATTTTCATATCGGTATCGGCTAATAAAGGAAAAGGTAAACTGTATTTATTTGCAAATTTAGCATGTGAAGCTTCATTATCTGCGCTTACGCCTACTACTGCATAATTTTTGTCACCTAAATGTTGGTACTCATCTCTTAAACTACAAGCTTCTGCTGTACATCCGGGCGTGTCATCTTTTGGGTAGAAATAAAGAATAATTGTTTTACCCAATAAAGAGCTTAAGGTAACTGTATTTCCGTTTTGGTCGTTTGCTTCAAAATAAGGCGCCATGTCACCTGCTCTTAAACGCGTACTATGGGCAACAAATTTTACATTTTCTGTACTTGCAGGGGATGTTTGCGCTTTAGCAGGCTTAGGACTTGCTTTTACTTGTACTTTTTTAGATACAGCTTTTTTCTTTACAGTTTTTTTAGCTGCTTTTTTTACAGGCTTCACTTTTTTAACAATGGCCTTTTTCTTTACCACTTTTTTCTTAGCCTGTTTTTTGGCAACTTTTTTTACGACTTTTTTCTTAGCCTTTTTAATAGGTTTTTTAGCAACTTTTTTCTTCGCAGTTTTTTTACTTGCTTTTTTTGGTGATTTTTTTGTAGCTTTTTTTACTACTTTTTTCTTCACCGGCTTTTTTAATTTTTTCTTTGCCATTTGGTTTTGTTTTTAATGTTTTGTTTTTATTCTTTTTAATAAAATTGTTTTCAAAGTACTTGCACCAATTTTTCAATGAACATTTTTCACATAAAGGTTTCCTTGCTATACAAGTATATCTTCCGTGTAAAATTAACCAATGATGAGCTCTTGGTACTAAATTTTCAGGAATAAATGTAATCAATTGTTGCTCTGCTTGTAAAGGATTTTTTGCATTTATTGTTAGCCCAATTCTGGCACTTACCCTAAAAACATGGGTATCTACTGCCATAGTTGGTTTGTTGTATACCACCGATGCTATTACATTGGCTGTTTTGCGACCCACTCCGGGTAGTTTTACTAATTCTTCCACCTCTCCCGGAACATGGCTTTTAAAGTCGTTTACCAGCATATTTGCCATTCCCACCAGGTGTTTTGCTTTGTTATTGGGGTAACTTATGCTTTTTATATAATTAAAAACAGTATCGCTGTTACTTGCTGCCATGGTTTCAGCGTCGGGAAAAGCCTTAAATAACGCCGGCGTTACCATATTTACCCTCTTATCGGTACATTGGGCAGATAAAATAACGGCTACTAAAAGTTCAAATGGATTGCTGTAAAAAAGTTCGGTTTCGGCAACCGGAACATGTTCTTGAAAATAATTTAATATATGTTGATAACGCTCTTCTCTTTTCACATTAGTAAATGTAAAGGTTTTTGTACAAATTCTTACATTTGTTATTATGTCCTTTCAAAGTATAAAACTCGTTTTTTTTCAACTGTTAACTATTGGTTTGCTATATGCTTGCAGCCCTGAAAAGCCTATAGAAAATCCTAAGCCTGAAATTAACAAAGAAAAACTAAAGCAACAGTTTATTCAGGCAAATAAACAAATTATACAAAAAGAAAGTGATGAAATGGATTATTATGCCAAATCACACCAAATGCAGTTTACAGCTACATCCAGTGGTATTCGTTATTTTGTTTACAATCCGTCAGCAAAAGGCGATAGCATTAAAGATGGAATGGAAATTACCATGGCCTTTAAGGTGTCTTTATTAAACGGTACAGAAGTATACAATTCTTCAGAATCCGGTAAAAAAACATTTATTGTTGGTCAAGAAAATATAGAAAGTGGTATTCATAAAGGCGTACAATATTTAAAAAAGGGTGATAAAGCCGTTTTGCTTATTCCATCGCATTTAGCGCATGGTTTGTTGGGAGATTTTAAAAAAATACCACCACAAATGCCCATAGTTTACGATGTTCAAATTGATTAAAATGGGGAAGATTGGAAAACTATTTTTATTTGTAATGGTTTCATTCATTCTTAATTCATGTAAAAATAAAAGTGAATTAGAAGAGTATACCTATCATCCCAAAGGATTTTATTATCAATTGTTTTCTTTTTCCGATAACGTAAAAAAAGATAATACAAATTATATAGCGTTAATTAACGCTATGTATAAAACACAAGCAGATTCTGCTTTTTGGAATAGCACTGTTGATTTTGACGATAAGTTTTATTTAAAAATTAATCCCAATAAATCAGGCAACACCATTGAGCAATTTTTGCAAGGTGCCAATGCAGAGGACAGTGTTTGCCTTTTAATAAAGAATAAAGATTTTTTTAAGCAGCAATTTTATTCTAAAACTGTTCCGGCCTTTTCTGCTAATGATTCGGTTGTAAAAGTGTATCTAAAAGTGAAGGGAATTTTTAGAGAAAGCGGTGTTGATTCCTTAGAAAATTTGTGGGCTAAAAACGAAAATTTGTTAGTTGAAAATTACCTAAAAAAGGAATTAATTCAGGAAGCCTTTACTGATTCTTTAAATGTATGTTGGTTAGGCGGCAAACCCAATTACAACAACCTTAATGTGCTTAAAAATAAAACACTATCATTAACTTATAAAGGCTATTTATTAAACGGTAAACAATTTGACGAATCACCTGTTAATTGGCAGGTAAATACAAGCACCCCCGACCAGATGCTAAAAGGAATAAATTATGTTATAAAATTTTTAAATAAAGGTGAAAATACCAAAATAATATTACCTTCGTACCTTGCATTTGGCCCATACGGAATAGGAAATATTATTCCCCCATATACGCCATTGCTTTACGAAATAACTATAAATGATATTTTAAATTAAAAAATGAAACTAAAATTATTTTTACCAATTAGTGCCGCAGCCTTATTAGCTTCATGCGGAAGCGATTCGATGTTTGATGGCTACACAAAGGCTAAAGAAACCGGTTTACACTATAAGTTTTTCAATAGAAATGAAGGTGGAAAAGCAATTGAACAAGGTTCAGGAATTTATTTCCGTTATACAATCAGCACCTACCCAAAAGATTCTGTTATTGTTTCTTCTAAAGATGTAAGCAGAGATGGCTCGGGATATACGCGTTTTGCAATTCAAGGTCCAACTTTTCAAGGAGGTTGTTTTGAAGACGGATTGTTAATGATGCATGAAGGTGATAGCGCATCTTTTATTATTAGAGCCGATTCATTTTTCTTAAAAACAATGCGTTTAAATGAATTACCGGGAGGTGTTAAATCAGGAGATTATATTAAAGGTGTGTTTGCCGTAAAAGAAGTGAAAACCAAAGCTGAAGTGGAGGAAAACCAAAAAGCGCAACAGCAAGAAATGGAACTTCAAATGAAACAAATGGAAGCCAAAGAAAAAGCTGATTTAGCCGACTATTTAGTGAAAAATAAAATCACTACAGCTCCAACAGAATCGGGTTTAATTTATATTGAAACAAAAAAAGGAAGTGGCGCAAAACCACTGGCAACTGATGTTGTTAAGGTGCATTACACCGGAACTTTACTAGATGGAACTAAATTTGACAGTTCGGTTGATAGAGGCGAACCAATTGAATTTCCGTTAAACCAAGTTATTCCGGGTTGGACAGAAGGTTTACAATTAATGAGCAAAGGCGGTAAAGCTAAACTTATTATCCCTTCTGTTATTGGTTATGGTGCGCGTGGTCAAGGACCAATTCCACCATTTGCTCCATTGGTATTTGAGGTAGAATTAATAGACATTGTTAAACAACCTTAACAAAATTTAAATTTGTTTTGGCAAGGTATTTGAAATTATAATTCAAAAATAAACCAATGAAAAAGACAGGAATATTAATAATGGCAATGAGTGCTTTGTTTTTCGGAGCCTTTGCACAAAAATCACAAAAACAAAAATTAAGTAAAATGGATCAAGAATTTTTAAGCAAACAGGCTGAAGGAATTTATGCCAAGTTCGAAACTACTAAAGGAGATATTTACCTGGTATTAGAACACAAAAAAACACCCATGACGGTTGCAAACTTTATTGGTTTAGCAGAAGGTACAATTACAAATACGGCAAAACCTGCCGGAACACCTTATTACGATGGATTAAAATTTCATCGTGTTATTCCTAACTTTATGATACAAGGCGGTTGTCCACTTGGTACCGGAACCGGCGACCCGGGATATAAATTTCCTGATGAAATTGATGAAACATTAAAACATACCGGTCCCGGAATATTAAGTATGGCTAATGCCGGTCCGGGCACAAATGGAAGTCAGTTTTTTATTACACATGTTAAAACAGATTGGTTAGATGGTAAGCATACTGTTTTTGGGCATGTAATAAGCGGACAAAGTGTTGTTGATTCTATTAAACAAGGAGATGCTGTAAATAAATTGGTTATTTTACGTAAAGGAAAAGAGGCTGAAGCATTTAATGCTGCAAAAACGTTTGAGTTTGAAAAAGGAAACGTTGCAGTAAAAGCGGCTGAAAAGGCGGCGGCAAAAAAAGCGGCTGACGAAAAAATGATTGCTGAATTTTCTCAAGGAGCAAAAAAAACAGAGAGTGGTTTAATGTACGTTATTGAAAAAGAAGGTGCCGGAAACAATCCAATTGCAACAAGTACCGTAAAAGTACACTATGAAGGAAAGTTTACAGATGGTAAAATATTTGACAGTTCTATTCAACGTGGCCAACCAATTGAATTTCCGTTAAATCAGGTAATACCGGGCTGGACAGAAGGATTACAATTATTAAAACCGGGCGGAAAAGCAAAATTAATTATTCCTCCACACTTAGGATACGGAGAAAACGGATATCCCGGAGCAATTCCTCCTAACGCTTGGTTAATTTTTGATGTAGAGTTAATTGACTTTAAGTAATATTTATAAAACAAAAAAGCCTGACAATTTAAATTGTCAGGCTTTTTTGTTTGGCATCACAAATTAATTTCCTTCGGGTAACATAAAAAATATTTTGTAACAGTTTGGCTTAAGTTTTTTAAATTCAGTTGGTCGCTTGCTTCCGCTACATCCGTTAAACTGCCATCGTTCATTAATATATTAATATTGAATTTGCCTGCTAAATATGCGCTATTGTTTACACTATCGCTTACAAAAAAGTAAGCCGCTTCTTTTCTGTTAAGTTTGTAAGTGCGCATTACTTTTTCCATTAATTTGTTTTTGTATGCAACAGCAAAGGGAGCATTTTGTATTTCAACTCTAAATAATTTTCGGTCAATTAAATCTAAACAAAGGGTACTTAAAATTTTATCATCGTTGTTAACCCATGTTTTTACAGAGGCGGATATATCGGTATCATCTAATTGAGCAAAGCAATCTAAAATGTCTATGTTTTTATCAAAATCTATTTTTTTAAAATCATTTTGCAAAAACAATTTAAATAAAGGGGTTGCAAATAATTCTTTTCCTTCGGTGCTTAACTCTTTTGCTCTTCTTAAAATATTTACCAATAATGTTTCTGCACTTAATACCGTTTTATGCAAATAAACTTGCCAATACATCAATCTTCTGGCAATTAAAAATTTTTCTATACTGTAAATTCCTTTTGCTTCAACAACCAAATTATTGTTAACAACATTTAGCATTTTAATAATTCTATCGCTGCTAATAACCCCTTCGCTAACACCGGTAAAAAAACTATCGCGTTTTAAATAATCCAGGCGATCCATGTCTAATTGCGAACTTACCAATTGATGTAAAAATTTCTTTTTATGCTTATCGTTAAATATTTTTATGGCTAATGATAGTTTTCCTTTAAACTCTTTATTTAGCCTCTCCATTAACAAACTGCTTATGGTTTCGTGCGTAATTCCTTTAACAATACTATGTTCAAGTGCGTGTGAAAAAGGGCCATGACCAATATCGTGGAGTAAAATGGCAATTAAAGCAGCCTGTTCTTCTTCCTGCGAAATGGCAATTCCTTTTTGTTTTAGCGTTAATAAGGCTTCTTGCATTAAATGCATGGCTCCAATAGCGTGATGAAATCTGGTGTGCAGCGCTCCCGGATAAACCAAATTAGTAAGGCCTAATTGCTTTATTCTTCTTAAACGCTGAAAATATTTGTGATTTATTAAGTCGTATATTAAATCATCGGGTATGGTTACAAAACCGTAAATGGGGTCGTTTATTATTTTACGTTTGTTTTTGGTCATTTTCTGTTTAAAAATTATCTGGGTATAAGATAATTAAATTAAATTTAATACGTTATTTGATGAATAGCTATTAATATGGACAAAATTACGATTCTTTGGGCGGATGATGAAATTGATTTATTGAAACCGCATATTTTATTTTTAAATGGTAAGGGATACGAGGTGCTTACTGCATGCAGTGGCGATGAAGCCTTAGATATTGTAAAAGACAACAAATCTGTTAATGTGGTTTTGTTGGATGAAAATATGCCGGGTTTAACCGGTTTAGAAACTTTGGTGAAGATTAAGCAAATGCAGCCAACATTGCCAATTATAATGATCACCAAAAGCGAAGAGGAGCATATAATGGACGATGCCATAGGCGGTAAAATTGCAGATTATTTAATAAAGCCGGTAAATCCTAATCAAATTTTTCTTTCTCTTAAAAAGGCATTGGATAATAAACGTTTGGTTTCCGAAAAAACCAACACAGAGTATAGAAAAGAATTTGGACAAATAGGAATCTCTTTAAATGAGAATTTAACTTGGAAAGAATGGGTGGAGGTGTATAAAAAATTGGTGTATTGGGAAATTGAAATGGATACCGTTCAAGATAAAAGCATGTTGGATGTATTGGTGATGCAAAAATCGGATGCTAACACTCAGTTTTTTAAGTTTGTGGAGAAACATTATGTAAATTGGTTAAACGGTAAGGATGCAAATGCCCCAACCATGAGCCATACTTTAATTAAGAATAAATTTGTAAAGGAATTAGATTCGTCTGAAAAAGTTTTCTTAATTGTTATTGATAATTTGCGCTACGATCAATGGAAAACAATTCAACCCATTGTTGAAGATTATTTTAAAGTGGAATCTGAAGATTTGTTCTGCAGTATATTGCCAACCGCTACGCAATATGCCCGTAACGCTATATTCAGTGGTTTAATGCCAAGTGAAATGGAAAAAAGATTTCCAAACTTATGGTTAAACGACGACGATGAAGGTGGTAAAAACATGCATGAAGAAGAATTTATGCGATCGCAATTAACACGTTTAGGAAAGGATACAAAAATGAGTTATACCAAGATAACCAATTTTGCGGCCGGTAAAAAGCTAACCGAAAATTTGAATAATTTACTAAATAATAAATTAAATATTATTGTTTACAATTTTGTAGATATGCTTAGTCATGCCCGAACAGATATGGAAGTTATTCGTGAATTAGCCGATAATGAACCTGCTTACCGCAGTATAACAAAAAGTTGGTTTGAGCATTCTCCTTTGCATGATGTTATAAAACAGTTAGCTGATAAAAAAGTAAAAATTGTTATCACAACCGATCATGGAACAGTTCATGTAAAAGAACCAACAAAGGTTTTAGGAGATAAAAATGTAAACAGTAATTTACGTTATAAACAGGGGAAAGCATTAGATTATAATCCTAAAGAAGTTTTTGAAATTAAAAACCCTGCAGACGCTTATTTACCAAAAAACAATGTAAGTTCGCGATACATTTTTGCAAAAGAAACGCGCTTTTTTGCTTACCCTAATAATTTTAACTACTATGTAAATTATTACAAAAACACATTTCAGCATGGAGGAGTTAGTTTAGAAGAAATGATTATTCCTTATATAACACTTTCGGCTAAGTAATTTTATATGAAATGGAATTGGGAAATTTCTTCGGTTGCCGATTACAAAAATGTAATTGTACAATTACTTGATAAATTTAAATCGCAAAAAATTTATTTATTTGATGCTCCAATGGGTGCAGGTAAAACAACGCTTATTAAAGAGTTTTGCAAGCAGCTAGGGAGCACCGGTAATTTTAGTAGTCCAACTTTTTCTATTGTTAATGAGTATCCATTAAGCACCTGTAAAATATTTCATTTTGATTTATACAGAATTGAAAAAGAAGAAGAATTGCTGAATATTGGTTTTGATGAATATATAGCTAGTACCAATTATTGTTTTATAGAATGGCCGGAAAAAGCAATTCCATTTTTAAAAGGGGAAAAAGTGGTGAGCATTAGTATTACTCCATTAGAAAACGGAGTTCGTTCATTAACCGCTGAATTAAAAGAAGTTTAATTTGTTTTCAGAAAAAATACATAGATATTTATTTTTATTTGGATCATGCGCCTTGTTTTTAGGTGTTATGTTAGGTACAGTACCTACCAGTATACCACAGTTTATTTTGTTGGGTAATTGGTTGCTGGAAGGAAAATTTAAAATAAAGTGGCAAGAGCTAAAAGAAAATAAATTATTCTGGATATTAAGCAGTGTATTTTTAACGCATGCATTTGGCTTAATTTATACTTCAAATTATAATTCGGGGTGGGATGATGTAAGAACAAAAATTCCATTAATGTATTTGCCGTTAATTTATTTTACATCAAAGCCGTTTTCAAAAAAGGAGTTTAACTTAATATTAAACTGTTTTATTGCAGGTAGTTTTTTAAATGTAGCTTGGTGTAACATTTATAAATTAATGATGCATAACTCAGAGCAAATAAGAGATGTATCTCGCTTTATGAGCCATATTCGTTTGGGATTTTTAGTTGATTTGGCAATCATATTTTGTACTTATTTATGGTACAATAGTAAATCAAAAAGGTATAAATATATTTATAGTAGCTTAGTGATTGTTTTCTTGTTTTCCCTTCTTTATCTTGGTTTAACGAGTGGAATTTTAAATTTAATTATTGTTTCATTTTTATTTGCAGCCTATGTTTTATTTAAAAGAAAGGCAATATACTTTTTTTTGTATTTGATTATTTCTGCCGGAATGTATGTTTTATTGGAAAGTAATTTAAAGCAATTTTATAAAAATAGTTTTGAGATAAAACAGGCAAATGTAAATGTTCAAAAAGAAAAAGCTGCTTCCGGAAGATTAAATAACCCAAATGAATTTACAAAACAAATAGAAAATGGTTTTTTGGTTTGTAAAAATGTACAGGAAGAAGAGGTTATAAAGGAATGGAATAAAAGAATGACGAATGATACCATTAATTTACAGCATGGGATTAATATTGGTAGATACTTTGCTCTTTTAAGGTATTTAAGCAGCAAAGGTGTAGTAAAAGATTCGCTTACAGTAAATAGTTTAAGCACAAATGAATTAGAATTAATTAAAAAGGGTATAACAAATGTTAACTATGCAAATTGGTCAACTCTTAAGCGTCGGGTATATGAGTTGATGTACGAATATTACGATTACAAAAACAATGGAACCATAAACGGCCACTCCTTTACCATGCGCTTTTTTTACTTACAAGCCGCAATAATTGCAATTAAAGAATATTTGCCTTTTGGCACGGGAACAGGCGATGTTAAGGAAGCAATGGACGAAGCATTTGTAAAAATGAATGTTCCTCTAGATCCGGAATGGCAAAAGCGCCCTCACAATCAATTTATCACCATTACATTGTCCAACGGATTACACGGAATTTATTTTTTCTTGCTCTCTTTAATTTTACCAATTTGGTATTTGCGAAAAGAGTTAAATGGAATGTATTGGTTATTTATTCTAAGCGTTGTTATTTCTTTTTTATTTGAAGACACACTTGAAACTCAAATTGGTTTGAGTTTTTACGCAATTTTTAATACCGTTTTTATTACTCAGGCGTATTTTAAAAAGAAACAAATTCTTGCGGATTAACCGGACTGCCGTTGTACCACAATTCAAAATGCATGTGTTGGCCCTTACTATTGGTTCCAGTGTTACCAACTGTACTAATTACTTCGCCGGTTTTTACCCTTTCACCTGTTTTTTTGTGTAATCGAGAGTTGTGCTTAAACACACTCATTATATTATTGCTGTGCTGTACATGAATAATGTATCCATCTTCTGCTGAAAATCCTGTATAAACTACAGTTCCGTCTAATGGAGATTTAATTGTTTCATCGGCTTTTGTAACTACATCTATTCCAAAATGATTCTCAAGAATATTGTAAGATGTAGTTACTATTCCTTTAACAGGGCTATAAAAAACAATTTCATTTAAGGCTTTCAGTTTATTAGTTGAGGCAATATTAACGCTTCCTGCTTTTCCTTCCTCCACTTCTTTTCTAAATTCTATATCTGTTTTTGAGGGTTGATTGTTTAGGTTTTTATAATTTTTTAAGGTATCCTTTTTTGGTTTACCGGGTGTTTCTTCAATTTTTTCGTTAAAAACATTAATTAAATTCAAAATATAGGCTTCCTTAGCTTCCATTGAGTTTTCAATAGAATCGGCTCTTAATGTTAACTTTAACAGTTCTTTTCTATCGTAAACATTTCCATAACCCGGTATGTATTCTCTTAAGGAGGTAAAGGCTACAAGACTTATCACCAAGGTAGTCATCACAATAGTAACTGCAGTAACAGCTATAATAATACCAAGTGGGGATAAGCGCAATGAAAACTTCTCGCCAAATGTCTCCTCATTTAGGATAACAAGGCGGTAAGCTTTTCTTAAACTATGCCGTATGCGAAACCAAAAGCTCTTATTTTCTTTCATTTCAGATAGCAAAGATGCAAAAAATATTTTTCTTATCGGAAACTTGCAAAACAATAAAAGTTTCCATAGTTTTGTGCCGCGAATTCAAAATGTCAATAAAAAATAAAATACTAAAAGGTGCCGAAGAGCTTGTTTTTAAATACGGTATTAAAAACATTACCATGGATGATATTGCAAAACATCTTTCCATAAGTAAAAAAACAATATATAAATACTTTAAAGAAAAAGACGAAGTTATTCATTCATTAATGCTTCTTTCAATTGACGATGATAAATGTAGATTTTGTAAAGTACAAGAAAGCGCAAAAAATGTTGTAGAAGAAGTTTTTGAGATGATGAAAGAAATGCGCGAAGTGTTTAGTAAGCTAAATCCAATTATATTTTACGAATTACACCGCTATCATCCACAAACATGGAACGAATTTCAAAAGTTTAAATCAGGCTTTATTCAAGAAATGGTTGAAAAATCTTTATTAAACGGTCAAATAGAAGGATATATACGAAAAGATATTAATGTTAAACTAATGGCTAAGTTACGTGTTGAAACGATTGAAATGACCTTAAGAGATAGTGTTGATTTTGGTGAAAAAATGAGCGTTGCAGACATACAAATTGCTATAACTGAACATTTTTTATATGGAGTTTGTACACTAAAAGGACATAAATTAATTAATAAATACAAAAATATAGATGAAGAATAATTTAAAAGGAATACTTATCGTAGTGATAATGTATTCTGCTGTTTTTTCCTTTGCACAGCAGCAAAGTAGTTCATTTAGTTTGCAGCAGGCAATAGATTATGCTTTAAAAAATAGCCCCAATCATTTAAATGCCGAATTAGATTTAAAAAATTCTATTTATAAGCGCAATGAAATAACAGGTATGGGCTTACCTCAGGTATCAGGGAGTATTGATATAAAGAATTATATTGAAATTCCTACCTCTTTAATTCCCGGTGAATTTTTTGGCGGACCTTCCGGATCATTTATTCCGGTTAGATTTGGAACCAAGTACAATTCAACGGCCGGTATAAACGCCTCGCAATTAATTTTTAGCAGTGATTATATTATTGGATTAAGTGCAGCAAAGCAATTTATAAACTTATCTAAAATTAATGTAAATCGCAGTAAAACAGAATTAGCAGCGCAGGTTTCTAAAGCTTATTACAATGTAATAATCAATAAAGAAAGAATGGAACTTTTAGATGCCAACGTGGTTAGATTGAAAAAAATATTTGACGATACAAAAGCATTAAACGAGCAAGGTTTTGTAGAGAAAATAGATGTAGAGCGAATTGAAGTACAATACAATAATTTGGTTACAGAACACGATAAAGTAGAAAAATTAATTTCATTATCAGAGAATTTTTTAAAATTTCAAATGGGGTACAAAATAGCCGAACCTATTTCGTTAACCGATAGCTTAAATGTAGCAGAACCCGATCCTAACATTTTAAATCAAACTAAAATTGATGTTACCAATAGGCCCGATTATCAATTACTTCAATCGCAACAAAAATTAAACCAATTAGATGTAAAACGTTTAAAGTGGGGGTATTTGCCAACATTAGTTGCTTACGGCGCTTATCAATACAACGCACAACGCCAAGAGTTCGATTTTTTTGATTCAGAGCAAAAGTGGTTTAAAATTGCTTTAATAGGTGCTACTTTAAATATTAATATTTTTGATGGTTTGCAAAGGCATTATAAAATTCAACAAGCAAAAATATCATTTGATAAAACAGCCAACAATTTAAAAATGGTAGAAATTGCCG
This sequence comes from Bacteroidia bacterium, assembly GCA_022841465.1. Classification (GTDB taxonomy): domain Bacteria; phylum Bacteroidota; class Bacteroidia; order B-17B0; family Aurantibacillaceae; genus Aurantibacillus. Next base: position 129,725 of record JALHRL010000003.1, on the reverse strand, counting down.
CCGATTTAGAGGCTTCTTCTGCAAGTATATCTTATTCTAATGCCTATTCTACCATGTTATTGCAAAAGAAAAACAGAGAGTTGGCAAATCATGTTTACGAAGTTGCACAAAAAAAATATGAGCAAGGTGTTGGAAGCAATATAGAATTATTAAATGCAGAAACCTCGTTAAAAGAAGCCGAAATAAATTATTTCAACGCTGCTTACGATATGTTAATCTCAAAAATTGATTACCAAAAAGCTACCGGAACTTTAATTAAATAATATTTAAACAATTATAAAGTAAAATGAAAAAGTACCTATTAATACCCGTTATATCTCTTTTTATTGGTTCATGCGGAACAGCTGACCAAAAAGCAGAATTGGAAAAATTAAAAAAGCAAAAATCTGAAATTGAAGCAAAAATTTTAGTATTGGAAGAAGAAATTGCTAAATCAGATACGAGCAAAGCCGAGAAAAATACAGATGTTAGAACAATGGCGCTTGTACCTTCTATTTTTAAAGCATACATTGAAATTCAGGGTAAAGTTGATGCCGATGAAAATGTTTCACTATCTACAAGCATACCCGGCACTGTTACTAAAATTAGTACAAAAGTGGGTCAAGAAGTTACAAAAGGCCAGGTATTGGCTGAAACAGACGCCAGCGCACTTAATCAACAAATGAATGATTTGCAAGTGAATTTAGATTTAGCAAAACAAGTATTAGAAAAACAATCTAACCTTTGGGCGCAAAAAATTGGTACCGAAATTCAGTATTTGCAAGCTAAAACAACTAAGGAAAGTTTAGAGAAAAAAATGGCAGCTTTACAAGAACAATTGCGCATGACCAAAATTGTTTCTCCAATTGATGGAACGGTAGATGCCGTAAATATTAAAATTGGTCAAATGGTAGCACCGGGTTTACCTGCTATTAATGTAATTAATTTTGCAAACCTAAAAGTGAAAGCAGATGTTTCTGAAAGTTATGCTGCGCGTGTTAAAACAGGCAATGATGTTATTGTTTTGTTCCCTGATTTAAAAGATACAGTGGTTTCAAAAATTAGCTATGCCGCCAGAGCCATTAATCCTTTAACCAGAACTTTTAATGTAGAAGTAAACTTATCTAACAATTCAAGCTATCACCCTAACATGGTTGCGAAAATAAAAATTAACGATTACCAATCAGCAAAACCGGAAATTATTGTTCCAATTAAATACATTCAAAAGGGCACTAACGAAAGCTTTGTGTTTATTGCTGAAAATAATAAGGTTGTAAAGCGTATTGTAAAAATAAATCGCGAGTATAATGGCCTGGCTGAAGTTACCGAAGGATTAAAGGAAAATGATTTGTTGATTACCGATGGATTTGATTTGGTAAACGAAGGCGATAATATTTTAATTAACAAATAGGGATATAATCCACTATCAAAAAAAACTTTATCATGTTAGATAAAATAAAAGAATTTAAACCATCCAGTTGGGCGATAGAAAATAAATTAACGGTTTATTTAATTACAATTATTTTAAGTATTGCAGGTGTAATTGCTTATAATGCTTTGCCTAAGGAACAATTTCCGGATATTACCGTTCCTACCATTTATATAAATACCGTTAATGGCGGTAACTCTCCAACCAACATTGAAAACACTATTACTAAACCTATAGAAAAACGTTTAAAATCAATTTCTGGAGTAAAAAAATTCACCAGTACTTCTTTGCAAGACGTTTCAGTAGTTATAGTTGAGTTTCATACCAATGTTAAAGTTGAGGTTGCCAAACAAAAAGTAAAAGATGCGGTGGATGAAGCGCGAGCAGATATGCCGCAAACTTTAACCAGAGAGCCCATGATTAAGGAAATTGCTTTCTCTGAAATTCCTATCATGTATATTAATGTTGCAGGTAAGTATGATTTAAAACAGCTAAAAAAATATGCCGAAGATTTACAAGATAGAATAGAGAGTTTAAAAGAAATTAATTCAGTTAAAATGGTGGGTGCTCTGGAGCGCGAAATTCAAATTAACATTGATGCTTATAAACTTCAAGCAGCTCAGTTAACGCTTACAGATATTCAACGCGCTATCGGGCAAGAGAATTTAACCATTTCGGGAGGAAATATTCCTTTAAACGGAATGAAACCTACCTTAAGTATTAAAAGCGAATTTAAAGAACCAAGTGAGATTGAAAATATTTTGGTTACGTCGGCTGTTGGTGCAAAATTGTTTATTAAAGATTTTGCAGAGGTTGTTGATGGCTTTAAAGAAAAAGAAAGTTACTCTAGTTCTAACGGAAAAAATGTAATTACCTTAAACATTATAAAACGCTCTGGAGAAAACTTAATAGATGCAGCCGATAAGATTAATACAATTATTAAAGACCTACAAAAAAATGAATTTCCAAATGGTCTTGAAATTACCATAAGCGGCGATCAAAGTTTAAAAACAAAAAATTCTTTACACGAATTAATTAATACCATTATTATTGGTTTTGTTTTGGTAACCTTGGTGCTAATGTTTTTTATGGGGGTTACCAACGCTCTGTTTGTTGCGCTTTCTGTTCCGCTTTCCATGTTTGTTGCTTTTTTGGTGATGCCAAGTATTGGTTTCTCTTTTAACATGATTGTGTTGTTCTCCTTTATTCTTGCGCTTGGTATTGTGGTAGATGATGCCATTGTTGTTATTGAAAACACACACCGTTTGTTTGATAACGGCAAACGAAATATAAAAACAGCGGCAAAAATGGCCGTGGGTGAAGTGTTTATGCCCGTTTTATCCGGAACCATTACAACTTTAGCCCCATTTATTCCATTAGTGTTTTGGACAGGAATCATTGGAAAGTTTATGTACTTCTTGCCGGTTACTTTAATCATATCTCTTTTAGCTTCCCTCTTTGTTGCCTACATTATTAATCCTGTTTTTGCGGTAGACTTTATGAAATCGCACGACGAAGAAAAGAAACAATATGGCAAACTTACCAGAAAAGCAAAATTGCAATTAGTTGTTTATGCCTTAATTACTTTGTTCTCGTACTTAAGCGGACATATTGGTATTGGAAACTTTACCATTTTCTTGGCATTGTTTTTAATATTAAATCGTTTATGGCTTTACAAACTAATTGAAGCGTGGCAATTTAAAATATGGCCCGGTTTTGTAAGAAGGTATGTGAAAATTTTAGAATGGTGCTTGCGTAAACCTTGGAGGCCAATTATGTATGTTTTGGTATTATTTGTTTTTTCAATTGTGTTGTTTGGAATACGCGGACCAAAAGTTGTATTCTTCCCTGACGGCGACCCGAATAATATTTATGTTTATTTAAAATTACCTGAAGGAACGGATCCTCAAGTTACAGATGCAACCATGCGATTGGTAGAGGAGAAGGTTTATAAAGTATTAGGAAAAGAAAATCCCTTAGTAGAATCAATGATTTCTAATGTTACAATTGGTGTTACCGATCCTGCAGATGGTGATCAAAATTCATATCCTAATAAAGGAAAGATTGCCATTGCCTTTGTACCTTTTGAAAAAAGAAATGGTGCATCTACTTCCGATTATTTAAGAGATTTGCAAGCCTTAAATTGGGAAATTCCCGGCGCAGATATTGTGGTAAATAAAGAGCAAGCCGGCCCTCCAACACCAAAACCGGTTAGTATAGAAATTATTGGAGAAGATTTTAAAGATTTGGTTGAAAATTCAGATAATCTTAAAAAGTTTCTTACCGATGCAAAAGTAGCGGGAGTTGCAGGCCTAAAATCTGATTTTGTAAGCAATAAACCCGAAATTATTTTTGATATAGACAGAGAGCGCGCATTAAGAGAAGGTATTTCAACTTACCAACTGGCAATGGAAATACGCGGTGCTGTTTATGGAATAGAGGCAACAAAGTTTAGAGATGTTGATGATGAATATCCTGTTCAGTTACGATATAAATTTGATCAACGTATAGATATTGAAACTTTAAGAAATTTAAAAATCACCTACAGAGATATGAATATGGGTGGTCTTGTAAGAAGTGTACCACTGTCTGCTGTTTGTGATATACGTTACGATTATACCTATGCAGGAATAAAACGCAAAAATGATAAACGTGTAATTACTATATCTTCTGATGTAAAGGATGGTTATAATCCAAATGAAGTAGTAGATAAAATTCAAACAATTTTAAAAGATTATAAAAAAACAGGGAATGTAATTGTAAAGTTTGCCGGCGACAAAGAAGAACAAGAAGAAACCATGGGCTTTTTAGGTACTGCTATGTTAATTGCAGTTGGATTAATGTTAATGGTTTTAGTTGGTTTATTTAATTCATTAGGCAAACCATTAATAATTCTTTCAGAAATTATTTTTAGCATAGTTGGTGTTTTATTAGGCGTGGCCATCTTTAAAATGGATATGAGTATTGTTATGACCGGCGTGGGTATAATTGCCTTGGGCGGAATTGTGGTACGAAATGGAATTTTATTAGTAGAGTTTGCCGAATTTGCTCGCGAAAACGGAATGAGTTTGTATCAGGCAACGGTAGAAGCGGGGAGAACACGTATGACTCCGGTAATTTTAACTGCCGCATCAGCAATACTCGGATTAATTCCTTTGGCAGTTGGTTTAAATATAAATTTTGAAACGCTATTTACAGAATTAAATCCACACATATTTTTTGGTGGAGATAATGTAGCCTTTTTTGGTCCTTTAAGTTGGACGATGATTTTTGGTTTATTGTTTGCAACTGTTTTAACCCTGTTGCTAATTCCATCAATGTATTTAATTACAGAAAGACTAAATCGTAAATCTAAAATTATACTTGAACACATGGAGTTACCAATAATTTTAAAATATGTACCATTCTTTATTCTGTTTTGTATCTTAATTCTTAAACTACAACGAAAAAAATTAGACTACGGCGATTTAGATCATTAAAATCAATTTTTTATTTAGCATGAATTGGTTACTTTTATTTAAAGTAATTAGTTTATGCTAAATTATATCTATCCAAAATATTTATTTTATGCTTTATCACTTTTGTTTTTTGGTTGTAGTAATTCAACTAATTCTGAAAGCAAGTCTAATGCTGACAACAAACAAGGAGTTGAGTTAGTGATTTTAGGTACCTTACAAGATGCGGGATCGCCTCAAATTGGATGCAAAAAAAATTGTTGTAAAAATCTTTTTTTAAAACCCGATTCAACCAGAAAAGTAGTTTGCCTGGGTTTAATAGATTACGATAACAAAAATAAATGGTTAATTGAAGCTACGCCTGATATAGCCTCTCAACTTCATCATTTAAATGCATTATGCCCGTTTTCAGAAAGCGAAACTCCGGATGGAATTTTTATTACGCATGCACATATTGGTCATTATTCCGGTTTAATGTATTTAGGAAAGGAAGCAATGAATTCGGATAAAGCCTTGGTTTATGCAATGCCACGAATGGCAGATTTTTTAAAAGAGAATGGCCCTTGGAGTCAGCTAGTGAAAAACGGAAATATTAAATTATCATCAATTAATGCTGATCTTGAAATTAAATTAAGCAACAGTTTAAGTATAAAAGCAATTATGGTTCCGCATAGAGATGAATTTTCTGAAACAGTTGGATTTAAAATAACAGGACCAAATAAAAAAGTTTTATTTATTCCTGATATAGATAAATGGCAAAAATGGGAGAAGAGCATTATCAATGAAATTAAAGAGTGTGATTATGCTTTTATAGATGCCACTTTTTTTGATAAAGAAGAAATTAATAACAGAAACATTGCAGAAATTCCACATCCCTTTGTGATAGAAAGCATGGAGTTGTTTAAAGGTTTAACTGCAAAGGAAAAAGAGAAAATAAATTTTATTCATTTCAATCATACCAATCCTTTATTAATTGGCAATCATGAAAAAACGAAAGCCGTTATTAATAACGGCTTTCGTTTAAGTAGAATAAATCAAAAATTTAAATTGTAATTAGTCTTTTATTAATTTAAAGAAAGCTTCGCTTCCATTGTTAGAAGTTAATTTAATCATGTAAATACCTTTAGCTTCATTGGTTAAATCAATAACAAAACTTGACTCTCCGTTCAGTTGTTTTGAATTTACAATTTGACCTAAAGCATTATAAATATTTATACTGCCATAAATATTTTCGGCAGAGGTGATGGTAGTTTTACCTGATGTTGGATTAGGGTAAACTTTTATTACCGAACTGGTTTTTACTTCGTTTATACCTGAACAAACGTTTACCAAAACAGTTAAAGTTTTTGTACCTATACACGTGTTATTATTTCCTGTAATTGTATATACAGTGGTTGCGGCAGGGTTTAAGGTTTGCGAAGCGCCGCTTAAATTACCCGGATTCCATGTATAGGAGCTTGCGCCGGATGCAGCAATAACTGTTGATGATCCTCCGCAGATGGTTGCGTTGGGTGCAGTTATATTTGGTATTGCAACAACCGTAAAAATCATAACAGCACTATTTGTGCAACTTCCATTACTTCCTATAATGGTAAATGTTGTTGTGTTAATGGGGTTTAAAGTTTGTGTTGCACCGGTTAATCCTCCCGGATTCCAGGTATAGCTGCTTGCACCTGATGCTGTTAATACAGTGGGGTTTCCTGCACAGTTACTTCCGGAAGGAACAGAAACAGTTGGTCCTGCAACTACGCTAATTGTTTTTGATAAAATGCTTGATGATCCAACTCCATTTGCAACCACTAATGAAATTGTTTTTGTTCCTGCTGTTGCATAGCTAACAGAAGTGTTTTGTGTTGTAGCGGTTGCCGGCGATCCTCCGGTCATTGTCCACGTAAAATTAGTAGGAGCTCCTGTTGAAAGATTGGTTAATGTAAGAACCTGATTTACACAAATTGGTGAAGTTACATTAAACGAAGCAGTTGGGGCAGTTAAAGAACAAGTTGCAGGACTAATTGCAGTCATAGCTCCGTATCCACAAACACCCGGTGAAGTATTTCTGCTCATTACATTATTACCACCAATTATATCGGTTGTAGATAAAACTCTTTTGTTTTGGGCAGGGCCTATTGAATAGTGCATTACATTATTTGTATTAATAACATGGGACAATTGATGACCATGGCCCAATTCATGCAAAGCCACAGATTCAAAATCCATTTGACCACCTGTAGCATTTGCAGGGCCATATTGCCACGTTGTACCACTATCAAAAACAATATCCAATTCAGAGATATACCAAAATACATTTGGTCCGGAACTACAACCGCCAAAATAACTAGTGCATCTTCCTAAAACACCTGTAGGTAATTCTGTGCCAACATCAAATCGTACAATACAAACACCATCATTTGCAATGGTATTAACAGTTGTTGTAGCGCCCAAAGGCCAGTTTATATTTGTGTTACAACGCCAACTATTCATGGCTCTTATAAAAGATGCTTTTGCCGGTGCGTTAGAATCAAATCCGGTAAACATCCGCCAGGTTACACCACCTTGAAGATTTAAATTAACATGACGTGTATTATAAATAGTGCTATTTGTTGAATAAAAAAGATTTATTTCTCCATGATTAATGGTTAAGGTAGTTGCACTTAAAGTTCCGCTGTTTGCAACTGTAACACGCACTTGTCCGGTTCCTGCTGTTCCGTTAACTGTTCCTGCGCGTGTTGGAACCATTACTTGAATTTGAGAATTTGTCCAGCTAACATACTGAGATGAATGTGGCTGAATAAAGGTTGCGCCACCATCATCTGCGTTTCTAAATTCAACAAAATTTGATGAATTTTGAACGGTACCGAAACCTGATCCATTAATGGTTAAAACACTAAATGTTCCTGCTGTAATGGTGCTGGGAGAAATACTGGTAATAGCAGCCATAATACTGTTATTGTTATCAAATTTGGCTGCGCTTGAATTAATAAATTCCGGTAATTTGGTTTTTAATATAGTGCCAAGTTTTGAGTATAAATCTTCATTAATGTTGTTGTAATTATTAAAATGGTCGCTAGCGGTGTTCTCTTTCAAATCAAATTGAATAAACCCTTGTTCATCAGCATAAGCTACAAAAGTAGGATTCCCAAATTGCGAATTGAAATAAATGGGGTTTAATGCAAAAACACCTTCATCCTCTATTTTTAATCTTAAAGAAGGTTCAACAATTTGTTTACTTAAGCCTACCTCGCCACCATCTGTTATTATTTCTATAATTGAAGAACTACAATTGCCTTTTATTGTTTGATTAACTTGAATTTGGTTTGAAGTATAAATGTAATTGCGCGCTTCGTTCCAAAAAGATTTTTGGGCAATAACTTTCCCTTGAATAACAAGAGAACTGTTGTTTATTCTGTTTTCTAGGGAAACAGGGTAAAGCATGCATTGGCTAAAAATATTTCCGGTTGAAATACCTAACAATAAAAAAAGGGCGAAGTAAATTTTTTTCATTTTCTTTTTTTTAAGATGAGCTAAGATAGTAAATGGAATCACCTATTTCAATATACGATAAATGTTAAATCTAAAATTTAGTCGAATTTTTTTAACCTTTAGTCTCAATTCGTTAAAAAATGAGCACTTGTATTGACATTTAAATTCTTTTTTTCTACCTTGTTTAGTTAAATACCACATCCATGAAAAAAATATACTTCTTTTTAAGTTTGCTAATTGCTTTCTCAATTAATGCACAAATTCATTTTAAATTTTCGCAATACGCTAACGAGTTAACTTTTAGTGATGAAAAGAAACTATTATACATGCAATTAAAAGAAACGCATCAAGTGCCGGATACAGAAACGGAAGCTTTTGTGAATTCTTTCATTTTAAGCAATACCGGAATTAGGGTTTCTCTAATCACAAAGGAGGTAGATGAGCTTGGTTACACACATATTAGATATGAGCTTAAGAAAAATGAGTTGACCTTATTTGGTAAGCAAATAATTGCACATTGTAAAAACGGAAAGTTAGTTTCAGTAAATGGTGATTTATCTGATTATGGCGCTATTGATGGTCAGTTTAGCATTACTGAACAAACAGCTTTACAAAACGCAATAAAAAAAATTAATGCTAAAAAGTACAAGTGGGAAAATAAACAAGAAGAAAATCACATGAGAGAAGCTTTAAACCAGCCCGGTTTTTCTTATTACCCAACAGGAAAAAAAGTAGTATTTAATCAAGATGGAAAAAATTTACCGGCTTGGATGTTTAATATTTATGCTGAAGAGCCTTTGTACAGAGCAAATGTTTTTGTTGACGCAAACACGGGTAAAGTTTTGCAAGAATACAATTTAATTTGTACTGCCGATATTACAGGTACAGCCTTAACAAAATACAGCGGAACACAAACGTTAACGTGTGATCAAACACCAACAAATTATCGTTTAAGAGAAACGCAACGCGGCAATGGTATTGAAACGTTTAATTTAAACAATGGTTCTAATTATGGTGCGGCAACTGATTTTACAAGTAGCTCAACTTCATGGACAACAACCGGTGTTGATCAAGCGGCAACAGACGCGCATTGGGGAGCTGAAAAAACATACGATTATTATTGGAATATACATAACCGCAACAGTATCGATAACAATGGCTTTAAATTATTAAGCTATGTGCATTATAACACCAATTATAATAATGCTTTTTGGGACGGACAAAGAATGACTTATGGTGATGGAAATGGAACAACCTTTACAATTTTAACAGGGTTAGATGTTTGTGGGCATGAAGTTACGCATGGCTTAACCTCTAACACCTCTCAATTAATTTACAGCAATCAATCTGGTGCATTAAACGAAAGTTATTCAGATATTTTTGGAACGTGCATTGAAAGTTATGCAAAACCTTCTTCGTGGGATTGGAAGATTGGTCCTGAAATTACACCAAGCGGAAACGGTATTCGAAACATGCAAAACCCAAATCAATTTAATCATCCGGATACTTATTTAGGAACAAATTATTATACCGGAACAAATGACAATGGCGGCGTTCACACTAACAGTGGCGTAAGTAATTTTTGGTTTTATTTATTAACGGCAGGTGGTACAGGAACGAATGATATTGCAAGTTCTTACACAGTTAATGGATTAGGTATGACAAGTGCTGCGCGAATTGCCTTTAGAGCTTTAACGGTTTATTATACACCATCAACAAATTTTGCAAATGCCAGAATACTTTCTATTCAAGCTGCAAAAGATTTATTTGGTCCTTGTAGTAACGAAGTAATTCAAACAACAAATGCATGGTATGCAGTTGGTGTTGGTGCAGCATATTCTGCCGCAGCCATAAATCCTGATTTTGATGCAAATTTAACCAGTAGCTGTGTTCTTCCGGCGAATGTAAATTTTAATAATACCACTGCAAGCGGTTTAACTTATACCTGGTATTTTGGTGATGGCGGAACATCAACTGCTACAAATGCAGCGCACTCTTATACAGCTAATGGCACTTACCATGTAAAATTAAAAGCTACTGGTTGTACAACAGGAGTTGATAGTATTATTAAAACAGCTTATATTGTTATTAATGCTCCTGCAAATCCTACTGCAACAGGTGCTTCTACCTGTCAAAGTGGTTCATTAGTTTTAAATGCAAATGCGCCTGATAATATTAAATGGTTTAGCAATGCATCATTAACCAATCAAGTGGGTACAGGCAATTCTTATACTACGTCTAACTTAACTAATTCAACAACTTATTATGTTGTTAATACAACTACTAATGCTCCGGCATTTGGCGGTATAGCATCTAATGTTAACGGAGGAAATCTTAATAATTCTTCTCATTATATTATTTTTGATGTAACACAAGCCGGAACCTTAGAGCAAGTTGTAATGTATGCTTCTGCCGCGGGTAATGCCACGGTGCAAATGCGAAATTCTGCAAACACTGTTTTAAGTTCTAGTGTTGTTGCATTAACAGCAGGGGCAAACACGGTTGCTTTAAACTTTAATTTAAATCTAGGAACTAATTATAGATTAGGATTAAGTGCCAATACTAATTTAAGTTTATACAGAACAAATACATTAGTAGCTTATCCTTATAATATTGGCTCAGTAGTAAATTTAACAGGTTCAAGTGCGGGCGCTGCATTTTATTATTGGTTTTACAATTGGAAAGTAAAAAAGGCAGATTGTTTTAGTGCTGCTGTACCTGTTACCGCTGTTATAAATCCATTGCCTAACGTAGGCATTTCAGTTGCAAGCACTACAGTTTGTCACTCAGGAGTTTTAGTTAACATGACAGGGACGCCAAGTGGAGGTACATTTAGTGGTACCGGAGTTACGGGAAATACTTTTGATCCTTCTGTTGGAATAGGCACCTTTACAGTTACTTATAATTATACCGACGGTAATTCATGCTCTAATAGTACTAATATTGTATTTAATGTTAGTGATTGCACCGGGTTAGATGCTTTAAGTATTTTAGCACAACAAGTTATTGTTTACCCAAATCCTGCCAGTGATTATATTGTAATAAAAAATGCAGATAAATCCATGAACTATGAGTTGGTAGATGTTGCAGGTAAAATTATTCTATCAAATCAAATTATTTCTAATACTAATGAAGTAAATTTAAAACAGTATTCTCCAGGTATTTATTTCTTAAATATTAAAGATGAAAATAATACGGTTTTAAAAAGTATTAAGGTAATTAAAGAATAAATTATTTTATTTAGAAACGGAAGCTAATTCCGTTTCTAAATATATAAACCAACGATGGAATTCCCGATGGTTGTTTGGTATCGTAAAGCAGATTTAAGCCAATTCTAAAATTAAAACGATGATTGATCGAAATATCAACGTTATTATCGGTTGCAATTCGGTAATTTGAAAAATCATTTATCAAAGGTTGGTAAAAGGTTGTACTGGTAAAATCAAATCTGTCAAAATCAACATTTAACGTTATATATCCGTTGAATCGATGGTTGTATTGTGTTATAGTTTCAAAAGCCTGACTTTGGAATTCGTACATATACATTGTTGACGCATAAACGCGAAAATGCTTAATTTTTATAACTCTAAACCTAGGCCCTGTTCCCACAAGATATCTTTTATCTAATAGCAAAACACGATTGTATTGCCCTTGTGTAAAATTTTCCCAAGTAATTAGTTTGTGGAGTTTGTAACTATACCTAAAATGTAAGTAACCTGTGTTTTGATAATCTTGATTAGCTGCTTTTATAATAGCCAAATCGCTTATAGCTAAGAACCGGTGTTTGTTATGTTTATATTGAAGATGTACATTTATTCCTAAGGTTAAAGCTTGCTGCGTATTTTGATTTACATTAAAATTAAAGTCGCTTCTGCCTACAAGTCCGTTTGTATCATTTAAAAAACGTTTGCCTTCGATGTTAATTACCTGCGATTTGTATGAAATAGTTAAAAACGCAACAAAAATAAATGAGTATTTTATTCCGGAAAACAAACTTAACGCTTAAATAAATCGGATTTAGATTTTGGTTTTTTTAAATATTGCCAATTAAATCCCTTTAACAAAAAATCTTCTTTTTTTACATCAGCTAGGGGCGTTATATTTCCTTGGGGTTTACTGTTTAAGGTAGCTCTTTCTACTTCTTCCTTTTTAAACCAAACATTCATAAAACTGCATGTGGTTTTATTTAGCCCAACATAACTGTTTTTCTCTTTTACAAAATACAACACACTTACATTGTCGTTTAATATCGCTTTTCTTATGGTATCATTTACAAAGAATGCTTCAATGGATTTACATGACATTTGATTGAATTTATCTATAGAATCAGCCTGATTTATTAAGAAGGAATTTTCTTCCAGCAAAAAGCCTTTTAACGCATTGTTATTTAAAAATATTTTAATAGTGCTGGCTGTAGCTTGTGATTTATTTGACCAAAGTATGGGATTGTTAAATAATTGCATTAATGAATCTTTACTGTTATAGCTAGCTGAATCGCAAACAGCCTGCAAATTGCTTTTATACAGCCTTACATGATGGTAGGCATTTAAAAAATTATTTACAGAATCCAAATCTCTGTGATAAAGCGTATCAGCGTGAATAAACAAGGTGTCGTTTTCTATTATTCTTGCATAAAGTGCTTTATCCGTTACCAATGCTTCGGAACTATCTTGTTTGAACTCTGCATAGTTTCCATAAATGATTGATTTCTGAGAAGTATCTGTAAGTTCAATGTTTTTATAAGCTTTACCTAGTTTTGCATTTCTATCATAAAACAAACTATCACCTTTTAGCTTTTGATTTTTGGTAACCAATAATGCGTTTATGCTAAAGGCTGATTTTTCTTTATCCGTGTCGTAATAACCGTTTTCGCAATAGATGTAATCATTTTTACTTATAATAATACTTGGACCAATAAAGTAAGCTGTTTTGTTAATGGTATTGTATCTAAGCGTATCGCTTTTCATTTTATAATTTGGGTTGGTTAACTCAACATCGTAATGAAAAGTGATGTCTTTTGTAGAAGAGTAATAATGACCATTTTTACTTACTAAAGTATTTTCTTTATTTACAATAGTGCCACCATTGTAATAATTGGCAATAGAATTAGCAACATCAAAAGTTAAAATATTTGTAGTTAAGGTCATGTCTTTTTCAACACAAACAACACTGCCTTCTAATACAGCCAACTTGGTAGTAGCGTCGTAAATTAATTTATTTCCGGTTACCTGTATACTGTCTCCTTTTGTAATTCTTATATTACCTCCCGCTTCCATTGTTTTGTTGGAGTAGAGTAAGGCGCTATCGCAATACAACAACGCGCCTTCATGTTCACAAATAACGTTGCCTTTTAAGATTTGTGCATCTGATTTTGATCGATCAAAAGATAAACTGTTTGCTTGTTTTACGGTAATAATTTTAACTTCTTTTTTTGGTTCCTCTTTTTTCTTTTCTTTGGTTTTAGGTTTAACCTGAGCCATAGAAATAAAGCCAATAATTAAAAAAATAAGTATGTATTTTAACTTACGCATTTCTTTTTGTAGGTTCCCAAACGCTTGATTTAACGCCTTTTTTATAAACAATAAAACCTTTTAATAATGCAAAATTCATGTTGTAGAAATGAGCTACAAATAACAATGGTTTTATTGCATTTAAGTAATTTATAAAAGTGGGAAGTATAAATAATACTAATTGAATAACGGCTGCAATTAAAAACAACTTAGAGTTTAACGCAAGTAAAAGCGAACAACAGAAAATTATAATTAAAAAGAAAGGAGTAAACCAACGCAAAACTTTATGTGATAAAAAGGCATATCCCAATGGTTTCCAGAAGGGCCACAATAGGTTTTTGTAAACGGAAAGGTTTTGATAGTTTCCAATGGATATTCTTATTTTACGTTTATGTTCTTCTGATGATTGTGAGGGAAGGTCTTCGTAGCAAATTGCCTCTTTTTCAAAAAGCACTTTTCCTTTGTTTCTTAAAACACTCATGGTAACATAAAAGTCATCCATAAAATAATTGGGCGGAACCGGATTATAACTTTGTTTTCTTATGGCATAACACCCTCCTTCTGCGCCAATAACCAATTCCCAATTTAAACTTTCTGAATATTTAATTTTGTTTTCAATGTTTAGGTAGCTTTTTTCTAAGGGTTGTATGCTTAAGTTTTTATCTGAAACCTTTATTATGTTTGCACACACCTGGTGAACTTGAGGATTTGAAAAATGTTTTACAAGATTAGAAATTGTTCCTTTTTCAAATAAAACATTGGCATCTGTAAGTATAAAAATTTCTTCGGTAGAGCCTTCTGCTAGTTTATTTATGATGGCAGCTTTTCCGGTTCTGCCTTTAAAGTTAATTAAATGTATGTTGTTATAGTTTTTAGTAAACGCTTCAATAATGGAGTTTGTTTTATCGGTTGAAGCATCGGAGCCAATGTATATACTTATTTTATCTAATGGATAATCTGATTTTAAAATGCTTTCCAGTTTTTCTCCTATAACTTTTTCTTCGTTATAAGCAGCAATTAAAATCCCAACTTTAAAACCATTATTACTTTCTTGTACTTTTCTTTTTTTATTGGAGAGTAAAATCATTTGCAGGGGATAAACCAAGTAGCTATGAAGAATCCCATACACAGAAACAAAAAGCAATATGTAAATGATGTTTGTCAATTTACTAATGAATTATAAAAACCTAAGAGCTTTGTTGAAACTTCTAAATTATTAAAATTTAATTTAGCATAATTTTTTGCGTTAATTTCTATACTTTCAGTTAGGTTTTGGTTATTTAGTAATTGATCTACTGCATCAATAAATTCTGTAGAAGTATTGGCTATAATTATTTCTTTGCCATGTTCTGCAAAAACACCTTCTGCCCCTATGGCTGTTGATACAATTGCTTTACCTAGCGACATACCTTCAATAATTTTTATTCTTAAACCACTTCCGGAAAGCAATGGCACTAACATAATATGGTGTTGGGCATAAAAAAGCTTGTTGTCGCTCACGTTTTCAATTACCTGTACACCATTTAAATTTAAGCTTTTATAACGTTCAGGCATATTTCTGCCGGCAATTACAAAGGTGCATTCCGGATTAACTACTTTTATTTTATGCCAACAATTTTCTAAAAACCAATCCACGGCTTCTTGGTTCGGCATCCAATCCATTGATCCAAAACAAAAAATACTTTTTAAGTTTTTCTGTGCGTCCGGTAAATTGTATTCTGAAATGTTTACTCCTGTTATGCTTGTAAAAACTTTCGTTTTGATACCTGCTTTTTCAATAAATTGTTGATCTGCTGCAGTTATAGTAACAACTGCATCCACTTTTTTAAAGGTTGCTAACTCAAATATTTTTAATCGCTCTTTTTGAATATTTAAATAGAATTTAGTAATTAAACTTTTTTCAATTAGTAAATGTCGTTCCCAAATTAAGTATTCAATATTATGAGCTCTTAAAACCACTTTTGCTTTAGAGTGTGCTTTTATAGCCGAAATGTATTCTGCCATAAATAATCCTTCCAGTTGCACAATATCAAATGTTGATTCTTTTAGTTTATTAATTAATTCAGTTTCAAATTCTTTAAAGTAAAAGCGACTAATGAAATAACTTTTTGCGGTAAACAAATTTAATAAGGCTCCTAATGCTGATGTATTGGTGTTTTTAAATACAGATTTATAGTTTGTTTTATTCTTCAATTCCAAAGGCACATCTTTATCACTCTTAAAATGTTTTTTGGTATTAATAGTAAGCAAATGAACTTCAGCTCCTGCTGCAACTAAACCTGTTGCCATGTTGTAGATGGCAATACTACTACCATCGTTAGCGGGGTAAGGAGCCTTATTACAAATTTGCAGAATTTTCATTTAATTTTTTACGTTTAAACTTTTCAAAAAACAAAATATAAGTGGTTGCATCAAAAAGTACAGAATCTTTAGCGGCTTTGTACGTTAAAAAAACACTTATTGGTAAAAAAATAATGAGGGGTGCCCATAAGCCCAGCCAAGGTTTAATTTCGCCTTCTATTGCCAATGCCATAAAAGCTTCAGTAAGTATGTAATAAGCTAAAAAGAAAAACACTGCTGTAACAACGGGCAAACCCAATCCGCCTTTTTTAATGATGGCACCTAAGGGAGCGCCAATAAAAAATAGAACAATACAAGCAAAGCAAACAACAATTTTTTTATGCCACTCAATATCAAAACGCAATAAACTGTCTATTTCCATTTTTTTATTATGATTGGCATTTTCAATAGACCCAATGTTATTTCTGGTAACATTTAAAGCATATTCATACACTCTGTTGTAATCTTCTTGTGATGAAATACTTTTAATGGCAGAATCAACCATAACCATTGGGTGTTTTTTTTCTGAAGGATTTAAGAACCTGGAACGTGCAAAAAAATATTCTTTAGATTGATTGTAAAAGTTTTTATCAAGGCTAGCTACTTTTCTTCTGGTTGAATCGGAAACCGAATCAATTTGCCAAATGTTCATCATTTCTTCATGTCCTTTAAAAAGGCTCTCGTCTGTACGTTTTAATTTAAAATCATTTAATTCTATATTTACCTGCAAGCGTTTATAATTTAAAATTGTAAGTGCTTTTGTTTTTTGTGAACCGGCTTGGTTTGGTTTGGTTTCATAAAGATTACCGTTGAATAAAAAAATCACCAAATTACTGGTATCAGAGGTGGTGGTCATTTTTGCCGACTTCGCATAATTTTGTATAGTGTTTCCATTGTTATCGCTGTGATCGTAAATAATTACATCTTTTAAGGTATCCTTGTTTTTTGATTTTGATCCAACACGTATGGTATAATTATCTATTCCGCTGTAAAAAATTCCTTCTTTTATATTTACGCTGGGTTTTTTTTGTCTTATATCATATAAAAGCGATGAGGATTTTAAATGCACAACAGGTAAAACAAAATTATTAAACAAAAAGGTTAACCCCCCTAATAGAATAATAAGTAAAATAAGAGGTTTCATAATTCTGAAAAGTGAAAGACCGGAAGATTTCATAGCAGCTAATTCATAATTTTCCGCCAAGTTTCCAAAAGTCATAATAGAAGCTAAAAGCACCGCCAATGGTATACATTGGGGAATAATGGCAGTCCACGCATACGCAAACAATTGAAACAAATCCAGTGTTTTAAGGCCTTTCCCAATAAGCTCATCTAAATAGGTAATAACAATTTGCACAAGAAAAAATAAAAAAACGCTTACAAAAAGAGTAGCTAAAAACGGGGGTATAAAGCTGGAAATTAGTAGGGTATGTAATTTTTTTAATTTCACAAATTTCGTTTAAAAATAAGATTTCTTAATCGGAAAATTAGCATTAATTTCACAATGTTTGTTATTTTTGTTAGCATATGATTAACGGTAAAAAGCTAGTAGTAGTATTGCCTGCGTATAACGCAGCACTTACGTTGAAAAAGACGTATGAAGAAATTCCTTTTGATATTGTAGATGATGTAGTATTGGTTGATGATTGCAGCAAGGATAATACAGTGGAAGTAGGGCAGAGCCTAGGAATTAAACACATTATTAAACATGAAAAAAACAAGGGTTACGGGGGTAATCAAAAAACGTGTTATGATACCGCGCTATCGCTAAACGCTGATATTGTAATTATGTTACACCCCGATTATCAGTACACCCCAAAGTTGATACAAAGTTTAAGTTATTTAATTGCAAACGATTTATATCCGGTGGCATTTGGTTCCAGAATTTTAGGCAAGGGTGCCCTAAAAGGCGGAATGCCGATGTATAAATATATTTTTAACCGTATGCTAACCTTTACTCAAAATGTTTTGGTGAATCAAAAATTATCTGAATACCACACCGGCTATAGGGCTTTTAGCAAAGAAGTTTTAAATAAAATTAATTATCATGCCAATTCAGATGATTTTGTGTTTGATAACCAAATGATTTCTCAGATATTTTATGCCGGATTTGAAATTGCAGAAGTAACCTGTCCTACCAAATATTTCCCGGAGGCAAGTAGTATTAACTTCAGCAGAAGCGCCAAGTATGGCATGGGTGTATTAGGCACTTCTTTTGTTCATTTTTTCAATAAATTGGGCTTAATGAAAAGTGAAATTTATAAAACAAAATAAATGGCAGTTTATAGATTTAGAGTTTGCCTTGAAGACAATGAAGATGTTTACAGGGATATAGATATAAAATCGGCACAAACCTTTGAGCAATTTCATGATGCCATTCAAGAAGCTTTTAAGTTTGATAAAAAACACGCAGCTTCTTTTTTTGTTAGCGATGATTATTGGAGAAAGGGAGATGAAATTACATTGCGAAAAGAAGATTTGGCTTTAAATGAAGAAGATATTCGCAAAAAAATTACAAAGAAATTTTTGATGAGCGATTGTAAAATTGCAAAATTTATAGAGCAGCCGCATCAGCGATTTGTATATGTATTTGACCCCAATGCACAGTGGAACTTTATTATGGAAATGTTGAAAATTGTAAATGACGATCCTAAAATAAGCTATCCGGTTTGCATTAGAACTGTTGGAAATGCGCCAAAACAATACAAACAAATTACCTTACCCAAAGATGAATTAAGCGGCGATTTAGCCTTAGCAGCTTTATTAAATGATCCTGAAATAGCGGATGAAGAGATATATAAAGCAATAGATAGCACAGAAGAGGGTATTGAAGATGATGATTTGGAAGGATTGGAGGGTGAAGAAGGAGAAGAAAAGAGTGAGGATGAAGATGAGTTTGATTTGGAAGATAACGATGATACAGATTACGGCACAGCCGAAGAAGAGGATAATTAAGTGTACAATTAACAAAAAGAAAATTAAATGGGATTGCGAGAAAGCCTTTTAAAAATTGGATTTATTAAAAATTATAAAAGGAATTTACAGAAAAAGAAATTCAAAGGGTCGGCCAAATACTGGGAAGAAAGGTATAAGGCTCAGGGAAACTCAGGAACGGGTTCGTACGATCATTTAGCACAATTTAAAGCGGAAATATTAAACGAATTTATTGCAAAAAACAATATAGATACTGTTTTAGAATTTGGTTGCGGTGATGGAAATCAATTAAAAATTGCTAAATACCCACATTATATTGGCTTTGATGTAAGCCCTACCGCCATTAAAATTTGTGCTAATTTATTTAAAGACGATAAAACAAAAAGTTTTATGCTTTATGATAGCACAGCTTTTTTTGATAATCAAAAATTTATTCAAGCAGATTGTACCATGTCATTAGATGTTTTGTACCACCTGGTTGAAATTGATGTTTTTGAGAAATACATTAAAGATTTATTTAATACCTCTAAAAAGTATGTAATTATTTATGCAAGTGATTACAATCAAGATGAAGAACCTATTCATCAACATGAAAACAGAAGAGGGTTTACCGCTTTTGTAAGCAAAACTTTCCCTCAGTTTAAATTAATAGAAGTAGTAAAAAACAAATATCCGAAAACAGAAAACGGCTTAATAGGATCTTTTAGCGATTTTTATATTTACGAAAAGCAATAAATTAAATGAAAAATCCGTTTGCCCTTAAAGTATGATTAGCAAAGGATTTTTAAAATCATCAATTGTATATACCATTGGAGGTGCAATGCCAATGGCAGCAAGTATTATATTGTTGCCATTTTACACCAATTACCTGAATGAGATTCATTTTTTACAGGTCTCTTTTTATATTAGCATTTCTCTTTTATTTCAAATTTTGTTTTCTTTTTCTACCGACACCTATTTTGGGGTAAAATACTCTCAATTAGATCAAAATCCGGAAAAGCAAAAATTATTTGTGGGCACTAATGCTATTTTGCTTTTAGTAATTGGTTTGGGTTGGCTAATTATAACAGCATTTACAGGAAAGCCCATTTTAGATTTTGTTTTTAAACCGGAATACGGAATGGAATTTTGGCCATATGGTTTTTATGCTATTTTAACCGCCTTTTTTAATTCTTATTTTAAAACTTCTACTAATTGCTTAATTTATTTTAAAAAGCCTTTACTTTTTTTAAGCTTAAACCTCGTTAATTTTATTGCCACCTTGGCCATATCAATTGGTGGCTTGTTTATGTTTCCCGATTCTATTGTTGGGCCTATGTATGGTAGGTTATTAAGCGGACTAGTAATTTTTTTGTTAGCGAATGGTGTGTTTTTTACTTTTGGGAAATTTAAGTTTGAAAAAGAATTTTTACCTGATTTATTTAAGTTTTGTACCCCATATTTGTTTTACGTATTATCTGCCTGGGTGCTTTCGTTTATTGATAGGTTTATGTTGCAAAAACACATTTCTGAAACAGATTTAAATACTTATGATTTAATTTTAAAATGTTTTTTTGGCATTGAATTTTTGCAAAATAGTTTATCTGCCGTTATTTTTCCTAAGTTATATGAGATTTGGGGAAAACAAACGCATTTACATACAACAAAAGAAAGCAATAGGTATTTTAATGTATTTACAGCCATAAATATTTTTCAGCTAATTGTTTTTTGCATTGCAATTCCCATTGTATATCAACTGTTTATTACCAAAAAAAGTTTTTACGATGCAGCAAAGTATATTGGTGTATTAGCTGCAGGATTTGGGCTAAGAAGCATTTTAAATTTTTACTTGTCTACCATTCTGTTTTCTAAAAACATTAAGGTTTTATTAAAAATATTTGCAAGCAGTGCTGTATTTCAGATAATAGTAACGTATTATGCTGCTAGTACTTTTGGTTTAATAGGTGTAATTTATGGGGGTTTATTAACTAAGTTGGTACAGGTAATTCTTTCGTATTTGTTTACCAGAGGTATTTTTAATTACACCTTTAATTATTTTAAAATTATAGTTGTGCCTTTAATTTATTTGGTAATAAACTTAATACACTATCATTTTTTTCCTGTTTATGATATAAAACTTTATATGCTGCAGTTAGTGTTATTCTCTATTTTGTTTTTCTTTTTGTTTAAAAATGAAATAAAGCAAGTATTGCTACAGTTTAAAGTAATTAGATAGTGAAAGATTAATTGGTTATTATCCAATTATTGCTGTATGAGCAGTTTTTAAAATCTTCTTCCACTTTTATGTAAGTTGTTTTAGATTTTTTTGTAATCCATTCTTTTAATGCTTTTTTGCTTTTATCATAGTTTGCCAGTTGCGAAATTTTTTGATAATCGTCTTTTAAATTTGCTTTGTGTGGGTCAATTCTGTTTTTAAGCTTTATTAATCTAAATGCGGGTTTATTATCGCTGTAGTTCACATATTCAATCGTTTTGCTAATATCGCCAATATTCATTTCGCTTAATGTAAGTACTAACTTTTGGTCTATTTGGCTTATTTCTTCAACAGTCCATTTAGTAGTTGCATTCATTGGGTTAACCATTAAACCATTGTTATTGGCAGATTCCTTGTCATCACTAAACTTTTTTACAGCTTCTTCAAATGTAATAGTGCCTTTTCCAATTTCTTCGGCAATAGAATCTAATTGTAGTTTACATTTATAATAATCAGAATTGCTCATTTTTGGTACAATCAAAATATGTCTTAAATCTAACAATTCACCCTTACGCGATACCAATTGAATAAAGTGGAAACCAAAAGATGATTCAAAAACATTTGAAACTTCACCGGTTTTTAAGCGGTATGCTACAGCTTCAAATTCAGGAACCATTTGCCCTCTAAAAACATTGGTAATTAAACCCCCTTCTTTGGCAGATCCCGGATCTTCACTGTAAAGTCTTGCTAAGGTACTCATACTTTCTCCACCAATAACTCTTAATTTGTACTCTTCTAGTTTTTCTTTTGCGGCTTTTTTTGCTTCTGCACTAAATTTTGGTTTTTTTACTATTTGTTGAAGCTCGTGTTCGGCATTAATTAAAGGCAAGCTATCTTCAGGAATTGTATTAAAAAACTGGCGTACTTCTGCTGGAGATAATTTTATTTCCGGATTAATTTTGGCTTGCATTTTTTGAGCCAGTAACTGTTCTTCTACATCGGCCCTAAACTCATCTTTTATAACATTGGTTCTTTTTCCGTAGAACTCCTCTAACTTTTGTTCACTTCCAAATTGGTTTATGTAGTAATTCATTCTTTTGTTTAATTCATTCTCAATTTCAGCATCACTTACGGTAATACTATCTCTATCTGCTTGTGCAACTAAAAGTTTTTGAAATAGAACTTGTTCAAACGCTAAACATTTATTTACTGGCTCTTCGTTTTTTTCCTGTTGCATCAAGGCGTTTTGCACGTCGCTTAATAAAACAGGATATTTACCAACAATGGCTACAACTTTGTCT
Organism: Bacteroidia bacterium; assembly: GCA_022841465.1. Taxonomy (GTDB): domain Bacteria; phylum Bacteroidota; class Bacteroidia; order B-17B0; family Aurantibacillaceae; genus Aurantibacillus. Next base: position 107,103 of record JALHRL010000003.1, on the reverse strand, counting down.
ATGGTTTCGTTTTGTGAAACCAAAAAAGCCGGAAGAATAAATAAGATGAAAATGAATTGTTTTAAGAACATTGTATAAAAGTATGAATAAATTGGCTTTATAACGGGTTTAATTCTTTAAAATATCTTAAATGTACCTGTTTTTTTGGCGTTTTCCAGTAATTGCATTTTATAGCTTTCAATTAATTTTACTTTTCTGGAGTTGATAATGTATGTTTTAATATTTTCTTTTTCAAAAGCCAGAGGTGAGGCACTGTTTTTAATTTTCACATCTTTTATTTTTAAATAGTAATAGGCTTCGTTATCATTAAATTCTATAACTCGCCCTTTGTAACTTCCATAATCCAACTGATCTCTCAATTGAGGAATTTCTCGTTTTATTTCATCCATTAATAACCAAATACTATCGTTAATAAAAAAACTTTCGGCATGTTGTAAGCAAATACCTTCAAGTTGTTCGCGATCTTTAGGTACTGTACTTTGAATTAATTTTTTTATTTTATTAATTTCTTTCGACTGAATTGGAATTTTAAAATAGTTTACTTTTATAATATTGTCTTTTAAAATAAAATTTTCTATGTGTTCATCATAATAAGTTTCAATTTCATCTATGTTAACAACCGTATCCAAATTGTTTTCAATTAGCTTGGTTTCGTAGATGTAATTTATTAATTGTTTTTTGTAATCATTTATTTGTTTTTCAATATCTATTTCATCGGGCTCTAACTTTGTCATTGCCTCTTGGTATAGCAATGCCTCTAAGGCCCATTTTTCTATACTTTTATTTGCAAAGGCAATACTGTCTTCACGGCTGTTTGGGTTTATTAAATTAGCCTTAAAATCAGCTTCTGATAAAACCTCGTTACCTGCAATGGCAACTTTTTTTATTTCAACCTCCTTATGAGTGTTTGCATTATCGCAGCTAAACATCAATACTGTAAGTGAAATGAATATAAATTTTAAAAGGTGCATTTATTTTGTGTAAAGTATCGTAAATTTTAAAGGTACAAACATTAAAAAACCTGGTCAATTATTTTTTCAAGTACACTTTTGCCAAAATACACTTGAAGATTAAAGTTAGCATAAAACGAGCCATTTAAAGGATATTTGTATGGATATTGTTCGTTTTTATCAAATTGCGCTCGCTGGAAAAAATAATAACCTCCTTCAAGCTGTAAGTGAAAGGTTTTTGAAAATCGATGACGGTAATTTGCAAATGCAGAAATATTGGTAACATTTAAATTAGACCTTTTATTTTTATACATAATCCCACTTCTATAACCATCTCCTTTAACACCAACAATAATAAAACTGTTTTTTTGATGATATTGAAGATTAAGAAATGCAGGGAAGCAATAATTTAAACTCAGTTTATCATTAATAGGTTCTGTGCCTCCAATAAATGCAGCGGGTAATAGTAAGCCATCGCTATAAACGATGGTAGCGCCGTAAAAAAAACTTTTACGTAATCCTCTAATGTGGTATTGACCAACTATTCCGGAAAAGCGAGGCAAAATAGTGTTTATACTGTTTGCTTCTTCGTGTATGTTTATATTGGCAGAGTAAAAAAGTATTCTGTATTTTTTAGTTAAATGTAATCCAATTATTCCGGCATTGGCATAATACAAATTTTTGGTTGGCAAACTATCAAATCCAATGCGCACTTGGCGGTGAGTAATTCTAAAAGTACCTAAAATTTCGTTTGCTTTTATTCTAACGCTGTTTTTAAAAATGTCTTTTATTTTAAGACTATTTAGGTTTAAATTTATTTCTGTTTTAAAAGTTCGTTTAATTGGGAAAGTAATTCCAACAGAATTTTCTAATGAATTAAAAACACCATTCGTGTCTTTAAAGTTGGTATCAAAAACATATTTAGAATCGTATTTTAAACGAGGCCTTATTAATTGTGTGGTTTGTTCCAGGTCAAACGTTTGAGCGTTAGAGCTTAGTAAGCTTAAAAGAAAAAATAAACTTGATATATGTTTTTTAAAATTCACTCTTTAAATGAAATTCAATTTTTGGAAATTTTTCTTGAGCCATTTGTAATAACCAGGCGCTTTCAGCTAGAAATACTGGTTTGTTTTCTTTGTCGTATGCAATGTGTGAAGATCGGTCTTGCATAAATACCTCTAAGTCTTTTTTATCGTTTGCACTTATCCAAAGAGCCTTGTATAAATTAATCTGGTCAAAACTTGCACTGGCATTGTATTCACTTTTTAATCGGTGTTGAATTACTTCAAACTGCAAGGCACCAACGGTTCCAACAATTTTTCTACCGTCTACTTTTTTGGTAAACAATTGCGCAACCCCTTCATCTGTTAACTGCTCTAATCCCTTTTGCAATTGTTTTGTTTTCATCGGATCTAAATTGGTAACATACCTGAACAACTCCGGAGAGAAACTTGGAATTCCTTTAAATTGAAAGTTTTTACCTTCTGTTAGTGTATCTCCAATTTTAAAATTTCCCGCATCGTATAAACCAATAACATCTCCCGGAAAAGCTTCATCAATAACCGATTTTTGTTGTGCCATAAATGCAGTAGGGTTACTAAATCTCAATTCCTTTTTATCACGCACATGGTGGTAGTATTTATTTCTTTCAAAAACACCCGAACAAATTCTTAAAAAAGCAATTCTGTCTCGGTGTTTGGGGTCTAAGTTGGCATGAATTTTAAAAATAAATCCGCTAAATTTTTCATCTTCCGGTTTTACAATTCCTTCTGTAGTATCCCGTTCTTTTGGTGAGGGAGCAATTTCTACAAAGCAATCAAGCAATTCTTTTATACCAAAATTGTTTACTGCGCTTCCAAAAAAAACAGGACTAATTTCACCATCTAAATATTTCTGCACATTTAATGTATCGTAAACGCCATCTATTAAATCAACATCATTTCTTAGTTGTTCAGCAAAATCATTTCCAATTCTTTTATCTAATTCTTTGTCTTGAATATCGTTTAAGGTATAAATATCTTCAACTGTTGTTTTACTATCTCCCTGGAAAAGATTTAAAGATTTTTCGGTTAAATTATAAACACCTTTAAAGGATTTGCCAATACCAATAGGCCAGGTAAGGGGGCGAACTTTTATTTTTAATTCTTTTTCAATTTCATCCAATAAATCAAATGCATTTTGTCCTTCGCGGTCAAGTTTATTAATAAAAACAATTACCGGTGTTTTGCGCATTCTACAAACTTCAAGTAGTTTGCGTGTTTGAGGTTCTACACCTTTTACACAATCAATTACCATGATAACACTGTCTACTGCGCTTAAGGTGCGATAGGTGTCTTCTGCAAAATCTTCGTGTCCCGGAGTGTCTAATATGTTTACTTTATAATTTTTATAATCAAAAGCCATTACAGAAGTTGAAACCGAGATACCTCTTTGTTTCTCAATTTCCATAAAATCGCTGGTAGTTGATTTTTTAATTTTATTTGATTTAACGGCTCCCGCACTTTGGATAGCTCCTCCAAACAATAGTAATTTTTCTGTTAAAGTTGTTTTACCTGCATCAGGATGAGCAATAATGGCAAAAGTTCTACGTCTTTTTATTTCTTCAGTTCTGGTCATATTTTTATAAGGCTGCAAAGATAAACGTAAAATGCAGACGGCTTTACTAAGTTTTTATAACGAAGAAGGTTTAAATGGAAACGTTTATTTTTAATTTATAACAATAAGAATATCAATTAATTACGATTACTTGATTGTTAATTCTGATTTATTAAAACAACAAGGTAAATTTCACTCCCATTTTCATTCAACGAAAAAGTAATTAAGAAAGCGATAATAGATAAAAATTGAAAGCATATTCGGTTAATTACTAATTGATTGATAAACAAGTAATTAGTAATTAATTAACCTTTAATAAACAGCTTATGAAGGTTGTATTAACAGAAATGACAAAATAAGGAATAGTATAATTTTTTTATTCGTCTAAAAAAGAAACTTATTAACAATTAATATCCATAACTTTGCTATCCCACTAAAATTTGGCAATGTTTGAGATTTTAAAAAGCTTTGAAAGCAAGTACAGTACCTTAAAGAAAAAAGGTTTGCGTATTGAAGGAATGTCTATGATAGACCCTAAGCGCCGTAAACACGTTATTCTTATAAGTAAACCATTTATTTTTGATAACAGACAGTTACCAAAAGTTTATGAAGGAATTGAGATTAAAGCAAAAATTCAAGGGATACTTCCTAAAGAATTTGCCGTAAAGGTTAGCGAAACTGCTAAGAAAGAATATTTATGGGCACCTGCAAAATTCGAAAAATATGTAGATAGGTGTGCAGAGGAAATTAGAGCTCAGTTTGGTAATCCAAAAATGACTCGTAAAGAAATGTTAGATGCTTTAGCGTTTGGCAATTTTGAAGAACATAAAAAGAAGAGTGTGCAACTAATGAAAGAAGGAAAAATTCCTCCTTTCAAAATGAATTAATTAGCGTTGCGTTTTTTTGAGATACAGTAACTGTTGTCATAATTAAGGGTTAAACAATTAGTTACTTTTAAAATGCCGGAGTGGTTACCGGCATTTTGCTTTTCTACCGGTTTCTTTTATAAAGTTTAATTTTAGAGCTATTAAAAATTAAAAGATATTCGTTACTTAATTTAATTTTTTCTACTTCACTTAAGTATTCTTTACCTTTTAACGGGTAAGGTATTGCAGTATCTGAAACTAAAATATATTCTGTTTTTTTGGTAAAACCATTAAACATAAAAATACTATCACGTAAACATAAGTGCGGTGTAAAATAACTATGCGCCATTAATGATGCATTTTCAGGAATTAATTTTTCTACTTGTTTAAATTCGTTTCTATCAATATCACTTTCGTAATGTATGTTCTGGTAAATCCTGATGGAAGATTTTTTTACAAAACTTATTGTTTTATCCATCATTCTTATGGTTAAAATAATATTTACAATTAAAACTGCGTGCGTAAAATAATTAAATGTAAGCTTTGAAGCAACCAAACAAATTCCTAAAAAAATTAAGGGTAAAAAATCTATATTATACTGATAAGAGAGTCCCCAAATATTTTCTGAATCGTGCAGAAATTTTTGCAAATAAATGGGTGCAGCAGCAACTAATAGTAACGGTCGTAACAAAAACACAAAGCCTCCGCATAAAAAAATAAAAACATGCGCTTCAGCTTTATAATAATCGTATAAGCTATTACCTGATGTATTTGTAAACAGTAGTTCAATGCTTTTTATTGGATGACCGATTAAGAATAAAAACAACTCTTTAAAACTTTTACTTCCACCGGCACTGGTGTATTTAAAATTAAAATACACTTCCGTTGATGAAAGTTTTGGCATTACAAATCCAACAATCACTAAAAAAAGAACAAAGCTTATTAATCCCAATGAAATTGCAAAAAACTTTAATCTGTTTGTTTTTTTTATTATAAAGGGCAATAGTACAAGCAGAAAACTAACATTTAATATCATATTTTCTTTAGAAATAATAATTAACAGCCAGGTTAAAAGTAATTTTTGTTTGTTTTCATTTAGGTAATAATAAATTAAATACGGACTTAAACAAACAGCAATAACATTAGAGTGATAGTCAAATCCAACAGAAGAAATAACCGCAAAACACAATAAAAAAGTAAGCTGAACAAGTATTGCCTTAGTTTCGTCTTTTAAAATTTTTCCGGCAAGCAAATTAAAGCCGTATCCCCCAATTAAAACAAATACAATTTGCACAACCAATAAAGTGTACTCACCAAGCAAATAACGCAAAGGAGAAATAAGAATTAAAAACAAATCAAAATGATCGGATAGATTGCTTTTTAAGCTTGAAAAATTAAAACAGGAGTATTCGTAAATGTGATGCGTGTAAAAACCTAAATCAAACCAATTTGTTCTGAAATTCAGATGGTTAACAAAAGAAATAAGCCCATAAAATAACGAAAAAAATGCAAAAATTATGAACTGAATTTTTGTAAATTTATTGAATTGAATACTTAATAATAACTTCATTCAGATAACATGTGCACTAAAGATATAAAAATAAAAATCCTTTTTTCGGGATTACTCTCCTTATTAATTAACGGGTTAATGTTTGCTCAACAAGGTAAAGATGGTAATGCTTCCATTTCAAGTTCCTCTGTTGTTAATGTTTATACCTCTTTGCCGCCTACCACAAATGTGGCTGCGGGTTCTTCAGTTATTCCTGTTGTTAACTCAACCGGTTTTGCTCCCGGCGATTTAATTTACATTATACAAGTACAAGGCGCTACTGTAAACTGTTTTCCGGAAGCAATTAATCCCAATAATTCGCAACCTTCCGATTTTACTTACGGAACTATTACTGCCTATAATAACAGCGGTAACAACGAGTTTGCACAAGTATTTTCAGTAACAGGAAATACAATTAATATTGATTGTTCTTTACAAAATAATTATACCGGTGCTGGAAAAGTGCAGGTAATAAGAGTACCTCGCTACAATTCATTAACTATAAATTCAGGGGGGACAGTTACTTGTCCCGCTTGGAACGGAACTACCGGAGGAGTAATTGCAATTGAAGTTTTAGGAAATACAATTATAAATTCAGGTGGTGCAATTAATGCCTCTGCATTAGGATTTAGAGGAGGAATGGTTACTGCAAAAACTATTTCTTCGTTTGGTGGAGGTGCATGGGGACACATGAATAAAAATGAAGGAGCCTGCAAAGGAGAAAGCATTGTTGGTGATACTACATTGTATGGAATTGTGTTTGCCGGAAAATTTGGTAAAGGTGCAGTTGCAAATGGAGGCGGAGGAGGCTCAACTGTTAATGGCGGCGGCGGCGGTGGTGCAAATGGAGGCGTGGCTACTAGTTATACAAATGGCTTTGGTGTTCCTAACATTTCTTTGGCCGGTTATGTTACTGCATGGAATTTAGAAGCAGCAGGATTAGCAACAGTTGTTTCATCTGGTGGAGGAAGAGGCGGATACACCTTTTCTCAATCAAACAGCAACCCAACAGTTACTGCACCGGGGAATGGGGCGTGGAGCGCTGATAATAGAAGGGTGCAAGGCGGCTTAGGCGGGAGACCTTTGGATTATTCTTCAGGTAGAATTTTCATTGGTGGAGGCGGTGGAGCCGGTGATCATGATAATAATTATGGAGGCAGGGGCGGACATGGCGGCGGAATAATAAATATTATTTCTTACGGAAATATTTCAGGAGCCGGTTTAATTGTTGCAAATGGAGAAAATGGAGCAAATTCTAACACTACCGGAAATCCTCCATTAAACAACTGTAACGGACGAGATGCTGCAGGTGGTGGTGGTGGTGGTGGCGCAATAAAAATTAAATGTTTAGGGTCAATTACAACTGTAACCCTTTCTGCAAACGGAGGCAATGGCGGTAATCAACAAATGAAATCAGGGCACATTACCGGTTCAGCTACTATGGCATACGGTCCTGGTGGCGGCGGTGGAGGTGGTGTTATTGTTACAACTCCGGCAGCTGTTACTAATTCTGTATTAGGCGGCACAAATGGAATAGTACAATACATTTCAGGTACAGAAACCTGTTTAATTGATAATCATTTCCCTCCCAATGGTGCAACAAGTGGTGGTGTTGGAACTACCGCAACAACTTTAATACCTGAATACACCTTATCTGTTACCAATGCATCTATTTGTACAAATGCTGTTGCAAGTTTAACAGCAACATCCAATAATCCTTCTGCAAGTTTTTTTTGGTTTTCTAATAATACAGGAGCTACTCAATTAGGTACGGGCGCCGTTTTTACAACAAGCACAATTACAACACCCGGAACGTATACTGTTTATGTTGGAATGTGTAATGGAAATTATAGAATACCTGCATTAATTACTGTTACAAACGGGCCAACACTTGCAGTTAATTCACCAACAATTTGTAGCGGACAAACAACAACACTTACCGTTTCGGGTGCAAGTACCTATACTTGGAGCACCGGTTCTAATTCAACAAGTATTGTTCAAACACCAACAGCAACAGTTGTATTTACGGTTACAGGAAGTAACGGTGCTTGTTTAGCAAATACAACTTCAACCATTAATGTATTAAATAACCCTACTGTTGCAGTTAATTCAGGCACCATTTGTTCAGGAGGAAGTGTAACATTAACAGCAAGTGGTGCAGGAACGTATTCGTGGAATACAGGGCCAACATCTGCATCTATAGCGGTTTCTCCAACTACCACCACTATTTATACGGTAACAGGTACCAGTGGAATTTGTTCCAACGCAGTAACAGCTACCGTAAACATTGTTTCAACGCCTACAGTAGCGGTAAACTCTACTACGTTATGTAATGGAGGAAGCGCAACATTAACAGCAAGTGGTGCCGCAACTTACTCTTGGAACACAGGGCCTACTACAGCCAGCATTGCGGTTTCACCTACGTCAACAACAATTTATACGGTTACCGGAACAGCCGGTCCTGGTTGCGTTGATACAGAAACAGCAAGTGTTATCGTATTTAATACTCCAAGTTTAAGCTTAAATGCAAATACCTTTAATATTTGCGGAGCTCAAATAGCAACGGTAATTGCAACTGCATCTTCAGGAACATACTCATGGAGTACGGGCGCAACCACCAGTGTAATTACAACGGCAATTGCAGGTGTATATAATGTAACGGTTACTAATCAATGTGGTACAGCAGTTCAATCTGCTACTGTTATTGTTGGTTCCGGTCCTACTTTTTCAATTGTACCTTCTGCTTCGTTAATATGTAATAACGGCACAGTTACTTTAAATACATCAGGAAGTACGGGAACAGTAAATTGGAGTACAGGTGCAAACAACACACCAACCATAAATGTAAATACCAGTGGCGTTTATACAGCAACATTAACAAACCCTTGTGGTAGTGCTGTTTATTCAATAAGTTTAGGCGAAGGACCAGGAACCTTTTTTAATATTGCAGCTTCTTCTAACACTATTTGCAGTGGCGGTAGCGTTACATTAACAGCTAGTGGAACCGGAACTTTTGATTGGAGTACAGGGGCAACAAATACTACCGCTATTACTGTTACAAACACAGGAATTTATACTGCAACTATTACCAACGAATGCGGAAATGGGATTTCTACTTTCTCTGTTTTAAATGGACCAGCTCCAAGTATTAGCTTAACAAGCGGAAATTTTTGTAGTGGTGAAACTGCAACGATAACGGCAAGCGGAACTGCCAGTACTTATTCTTGGTCAACAGGTTTAAGCAGCCCAATATTCACTACCACAACAGCCGGAATATATTCGGTTGTAGGAACTAACTCTTGCGGTGCAACCACAGAAACAATTAATGTAGCTTTTTTAATTGCACCAACTGTTAGTGTTTCATCAAATGTAAATTTAATTTGTCCGGGTGAATCGGCAACGTTAACTGCCTCAGGAAATCAATCATCTGCAACGTATACGTGGAGCTCAAGTACCAACACAACAAATGTGGAGGTAGTTTCTGCTGGAGGAATTTACACCGTTTCCAATGCAAATATTTGTGGATTAGCAGATGCAACCATAAGCATTGTTCAATCAACTTTAAATCCTGATTTTATTTTTTCACCTAGCGGAGGAATTGCGCCGGTTAGCATAAATTTTACAAATACCAGTGTGAACAATAGTTCTAATTTATGGAATTTCGGAAATGGCACTAACGGAACGGCTGCAAATGGAAACGCTAATTATACTTCTGCAGGTATTTATACTGTAACTTTGGTAATTCAAAATGCTGATGGCTGTTTTGCAACCGTAACACGCACTATAGAAATTACAGAAAGTGGTTTGGGAATTATTCCGGAATTGATAACGCCAAATGGAGACGGTAAAAACGAAACGTTTGAAGTAAAAGGAATTGAACGATATCCAAACAGTAATTTAGAAATTTATAATCGCTGGGGTAATTTGGTTTACAGCAAATCTAATTATGATAATAGTTGGGATGGAAGTGCTAATTTTAAAGGGACTTCTAAAGGGAAATTACCTGTGGGTACGTATTATTTTATTTTAAATTTAAATGATAGCGAAGGTAAATCGTTTAAAGGATTTGTACAGTTACAGTATTAATAAAAATCATTTTTTAGGAAGATACTAAGTAGTATTTTTGTTTCTTATATGGAACAATTTCGAGAATTAATTTTAATATATACCACCACACCTATTTATGCAATTGTTATTGGTTTGGAGATGTATTATTCTCACAAGCACCATCGCGAACTGTATTCAACTAAAGGCACATTATCTAATGTTTATTTAACGGCTTTAAACATGGGTTTAGATTTTTTAATGCGAACAGCTTGTTTGTTTGTATTAAATTATTTTTTTCAGTATCGTTTGGTAGAATCATATACAAATGTTTATGTGTATTGGACTTTGTTATTTTTAACAGAAGATTTTATGTACTATTGGTTACATCGCATCGATCATTACTGCCGCTTCTTTTGGGCAGTGCATGTAACTCATCATAATAGCGAAGAATATAATTTAACGGTGGGTTTTCGTTCTTCCGTATTTCAACCATTGTACCGATTTATTTATTTTATTCCATTAAGTTTTTTAGGCTTTAAAGGAATAGATATTATGTTTATATACAGTGCAACCCAAATTTTTGGAATTTTGGTTCACACACAAACAGTAGGTAAATTGGGTTTTTTAGAATATTTTATGGTAACCCCTTCTCACCACCGCGTTCACCATGCCAGCAACGCACGATACCTGGATAAAAATATGGGAATGGTTTTAATTATTTGGGATAAATTATTTGGCACCTTTCAAAAAGAAGAAGATAAAGATCCGGTTAAATACGGTTTAACCAGTAATATTAATTCTTTTAACCCGGGTAAAATGGTATTTCATGAATGGGTAAATATTTTTAATGATCTAAAAAAGAAAACTTCTTTAAAAGACAAATTCATGTATGTTTTTGGTCCGCCCGGTTGGAGCCACGATGGAAGCCGGAAAACAAGTGCTCAGCTTCGTGCTGAATTAAAAGATTAATCGATATGCAAAGTAATCGATTAACTCAGCTAAAAAATTTATTGCAAATTGAACGTGATGAAGATTATAAAATTTATCGCGAACAATTTTTAAAAGCAAGCATTGATGTAAGAAGAAAAAACGGTTTAACCTGGTATCCCGTAAAAATTAATAATGAAGAACTGGGTTATGGCGATTTTTTGCATGTAGAGTTAGAACGAACTTCTCATTTTGATATGCCCCATCAATTATCTGTTGGTAAAAATGTTTCTTTATTTTCAAACGCAGGTAATGAAATTCAGGAGTTTCAGGGTGTAGTAAAAGCACTCAATAAAAACACCATTAAAATCATTTTTCCATCGGAAGAACTTCCTGACTGGGCTTACGACGGGAAGTTAGGAATTAACACTCAGTTTGATGAAAATTCCTACAACGAAATGCAAAAGGCTTTAGACATAGTTATTAAAGCCCGAAATTGCCGGTTAGAAGAATTAAGAGAAATAATTGAAGGAACAGAACAACTCACATTTGAAAATAAAAAATTAGATACTGTAATTACTCATTTAAATCAATCGCAAAACAAAGCAGTTGAATTTATTTTAAACGTAAACGATTTTGGTGTGGTGCATGGTCCGCCCGGAACCGGAAAAACTACCACTTTGGTAGAAGCGGTGCGAATTACATTGCAAAGTGAAAAACAAGTGTTGGTTTGTGCGCCAACAAATACTGCTGTAGATTTGTTATGTGAAAAATTAAACGGTATTGGTGTTCGTGTTTTAAGATTAGGGCATCCAGCACGCATTTCTGAAGATTTATTAAGCACCAGTTTAGATGGAAGAGTTACAAAATCTCCCTATTACAAAGACATAAAAAACTTGCGGAAAAATGCCGAAGAATATTTTAGAATGGCAAGTAAATACAAGCGCGTTTTTGGTAAGGAAGATGCACAGCAGCGTGCAGCATTTTACGCAGAAGCAAGAAATTGTTTAAAAGAAGCGCGTTTATTAGAAGACTATATTACCGATGATTTATTAAAGGAAGTTCAGGTAATTTGTTGCACCCCCGTTGTTAGCGCCAATAAATTATTGCAAAAGAAAACGTTTAATACTTTATTTTTCGACGAAGCATCGCAAGCACTGGAGCCTATGGTTTGGATACCGCTTACAAAATGTAATCGAGTAATTTTATGTGGAGACAATTGTCAATTGCCACCCGTTGTAAAAAGTAAAAAGGCAGCAGCCGAAGGTTTGGGAATTACCATGTTAGATAGGTGTATGAAGAAAAAGGAAGCTGTTGTATTGCTGAACAGACAATATAGAATGAATGAAGCAATAATGGCTTTTAGTAACGAGGTGTTTTACGGAAATGAATTAATTGCGGATGAATCGGTTGCCAATGAAAAATTAATTAACGACGATAACGATATTTGCAACAAAACAATTGAGTTTATAGATACTGCGGGTTGTGATTTTAGTGAAATTCAAAACCCTGAATCCTTAAGTTTTTCTAACCCCAAAGAAGGAAATTTACTGTTTAATCATTTAAGGATTTTATTGGATAGCTATTCGGTTTATGAAAACGCTTCCAATATTTCTATTGGTATTATTTCTCCTTATAAAGAACAAATGGAGTGGTTGCGTGAAAATATAAGTAATTATGAATTAAACATGACCAAAGTTTCTGCCTTACACATTAAAACAGTAGATGGTTTTCAAGGCGAAGAGCGCGATGTAATTTATATAAGTTTTGTACGTAGTAACGATAATTTGGAAATTGGTTTTTTAAATGATTTGCGAAGAATGAATGTAGCCTTAACACGCGCCAGAAAAAAATTAGTAGTAATTGGTGATAGTGCCACCATTGGTAATAACGAATTCTACAAAAAATTTATAGAATATTGCGAAAGTAAAAGCTTTTACAAATCGGCCTGGGAATATCAAGAGTATTAAGCAACTGTTACCCCCATTTTATTAAATTATTTACCTACTGTTTTTACGGTATTTTTGAAGCCCTCTCTTTTTATAAAATGTAGTTAATCAATTAGTTACATTGTTTAAAAAACACGATACCTTGTTTGTGGTATTGTGTATGCTTATGAATAGTAACACATTTGTACCGTTAAAATACAAATGCAATGAAAAGAATTTTCTCAATAATATTATTAGTTCAAATTTTTATTTCTGAAATAAAATCACAAAATATTGATTCAGTTAAAACGTATAATTTAAAGGAAATTGAATTGTATGTTAAGCCAACAAAAAATGAAATTGAGCGTTTACCTGAAATTCAAAATGGAATTATTTTTTCGGGAAAAAAGAATGAGGTCATAAAATTGGGAAATATTGATGCTGATCTTTCAATCAACAATTCGCGACAGGTTTTTGGCAAGGTACCCGGTGTTACAGTTTGGGAAAACGATGGTTCTGGGATTCAAGTAGGCATTGCAACACGAGGTTTAAGCCCTAACAGAAGCTGGGAATTTAATACTCGTCAAAATGGTGCTGATATAAGCGCTGAAGTATTTGGTTATCCTGAGGCATATTACACGCCGCCTTTGGAAGCAGTTGAACGAATAGAAATAGTTAGAGGTGCAGGGGCATTGCAATATGGTCCTCAATTTGGAGGTTTGTTGAATTATGTAATGAAAAAAGGTGATCCAAATAAACCAATCAGTTTTGAATCGCAGCAAACTATAGGAGGTTACGGTTTATTTAACTCTTACAATGGAATTGGTGGAACATACAAAAAAGTTTCTTATTACGCTTATATGCACCACCGCAGTGCTGACGGTTGGAGAAAAAACAATAATTACGAAATTAATAGCGGTTATGCCTCTATCACATATTCGATTTCTAGTAAAATGCGGCTAAGTGCAGATTATACAAGGATGGGTTATAATAGTAAGCAACCGGGCGGACTTACAGATATTCAGTTTGAAAAAGATTCACGTGAATCTAGCAGAAACAGAAACTGGATGAATGTCCCTTGGAATGTTGCATCTATAACTTTTGACTATAATATTAGTGAAAATTCATACTTAACAGCAAAGTTTTTTGGAGTGGTAGCTGAGCGAAACAGCGTTGGATTTGTTGCGCCTGTTAATGTAGCGGATACCTTTAATAATACTATAAAGTCTTATAACCCCCGCCAGGTAGACAGAGATAGTTATAAGAACTATGGTGGTGAGGTGAGATATCTTCAATCTTATCAAATGTTTGGACAAAAGCAGTCTATTTCTATCGGCTTGCGCGTTTATAAGGGGGAGCTTGGACGCCGACAATTGGGAAGAGGAACAACAGGATTTGATCTTGATTTGAATGTTACGAATCCTACCTGGGGACGTGATCTTACCTTTTACACAGATAATTACTCTGTTTTTGCAGAGCATCTTTTTAAAATTGGTAAACGCTTATCAATTACTCCCGGTGCACGTTATGAAATTATCGACAACAGGGGAGAAGGTTATTATCGAATTACTGCAGGTAATGAAAATAAAATTACAACAGAAAGTAGAGGCCGTCAGTTATTATTGTTAGGTACTGGACTTGAATTTAAAACATCAGAACACACCAATGTATATGCCAATTTTACACAGAATTATCGCCCAGTAACCTTTTCTGAGTTAACACCATCAGGTACCACCGATGTTATTGATCCAAATTTAAAAGATGCTTTTGGATATAATATTGATGGTGGATTCAGAGGTACTATAAAGAACTTTATTAGTTTCGATATTGGAGGATTTTATTTGCTTTATAATAACCGTATAGGTACTATCACACAAAACGGAGCTCCTTTCAGAACAAACATAGGAGCCAGCCTTAGTAAAGGATTGGAATCTTATCTAGAAGTGGATATATTAGGACTAATAACTGGAAACGGTAAATTTGGTCACCTTAATTTATACGCCTCTTACTCATACATAGATGCGGAATATACGCGCTGGGATAATCCTGCGATAGTGAACGATCCCCAAAAAACATTGGTTGGTAAAAAAGTGGAGTATGTGCCTCAGCAAACGCAACGTTATGGTGTTACCTATATTTACAAAACAATTTCGGCTACTTTTCAACTGAATCATATTGACGCGGTATACACGGATGCTTTGAATACAGAGAAGCCAAATGCAACCGCTATAATCGGAAAAATTCCTGCATACACTATTATGGATGCTTCAATTACCTGTGGCTTTATGAAGAATTACAATATTAAAGCAGGTGTAAACAACCTGGCTAATGTAAATTATTTTACACGCAGAGCAGGCGGCTACCCAGGGCCTGGTTTAATGCCGGGCAATGGCAGAACAGTTTTCTTTAGTATTGGAGCAAAATTTTAACTAAGCAGAAATAAGTTCTTTGCGCTTAACGCCAAAGTCAAGAATTTTATCAATAAACTCATAGGGTTTGTAATTGTTTATGGCTGCCTGATGAAATATACAAGTAGCCGGAGTCATGCCCGGTAATGAGTTAACTTCTATAAATATTACTTCCGCTCTATCATTATCGTAAACGCGCACAAAAGCATCTATTCTACAGTATCCTGAAACACCTAATACCTTTGCTGCACCGCCCAATGCAGCTTTTACCTGTTCACTAACTTTGTTTCTGCTGTTTTTGTTTTTTGCATAACGTGCAGGAGTAATATTTTGTCCCTGCCCCGCTAAAAATTTTTCTTCCAAACTTAAAATATCGCCATCGGCCAATGCTTCCGATGCTTCAAAAACTTCGTATTCTAATTCACCTTTGTTGTTGTATTTGGTAAGCATTCCTCCGGTAATTTCTAAAAAATGTTTGGCATCTTTTTTACTAATTAATTCTTCCACCAAAATCACTCGTTTTTGAGGGAACTCTTCTTTCTCTTTGATGTGCAATGTATCCGCGGCCTGTTTATCTAATTCTTCCGTAGTTCTGAACATTAATTTTGCAAATGCTTCAAACTCTGCAAAGCTTTTTATTTTTTTAACTGCACTGCTGCATCCATCATCAACCGGCTTGGCAATAAAAGGGTATTTTATGGTGTTTTGTAAAATGCTCTCAAATTTTTTCTTATCGGCATTCCATTCTTGTTCGGTAATTAATAAATGTTCCGCAACCAAATACCCGTGTTGTTTTAAAATTTCGTTGGTACGGTATTTGTCAATGGTGATGCTTGAACTTTCTTTGTTAGAACCGTTGTAACTTAATCCAACTTTATCTAAATTTTCTTGTACGGCACCATCTTCGCCCGGTCTGCCATGCAAAGCTATAAACACTTCGTTTACTTCTTTGGCCAAACTTTGGTAAGTGTGTGCTATGGGTGCTGCTAAACTATTGTTAGAATATTTTTCAATAATGGAAGCGCATTGCTTTTTAATTTTTTCTATGAGCGGATGAACTTTATACAATTCTATTTTTTCTTTAATATCATCTGCATTATCTTTTAAAAGTAAATTGATGGGTATTTGATACAACTCATGTTTTTCATTACTGCCCGTTAAAAAAATAGGAATAGGAAAATATTTTTCTGATGAAGCTAATTTCTCAAAAACGTTTCTGCCACTTTCAACAGAAATGTGTCTTTCTGATGAATAGCCGCCTAAAATTACAGCCACTTTATTTTTAAAGGACGCAGCATTGGCTTCTTTGTGAATTAAGTTTTCTAATTTTAATTGAATTTCTTTGTAAACGGTATCGCCTTTAGCCTGAACTATTCTTTTTCGTAACGAAGTTGAAATGATGAAGGTTAGAAATTGAGATGGATTTAAACCAATTTCAGCTGCCTGATGAAAGAAGAAAGAAGATGGCATCATGCCGGATGTGGTATTGGGATCGTTGAGGTAAATTTTACCGTCTTTCCCCAAAAACCCGTCAATGCGAGCGTATACATCAAATTTTAATTCCAAAAACAAACGCTCACAATCTTTTCTAATGGCTTCAATTTGTTCATCGGGTAAATCAATGGGTGTAATTTTACGGGATAGTCCGGGTAAATATTTACTGCGGTAATCAAATAATTCTTTTCCTTTTCTAATTTCAGTTGGTGGTAATGCAATGGGTGTACCTTTTTCGTTTTCTACCACAATGCAACTAAATTCTTTTCCTTCAATAAAACCTTCTACAAGCACGGTGCTTTCTCCATCAAAACTTTGTAACATGATGCCGCCGCTTGTAAAGCTTGAATTAAATAAATTCAATAACTCATCGGGGTTGTAAATTGTTTTTTCATCGGTGAGCGATTGGTTATCCGGAAAAACACTCACTAACATGGGCATACCAATACCTTCACGTATGTCGGTCAATTTTTTTATGAAATTTGTTTTTTCCTCTTCTGTTTTTGCATTCCATTCTTTAGCATCTATCCATTGAGTAAACAATGCTTTTTCAACGGCCATCATAAACTCTGTTTCATTCGCCTCACTTAAAATGCTAACACCAATACTCGATCCTTGATTAGCCGGTTTAACTACACATGGAAAACCAATTTTAGTTTTTGCATCGGTAAATGCAGATTTACAATTTCCGTTAATCCAATCTTCTCGTTTAATGGTAAAAAATTTCGGACTGTTAAATCCTTTATCCACCATTAATTGTTTTTGAACAGATTTATCTATGCCGATAGAAGAGGGGAGTATACCCGATCCACTGTAGGGTATTTTGTAGTATTCAAATAATCCTTGTATTCTGCCATCTTCGCCATAAGGGCCATGCAAACACAAAAAAGCAAAATCAATTTTATTTTTTAAATCGTGTACGTTTATTTTTCCCCCAATTGATTTTATTAAATCTTCCTGTTGCGTTTCGTTTAAGTTGCCTAAGTTTTCGGCGTAATATTGAAAATGCGATTGCGCCGGTAAAAAATCAACCGGTGGATAAAAATCGCGAATGGTGCCTTTGTAAATAAATTCCCAGTTTAATTCTATAAAATTACCGAAGCTGTCAACAAAAACAGGAATGGCTTCAAAAATAGATTTGTTTAAATTATCGTATACCGTTCTGCCACCGGCAAAAGATATTTCACGTTCTTTACTTTGTCCGCCAAAAACAATACCAACTTTAACTTTATTTTGAGCCATTTTTTATAGTTTACAAGTATTAAATATCACCAATTAAGCTTGCTTTTTTTAAGGTGTTTTCATTAAAAAATTAACGAAGTTATTAACGTTGTCTTTTTCGTTTTTGAATGTAATTTTTTACTGCTTTTTCAGAAGTGTACCAAACTCCGCCTTCTTTGTAGGCATCTATTTTTCCACGGCGGGCAAGCAAACTAATGTATTCCTGGCCATAAGGCAAGCGTTCTTCATTTACCAAGTTTTGAATAGAGTCGTAATCTGCATCGTTTCCGGGCAATGCACTCAGGTAAATGTTTAAGGTGCGCTCTATGGCTTGTGCTATTAAAAGTAAAAGTTTATCGTAATTACCTTTATTAGCTGAATTAAGCGCATCGTAGTATTTTTTGCGGTCATTTTTTAAGATGATGGCGGGCGGATAACCTTTTTGCATTAGAAATAAGTTCATGGCTAATCGCACAGTTCTTCCGTTTCCATCAAAAAACGGATGTATCCAAACAAATTTGTGATGAAAAACAGTAGCCAATTCAACATCATTTAATTGCAATGGATTAGCGTTCACAAAAGCAATAAGCTCATCAAATAAATCAGGTACTTTATGCGCTGACGGCGGAACAAAATTTGCACCGCTTATTCTAACGGCACCATAACGCAAACGCCCTGCAAAATCATCTTCAATGCTGCGCAATACAAGCGCATGAAGCGATAAAATATCGGCAGCTTTAATTTTTTTATCAGTATCTAATAATTTGTATAAAAATTCAATTGCTTTATTGTGATTGTGTGCTTCAAAATGTTCGCGTAGGGGTTTTCCTTTAACCGTAATACCTTCTTGTAAAACCATTTGTGTTTCGCGTAGGGTAAGGCTGTTTCCTTCGATAGAGTTGGAGTTGTAGGTCCATTCAATAGAAATGGCTTCTTTAATTTTTGATAAAGCAGATATGGGCAATGGCCTGGCCTTCTGAAGTTTTTCTTTTTTCAGTTCAATTCGGTTGTAAGTGCTTTGTAACTCAATGCGGGTATCTTTTAAATCAATTTTCCACATACCACAAATTTACAATTAATATCGGTTAATACAAAATATTAATTAAACCGATATTAAATATTTTAAGAGAAGTTACACGATAATATTCTTTCGGTAATTTTTAATTGGGTATTTTTTCTGTTATCAATTCGCCGTTCATGATTCCGTCAGCATCAAAAGAGTTAATGGAAACCTCATTTAATTGATTAATTAGTGAAGCGTCGAAAGGCAGTTTTACTTTTACGTAATTATCGGTAAAGCCATTAATAAAACCATCTTTATTTTCTTGTTCAAATAAAACGGTACGTGTAGAACCAATGTTTTTCTCATAAAAGTTCCTCAGTTTTTTTGCTGAAAGAATACGAAGCATTTTATTGCGCTGCTTTCTAATATTCGTCGGAACAATTTCATTCATTTCAATGGCTTCGGTATTTGCTCTTTCGCTGTAGGTAAAAACATGTAGGTAAGAAATATCAAGTCCATTCAGGAAATCATACGTCTCTTTAAATTCTGCTTCCGTTTCGCCCGGAAAGCCAACTAATACATCCACTCCAATACAACAATGCGGCATTAATTCTTTTATCATCTGAACGCGCTCTGCATACAATTCACGCAAATAACGGCGTTTCATTTTCTTTAAAATAGCATTGCTTCCGCTTTGCAGTGGAATGTGAAAATGTGCAACAAACTTTTTTGATTGCGCTACAAATTCTATAATTTCTTTACTCAATAAATTTGGTTCAATAGAAGAAATCCTGAAACGCTCAATGCCTTCCATTTCATCCAATCGTTTAACTAAATCAAAAAATGTGGCTTCGCGTTTTTTGCGCCCTTCTTCTAAAAACTGACCTCTACCAAAATCGCCAATGTTTACACCTGTTAGTACAATTTCTTTTACACCGCTTACTGCAATTTTTTTAGCATTTTCTATTACATTTTCAATGGTATCGCTTCTGCTTTTACCGCGTGCTAAGGGTATGGTGCAAAAAGTACAACTGTAATCGCATCCATCTTGCACTTTTAAAAATGAACGTGTTCTATCGCCTACCGAATAAGCATCTACAAAAAAGTTCACATCATCTATTTCGCAATTATGAATTACGGCATGTGTATTTTTATCGGAAAGGTTGATGTAATTTAATAACTTAAATTTTTCAGAGGCACCTAAAACAACATCTACCCCTTCTATTTTTGCAATTTCATCGGGTTTAAGTTGTGCATAGCAACCAACAACAGCAACAAATGCTTCCGGATTTTTCTTAAGAGCGTTTTTTACAATTTGCTTTGTTTCTTTATCTGCATTTTCGGTAACAGAGCAAGTATTTATAACATACACATCTGCGGCTTCTGTAAATTCTTTTTTTACAAAACCTTTTTCTGCAAACAAGCGTGCAATAGCAGATGTTTCGCTAAAATTTAATTTACAACCAAGTGTGTGAAATGCTACTGATTTGTTGCCGTTTTGCATGCTGCAAATTTAGGGTTTTTTAGGCTTGTTTTTTATGTGTATTTTTGCTTTTTGCTTTAAATATTAAAAGCCATGGATTTATCACTTTTATCAGCAATATCCCCAATTGACGGGCGTTACCGCAAAGTAAGCGAGCCTTTAGACCAATATTTTTCTGAAATGGCTCTTTTTAAGTACCGGGTATTGGTAGAATTAAAGTACTTTATTGCATTGTGTGATTTAGATTTACCACAATTACCTCAATTAACCGATACACAAAAGAAAGGCTTAAATGCAATTCACCAAAATTTTAGTTTAGTGGACGCATTAAAAATTAAAGAGTTTGAAAAAACAACCAATCACGATGTAAAAGCGGTTGAATATTTTGTAAAAGAGAAATTAAATCCTTTGGGTTTAGATAAGTACAGTGAGTTTATTCATTTTGGCTTAACATCACAGGATATAAACAATACCTCCATTCCTTTAAGTTTAAAAGATGCTACTCATCACATTTTAATTCCGGGTTTAACAGAAGTTATTAATAAACTGAAAGAACTTGCTAAAGAATACAAAGAGGTTTCGCTTTTGGCACGTACACACGGACAACCGGCTTCACCTACAAAATTGGGTAAAGAACTGATGGTTTTTGTAGAGCGTTTAGAGGTGCAATTAAATCAATTAAAAAAAGTTCCTTATAGCGCTAAGTTTGGTGGTGCAACCGGAAATTTTAACGCACATTACGTTGCATTTAAAAATATAGATTGGGTTGACTTTGGTAATAAATTTGTAAATAACGATTTGGGTTTAAGTCGCTCGCAATTTACAACGCAAATAGAACATTACGATAACATGGCTGCTTGGTGCGATAATGTAAAGCGTATTAACACCATTTTAATTGATTTGTGCAGAGATATATGGACCTACATCAGCATGGATTACTTCAAACAAAAATTAAAAGCCGGAGAAGTTGGTTCATCTGCCATGCCTCACAAGGTAAATCCTATTGATTTTGAAAATGCAGAAGGTAATTTGGGAATGGCAAATGCGGTGTTGGAATTTATAGCGGCAAAACTTCCTGTTTCAAGATTGCAACGTGACTTAACAGACAGTACCGTATTAAGAAATTTAGGAGTGCCCGCCGCACATACTTTAATTTCTTTTACCAGTGTATTAAAAGGTTTAAATAAATTAATTTTAAATGAAGATTCGTTTAAGGCTGATTTGGAAAATAACTGGGCGGTATGTGCAGAAGCCATTCAAACAATTTTACGCAGAGAATCGTTCCCTAAACCATACGAAGCATTAAAAGATTTAACACGCACCAATGCGCACATTACCAAAGAAACATTGCATGCTTTTATTGATACTTTAAAAGTGAGTAATGAAATAAAAGAAGAGTTGAAACAAATTACACCACACAATTACACCGGTATAAACCCTGAATTTTAATGGAAAAAGTTTGGATATATTTAAGCGATAAAGTTTTGGAAGGAACATTGCTTAGCGAAATTAAAGATAGAGGAGAAGCTTTTGTAAAAAATTGGAAAGCGCACGAAAACCCTTTAAACGCTACTTTTGAAGTGCTACATAACCGTTTTCTAATTGTAAAAGTAAACGAAGCAATTTTTAATGCAAGCGGTTGTAGTATTGATAAACTTTTACGTTTTGTAAAAGAATTGGAAACCGATTTTAAAATTCAATTACTAAACAGATTGTTGGTGGCTTGTAAAATTGATAATGAAATTGAGGTAATGCCTTCGCATAAAGTGAAAGATATTTTGGCATTGGGTGAACTAAATGAAAATTCTATTGTATACAACACAGCCGCATCTAACACATTTGAGTTTTTAAATTGGGAGCAGCCCTTAAAAGAAACTTGGCTAAAGAAGTATCTTAGTTTGGCTTAAGCTTTTTATTTTTCTTGTGGCGTTTATCGTCGCGTTTGGTTTTTTTCTCTAAATTTTTTTTCAGCGCTTTTTCTAAATCAATGCCGGTTTGGTTGGCTAAACATATTAAAACAAAAAGCACATCTGCCAATTCATCATCTAATTTGTGTTTTTTATCACTTTTTTTATGACTTTGTTCTCCATAGTTACGAGCCATGATGCGGGCCACTTCGCCCACTTCTTCCATTAAAATAGCAGTATTGGTAAGTTCGCTAAAGTATCTAACACCGTAGGTTTTAATCCATGCGTCTACTGTTTTTTGTGCTTCTTGTATGTTCATAAATTAGGCTTTAGGAATAAATTGCTTAATGTTGTTTTTATCACATTCATTTTTAAGTTCAATATTTAAATCTGAAACAATGTTTCCTGAATAACTAGAATTACAAAATATTTTAATACTAATATGCATTATACCATCTGCTATTTTATTAATGCCTATGGATGGTGCCGGTTCTTTTAGTACGTTTTTATTTTGCGCTATTGTTTGTTCTATACTAGATAACACTTTTTCAATATTGTTATCTTGAGAAAGTGTGAGCTGAACTTCTGATCGGGTAATACCACTGCGCGAAACATTTACGATAGTTTTGTTAGAAAGTACACCATTAGGAAGGATAACTACTTTTTTATCTAGGGTAGTTAGTATGGTATTAAATATTTGTATTTCTGTAACCTTTCCTGATTGTCCTTGCGCTTCAATACTATCTCCTACTTTAAATGGTTTAAAAATTAAAATTAATACACCACCTGCAAAATTAGATAACGATCCTTGTAATGCCAAACCTACTGCTAAACCAGCTGCACCCAATATAGTAACAAAACTTGTTGTGCCTATGCCAACCATTCCTGCAACCGTAACAATTAAAACAATTTTCAAGCCTATACTCATTAAGCTTCTTAAAAACGTTCTTAAGCTTACTTCTAAATCTCGCTTTTGCATGGCGGTATTAGCTAAAGCAGACAATCGTTTGATTAGCCATAAACCAATAATTAATACTAGTAATGCAGATATTACAGTAGGAGTGTAGTTAATTATAATTTTTATTAAGCCTTCAACATGGCTGTCAATGTATTCTGAAATATTCATTTTTTTTATACTTTTACAAGAAGTAAAGCTAAATAAAAAAATGCAAAATCGTTTACTGTTAATATTATTGCTACTTGCATTTAAATTATTTTCGGGTAACGACGATTCAACTTACATTATTAAGGCTAAGAAAAGCAGATTTTATTGGGATACTACAAAATATGAAAAGTACGATAGGGTAATTATTGTAGGTTTGTTTCAGGCATACAGAAATTTTAGTAATGAGTTTTCACAGTTTATGAATGCAGATACCTTGGGAACATCTGCTCATAATTACCAGGCCGAATCTAATTTAATTTCAGGTATTTCAGTTTGTTTCGATAAATTTTCATTTGCTTTTAGTACCAGAAGTAATCCACCCGAAGGAAATAGTTTAAAAGGAGGTACTAAGCATTTTAATTTGGGTTTTAATATTAGTAATAACAGATACATTGTAGAAACCTATTACCGAAGATTTGTTGGTTTTTATGATAAACTACATCCGGTGTATTCTGATTCAACTAAAAAAACGCTTCAATCTTATAATTTACAACCCAACTTGTTAAGTGCATTGTTTAATGCGCGTTATATGTTTTTTACCAACCACCAACGGTTTTCTTATAAATCGGGCTTTGGCTGCAATTATCGCCAGAAACGTTCTGCCGGAACCTGGATTTTAGGAAGTGGTTTAAATGTTTATAATTTACACAACGATAGTTCTTTTTTCTCAATGGAATCTCGTCCGTTTTATAATGATTACGGCAGCTTAAACGGGTTTCGTTCTATTGGTATTGGCGCGCAAGTAGGGGCTGCCGCAACCATTGTATTGTTTAAAGCATGGTTTGTAAGTGGGTATTTTACTGCAGGCCCTGAACATCAATGGCGCACTTATAGCTTTAGTGGCGTAAATAAAAATATTTCTTATTTCTCGTGGAGTGGAACAGCACGCTTATCAGCCGGCTTAAATTTAAAGCGCTTATATTTTTTATTTTCTTATAGTAATGATTATGCTTGGTATGATAATAGTTTTATTAAATTCAGATCTAATTCTATAACCGGTAATGTTGCAATTGGCTGGAGGTTTAATGTTAAAATTCCAAAGTTTTACCAGAATTTTATGAATTCTAAAATTTACAGTAAAGTGTAGTTTAATTATTAATTATACCTTGGTTTAATAAATCTTTTAGGTAATAATATTTGTTTTTGTAAACGGCAATAATAAACGCATCTTTTGCAGCGGTTTCTTTCACTTCATTTAATTTAATAAATGCTTCGTTAAAAGTGGTGTAATTTCCAACAGTAAATCTGGTAATACCATCATCATAAACTTTTCTAAGTAATCTTCCCAAATGGGCCGTTTTCATGTAATTGTAGTTTTCTATAAACTTGTATGCTCCAACTTGAATTTTGAAGAACAAACTATCTACTACTTTATTACCAAATTTGTTATTAAATTCTTCAGACCCAATAGCACTATTAGCCGTTCTTGTTACTTTATCTAAGCTATCTATTTTCTTTTCTAGTTTAATTATATAATCAGCGGTATAAAAATCAGAGACTATTGTAATGGGAATAAATGAATCAACCTGCATGGTATTTATTACTTTTTTTTGCGCACCTACACCTTTGCAATTATAAATCAGTTCAAACTCCTCGCCAATTGGTAAGTTCATTAAGTATTTTCCGGAAAACGAATTTGACTGGTAAATTTGTTGCTTAAAATTTTTGTTTGTTGTAGAATTAATTTGAATGGTGGCAAGTATGGGTTTTTCATTTAAGGTTACAATTCCGCTAACCTGAACCAACTGCATTGGTTTACCTAAAATACCGGGTTCTATACTGTATATATCCTGACCACCAAAACCGTTTTCTTTAACCGACGAGTAATATCCTCTTTTTCCATCTCCCGTTACAATGTAAAATTTATCATCGTTAGGAGTGTTAACTGGTTTTCCTATGTTATAGGGTTTACTCCATTCACCATTTACCAAATCACTTCGTAAAATATCATAACCTCCGGTGCTTAATTTTCCGTTTGATGCAAAAAATAATGTTTTACCATCAGAGGTTATAAACGGCGCATCTTCGTCGTAAGTGGTGTTTAGTGTTTTACCAAGGTTTTGTATGTTCCCCCAAATATTATCTCCAAGCATCTCGGCACTGTATAAATCTTTTCCTCCTTCGCCTCCTTTTCTTTCACTTGAAAAAATAATTTTTTTATTGTCAGGAAAAAACGCGGCACTGCCTTCCCATTTATCGGAATTTAAACCGCGTTGAAAAACCGGTACTGTCCAAATTTTTCCGTTTAATTTACTTAAATACAAATCGCCATTTCCTTTGCCTAAATTTTTATAAATAAACAGCATGGTTCCGTCAGAAGAAAGCGTAACGGCCGCATCGTGCAAATTGGTGTTTATACTTTTTATGGGAGTAGGGGTTGACCAAGTAGTGTCGTTTACTCTGTTTGTAATAAAAACATCTTCATAGTAAATTTTTTCTTCTTCTTTAGGCACCGAATTAATAAATGTAGTTCCGCCTGCACTTTGTTTTCCGCCTTTAGAAAGTTTTCCTCTATACGTATAAATCAAAACCGATTCATCTGATGAAACAAGCGGAACATATTCTTCTGCTTCTGAATTAACAGGCTTCCCTAAATTTCTAACATTTACATAGTTCAGGTAATTTTTCATTTTACCCGCCATTTTTAAATTATCAATTCTTCGCAAGGCTTCGTTTTTCTTGGTACTGTTTAAATTATTGGTATTAGAAAAATACAATTCGTAATATTCAATCGCCTTTTTTAAACTATCATTTACCTCATAGGCTAAGCCCAACCAAAAATTAAAATTTAGTAAATTGTTTTGTGCAATTGCAGCAGTTTTAAGTTTAGTTAAAGAAAGATTTTTACTTTGTTTATAATGCGCGTTACAAATACCACTTAAATAGTTTATGGAAATGTTGGTGGGGTAAAAAAAGAAAAGTGAATCAAGGTATTTATTGGCTTCGGTATAATTTTCATTTTCTATCAATAAACGCCCTTTGTTGTAAATGGTTTCGTGCTGCGGTGCAAGTGTTTTTTCAATTTCTTCTTGCACGTAAGAATTTATTTGCGCACTTAATTTTGTAAAACTAATGGCAATAAATAACACTATATATGATAAAAACTTCAATGCTTGGTATAATTAAAGTTATAACATTTAATTGCAAGTTTTTGCCAAACTTCATTAATTTTTGCAAAGATTTTAACCAAGTCCGTTTTAGTATTACATTCGGCTTGGTCAAATGGAGAAGGGGGGCTTATTTTACACGATTTATTATTTCTGCAGCTTTTTCAAGTGTTTCGTTTTTTTTGGCAAAGCAAAACCGCAACAATTTATCATCTTTTTTGGAAGTGTAAAAGCCGGAGAGGGGAATGGATGCTAATTTGTATTCTTTGGTAAGCCTAATGGCAAAATCGCTATCGTTTTCATTACTTATGGCAGAATAATTAAGCAATTGAAAGTATGTTCCGGTGCAATCTTCTAACTTAAATTTTGAGTTTGAAACCAGTTTACGAAAGTAATCGCGTTTTTGTTGATAGAAATTTTTAAGTTCTAAGTAATTTTTTTTGTCAGATAAAAATTCAGCCAAGGCCATTTGAAAAGGATGGTTTACGGCAAACACCAAAAACTGATGTACTTTTCTGAACTCTTTCATTAAATATTCGGGCGCGACGGTATAACCAATTTTCCAACCGGTGGTGTGCACTGTTTTTCCAAAAGAGGAAACAATAATGCTTTGTTTTTTTAATTCCGGAAAAAGGGCAACGCTTTGGTGCGGCTCTCCATCAAAGGCCATGTGTTCGTATACTTCATCACTTAATACAATAATATTTTTTCCGGCAACCAGCTTTTCAAGTTCAATTAAATCTACTTTCGTTAAAGTGGTACCGCTGGGGTTATGAGGTGTGTTAATGATAATCATTTTGGTGTTATCATTCATTTTGTTTTTTACTTTTTCCCAATCTATTTTAAATCCTGGATAAGTTAGTTCTATACTCACCGCTTTTGCTCCGTGTAATTCAATAGCGGGAATATAACAATCGTACGCAGGTTCAAAAACAATTACTTCATCGCCTTTATTAATAAAAGCAGCAATAGCAGTATAAATGCCTTGCGTAGCACCGGCAGTAACGGTAATTTCTGTTTCAGGATTATATTTACTTTGGTAACAGGTTTCTATTATTTGCGAAATGGTTTCTCGCAATGGTAAAACTCCTTGCATAGGTGCATATTGGTTAAAACCGCTGTTCATGTATTTTTGAGCCAATTGAAGCAGCAAAGGGTCGCATTCAAAATCAGGGAAACCTTGCGATAAGTTAATGGCATTGTGCTCTTTTGCAAGTGCACTCATTACTGAAAATATGGTGGTACCTATGTTAGGTAGTTTGCTTTTTAGTTGCATCATAAATCAAATATATATAAAATTACCATAGTGTGTTATTGCAACGTTTTACGCTATTAAATGAAGATTTAAGTATATTCACAAAAAAATAGTTTATGTCGTTACAAACTGCTATTGAAGAAATTACCGAAGTAAAAACATTAGAAAGCGAAGAGCGCCAAACCATAATACATTGTACCTGTGGCGATGATTATGCATATAGAATTTGGCCCAGCACTTTTTTAATTGAAAAAGAAAGCGGACGAAAAGCAAAGTTGCTCACCGCATTTAATATTTCTTTTGCCCCTAACTGGACACTAAACGATGGCAAAGGCTTTACCTTAATTTTTGAAGGTTTAAGTAAAGGTTGTGCTGTTTTTGATTTAATAGAGGAAATTCCGCAAGCAGGTGGTTTTGAGGTAAGAGATATTCAAAGAAATAAAATGGATGTGTATCAGGTTAACTTTGGTTAAAGTTCGGTTGTAGAAACAAACTCCATTTTTTGTTTTGTAACCGGGTGATGTATTACTAATTTATGGGCAAGCAAAGCAATGGTATCTTCTTTATAATTTTCTGTTGAACCGTAAAGTGTATCTCCTAAAATAGGGCAACCGTTGCTGGCCAGCTGTACGCGTATTTGATGAAACTTTCCGGTATGCAATTTTATTTTCCATAAAAATAAGCTGCCATACTTTTCTACTTCGTATTCTAATTTGGCTTTTTCAGCGTAGGGTGTACCCTCAGCAACCAAAACCCCTTTCTTTTTTTCTTTTCGGTGCCAATGTTCCAATACGCCTTTCATTTCTTTGGGCGCATTGGCTGTTAGTGCTAAATATTCTTTCTCCACTTCGCGTTGCGCAAATTGTTCGCTTAGGTTGCGCAGGTAATCTTTATTTTTGGTAAAAAGTATTACTCCGCTCACGACTCTATCAATACGGTGTAAATGTTGCACGTAAGGGTTTTTATCATCCTGTGTTTCTTTCAAATAGTTTTTTACCATTTGCAATAAATTCGGGTAATTGTTCCTATCGGGCTCTACCATTAAACCCGAAGGTTTGTTACACACAAGTAGAATATCGTCTTCGTAAATTATAGTTAGTGGTTCCATGCTGTTAAATGCAAAGTTAATTTTAAAATTTACTTATTGAATTTATTATAAAAAAACCGATTAAATAAAGCAATGTTACCTTTATGTTAATTACCAAGAAACAGCACTTATTTTGCCTATTTTTACAATATGAAGTTTAAAGCCATACTATTACTTGTTTTTGCATTTTGTTTAATGCGCTCTCAAACCTTAAATTATTACTTCGGTAATCTTCACTCCCATAGCGGTTATTCAGATGGTAATAAAGATTCTAGTAGTACCGGGGTAAGCAAGCCTGCAGGTAGTTATGCTTATGCAAAACTTTCGCAAAACTTCGATTTTTTAGGAATTTCAGAACACAATCATTACTCTAATAATAATAATCCGGGAATGGTTCGTACAAGCTACGCACTGGGTTTAGCAGAAGCTGCTGCAGCAACAACTCCTTCTTTTTTGGCCTTGTATGGAGTGGAATATGGCGTTAGTTCAAGCGGAAACGGACACGTGGTTATATATGGCTTTAATCAATTAATTGGTTGGGAAACAACCGGCGTGCCGGGTAATGTACCTAATTATGATATTTATTGTCCGAAAACAAAATACGATAGTTTATGGCGAATTATAAATAATAATCCCAATGCCATTGCAACATTAGCGCATCCCAGTTATAATGATTTTAACGGCTTAGCAGGCGGAGGGTATAACCCCACGCGCGATTCAGCAATTGTTGGCGTTCCTTTTAGAAATGGAAATGCAACTATTGCAGCTGCCGATTATACTACTTACCCGGTTAGTGATTTTTTTGTGTATTACAGAATTTTATTAAACAGAGGTTATCACATTGGTATGAGTTATGATCACGATAACCATTACTTAAATTTTGGAAGGGGTAATGCCGGACGATTAGTAATTATGGCTCCCTCACTTACCGAAGCAAATTTGTACACGGCCATGAAAAAAATGCATTTCTATGGAAGCGATGATTGGAATGCAAAAATTGATTTTAAAATTGGTTCAAATATTATGGGCGATACCATGAGTGGAAATAGCGCACCAACCATTAGTATTATTCACAATGATGATGATGGCGAATTAGCAGATTCAATAAAAATATGGTCAGGTAAATCAGGTTCAGGAATTGATCCAACCATTATAGCCATTGCAAAACAATCGAATACCTTGTTGTATACTGATTATTCTGTTATAGCAGATGACACCGCGCGATATTATTTAGCTGAAATAAAACAGGTAGATGGGCAGCGTATTATTACTTCACCAATTTGGTTTAAAGGTAAAAGCCCTATTGGATTGAGAGAAAACAGCAAAGATATTTCCTTTGTTATGTTCCCAAATCCTACCCGATCTCAACTAAATATTAGCACAGGTATTTGTGATAATTACAGCGTAGAAATTGTTGATGTTGCCGGAAAATTATTATTTCAACAAAATTATAATGAAGCCGACATTACACTATCTACCTCTCAATTTATGCCGGGATTTTATCTCCTTAAAATAAAAAGCGGTGCTGGTGAAAAAACACAACGCTTGATAATTGAGTAAATGTTCTACTATTGATGTTTTAATGTGTTTTGTGTATTTCTCATGTAAAAGTCATTGCGCAAAAGTAATTGCTAGTTAAATAGATTTCTTCCTGATTACCTTGTTACCTAAATTTAAATGCAGTTATACACTTGCATGCATTTCAACGCGCATGAATTTGTGCGGGAGCAAGTGTGGGATTACTTAATCTTCATTTTGATTCAGTTTATTTAATACATTTACCTTTTCCATTAATTCAAAAATGAATTTACTTGAAAGGAAATATGGCCGCTGGCTAATAGCTTTTGCGTTTTACTTTGCAGAGGGTGCCCCCATAGGTTTTATTTGGTGGGCGCTACCAACCATTTTAAAAATGGAAGGAATTAAAATAGATACTATTACAGCCATTACTGCAATATTAACATTGCCTTGGGTATTTAAATTTTTATGGGCACCACTTATAGATATTTTTAGGACCGTTAGATTTGGGCATGTACACTGGATAGGTATTTCTCAATCTTTCATGTGTTTTACATTAATACCTCTTATTTTTATTCCTATTGAAGGTAATGTTAGTATTTGGGTATTATTATTGGTAATGCATTCCTTTTTTGCATCAATACAAGATGTTTCAGTAGATTCTTTAATTATTCATTTGTCAAATTCTTCAGAAACCGGTGCTATTAATGGATTTATGCAGGCAGGTATGCTTATTGGCCGTAGTATTTTTGGGGGCGGCACTTTGCTTATGATTTCACGAATTGGCTTGCCGCTAACATTAACCTTTATGATTGCTTGTATTGGTTTAGTAATGAGTTTGCTTTTATTTATTAAGGTTCCAAATACAAAATTTTATACAGGCAAACGTTTACATAAATTTAAAAAAGACTTGTATCTAACCTTTAGTAGCAAAAGAACCTGGTATACCATTGGTTTTGCATTAACTGCAGCTGCCGCATTTGAAGCGGTTGGAGCAATGGTTGGTCCGTTTTTAAGTGAAAAAGGATTTACTAATGATGATATAGGAATTTTATTAGGCCTACCTGTAATAATAGCCATGATTGCGGGAAGTTTAATGGGTGGCTATTTTTCAGATAAGTGGAGTAGAAAAAATTGTGTACTTGTTTTTTTATTCTTTGGCCTTACATTTATTGCAATACTTTCACTTATAGAAATAAATGGTGAACAAATCTCGCCCTTAACTTGGAAATTATTATTATTTGGAATGTATCTGGGTGTAGGTATGTTTACTTCTTCTTCCTATGCCTTGTTTATGGATGTTACCAATCCTAAATTAGGAGCTACTCAATTTAGCACCTTTATGGCTATTACAAACGGTTGTGAAGCATGGTCGGTTTGGGTTGCAGGTTTTATAGCAGCAACACAAGGCTACGGCATAGCATTTTTGGCAATGTGTTTGATTTCACTAGCAAGCATTTATTTTTTATTGAAATTGAATTTAAAAAAGAAAGGCTTTTAAATTTATAATTTACACTGATTAATAAGAAGATGAAATTAACGCTTGCTAAATGCAAAAAGTTTCTGGTTTGATAAAGGCTGCTACCGAGTGAAATACTGTGCGTGGTGTAGTTAGAAGTGGGAGGAATAAAAACATAATTTATTATACGTTGCACCACCTTAAACTATTTCCGCTAGTACCCTGCTACTAGCGCCCAGGCAGCCCCGGGCCCCTTCTAAAAACTTCCTAACATTTATCTCACAACGGCTGCTAAAATTAAGTAATTTCTTATATTAGGGTTTCGGTTAATTGAATGAAGCTGAATTGGGTTGTTGAAAAAAGTGGGGGAGAGTTATGGAATGCTGAATTGATAATGAGTGAACTGAAGACAAATGAGGATTTAGGTAATTTTTGTAATTGCAGCGATTTTGAAAAGAGGTTCTGAAAGAATTACTTAATTCAATAAAGAGGTGAAGAACGAACAATATACACGGAAAGAAATAATTGACAAACGCTTAAATGAAGCTGGTTGGAATGTTATTGACCCAACACAAGTTGTTTTAGAATATAACATCATAGTTGATTCAAATATGGTTGCTGAAGCACCAACACCTTATGCAGGAAAGCAGTTTAGTGATTATGTTTTATTAGGAAAAGACGGCAAACCATTAGCTGTAGTTGAGGCAAAAAAATCATCAGTTGATGCCAACATAGGGAAAGAACAAGCCAAGCAATATTGTGAAAATATTGTAAAGCAACACGGTGGCGAATTACCATTTTGTTTTTATACCAACGGACATGATATTTTCTTTTGGGATTTAGGAAACTACCCACCCAAAAAAGTTTATGGTTTTCCAACACGTGATGATTTAGAACGCTACAAATACCTTCGTAAAGCGCGAAAACCATTAAGTAGCGAATTAATTAATACAGATATTGCAGGGCGCGATTATCAAATCGCTTCTATACGAGCAGTTCTTGAAGGAATTGAAAAACGTAAAAAACAATTTTTATTGGTAATGGCAACCGGTACCGGTAAAACACGAACCTGCATTGCTTTTGTAGATGCATTAATGCGTGCAGGATGGGCTGAAAGAGTTTTGTTTTTAGTAGATAGAATTGCTTTACAAAATCAAGCACTGGATGCGTTTAAAGAATTTTTACCTAACGAACCTCGCTGGCCGAAAGTTGGTGAAAGAGAAATAGCAACTGATAGACGTATTTATGTTTCAACCTACCCAACCATGTTGAATGTTATACGCGATGAAAAAAAACCTCTTTCTCCACATTTTTTCGATTTGATTGTAGTAGATGAAAGTCATCGTAGTATTTATAATACCTACGGGGAAATATTAGATTATTTCAATACCATTACACTCGGCTTAACAGCCACACCAACAGATGTAATTGATCATAACACCTTTAAATTATTTGAATGTGAAGATGGTGTTCCTAGTTTCGCATTTTCGTACGATGAAGCAGTTAATCACATTCCTCCTTACTTGTGCAATTTTCAAGTAATGAAAATTAAAACCAAGTTTCAAGAAGAAGGCATTAATAAACGTACTGTTTCATTAGAAGATCAAAAACAATTAATACTTGAAGGAAAAGAAATTGAGGAAGTTAATTACGAAGGAACAGATTTAGAAAAAAACGTAATCAATAAAGGCACCAATACACTCATCATCCGTGAGTTTATGGAAGAAAGCATTAAAGATTCTAATGGTGTATTGCCTGGGAAAACTATTTTCTTTTGCATGAGTAAAGGCCATGCAAGACGAATGGAGGATATATTTAATGCATTGTATCCGGAGTATCGTGGTGAATTAGCAAAAGTTATTGTATCTGAAGATTCACGTGTTCATGGTAAAGGAGGTTTGTTAGATCAATTCACAAATAACGATTTTCCACGCATTGCCATTAGTGTTGATATGTTAGATACCGGAATTGATGTACGCGAAATTGTAAATTTGGTTTTTGCAAAACCTGTGTATTCATATACCAAGTTTTGGCAAATGATTGGGCGAGGTACTCGTTTATTAGAGCCGAAAAAAATGAAACCATGGTGCACACAAAAAGATGTGTTTTTAGTTTTAGATTGTTGGGATAATTTTGAATACTTTAAAGTTAAACCAAAAGGAAAAGAACTAAAAGCACAAATTCCTTTGCCTGTGCGTTTGTTTGGTTTGCGTATTGACAAAATTGAGAAAGCACGTGATAACAATCAAACTGAAATTGTAATTGCAGAAACTGAAAAGCTGAAACAACAAATTTCTCAACTTCCAAATAACTCTGTTGTGGTTATGGAAGCTAAACATAGTTTGCAACAATTAGAAGATACTAATTTTTGGAATTTATTAACTGAAAGTAAACTCGAGTTTTTACGCCAAAATGTAAAGCCGTTAATGCGAACTATTTCAGGCGTTGATTTTAAAGCCATGCGATTTGAAAAAGATATTGTAGAAGTTTCGATTGCTCATTTAGAAAATGATCAAGAAAAATTTGAAGCATTAAAAGAAAGCATCATCGAAGAAATTTCGCAGTTACCTCTTTCCATAAATATTGTGGCTACACAAGAAATCTTAATACGCGAAAGCCAAACAAATCAATTTTGGGCTACTATAAATGAAGATAAACTGGATGAGCTAATAACCAAACTGGCTCCTTTAATGAAACACAAAGATTCTTTTGTATCCCCTTTAGGCCCGGCTAAATTTAATTTTAAAGATGAGTTGTATGCCAAGGAGTATGTAGAGTTTGGTCCGCAACACGAAGCTTTAAGTGTAGCCCGTTATCGTGAACTAGTTGAAGAAAAAATAAATCAACTGGTAAGTTCTAATCCTATTTTACAAAAATTAAAACTAGGACAAACTATTAGCGAAACTGAATCGGAACAACTGGCAGAAGAGCTGCATAATGAACACCCTCATATTACCATTGATTTATTACGTCGCGTATACAATCATCGTAAAGCTGCATTAACTCAATTTATTAAACACATCTTAGGTATAGAAGTTTTAGAAACTTTTCCTGAAACGGTAAGCAAAGCCTTTGATGCATTTATAAAAGAACACAATTATTTAAGCAGCCGCCAATTACAGTTTATGGATTTGTTGAAGAAGTTTATTTTAGAAAAAGGCGATTTGCAAAAACGTGATTTAATTCAATCTCCATTTACCATGTTACACCCCGAAGGAATTCGTGGTGTATTTACACCCAAAGAGATTGACGAAATTTTAGTATTAACCAATAAATTATTAGCAGCCTAAGGGTATGAATAAATTAGTTACATTTGTAATAACATGTCCACTCCGCTTCTCGTAAGATCAGCGCGCTTAGAGTGGACTTTTTATTTTTGCAGTTTACCAATATGACAAACACTAACAAAACCATAAATGTTAACGGAACAAACATTGTAATTATTAGCAATAAGGAGGCTGATTATATTTCTCTTACTGATATTGCTAAACATAAAGATGCCGTAAATACTGATGATATTATAAAAAACTGGCTTAGAAACCGAAATACAATTGAATTACTGGGGTTTTGGGAGCAAATTCATAACCCAAATTTTAATCCCGTCGAATTCGACGGGTTTAGAAAACAAGCCGGATTAAATAGTTTTACTATGTCTCCTAAAAAATGGATAGAAACTACCAACGCTATTGGCATTACGTCTAAAGCCGGAAGATATGGTGGAACTTTTGCTCATAGAGACATTGCACTAGAATTTGCCTCTTGGATTTCTGTAGAATTTAAGTTGTTTCTGTTAAAAGAATTTCAGCGACTTAAAGATGAGGAGAACGATAGACTAAAATTAGATTGGAATTTACAACGTACCCTGGCAAAGGTTAATTACAAAATACATACCGATGCCATAAAAGAAAATTTACTACCCAAAGAACTAAGCAAACAGCAAATAAATTTTGTTTACGCCGATGAAGCCGATTTGTTAAACATGGCCTTGTTTGGTAAAACTGCTAAACAATGGCGTGCTGAAAAATCAGCCGCAAAAGGAAATATACGTGATGAAGCAACTATTGAACAATTAGTTGTATTATCTAATATGGAAAGCATTAACGCCTTGTTAATAGAACAAGGACAGCCTCAAAGTAACAGATTAGAACAACTAAACAAAATTGCCATTACACAAATGAAATCCTTATTAGGAAATAAGCACATTAAGAAACTAAAGTAAGTTCAGGATTTAAAAGATGTAAGGATTTTCAAGATAAAAAATGGAAGAAGAAGAAATAACATTCAAAATAATTGGTTGTGCAATGAAAGTCCATAACACGCTTGGTAATGGGTTTCAAGAAGTAATATATCAAAGATGTTTAGCTATTGAGTTGAAAAAGATCGGATTGGACTTTAAAAGAGAAATAGAACAAAAAATCTATTACGAGGGAACAGAAGTAGGGATAAGAAGAGCTGATTTTGTTATTGAGGAAAAAATTATTGTTGAATTAAAAGCCCTTATTAACCTTGAAAGTGTTCACCTTGCACAAGCAAAAAATTATCTGGTAGCCTATGATTTCCCAACAGGATTGTTAATTAATTTTGGTGCAACCAGCTTACAATACAAAAAAGTATTCAACCCAAAATACAATCCACAAAAAAATTCTGTTAATCCTTTAATCCAAAAATCTTGATCCATGCTCAACAACGCAACTATAAAATCCCTTATTGATAAACTTTGGAACAACTTCTGGAGCGGTGGTATTAGTAACCCACTAACGGCTATTGAACAAATTACCTATTTAATTTTTATGAAGCGCTTAGATGAAAACGAATCTAAACGTGAACGCGATGCCGAGTTTACCGGCGAAAAATACACCAGCTTATTTACCGGTACCTATACCCCACAAGGCTCTAAAGAAAAAATTGATAAAGGTACTTTACGCTGGAGCAACTTTAAACACTTACCTGCCGAAGAAATGTTATTGCATGTGCAAACCAAAGTGTTTCCGTTTTTAAAAGCTATTGAAGGTGGTGATGCCTTTACCAAAAGTATGGCCAATGCCGTGTTTATTATGCCTAAGCCAAGTTTATTGGTAGAGGCCGTAAAAACCATTGACGCAATTTTTTTAGAAGTAGAAAAAGATGCCAACGAGGGCGGACAATCTTTCCAGGATATACAAGGCGATGTATATGAGATGTTGTTGAGTGAAATTGCTAGCGCCGGAAAAAACGGACAGTTTAGAACACCACGCCACATTATTAAACTAATGGCTGACTTGGTTAAACCACAAATTGGGCAACGTATTGCCGACCCTGCCTGTGGCAGTGCAGGATTTTTGTTGGGTGCTTACCAGTACATGCTTACACAATTGGTGTTAAAAGAAAACCCAGACCATGTGTGGCAAGATGAAGATGGCTTTATACGTGCAACCATATCTTCTATACTTAATGACAAACTAAAAAACATTGTAGATAATAGTTTATACGGTTATGATATTGATACCACCATGGTGCGTTTGGGTTTAATGAATTTGATGATGCATGGTATTGAGCACCCGCACATTGAATATAAAGATACCTTAAGCAAAGCCTATAACGAAAATGCACAGTTTGACATTGTATTGGCAAACCCACCTTTTACAGGTAATATAGATAAGGGCGACATTAACGAAAGCCTGCAATTACCAACTACCAAAACCGAGTTGTTGTTTATTGAGCGTATTTACACCATGTTAAAAATGGGAGGTACTTGTGCCGTAGTTGTGCCGCAAGGAGTATTATTTGGCAGCGGCAAAGCCTTTGTAGCAGCGCGTAAACTGATGGTAGAGCAAAGCGAACTAAAAGCTGTGATTACTTTACCAAGCGGTGTATTTAAACCTTATGCAGGAGTAGCTTGTGCTATTTTAATTTTTACCAAAGGTGGCGAAACCCGCGATGTATGGTTTTACGAAATGCAAAGCGATGGCTACAGCCTCGACGACAAACGTACCAAACTAGATAAATCCGATTTACAAGATATTATAAAGCAGTACCACTCTCGTTCTGTCACTTCGAGCGGAGTCGAGAAGCAGAGCGGAGTTGAAGGGCGTACCGGCAAACACTTCCACGTACCCAAAACCGAAATAGTAGCCAACGACTACGACCTAAGCCTTAGCAAATACAAACAAGAAGTGTACGAAGAAGTAACTTACGAAAAGCCCCAGGTAATTTTTAAAAAGTTGCAGGATTTGGAAAGCAATATTAGCAAAGGATTAAAAGAACTTAATGAATTGATGTGATGAAAAAAGAAAAATTAAATTCAATTCTTATTTCCTTGGAATCAGGAGGCAGACCAAAAGGTGGAGCTATAGAGTCTGGCATATCATCAATTGGCGCTGAACATTTAAATGATGACGGTACAGTTAAAACCGATATCAAAAAATTTGTACCCGAAGATTATTTCAATAAATTAAAAACTGGCATAATAAAAAAAGAAGATATTCTAATTGTAAAAGACGGAGCAACAACCGGTAAAGTAAGTTTTATAAATAAAGACTATCCATTAAATAAAGTTGCTGTTAATGAACATGTATTTATAATAAGAATTGATCAAAACAAAGCATTTCCGAAATATGTATTTAATTACTTAAGATCGGTTGAAGGACAAAAAGAAATACTTTCAGATTTTAGGGGTGCAACAGTTGGAGGAATATCAAGAAAAATTGGAGAAGTTGTTTTAGTCCCTCTCCCTCCCTTAGAAGAACAAAAGCACATAGCGGCGGTATTAAGCAAAGCCGAGGCCTTAATAGCGGAACGCAAACAAAGCATACAATTGTTAGATGAGTATTTAAAATCTACCTTTTTGGAGATGTTTGGGGATCCTGTGAAAAATGAGAAGGGATGGGAGATTCAAGCTTTAGCCGAGGTCACAATTAAAGTTACTGATGGAGAACACCTAAATCCAAATATCCGTGATATTGGAAAACATATTTTAATGGCAAAAGATATCCAAGAAGACAAGGTGGACTTTTCGCAAAATAAATTCGTTTCAGAAATAGATTTTGAAAAGTTTACAAAAAAATGTAAGCCAGAATTTGGTGATTTATTGCTTGTTAGTAGAGGAGCAACAATAGGAAGATGTGTTTCATTAAAATCCACAATTCCATTTTGTTTAATGGGTAGTGTAATATTAATTAAACCTAATAGCGAATTATTAAATAGTGATTTTCTAAACTATCTTTTTAGAAACGAAAATTTCAAAAAAATACTTGTTAAAACCTCTGGGTCTTCAGCTCAACAAGCAATATACTTGAACGATTTAAAGAAAATTAAAACAATTAATCCACCAATTTCGCTCCAAACCCAATTTGCTCAAATCGTAGAAAAAACGGAGGCTTTAAAAGCGCAATATAAAGAGCATTTGCAAGAGTTGGAGCAATTGTATGGAGCTTTGAGTCAGAGGGCTTTTAGGGGGGGATTTAGTAAAACAGAAGTTAAAAGAAAGGAGAAGGTATGAGTTATTTTATGATTAATGGTATGCAAGATCATGCAATTTTAGCAAGCGATAACTTTAGTCAAACACAAATATATAATGATGCCTTCCTATTAAGAAATGCTCAAAAAAATTGAGAATCGGACCAGGTAAAAAATTATTTTGCAGAATCAAAGTTTTTAAATAGCTTTGTACTACAAAGTGCTTTATCATGGAAAACGAAAAACAACAATTAGAGGCTCTAAAAGACATCCGTAAGATGATGCAAGAATCCTCAAAGTTCCTTTCTTTAAGCGGTTTATCAGGGGTATTTGCCGGAATTTATGCACTTGTTGGGGCTTATTTAGGATATGTTGAAATTTCTAAAGCCACAACTTATAATGAACTATACAGGGGCGCATATAATACGCAAGAATACAATGATACTTATAGTGTATTAAAGTTTAAAATTGTTTTTATTTGTGCGGCGGTTTTATTCCTATCGCTTTTAACTGCATTTATACTTACTGCAAAAAAGGCCAAAAAAAACAATGAGAAATTATTCGACAGAACAAGTAAAAAGGTATTGTGGAATATGATGGTTCCATTGGCAGCAGGAGGTTTTTTCTGTTTTATATTACTTTATCATGGAAAAGATTATTTTCTATTAATTAGTCCGGCTATGCTATTGTTTTATGGTATGGCACTTATTAATTCAAGCAAATTTGTAATGCACGATATTAAAATTTTAGGTTACCTTGAAATTATTTTGGGTTTAACCGCTTGCCTGTTTTTAGGCTATGGTATTTTATTTTGGGCCTTAGGTTTTGGGGTTTTACATATCATATATGGTATATATATGTGGTTTAAATTTGATCGCGTAAAATAAATGAGCAAGCTCAATATACATAAACTTAATAAGGCCTTTGAGAACAGGGTTCGTTTGGGTATTATGAGTATTTTGATGGTAAATGATAGTATGGATTTTAATTCGTTAAAAGATTTGCTGCAGGTTACCGATGGTAATTTGGCAAGCCATTCAGCCGCATTAGAAAAAGAAGGAATGATTCATATAAAAAAGGAAATTGTAGGGAAGAAAACCTTAACTACTTATAGCGCAACTAAAATTGGTGTACGTTCATTTGAAGAGCATTTAGACGCGTTGGAAAAGTTGATTAAAGGAAAGTAAATTTTTTACACTAATACTTTGAAATACAAAGTACTTTGTTAAATAATTAAAAAAGAAATAAAATGAAAGCAATAAGAACACATCTACTTCTGTTTATTTCGCTATTAGTGATAAGTGGATTAACTGCTTTTCCGATTGAAACAGAAATTGATTTTATGATGAGTGTAATAAATTATTTTCCATCCTTCTTTCAAAACTGGATAAAATTGCTTTACCAGGATATACACAATACACCAGCAGTAATGTTTTACGGAACCGATTGGCTTGCTTTTGCTCATGTAGTAATAGCTCTTTTTTTTATACCTGTGTATTTGAACCCAACTCTTTATAAAATCAACTTGCAAATTGGAATTGCAGCTTGCCTGTTAATTTTCCCTCTTGCGTTTATTTGTGGCTCCATTCGTAATATTCCCTTCTTTCACCAATTAATTGATTGTTCATTTGGAATAATTGGGGCAGCCTACTTGTATTATATTTTAAGAAAAATAAATAATCTAAAAAGTCATGAATAAAGTAAACAAAACTCTACTCTGGGTAATACTCTTTTCTATTGCCATGGGATTTATGGAAAGCGCAGTAGTAATTTATCTACGTGAACTATACTATAAAACCGGTTTTCAATTTCCTTTACAACCCATTGACCCGAAAATTGCACGCGTAGAATTTTTACGTGAATTGGCAACAATTATTATGTTGGTAGGAATTGGATACACTGCCGGAAAAAATAAATTGCAGCGTTTCGCTTATTTTTCTTTATCCTTTGCAATTTGGGACATTTTCTATTATGTTTTTTTGTACTTCTTTTTAGGTTGGCCGCAAAGTTTAAGCACCTGGGATATTTTATTTCTTATTCCTTTTCCTTGGGTAGGGCCTGTATGGGCGCCATGTTTATTGTCGTTATTAATGATAGTAGGCTCTTGTTTCATTATCCGTAAAATTGATTCAAATGAAAACTATAAAATACCACTTAAGTATTGGGTAATTCTAATTACCGGGGCTCTTATTTGCATTTTATCGTTTATGCTGGATTACATTCAGGTAACAGCAGGGGATAAGTTATGGAATGTGTTTTCTAACGATTCACTATTTAACGATTTAAGAAGTTACGTTCCTGAAAAATTTAATTATTTGTTATTTTTTATTGGATTTTTCTTCATGAGTCTTTCTGTCTTTTTTCAGGCATTTAATAACCTTAAACCCAAAAACAATGAAAAAAAATGATTCCCTTCTGCTATTGGCAGCAATTGGTTTTACTTGTTTGTTTTACAAGCAAAACCCAGGTTTAAATTACCTGTTGTTTTCTATGATAATTATTGGATTGCTTTTAGTTTTTAATCCACCCAAATTAAAAGATAAGAACTGGTGGTATTATGTTGTACTATCTTTAATAAGCTCCGGGGCTGTGGTTTTTATAAATAGCGGATTGAGTGTTTTTGCCGGCATAGTAACAATTCTATTGCTGTGCGGTAAAACAATAAATAAAGAAAACTCTGTAATTCTATCATTTGCTTATGCAGTTTATTCTATTTCTTCTTCTTTCATCTATTGGATAATTGATTTATCAACTGTTGATTATGCGCATGATAACAAAAGAAGAAAAAGGCAAATAAAGTTGTTTTTTGGAATTTCAATTTCCTTAATTATTTCACTGGTGTTTTTCTTTTTATATCGTGGCTCCAATCCTTTATTTAACGACTTAACAAAACAAATTAATTTTGAATGGTTAAATATAAAAGTACTGCTTTTTACCTTTTTAGGTTTTCTTATAATATATGGATTAATTAAAATCAGAACCATCGGTTTTGTTTCTGATCAGGACAAAAAATACCTAAAGGATATTATCAATATTCAAAATGAAGCAGAGGAGAGCGAATTAAAGTACAAATCTATCATAGCAATTTCATTGTTTGCAATACTTAATGTAATGTTGCTACTAATTAATATTCTCGATATTAATCAAATTTTTATAAACCAAACTTTACCTCAAGGAATTACCTTGTCAAGTTTTG
The DNA here is from genome assembly GCA_022841465.1 of Bacteroidia bacterium. Classification (GTDB taxonomy): domain Bacteria; phylum Bacteroidota; class Bacteroidia; order B-17B0; family Aurantibacillaceae; genus Aurantibacillus. Next base: position 64,504 of record JALHRL010000003.1, on the reverse strand, counting down.
TTCACCAGGCAGTTTGGAACATTGTTTTTTCAATTATCATAGCAAGTTTATTAATAATGTGGTTTTTTAAAGACGAGTTAAATTTTAATGCATTTGGTAATAAAGTAAAATTTTTAGTTTATGCATGGATTATACAAAGCATACTAATGATAGTTAGTGCAATAATTCGCAATTATTGGTATATACAAGAGTTTCAATTAACCTATTTAAGAATAGGTGTGTTTACATTTTTGCTCCTTTCCATCATTGGCTTAATTCATACGTATTTAAAAGTATCAAAACGCAAAAGTGCTTGGAAGTTAGTTTCTAATAATTTCGAAACATGGTTTTTAATACTTGCTTTAAGCTCATGTTTCAATTGGGATAAGATGATTACTAATTATAATATAAATCATGCAAAAGCTGGTAAAACTTTAGATAAGTATTATTTAATTGAATTATCTAATGCGAATATTCCGGAATTAATTGAATTAAACAATTTAAGGTATTCTACATTGCAAATTAAGTCGCCAAGAAACACCGAACCTCTACATTATAAACTTTTTATAGCCAATGAAATTTTAAAAACCCGAACCTGGCAGAGTTTTAATTTAAGAGACTTAGAAAACCTACGTGCATTAAGTACCATTAAATTTGTAACCAATTAATAATAGTAAGCAACTTGCAACACGTAATATGAACAACCGTTTAGAGATTCTTCGAGCTGGTCAAACTCTTACCGAGTCCAACTACTCCGGGACTAACCTCGTTTCTGTTTTCAAGTGTTAAAATTTTCATTTTTAATTTTGGTGAAACCAAAATTAACATGTCGGAAAACCTTACTTATACAGTTTTGTAAAATTACCGATGTGTATGTTTTTCACTTATATGATTAAATTGCAACACTTTTAGTGTGCGTTGTAAGTGAAAAAAAGATTGCAGTGGCAACTAAAGTTCTTTTAATTAAATCCAAACCTAGTATAGTCGGTAACGTAATCTTTTTTAACCTGGACATGTTTGGTTCTTTCTTCAGTACTTAAATATCTTTCAAATTTGTATTGCATAATGTTTGCAATAATTTCGTTGAAAATCAATTCAAGTTTATTTTGATTATGAAACGCATTAGCTTCAGGTAAATTGATTTCTCCTTCATGAATAGCGTTATTTCGCAACGAATTAAAAAAGTCTGCTTTACCTTCGTGATTTTGAAGTTCTGCAAACTTGAATAGATCGTATATTTTTTTGTTGGTTTTCGAAATCTTGTTAATTCCAGCAATAGCGGAAACAAGTTTTTTAAACTCTACTTCATTACTTTTTTGGAAAAATTCAAAATCCTTCATAAATACATCTTTAGTGTTTTTGATCTTTTCGTTGAATAACTCTTGTTTCATATAGTACCCTGAATTCAATTCATTAAAGCTTGATTTTTTGAACCTATCTGCTAGAGCCTCAATAGAAACCAACATTAGGTAAATGCTTTCATCAACGGTCCTGGCTTTCTTTGCAAAATTAAACAACGTAATTGCTTCTGATATGCGTAATATTTTTTCAACGAACAGGAACAAATTAAATGATTCAAAATATTTATTTAAAATTCCATTAGCACGAAGCCCGTAGTCGTTTAATGGTATATAGTTTGAGTTGCTGCTTTTAATAATTCTTTTACCGGAGTAAATTCGTCTTTTTTGACCTTCTTTTACAATCAAGCTTTCTTCTCTTATTGCAATATTATTACCACATCCAAAGGAAAGAAATGCGGTTAAAGGCCATTTGATTGCGTTATATACTTTAAACGGCAATGGAGTGTCCGGATCAATAATTAAATCAATTTGTTTTGTTTCTTTTCTTTGAATTAACATGACATTTATATTGTAATATTTGCCGTCGTAATAAAAATAAAGGCTTGAGTTTGTATGATCCCAGTCAACTGCACGATGTATTTCCTTTGGTTTACCAAAAAAATCTCTTGTTTGAGTTGTTTTGGTTGTAGAATCAAAACATAAGGACATGCCTTCATATCCGATTGAATAAAGAGACTCTGATTCATTCAAATCAGGGAATTTCATTAAATCTTCAATATAGCCATAACAAACAAATGATACCTTAAATGTTTGATCCTGAAAAGAGGAGTAATCCACCGGGTAAACCGTAATTTGATTATCAGAAACACCAGTTGCAACTATTTTAAAGAGGTCTTCATGTTTTTTGATATAATTTCCCCATTTCATATTAAATTTTTCAACGACTTCTATAACTCCACCAACAAACTCCTTAATGTCGAGAAGGCCTGAAACACTAATAACACCTTTTGTGTCCTTAATTTCCGGTGCTAATAATGAAAATTTTTCACCACTTGGAAGTATAATATTAGCGGTATTCAGGGGGATTTTTAACATGCTATATTTCTTTCTTTAAAGTTAGTCTAACTTAAGTAAATACATTGCTACAAATCATAGAATGATTTATTTTTATTTATACCATACCACCGGCACTTTTTTGGGTCACAACGGTCACAAATCCTTATTTATCAAAGCTTTCAGCCGTTTTTATCCTTTTTTTGTTCGGTCACAAAGGTCACAGACTGACCCATCTTTGCCGTTCACTGTCACATGGCACGTCACGTGATTTTTCAATAACACCGAAATCCACGTCTGGCGAGGATTTGAAATCTGTGCATTAATATAATGTAACTCTAAAATCTTACAATTTTAAAAATTGAACCAGCGCGATTTGTTTTCTTTTTCCATCCACGCCCTTACAAGCAAAGCTTGGCGGGTTTATTTGAAAGATATTAGCGGATTATTTAAAAATGATCCGCATTGGGAAGCCGTAGAGTCAAAATGAAGAAAACAAAACTTTCAGTTTTGATTTTTATTTTTCCCTCGTTACACTCAAGCAAGCTTGGCGTAACTCCTGAAAAATAAAAAACCACCCTTATGGGGTGGTTTTCTTCATTTATCGAGGTCCCGAGCGGATTCGAACCGCTGTAGGAGCTTTTGCAGAGCTCAGCCTAGCCACTCGGCCACAGGACCTTTTAGAAGGTAGAAGTTAGAATAAACTTATTCCAAATCTTTACCTTTTAATTTTTTAATGAGCTTTTGCTTGCTCAGCCTACCCTTCCATGTGTGGAAGGGCACAGGACCTTTTTTGTTTGTTATTTTTTTTTCTGAGCTTTTCTTGCTCAGCCTGCCACTTTTACCTGCCGTAGCTTTAGCGTAGGTAGGCGGCCACAGAACTTTTTAGAAGGTAGAATTTAGAACGTTGAAGTTAGAAGTTAACTTCTTCCAAATCTTTACTTTGTAAGAACGGACAGCAAAAATAGCAATTTTTTAGATATATCTGTTCTTTTGTTGAAATTTCACAGGTTTTATATTAAATCAATCTATTGAATCCCATTTATTTAGCTTTATTATATAAAGTTCTAATAACCAAGTTACTTGTTTACTTGCCTTGTGCTTTTGTTTTAAATAATGACTCAAGTCATTTTTACCCTTATTTATTCACGCTATTTTTACTTAACAATTTAATGCATTTAGTATGTACAAATTTAAAGTTGCCTTACTTGTTGCTCTAATAACCTTGGCGTTTACTGCTTGTCTTAAACCAAAACATTCTGTTAGGGTTACAAATAATTACGCTACTGCTTTAAAAATTGCAATTGGCCCTAATGATTATGGAACCGTTGCCCCAAATAGTTCTACCGAATATAAATCTATTCCCGAAGGTAACCATGCCATTAATGGCGATGTTTCAGGCTCATTAAGTGTTACTGGAAAAGGTAAACATAAATGGACAGTTACCATTAGCAATAGTGGTGGTGTTACCATTGCCGAAGATAAATAAGAACCAAAAAAATAGTTTTACAATAAACCGCTGTACCGGCGGTTTTTTATGCGTATCATTTTATTTTGTAAATTGTAGTACCAATTATGAGGAAATTATATTTACTATTCTGCACCATCAGTATTTTATTTTCTGCCTGTCTTAAAATGAAAAATGATGTGCGTGTTAAAAACAATTTTGGCGCACCTCTTCATGTTATTGTTGGCCCGGTTGATTTTGGTACCATTGGATCGGTAAAAACAACAGAATACAAACGAATTCCGGAAGGCTCTCATGATATTACCGGCGATGTTAGCGGTAAGGTTGCATTTAACGGACGAGGAAAATATAAGTGGACCATTTATATAAATTCGGGCGGTGCAATTTCTATTAAAGAAGATCCTAAGTAAACTATTAGGCGAATGTTAAGTTTTTAAGATTTCAACTTTACCGTGTTTTCTTTGTTTTAGTATACGTATAAATCATTAATTTTAGATTTTTAGAAAAAGTGTTTTATAGGTTTTTAATAACATTTGTATTGTTTGCTTTTATTTCGTGTAAAGAAAAGACTCGTAAACAGAGCAATATCCCTTTAATTTCATCTATTATTCCAAAAAAAACACATGCCGATTCTATTGTTGTAAATAAAGCGTTTGACTTAACATCAACTCAGTTTGATACCCTTTTAATTCCTAAAGGCTGGCGTTTTAAACTCACCTATAAAGAAGTGCCATTTGCCAATCAAGATAAAGTACCTTTTGGAGTGATAGATACAATACGTTACAAAAGCAAATACGATAGTTTTTACTATTCACCAAAAGTTGTAATCGCAAAACCATTTTTGTCACCGGTGCAACATCCAAAACCAATTAAGGCAGGTGATTTGCGCTCTACCGGTATTGCTAACGAAAATATAACTTATTTGGGAGAAGAACAAGGTTTACCCTCTTCACAAGTTAACTGTTTATTAGAAGATAATAAAGGCTTTTTATGGATTGGAACTTCAACAGGCTTAACACGCTACGATGGATATAATATTTATAACTATAGCGCACGTAATGGAATTACCGGAATGCCAAATAAACTATTACTCGATCCAAAAGATAGCAGTATATGGATGTCTACCACAAATGGTTTATGGAATTATGATGGAAAACGTTTTTTAGTTTACACAACCGAAAGTGGTTTACCCGGAAATTCTATTTTAGACATTCATTTTGATAAACAAAACTGTTTGTGGTTAATTTGTCAGGAAACCGGTTTGGTAAAATTAAAAGACGGGAAATTTTTTATTTACGGAAGCGATTCTCCTTTAGAGTTAGGAAACTTATACCGCTTAGGATCTAACAAAGCAAATGAAATCTTTATTGGCACCTGGGATAGAAACATGTCGAAAATAATAAATGATACCATTATTCACCGTTACCATTGGCAAGATTGGCTGCAATTTGGTTCGGGTTTGGTTACCAATATTTATAATGATAAAAACAACAACTTATTATTGGGTACATACAGCGGAGGTTTTGTTAAGTTACAAAACGATAAATCTATACGCTATAAACCCAATACAGGTTTTCCTTATTTTCAAATTTCTGCAATTTTAGGAGATAGTAAAAATAGTTATTGGATTGGCACTGGTGAAGGTGGCATTGCAAAGTTAGAAGATAATGGTTTTAAATTATACACCACAAAACAAGGTTTAACCAGTAATAAAATTTCAGATATTATTGAAGATCGTGCAGGCAATGTTTGGGTTGCTACCGTAGACGGTGGCTTAAATAAAATTGTTCCGGGTAGTTTTAAATTATTGTCTTCACTTGATGGCTTATCAGATAAACCAATACAAAGTATTTACGTTAACAAAAAAGGAGAAACATTATTTGGAAGTTGGGGTGGGGGCATACATGTGTTTAATGGAAAAAAAATTAAACAAATTGTAAGTGGAAACGGCCTTGACTGGAAGATAATTCTTTCCATGCAAGAAGATAGTATTGGTAATTTATTTGTTGGCACACACATGCATGGCTTTGAAATGCTAAAAGTTTCACCATCCGATTCTGTAAGTTACGATTCTCTTTTACACCTGTCAATTATTAAATCTTTTGAGAATAGATTTGTTGCTTCCGGTAAAATGGATTTAAACAAAAACGTTTGGCTAGCCGATTTTAATGGAAATGGATTAACAAAGTATGGTTACAATTATTTTGAAAAATACTTTGTAAAAAATGGTTTAAGTTCAAACAATGTTTCTTGCATTGCTGTTGATAATAGCAATGATATTTGGCTGGCATATAACGGAAATGGTATAAGTAAAATTTCTGAAAATAAAATCACACATTTTACTACATCTAATGGATTGCCTTCAAACGTAGTTCATTCTGTTTTTGTTGATTCAGAAAATAAAATCTGGATAGGAACAAATAAAGGATTAGCCATTTACAACGGAAAAGAATTTACCTTAATGGATGTGAAAGATGGCTTAAGTTCTAATGTTATTTTAAATCTTGTTGAAGATAACAATAAGCGCATTTGGGCCGGAACTTTTAAAGGATTGAATTGCTTAATACCTAGTAAAACTAAACCGAAAGGATATTTGATTGAAAATTATAACTTACAAGATGGATTAAAAACAAATTCATTTAGATCGGGGGCTGTAGCTTATGATAAATTAAAAAATATTTTATGGTGGGGTACTAATAAAGGGGCAATTTATTTAAACCTGAATGAATTTAATGTCTCAAAAAAGTCGCCTAGAACATTTTTATCACATATTAGTTTAATGGATGAACATTTTAGTTTTCATTCGCTCCTAGATTCTGTTGCAAAAGGATTAACGTTTTATAATTCAGATAGTACAATTAGTTTTAATGATGTTAATTACACCGGTGTTGCTCCGTTTTTTAATTACCCTTTAAATTTGCAATTACCCTATGATAGAAATACCATTACTTTTTATTTTTATGGATGTGATGGTCAAGTAACTCAAAAATTAAATTATCGATACAAATTAGAAGGATTTGATGATAATTGGATAGTAGGAAAATTACCCGAAGTCAAATACGCTAATTTAAGCCCTGGTAAATATGAATTTACAGCACAAGCAAAGTTAGAAGGACTAGATTGGGGAGAAAGTTTTACCTACCGTTTTATTGTTAAACCTCCTTTTTGGGCCACCTGGTGGTTTAGAATTCTTACTTTAACTTCTATTATTGGGCTTATTGTTTACATTTTTAAACTAAGAAACAAGCAGTTATTAGAGAGACAAGTTATTTTAGAAAAAACAGTAACAGAACGAACACAGGAAATAAACAACCAAAAAACATTAATAGAAGAAAAACAAAAAGAAATTGTAGATAGTATTAATTATGCAAAACGAATTCAGTATGCATTATTGTCTCATGATGATTTTTTAAGAAAATATATTCCACATCATTTTATATTTTTTAACCCGAAAGATATCGTTAGCGGCGATTTTTATTGGTCAACTACAATTAATAATAAATTTTATTTGGCCGTTTGCGACAGTACAGGACACGGCGTGCCCGGAGCTTTTATGAGTTTGTTAAGTATTGGTTTCTTAAACGAAGCTATTAAAGAAAAAAACATTGAAAAGCCAAATGAAGTTTTTGATTATGTAAGAGAACGGTTAATAGAAAACATTAGTAAAGAAGGACAAAAAGATGGATTTGACGGAATTTTAATTTGTATAGATTATTCAGAAAACAAAATAACATATGCTGCTGCCAATAACGAACCTTTGTTAGTTAGAGATTTTGTAATAATAGAGCAAAACAAAGACAGGATGCCGGTGGGTATGGGCGAGAAGAAATTGCCTTTTAATTTGTTTACAATTGAATTTAAAACAAACGATATTCTTTATTTATATACCGATGGTTACGCCGACCAGTTTGGAGGACCCAAAGGGAAAAAGTTTATGTATAAAAAATTGAATCAATTGTTGTTAGAATTAAGCACATTATCATTAGAAGAACAACGAACGAAACTTCAAACTACTTTTGAAATTTGGCGTGGTGAATTAGAACAGGTTGACGACGTATGCATTATAGGCATTCGCCTATAATGCATACGGAGGAAATCCCGACACGAAGAATGAGTCGTCGGGATAGATGAGTTCTTTTACATAGGCATTCGCCTATAATGCATACGGAGGAAATCCCGACACGAAGAATGAGTCGTCGGGATAGATGAGTTCTTTTACATAGGCATTCGCCTATAATGCATACGGAGGAAATCCCTACATTATCCATTTACTAAACGATGGGCGCCCTAATAAATTCACTCTAAAGTAATTTAATAGCTTTATTATAAGTAAAAAGCAACAGAATTGCTTGTTTTCCCTTGTAAATTCTTTTTTCTTGGTTATATTTAAGAGTTAATTACGTGTCATATTTTTTATGAGCTATTCCAATTCTGAAATTGAGCAAATTAAACAGGAAGTAGATTCTGTAAATGAGCTTATTTGGAATTATCGTAATTCTCCAACCCCTGATTATAATCCCGAAGCATTAATGGTTGGGTTAATTGAAAAAGCAGAAGCAATTGGCTATAAATTTGGTGTTGCACGAGGCATATTAAATAAAGGAATGGGAGCCTTTATTCTTCAGAATAATATTGAATTGGCCTTAGAATTAATGAGTAAGGCAAAAACTTTGTTTGATGAACTTAATGATGAAAAGTGGGTTTCCAATACATTATTAACCAAGGCCATTATGGTTAATTCAACCGGTGCCCCGGAAACAGCTCTATATGATGGATTAAAGGGGATGGAATTTTATGATAAAAACCCCAATGATGATGATATTCCAATGGCATACTACGTTATTGGAACGATTTACAAAGATTTAAATAAGTTTGATCAAGCAACTTTCTATTACAAAAAAGGAATTGAAGTTGAAACAAATTATAGTAGTTGGAGTGGCAGGTTATTTACATCCTTAGCAAATATATATTCCGATCAGGGGAAATTAAACGAAGCCTTAGATTTATCACTTAAAAGTTTAGAAATATTAAAAAAAGCGAACAATGCTATTGGTATTAGCAGAGCGTTAAATGATATAGGTTTAATTTATTCTAAACTTGGAAATAAAGAACTTGCTTTACAACATTTTTTAGAAGCCCTTGACTATCGAAAAAAAGCTAATCTAAAACATTTTGTATTGGGTAGTTTAATTGATATTGCCAATTTATATTTAGCATATAAGGATTTTGACCTGGCGAATGATTATTATGAACAAGCTATTGTATACGCAAATGAAACCAATCATTTAAATCGCTTAGCGTTTATATACAAGCAACAGGTAATTATTTTTAAAGAATTAAAAAACTTTGAAAAGACCATTGAAATTTATGAAAAATTGGTGGAGTTAAATGTTAAGCTTGTACTGCAAGAAAAGGAAGCGAAAATTTCTCAATCAGAAAGTAAATTATTAAAAGAAAAGGAAGAAGAAATTGAAAGGCTTAGAAACATTGAACTTAAAAAGGCCTACGAAGAAATTGAACAAAAAAACAAAGACATTCAAGATAGTATAACGTATGCAAAACGCATTCAATATACTTTATTGGCTCACCAAGATTTTTTAAGCAAAAATGTACCCCAGCATTTTGTTTATTTTAATCCCAAAGATATTGTTAGTGGCGATTTTTACTGGGCCACTAAAAAAAATAATTTATTTTATTTTGCTGTTTGTGATAGTACCGGGCATGGTGTGCCCGGAGCATTTATGAGTTTACTGAATATTACATTTTTAAACGAAGCTATAAACGAAAAAGGTATAGTAAAGCCCAACGAGGTTTTTAATTTTGTTAGACAAAGATTAATAGATAATATAAGCAAAGAAGGACAAAAAGATGGATTTGATGGCATTTTGGTTTGCATTAATCAATTAACAAATGAAATAGTATATGCAGCGGCAAACAATTCGCCAATTTTAGTGAGCGGAAACAATTTTGCTGAATTGGAATTTGATAAAATGCCGGTAGGGCAAGCAGAAAAATTAGATTCGTTTCAATTGTATAAATTAAATATGGATAAAAAAGATACCTTGTATTTGTATACCGATGGTTTTGCAGATCAGTTTGGAGGGCCAAAGGGAAAGAAATACATGTATAAACAATTAAACCAGTTTTTAATGAATATTAATGCAAATTCACTTGCTACACAAGGTGAATTATTAAAAAAGGAATTCGAAATTTGGAAAGGTGATTTAGAACAGGTAGATGACGTCTGCATCATAGGCATACGCCTATAATGCAGATGGATTAAACTCCTACATTTATCGTAGGAGGGAGATCCCGTCGGGATAGATGACGTTTTGGTAATAGGCCTAAAACTTAATTAAATTTACATATCAAAAAATACATACTCATATTTGTTTTAACAAACACCCTTCATTTAATGGCTCAACACAAAGTGGGCGGAATAAAAATTCCGTACACTATTAAGTCAGAAGAAACAACTTTACTTTTAAATGGAGCAGGGGTAAGGGAAAAATATTTTATAGATTTATTTGCGTTAGGCTTGTATTTAAAAGTAAAATGTTCAGACGCTCATAAAATTATGAATGCCGATGAGCCAATGGCATTAAAGCTTTGCGTTTTATCACACTTAATTACAAGCGAACGAATGTATGCATCAATGGACGATGGATTTGTACGCGCAACAGAAGGAAATACGGCTCCAATTGCAGATAGAATTGTTCAGTTCAAAACCATTTTCGACAATAATTTTAAAAAAGGCGATGTGTTTGATTTTATTTATCATCCATTAAAAGGAACCAGTATTTACAAAAACGGCGTGTTTCATATGATAATTCCGGGTTTAGATTTTAAGAAAGCATTTTTTGGAATCTGGATGTTTAAAAGACCGCCTGATTCAAACATACAAGAGAAGTTGTTAGGGAAAGAGTAGAAAGGAAAAATGAAAGTGAAGAAAATTATTATTGTTTATTGCTTATGTTCGTTTGCCGCTTTATCACAAACCACTGATAGCTTAACTGCAAATAATGTTTTTGAGGTAGATAGCCTTATAGCTTTTGCTAAAACACAATTAGGAACTAATTATTGTTACGCTACATCCGATCCTAAAATAGGTTTTGATTGCTCGGGCTTTGTGTATTATGTTTTTAATCATTTTCATATAAAAGTACCACGGTCATCAAAAGAGTTTAAAAATTTTGGCCTAAAAATTCCGCTCGATTCGGCAAAAAAAGGAGATGTAATAGTATTTACAGGTACTAACGCTAAATATCGTTCACCCGGACACGTTGGAATAATTATAGAAAATAATGCGGGCATACCTACTTTTATTCACAGCTCATCCGGTAAGAAAAAAGGTGTTATTATTTCTGATTTTAATGAATCGCCCTATTATAAAAAGCGATTTATAAAAGTAGTGCGTGTGTTTTAATTTATTTCACAAATAGTTAATTCCCTTTAAAACTAAAATTATTAAATTAGAACTGTTATTAGTAGAATGAAAAAGAAAATTATAAAAAGAATTATTATTGGCCTATTAATTATTCCAATTCTTATTATTTCGGTTTTAATAGGGGTTTTGTATGCTAAGCAAGATTCTGTTGTACAAGAATTATTAAAAACAGTAAATAAAGATTTTAAAGGAGAAATTAAAATAGAAGACAGTCATATTTCGCCTTTTGCTAATTTCCCTTACATTTCTATAGATTTAGATCATTTAAAAATTTATAAAGATAAATCGGAGAAAAGCGAATTAATTGTAGATATAAACGATTTGTATCTTGGTTTTGATATCATTAATTTATTAAGTGGAAATATGGATATCAATTCCATTAAGGCAAAAAATGGTAAAATTCATATTGTTCAAGATACCGCTGGTAATTTTAATATTTTAAAAGCCTTTGAATCGGTTCAACCAATAGAAAGTACCAGCGAAGAGTTTCATTTAAATTTAAAATCAATTCAACTTGAAAACATAGATATAACCAAAGTAAATGAGGTAAATAAAATTACAATTGAGTTATTTATTAATAAAGCTAAATCTAAATTTAAAACTTCCAGTGAAGAGCTAATAGCGGGAATTGATTCTAAGTTTGTTGTTAATGTTATAAAGGGAAACGATACCACTTTTTTTAAACATAAACATGTAGAATTAAAGTCAGAAATAAATTACAATAATAAATCAGAATATTTAAAAATTATTCCTTCAAGTTTTGATTTAGAACATGTACAATTTGATTTTGGTGGCGGTATTGATTTTACAAACGGACTGGATATGGATTTAAACATTAAAGGCCATAAACCAAGTTTTGATATTTTTCTTGCATTTGCTCCCGAAGAATTAATCCCCGTTTTAAATAAATACGATAATAGCGGAAAAATAAATTTTGAAGCTAAAATTAAAGGCCGCCCTGTTAACGGAAAATTACCTAAAGTTGAAATAAATTTTATTTGCGAAAATGCCTTTTTACACAATACAGAAACGAATAAGAAATTAGACGAATTAAATTTTAAAGCCTTTTTTACAACCGGCGCTTCAGGCACTCCTGAAACAATGGAGTTTTCGTTAACTGATTTTACTTCTCGCCCGGAAGCTGGTGTTTTTAAAGGACATTTGATAGTTAAAAACTTTGCCGAGCCTGAAATTGACACAAAAATTATTTCTGATTTCGACCTCGATTTTTTATCAAAATTTATTGGCGTAAAAGATTTAAAAGATTTAAAAGGCAAGGTTAAATTAACCATGAATTTTAAAGATATTATTGATTTAAACCATCCTGAAAAAGCAATAGAAAAATTAAATGAATCGTATTTTACCGAACTTAATGTTACTAACTTAAGTTTTAAATCTAACAGTTACCATTTACCCATTGAAAAAATAAATATTAATGCCACGCTTGAAGGCCATGAGGCAATTATTAAAAAGTTTGATATTAAGGTTGGTAAAACAGATATTTCTATAAATGGAAGTATATCAGATTTACCGGCAATTATACATCACACAAAAGATCAGGTAAAGGCAGTACTTAATATTAAATCAAACTTAATTGATATAAAAGAACTTACTTCCGGAAATGTAAGTAAAAGCAAACCGGTAGATGAGCAAATTGAGAAATTAAGTTTACAACTAACATTTAAAAGTTCGGCAAGAGCATTTACTGAATCACCAAATTTACCTGTTGGAGAATTTTTTGTAGATAATTTTTATGCTAAAATGAAACATTATCCTCATACCTTACACGATTTTCATGCCGATTTATTTATAGATTCATCCGATTTTAGAATAATTGATTTTACAGGTTTAATTGATAAAAGTGATTTTCATTTTACAGGAAAACTTCTCAACTATAATCTTTGGTTTGATGAAGTTTCAAAAGGAGATACTAAAATTGATTTTAATTTAACGTCTAATTTACTCCAGTTAGAGGATGTTTTTGCTTACAAAGGCGAAAACTATGTGCCCGAAGATTACAGGCACGAAGAGTTTAAAGATTTAAAAATTCATGGCGATGTAGCTTTACATTTTAGTAAAGATTTAAAATCAATTGATTTGTACCTCGATCAATTTACCACGCAAATGAAAATGCACAAATATAAGTTCGAGAAATTTAAAGGTCGAGTTCATTATGAAGATGAGCATTTAATGGTGAAAGATTTTTCGGGCAAATTAGGAAAAAGTTCGTTTGAAATGGATATGAATTATTACCTAGGAAAAAATGAAACCATTAAAAAGCGAGATAATCATTTTGGAATTGTTGCATCTCATTTAGATTTTGATGAACTTTTTAGTTTTAACGAATCGCCTAAAACTAAAACAGTAACACCGGCCGATCACGAGAAAGGATTTAATATTTATGAATTGCCTTTTACCGATATGACGTTTGATTTAGATATTAAACATTTAAACTATCACCGTTATTTAATAAATAATATAAAAGCAAAATTAAGAACTACTCCAAATCACTATTTATATATTGATACATTGTCTTTTTTAGCGGCTGATGGTAAGTTTAAAATGAGAGGATATTTTAATGGTTCTAATAAAGATAAAATTTATTTAAGTCCGGTTTTAAAAATGGAGCATGTTGATTTAGATAAATTGATGTTGAAGTTTGAAAATTTCGGACAAGATCACATGGTTTCTGAAAATGTACACGGGAAATTAGATGGTGTGATAACAGGAAAAATTCGCATGCATCGCGATATGGTTCCAATAATTGATGATTCTGAAATTCATATGGATATTGGAGTTACCCAAGGTAAATTAGAAAAGTACGCACCCTTAACCGCTATGGCAGATTATTTTAAAGATAAAAATGTAGCTAAGGTTTTATTTGACACTTTAAAAAATCATATTGATATGAATAAAGGAGTACTTTCTTTTCCATTAATGACTATCAACTCATCTCTTGGATTTATTGAAGTTTCGGGAAAGCAGGATATGAATTTAAATATGGAGTATTTTATTAAAGTACCCATGAAGTTAGTTACCGGAGTTGCAAAACAAAAATTATTTGGAAGCAATTCTGAAGAGGCGATAGATCCTGAAAAGGAAGACGAAATTCAATACAAAGAAGAGGGGAAGAAAATAAAGTACGTTAATTTAAAGCTGAGTGGTAATTCTGAAAACTATAAAATTAGTTTAGTAAAGGATAAAGATATACCCAGATAAAAATGGGCTTAGCTTACTTTTACAATTACTTTATAAGGTAATTCCATAAAGCTTAATAAATCGTGTCCAACATCGCGTAAATCATCGTCGTTTTCATCAAACAACCATTCTACTTGTACTGCTTTCCCCGATTTGTGCATATTGTTTAAAGCTTTAAGAAGATCAAATACCATTCGTTGAGAGGAAGTATTGATATAGCTTAAATCAAAAATAACTTTGGTATCGCTGTTAGGATTTTTTTCGTATTCTTTTACCCAAGTAATTATTGGTGTAAAAAATTCATGAGCGTTATCTAAAAAAGAATGCCCTCTTATTTCAAACACTCCGCTTGTGGGATCTAAAGCCACAAATGGAGCACTGTTTGTTTCTTTTATTTCTAATCTGGTCATTTCTTATTTCAAATATAGTTTATTTTGCTTTAAAAAAATGAATGTTTATCTACATTTTAAAGTAATTGGTCAAAAATTAATCTGCCTAAATTTTTAATTCAATTATTCTTTAACGATAATTAAATAAAAATGCATCAACTGCAAATCGTTTATAAACAACTGAAATACAGAATGATAAGATCAATGTACACCGTTAAATATCCTTTGCTATTTATATGAAACAGTATTTTTTATAAAGTAGCGAATATAAATATAGCTTACCCTAAAACGAATCAGAGAAAAAATTTATTTTGTAAGAAGTTCTTTAATGGCGGCCTCCAATTGTTGATCGTTACCTTTCATCATTTCTACATATTCATTTCTCACTTTTAAATCTGGTTCTAGCTGCGTATTCTCGTAATATTTCCCATCTAATGAAACAACACCTACTTGCGGAATACCAAAAACTAAACTTTGATCTTGTAATCTTTCCCACCAAACAGCAGTTCCTGTTCCGGGCACAGGCATTCCTACTAATTTACCAATGCCAAGTGTTTTGTATACTACCGGAAACATGTGTGCATCAGAATAATTTCCTTCTCCCATAATTACTATTGAAGGTTTAATCCATTTGTTGGCAGGTTCTACACCCATTTTTCGTTCGCGTGGAATAAAATCTAAATATTTTTTACCGGAAAGAAATGTTGCCAAATCATCGTGCAACCATCCGCCTCCGTTAAATCGTGTATCAACAATTAATGCTTTTTTATTTACATACTTTCCCATAACCTGATCAAAAAATTCGCGGTAACTTTCGTCATCCATTCCTTTAACATGCATGTAACCTAATTCGCCATTTGATATTTTATCGGTTAATACCTGCATGCGTTTTACCCAACGCTTATAAAGTAAATTATCCAATTCGCCTGGTGTTATTGGTTTAATGGTTTCTTCCCATCTTTTTTTAGTTGTCTCATCGTACAACGATAATAAGGTGTTTTTATTTGCAATTCTGTTTAGTAACTGATAGTAATTGGTTTGTGCAGTAATTGCCACACCATTAATTTTTTCAATGATAGTTCCGTTTTTAATTTGAGTGCCATTCCAAACCAATGGCCCTTTATCTATTACTTCAGCTATTTTTAGTCCATCGCCTTTGTAATTGTTATCAAAAAAAGCACCTAAACTCGCTGTTTCATCTCCTTGTTTAGTTCTGTAAAAATACCGGCAACCGGTGTGCGAAGCGTTTAATTCGCCAAGCAACTCACTTAGCATTTCAGCAAAATCGTGATTGTTGTTTATGTGCGGCAAAAATTTGCTGTAATTTTCTTTGTAATAATTCCAATCTGTTTTTTGTAAATCGCTAACATAAAACTTTTTCAAAACCTGCCTCCACGAGTGTTCAAATAAATAATCTCTTTCTGCAAATAAATTTAAATTCATTTCTGCATTAAAAGGAACATCTTTTTTCTCGGCTTTTTCTAAATTAATTTTTACAATTTTCCCGGCCGAAAGTAGAAATATATGTTTGGCATCTTTATCAAACATCATTCTTCCTCCACCACCGGCACCTAACTTTAAAACTAATTTGGTTTCGTTTTCTTTAAATTTGGTACACCATAAATCGTATCCTTTTTCAAAAGCGCTTAGGTAGTATAATTTTTCTCCATCGGGTGTAACAATTGCATCACCTAAATTTGACGAGTGAGAAGTTAATCTAACCTTCCTATCCTGCAAACCCTCCATTTCAATAATAACGGGTTTTATGGCTTTGTTTGCCGAATCTGCTTTGCCCTTTGGTTTGTCCTTATCTTCTTTTTCTTTTAGCAATTGATATTCTTCTTTATTTAAAATAAATCGGTCGTACGATTCTTTTGTAAAAAACAAACCGTAAGCATCTGATTGGCGTCCGTGACTGGCAACATTTTTCATTCCATGTCTGGTAGAAAACCACAACATCATTTTTCCGTTCATCATCCAACGGGCATCATCATTATCAAAACCACTTTGCGTTAAATCAATAATTGGTTTGGTTCCTTCTGCATCAACTAATCCAACTTGTTGACGCCATTGCCCGTCCTGTAAAAAGTGCACCAATAAATATTTCCCGTCGGGCGACCAGTCAAACGATTGATCGCCATCTGAGTAAGAGTAATTTTTTTCTGCAGGCAAAATGGTTCTAATTTTTTTGGTTTTTAAATTAATAACTTTCACGGCCGTTCTTTCTTCTAAAAAAGCAACTTCGTTGCCATCTGGCGAAAATTTTGGTTGAAATGCTTCAGTATTTCCAACTACAACAGGTTCTTCATTTAAAATAGTTGAATTAAAAAACAGAGTTTCTTCTTTTCGCACCAAATTTGTTTTATAAATTCCCCAAATTTTATTTCGTTCTGAGGCGTATAATAATGTTTTACCATCCGGACTAAAACTAACATTTCTCTCTTGCTCAGGTGTATTTGTTATTCTTTTTGTAATTCCACCTTCTACTGAAGTAACAAAAACTTCACCTCTAACAACAAAGGCTACTTCTTTTCCGCTTGGCGACAAACTCATTTCTGTAGCGCCGCTGTTAAATGATTCGTTTTTTATTGCAGCATATTTTTCGTCAGTATTAATATTGATGTTTATTTTAACCGGCTCACCTGTTACCGCCTGCGTGTATATTTCTCCATTATAACCAAAGCAAAGTAAATCGTTATTAGAAATGCTTAAGAAACGTACCGGATTTTTTGTAAACTTACTAATTTGTGTTTGTTGTGTTGGGTTGGCAGCCTCCATTTTCCAAACGTTATAACTTCCACTTTTTTCGGTTAAATAATAAATACTTTTTTCATCTGCATTCCACACTGGGCTTCTGTCTTCCCCATTAAAATCGGTTAGCTGAGTAAACTTATTATCTTTTACATTCCACATCCAACAATCTCTGGTAACAGATGAGGTGTGGTGTTTTCTCCATGGATCTTCATAACCTTTTTTATCATGAAAAAGCATTTTATCTCCTGTTTTATTAAACTTTACATTTTCAGCCGCAATGGTTAGTAATTGGTTTTCTTTTCCACCGGTTACGGCAACACTGTATAATTCAGAAACTCTGCCGGAAGGAAATTGTGTATACATCACATCATCCATTCTTGTTGATGAAAACAAAACACTTTTATTATCGGCTGTAAATGAATAGGGATAATCGTCGGCCGAGTGATAAGTTAATCGAGTGGAAACACCGCCTTCTGCAGGAACTAAATAAACATCAAAATTCCCATTTCTATCAGACGCAAAAGCAATCCACTTTCCGTCGTTAGACCAAGTAGGCATAAAATCATGCGCTTCACCGGTAGTAATTGGCGTTGCATCACCTCCTTTGGATGAAACTTTGTATATATCGCCTTTGTATGTAAAAACAATTGTATTACCGTCGGGCGAAATTGCCGGATAACGCATCCACAAGGGTTGGTTGCTTTCAGATTTAAAGGAAAAACAAAAGATGATAGAGAGTAACAGCGTTGGAAATGTAAATTTTTTCATGATGTTATTTTTGTGTTAAACAAATATAGAAACAAAGTGATTGAAAACAAGTGATTTAAAGAAAATTCAAAAGAATTGAGCGTATTTTAGGAATGATTTCTGATAATTATCATTCCTAAAATGTAACCTAAATCATACTTCTTGCATTATATCCATTATAACTTTACACCAATAAAATGATTGTTAACTTAAATTTTAAAATCATGAAAACATTAGCATCAGTTTTAACAGGAGCCTTTATTATGGCTTCGTTAGTTGGCGGCGGTTATATTTTAGAAATGCAAAAGAAGAATGTAGCCTGTAATAGTAATTCCAATACACAATTAAATGAAGGTGGGTATTTAATGAGCGAATTAATTGAATTTAAAAAGCAACACCTGAGAACAGATTTAGCCATTGCTAATAGAATATCTGATAAAGTTTGGTTTAAAGCATTTGTAATTAATAAGAAGGCAGAAAAACAAGCTTGCAAATAAAGCGTTTATTTTATTAGTTTATCGTTTTTTAAGTGATTCATTATTTTTTTTGAATCTTTAAGAGAAATAGATCCTACTGCAATAAAACTAATTTCTTTTTCAGGAAAGTAATAAAACAAAACGGAGTTGCCGGTTTTGAATTGATAGTAATAGATGCAGGCATCTGATAAAGATGTAATTTGAGCATTAAAATTCCAACACAAATTATAGGTTAGTTTGTTTTCCGAAGAAATTTTAGGCAGGTAAGAAAACTCGCTTAGTTTTATGGTTTCGCAGTTAGCAATTAAACAATACCTGAGTGCATACACATATTTTTTTAAATCAACTATATTTGTTAACACACTTTCTAATTCATTAAATTTTGTAAATGTCATTCCGGTTGGCGTAAAAATGTTTTCTTTTATAAAATCTTTCCAGTTTAGATTACTTACTTTACTAATTATTGAGGATAAAATTTTATAGGAAATTGTGGCATAGTTAAACTCCGTTCCCGGTTCTTTATCTAGTTCATTTAAATAATTAAAAACAACTTCTATTTTCCCGGAATGTATAGCAATGCTGTCTGTTTTGCTTAACATCCCATCTTTTAACCCGGAGGTATGACTTAACAAATGCCATACTTTAATTTTTTGTGCGGCATGTTTGTTTTTTATTTCCGGGAAATACTTAAGTAAATTATCTTCTAATGATAGTTTGCCTTGTTGGTTTAAAATTAAAATTGCGTAAGAGATAAAACTGTGTCCTAAATCACCAACATTTATTACGGTAAAATCGTCAAATGGTTTTTTATTAGCATCTGCTCCAAAGTTATTACTGTATAGTAATTGATCGTTTTGCTGAATATTAATACAAAGTCCGGGTTTGTTGGCTTTGTGTTTAGAAAAAATAGAATCAATTTTTAGCGCAAGTACATTCGCTTGAGAAAAAGAAAGATTTTGCAGTAGAATAAAGAGAATAAAATATTTTAAAGCACGGAGGTTTAGCATTATTTGGTATTTGTAATTTTTGTTTTCCAATAATTTTGAATGGTTTCAATATCTTTTGGTTCCACATAAATTTTGTGCTTACCATGTAGTTTCACTTCACTTATTATTAAGCCAACTCCATTTTCTTCGCCAAGGTAATACTTAAAAATATCTTGTGTTTCGCCAATCACTATTTTAGGTCCGGCAAAACTAACTTTTTTAAAATAAATTTGAGATAAAACCAAGTGAGCCATAATTGTTTTATCAGGATTTTCTAGCGCTTTTAATAATTTGCCGGAAGTAGATTTTCCTTTTCTAATTAATTGCACAGCGGCTTTACTTTCAATTCGAAAATTAGCCTTATGATTGTGGTCAATTATAAATTGTTGGTTATCTAGCAAACTAATTAGCTTATCGGTGCTTTTAAATTGTGCGGGCGCAACAAATAGCGATAAAAGAAAAGTGAAAAGCGAAAAGTATTTCATGTTAAATGAAAGTACAATAATTTTGCCAAAAATGATAGATGAAAGGCAAGAATGTTAATTAATGTGATAAACTTTTAATTAGAAAAGCTTTTTTAAACACCGTCTTTTTTAAAAGCAACAGTTTTTTTGGAAGGTTGTTCTATTTCGCAATTTCCCATTAACAAACATTTGTTAAGTATCCCAAATACAAGAATTATTAAACCAACAATTCCCATACCAATTATTCCGTTTATAAAGGCAGCAATAATTATGGCGATACCAATGGGAACCAACAGTAATCTGAAAAAACCTATTTTTTGAATTAGCTGGAGCATGATATGTTTACGTAGGTTGCGAAATAAAGTTTCAATTAATTCATTGGATATCCTTTACTTACCCAATCGGTTTTCAGGTTTTCAGGTAATTCTAACACCTTCGTGTTTTTAAAGCCCATTTTTTGCAAAGCATCGTATGCGGGCTTAATATTTGGGCAATTTGAGTAAGAGCAGCAACCACAATAAATAACTATTGGTTTTGTTTTACTTTCCATTGAAAGTTCTGTTTCCATTTTATGGCTAAAAGTTACAGCGTTACCATTACCTACAGCAACAGCCCCTTTAATATTTTCCATGGGGCCAACATTAAAAATTAAAGGTTTGTCTTTTGAATTCAATTTAATTTTTATTGCTAAATCTTGGGTAGCTAGCAATTGCTCGGGTAACCAGGTGTGTGTGGTTTGAGCAAATGAAAAGGTAGTTACAAAAAGTAAGCTAAGTATGGTAAATAGTTTCATAATAGTTTTATTTATAAGTCAAAACTAATAAATTAAATGCATCCATTTATTTAAAAAATGCTAAATGAGTGAGGGTGTGTTTTGAGTAAATGAAGGTTCGCATTCAGGACTCAAGCTTATTTATCTACTGTATTTTTGCTTAGAAAGAACTTTCAACTCTTTCTTTTTAGAGAAAAGTTCAAATTACTTTAACGAAATACAAGTTATTAATTGAAGTGATATTAGGCACCCAACAAAAATTGTAATTACAGATGGATGGGAACTTCAATTAATTGGCATGAATCGTTTTTTTAAGTTTTGAGAGGTCGAATCCTTTATAGGTTAATTTTAAAAGTATTTGATTGTAGGTTTCTTCCTTCATTTTATTTTCTCTTGATAAAATCCATAAATATTTTTTATTAGGATTGCTAACTACTGCATAACTGTAATCATCAGCAATATCAATAATCCAATATTTACCTTTAAAGGGCCAAAAAAATTGAACCTTTAATTTTGCATTGCCCGATTTTTTTTCAATAAATGCTTTTCCTTTAATATAAGATTCTTTACCTGTAACACTA
Organism: Bacteroidia bacterium; assembly: GCA_022841465.1. Taxonomy (GTDB): domain Bacteria; phylum Bacteroidota; class Bacteroidia; order B-17B0; family Aurantibacillaceae; genus Aurantibacillus. The sequence continues at coordinate 42,889 of JALHRL010000003.1, read as the reverse complement.
TCTCTATTGCATCTGTTTTCTACAAGCACATAATTTTTATCTGTAAGGGTATATTCGGCAGTAGTACAATGGCAACCTTTTTGAAATGATTGTGGAAAGGAAGCAATTTCAAACCAAATTCCACTGTATTTCTTCAGATCAACATTAGCAACAGATTCTAGTTTTTGTGACTTTGCCATTAAGGTAAGGCAACAGAGCCATAAAGTAAATTTAGATTTCATTTTCTATTTTAGTTATTTTAATACTGGTATTCCATAAATCAGCAATTTTATTTTTATCAAATGATTCATCAGAAGGTGCAATCTCTTTTTCTCTGTCGAAATATTTCCCACTCATGCCATTGAATTTATCGGAAATAATTAATTGAGCCAATAATTTGCCTGACCGTTGAGGGGTGCTTAAGGCTCCTTTTACAAAAATGGGAAGAATGTATTTTAAGAAAAATTTTTGAAACAGTTTCCTGTTCAATCCTCCTAGCCCTGTGTCGGGCATTAAGCCTGGGTTAAAAGCGTTAATGGTAATATTGTTGATTCCTTTTTCATGAAACAGATCGTTAATTTTATGTGTGTAAAAAAGCATACATAATTTAGATGTTGAATATCTGATTTGTCCTGAACCTTTTATATTCGAATTTTCTTTATTTGGATAGGCCAGCTCTTGTGCATTGGTATAATTCGGCAGAAAGGCCTTCATTGACCCATTATTTCTATGAAGTTCACTACTCACCATTAAAATACGGGCAGGAGGGATGAGTTTTTTAAAAAGTAACTGAATGAGTAAAAAATGACTTAAGCAATTCACTTGAAAAGTTGATTCGATTCCATCTTTTGTGAATACAACCTCGTCTTCGCCTGCAATTCCTGCATTACAAACAAGTCCTTTTAAAGGGGGATAATTACTTTGAATGTATTTTGATGAAAATGCTTTTACTGAATCAAAAGAGGAAAGATCAAGTGGTAGAAAGTAGATATTGGGATTTCCTGTTTCTACAATTAAATTTCTAACAGCCTCATCTGCTTTTTTAGAATCACGGCAAGCTAAAATAACATGCCATGATTTGTTTTCTGCTGCAATATTTTTGGCGCAAGAATAACCCAACCCGGTATTGGCGCCGGTAATTATTACAGTTTGTTCAGCTAAAGCCATATTACAAAAAAATATAAAGTTAAGTATAAATAAAGATGGAGTTATTAAACTTACTGATTTAAAGCTTAATGATAGTGGTAATTTTATTTATGGCTTGTAAATAGTTTTAAGAGTTGGGTCTAATTACGGTCATTTTATAAATTTTATTATCTTTTATTTCGTATACCATAATAAGTTCAACTGCCTCCGCTACTCCCTTGCGGCCGGTAATACTTTCATGATCGATAACCTTATTACCTAATATCATTCTTTTTATAATATTAGAGTGGAGTTGTGGTGATTGCTCAAATAAATTGCCGTAAAGCTTTTCTATAGCCACTTTACCATCTGCAACTACAGATTGGTCGCTAAAATTTATAAGTTTAATTTCGTCAGCAAAATATGACATGAATGCGCTTAGGTTTCTGTTGTTATATGCATCGAGATTTTTTTGAACGATTGTTTCGGGATTTTGAGCTTTTAATTCATTCATTTGTACTGTTATTAAGGTAACAAATAGTGTTACAAGTTTTAATAGATTCATTATTTAAGTGTTTAATCGTTTATTAACGCATAAATAGCATTAAAGTTCTAATAATTATTTCACTTTTAATAAAAAGTTTAGCCAGATGTTAAAGAGAAAGGAAATGTTTATAAGAATTTCATCCAATCAGATTGTGGAGGCCACCGACATTTTTTCGAATTATTTTTTAGAAGATCTGAAGCATGTAGGAAAATTAATATTCACAATAAATTGAAATTAAACCCTAACGCCAATTATAGTTACATCATCCATTTGTTCCAAATTACCAATCCATTCTGTAAATGTGTTTTCAAGAAGTGATTTTTTTTCTTGCATAGGTAAATGAGCGTTTTTTAAATAATAGTATACGTAAATTTTTGCTCATAAATTTTTTACCAGAGGGAAATAAGTTTGGTTAAAACGGGAATACATTACAAAATTTTTTATCTCGATTTAATCAGTTTTCCTTGCACACTATTATTTCCATCTTTTATTTGATAAAGGTATAGACCCTCGTTCACTTTCTCACTATTCCATTCCCAAAACAGGTCACCACCTTTTTGTTGCAACTGCTCGGCAGTTTTTATGTCAACCAATCGGCCTTGTAGGTCGCGTATGCTTAAAGTGGCTTTTTTAGCATTGAGTCCCGAAATACTAATTTCTGTTCTATCAATAAAAGGCTGTGGTGAAACTTTCACCTGTATACCTGAAATCTCTTTTTCTTTGATGCCATTGATGATACTGCATTGAGTATTTATCTCATTAGCTGAGATGTAACCGCTTCGGTTTTGATCATGACGGTACATGGTCCATGTTGGACAGGTACCCGTGTTGCCTTTTATCATATAGGCGCGCCCGATGCTGTTTGGATTAACGCTGTAAGTAGAATAGCCGGCAGCCACAAATACATCCAGAAATCCGTCGCCGTCAAAATCGTCTACTAGCGGACCGTTATCGGTCATTAAATACGGTAATGTTTGTGGAAACAATGGCCACAAATCGAGAGTCCAGAGCAATCCGGAAAAAGGTTCTACTGCATGAATTTTACCCATATAGTGTGCCGAAACTAAATCGAGTTTTCCGTTACCATTCAGATCAGATACTGCGCTTCCTCTGAAGGCGCCAGCCATAACTGGGTACGACCATTTTACCTGTCCTGTTAAACCATTTGCAACTACTATGGAATTGTTGGCATCACCGCGGTGATAAATCACATCCAGTGTGTCATCATTATTTACATCGGCTATGCTAATGGCACCCATAACACTGGAGCTGGGATTAGGTATACTCCAAAGCACAGAACCGTTTTCAACATTGAGTGCTCTCACTAACCCGTTATTAGCACCAATCACGTATTCCATTTTACCGTCCTTGTCAATATCTGCTAAGGCTCCTCCGTGGTAAGCGTAATAGGTGGATACGTTGTCTGCATGAAAATTCACCCAATGCGTGGTACTAGTAACGTAATCGTAGCAATAAGTATAATAACCAGTGTTATTAAAGTGATTGGCCACAATGATATCCAAATTACCATCGTTGTTTATATCTACCAATACTGGATCGGTTTGAATGGTGGAACTGATCACTTGAATGTTTTTATTCAGACTGCCGTCTTCTCCATTTAAAATACGTATTTGTCCCGAAAAATTTCCGAACACAACTTCAGGTTTTCCGTCGTTATCAATGTCGGCAATAGTAGGAGGGGAGTCGCCGCCGCCTGAGGGTACCGACCAGGTTAAAGCGCCGGTTAGGCCGTTGATGCAAAAGGCAGACGGATTACAGGAACCGTTTACAAATACATCCAGGGTATCATCGCCATCCAAATCGTAAATACTAATAGCCACATCGCCGCAACCGCTAATGTTATAGGTCCATTTGAGGGAACCGTCTTCAGCATTCAGGCAATGCACACGGCCATCGTTATTATAAGCGGCAAATACAATTTCAGATTTTCCGTCTTTGTCTATGTCGGCCGAGGCAGCACTTCCAAAAACAGCTGAGTTTAAAGAGTAGGTCCACGCGATGCTTGGAGTAATTTGTGCTTTCAATTGAAGGCAAATTAGAAACAAGGGAAGAAAATATTTCATAGTATAAACGGATTAATTAGTAAAATTAGTTTAACGAATCTAATAAATATGAATTTAATAACAAAGAACTTTTCTTTTAAAAGCAATTAATGCGCTCTCTAAATCTAGTAAGGATAACAGTAGTATGCGAAAACTACAAATTCTTAGATTATTCTGAATATAAAACTGCGATACACTGTATTTTTTTAAAATTGAGTACAACAGTATGCCCAAAAAAAATTAATTTTGAAAAGTTCGAATCCCTTAAAGATACTAGGGTAAAAATGACGTTTTTCAAAAAAGTTCGAACTTTACTTTTAAAAAACGGAGTCTCTCGAATATTTAGTATTTACCAGGGTTTCAGAGGAAATAAAAAAGGGACAAGCTCAAAAATTTAAGTTTGTTCCTTTGGGTGGAGGCCACCGACATTTTTTCTAACTCTTTTATTGAAGATCTTAATGCCTTAAGCTTATTACAATGGTTTCTTACTGAACATTAAAAACTAAAATATGATGTGTTATTTTTTCACGTAACAAAGTTATCGTGTATACATTGCCTGTCATTTGCAATGAGGGTTTCATCAGGTAAAATGCCTTAAATGTTTCAAATGTATATTATGTCAGCGTAAATTTTTCTAAATATTTGCGAGTTCCTTAATTGCTTTTAATTTATATTTGTAGAAGTAGATTTGTAATCCTAAGCAATAAACACACATCGCGCAGCTATAAAAGTTATTTAGAAAACAGGAATATTATTACTTTAAATCGTATAGAAGAAATTAAAGCAATAAGAACTATTTTGCAATTAATTTTTGTCTCAACTGTATTTGTTAAGTTTTTCATATTGATAGGAGTCAAATAAGGTAAAAAACAAGATTAGATAGTGGAAAATAAAGGGGCTAGTTGGGCTATTTGTCTGGAATGTCAGGGACGAGGAAAAAAAAGCCGGAAGTTCAAAAAGAAAGTGCAACTCCATTTCCAGATGGAATCAGATCAATTTGAAAAATCAAAGGAAGAAGGCAGGGTTGCAGTTCGCCCTAATCGCCACTTATATTCATGCGTGAACTGTGGTGGCTCCGGATTAATTCAATCAACTCACCCTCCCTTAGCAGATAAGGTAAACTATCCACACGTTGCTATTATTGGAGGAGGTATTGGAGGAGTGGCTCTGGCCGTGGCTTGCTTGCACCGCGGCATACCTTTTACCCTTTATGAGCGTGATACCGGTTTCGAAACTCGATCTCAAGGGTATGGACTCACTTTGCAGCAAGCTAGTAATGCGATGGAGGGATTTGGTCTTTTATTATTAAAAGATGGGGTTAATTCAACTAGACATATAGTTCATACAACAGAAGGAAAAGTGATTGGTGAATGGGGCATGCGAAAGAGTATGAATTCAAATAAAAAAACAACCCCGAAGCGCACAAATATACATATTGCGCGACAGTCGTTGCGCTTAGCAATGCTTGAGCAACTCGGGGCACAAGATGCTGTTGCTTGGGGACATCAGTTAGTAGGTTTTAAGGAGTGTGAAGGTGATGGTGTTGACCTAACTTTTCAAGTGAATGGAGAAATGAAAAGCGCAAAGACAGATCTCGTAGTAGGAGCAGATGGTATTCGTAGTTCGGTTCGGAGTTTGTTGATTGGTGAGGATATAAATCCTTTACGTTACTTAGGTTGTATTGTGATATTGGGTATTTGTCCTTTGAGCGCACTAAAAGGTCTTGAAAATTCTTTGTTGGATTCAGCCACCGTTTTTCAAACTGCCAATGGCAATGAACGAATTTACATAATGCCTTATTCTAAAGACTCTGTGATGTGGCAATTGAGTTTTCCGATGTCGGAAAGAGAGGCAAAAGAGTTGAGTGCTCAAGGAGCTCAAGCGCTTAAGGAAGAAGCGTGTCGTAGAACTCAGTGGCACGATCCCATTCCTCAGATCGTATCGGCAACCTTGATCGCTCAGATTTCCGGCTATCCTGTGTATGACCGAGAATTACTTGATTCAAAATTATTGGAGAAATGTGGGAAAGCAACTCTGATTGGAGATTCGGCTCACCCTATGAGTCCATTTAAAGGACAAGGAGCGAACCAAGCTCTTTTGGATGCTTTGTCACTTGCTCGTGCAATCACAAAAGGATGTGGACCTTTATCTCATTGGAGAGAAGTTGGAGTGAGGAAAAGTGTATTAACAGAGTTTGAATCAGAAATGTTAGAGCGCAGTGCTTCCAAAGTGAAAGCTTCAGCAGAGGCGATACATTACCTTCATTCCGAAATTGTTTTACATGAGGGCGATGCGCCGAGAGGTAGAAGTTTAAAGAAAAAAAATGCATAATAATAGCTTTCTAAAAACAGCTCTTAAAGCCCTGTTAAATCACGAGCTTTAAGGGTTGTGGAATCTATCGACATTTTTTCGAACTCGTTCATGGAAGATTTAGAGGTTTTGAATGCTTTAAGACTCCTTATAAGCGATGGTACAAAACCATAATATGGGATGTTTTCTCATGTATAGTATTTATACATGAGAAACTTGTCAGGTATAAAGTTTAGGCAAAAATGAACATGATAACGCTATATGTCCATTTTATTTGAATTATTGGACATATAGCTTGTTTTTGTCCATATTTGGACATATCTTTGCTATATGTTCATTTTTAACCAAATTATGAACATGTTAAAAGGATGAAGAAATTTGATAGAAATATACCCTACAATGATTTGCCAGACTTACCTCCATCTGACATCATATTTGATAAAGGTGTTTTGTTGAAATGGGGCATTGCTTCAAGAGCTTTAGCTGAGTTAAATAGAAATATTATGCGTATGCCAAATCCCACAATGTTGGTTAATACTATCACACTCCAGGAAGCACAAACTTCAACGGCAATAGAAAATATATTTACTACCGATGATGAACTCTATAAAGCGGTTTCAGATACCTTAAGAGAAGAAGCCACAGATAATGCAACAAAAGAAGTACTTCGTTACCGTGAAGCCTTGTGGAAAGGATACAATACGATTAAATCAAAAAGCAAATTAGATGAAACAACAATCATCAAAGTATTTCAACAAATTAAAAATACTCGACAGGGTATTCGCCCTCCGCAATCACAGGTAGTAATCAAAAGAGGACAAAGTGAGTTTAAACCGGGAGAGATCATTTATACTCCACCTCGAGGGCAAGTTATCGTTGAGAAAAAAATTAAAAACTTAATTGAATTTCTGAACGACCACAAGAAGTACCCCATAGATCCTCTTTTTAAAATGGTTATTGGTCATTACCAATTGGAAGCTATACATCCTTTCACAGATGGCAATGGAAGAACAGGAAGAATATTAAATTTGTTATACTTGGTTCATCAAGAATTGTTATCCCATCCGGTTTTGTTTTTAAGTAAGTACATCTTAAATCATAAGGATGATTACTATGCTAATTTAGCTGGTGTGACAACTCGAAATGCATGGAAGCCTTGGCTGAATTATATGCTAACTGCAGTTGAAATAACAGCAAAGGAAACAAATCAAACAATTGATGAGATCTTAAGTCAGATGCAAGCTACTCATCAACATGCAAAAGGGAAGCTCAAATGGTATAGTATGGAACTAAATCAACTTTTGTTTTCGCAACCTTATATTAAGCCTAAAAAAATTGGTGAATTACTAGAAGTTAGAAGTAGAACTACACTCACAAAATACATGCATGAATTAACTGATATTGGAATTGTGTCTCCTCAACAAGAAGGGAAAGAAGTTTTCTATATCAACAATGATCTCATTCGCATATTGAAATCTTAAGATTATTTGAAATAAAAAATCGCAAATCCGCAATAAATTGCGGATTTGCGATTGGTGGATCCGGAGAGATTTGCTCCGCTGATCTTACCTTTCCAAAGCTGCAAATGCAGAAATCCTCCGCTTCGCGTCGGTTTTTTGTTTTGTTGTCACTTTTGGAAATACTATTTTCAACGTTCCTCCTAAAACAAAAAAGTCCCGCCTATTGGCGGGACTTCATTTGATGCATTCTGTGGATCCGGAGAGATTCGAACTCTCGTCCAAATAAGGAATAATTAAGCTTTCTACACGTTTAGTATTAACTTGGTTTTCGATCGAAGCCAGGCGTTAATTCATACCAAACTTCAACTTAGTTGCTAATATTGCTTTAGTTAACAACATCACTAAAACAAACTACACATTTATGATGCTTTACCCAAGGCGCAGAGCAGTTTAGCTCCCTGGAAAGCAAAGGTTACTTAATCTTAGATTAAGCAGCCATAGCGTAAGAATTCTCTTCGCCAAATAAAAGTTTTGAAAGTTCAGTTTAAAGAGCTCGTCTTACAACGCTCTACATGCTTACCTAACTAATGCGCTTACTGTCAAAACCGGTCGGACCCATTTTGGAATGATGAATTATGAATGTTGAATTATGATTAAAAACTCAATACTCCAAAAACTATTCCTTCAAAGAACACAACAAAGGTACGCAACAAATCAAGCATTTCCACATTTTTTAATATATTTAACTCAATCAAACTTTCGTAATATGACAAAGCTATTTTTTTACACCTTGTTTTTTATTGCTTGTACAACATCTGCTCAAACAATTAAGTCTAAATCATTAAAGATTAAATACACCTTGGCAAACGGCTGGACCGGTGAAGAATTTGGTGGAAAAACTTCGTGGGACGAAAGCGGCAACAATTTATGCAAATGCTCCGGAGCCGCATTTTATAAAACGGGAAAAAACGGAAAATTAAATGTAGTAATTTACCCAAGCAATGTAAATGGTTTAGATTCTATAAAACGAAACTTTGTGGGGAGCCTACGTTTTGAGCCGGTTGAAAAATACGATAAAGTTAGAAATCAATTTTTTTCTTTTGAAAAACGAAAATCAAACTTTACAGAAACAAAAAGTAACAAAAAGTCTTTTGAAGTAATTAAATTAAAAACAAAAGTAGAAGACAGGTTTTATATTATTTACGCTTGGCAAGAAAGTTCTGCGGCTATAGACCCAAATGTAGAAAAAGAATTAAACGAAATGATTAATGCAATTGAGCCGCTTTAATTATTAGCTTTAATTAATTCCATCGCCTTTTCCATTTCTAAATCTCTTTTTTTAACAAAATCGTTAAAGCTATAATTAATTTCGTAATCGGGTAAAATTCCACGACCAGTATTACCTTTTTTGTTTACATCGTGTATTAATCTAAACGTAGGAACTCTAACTTTTGTTTTGGTGTTAGGTAATTTATAATAAGGTGTAATAACCGCATTACAACCTTCCAGGGTACCACCGGTTTCTCGCCCTATAAAGGTTGCTCTTCCGGTTTCCTTTAAATAAGCACCAACTAAACAACTGGCACTAAAACTTCCCCCGTTAATTAAAACATAAATTTTATTGTTGTAATGATTTTTTTTGTAAGGTTTTATTTTCATTACGTACTTATCTGTATCTCCTATACTTGTTTTTTTGGCGTAAACTTTAAAGAAAAAACGAGTTAACTTAAACATTACATTTCCTTTTGTGTATTTTTTATACGGATACTTTTTAATAAGTGTATACGAACTTTGTGTAGTTTCAGTATTTAATAAATATTTACTTAAAACATAACTATTGGTTAAACTACCTCCGCCATTGTATCGTAAATCAATAATTAAGTTTTCAGTACCGTTATTTTTTAATTGCTTGAATATTTTTTTATATGCTTTGCCAAATTTTTTATGCGAAAAAGCAACTACGTGCATATAACATGTTTTCTTATCATCATCTAAAAAACGATAATTTATTTTAGCTTTTTTATATTTTATTAGAAGACTGTCAGGTTTTTTTCTTAAACTGTATTCAGGAATATTTAATGTTTTTAAAGCGGGCGAAACCAATGTTTTTAAACTGTCTTTTACCTTATACTCGTATACCAAAGTATCGGGGTAGTTAAGCATGGTAAGGTAATAGCCGCTATAACCTAATTGGCCGTAAAGTTTTTTTGTTTCCTGAATATTTCCGTCTATTGTAATTACACTTTGTCCAAATCTGTAAAACGAATCGGCTGCAATGCCATTTATTTTAGTAATTATTGTACCTTGTTTTAAAATGGTATCGTATTTTCTGTTTAATCCGGCTAAAACATAAACCTTATCTTCTACCGGTAATAAATAATACCTCGGAAAATTTAGTTTCGTTTTTTTTAATATTTTTTGGTATTCTTTTGAATACATAATATCCGTATGGCCGCAATGTAATTTCTCTAAAAGTTGTTTTGTTTTAATTCTAAATTGCTTTTCCGTTAAACTATCGGTTAAACTATTAATAAAATTTTCAAATAAATTTTCATAATGGTTTCTGCCTTCGTAAATACCAATTACCGGATGAATTTTTAAAATGGCATCGCGCATTATTCGTGCATCTTCTTTTAATTTATCCGGACTATACTTATGCGTTAAAACGTTTGGTTTTTGTCCGAATCCATTGGTTAAACAGGAAAAAAGAAGTGCCGTAATTAATATTTGCTTCGCTTTAAAAATCAAGTTAAATGTTATCTTTGTAGAATATTTATAAAGGTATGCAAAAAATTAAAATTGGCGTATTACGCGAAGAGAAAAATCCACCGGACAAACGAGTTCCTCTTACACCTTTAATTTGTTCAGATTTACTTAGAAAGTATCCGAATGTTGAAATTTACGTTCAGCCAAGTAAAATACGTTGTTATACCGATGATGAATATACTTCTTTTGGTGTACCTCTTAAAGAAGATGTAAGTGATTGCGATATATTAATGGGGGTAAAGGAAGTTCCTTCCGATAAATTAATTCCGGGTAAAAAATATTTTTTCTTTTCACATACCATAAAAAAGCAACCTCATAATCAAAAATTAATGAAAGCTTTAATTGAAAAGAAAATTCAGATGATAGATTATGAAACATTAACCGATAAAAATAATAACAGAATTATAGGCTTTGGAAGATATGCCGGTGTTGTGGGTGCTTATAATGGAATTTTAGGTTACGGTTTAAAATATGATTTGTTCAGATTAAAACCTGCGCATTTATGCAGAGATAGAGCAGAAATGGAAGAAGAATTAAAGCGAGTGAAACTTCCTAATATTAAAATTGCCTTAACCGGTGGCGGGCGTGTAGCAAATGGAGTAATAGAAACTTTAAGTGCTTTAAGAATACGAAAAGTAACACCTGAAGAATTTTTGATGGCCTCTTTTCGTGAGCCGGTTTACTGCCAGCTAAATCCGCGTGATTACGTGGAGAGACCGGATGATCATAATTTTGATTTAAACGACTTTTTTAAACATCCTGAACATTTTGTTTCTCGTTTTAAGCCTTTTACAAAAGTTACTGATTTGTACATTTCCTCGCATTTCTGGGACCCGCGTGCACCTCGTATGTTTGAAAAAACGGATTTAAAAGAAAAAGATTTTCATATAAGCGTTATTGCAGATATTACTTGCGATATTGACGGATCTGTACCAACTACTATAAGGCCAACAACTATTACACAACCTTTTTACGGATACAATATATTAAGCGATAAAGAAGATTTACCGTTTAATAAAGACACTATTTGTATTATGGCAGTAGATAATTTGCCTTGTGAATTACCACGTGATGCAAGTGATGATTTTGGAAAAGATTTAACAGAAAGAGCATTGCCCTCCTTAATTGAAAACGATACCGATAAAATTATTGAACGCGCTACTATTTGTAAAGAAGGGAAGCTAACGGAAAGTTTTAATTATTTAAGTGACTACGCTTATTCTTAAAATCCGGAAGCAAAGTGAATAAAAAACCCACTTTGTTTTATTCTATTAAAACTATATTCCAGGCGCATTACAAAATCGTAATAGGTTATTATATCTAATCCTGCGCCATAACCGTATTGCCAAGCATTTGCAAGAGGATTATTTTCGCTGTAATATTTTTCTTGAACATAACCGGCATCAAAAAACAAATTAAAATATGCGTAAAATGGAATGGTGCTAAACGAATGTGCTTTTTTTAGCGCATGCACTTCATGAAACTTTGGTTTTATTAATTGAAACCGTATACTGTTTTTAGTTAAAAAATAATTCTGGCCATCAATAACATTGTATTCATAACCCCTTATAAAGTTTGAATATCCTAAAGCTTGATTGTAAATAAACGGTACTTTTTTTCCGGCATTTACTAAACGGCTTCTCCAAAGTGTTGCAAAATTTAATTTTTTATGAAGAGGTATAAACTGCTTGGCGGTTATTAATGTGGATGCGTAATCAAGTGGAGATTGTTCACTGATATCAAACCCATCCTTTGAAATAATCAAATCTAAAACGGTTCCACTTAAGGGATATATTTTATTATCTCTATTGTCAAAATTAGCTCTGTAGGCAATATTAATAAATGAAAGAGTGTTGGATGAGTTTAATAAATAGTTTTGATTAAATGAACGCAAGAAAGGCGAAACATTAATTTGATAAGCACCAATATCTAATGTGTGGTATTGAAATAGGCGAGGGCGGTAAAACATTCCTGCTCTTATACTATTATCGGTTCGAACATGATTATTTTCATCCGTAATAAATTGTTGTTTGTTTTGCAGTGTTGCATAATTAATTTTATTAAACTCGTTATAGGCATATTGAACGTAAGTACCTATTGTTTGTTTTTTATTTAAATAAGGCAGCCGATAGTAAATAGCCATTTGATTGGCATACCCAACTCTAAACTGAATTAATAATAAATCTTTTACTCCGCTAAAGTTTTCAAAACTAGCTTGCATACCAACTGCTAATCTGCTTAAGTCTTTTGTTTGCCACCAAGAGTTTATATTCCTGTCTAAATAATCAACAAAGGGTATGGGCCAAATGTACCAGCGTTCTTTTAATTTTATGGTGTAATCAATGGTTCGGTTACTATCATTAACCGTTGATATTATACTATCGAAAATAAATAATTGGGTATTAAAAATGTTGTTTTCGCTTCGGAGTTTTATGGGGTAGTGGTATTTTAAAGTAAGCGTATCACCCTCTTTTTTTACCAACTCTCTTAAAATAATTTTATCCTTGGTTTTTTTATTACCAATTAATTTTACCGATTGGATTTTATATTGTCTAGTACTGTCTATTGTTTGCGATTGTATATGTAAAGAATGCAAACAAAACAGTAAACCAACTAATTTAAATATTAAGGAAATGGAGGAATTCATTTAATCTATCCTTCAATCCGTTTTCAAAATCACTTTGATGAAATGTTGCTTTAACAATATAATTATAACGATTAAAGGTTTGCACTATTCGCGACATGTCTTCTACGTTTACTTTTATGGTTACTTCAATTTTTACACTATCAGGAACAGATGAAACATGAAGACTTAATATTTTTGCATCATTTCCTTCAATAATATTTCCAATTTGCGTAACAGAATAATCGTTTTGATTTAATTCAAGTACAATTACACCACCCGGATTTTGAATGGCAGTCATTTTACTTAAATTCTGCACTATGCCTTTTAAAGTTATGCAGCCGTTGTATTTATCATTTTCATCTAAAACAGGAATAAGGGTGAGATTTAAACTATTCATTAATTTAACCAAATCGTAAGTGTGTTGGTTAAACTTAATGGTAGGCTTAAGTAAAGGAACTTTAATTTCACTTATCTTTTGTTCCGGATGCTCGTAATCCAACAAATCACTCTCACTCACAATTCCTAATAAATCTCTGTCTTTCACCACAGCTAAATGCGAAACTTTAAATTGTTCCATCCAGTCAAGTGCCAACTCAACCGTATCGGTTGTTTTAAGCGGAGGAATTTCATCGGTTATCAGTTCAGATACAAGCATAAGTATTCAAATTTACTAATTAAATAACAATGTAAATTATAAATTGATACTTACATTTTCATAATTTTACATAAAAATTTATATGGCCAAACTAAGTGTAAATATTAATAAAATTGCAACATTACGTAATGCCAGAGGTGGTAACACGCCTAATGTTTTGCAGTGCGCTTTAGACATTGAACGCTTTGGTGCACAAGGTATTACGGTGCATCCGCGCCCCGATGAAAGGCATATAAAATATAAAGATGTTTATTTACTTGCAGAAGGTTTAACCACCGAATTTAATATTGAAGGAAATCCCCGCGAGCAAAAGTTTGTTGATTTGGTGCTAAAGGTTAAACCCGCACAAGTTACTTTAGTGCCCGATTCTGGCAAACAAATTACATCCGATCATGGTTGGGATACTATTGCAAACAAAGAGTATTTAATGGATATTGTTCAGTTGTTTAAATCAAACAACATTCGTACTTCCATATTTGTAGATGCAAATTTAAAAATGATTGAAGGGGCAAAAGCTACCGGAACAGATAGAATTGAATTGTATACCGAATCGTACGCTCATCACTATTCATCTAATAAAGAAGAGGCAATTAAAGATTTTGTTGCTGCAGCAAGTTTGGCAAACCAATTAAATTTAGGATTAAACGCAGGGCATGATTTGAGTTTGCAAAACCTAAAATACTTCGCTAAAAATATTCCAAACTTGTTAGAAGTATCTATAGGACATGCTTTAATAAGTGACGCACTTTATTACGGCTTAGAAAATACCGTGCAAATGTACTTACGCGAACTTAAATAATATTTTTATCAACTAATTATCTCATTATCTCATTAACTAATCATGAAGTTGGCATACAGAGAATACGGACAAGGAACACCATTAATTATCTTGCACGGTTTATTTGGACAAAGCGATAATTGGAATACGCTTGCTAAAGGTTTTGCCGAAAAAGGTTTTAGGGTTTTTACCCTTGACCAAAGAAACCATGGTTTATCGCCGCACAGCGATTTGTGGAGCTACAACCACATGGCCGAAGATTTAAAAGAGTTTATAGAGGAGCATCAGCTGCAAAAGCCAATTTTGTTGGGCCATAGCATGGGTGGTAAAACCGTAATGTATTTTAATTATTTATTTCCTACTATAGCTTCTAAAGTAATTATTTGTGATATTGCCGCAAGAGCTTACCCTCCGCATCATAACGAAGTTTTAAAAGCGTTGCATGCAGTTGATTTTGATTTTATAAAAAACAGAAAAGATGCAGAAGGCGTTTTAAATCTTCACATAAGTGATTACGGCACCAAACAATTTTTATTAAAAAACATTTATTGGAAAGACACAGCTAATAATGTAATGGATTGGCGTTTTAATTTAAAGGTAATAACAGAAAATTACGATAATATTAGTTTTGGAGTACCCGATTTTAAAAGTGATTTACCCTGCTTGGTAATTAAAGGAGAAAAATCACATTACATAAATTCTGATGATGAAGCTGAATTTAAAAATAGGTATAGTAATGTTAAATTTGCAAGCATTGAAGGAGCCGGGCATTGGGTACACGCCGAGAAACCAAAGGAGTTTTTTGATTATGTAATGGGTTTTTTAGACTAAAATTCGTCTATTAAAAAGCCTATTTAAGAGAAAAAGTTTAATATTCTTGTTTTATTTTGGCAATTTCAAACTCATGCAAAAATTTTTACAACAAACATTGTCTGCACCTTTTGTAATTGATTCTCAAATTTTAAATGGTTTTCCTGTTAAAGTGATGTACGTATTGCTTTTTTGCCTTATTTACGTTTTATCTAAATAATCTTATTTCGTTATTCTTAATTTACCATTAACTTTACCTTGTGTTTAGTAAAATTGTATTACATAAAGGGAAAGAGGTTTCCTTACTTCGAAAACATCCTTGGGTGTTTTCAGGAGCTATTAAAGTAAAAGAAGCTAATTTAAAAGACGGAGATTTAGTAGAACTATTTTCTGTTGACAATAAATATTTGGCTACCGGTTATTTTGCAAATGGAAGTATTGCTGTTAGAATTATTTCTTTTGTTCAAACAGCTATCGACAAAAATTTTTGGGTAGAAAAAATTAGTAAAGCCTACAATTATCGTAAGCAAATTGGAATTGTAAATGAGCATACCAATGCCTACCGTTTGTTTTTTGGAGAGGGTGATGGAGTTCCTGCATTGGTAATTGATAATTACAACGGCCATATTGTAATTCAGGCACACAATATAGGAGTTTACTTACAGAGAAGGGATATTGTAGAAGCCTTAAAAGAGGTCTTAGGAAAAGAAATTAAATCAATTTACGATAAAAGCTCTGAAACGGTTTCTAATAAAAACAATACGCAGGTAAAAAATGAGTTTTTATTTGGAGAGGCTGAAAATACAGTAGTATTAGAAAATAATTTGAAATTTTTTGTAGATTGGAGTAAGGGTCAGAAAACCGGTTTTTTTGTTGATCAGCGCGATAATAGAAAACTTGTTGGTGCCTATTCAAAAAACAAAACGGTATTAAATACATTTGCTTATACCGGGGGATTTTCTATTTACGCAGGGCAAGGTGGAGCTAAATTAGTACATTCGGTTGATGTTAGCGCTCCTGCTATTGAAATTTGCAATAAGAACGCTGAGTTAAACCATATACAAAATCATGAAGCATTTGTAGCTGATACTTTTGATTTTTTGAAAGATAAGAAAGATGTTTATGATTTAATTATTTTAGACCCTCCGGCTTTTGCTAAAAGCAGAGATGCCCGTCACCAAGCTGTAAATGGCTACAAGCGTTTGAATGCATTAGCCATGAAACAAATTAAAAGCGGGGGTATATTATTTACTTTTAGTTGTAGTGGTGTAGTAGATAAATTTTTATTTTACAATACCATTGCAGCATCAGCTATGGAAGCCGGAAGAAACATTAAAATTTTGCAATATTTAAATCAACCTTCCGATCATCCTGTTACTCCTTTTTTTCCGGAAGGGGAGTATTTAAAAGGCATGGTGCTTTGGGTAGAATAGGTTTTCAGGGGCTTGTTTAGCACGGCATAAATGGTTAAATTTGTTTCACTTATTTTTTTACAATGATTAAAAACTGGACCAAAGAAGAAATTCTTGAAGTATACAACGCTCCTTTAATGGAGTTAATTTATCGTGCGGCAGAAGTACATAAGCAACATCATAAAGTTGGTGAAGTGCAAGTAAGTTCTTTGCTTTCTATAAAAACTGGCGGTTGTCCTGAAGATTGTGCTTATTGTCCGCAAGCCGCACGTTATCACACGGAAGTTAAAGTTCAGAAATTAATGAGTGTTGATGAAATTAACACTGCTGCTGATAATGCAAAAGCCGGTGGTGCCAGCCGTATGTGTTTAGGTGCAGCTTGGAGAGAAGTAAGGGATAATCGCGATTTTGACAAAGTGTTAGATATGGTGCGAACTATAAACAGCAAGGGAATGGAAGTTTGCGCAACATTAGGAATGGTTACAGAAGAACAAGCAAAAAAATTAGCAGATGCAGGTTTGTATGCGTACAACCATAATTTAGATACCTCCGAAGAAAATTACGAAAACATTATTTCTACGCGTACTTATGATGATCGTTTAAAAACATTGGGCAATGTGCGTAAAGCCGGCCTTACTGTTTGTTCAGGCGGAATTATTGGTATGGGCGAAACAGCAGAGGATAGAGTAGGAATGCTTTATACATTAAGTTTATTGCGTCCTCAACCCGAAAGCGTTCCAATTAACGCGTTGGTTGCCGTAGAAGGTACTCCTTTAGAAGACCAACCACCGGTGCCAATTTGGGATATGGTACGAATGATTGCGACTACTAGAATTGTTATACCTACAACTGCAGTGCGCTTAAGCGCCGGAAGATTAAGTATGAGTATGGAAGGACAAGCTCTGTGCTTTATGGCTGGAGCCAATTCTATTTTTGCAGGAGATAAATTATTAACTACTCCAAACCCTCGTTACAATCAGGATATGCAGATGTTTGAAATTTTAGGATTAAAGCCTAAGAAAGCATATGCCGATGTGAGGAAAACGATAACCATTGAGTAATTTGAATTGTTACAGAACTTATTAAACAAAAAATTAAAGTATGAAAACAAGTATTAAGTTCTTTTTAATTATACTATTCTCATTACAGTTTAACCAAGCGAAATCTCAAAACCAAAATATTGGATGTAACTTTGGAATAACCGCTTCAGTTGTAGTGGGAGCTACTCATTCGTACACGGTGGGTCAAGGACCATGGGGTAAAAGAAAATATACATGGTTTTGGGGAGACAATACCAAAGATAGTTCTTACACAAATTCGGTAGATATAACCTGGTCGCAGCACACCTATTCTTTAAATGGTATGTATACTATGACTATCACTGCCAGAGATTCTGCAACTAATGCCGGTTGTGTGGTTTCGGGAGTGTTTCAAGTTACAGTAACAGGTGTTCCTTCGTCAACAGGTATACATGCTAATGAATACAATAATTTGGTGAATGTTTATCCTAATCCATTTCATAATAAAATTTCAGTTTCAAATAGTAAATGTAATAAGGTAGAAATAAGAAATATCTTGGGTAAATTAATGGCTTTACAAACCTGTAAAGAGAGCGAGATTGTAAATATTGAAACAAATGATTTTGAATCAGGTTTGTACTTTTTATTGCTTTATTATGAAAATGGTACTGTAATAAATAAAAGAATAATTAAGCAAAATTGAACAACGTAAATCGTGACAAAATAAAACTGCCTTTGCGTTTATTAAATGAATTAAGTGAACGTAAGGTTAACTTTAAGCTCAGGAACCTTTCTGTTTACAAGGGCGGAATAGATTTTATTAGCAACGATTACTTAGGTTTTTCAAAATTAGGATTGTTGCATCAGCAATTTAGCAAAGCGTTTTCAGATCAAAATTTTTTAAGTGGTTCCGGTGGTTCACGCTTAATTAGTGGAAATTCTATTTTAAAAGAAGAAACAGAAAATGAAATTGCAAATTTTCATAACGCAGAAGCCGCTTTAATTTTTAATTCTGGGTATGATGCCAATGTTGGTTTATTATCTTCTTTACCACAGAAAAACGATTTGGTTATTTCCGATGAGTTGATTCATGCTTCTATTTACGATGGCATACGTTTAAGTTATGCAAAGCATTATAAGTTTGCTCATAATCACGTTGAGGATTTGGAAGATTTGATTAACCGACACAAAAATTCATTTGAAAATATTTATGTAGTTGTAGAAAGCATTTACTCTATGGATGGCGATGAAGCTCCATTAAATGAAATTGTTGAGTTGTTGAAACAGTACAAAAATGTTTTTTTAATTGTTGATGAAGCCCATGCCATAGGTGTATTTGGTAAAAATGGGAGAGGATTGTGTAATGAAATGGGGATAGAAGAAAATTGTTTGGCACGCGTTTATACTTATGGTAAAGCAATGGGCTGTCATGGTGCAGTTATTGTAGGAAGTAGTACCTTGCGTAACTATTTAATAAATTTTGCTCGTTCGTTTATTTATACTACTGCTTTACCCGATACTTCAATAGCTAATATTGCCGCTGCTTATCAGTTATTAATAAAAGGCACACAGCAAGTAAAGCTTAAAGAAAACATTAATTATTTTCTGAATGAAGCAAAAAAATTAACATCCTTAATTAATAGTAAAAGTGCAATACAGTGTTTAGTTGTTGAAGGAAATACCAAAGTTTCTGATTTGGAAAAACAATTGTTAATTAAAGGCATATTGGTAAAAGCGGTAAAAAGCCCTACTGTTAAAGAAGGAAGCGAGCGTATAAGAATATGCTTGCACTCATTTAATACAAAAGAAGAAATAAACATTTTAATTAGTTTATTACAATAAAATAAGAAATAGCAAATAGTACACATGAAACGTTATTTTGTAACAGGTATAAGCACAGATGTTGGAAAAACTTTTTGTTCGGCTGTTTTGGTAGAAGCTTTAAACGCCGATTATTGGAAACCCGTGCAAACCGGTAATACCGATGGAACTGATAATGGTATAATTCAACAATTAATTAGCAATGAGGAATCTGTAATTCATAAAGAAATTTATTCGTATGAAAAACCGGCTTCGCCACATATTGCTGCTTTTTGTGAACATGAAACGATTGATTTAGAAAAAATTGTATTGCCTAAAAGCACCAATAAAAATTTAATTATAGAAGGTGCGGGTGGCTTGTTGGTTCCGTTAAATGAAAAAGAATACATAATTGATTTGGTGAAACATTTAGATGCTGAAATTATTTTGGTAGTAAGAGAATATTTGGGATGCATTA
Source organism: Bacteroidia bacterium (assembly GCA_022841465.1). Lineage (GTDB taxonomy): Bacteria > Bacteroidota > Bacteroidia > B-17B0 > Aurantibacillaceae > Aurantibacillus. The sequence continues at coordinate 23,061 of JALHRL010000003.1, read as the reverse complement.
ATCATACTTTGCTTACAATTGATTATTTAATAAAAAATAATTATTTATTAAAAGGAATTGTTTTAAACGGAAATTTCCATCCCCTAGCCGAAAAATCTATTGTTGAGTATGCCAATGTTCCTGTTTTAGCTAGGTTTCAGGCATTAAATGGTATTTCTAAAAAAGTTGTATACGACTTAGCAAAGCAAATTGATTTAAGTTTATTTTAATGAGCATTCAAAAAAAAGATAAAGATTTTGTTTGGCATCCTTTTACACATTTAAAAGAAGCAAGTGATAATATTGTAGTTAAAAAAGCAGAAGGCTTATATTATTTCGATTCTAATGGAAAAAAATACATGGATGTTATTTCCAGTTGGTGGGTTAATTTACACGGGCATACGCATCCATACATAACAAAAAAAATTACAGAACAGTTACAATCTTTTGAACACGTAATTTTTAGCGGCTTTACACATGAGCCCGCTGTTGATCTTTCTGAAAGAATTTTGATGCATTTACCAAAAAACCAAAACAAAGTGTTTTTTTCTGATAATGGCTCAACTGCCGTAGAAGTTGCATTAAAAATGGTGTTTCAGTACTGGCATAATAAAGGAACACCAAAATCTATTTTTATTGCTTTTGAAAATGCTTATCACGGTGATACATTTGGAGGAATGAGTGTAGGTGCGCGCAATGTGTTTAATAACGCTTTTGAAAACCAATTGTTTAGTGTAGCGCATATTCCTTTACCAACTAAAGAAAATATCGAACAAATTAAAGAAGTAATTACCGATTGGAATAAAAACCATAACATTGCGGGTTTTATTTACGAACCTTTAGTACAGGGTGCAGCAGGTATGCAAATGTATGAGGCAAATTTGTTAGATGATTTATTGGGCTTTACTAAAGAAAATAACATTCTTACTATTGCTGATGAGGTAATGACAGGATTTGGAAGAACCGGGAAATTTTTTGCATCCGATTATATGGAAAATAAACCGGATATCGTTTGTTTATCGAAAGGATTAACGGGGGGGTATTTTCCATTAGGACTCACTTCGTGCTCACAAAAAATTTATGATGCATATCTAAGCGATGACAGAACCAAAACATTTTTTCACGGACACAGTTACACCGGAAATCCTACTTCTTGCGCTGCGGCTTTGGCAAGTTTAGATTTAATGGAGAAGGATGAAACATGGACGAAAATTAAGCTGATAGAAATCAAACACACTGAGTTTTTAAACAAAGTAATACATCAAAAAGCCTGCAAATCTGCTAAAATGATGGGAACTATTTTTGCTATTGAGTTATTAACGGATGAGGAAACCCATTACTTAAATAAAGCAGCTGTAAAAATACCCGAATACTTTTTAGAAAAAGGAATTATAATGCGTCCTCTTGGAAATATTATTTATTTTATTCCACCGTATTGTATTCAAGAAAGTGAATTGGATTATATTTATGAAGTAACAATAGAATTTTTGAATTCTATTTCCTGATTAATTTATCTATTTTCCAAACCAGCAAACCACTTCCAATTCCAATTAAGGCGCCTGCTAAAACATCAGAAGGGTAGTGTACCCCTAACCGCATTCTAGAGTAGCCAACTAAACCGGCATATAAATAAGCAGGTACCGCAATTTCCCATTTTTTTACACTTAATGATAATGATGTTGCTGTAGCAAATGCGGCAGTAGTATGTCCGCTCGGAAAAGACAAGGGGCCGGCATGTGTACGTTGGGTAATTTCGTTTGGATACGTTACAAAAGGTCGCTCTCTTTTAAAGCCGGCTTTCATTCCTAAACTAATGCTATTTGCTAAAGTAATTGCAATTGTAGTTTTGTAAGCATTACGCATCATTTCGTTATCATCATTTCTAAAACCATAAACCCAAACGCCTCCAATGGTTAAAGGCATTGCCGGATATGCAGAAAATGAAATGCCCTCATTTATTTTATCCCAAACAGGCCTGTCTTTTCCGTTTATAGTTTTTAAAATTTTATAATCAATATTCTGGCAATTTACTATGTGAAAAAGCAAAAAAAACAAAATAAGAATACGGTATGCTTTATTTTTTATCACCTTTTATTTTTTTTAAGTAACGTTTGTACAGTTCACTAAAGCTGTCAAATTCTTCTCTAAAGAAGAAACCCACTCCTTGGGTATAAAGTCCACCTGTTGTTATTAGCTGGGTATTATCATTGGTTCTGTTAAAGCCCTTTAGTTTATATCTACCATCTTTACTTAGTTTATATTCAATATTCACATCACCAATGTAATTTTTAGTTCCGGTATTGCTATTACCTACTCCAAAATTTCCATCTACAGTTAGTTTATCATCAAAAAAGTTTTTATTTACGTTAATTAAAACTTCATCTGAATTGGTTCTGCTTCCGGCTCTATAGTTTAGGCCAACTTGTAAATCTTTATCAAAATTACCTACCATACCGCCAAGCATATTACTTAACTGGTTACTAAGCATCTCGCTTCCGGTTGAAGCTGCTGCGCTACCTGCCGTAACGCCACCACCTGAGGTGTTGTAAATTAAAGGCGGAACAAAACTTCTAAAAAGTAAAAACGAAAATACTTGTCGGTTTAATTCTTGCTCATCTGTAAGCACGCTGTTAATTTGTGAACGAACATTATCTGCTATTGAAGGGAACTCAAGTGCAAATGAAATATCGGGATTTAATAATTTATTTTTCATTTTAAGTTTACAATAGGCCGGTGTTCTGTTTTTGTATTCACCGGTAATATCATTTATTAATGGCGCAATGGATGCTCTTTGCCTGTAACTGGCAACAATATCTATATCTGCATTGTAAGGGCTTCCACTCCAAACAATAGAACTTCCGGCATCTATATCAAATTTTTTATTTATTACTTTTTCTAAACTAAAATTATAATCTCCGCTTGTAATGATATAATTTCCTACCATATCAAATTTACCTAACGTATTTATGAGCATTTTAATTTCCCCGTTTCCTACTACATTAATAGCATCACCTGTTGCTCTGTCAAAAATAATTTGAGTAGCTAATTCAGGTGTAGCAACAATGTTCAAATCTAAATTAAATCCGGTTATAGGTTTCTTTTCTTCTTTGTGTGTAGTATCTAGCTTTACAAAATGTATAAAGTCATTGTCTGAAATTTCTTCAGGCCCATCTAATGGTAAAATAAATTTCGAAGCTTTTCTTGTGGTATCCCTTACTTGCATGTAAATATTATTTAAGAAGCCCCAAACACCAATATTACCGCTACCATAAATTTTCCCATAAAAGGAAGGATTTTGTTTTTCTGTTGTATTTAAAAGCAACATGTTTCTATAGGTAACATCATAATCTATTTGCATTTTTTTAAAATTGCTATGAAAGATATTCCCATTGATGGTTCCTTGCGGGGCTGATTTTAAGTTAGCTTCCGTCATTAATAAATCCGAAAATCTAATTTGATCCGGCATAATTTCTATACCTCCTGTTATGTTGTAACTAACATTTGTATAATCAACTTTAATTTCACTTTTAAAAATTTTAAGCGCACCATCTATTAAAATATTACTTGGCGTACCGTGTATTTTACCTTCGCCGTTTGCAAAGCCACTTTTTATAGTTAAAATATCTGTTAAAAACGGATTCAGTAATTTTAAATTCATGGGATTGGCTTTAAAATCTATATTAATAGATTCTTCTTTTTTTGTGGTGTTATAATTACCGTTAAATGAAATATTTTTAACCTCCCTGCCAAATTCATCTTGTAATCCCATTGAGGTATAGCCATCTAACAATAATATTTTTTCTTTTGGCAAATAATCTGCTTTTAATACTAATTCACCTATTAAATTATCATTAAATTTAAATTTAGTTAAGTCAAGAAAACTGTTTAATGTTAAGCTACTGTCTGCTCCTTTGGTTAACCGAATGTTGCCATTTAAATAACCTTCCATTTTTAAATTATATTGTTCTATTAACGGATTAAATTGACGTAACATTAAATTATTTACTGCCAGATTTACTGAATCTGTTTTATTGTTAGATATTACACCGTTTATATTGATAGATTGGTCTTTATTTATAAAGTAAAGCGGATTAACTACAATAGCTCCTGTGCTATCAAGCAATGTTGGATTAGCTGTTATTAGTTGCCAAGTAGTATCCTTTACAGTTATATTAAAATTATCATAAAAAAAGGTAGCCTGGTTTTTCTTAAAGGCAATTCGCCCTTTTATTTGTCCAGATGAGTTTGGTGTTAAATTATTATTCCATTCAGCGTTGTATTTAGTATCTAAATCTTTTGAAACGAAATACATAAAGTAATTTGGTAGTCGAACACTATCTGTTAGCTGTATAAAATTGCTTTTAAAAACCAGGTTTATTTTGTTGTTTTGAGAATAGGATTCAAGGGTGTTAGTATTAAACTTAATGGAACCAATTTCTATTAAGCCCGATTTAAGATTACAGTTTACAAGATTTTTAGAGGCATTTAATTCACCCGAGATAACTGATGCTGGGCTTACCTTAAGTGATTTGATAAATAATTCATTTATAATATCAAATTTTTTAATTGTTAACTTAAATGTGAAATTGTCTTGATAAATTATTTTTCCTTTATTTTTTTCGAAGAATGTTGGATAGTAAGCATGCATAACCTGATTAAAGACTAAGGGTAAATTGGTAAAATCAAAAGCTCCGTTCACGTCTAAATTAAAGTAATTAGACGTTAAACGAATGTGTTTGGGCAATTGCTCTTGTTCTAGTTTTAAATCAAAGGTGCTTATTTTGTAAGTTTTATCTATGTTTTTATAAAAGGTGTTATCAAAATTTATATCACCTGTAAGGTTGTTTAAATTATCACCCGATAAATTAATAAGTATTTGTGTAGAGAGTTCGGCTTTTTCTTTTGTAAAATTTAATTTTTGTAAATCAAAATTATTAACTGTAGAAATAAAATCCATTTGCGGCATTTTATTGGTAAAGTTAATGGTGCCATTAAAATCAAAGTCTGCATTAGGGTCTTCGCTCACTAATACCCCATTAAATGATTTGTTAGCAAAACTTCCGTCAATTTTTATTTTAGAGTAGTTGTAATTGTTATAGGTTAAACTATTTATAACTCCTTCAAATTTTGCATTTATTTTGTTTATGCTAATTCCTTTACCATTAATTTTAACTTTCATATTTAAAGTACCAAGCATGCTGTTTTTGGCATAAGCACCTAAATTAAATTTGCTTGTTTCTAATTTACCCGAGTATTCAATATCATCTTCTTTTTTTCCTGTTCTAACAAATAAATCGGTTTTAAAGCTTCCTAGCCCTGTTTTAATTAAACCATATGTAGTAAAATCGTTAATCAATCCATCAAATTTTCCGGAATAGGTTATAGTACCTAAACCGGCAAGTTCTTTTGGTATTTTAAGTTTATCTCCTTTGTTAAATGGGAAGTTTGGTATTTGAGTTAAATCGGAATAAGAAGTAGATAGTTTTTTTGAATCGAAATGCAAATAACTATTATTTATATCCGGCAGTCCTGTTATGGCCAGGTCGCCCTTAAAACCTGTATTTTTTAAATATGAAATGTCAATTTGATTTAATTGAAGTTGACTAACGTATCCCTTTACATTCCCTGAAATCTTCAAGGTGTCTTCTAAGCCTTGCAGATCTTCAGCAAATGATGCAATATCTTTAATATCAACTTTACTTTTTTCATTAAAGTAAATATCCATGTACACTTCGTTTATAAAATCATTAAAAGCACTCAGCGAATCATATTTGAAATTTAACTTTCCATTAATACTTGTTCCCGGGGTGTAAATAACTAAATTTTCACAAAGCAATTGTTCTTCACCAAATTTAGCATTGGTGGTTAAATTATTAAGAATAAATCCGCTTTGTTCTTGGGCACTTAGTTTTTCAATAGAACATCTGTACGTTCCGGAATCTAATTTTATATTTGAAAAAGTTCCGCTAATGTTTTTTAAATTAATGTTATTGTAATTTAAAGAAGGAGTTATTTTCTGGTTTTTATTTTCGTTTTTGTATATAAAGTTTACATTATCAAGTGTTAAGTCGTTAAATATAATATCCCACTTAGCTCCAGTAGTGTCATTAGATTTCTCTTCTCCTGTAAAATAATCAATCAAATGTTGAAAATTTAAAACACTATCGTTTTTATTAATTATCAAACGTGTTTTTACATTCGATAGAATAATATTGTTAATGTCTATTTTTTGATGTTTGTAATCAAACGTGTTCAACAACACTTTTAAGTCACCCCCACTTAATAGTGTATCTTTATTTTTATCTTCTATAAAAATATTTTTTAAATGAATTTCTTTAAAAAATAAAATTTCAACTTTCTCAATTTTTATGTCGGTATGTAATTCTTCACTTAAATAGTTGGTGACTTTTTGAGCAAGCCATGTTTGAAAGGAAGAGGTGCGCGCTAAAAGTACAAGTACAGTTGACAGTAGCAATAATGCTGCAGAAAAATACAGTACACTTTTTAAGATTATTCTTGTAACTTTACGCATTGGATAACCAACTAAGTTAAGGAAAATTAGGGGTCTTAAATCTGAAAAAATGCAAAATATAAACACTTATATCTTAGCAATTGAGAGTAGTTGCGACGACACTTCGTGTGCTATATTGTGCAATGAAAAAGTTTTAAGTAATGTTACTGCTAATCAAAGTATTCATGAGCAATACGGTGGGGTTGTTCCGGAGTTGGCCAGCAGAGATCATCAAAAAAACATTGTTCCGGTGGTAGAGGCCGCCTTAAAAAAAGCAAAAGTTTCACTTTCTCAAATTAACGCTATTGCCGTAACCAGAGGTCCAGGCTTAATGGGGAGTTTATTGGTAGGTTTAAATTTTGCAAAATCATTGTCGCTTTCATTAAACATTCCTTTAATTGAAGTGAATCATATGCAGGCACACATCATGGCGCATTTTATTAAAGAGGAAGAGCAAAAAAAACCGGATTTTCCATTTATTTGTTTAACGGTAAGCGGCGGGCATACACAATTGGTGCAGGTAAATAGCCATTTTTCGTATGATGTATTAGGGCAAACCATTGATGATGCAATTGGAGAGGCATTTGATAAAGCAGCGAAAATTTTGGGTTTACCGTATCCGGGCGGGCCATTAATTGATAAATACGCAAAAGAAGGAGATTGTTTTAAGTATAAGTTTCCCGATTCAAAATTACCCGGTTACGATTTTAGTTTTAGCGGCATAAAAACAGCCTTTTTGTATTTCATTCAAAAAGAAACTTCTAAAAACCCTGATTTTGTTCAACAAAATTTAAAAGATATTTGCGCCTCCATTCAACATCATTTGGTAAACCAATTATTAAAAAAAACGGTAACCCTCATTCAAAATACCTCAATAAATCAATTGGCCATTGCAGGTGGCGTTTCAGCTAATTCAGAATTAAGGAAAAGGGTTAAAGATATGGAGGATGAATTGGGTATTCAAACGTTTATTCCTCGATTCGAGTATTGTACAGATAATGCCGCAATGATAGGAATTACGGCTTATTTCAAGTATTTAAATAAAGAATTTGCAGGCTTAGATATTACCCCGTTCGCAACTTTTCATAGTTAAAAGCTCATTTTTACTGCATTTAAACCGTATTCTCCCTTTTAAATTGAACTTAATTTTGTAATTTTGCGCCCTTATGATTTCAATAAATTCAGTAACGGTTTCTTTTGGCGGATATAACTTATTCGAGAATATTTCATTTTTAATTAATCCCAAAGATAGAATTGGATTGGCCGGAAAAAACGGTGCCGGAAAAAGTACCTTGCTTAAATTATTAGCAGGAGAGCAAAACCCTACTAAAGGAGAAATTTCTTGCCCCAAAGGTGTGCGTATTGGTTATTTACCTCAAGATATGATTCACCAACACGGAAGAACGGTGTTTGAAGAAACAGAAACTGCATTTCAGGAAATACAACAATTAGAGAAACGATTAGAAGAAATTAATCATCAACTTGAAACCAGAACAGATTATGAAAGTGATGGCTACATGAAGTTGATTGAAGAGCAAACAGAAATTTATACACGGTTAGATATTATTGGTGCAGGAAATAAAAACGAAGAAATTGAGAAAATATTAAGAGGATTAGGTTTTGAGCGAAAAGATTTTGAGCGTCAAACTTCTGAATTTAGCGGTGGTTGGAGAATGCGTATTGAATTGGCAAAATTGCTTTTACAAAAACCTGATATTTTGTTGTTAGATGAGCCAACCAACCACTTAGATATTGAAGCTATTTTTTGGTTAGAGGAATTTATGGAAACTTTTCCTGGATCTGTAATTTTAATAAGCCACGATAAAACATTTTTAGATACCGTAACCGGTCGTACCATTGAAATTGTGAACGGAAAAATTTACGATTACAAAACAAATTATTCTAAGTATTTAATTTTACGAAAAGAGCGCATTGAACAACAAGAAAACGCCGCAAAAAATCAACAAAAAATTATTAATCAAACCGAAGTTTTAATTGATAAATATCGTGCAAAAGCAAGCAAGGCATCTTTTGCACAATCGTTAATTAAAAAATTAGACAGGATGGAAAAGGTAGAGGTAGATGATTTAGATAGTTCTGTTATTCGTTTTCGTTTTCCTCAGCCTGCCCATAGCGGTAAAATTGTATTAACAGTTGAAAATGCGGGTAAAGCTTACGGGCCAAAACGTATTTTTGATGAGGCACGTTTTATTATTACCAAAGGTGAAAAAATTGGTTTTGTGGGAAGAAACGGTGAAGGAAAAAGTACCATGATGAAAATGATTGCACGTAAAACAGATTTTGAAGGAACTGTGCAGTTAGGGCACAGTGTTTTATTAGGGTATTTTGAGCAAGATCAGGAAGAAAAATTAGACACTAAGAAAACGGTATTTGAAACCATTGATGAGTTAGCAGTAGGTGAAGTTAGAAAACAGGTGAGAGGAATACTGGGGTCCTTTTTATTTGGCGGAGAAGACATAGATAAAAAAGTGCAAGTATTAAGCGGAGGAGAGCGTGGACGTTTAGCATTGTGTAAACTTTTGTTAGAGCCGTATAATTTGTTGTTGTTAGATGAACCCACTAATCACTTAGATATAAAAAGTAAAGAAGTATTGAAAAGCGCCTTAATGGATTATGAAGGAACGGTGATTATGGTTAGCCACGACCGTGATTTTATGAAAGGAATTTGTAATCGTTTATTTGAATTTAGAGACGGAAAAGTACGTGAACATCTTTGCGATATTGAAGAATTTATGCAGTTACGCAAGGTAGAACGTTTAAATGAATTGGATTTAGATAAAAAGAAAAAAGTAGAAGTTGTAAATCCGGAAGTGAAGGTTAAAAAACAAGAATCAAGCACTAACGATTTTGAGAAAAAGCAATTACAAAACAAGCTTAAAAAGGTGGAAGAAACCATTGAAAAGCTGGAAACAGAAATAAAGAATGCTGATTTGCAGTTATCTGATGCTAGTCGCTATGAAAGTTTAATGAACGATAAAGATTTCTTTAGCAACTACAACCAACTTAAAAGAAGATTAGAAATAGAATTAAAGAGTTGGGAAGAAGTGTCAAATTCGCTTGCTAAATTTTAAAACTTGAATTATTTTCTTAAATTAGTGGTACAATACAATTTAAGATGAGTATTAAAAAGTATATCCCAAACGCTATTACAAGTTGCAACTTAATTTGCGGTTGTTTAGCATTAACTCAAACACTTGACGGAAATTTAATTTGGGCAGCCTACCTGGTTGGAGTTGCTGCCATTTGTGATTTTTTTGATGGTTTTGCCGCCAGAAAACTAAATGTTGCATCAGTAATAGGGAAAGATTTAGATAGTCTTGCAGATATGGTAACCTTTGGATTGGTACCCGGATTTGTTGTATATAAAATGTTGCAAATTGGTTATTTAGAACATCACGAAGATTTTAAATTCTTTTATCAGCAACAATGGTTAATGTTTATACCTTTAATTATTCCTGTTTTTTCTGCTTTACGATTGGCAAAGTTTAATAATGATAGCAGACAAACCGAATCATTTATTGGCTTACCAACACCTGCAAATGCTATTTTCTTCTGTTCTATTCCGTTAATTGTAAATTGGGATACACAATTTGATATCAGAAATCATCAAATTATTCATTATCTCATTCAGCCATATGTATTAATTGGTTTATCAATTATTATGTCGTTTTTAATGGTTGCTGAATTACCTTTAATTGCCCTAAAATTTAAAAACTTTGCTTGGAAAGGAAATGAATACAGATACCTTTTAATTCTGTTTAGCATCCTTTGGATTGTGATTTTTCAGTATAGCGGACTTACATTGGTAATTCTTTCCTATGTAGCTTTGTCTGTAGTTCAAAATATAACGAGTAAACCCTCCCAACAAAGTAATTAACCAAATAAGTTAATTATAAACATATTTAAATGCAGGGGTTTTTAAATTGCCTTTAACTTACTAATTTAGCACTTCATTTAAATATTATGCCAAAATACATAGCACAAATAGATGTAATGCCCTTAAAAGCACTACTAGATCCACAAGGAAAAGCAGTTACAGGTTCAATGAAAAACCTTGGCTTACCTGAAATAGAAAACGTAAGAATTGGTAAACATATAAGTTTAGAAATTGAAGCTGCATCTAAAGACGCTGCATCAGCGAAAGTGGATGAAGCATGCAAAAAACTTTTATGTAACCAAATCATGGAATCGTACGAGTTTTCTATACTTGAGGCAAAATAATTTTTGATATTGCCTTAATTCTTTTACATTTGAAATCTTATTAATTATTAATCTTAAAATTAAAACAAAATGGGTTATTTATTTACCTCAGAATCTGTGTCAGAAGGACACCCGGATAAAGTAGCTGATCAAATTTCTGATGCACTTATTGATAATTTTCTTGCTTTCGATTCAACTTCTAAAGTTGCCTGTGAAACATTGGTAACAACAGGGCAGGTAGTGTTGGCAGGTGAAGTAAAATCAAAAACCTATTTAGATGTTCAGGAAATTGCACGCCAAGTGATTCGTAAAATTGGATATACAAAAGCAGAATATATGTTTGAGGCTAATTCTTGCGGAGTGCTTTCAGCCATTCACGAACAATCTCAAGATATTAATCAAGGAGTTGAGCGCAAGAAAAAAGAAGACCAAGGAGCAGGCGACCAAGGCATGATGTTTGGTTATGCAACCAACGAAACACCTAACTATATGCCATTAGCACTAGATTTAGCACATGGTATTTTAATTGAGTTAGCTGCTTTACGTAGAGAAAATAAAGAAATTAAGTATTTACGCCCCGATGCGAAATCTCAAGTTACTTTAGAGTATGATGATAACAACAAACCGGTACGAATTGACGCTATTGTAATTTCTACACAACACGATGATTTTGATTCAGAAGGAAAAATGTTAGCAAAGATTAAGAAAGATATGATTGATATCTTAATTCCTCGCGTGAAGAAAAAGTATGCACGTTACGCTCATTTATTCAATAATAAAATAAACTATCACATTAACCCAACCGGTAAATTTGTTATTGGTGGTCCGCATGGCGATACAGGATTAACCGGACGTAAAATTATTGTAGATACTTACGGAGGAAAAGGCGCACACGGTGGTGGTGCGTTTTCAGGAAAAGATCCAAGTAAGGTAGACCGTTCAGCAGCTTATGCAACACGTCATATCGCTAAAAATTTAGTGGCAGCAGGTGTTTGTTCTGAAGTATTAGTTCAGGTTTCGTATGCAATTGGGGTTGCTAAACCAATGGGTATTTTTATTGATACCTATAGCACCGCAAAAGTAAAAATGACAGACGGAGAAATTGCAAAGATTGTTGAAAAGGTGTTTGATATGCGCCCATACTTTATTGAGCAACGTTTAAAATTACGTAACCCAATGTACAGCGAGACGGCTGCGTACGGGCACATGGGACGTAAAAACGAAACAGTTACAAAAACATTTAAAACCCCTGATGGAAAAGCGAAATCAATGAAAGTGGAGTTGTTTACCTGGGAAAAATTAGATTATGTTGCTAAAGTAAAAGCAGCATTTAAGTTGAAGTAATTTATTATAAATAAATCTAAAGCCTCATCAAAATCGATGAGGCTTTTTTATTTTTCTAATGTATAAAACATCAAATTGCCTTATGAAAATGATTTTTTAATTGAAATGATGCTTCTATTCACTATAAAGTTAATATGCAGTTAAAACGCAAATAAGATATTGTTGTTTAATTTTTTGGGATGTAAAGTTCAAAGAAAAACCATATTAAATAAAAAAGGCATCTTGCGAAAGATGCCTTTTAATTAGTAAAAACTAATTTATTATTTCAAGTGCTTAGAAATAAATTTAGCCATTTCAAACATAGAAACTTGTTTGTTTCCGTTGAAAATTGCTTTTAATTTATCATCAGCATTAATCATACGTTTGTTTTTAGTGTCTTGCAATTTATTTGCTTTAATGTAAACCCAAAGTTTTTTTACAACTTGGCTACGTGGTAATGGTTTGTTACCTACTACTTCTCCTAATGCCGCACTTGGAGTGTAAGGCGTCATTAATGCCGGGTTAAGTTTTCTTGCAGTTTTTTTCTTAGCAGGTTTTGCTGCTTTTTTCTTAACTACTTTTTTTGCTGCTTTTTTTGCAGCTTTTTTAGGTGCAGCTTTTTTAGTTGCTTTTTTTACAACTTTTTTCTTCGCTGCTTTTTTTGCTGGTTTTTTTGCCATAGGGTTAATTTTATATATATAGAAACAAATATATAATATTCCTTAATACAAACAAACAATTGTACTCAGCACTTCTTAAATAATTGTTTGTGAGTTTTGAACAACCCTAAACCAAGGGAATTTCGTTTTCAACCGTTTTAAATAGATTTTCCCTCTTAGAGAATAGAAGTTTTAAAGGAGTTTTCCTTAGAGAAAATTACTTTTTCTCCTTTTTTATAGCCCCCTTAATTTCTTTCCACCCTGTAATATCTCTTATTACTACAGAGGCACAGGTTAATCCAAATACTGCAGGCAGGTATGAAATGGTTCCGTACGCCGATTTTTTAAACTTGCTACCATCGGTATGCATAATAGAAAACTTTGCTGGGTTTTCTGTGCTTATTACGCATTTTACACCTTTGTAAATATTCATATACCTTAAGCGTTTCCTTACGTATTGAGCCATGGGACATGTGTGGGTGTCTTTAATATCTACCACTTTTAGCTGGGTAGGATCCATTTTACCACCTGCTCCCATACTTGAAATAATCCTTTGGTTATTATAATAAGCGGTTTGTATTAAATATAATTTGGGAGATATGCTATCAATAGCATCTATGATATAGGTAAACTTTTGTTTCAAAAACTCCTTCATATCATCCGGAGTTTGAAATTTATTAATGGCCGTAATATCACAATCAGGATTTATGTCCTTTAATCGTTCATACATTAAATCGGCTTTGTTTTTACCGTGTGTAGAAGATAATGCTTGAATTTGCCTGTTGCGATTACTTGGGTCAACGGTATCCCCATCTATAATGGTCATTTTACCTACGCCTGCTCTGCAAATTGCTTCGGCTGCATAACCGCCAACGCCGCCTAAGCCCACTACCAATACGTGCGCATTCATTAATTTTTCTAAACCTTTATCTTTCACCAACAGCTTGGTTCTTTCCATCCATTGTGTATCCATGTTTTATTTCATTTTTATGGCAGGGTCCATTTTAAATACTTCCTTAAAATTTTCCTCCATTTGAATTTGTATCACATCAATTGAAACACCTAAAATTTCTGCCGCTTTTTTATAAATGTATTTAATGGTAATATCCGAATCGTCGGTTTCTAAAAAAAACCGTTTTCTTCCTACTGATTTTAAAGCTTTGGCGGCATTACTGTCATATCCCAATAATGCTTTCCCAAAGGAGAAATGGCAACCAAAATCAAGTAATATACGTGCAATATTTTCGTTATTATTAAAGCCATGAATTATAACAGGTACTTGATTATCATTAAGGTTTAAGCAATTAATTAATTCATTAAAGGCTTTTACGCAATGAATAATTAGCGGCTTACCTATTTCATTGGCAATTTTAATTTGTTCAACAAAAACTTCTTGCTGCAAATCAAAAGGCACTTTGCTTAATTTATCTAAACCACATTCGCCTATAGCAATGCATCGCCTTTCTTTTGCAATTTCACTTAACCTGTTTAAGGCAGTTTTATAATCTTCATCAATATACCACGGATGTATGCCATAGGAGTACAGATTTGTTCTGTCGGCCTTTTGAATAAACAAGTTTACCAATTCAACTTGGGCATCGTAAATTTGTTCGTGCGTATGAATGTTGATAAACACGGTTAAAAATTAATTTTCTTTCCTTTTGATAAACTTCAATATTAGTAACTTTAACCGTTAAATTTCCTGTAAATGAAGGTAGATTATAACAAGGTAACGTCAATAACATTAGATTTTTTAATTTCTGTAGCCGGCAAAGACAATGTTTTTACCGATAAAGATAAATTGCTTCCTTATTCATCTGATGAAACAGAAGACTTGGTGTATCAACCGGAAGTAGTTGTTCGCCCGGATAGCGTAGAGAAAATTTCCGCCATTTTAAGTCATTGTAACCTAAATAAAATTCCAGTTACTACTCGCGGCGCAGGCACTGGGCTTAGTGGAGGGGCACTTCCTGTTATGGGTGGAGTAGTTTTAAGTCTTGAAAAATTAAACAGAATTATAAAGATAGATGAACGTAACTTACAAGCAACTGTTGAACCGGGGCTTATAAATTATGTTTTTCAGGAAGAAGTAAAAAAGTTGGGATTGTTTTATCCTCCAGATCCGGCAAGTTGGGGCAGTTGCAGCTTAGGAGGCAATATTGCGCATAGCAGCGGCGGACCAAAAGCAGTTAAATACGGAACAACCCGTGATTATGTTTTAAATCTAGAAGTGGTTTTAGCGAATGGTGATGTTATTTGGACAGGAGCCAATACCTTAAAGTATTCTACAGGTTATAATCTTACTCATTTAATGGTGGGTAGCGAAGGTACCTTAGGAATTGTAACTAAAATTGTTTTTAAACTTATTCCTTTACCTAAGCACGATTTATTAATGCTTGTGCCTTTTAATAGTGCGGTTAAAGCTTGCGAATCGGTTGGGGCTGTTTTTAGAAACGGAATTACTCCCAGCGCCATGGAGTTTATGGAAAAAGATGCTATTGATTGGAGTGCTAAATTTAGCGGCGAACTTAATTTTGAAATAAAACCGCAATGGCAAGCCTTGTTGTTAATTGAACTAGATGGAAATAACATGGATGTTTTGATGCAAGATTGTGAGAAAATTTCTGAAATAATGCAGTTGCATGAATCGGATGAAGTGTTGTTTGCTGATAGTGCCGAACAAAAAAATGCCTTATGGAAAATTAGGAGAAAAGTTGGGGAGGCAGTAAAAAGTAATTCTGTTTACAAAGAGGAAGATACGGTTGTGCCCAGAGCCGAATTGCCGGAATTATTAAATGGTGTAAAAGAAATTGGTAAAAAATATGGTTTTCAATCGGTTTGTTACGGACACGCAGGCGATGGGAACTTACATGTAAATATTATAAAAGGTGATCTAAGCGATAAAACATGGGAAGAAGATTTACCCAAGGGAATCACTGAAATATTTCAATTGTGTAAAAAGTTAGGCGGAACAATTAGCGGGGAACACGGGATAGGATTGGTTCAACAGAAGTATATGCCTATTATTTTCCCCGAACACCAATTAAATTTAATGCGAAATATTAAAAAGGTTTTCGATCCCAATGAAATACTTAATCCGGGTAAAATTTTTGGTAACTAATAAATTTTTCGGCATTACAGTAATACATAATAAAATCAAAAATTTTGCTTAAGTTTAACTTATCTATGATGAAATTTCGTTTATTAATAGCTTTTTTTATACTGTCTACTTTTTTATTAGCGCAAAGTCAATTAAAATATCCTTCACTTTTATGGAAAATTAGTGGAAATGGTATAAAAAAAGAAGGATATTTATATGGAACCATGCATGTAAGTAATCGAGTAGCGTATCACCTGTCTGATCAGTTTTTTGAAGCTTTAAAATATTCGGAGGTTGTTGGATTAGAAACAAATCCTGCAGATTGGCTTAATAATATGGAGTTAATGGGTGAACTTGGTAAAGCCAGTGGTGTGGGTATTTTTAATCCGTACAGCGGAAATTTTTATAAGAGTGTTTTCGGAATTAGATTTCCCGATAAACAGGTTTATAAAAGTATTTTAAGTTTTGACCCTGATATTATCAATGGTTTATTATACCGCCACAATACCTCCCGCGAAAATTTTCAGGAAAATACCTACATAGATTTGTTTATTTTTCAGGCAGCGGCTAAACTTAACAAGCAAATTGTAAGCTTAGAAGATTTTAAAAAAGCGGAAATACAAGCGAAACTTGCTGCATTACCCGATTCTGAATTTGAAGAAGAGGGCGCAGTTAATGAAGATTATAACACTTATGGGCGGTATAGTTATTTTGAGAAAATTGAAGATGCATACAGGCAAGGTAATTTAGATGTACTGGATAGTTTAAGTAAATTATCTGACAGTAAAAACATGCAGAAGTATCTACTGCATGAACGCAATGTGTACTTTGTAAATTCAATAGATTCTATTTTAAAATCCGGAAAATCTTTATTTAGTGGTGTAGGTGCAGCGCATTTGCCAGGCGAAAAGGGAGTTATTGAAATGTTGCGAATGAAAGGGTATAAGGTAGAACCAATTATGCCCGGAAAATCAAAAAAATCGGCGAAGGAAAAAGATAAAATAGATAAAATAACAAAACCGGTTGTTTTTGAAAAAAATTATGTAAGCGATTCATTATTTTCTGTGGATGTTCCCGGTAAACTTACACAGATAATGAATTATGATAATATTAAATATTACATAAATGCCGATATGGTAAATGGCAATTTTTATAATATTGCCAGAATTAGAACAAATGCCGCCTTAAATAATTTAAGTGCCATTAAAATTTCTCAATCGGTTGATAGTTTGTTTTTTGAAAATATTCCGGGAAAAATAATAAGTAAAAAAGAAATAAATAATTCAGGAATTTCCGGCTATGATATTGTAAACAAAACAATGCGTGGCGATTTACAACGATACCATATTTATTTTACTGATGTGGAATTAATTTTGTTTAAGTTGGGTGGTAGAAATGAATTTGTAAACACATCAGACGGTAAACGGTTTTTTAACTCTATAAAATTTAAAAAAGAAAACACAGCCAATACTACTTTTGAGCCTCAAACAAAAGGCTTTACTGTAAAAGTACCGGCTGAATATAGTTATGGTAAAAACGATTATGTAGGTGCAACCGGCTTGGTAGAAGATTTAATTGCCTTTGATAAACTAAAAGAAACTTTTTATGGTGTAAAACATGCAGTGTATAATGATTTTTATTATTTGGAGGAAGATAGTTTTGAATTAAACAAGTTGGCCTCTTATACCTTGCGTAATTTTAAATTTGAAAATAATCAAAAGTTTGAATTAAGGAATGAGCAAAAATTGCCGTGTATTTACTTTAGCGGCACAAATACGCTTGGTAAAAAAATGTTAGGCAAGGTTTATATTAAAGGAATTCATTATTATTTGGTATACAGCGTTGGCGGTAATGAAATATCTTATAGTAACGATTTTTACAATTCATTTACACTTACAGATTTTAAACATCTGAATGAAATAAAACTTATTAATGATAACGACCTGTTTTTTTCTGCAATGGATGAAGTTTCAACTTCTGCTTCCGGAAAATTTTACGATGAATACAAAAAAGTATATGAAGAAATAAAAGCCGGTGCCAAACCTAAAAAAGCAAACCCCTATGAGTACGATTATTTCACGAAAAGTAAAAATTATTACTCTCCTTCCAATCACGAGTACGTTGAAATATTTTACGAAAAGTATAACGATTATGATTATAGAACAAAAGAAGATTTATTAAAGAAAGTAAATAAAAATTTGGGAGAAGCTCAAACAATGAATGTGCGTACTGTTCAGCAAAAAGACAGTGCCGGTGTTTTTATTTACGAATTTTTTTTAACGGATACCGCTACCGTTAGAGCCATAAAAGTTAAAATAATTGTAAAAAACGGAACCATATATCAAGTAAAAGCACCTATTGATACAATATTAGGAATGAAAGGTTGGACGAAAAGTTTTTATGAATCATTTGAATTAAAGGACACAGTTATTGGAGTAAGTTTATTTGCCAATAAGTTTAAATTATTGTTAGAAGACATGAGCTCTTCTGATACAACCTTAAGAAAGAGAGCCGAATACTCTTTAGCCAATTCCATTAGTCTTGAAAAAGAATACGTTGATGAATTTGTACAGTTTTTAAAAAGCGATAAGTTTCTAAAGGTCAGCTCCGATGCAAAGGCTCAGTTATTTGTTAGCGGTGGTGTTTTTAGAAGTGATAAAATTGTGGATGTTTATAAACAAATGTACGACACGTATACCGATAGCGCTTACTTACAAATTTGTATTTTAAAGGGCCTGGCATATTGTAAAACTAAAAATGCTTACGATGCATTTTTAGAATTGGTAAAAAAAGAAACTCCTTTGGTTGGAGATGAAGGGATTGTGAAAGATGTGTTTAATGTTCTTTACGATTCGCTTGAGCTATGCAAGAACTATTTTCCCAATTTGCTTTCGGTTTCCAGAAATAACGAGTACTATCAATCCATTTACAGATTACTTAGTGTTTTAATGAAAGGTAAAATTGTTCCGTCTTCAGCAATATTAAACAGTAAAGCGGAATTATTAAATGAAGCCAATTCTGAGTTTAAAAGATATAATGCAAGTTTAAGCAGTAAAGCCAAAAGCAGTAATCAAAAAGATAGTTATAATTCCGGAGCTAACGAAGAGTTAATTGAACAGCTTCAAGCATATTTAGAAACAATTGATTATAACCAAAGTGTAAAAAATACAAAGTATAATGATATTTTAGTGTTAAATAAACAACCATTTATTGTAAGTTTTGCCCGAATATTGGTTCCTTTTTATAAAAGCGACGAAAAGGTAAAGCAAGTAATTGATAAAATTGCAAAAATAAAAAGCGAATCTATTTTAATGCCGGTTCATGTTTTATTATTAAAAAACGGTATTGTTATAAATGATACGCTAACAACTTATTTTAGTAAAAATGCAAATACAAGAGCCGTTTTTTATAGCGAATTAAAAAAGGAAAACTTAGAAAAGTATTTTGATAAAAAGTACGCTACTCAACAGTTAATAGTTGAATCTGTTTTAAAAACTGCAAAGCAAGTGTTATCGTTTACCAGTTATGAATTACCTGATAAATCAAAAGACAGTTTAATTTATCACAAAGAAATAACAGCACAAAACAAATACCAAAAAGGAACTGTTTATATTTATAAATCTCCAAAAAACAAGTTAGGTGTAGCGCGCTGGTCGTCTGCATTTGTGCCGGCGCAAAAAAACAATGAATTAAGTGTGGACATTGAAATTTTGAAAGTAGCAGAGTATTTTAACGAAACAAAAACGGATAAGGAAATTGAGAATGAAATACTGGAAGATTTTAATTTACAATTCAGAGGCCGCGTTATAAAAAATAATTATAATGATTTGTTTAATTATGGCGGGTATAACTAATGCAAAACGGAAAAATATATTTAATTCCTACTCCTTTAAGTGAAATTGAACTTAGTTATGTAATGCCTGAACAAAACTTGGAAATTGTAAGAGGTTTAACTCATTTTATTGCCGAGGATGCAAAAACAGCAAGAAGTTTTTTAAAAAAATGCAATTACTCTGTTATTCAAAATGCGTCTATTGTTTTATTAAACGAACATACTAATAACACCGAAGCACAAGCGTATCTACAGCCTGCTTTAGAAGGTAAAAATATAGGTTTAATGAGCGATGCAGGATGTCCCGGAATTGCCGACCCGGGTGCTTCTGTTGTTAAACTTGCACACAATAAAGGTATAAAAGTAATTCCCTTAGTAGGGCCAAGTTCAATTCTATTAACTGCAATGGCAAGTGGTTTTAACGGACAAAATTTTGCATTTGTGGGATATTTACCCATTGAAAAACCTTATAGAGGAAAAAGAATTAAAGAATTGGAACAATTATCTAAAAACTTTAATCAGGCTCAATATTTTATTGAAACACCATACAGAAATATTTCACTAATGAATGAATTGCTTGCAACATTAAGTGCTGGTACATTAGTTTGTTTAGGAATTAATTTAACTGCGCCCAACCAAGTAGTTATAAGTAAAACTGTTTCTGAATGGAAAAATGGCGATATACCAAATCTGCATAAAATTCCGGTGGTGTTTGGAATCTATTTTAAAAACTAGATGTTTATAACATCTGCCAAATCTGCACTTTAACCTGCTTACATTTATTAATTTGCATTGTTTTGAAATTGTTAAATAAATTACAGGCGAAGCATAATTTATTACTAAAATTGATATTAGTAGTTATTGTTTCTATTATAGCTGCTAAGTTAATTCCAATAGAATCTGACCACAACTTAAAGTTAGGCGCATTTGATAAAGTTTGGAATCATGATGATTTAATTCTAGAACAAGATTTGTTTGAAAAAAAATCGGAATCGGAAATTGAATCAGAAAAAGCCATACTTCTTAAGCAATTACCTTCGGTATTTGTTTTTAATAATGAAGAACGTGAAGAGAAACTTGCTCAGTTGGAATTATTAAGAACCAAAAATCTAAAACAGTATGAAACAATTAAAAAAATATTGGATGAAATTTATGATGTTGGCGTTATTGAGAATATAGAACTTAAATCCGATAATCCCGTTGTTGTGTTAGATGGATCGGAAGCAAAAACAGGTCTTCGTTCCTACTTTTTTAGTTTAAATGAAGCTTACGATGAATTATTAAAAAGATGTAGGGATAATAAACTCGATTTAAATGAAGTGGAGTTAAGTGATTACTTGACTATAAATTTATTTTTTAATCAAAGCAAAACTACTTCTTATAATGAAATGTTATTGCAAAGTATTACCGATTTAAAATTAATAATAAGTAAAGGTGAAGTTATAATAAGAAAGGGAGAAACGTTAAGTGAAGAAAACAAATCACTAATAAATAAATATTTAAAAACGATTCAAAAGCAAACAATACCATTAACCACAATTTTAATTGGAAGAATAGGTTTTGTTATGGTATTGTCTTTAACTCTTTTACTTTATTTATTTTTCTTTAGAAAAGTGGTGTTTGGTCACAATAAACAAGTAGCCTTTCTTTATTTAGTCATTTTAACGGTGTTTTCTTGTTCTTACTTGCTCAACAAATATCAAATTCCTGTATTTTTTATTCCTTTTGTTTTAGTACCTGTTATTATTCGCGTTTTTTTCGATAGCAGAACAGCCTTGTTTACGCATTTAATTTCTATTTTATTTTGTAGTTTTTTTGTGTATGATAAATTAGAATTTATAACAATTCAATTAATTGTAGGTATTGGAGTATTGTTTTCCATTTCAGAAATGCGTAAGCGTCAACAATTAATTAACGCATCGTTTGTTGCTATTCTATTTTACGTTTTGTTGTTTGTGTTATATGAAATCGGTTTTAATAACGCAATTTCTATTAGTAAATTACAAAATTATTTTCCATTTGTAGTTAGCGGTAGTTTGGTATTATTTGCTTCACCAATAATTTATTTAATGGAAAAGCTGTTTGGTTTTGTTTCCGATTTTAAGTTTTTAGAATTGTGTGATTTAAACCAACCACTTTTAAGAAAGTTATCGCAAGAAGTACCGGGCACATTTCAGCACTCCTTACAGGTTGCTAACTTGGCCGAAGAAGCAATTTATTATATTGGCGGGAGTACTCTTTTGGTGAGAGCAGGAGCCATGTACCATGATATTGGTAAAATGTACAATCCCGATTATTTTATAGAAAATCAGGCAAGAGAAGTTAGCCCTCATATACTTATGCAACCAAAAGAAAGTGCTCAAATAATAATTAATCATGTAATTAAAGGGATAGAAATGGCGAAGGCACACAAACTTCCTGAACAAATAATTGATTTTATTAGAACGCATCATGGCACTACAACAGTTGGCTTTTTTTTAGGGATGGAGAAAAAAGAATTGGGTACAGAAAACATTAACGAAGATGATTTTAAATATCCGGGTCCAATTCCGTTTAATAAAGAAACAGCCGTTTTAATGTTAGCAGATGGAGTAGAGGCAGCTTCCAGGAGTTTAAAAAAGCACGATGCTTATACCATTAATGATTTGGTAGACAAGGTAATTGATTATAAGATAAATCAAAATCAATTAATTAATGCAGATATTACCTACAAGGATATTACGCTCATTAGAAAAATTTTTAAAAAACGCTTAATAACCATCTATCATGCACGTATAGAATATCCGTCTTAAAATGCTGATATACAGTAAGTTTGTCTGTGTTATTTAAAATATTATCTTTGTAGTACCATGCGTAAATTTCTCTATTTTATTCTAGTAATTAGTGCTTTTACTTCGTGTAAAGTTTTTAAGTCTAATTTAATGCTTAAAACTCCAAAAGATTATAATTACGACACTTTAGTTGATTCATTAAGTCGCAGGAGTTATGTGATTGCTCCTAACGATGCTATTAGTTATCGTGTATTAACCAATGAAGGTTTTAAGTTGGTAAACGTTACAACAGAAGCTACTAATTTATTTAATTTCCCAACCATTGATACGCGTGTGGAAACTGATGGTACCGCAAAATTACCTTTAATTGGAAGTGTAGAGTTATCAGGCTTAACTATTATTGAAGCAGAGAAATTGCTGGAAGAAAAATACGCGAAGTATTATGTAAAACCATTTATTAACATGCGAATTACCAATAAACGTATTATTGTTTTTCCGGGCGATGCAGGCGATGCTAAGGTTTTACCAATGACAAATAATAATACTACTGTTATGGAAGCATTAGCAATGGCAGGAGGAATTTCTAACGATGGCAAAGCATATAAAATTAAATTAATAAGAAACACACCAGGGAAAGAACAACAAGTATATTAAATGGATTTTTCT
>JALHRL010000002.1 GCA_022841465.1 Bacteroidia bacterium | reverse complement strand
ATAACGTTTTGCGAATAGACGTAGGCGGGCTTTCGGAGCTTCCTGTGTCTACACGCATAAATGTTTATATAAAGATACAAATGTTTTTATTCCCTCGTCCGCCCGCTTACGTTTATTTGCTGTTAGCAGCTGGTTTTATTTTGTCTGTCCGTCAACTTTTTCATTTGGAAGATACACTGTAAATGTCGTCCCGTCTTTTTCTTTGCTGTCAAGTGTTATGTGTCCGCCAAGTTTTTTGATTGTATGATTTACCGTATAAAGTCCAAGTCCGCTGCCACTTGCTTTATCTGTCGCTCGGAAAAACATTTTGAAAACGTCTTTTTGGTGGGTTTCAATAATACCAATTCCGTTGTCCTCAACTATAATCCTTATACCACCGTTTTGGTCTGCCACTGTAATTTTAATAAAGGAATTATTTATGTTCTCTTTTTTGTATTTGATAGCATTGTCTATTATATTTTGAAGTAACGAGGTAAGCAATAGTTTGTCACTGTAAAAATTTTGTTCTACGGAAATATTTTGTTCAAAGCGGATTGTCTTAAAGCCTTCCATATAAAGCAAAGATTTAAGCACGTCCTCAATTAACTGGTGGAAATTGATTAAATGTATTACTTTGTTGCCCTGTCGAATACTCGTTGTCTCAATAAGTTTCTGCATGATGTTGTCTAACCGTTCAGTTTGTTGCTTTATAATATTTAAATACTGTTTAGCTGTTTTAATGTCTTTTATCTCGTTGTCTGCAACGTTTATAAGTCCTAAAATACTTGCAATAGGTGCTCGCATGTCATGTGATGACTTATAAACAAAAGTTTCGAGTTCGTCAACAGCTTCCTTAAGGTCAGTAATATTTACAGCTGTCAGGCCCAAACCCTCTCCAAGTTTGAATATGCTTATTCGTGAGATAAAATTTCCTAAACTTGGATGCATTCTTGCTTCATCAATTATAACAGGTGTACCCGTTTGTAGTACTTGCATATACAATTTATAGCGATCGGTTTCTTTAATACCCGGGCTGATTTCAGTTACGTTTTTTCCTACGATTTGTTCTTTTTTAAAATGTAGTGATTGCAGAAGTGCTTCATTGACGTCAATAAAGTTTAAGTCCTTGTCAAAAATAGCGAAGGCTTCTTTTGTTCTGTCAAAAAAGGCTTCCCGTAAATGTTTCATGTCGTTCATATGTCAATTTTAAACTTGCTGCTAACTAGCATATATGCGCTACTTTGTAGCGCTTATCTTGCAGTTTTAGCAAGATAGGCGCTATTACGTGGCGCTTATTGCTTAAGTAAATATAACTCATTATTGCCTATTTTTCAAATTCAACAATTTTTGGTTGTTGCAACACAAGTATTCATTTAATAATCTTTTACCAATACATCAGTAGGTATACCTAACACCTCATGAAGTTTTCGAATCATCTCTAGCGTTAGTTTTCTTTTACGGTTTAATATTTCACTTACCCTGCTTTTTAATCCTATTGCGCCAGCCAAATCTTTCTGCTTATATCCCAATTGTTCCATTCTGAATTTTATGGCTTCAATGGGGTCAGGTAAATCAATTACATCTTTTTCTTTCTCGTAATTGTCAATAAGCAATGATAATAACTCTAATTCATCACCATCTTTCGAGCCTTTTTTTGCATCAAAAATTATATCAAGCCTTTTTAAAGCTTTTTGATACTCTTTTTCCGTTTTAATTACTTTCCATTCCATCGTTTATATTGTGTTTGCGTTAATTTTATCATATTGCGCGTGTGTAGCCATAAACCTTATCCATACAATTTTGTATGCGTAATTTATTTTAACAATCAACCGATAATGGTTCCCTTTAATATTAAATACCACTCGGTTATTCACTAAAAAACTTGCCGAAGGATAATCTTTCTTTATATCTTTCGGCCCACTCCAATCTGCTTCCGCAACTTCTTTGTACCACGATTTTAATTGCTGCTCACAGTCCTTATGCTTCATCCAAAATGCCTTTAAAGTGCTCTTTGCTATAATTCTCACTATTCAAATATAATAAAAGTTCCCGAAATGGGAACAGGATTTAACATTATTTTTTCTCACCCTCATAAATTATCAAACGGACTCACCACATTTTGTATTCCCTTTGTGCTTACGTGTGTATAAATTTCGGTGGTGGTGCTGCGGCTATGACCCAAAATTTCTTGTATGTATCTTAAATCAGTTCCATTCTCTAACAAATGCGTGGCATAACTGTGCCTTAACCAATGCAGCGTTACCGGTTTTTTTATTCCGGCTTTATTAACCGCTTGCTTTAACACCTGTTGCAAACTTCGCACATCATACATCTCTCCACTTTTTTGCCCTTCAAACAAATAATTTTTCGGCTCGTGTACCATCCAATATTGCCTTAGCATTTCTAAAATTTTATTACTTAAAGGAACAATTCTGTCTTTTCTTCCCTTTGCCTGTTTAACTAATATTAAACCTCTTTTCGAATCTATATCGCCGGGTTTTAATTTTAATAATTCGCCACACCTTAATCCACAACTGTAAATTAAACTCAACATGGTTTTGTGCTTTATGTTGTTTAACGAGTTTAAAATGCATTTCACTTCCTCTTTACTTAAAACGTTGGGTAATATTTTTTCACGTCGAGGTCTGTAAATCATTTCCACATCTAATTTTTTATTTTCCATACTTCTGAAAAATAATTTTACGCCGTTTATTATTTGGTTTTGAAAAGAAGGAGATAAACCTTGTTCTAAAATATAATATGTATTAAAATTTATTAAATCGGTATTATCTATTTCATCTATTTTTTTAAAATGATAATATTTTAAAAACACACGCAAACTTTCAATATATGTGCCAATGGTGCTGGTGCTGTAACGCTTGCTCAACATCCACTTTTTAAATTGCTCAACTTTGTTTTCGGCTTCCATACTTAAGGAAGCTAAACTTACGTTTTGCTTTTTAGTTAAGCCCCTTACATATTTTGTTTCTGTAATTAAAACGGGAGCATTCCATTCAGTATTTTCTTGTTCTTTTTTAACAGCACTAAAATCAAATTCAAATTTGCTTTTCAATTTTAAGTAAACTTCTTTTAGTAAAACTTTATCTGAAGGAATATGCCAGGCTTTATGTGTAGCGCTGTACTTTGCATCATTAATGCCTTTTATTACAATATTGGCATCTAAATTATATGCGTAAATAAAAAAATAGCGCTTTTCTCCGTTGTGAATTTTCTGTTCAACTATAATACAATTCTTGCTTTCCATGCAACAAAGGTTACAACAGAAAAATAAAATTGATTGCTACAATTTGTAGAATGTAAAAAAGTTAAACCCTGCCGTTTTTAATTTCTTCAACCACGCCGGGGTCTAACAAGGTACTGGTGTCTCCCAAATTACTCACATCACCTTCGGCAACTTTGCGTAAAATTCTGCGCATAATTTTTCCGCTGCGTGTTTTAGGTAAACCACTTACTATTTGAATTTTATCAGGCTTGGCTATAGGGCCAATTATTTTATTTACTTCGGCAATTATTTCTTTGCGCAATTCATCGTTGTTCTTTTTTGTTCCGGGTGCAATTACATAAGCGTAAATTCCCTGTCCTTTTATATCGTGCGGGTAACCTACCACAGCACTTTCAACCACATCGGCATGCGCGTTAATGGCGCTCTCTACTTCTGCAGTGCCAATGCGGTGTCCGCTTACATTTATTACATCATCTACTCTTCCTGTTATTCTATAATACCCATTCTCATCGCGTTTGCAACCATCTCCTGTAAAATATAAATTTTTGTAAGTACTAAAATAAGTTTGTTGGCAACGTTCGTGGTCGCCATAAGTGGTGCGTATAATACTTGGCCACGGAAATTTAATGCACAAATTTCCTTCTACATTGTTTCCTGTAATTTCATTTCCTTTTTCATCTACCAATAAAGGTTGTACTCCGGGTAAAGGCAAAGTGGCATAACTTGGTTTTGTTTTAGTAATACCTGCCAATGGCGAAATTAAAATTCCTCCTGTTTCGGTTTGCCACCAGGTATCAACAATGGGGCAATTTTCTTTTCCAATGTTTTTATTATACCAGTGCCAGGCTTCTTCGTTAATAGGTTCGCCAACACTGCCTAATACTTTTAATGAATTTAACTGATACGGTTTTACAAAATCTAAACCTGCTGCTTCTAATGCACGAATGGCAGTGGGCGCAGTATAAAAATGTGTTACTTTAAATTTATCAATTACTTTCCAAAATCTTCCGGCATCGGGGTAAGTGGGTACTCCTTCAAAAATTACAGAGGTAGCACCACACAACAAGGGGCCGTAAGTAATATAAGAGTGTCCTGTAATCCAGCCCACATCGGCCGTGCACCAATACACATCGCCTTTGTTGTACTGAAAAACATTTTCAAAGGTGTAAGCGGTATACACCATATATCCTCCACAGGTATGCACTACTCCTTTTGGTTTTCCGGTAGAGCCAGAGGTATATAAAATAAAAAGTAAATCTTCGCTGCTTACACTTTCTGCTTTGCAAATAGGGGAAGCATTCGGAACTTCTTTGTGCCACCACACATCACGCGTTTCGTTAAAATAAATATTAGTGCCGGTATGTTTGTATACCAAAACATTTTTTACAGAAGGGCAGGTAAGTAGTGCTTCATCAACAACGTTTTTTAAGTTAATGGTTTTATCACCTCTAAATGATCCATCGGAAGTAATCACCATATTACAATCGCAATCTTGTATACGGCCGGCTAAAGATGCTGCAGAAAAACCCGCAAAAACTACAGAGTGCACAGCGCCAATGCGCGCGCAGGCCAACATAGCAAAAACAGCTTCCGGAATCATGGGCAAGTAAATACAAATTCTATCTCCTTTTTTTGCGCCCAGTTTTTTTAAAGTGTTGGCAACCTTGCACACTTCATCGTGTAGCTGTTGATAGGTAATGGTTTTAGCGGCAGCTCCATCTTTATTGGGCTCCCAAATAAATGCAACATCATTTGCTTTGTGTGGTAAATGCCTGTCGATACAATTTTCTGTTATATTTAATTGCGCGCCTTTAAACCATTCGGTTTTATACGGATTAAAATTCCACTCTAAAACTTTATCCCATTTTTTATGCCAGGTAAAATTTTCGGCAATATCATTCCAAAAAACTTCGGGTTGTTCTACACTTTTCTTGTAGCCTTCTTGGTAAGCACTTAACGAATCTATTTTAAAAAAACTCTTACCCATTATCTCAAATTTTGAATCATTTAAATTTATTGCTTTAAAATGGAATTAAAAAACAAAGCCTCCAATAGGGAGGCTGATTGTTCTTATGTTTATGATTAGGTTTTAGTTCTTGATCAAGCGGTGGTTTTGAGAAGCCTCACCATCTTTTACTTTAAGTACGTATATACCGTTAGCAAATTCTTTCAGATCAACTTGTGTTTGCCCGGCATTTAATTTTTGCTGAAAAACAACTTGACCAAGACTGCTGTAAATTATAATTTCCGCATTTTGAATTAATTCAAGAGTGAATACACCATTGTGAGGGTTCGGATAAATTAAAATAATTGCATTTGAATTTTTGTTTTTACTTATTCCCGCACACGCATCTACACTTTGTGTCACAACCGCGGTGTTTTGACAACCATTGGCATCTTGGCCAACAACCGTGTAAGATGTTGTAGTGCTTGGTGATATAACACCCGACATTGGTATGGCCGGCGACCAGGTATACGTTTGTGCGCCTGTTGCGCTTAAGGTTGCGCTTTGCCCAATACAAATAAAGTTTGTTGCAGACGTAACTGCCGTTACATTAGGGTTTGGATTAACCAAGGTAGAAAGTGTGTTTGATCCACTACAACTTAATGAATTTGTTCCCGTAACCGTGTAAATACTAAGACCAGCTGTTGGTGTAATAACAATTGAATTAGTAAATGATGCCGGTAATGAAAGACCTTGTGCTACCGTGTATGAAGTGCCACCGGATGGTGTAAGTGTGAAGTTATTGCCTAAACAAAGTGTTTGATTACTAATAGCTGTAATGGTAGGATTTGCATTTACAGTTACAGTAAAGGAACAAGTTCCAGAATTTCCGGCTGCATCTGTTGCGCGATATAAAACATTTGTTATACCTAGATTATAGTTTGTATTCGCACTGCCGGTATTTGAACCGCTTGTTGCACCACTTAGCGAATAGGTAACTCCAGGTAAACTGCTACAATTATCCGCTACATTTATTGGAGCCAAGTTACTTAATGTTATTGAAGCAAAGCTACAAACTGTTGTATTAGTTGGACAAACTATTGTTGGTGAAGTAACATCTAAAACGGTTACAGAAAAAGAACAGGCATCCGTTTGACTATTACTGGCTAAAACTGTAAATGTTTGTACGGTTAAACCTAAAGGAAATTGGCTACCACTTGCTAAACCGCTAGCTAAAGAGCTGGTAAAAGTAACTGCACTTGCAGAATAAGTAATAATTACTTTACCATGCCCAACTGTTACGCCATTTGAAAAAGAAGTAGCTGTTGCGCTGGGTAAAACATAACCGCTTCCACCACCGCCACCGCGGCAATTTCCGCTTGCTGCGCCACCGAACCAACCTCCGCCACCGCCGTAGCCCTCGCAACCACAAGTACTGCCTGAGTTACCACCTAATCCAAAGGAACCGGCCATAGTTGTATTATAAAGTGAACTACATGTGCCGTTTAAACCTACAGTTGTAGTTGTAGCACCTAATCCTCCCGGGTTAGTAGCATAATCAGGAGCTCTATATCCATCTCCTCCATTAGCACCGCCTCCAACTCCGCCAACAACGTGCAAAGAACTCCAATATCCGGCGCCACCACCTCCACCAGAAACGATAATTCTATCATTTAACGAGTAAGGTGAAACTCTTACGTCTGTAGCACCACCACCTCCTTTACCCGCAGCATCTCCAGAACCACCACCATTAAAACCTCCGGCAGTTGTAGTTGGCTGACCACCTGCATTAATTTGGAGTGTTTGAGTAGGTGTAACTGTAAAAGTACCCTTATTGTATCCGCCGTAATTTGTATTACTAACCCAGTTAGCACCTCCTTGTGCGCCCCAAGTTTCAATTGTTAGTGATGAAACTCCTGATGGCACCACAAAGGTTTGAGTTGATCCCGTAAAATTAAAAGTTTGAGAAACAACAGATGCAGTACAACTATTTACTACTATAGGGTTTGAATAATTAACTAAGGCAGTGCATGAAGAGCTTGTAGCTGCAGCAGTAAAGCTAGATGGGCATGTTACAGTAAAGCAAGATTGAGATTGTGATTCGTTGAACACAAAACAAAGGGTTACAATAAAAATTCGAGTAAGTTTTAACTTCATATATTCTATTTTAAAAATCAAATTTAGGGATAAATTTCAAATAACTAGTTATGTAGGAAGTGGAACAACTTTATGCCACCAAATATCTTTATCGCTATTAAAAGTAATTTTTGTTTTAGTGTGTTTGCAAAGCGGCAAACCACATCGTGCAATTGCTGATATGTAATTCGACAATCGGGGGTACCTTCAAAATTCGATTCTCAAATAAATGCAATATCATTCGCTTTTTATGGCAAGTGTCGGTCAATACAATTTTCAGTTATATTTAATTGCGCGCCTTTAAACCACTCGGTTTTACATAGGTTAAAACTCCACTCTAAAACTTTATCCCATTTTTTATGCCAGGTAAAATTTTCTGCCACACTGGCCCAAAATTGTTCAGGTTGCTCTACACTTTTTTGATACGCTTGTTGGTATTCGGTTAATGAATTAATTCTTAAGTTCATAGAATATTTTTTAGTGAATAAAAAAACCTTCCGTTCAGAAAGGCTTTAAATTTTAACTAAGCTATAGTAGGAGGCGGTTCCATAACATAACCGCATTTTTTACAAGTACACAAATCTTTATTGTTGTAGTACTTTTTAAATTCTTCCTGAAATTGTGTTTGAATATTTTCTAATTTAAAATATACTTCGTGTAATTTGTTGTTACACTTTTCGCAAAACCAAAGTAAACCATCTTTCTCTGTATCTTTTCTTTTGCGTTCAATAACCAAACCAATGGTGTTGTTAAAGCGACGTGGGTTGTGCGGAATTTTTGGAGGCAGTAAAAAAATGTCTCCTTCTTTAATAGGAACTTCTTGCATTTTTCCATCAACCTGTATTTGCACAATTATATCACCTTCTAACTGATAAAAAAATTCTTCGCTTTCGTTGTAGTGATAATCTTTACGGGAGTTAGGCCCGCCAACAACCATCACAATAAATTCAGCGTCTTTATAAACTACTTTGTTATTTACGGGAGGTTTTAATAAATCGCGGTTTTCCTCAATCCACTTTTTAAAATTAAAGGGTAGTGTTAGCATAACTTAAATTTATAATTAAAATTGAGTTTAATAGTAAAGTTTTAATAAAATATTTTCAACCACATAGAATCATAGATTTTCAGGCAGCTTCTTAAAAAGATCATTTACAAATGTTTTTTGACCCTCTTTAAAAATATTAGTGCAATTAAAGTTTATTAAAACGCCTTTAGGTGCTTTTAAAAGATTCATATAGGTAAGAAGCTGCGCTTCAAAAACAGGATGCATTTCATTAGTTGCTTTTAATTCAACAACCATACAGTTTTCAATAAATAAATCACATCTAAAATCAACGTTTAACTGTTTGTTTTTATATAACACCGGGATTTTCATCTCTGTGGAAAAATTTATTTTTCTATCTTTTAATTCTTCAATCATACAATGGTGATAAACATTTTCAAGCAAGCCCCGTCCCATTGTTTTATGAACTTCAATTGCAGCTCCTACAACTTCATAAGTTAAATCATCTAAATATTTTTTACTGATTTTTTCCACCCAACTTATTCTATGCAACCTATGTGGTTTTAAAAAGTAATTACCTCATTCGCCATTAAGTATTCCGCAATTTGAACGGCATTGGTAGCAGCCCCTTTGCGTAGGTTATCGGCAACAATCCACATATTTAATGTTTTTGGCTGCGATTCATCTCTGCGAATTCTTCCAACAAACACTTCGTCTTTTTCATGCGCATTCATTGGCATTGGGTAAATTTGATTTTTAAGATCGTCTTCTACAACAATTCCTTTTGTGTTGCGAAGCAAATTCATCACCTCATTCACATCAAAATCATTTTCAAACTCAATGTTTACACTTTCGCTATGGCCGCCCATTACTGGTATACGAACGGTTGTAGCGGTAAGGCGAATAGCATCATCGCCCATAATTTTTTTAGTTTCGTTTACCATTTTCATTTCTTCTTTGGTATACCCGTTGTCTAAAAAAACATCTATTTGAGGAATTACATTTAAATCTATTTGATATTTGTAAGCCATTTCATCGCTTTTACCATTGTTCTTGCGCTCGTTCATTAATTGGTTAACCGCTTTTACGCCGGTGCCGGTAACACTTTGGTAAGTAGATACAACAACGCGTTTAATTTTATATGCTTTGTGCAAAGGTTGCAAGGCCACCACCATTTGTATGGTAGAACAATTAGGGTTTGCAATAATTTTATCGTTGGCCGTTAATACCTTTGCGTTTACTTCGGGCACTACTAATTTTTTTGTGGGATCCATTCTCCATGCCGATGAGTTATCAATAACTACGGTTCCAACTTCCGCAAATTTTGGAGCCCATTCTAATGATGTACTTCCACCTGCAGAAAAAAGTGCTATCTGAGGTTTTGCAGCAATGGCATCTAACATAGAGTGTACTTTGTATTTTTTTCCTTTAAACTCAATTTCTTTACCTACCGAACGCTCTGAGGCAACCGGAATTAATTCTGTTACCGGAAAATTTCTTTCGGCTAACACTTGTAACATTTTTGTGCCTACTAAGCCTGTGGCACCTACTACTGCAACTTTCATATTTTATTTCTTTTAAGTTTTTACATCAATAAAAAAGCCTCTCTTTTACAGAAAGGCCCGCCTTATTTTATAAAAATAAAATGCCTTTCCTAACTGAAGGAAGGTTTAGCACATTTTATTTTTTTAATATTCATGGCGCCAAATATCACTATTTTTTAAAACAACGCAAAACAAAAATTATAAACGGTATTTTTGTAGCCTAATTTATTTTGCTTGAAAGCAAGTGCCCTTTCTTGGTTAATTTTAATAATTCTTTCCTTAGTGTGGGGCAGTTCATTTATTTTAATGAAAAAGGGGATGGAAGCCTTTAGCAGCGATGAGGTAGCAGCTTTACGCATTGGCATTGCATTTGTTTTTTTGCTTCCGTTTTACATCAAATACAACAATTTTAATTTAAAAGAAAACTGGAAAGGCCTTGTTTTAATGGGCGTTTTCGGAAATTTTATTCCTGCTTTTTTATTTACTGCGGCCGAAACACAAATAAGCAGCAGTTTAACCGGTATGCTAAATGCGCTTACGCCTTTGTTTACAATAATAGTAGGCTTTTTGTGGTTTAAAAATAAATTTCATAATGCGCAAATTACCGGAATTGTAATTGGTTTAATTGGCGCCATTGGCTTAATGTATTTTAATAACGATGGAAGCGCAACAACCAACGCTTTGTATAGTTTATTGGTTGTGGCTGCAACCATTTGTTATGCCGTTAGTGTAAACGGTATAAAACATTATTTATCTAATATAAACTCTGTAACGGCAACCGTTGGCGCGTTTAGCATAACCGGCCCTTTTGCTTTGGCTTATTTATTTGTGGGTACCGATTTTGTAAACGACCTCAAAGGTAATCCGCTGGCATACAACTCTTTGGGATATATTTGCATTTTAGCCATTGTGGGCTCGGCATTGTCGGTAATTGTATACAACCGGCTTATAAAAGACGCCGGCGTAGTGTTTGCGGCTACATGCACCTATTTGATACCCATAGTGGCTGTGTTTTGGGGCCTTTTAGACGGCGAAACTGTTAATTTGCTTCAATTGGGCGGTGTAAGCCTTGTTATTTTAAGCATTTACCTCATAAATAAGCGCTAAATATTTGGTACAACTGAAAAATTGACCTATATTTGCACCCCTATTTAAAGAAATTATTAACAATTAAACAAACGCAAAACATGTACGCAATTGTAGAAATAGCCGGGCAACAGTTTAAAGTAGAGCGTGGACAACGAG
The DNA here is from genome assembly GCA_022841465.1 of Bacteroidia bacterium. Taxonomy (GTDB): domain Bacteria; phylum Bacteroidota; class Bacteroidia; order B-17B0; family Aurantibacillaceae; genus Aurantibacillus. The sequence goes on along the minus strand of JALHRL010000002.1, from coordinate 268,696 downwards.
TTTATGTTCACCGCCTTGAGGCTAATGAGGGCGCTAACGTGGAGTTTGACCGAGTTTATCTTTTAGATAACCAAGGAAAAGTTTCAGTTGGTAACCCACTAGTAGATGGTGCTAAAGTAGCAGCCACAGTATTATCGCACGTAAAAGGCGATAAAGTAGCGGTTTTCAAAAAGAAACGCCGTAAAGGATTCCAAAAATGGAACAACCACCGTCAATCATTTACCGAAATCTTAATTCAAGGTGTATTAGGTAAAGGTGAGCAGGTGAAAGATGCATTGGCTGCAGTTAAGCGTCCGGTTAAATTACACAGAAACTTAGCTGAAAAAGTGGAAGCAGAAGTTGTAGCAACACCAAAAGCTGAAAAGAAAGCCCCTGCAAAAAAAGCTCCGGCAAAAAAAGCAGCAGCTAAAAAAACAACTAAGAAAAAAGAAGATTAAAAACAAGTGCTTAATTCTTAGTGATGAATTTTAAATAAAAATCGCTTATTAAGAACTTAAAACTAATAACTAAAACATAAAGAAATGGCACACAAAAAAGGCGAAGGTAAAGTAAAAAACGGTCGCGAATCGCATAGCAAGCGATTAGGTGTAAAAATATTTGGTGGTCAAAATTGTATCGCTGGCAACATATTAGTTCGTCAACGTGGTACAAAACATCATCCGGGCGATAATGTAGGTATTGGAAAAGATCATACATTATATGCTTTAACAGATGGCACTGTAGTATTTAGAAAGAAAAGTAACGACAGATCCTTTGTATCGGTAGTTCCGGCGCAAGCCTAATTAACCGGTAGGGAGTATTATTCATTAATAAAGAAGCCTGTCTCGGTTATACTGAGATAGGCTTTTTAATTTTATATTTGAAGCATTATGTTACAATTAAATTTTATTCGCGAAAACAAAGAAGAAGTAGTTAAGCGCTTAGCTATTAAAAATTTTAAAAACGCTGCAGAGGTGGTTGATTCAATTATTGAGTTAGATACCAAGCGCAGAAACGTTCAAAAAGAGAATGATGCCGTAAAAGCAGAAGCTAATGCATTAGCCAAACAAATAGGCGAGTTAATGAAGGGCGGAAAAAAAGAGGAAGCAGAGCAAGTGAAATCAAAAACCGCTTCGTTAAAGCAAAAAGAAAAAGAGCTGGATGAACAACTTTCATCTATAGAAAAAGAAATTCACGATATTTTAGTTACGGTTCCTAACTTACCCAACACAACTGTACCTGTTGGAAAAACACCCGAAGATAATGCAGTTGTTTTTGAACACGGTGAAATTCCCAAACTTGCAGATAACGCAGTGCCGCATTGGGAATTAACTACCAAATACGATTTAATTGATTTTGAATTAGGAGTAAAATTAACCGGCGCAGGTTTTCCGGTATACAAAGGTAAAGGCGCAAAATTACAACGCGCTTTAATAAATTATTTTTTAGACAAAGCACATACCGAAGGTTATTTAGAAGTGCAACCTCCTATTTTAGTGAATGAAGACAGTGGTTACGGAACCGGGCAATTGCCCGATAAAGAAGGGCAAATGTATCATGTGGGAATAGATAATTTTTATTTAATTCCAACCGCTGAGGTTCCTATAACCAATATTTACCGCGATGTAATTTTAAAAGAAAGTGATTTACCTATAAAAAATTGCGGATACACACCTTGTTTTAGAAGAGAGGCCGGAAGTTATGGTAAAGATGTACGCGGCTTAAATCGTTTGCACCAGTTTGATAAAGTAGAAATTGTACAAATAGCGCACCCCGAAAAAAGTTACGAAATTTTAGAAAGTATGCGCAACTATGTGGCAGGTTTATTAAAAGATTTAAACTTACCATTCCGTACTTTAAAACTTTGCGGCGGTGATATGAGTTTTGCTTCGGCATTAACGTATGATATGGAAGTATGGAGTGCTGCGCAAAAACGTTGGTTAGAGGTAAGCTCTGTATCTAATTTCGAAACATTTCAAACCAACCGTTTAAAATGCAGATTTAAAGATGCAAGCGGTAAAACACAGTTGGCGCATAGTTTAAACGGAAGTGCATTGGCTTTACCGCGTATTGTTGCCGCTATTTTAGAAAACAACCAAACACCTGATGGAATTAATATGCCAAAAGTGTTGGTTCCATATTTAGGCTTCGATAAAATTAGTTAAGTAAAAAACAAATGAAATTTAAATTAGTAAAGTTATTTTTTGTTTCGTTTGTGTGGATAATTACCTCTTGTTCGCCTGATGCCGATACAATTGCGCAAGTAAAAAAGGCCGATAGTTTACGTGTGGTACTAAACAGTAAATTGGCAAGTTTAAAACAAAGCGACTCCTCTTTAATTTCTCGTGCTGTAAATAAATTTAATACATACACGGTTTTTATTCAAAGCAACCTAAATGATACCATCGAAAAAACTGAAGCTAATTTTTTGCAGCAATTTTATTTAAGTGGAAATAATTTAATAGCCTTTCATAAAAACAGAAACACCTTAATTGTAAGAGCCCATTTAATTTTAATTCAAATAGAAAATTTATCAAAGGATTTTGAAAACAAAGCCATAACAGCAGCGGTGTTAAAAGAACAAGTTACGAAAGAAGAATTAGCCGCACGCGAGGTAATTCAATTAATAGAAACGCAATTAAACAACTATAACACCAGTATTCAGGATTTTAAAAATGCGTTGTTGCCTGTAGAAAATTTATTAAAGAAAAAAAACAACGGCATACTACCTGCTGCTGTTTCTGATACCGTTACTATCTAATGCCAATAGCTTTTTCAAATAACAATATTCGTTTTAGTTTAAAAAACAAAACACTCGTTAAAAACTGGGTGGAGTCGGTAATTAAAAAAGAAAAAAAACTACCGGGTAAAATTCAATTTGTATTTACTAACGATGAATCGCTTTTAGAAATTAATAAAAGTTTTTTAAATCACAACACACTTACCGATATTATTACTTTTGACTACTGCGAAGAGAAAAAAGTAAACGGCGAAATTTACATAAGTGTAGAGCGTGTAAAAGAAAACGCTAAAAAATTTAATGTTGATTTTGAAAACGAAATTTTACGTGTCATCATTCATGGCGTATTACATTTGTGTGGGTATAAAGACAAAAGCAAAAGCGACGCAGAATTCATGCGAAAAAAGGAGAACGCAGCATTAAAATTATTCAAGCCTGCTAAATCGATATAGCCCCCAAATTGCTCTTAGAGTTCTCTTGTTTCCAATCTTTATTTTACTATTTTTGAAAAGCTTAAAATTATTCCATGAAGAAATATTTATTTTCAATCGTTTTATCAGTATCTACTATTTTTGTTATTGCTCAGTCAACTAAGGATGCGGCTGTAGAAATTTGGGCAAAGGTGCAAGCAGCGCCACCCACTGTTACTTTAAATTGGGTTGGAAATGGAACCACTAATAATTATGCCATTGCAAAAAAATTAAAAACCGCAAGCACGTGGAGTAATATAGCAACTGGTCTTTCAGGAACTACTACTTCTTATGTAGATAATAATGTTACTGTTGGAACAAATTACGAGTACAGAATAATTCGTTCAGGAACTACCGGAACTGTTAATTACCAAGGCTTTGGTTACATTAATGCAGGAATAGAAATACCAGTTGTAGAAAACAGAGGGCGATTAATTTTATTGGTTGCAAATACCATGACAAGTTCTTTAGCAACAGAAATTGCTCGCCTTGAAACAGATTTAGAAGGTGATGGTTGGGATGTTGTTCGTCTTGTTGCCAGCACCACCGCTTCAGCCAGCCAGGTGAAAACGCAAATAACAACTGCTTACAATCAAAACCCAACAAATACGAAGGCGTTATTTATTTTGGGTCCTGTACCTATTCCATACAGCGGAAACATTTGTCCCGATGCGCATACTAATAATCATCAAGGCGCTTGGCCTGCAGATTGCTATTATGGTGATATTAACGGAACTTGGACAGATGCTACTGTAACTGCGCCAACAACAGGCCCAACCAGAATACACAATGTGCCCGGTGATGGAAAATTTGATCAGAGTTTTATACCAAGTCCAATGGAATTGCAAGTGGGCAGGGTAGACTTAAGAGGCATGACAACGTTTACTGCTTTTACCGAAACGCAATTACTTAAAAATTATTTAGATAAAGACCATGATTACAGAAAGAAAGTTTTTGCGGTACAACGCAGAGCTATTATTGACGATAACTTTGGATATTTTAGCGGAGAGGCATTTGCAGCAAACGGATGGAAAAACTTTGGGCCTATTTGTACACCTAGCAATGTAACCGCCGGTGATTATATAACAAGCATGACAGGAAACAGTTACCAATGGTCTTACGGTTGTGGCGGTGGCTCTTACACAAGTGCTTCAGGAATTGGAACCACAACAGATCTTTCTAACAGCAACTTACAAGGAATATTTACAGTATTATTTGGCAGTTATTTTGGCGATTGGGATAACAACAATAATTTTTTAAGAGCACCTCTTTGTCAAGGTAAAACATTAACCAACGCTTGGGCCGGTCGTCCGCATTGGATGTTTCACCATATGGCATTAGGAGAAACAATTGGTTATAGTACGGTTATTTCTCAAAACAACACGGGTTCGGTTTATTTTGCCTCACCCTTTGGTGGTTTAGCGAATAGTATTCATATAGCACTTATGGGCGATCCAAGTTTACGTAATGAAATAGTTTCTCCTGTTTCAAACGTGGTGGCAACTAAAAATGGAAACAATTGTAACATTACATGGACGGCTTCTACACAAACAAATGTTATTGGGTATAATATTTATATGAAAAACGACACCAATAAAACTTATGTAAAAATTAATCCAACTACAATCACCGGAACATCTTATACGCACCAATGTTTGGTTTACCCGGGTATTTACAAATACATGGTGCGTGCATTGGTATTAGAAAATACACCAAGCGGAACTTATTATAACATGAGTGAAGGAATTATGGATACCGCAATGAATACAGTTAACCTGGCAATTTATGCAAATGCCGGTGCAGCAGTTTCGGGAACCAGTAGTTCGGTTTCATTTACATCAACAGCAATTGGCGGAACTGTTTTTGCTTGGAGTTTTGGTGATGGAGGAAACAGTTCGCAGCAAAACCCTGTACACACTTACACAGCTAATGGCAATTACACAGCAACATTAGTGGTAAGTAATTCATGCAACTCTGTAACGCTTACCGTTCCGGTTGGAATAACTACCGGTATTTATCAAGAACAATTTGAAAACGCTTTATCAGTTTTTCCTAACCCAAGTAACGGAAAAGTAAATGTGTTAGCGCCAAAGGAAATGATAAATAGTACGGAGGTTTTTGTTTACAGTCAGGATGGAAAACTGGTTTACCAAACAAAATTAAAAGCTGAAAGCACTGAAATTAATTTACAAAACCAAGCCAAAGGAATTTATTTCATGCAATTACGCGATATAAATGGCAACACCAGTTCCAGAAAAATTATTATTGAGTAAATAAAACCAGTAATAAAAAAACCCGGCAATAACTGTCGGGTTTTGTTTTTTTAGATGAAGGGTTATTTCCAAACAACTTTTAGTATTTTTCCTTTTTCAAAATGATTTTGTTTTTTTCCGTTCACTACAATTTCTGAAGTTTCTTTGGTTATTTTAAATGTTAATTCATTTCCTTTACTGCTAAGAAAAAGAGCATCAGCAACACCCAGCCAACCACTTTTTACTGTAATTCCGAATGGATTTTTAGTACCCGAAATATCTTTCGAAATTTTACAAGTATCTGTTTTCGATGGCAATAAATTAACCTGCTCAGCGCGAATTGTAAATGAATTTTTGTTAGATGCAGTAATTGTTCCTGTTAAAGTATTTTGCGCATTTAATGATAAGCACATTCCACTATAGGCAATCAGTAATTTTAATATGTATTTTTTCATTTTTAAATTATTGTTGAAGTAACAAAGAAAACTTCAATAGAAATGTTAAACATTCTAAATCAATTAATTTTTGATAATCCTAACCTCTACTCTTCGGTTTACGGCACGCTCTTCACTGTCTCCATAAATAACCAAAGGCTTTTTTTCGCCATACCACTTTAGTTGAATGCGTTCCGGTTTAATTTCTTTGCTTACAAGATACTGCTTAACCTTTTTTACTCTTTTTTTAGAAAGAATTTTGTTTTGTCTCCTTGGCCCGTCAATATCGGTATGGCCTTCTAGTCGTATAATTAAATTGGGATTCTCTTTTAATACATTTGCAAGTAATTCAAGCTCGGCATTAGACTCAGGTAAAAGTTCATCGGAACTAATTTTAAAAAGCACATTTTTTAGAGTAAATTTTTTTCCGGGCTTTAATTTATCAGCCGAAGTAAGGTGTGGGCTTTCTTGTTTTTTTCCGGAAGTAGTTTCCTTTACTTTTTCTTTAGGTTTTATGTCTCTGTATAATTCTATTTTCCCATTGCAACATAAGCCTGTTCCCCACATAGCATTTCCTCCACCTTCGGCAATCCACGAGCCCGATAAATATTCTCTGCCGCCAAATTCATGGTATTTCATTTTTCCTTTTCTATAACAACCGTTTTGTCCTGTTATCTCAAAGTAATACTCATCTCCAAACGAGTATTTAATTTCAAGGCTACCGCCAAAAACCATGGCTTTATAAGAGCTTCCAAAATCTTTACTTAATAAGGCACTGTTACGATCATCTTTCCAGCCCCAGGAACATTCGTAATCTATTCGGCATTCCCAAAAACCATCTAATGTTTTAGCGTTTTGAGAAAAGGTGCAAAACCCTGTAAAAAACAAGATAAATAGAAATACATATTTCTTTTTTGTTTCCTTCAAAACCAAAGTAGAATAGAAATTTTGTCAGTTATTAAAATGGAGAAATGGATATTTGCTAAAGATTCAGTTAGTAGTCAATCATGCATTTAGAATACCTACGAATATAGAAATAATACCTAAAATTTAAACTTAAATAGCTTGAAATAATTAATTCGCTGGAAATAAATTTTCAATTATCTTTATTTTGTGAATAGGTTTAATAAATCATATACTGTTTTATTTTTTTTAGTTGTTTTTTTTGTACAAAAGCAAAGTGCAATTACCCCTTATACAATAGATTCGTTAACTACTATTATTGAAAAAGAGGAAAGTAGTTTAAAAACAGCAGAGGCGTTAACAGAGCGAGCCAGATATTTAGGCGGCACAGAACCGGCAAAAGCTATTCATGATTATTTAGCAGCCATACATATTTGTCAGAAAAAACAATTGAATAAACAGTTAATTGAGTATCAGAAAAAATTTATTAGTTATTTGTATTATACCGGACGTATTCAACTCTGCATGCATTATTATTTGTTGTTTAGCGATTATTTGCAATCAAACAACCTTGCAGAAGAAGCCCCACAACTGTATAATATTTATGGTAATTTATTAAGCAGGCAAGGGAATTATAAAAAAGCATTGTTGTATTATTATAGTGCTTTAGCTTATGGAGTTAAAAACAACGATTCAATTCTTGTAGGTAAATGTTATTTAAATATTGGAGTTACCCGATTTAAGTTGAGCAACTACCAAAGTGCGGCATATTATGCAGAAAAAGCAATTCCTTACTACAAACAAAAGAGCCCGAAAGAACTAAGTAATGTTCTGGAATTAAAAGCAGAAGCGTATTTTGGAATGGGTTATACCGATACTGCAAGAAACATTGCGCAAAATATTTTGCATACAAATAATTTAAACAACTATGTTATTTCTTACGCCAATAAAATTATTGCAAATGTTTTTGTGCAGGAAAATAAATCAGATAGTGCTTTACAGCGGTTTAATAGCGCTTTGCATTATTCAAAATTATTTGGCAGTAAAGAGCTAAGCTCCGATATCTGCCTTTCACTAAGTAAACTGTACGAAAACAAAAAAGATTTTGAAAACGCACATCGGTTTCATAGTTTACACAAAGCGTATTCTGATAGTGTACAACTATTAAAAGAAAAAGAAGAATTAAACAATCTTCAATTAAATTTTGAAATAGCCAGAGATCAAGAAAAAATCAATGAGCAAAATCAAACCATTGAAACTACAAAATTAAAATTGTATTTATCAATATTTGGCATTATGCTTTTTGTTTTCTTATTTGGTTTTTCTTTATATGCATTTTTTCAGAAGAAAAAAGCCAATGAACTTATTTTTGCACAAAAGAAAGAAATAGAAGAAAAGAATCAGGAAATAAATGATTCCATTAGGTACGCACAAAAAATTCAGGAAACACTTTTGGCGAATAAAGAATTGGCTAACCAAGTTATACCCGATAGCTTTTTAATTTTTGAACCTCGTGATATTGTTTCAGGCGATTTTTATTGGGCTGCCAGAAAAGAAAACTTTTTTTATTTGGCGGTGTGCGATAGCACAGGACATGGAGTACCGGGGTCATTTATGAGTTTATTAAATATTAATTATTTAAATGAAGCAGTAAGTGTATATGCTAATCCGAATGAAATTTTTAATGAAGTAAGAAAAAGACTTTCTGTTGCATTTTCAGAAAACGAGCGAAAAGACGGGATGGATGGAATTTTAATTCGGATAAATGTTGATACCAAACAAATAGTTTATACAGCAGCGCAAAATAAACCCATATTGGTTAGTTCAAAAGGCGCTGAACATTTAAATGCAGATAAAATGCATGTTGGAATAGGTTATAAAACGGATTCATTTAAGTTGTTTGAACTGAATTATACTAAGGGCGACATGCTTTACTTAAACACCGATGGTTTTTGCGACCAATTTGGCGGACCCAAACAAAGAAAGTTTATGCAAAAACGTTTAATGGATCAACTTACTTCAATTTACACAAAACCATGTGAAGAGCAAAAAGAACTGCTTTTAAATTCTTTTCATTCATGGAAAGGCAAACAAGATCAGGTAGATGATGTTTGTTTAATTGGGATTAGGCTATAACGATTTATTTTTTCATAAACGCCGTATACATCCAAACCAGTTTTTCTTGAGCTCTGATGTAATCACTCATTAATGCGGTTGTACCCTCGTCGTTAGCATCACTAGCCATTTTCATTATTTTTCTCTGAAGCAAAATAATTATAGAAAAGGAATTTAAGATATCTTCTATAGCTTTTTTACCATTAGAAACTTGTTTACTTTCTTTAATAGAAGATACTTTGGAGTAAAACGAATAAGCATGCTCTGGATTTCCTCCTAGCGTTAAAATTCTTTCAGCCACTTCATCTATTTTAAGAAGAAGGTCGTTATATAATTCCTCAAATTTTAAATGAAGTTCAAAAAACTTTTCTCCATTAATGTTCCAATGATATCCTCTTGTGTTTTGGTAAAAGATAGAATAATTTGCCAACAACTCATTTAGGTTTTTACTAAGCTCCTCAGATTTTTTAATATCTAGACCAATTGTGTTTAACTTTGCCATACTTAATTATTTTTAGTTAATAGATTAGTTTAATTATATTTTAAAATTACACTTTATTATTAATCATCTCGGTAATTTTTGTTACATAAAGCGAGAGTGCATTAGTTTCGTCTAATATTTAACAGGAATAAAAAAGTTTAGGAAGATTTGCAGAAGCTTTATGAGAAAAAGAACCATCTGCTTCTTTCAATTCGTAAAACGCCTATTTCTTTTAGAAGAACGCAGGTGTGATGTTTGCAAGTTAATTAGTAATTAATGTAATAGACTACAGCTATTATGTTGCCACCTTTGTGTTATTAATACAATTAAAACAAGAAATCATGAACACTTATTATTTGGCAATTTTAATAGCAGCATTTATTTTAAGTTCAACTTTAATAATTACTTCATGGGGAGTAATTACAATTAAGCTTAAAATGTTTTTAAGTAAAGCAGGAAATAAAATTAGAAAACTATTTTTCTGTATAAAACTCCCCTCTAAAAAGAAAATGAAACCACTAATTATAGCGTCAGAGTATATAATTCTTAAAAGGAAATAATGGCTGTTAATTTATTTATATTGGATGCCGATAGATTGGTGTTAACAAAATTAAAGCAGTTTTTAAAAAACAGATTTGGTGAAACTCTAAACATTTCCGTTTTTTATGATAGTACTATTTTTTTGAAGAGCCTGGATAGGAACACTCATGTTGTTATTTTAGACTATCATTTGGTGGCAGAAAATGGATTAAATGTATTAAGTACCATAAAAACTTTTCATCCAAACATTGAAGTAATTAAGCTTTCTGAATTTGCTCAAATTGCTGTTGCAATGGAAGCTATTATGGTTGATGGAAAAGGGGAGACAAATAAAGCAAAAAATTCTAAAGTAAAGCTTTATAACGTTGTGCAACATGTTTTAACAAAACCATTGAAGTTGATTATTCGGGAGTTTAGAGTATCCAAATTTTTGGGTGTTTTTCTTTTAACTTTTGTAATCGTTGGGCTGCTAGTAGGTTGTGTATTGTATTTTATGAATCCTAGCTAGTTTGTGAAGTAATTATCATTCGATTTTTAAATTTTAAATAAACGGGCATTGTATGAATGTGTGAATTATGTAACTCATATATGATTTAATGCATGTTATTCCGGTTTTAAAGTCCGTATCTTCAATGTATAGTGTTAATGAAGGGAGCCTAATTGAGGTTGTATATTAAATATATGGTAAGTGAAAGATGTAAATTAGCTGTAAAGGCTGAATTAAGGAAGCTTAATTTGCATTTTGTTTTTGTTGATTTGGGAGAAGTTGAGGTTATGGAAACATTGTCTGTAAATGAAATTGAAATGCTTAAGGCTGGTTTAAATGCTTCCGGATTAGAATTAATGGACAACAAACGATCTATTTTAATTGAAAGAATAAAAAGCGTTATAATAGAAATGGTTCATCATTCAGATGAAGTAATAAAAGTTAATTTTTCAGATTATTTAAGTGAAAAGCTACAGCATGATTACACCTACCTCTCCAATTTATTTTCGGAGGTTCAAGGAACTACAATAGAACAGTTTATTATTTTACATAAAGTAGAAAGAATTAAAGAGCTTATAATTTATGATGAATTAAATATAACAGAAATAGCTTGGAAAATGAACTATAGTAGCGTGGCGCATCTTTCTAATCAATTTAAAAAAGTAACAGGACTGTCACCTTCACATTTTAAACAATTAAAGAATAAAAGAAGAACCCCAATTGAGGAAGTTGGTAATAGTGGAGCACAATTAAATAGTAAGAATAGTATTTAAAAATAGTCAAAAGGTTTGTTTTGAAAAAAAATAATATATCACACACCGAAGAGTTAAATCAATTAAGAAATCAATTAGCGCTTCAAATGAAAGTTGAAAAAGATTTATCCGATCAATTAATTCAATATAAAAAAGAAATTACTTTTTTAATGGATGAGAATGATAAATATTTGCTACTATTACAAATAGCAAAACAAGAAATTGATTTTCAAACCGGTGAAAAAGAAAAAAGTAAAGAAGCGCTAACAATTGCCGATGCCGAAGTAGCATTTCAAAAAAATCAAAATAAAGACATTATTATTTTACATGATGATTTGGAAATGAGAATTGATACTACTAACATGGCCTTAAAATATTCGAGAAGTTTAATTGATGCAAGTAGAGACCCCTTTTTTATAATAAATACAAGTGGAAAAATTACCGATTTAAATGAAGCAACTATACGAATTACTGGAATTGCGCGTTTAAATCTTATTGGCGATGATTTTTATAAGTATTTTACTGAGCCTGTAAAAGCCAAGGAAGCGTATCAAAAAATATTTAGTGAAAGTTTTATAGCTGATTTTCCACTCACAATAATAGACGGAGTATTAACAGAGGTTTTATTAAATGGGTCGGTTTATAAAAATGATAATGGAGAAGTGCTGGGGGCTGTTATTGTTGCACACGACATAACAGGTCAAAAACAAATAGAAAAAGATTTAATTGAAGCAAGAACCATTGCTGAATTAGCAACGGACATTGCTGAACTTGCAAAAAATAAAGCTGAAGAGTCGGTTAGAATAGCCGAAGTTGCGGTAAAAGCAAAACAGCAGTTTTTATCAAACATGAGCCATGAAATTCGTACTCCAATGAATGCCATTATTGGATTTACAAAAGTAGTTTTAAAAACAAATTTAACTGATAAACAAAAAGAATATTTAACAGCTATTAAAATTAGTGGAGATGCTTTGATTGTACTAATAAATGATATTTTGGATTTAGCAAAAGTAGATGCCGGGAAAATGACATTTCAGCAAGTACCATTTCATTTGGCTTCATCTGTTTCTGTTATGCTTCATTTATTTGAAACAAAAATTCAGGAAAAAAACTTAAAATTAATAAAAGATTATGATTTCAAACTTCCTGATGTTATAGTTGGTGATCCCGCTAGATTACATCAAATTATTTTAAACTTGGTTAGTAATGCTGTAAAATTTACTACAACTGGTAAATTAACTGTAAGTGTTAAATTAGTGAGTGAAAATGAAACAGATATAAATATTGAATTTTCTGTTTCTGATACTGGTATTGGTATTGAAGAGGACAAATTGGAAAAAATATTTGATGATTTTCAACAAGCAACAAGCGAAACTTCTAAATTATATGGCGGAACTGGCTTAGGATTGGCAATTGTAAAACAGTTGGTGGAATCACAAGGAGGTAAGGTATCAGTTAAAAGTAAGCTTAATAGTGGCTCAACTTTTAGTTTTATTCTTCCTTTTCAAAAAACAAACAAATATGCTGAGGTAAACACTGTTTTAAAAGAATCGGATTACGACAAAAAAAGCTTAAAAGTACTGGTAGTTGAAGACATTTTACTTAACCAATTATTAATGAAAGCAATTCTTGATGAATTTGGATTTGAGAGAGATATTGCTGCAAACGGGAGAATAGCCATTGAAATGTTAAGTAAAAATTCATATGATGTAATTTTAATGGATTTGCAAATGCCGGAAATGAATGGTTTTGAAGCAACGGAATACATTAGAAACACTTTGAAATTGAATATTCCAATTATTGCATTAACTGCAGATGTAACTACAGTAGATTTAGATAAATGCAAATCAGTTGGAATGGATGATTACATTGCAAAACCTGTGGATGAAAGGGTGTTGTATGATAAAATAATTAGCGTAGTTAAAAAAGCAAGTATAATTAAAGTAAATGAAAGTTTAACGGTTTTAGACGAAAAAAAAGAGCGTGGGAAATGTATCGATATGAACTATTTAACAAACAGAACAAAATCAAATCCTATTCTTATGCAGGAAATGATTGAATTGTACCTACAGCAAACTCCCAATTTAGTAAATACTATGAAGCAAAGTTTGTTAAGTAAAGATTGGGATTCTTTAAATGCTGCAGCCCATAAAATTATCCCCTCTTTTTCTATTGTAGGAATTAAATCAGATTTTGAAATTATTGCTAAAAAAATTCAAGAGTATGCTGTAAATCAGCAGAACCTAGATGCCATTACTGAAATGGTAATGCAAATTGAAATGGTGTGTTTGCAAGCATGTAAAGAACTTAACGAAGAGTTAATAAGAATAAAGGGAGTTGAATAATGGAAACAGGAAAAGTAAAAATATTTTTGGTAGATGATGACGCATTGTTTCTGAAATCATTGGAAATTGAATTTAATAATAATACAGATTTTTTAATTGAAACATATTCAACCGGAGAAGCATGTATAGATTATATATCACATAACCCGGATGTAGTAATTTTAGATTACCATTTAAATGGAGTGGATAGAAATGCAATGAATGGTATAGAAACATTGGACAAGATAAAGAAGTATAATAAATCTATTTCCGTTATTATGTTATCCTCTCAAGATAAAATTGAAGTAGCGGTTAGTTGTATGCAGCATAAAGCATTTGATTATGTAGTAAAAAGCGAAACCGTTATATTTCGATTGCAAAAAATAATTCTTTCTATCTTAAAATATAGAGCAATGGAGAAAGAATTGAACTGGTATATGAACAGGATGTAGTAGTACACTATACTTTTTATTCTTCTAAGAACTTACTATAGATAGTATCTGTCTTTTCTGTTATGATTACTCAGAAAATGCTAACTCGAGTTAACTATTTAAGTCTTAGAAATAGTCAAAGAATTCACTTATAAAACCTCACAATGCATTTCATGGATTTAAAGTAAATGATACAAAGTATCTGTTGAATTGTGTAACAAGTACTTGTAATTACATCCTCATATTTGCGTAGTTAAAATTATCAAGGAATAAATTATTGTACTTTATTAAAAGTTGTGCTACTTATTCCTTAAGAAATTGAAATAAATAATAAAATTAAACTAAATAATCAGAAAAAATGAAACAATCAAAATCAAGAATATTTTTATTAACAGCAATAGTGGGTGTTTTATTCACCGGATTATTTCTTGGGTGTAAAAAAGATAAGTATGTACCCATAGAGGGAGTTTGCCCAACAGTTATATCAACCGATCCATTAAACTTAGCTACCGGTGTTGCTTTAAACAAAGTAATAACGGTAACGTTTAATGAGCTAATGGATCCTGCAACATTTAGTCAAGCTTCGTTTAATTTGCAAGGCGCTACAAAAATTGCTGGTACCTTAGTGTTTAATGGAACTAGCCCAACAATCAGCTTTACACCAACATCAAGTTTAACGCCAAATACAACTTACGTTGCAACTGTTTATGCCACAGTAAAGGATAAATTAGGCAATGCTTTACAAACGAATTATGTTTGGTCATTTAGCACAGGCGCTACTATTGCACCAATTGTAACTTCCACCGATCCGGCTAATTTAGAAACCGCGGTAGTGTTAAACAAAGTTGTATCAGCAAATTTTAATATGCCTATGGATCCTGCAACAATTAACTCTACTAATATTATTTTAAAGCAAGGAGCAAGTGTATTAACAGGTATAGTTTCTTATAGCGGAACGGTTGTTTCCTTTTCGCCTACCAATTCATTTTCTGTAAATACAGTTTATAATGCAACAATAACCACCGGAGCAAAAAATTTAGCCGGCACCCCTTTATCTAATAATTATGTTTGGTCGTTTACCACCGGTTCCGTTACAGCTCCTTCGGTTATATCAACCGATCCAATTAACAATGAACTAAATGTTATTTTAAGCAAAACCATTAGTGCAAATTTTAGCACACCAATGGATGCTTCTACAATTAACGGAACAACCTTTACTTTAAAAGAAGGGCTTAATTCAGTTAGTGGTAATGTAACTTATACGGGGACTACTGCATATTTTGACCCAACAGTAGCTTTATTATCTAACACAAATTATACGGCAACAATAACCACTGGAGCAAAAAATTTAGCCGGCACCTCATTAGCAAATAATTATGTTTGGGTATTTACTACCGCAACGGTTGCTGTTGTTACACCTTCAGTAGTTTCAACAACGCCATTAAACGCTGCAACTGCTGTTCCATTATCAAGTAATGCAACCGCAAGTTTTAATATGGCAATGGATCCATTAACGATTAACGGAACTAATTTTACAATAAAATATGGTAACAATATATCGCTTGCCGGTAATGTTTCTTACATAAACAATGTTGCTACTTTTCAACCATCTTCAAATCTTTTAAGCGGAACAAATTACACGGCAACAATTACAATCGGTGCAAAAAACTTAGCCGGCACACCTCTTGCATCTAATTACGTTTGGACCTTTTCTACAATTCCTCCTTCTGGCCCTGCAACAGTTACATTAGGTACTGTTGCTCGTTTTGGAATTATTGCAGGTGTTGGCGTTAGTAATAACGCAGGCTTTAGTGTAATTAATAATTTAGATGTAGGTATTAGTCCTGGTGTTCGTTCTTCTGTTACAGGATTTCCTCCTGCAACAATTGTAAATGGGGCTATATATGCTTCTGACGATGCTTTGCCTGTAGGTGTTGCGGCAATGTTAACGCAAGCTAAAGCAGATCTTACAGCAGCATATCTTTTTGCAGAAGCGGCAACGTCTCCTGCTCCGGCAACTGTTTCCGGTGATCTTGGAGGCCAAACTTTAGCCCCCGGAATTTATAAAACAATGTCATCTTTATTAATTCAATCAGGCGACCTAACATTAGATGCACAAGGAGACCCGAACGCTGTTTGGATATTTCAAATTGCATCCGGTTTTACAACTGTTGGTGGTGCGGGAGGTAATGTAATTTTAATTGGCGGTGCTCAAGCTAAAAATATTTTTTGGCAAACCGGAAGCTCAGCTACCATTGGCGATTTTACTTCTTTTAAAGGAAATATTTTAGCACTTACTTCTATCACCATGAACTCTGGAGCAACAGCTGTTGGCAGAATGCTTTGTAGAAATGGCTCAGTAGTTATGACCAGCACAAACATCATTAATAAACCTTAATTATTTATTAGAAAAACATTTATAAAAAAGTATACATGAAAACAAATAACAAAATAAAAAGAAACGTAAATTTTAAGTTTTTTTTGTCGCAAAAATTAAAGCAAGTTGTAACAGCTATATTAATAGTTAGCGGTTTGCAAATTAAATTAAATGCACAAAGTACATCTACCATAACAACGGTTGAAACAAATGCGCCAAGATACACAACGCCATCTTGGTGGTTTGGTGTTGCCGGAGGAGCTAATTTTAATTTTTACCAAGGCTCAACACAAAAATTAAATGCTAATCTTTCTATACCTGTTCCATTTCATGAAGGCATGGGCACGGGTTTGTTTTTAGGACCACAAATTGAGTTTCATCGTGCTAATTCAAGATGGGGTGTAATGTTACAAGGAGGATACGACAGCCGTAAAGGTGAATTTAACGAGGTTATTTCTCCTTGTAATTGTCCAAATGAATTAAGTACAAAATTAAGTTACATTAGTATTGAACCCAGTTTGCGTTTTGCGCCATTTAAAAGCGGATTGTTTATTTATGCAGGGCCGCGTGTAGCTTTTCTTCAAGAAAAATCATTTACTTATCAATTAGTTGCCAATCCGGATTATCCTGAACAAGCACAAGATCCGGAAATTAATGGAGATTTTAGTGATTTAAATCAAACACTTTTTTCAATGCAAGTAGGCGTAGGTTATGATATTACGTTAACTAACAAGGTTAAACAAAATCAACTTGTTTTTTCACCTTTTGTATCTTTTCATCCTTATTTCGGGCAATCACCACGCACTATTGAAACATGGAACATAACAACGTTAAGAGGCGGCGCTTCTTTAAAATTCGGACGCGGAAAAGATCAGCAAAGAGATACAGTGTTGTACGAATCATTAGCCGTTATAAAAACAGCAATACCGGTTGATTCAAAAATTAATTTTTCTGTAATGGCACCGAAAAATGTTCCAACCCAACGAAAAGTTAGAGAAACATTTCCAATAAGAAATTATGTGTTTTTTGATTTGGGCTCATCAGAAATCCCCGATCGTTATGTACTTCTTAAAAAAGGAGAAGTAACAAAATTTAAAACAGATCAGTTAGAAGAATTTAAACCAAAGAAATTATCGGGTCGTTCAGATAGACAAATGATAGCCTATTATAATTTGCTAAATATTTTGGGTGACAGAATGAACAAAAAACCTACCACTACCATTACTTTAGTGGGCTCTGCTGATAATAATTCTACTGAAGGAAAGGCAATGGCAGAATCGGTAAAAAAATATTTAGTAGATGTTTGGGGAATAGAACCCAACAGAATTACAACTATAGGAAATGATAAACCAACTATTCCTTCTGAGTTAAAAGGTGGAACAAAAGAATTAGATCTTTTAGCGGAAGGAAACAGAAGGGTTACAATAGAAACAGTTTCACCAACCTTATTAATGGAATTTCAGACCGGAAATGCGCCTTTACTGCCTGTTGAAATTGATGCGCTACAAGAAGCCCCATTAGATAGTTATGTTACATTTAACGTGGATGGTGATATGGATAACCTTGTATCATGGAATGCAGAAATAACAGATGAAAAAGGAGCAATGCAAAATTTTGGACCCTACACATCAAACCACGTTACCATACCCGGTAAACTAATTATGGGCACCAGACCTGAAGGATATTATAAAGTAGTAATGATTGGTAAAACAAAAGATAGCAAAGAAGTTAGAAAAGAAACAAATGTTCATATGGTGCTATGGAAACCATCTGTGAACGAACAAGGGATGCGTTACAGTGTGCTTTTTGATTATAATGAAACAGATGTTACTAAAACTTATGAAAGATATTTAACCGATATAGTTACACCAAAAATACCCAAAAACGGAACCGTTATTATTGCCGGATACACCGATATAATAGGTGAAGAAAATAACAATCTTAAAATATCTATGTTAAGAGCAAACGAAGTAAAATCTATTCTTGAAAAAAGCTTAGCAAATGCAGGAAGAAAAGATGTGAAGTTTGAAACTTACGGTTTTGGCGAAGACGATAAATTATCTCAATTTGATAATAAATTTCCGGAAGAGCGTTTTTATAACCGTTCCGTTGTAATTGATATAATACCACAGAAATAGTTTAGTGAATAGTGTATAGAAAGCCACCGATAATAAGGTGGTTTTTTATTTAAAGTATTTACACTTTTTATTATTTAAAATTATAAGTAAAAATGATGTAAGATACTGTAATTATAATGTAACAAACAAAGGGATTGATTTTATGAAATTTGTGTGGATAATATATCACTTCAATGGCATTAAGTTATTTGAAGAACTTTAATTAAAAAGAATTAAAAAAATGAAACCAGTAATAAACGCACGAAAATACTTACTAATTATTTACTTATTCAGTTTATCAAACATACGAGGGCAAGGAGGCTCCGAAAATTTTGAAAATGATTTTAATTTTGCAAACAAAATTTACGAAAAGTACTATCTGGATGGGAAGTTTGAATCTCTGTTAATTTCAAAGGCGGGCTACGAAAAGGCAATTCCAATATTCTTAAAGTTATTTTTAGTGGATACTACAAATATGAATTTAGCATTTAAGTTAGGTGTTTGTTATCAAAACTCCAGAAGAAAAAAAGCAGAATGCATTTATTATTTTAAAAAGGCAGCAAGTTCTGTAACTAATAATTACCAGGGCAATTCTTATAAGGAGCGAAAAGCACCGGTAGCAGCCATTAAATATTTAGGAGATGCTTATCATCTCGATTATCAGTTTGACAAAGCAATTGTAACGTATAAAAAATATCTTGTAGTTATAAAGAAAGAAAGTAAAGCAGATAAAGAAAGAAAGCAAGAGGCCGTGCATAAAATAGAGATGTGTTTAAGCGGGAAGCAACTACTAAAAAAGCCAATAAAAATAAAAATAGAATCATTGGGTAATAATATAAACTCTACCTACTCTGATTATTCACCTGTATTAAGTGCCGATCAAAATACAATGTTTTTTACAACAAGACGTATTGAAACAACCGGAATTTTGCGCGATGAAGAAGGGAACCATATGGAAGATATTTACATGTCGGTTAAAACCAATTCGGTATGGTCGGAAGCAAAAAGCATTGGAGCGCCAATTAATACCGAACAACATGAGGCAACTGTTGGTTTATCGCCCGATGGACAAACGATACTTATATATAAAGATGATGATGGAGATGGAAACATTTACAGTACTACATTAAAAGGCAAAGAATGGTCTAAGCCTGTTAAATTAAATGAAAACATTAATTCAAAATACTGGGAACCAAGTGCTATTATTTCAGCAGACGGAAATACAATTTATTTTATAAGCAATAAGCCCGGTGGCTTTGGCGGAAGAGATTTGTATACAAGCAAACGAATGCCAAATGGAGAATGGGGGCTATCAGAAAACATGGGCAAAACAATTAATACTATTTATGATGAAGATGCTCCCTTTATACATCCTGATGGAATTTCATTAACGTTCAGTTCAAACGGACACAATTCTATGGGAGGCTTTGATGTTTTTACTTCCATAAAATCCACGAGCGGAACCTGGTCAGTTCCCGAAAATTTGGGATATCCTTTAAACACTACCGATGATGATATTTATTATGTACTTAGTCCAAATAACCGAACCGCTTATTTCTCTTCCTTTAGAGAAGGAGGAATGGGAGATATGGATATTTACATGGCAACATTTATGGAACGAAAGGAAACTCCAATTACATTAATTAAAGGAAATGTTATAGAAACTTCCGGCTTACCTGCAAAAAACGTATTGATAACAATAACAGATAATGAAACAGAAGAAGTTTTAGGTGTTTTTAAAGCAAATGAAGTAACCGGGCAGTTTTTATTTATACTTACTCCAGGTAAAAATTATAACATTACGTATTACGCCGAAAACCATTTGTTTTATTCTCAAAATAGAAAGATTGCAAAGGAAACAAACTATTATGAAATATTTCAACCTATTTACTTAAAACCTATTGTTGTTGGATCAAAAATAGTTTTAAATAATATTTTCTTTGATTTTGACAAAGCAATACTTAGTAAAACATCAAATGTTGAATTAAGAAATTTAATAACCTTGTTAAAGACAAACCCTTACATGAGGGTACAAATTTCAGGACACACAGACGAAAAAGGGGACGTAGCATATAACCAAAAATTATCTGAAGAAAGAGCTCAGGTAGTGGTTGACAGATTGGTTGCAGAAGGGGTTTTTAAAGATCAAATTTCTGCAAAAGGTTATGGAGAACTACAGCCCTTTACAGCTAATAAAAACGAAGATGGTACAGATGATACTTATGGTAGACAATTGAATAGACGAGTAGAATTTGAAATTATTGGAGTTGAAAATTGAGAAAGGTGATATGGAAAGCAGTTGGAATTATTTTAACAGCCTTCTTAATTTTTTTAATAGCTGCCCCATACATCGTAAAACATTTAATTGAAAAATACGATGTTGTTTATACAGGACGCGAAATAAAAACCAAGTCCGTGCATATAAATTTTATAACCGGTAAAATTATAGTGAATGAACTAAAGGTGTATGAGCTCAAAAGCGACAGTGTTTTTATTTCCATAAAAACAATTACTTCAAAAATCCATTTTCTTAAATTATTATTTAATGAATATGATTTTAGTGGTATAGAAGTAAATCAACCAAGAGTTAAAGTATTAAAAAATAAATCTAAACTAAATTATACAGATTTAGCACAAAAACTATTTAGCAAAACCAATTTTGCAAACAGCTCAATGAAATTGAATTGGAAGGAGATAAGAGTAGTAGATGGCTCGTTTTTGTTTCTGGAGGAAACACTACCAATAAAATTTGGTATAAAGAATATTAATTTAGTTATCAATAATAAAATCCTTAATGAAGGAATTAATATAGATTTTGTATTTAAAAATAGTCTGGAAAACGGAAACGTTAAAGGCAGCGTAGGTTATTTGTATAAAGAAAAAAGTTATCAGGCAGAAGTAAAAGTGGAAAACTTTGATTTGAATATTGTAGAACAATATATGAAAGTGTTGGTGCCTCAAATTCGTTTTAGCGCTACACTTAATGCCGATTTTAAATCAAAAGGAATCTTTGGCAAAAGAGATAATGTTACAAATAGTGGAATTATAAATCTTTCTAGTTTGCATTGTAGTAATAATGACTCTTCAGATTTGATTTCATTTAACTCATTGCTTTTATGTTTGAAGGAAGTGAGCCCTAAGAAGAAAATATTTACCTATGATTCCGTTATTTTAAAATCGCCTTTTATTAATTATACAGTTTATGATTCTTTGGATAATTTTCAAATTTTGTTAGGAAGAAATATTTCTAAACTAACAAAACCTAATTCAGAAGAATTTAATTTAGTAATTGAAATATCGTCCTATTTAAAAATGCTTTCTCAAAATTTTAAAAAGAGCAACTATTTAGTGGATGTGTTTAGAATTGATTCTGGAAATGTAAGAATATCTGATGGTAGAAATCAAAGAAAATTTAGCAAGCTTTTATTCCCAATAAATATTGTTTCTAAAAAAATCAGCAAGAAAAGCGAAAGTATTAATGCTTTTTTAAGTATCCATACAACTTCAAAAACCAGTTTAAAAGTTTATTTGCGTTTAAACCCGTTAGATTTTAATAAAATTTCTTTTAAATATGATTTAAATGATTTCCAACTTAAATTAATGAATCCATATATTTTTGAATATACATCCTACACATTTGAATCCGGAATTTTAAATAGTAAAGGAAATTGGAGTATTAACAACGGAGAAATTGAATCCGGAAATCACCTCTCTTTGTTAAACCCAAAGGTGAAGAAGAAAAAAAATAAAAAAAGAAGTATTAAAGTACCCGTGTCTTTATTGCTGTATATTATGATTAACAGAGAGGGAGAAGTTGTTGGAGAGTTGCCAATAACAGGCACCATCAAAAACCCTCAATTTAAATTTAGAAAGTTTTTTTGGAGCGCTGTAAAAAGCGATTCTAAAGAAACTAAATAAACGCTAGTTTCCTTTCTTTTAGAAAAAAGCACCGCTGATGCTTATACAATATGTGAAATGTGTAACTCATCAATATTATTCTATAATACATGATAGCATTAAACTCATCAAATTTGAAGTGTGAAAATTAATTCACAAATTAAAACAAACAACATGAAATTAAAATTACTACATATTGCAATATCTTTTGCTCTTTTAAGTTTTACTACCAAATCTTTTGGGCAGGTGCCAACACCAACATTAGGAACAACAGCAAATTTTGTACTTTTTTCAACAATTGGTGCGGTAACTAAAATGGGCACAAGTACAGCGCATTTAACCGGAAATATTGGAACAAATAATGGTTCTAGCACCGGTTTTGGAAATGTGGATGGTGTTATGAATGATCAAAATGGAGTTAGCGCCCAGGCTGCAGCTGACTTATTAAATTTATATAACCAATTAAACGTTGCTATACCAACTTTTTTTCCGGCTCCGCTTTTAGGTAATGGTCAAATATTAACAACGGGGGTTTATTCAATAAACGCAAGCGCAACCTTAAATAATGATCTTATTTTAAATGCACAAGGAAACGCAAACGCTGTTTTTATAATTCAAATTCAAGGTGCATTTTCTTCAAATGCTTCTTCTAAAGTAAAATTAATTAATGGGGCTAAGGCCTGTAACGTTTTCTGGAAAGTAGAAGGTTTAGTAAGTTTAGCTTCGGGATCAAGTTTAAAAGGTACCATTGTGGCTAATAATGCTGCGATTGATATAAGTATTGGAGACACTTTAGAAGGCCGAGCACTTTCTACCGCAGGGGCAATTACAGTTGATGGTATTTTGGCATACACACCAATTGGTTGTGGTAGTATTGTTTTAACCGGGCCCAATTCTCCAACATTAGCTTCTGTTGCATGTTACGCTTTGTTTTCGGGCAACGGTTCTGTAACCAATACCGGTAGCACTACTGTTACAGGTGATATAGGAACAAACGTTGGCTTAACAACAGGCTTTAGCACAGTATCTGTAAATGGTGTGGTTCATCCCATTCCTGACGGCTCAACGGGTGCGTGTGCCAGTGATCTTCTAAACGTTCATGCGTATTTAAATACGCTTTCCTTTGATATTGAATTATTATACCCCGCACAGTTTGGTAATAATCTTACACTAACCCCACACGTTTACCGATTAAATGGCGCAACTGCATTTACAGATACTTTGTACTTAAATGCTCAATTTAACACAAACGCAGTTTTTGTAATACAAATTTTTGGAGCATTGTCTACAAGCACGTATGCAAAAGTACTTTTACTAAATGGCGCTCAAGCAAGAAATGTTTATTGGATGGTTAATGGAAGTGTAATTATTGATAATTATTCTGAATTTAAGGGAACCATTATTGCTAATAACGGTGCAGTTAGTTTAAACACCGGAGTAAATTTAATTGGACGTGCACTTACAACAGATGGTGCATTTAGCACTAGTTCAGTTACTGTTGTTAACACATCTGGTTCACCAAATATTTCTTCTCAACCTACAGATCAAACAGCATGTATTGGAGATTTGGCAAGTTTTGTAGTTTCAACAACTGGCCCGGGTTTAACTTACCAATGGAGAAAAGGTACAACAAATTTAGTTAATGGAGGAAACATTTCAGGAGCAACATATGCAATGCTTACCATTAACCCGGTTTTAGCAACTGATATTGCTTCCAATTACAATGTAGTTGTTTCCGGAGATTGTGCTGCAGCACTTACATCTTCAAACGTTGCCCTTATTTTATGCGCTACTCCAAATAGTGTTTCGTATTATACTACAACCTCTAATGGTTTTGTAGTTTATCCTAATCCTTTTTCAAACACACTGAATATATCTGTTAAAAACACACAGCAGCTGAATAACACAGTTATAACAATTCACAACACACTGGGAACAGAAGTTATGAATACACAATTATTAGCAGATGATACAACTATAGACACAAACCATTTAGCAAACGGTATATATTTTTATAAAGTGATATCAAACGGAAAGTTAGTTCAATCCGGAAAGTTGATTTCAACCAATTAATAGAATTATAAATGAAGAGGGCTCATCGTTTACGATGAGCTTTTTTAATTTAAAAATGCGTGAATAATGTAACTAATAAGTGTGTTTTTGTAACACTATCCAATCATTAGTTCTGCACCTTTGAGCCGTGATAATGAATTCACAATTAATACTAAGTAAAATGAAAAATACAACTGAATTAAAGGGAAATTGGAATGAAACCAAAGGAAAACTGAAACAAAAATTTGCAAAACTTACCGATGATGATTTATTATTTGTGGAAGGTAAACAAGACGAGATGTTTGGAAAAATTCAAGCAAGGTTGGGTAAAACAAAGGAAGAGATTCAAAAACTTATATCTGAAATTTAAAAAATATATTAATTAATACAATAAAATTGAAATCATGAAAAAACCGATTATAAAAACAGCAGCAGCAGCTTACTTTTTCTTTTTATTAAGTAGTTGTAGCACACCGGCTGAAAAAGTTATAGATGCAAATGAATCTGTAATTGAAGCTAAGAAAGATTTACAAATAGCAAGCGAAGCTTATTTGTTAGATATTGAAAACTACAAAATTGAAACGGCAAATAGAATTGCAGAGAACGAAAAAAACTTAGCGGAATTTAATAAACGAATTGAGTTAGAAAAGAAAGACGCAAAAGCTGATTATAGAAAAAAAATGGCTGACTTAGAAATGAAAAATACAGACATGAAAAAAAGAATGGCAGATTACAAAGCAGATGGAAAAGATGGGTGGGAAAAATTTAAAGAAGAATTTAACCGTGATATGAATGAATTAGGGAAAGCTTTAAAAGATTTAACCGTTAATAATAAAAAATAATAGAAGTATTAAAATCTAATTTATGAAAAAGAAAATTATAGTAATTGCAGTGTTGTTTAGCTTAGTAAATCTAGCTACAATACAAGCACAAGAAAACGATTCTGAGAATAGAACAGATTATCGTAGTAAATTTATGTTTGGCTTAAAGGCAGGTGCAAATTACTCAAATGTATATGATTCTCAAGGAGAAGAATTTCAGGCAGACGCTAAGTTTGGAGGAGTAGGCGGTGTATTTGTTGCAATACCAATTGGCAAATATTTGGGGGTTCAACCGGAAATTTTATATTCCCAAAAGGGTTTTAAAGCAACCGGTAGATTATTAGGCAATACTTATGAGTTTACCAGAACAACTTCTTATGTTGATATACCTCTTATGTTTGCATTTAAGCCAAGTGAATTTATTACAATTTTAGCCGGACCTCAATATTCCTACCTAGTAAAGCAAAAAGATGTATTTGCAAATGGAAGCACAAGCATTGAACAGGAAACTGAATTTGTAAATGAAAACGCACGCAAAAACATATTGTGTTTTATTGGCGGCGCAGATATTACAATGAAACATATAGTACTTGGCGCAAGAGTTGGATGGGATTTACAAACGAATATTGGAGACGGCACATCTATTACCCCACGCTATAAAAATGTTTGGTATCAAGCCACTATTGGGTATAGATTCTATAGCAGTAATTAACTCCATAATTATTTAAGCAATTTCAAATATTAATTATAAAGAAAAATGAAAAAATTTTTAAAAGCCTGCTTAGTTGTTTTATTTGTGAATGTGTTTTTTAGTTCATGTAATTCTAAACTATCTGTAATTAAACGCCATTATAAAAGCGGTTATTATGTAAAACATACATCTAACAGAAGCAGTGAGCGCACAAGTACTTTAAACAGTAAAGTTTCTAATAAAAAAGTAGGTAAAAGCGAGTATGTTGAAACTATTGCGGTTTTACCATCTAAACAAAATACTTTCGCTTTGCCAATGGAAGCTTCAGTAAAAAAAGAGCCTGTTGCAAATAAGTTTAAAATTAAACCACTAACAAAGATTGCTGAAAACTCGAAGTTTAGTTTATTAAGAAAAAACGGTCAATCACCTGTTAAAACAATAAAACAAAAATTAGCAAAAAATAAACTTTTCAAAAGTAAATCATCCGACAAAGAAGATGGATTAAGTTTTTTTGGGTTTGTTATTTTAGTAATACTGATTTTATGGTTGCTAGGTTTTTTAGCCGGAGATTTTGGTGGCATTATTCATATACTTTTAGTTGTAGCGCTTGTTCTGCTTATACTTTGGTTATTAAGAATTATCTAAAAGAACAGTGTTAAACAAAACAGAAAACAAATTATTTAAAATTAAAAACAATAAAATGAAAAATAAATCAATAAAAACAATAGCATTGCTTACACTGGTAACTTTATTTACACAGTTTATAAGTACATCTTGTAAAAAATATCCGGATGGCCCTACAATAAGTTTGCGTTCACGCGCAGAAAGAGTGGCTAATACTTGGAAGATAGAAAATTACAAAATAAACAGTACCGACTTCACATCACTGGTTTCAGGTTATAACGAAACCTTCACTAAAAAAGGAGCTTATTCTTATATATGGGGTATACTAAGTGGGTCAGGAACCTGGAAGTTTCAAAACAAGGATACAGAAATAAAATTAAGTGGTAACGATTCACACTCATCTCGCACATTATATATTCTAAAACTAGAAGAAAATTCTTTTTGGTATTATACAATGGACGGAAATGATAAACATGAATATCATTTAGTATCCAAGTAATTAGTAAAAGTAAAAACATGAAAATGATTAAGTACAGTTGGAGTTTATTTGTTATACTAATAACTTTTAATCTTTCCTCACAAGAAACAAAACCAGTAGCAACCGGAGAAAAATACGGAAAAACACTTAATCTTGGTGCCGGTATTGGTTACTATGGTTATATAGGTCGGTCTACCCCGGTATTACATCTTAATTTTGAGTTTGATGTTGCAAAAAATTTAACCTTAGCACCATTTATTACATATTATTCTTATCAACGTTATCAATACTGGGGAAATCCTCATTATCCATACAGAGAATATTATTACCGTCAAACAGTAATTCCGGTTGGCGTTAAAGGAACCTACTATTTTGATCAACTTTTAAAAGCCAATTCTAAATGGGATTTTTATTTGGCAGGATCAATTGGTTTTGCAATCAGAAAAACGGTTTGGGAAAATGGTTATTACGGCGAAACCTATGTTAACCATGGTTCAAGTAGCTTATATCTAGATGCGCACATTGGAACCGAATATCATTTTACTAAACCATTTGGCGTATTCCTTGATTTATCTACCGGAATTTCAACCATTGGTTTGGCAATTCATTTATAAAATAATTTAAAAAAATAAAAGCCATGAATAAAAAAAGAAACACACCAGATAAAACATCAGAAGATGTGGATGCCGACAAAACAGGCACCGATAAAAGTTCGGACAAAACACATACCGAGGATAGAAAAGATGAGAATAAGGACAAGTTTGACAAACCTAGCAGGGAAACGGATCCCGATAAAACAGGAATTGATACGGAGTCTGATAAGACAAAAATAAAACCAACGGAAAACAACGATAATAAATCAAATGATTCAATTAATAATAATAAATAAGTAAAAACATGGGAAATATTTTATACGTAATAGCAGTAATTCTTGTAATTGTATGGGGCATTAGTTACTTAGGCTATAACTCAGGCGGGCTAATACATATTTTATTGGTAATTGCAATTATAGCAATTTTATTAAGAGTAATACAAGGAAAAAAAATAAATTAATAACTAAAAAAAAGAAAACATGAGCAAAACAAATGTAGTAATTGGCGTTTTAGCCGGAGTAGCAGTAGGAGCATTAATAGGTGTGTTATTTGCACCTGATAAAGGTTCAGAAACCAGAAAAAAAATTGCAAAAAAGGGGTCAGATACCGTTGATGATTTAAAGGATAAATTTGATGAATTAATGAATGGGATTTCTGAGAAATTTGAAGTGGCAAAAAGCGAAGCAAAAAATGTTTATGAAATGGGATTAAAAAATGCTAATGAATTAAAAAAAGACATAAAAAGTTAATACCAAAAAAGCAACCAATTTTTTATAACTAAATCAATATGAACGAAAATAACGAAATGTTAGAGCCCTTATTTAAAAGATTAGAGGTTTATGCTAAAACAAGTTTCGATTTGAATAGACTAAAAGCCGTGAATAAGTTATCACTAATTGTTTCAAATCTGGTTTCAAAAAATATTTTTGTGCTTATTCTATTTATTACCCTTGCTAACATTAATATTGGAGCAGCCTTTTTAATAGGAAAGTTTGTAAATGACATAAGCATTGGGTTTTTTTGTATAGCGGGAGTTTATTTTTTTGTTGGAGGATTTTTGTATTTATTATTTAAAAACAAAATAAAAAAAATGATAGAGAACAAAATCATATTTAAATTTCTTAATTAATACCACCATGAAGATTAATAACAGTGATGAGTTAAAATTAGCCATTCAATTACTGGAAGAAAAACAAATAACCGAGTATCATTTATTAAGGGCTCAGTTTGAAATTACACTTACAGAGTTGAAGCCAATTAATTTACTTAAAAGCACCATAAAAGGTTTTGTTGGCGATAATGGTTTAAAAAATACGGTTGTAAACTCTACGTTAGGTGTAATTACGGGCGCAATAAGCAAAAAAGTGTTTATAGGCACATCGCATAATCCAATTAAAAATGTAATTGGTACTCTTCTTCAAATAGGTGTTGCCGGTATTGTTGCAAAAAATGGCGATGAAATTAAAACAGGTATAATGCGGTTGTTTGGTAGGTTTTTAAAGAAAGACTAATCAGGTATGATAAAAAACATTGTCTTCCCTTTCTTTATAAAAGGCACATTAATCTTATTAGGATTAGTGGCCTTTTTTTTCATTTTATTTATTACTAAAGATATTATTGTTCCATTAATTTATTCTGGAATAATTGCAATTGTATTAAGCCCTGTTGTAAACTATTTAACTAAAAAGGGAATAAATAGAACAATTTCCATTGTTTTAATATTAATAGTTTTAGTGCTTGTTGTATTAGTTTTAGTTGGCTTGCTTTCTTCACAGTTTGTGAAATTTGGAGATTCATTTCCTACTTTAATAGAAGATTTTGGTAAACTATTTGATAAATCGTCTTCTTGGGTCTCTGATTATTTTAATATTAGTCCTAGAAAAGTGAATAGCTGGATTGGTGTTAAAAAAACGGAACTATTAAACTTGTCAAGCGAAGGAATTGGAAACACTATTGTAAGTACCGGAAATGTTTTGGTTTTAATAGTTTTGATTCCTGTTTATGTTTTCATGATACTTTATTATCAGCCACTGTTAATTGAATTTATTCACAAGGCGTTTGAAGCGAATAAGCAAAATAAAGTAACAAAGATTCTTGTTTCCATAAAAACTATTATCCAAAATTATTTAATAGGTTTATTATTAGATGCCTTAATTGTTGCTGTAATGAACATAACCAGTTTACTGATAATTGGCATAGAATACGCTGTTCTGTTGGGGATAATTGGTGCCGTATTAAATTTTATACCTTATTTAGGAGGTATAATTGCAGCTACCTTGTCAATTGTTGTAACGTTAGCCACAACTTCTTCTATTAGCTATTGTTTAATTGTATTAGCTTCTTATGGAGTTGTTCAGGTAATTGAAAATAATTTTATTTTACCCAAACTAGTTGCATCAAAAGTAAAAATTAATGCATTGGTTTCTATTATTGTGGTTTTAGCTGGCGGTGCATTATGGGGTGTTGCCGGTATGTTTTTGTCCATTCCCTTAATTGCAATTGTTAAGGTGATGTTTGATCAAATTGATTCACTTAAGCCCTGGGGCTATTTATTGGGGGACACAATGCCCAAAAGTATTAAATTAAAATTTTTGTTTAAGAAAAAAAATGCAGAATAAAAGCACTTAATTTAAAAGTTTTTAAATAAAATTAATTGAATAGGATTTAATATTTAGTAGTCTCGCCCAGAATCGAACTGGGATCAAAAGTTTAGGAAACTTCTATTCTATCCATTGAACTACGAGACCAAAAGAATTTACTTTGCCGGTAAACAGCCTACAAAAATAAGAATTTAATTATATTTATACTTTAATAAAGTAAAACATGATTGCTAATATATTTCACAAAGGAAAACCCTATCAGGTAGACTTTTACCAACCCATTGATATTTCAATCCCTTTAACCGCAAGTAAAGAGTGTGTAAGCGCTTGGTACGTTGAGCCTATGAAAATTGAACCCGTTGTAAATGGAAATTGGGTGGGCGATGTAAATAAAGGCGGAAGCGTAAATTTTAGAAACATTACTTTTAATCCGCATGGTAACGGAACACATACCGAATGTGTGGGCCATATTAGCAAAGAAAATCATTCCATTAACAAAACTTTTTCTCGCTTTATGTTTATTGCCGAATTAATTACTGTTTTACCCGAGCAGTTAGATAACGGCGATTTTGTAATTAACAGAAAACAAATAATGCAAGCATTAATGGGCTTATCTAATACGGAAGCTTTAGTTATTAGAACCTTAAGCAATGGTTTAAATAAATTAAACATGCAATACAGTAATACCAATCCGCCCTATATTTTAAAAGATGCAATTGATTACATGAATGATTTAGGAATAGAACACTTACTAATTGATATGCCAAGCATAGACAAAGAAGTGGATGCAGGAAAACTGGAAGCGCATCATGCATTTTGGAATTACCCGCAACAACCCTGGTTAAACAAATCTATTACCGAAATGATTTATGTTCCCAATGAAATTATTGATGGAACTTATTTACTCAACTTTCAAATTGCTTCTTTTGAAAATGATGCAAGCCCAAGTAAGCCGGTATTGTATAAAATTTTTTAATCGCTTTGGCGGCCGGCAAGTAAATACATAACCGCCATTCTTACCGCAACACCGTTTTCAACTTGCTCTAAAATAATAGATTGTTTACTGTCGGCAACATCACTTGTAATTTCTACCCCTCTGTTAATTGGGCCCGGGTGCATTACAATAATTTTTTTAGATAGTTTATCCAGCATTTCTTTATTTAAACCATACAACATGGTATACTCTCTAAGCGATGGAAAATATTTTATGTCTTGTCGCTCTAACTGTATACGCAGCATGTTGGCAACATCACACCATTCTAATGCTTTTTTTAAATCCGGTTCTACTTCAACTCCAAGCGATGTAATATATTTTGGAATTAATGTTTGCGGACCACATACTTTTACTTTAGCGCCTAGTTTTTGCAAACAATAAATATTAGAGAGCGCAACACGTGAGTGTAAAATATCTCCAACAATTACTATTTTTTTACCGGCAAGACTTCCTAGTTTTTCCTGTATAGAAAAAGCGTCAAGTAAGGCTTGCGTTGGATGTTCATGGGCTCCGTCTCCGGCATTTACAATTTTTGCATTTATTTTTTTAGAAAGAAATATGGCTGCACCCGGACTGCTATGCCTCATCACAATCATATCTACCTTCATGGCTAAAATATTGTTTACGGTATCAACCAGGGTTTCTCCTTTTTTTACCGAAGAATTGGAGGCAGAAAAATTAAGTATGTCGGCACTTAATCTTTTTTGTGCCAGTTCAAATGATAATCGAGTGCGTGTAGAGTTTTCAAAAAACAAATTGGCTACTGTAATATCGCGTAGCGAAGGAACTTTTTTAATGGGGCGATTAATTACTTCTTTAAAATTCTTAGCGGTGTTTAAAATTAACTCGATGTCGTTTTTAGTGAGGTCTTTTATTCCGAGGAGGTGATTTACGCTAAGGCGGTTCATTTTCTTTTTTGAATACTATTCAAAAATCAAAGATAACTTAATTTTCTGCACTTCACTAAATAATTCTTAAAAATCAGAACTTTTTATTAAAATCAGGTGTCTTCTCCCCTCAAAGCCTTGTCGTAGTTAGGTTTCACATATAGTGTTTCTAAATACGCTTTGTCTTCGTCAGAAAAAGTTAATTTAAAGGTAGTGTATACAAATGCCTTGTAGGTCATGCTGTCGTAATGAATGATGTTGGCCCTGTACAAATCAACCGATTTTATATTAAACAGTATTAAAAAGGAAGCGAGCCCAATCAACACCTTTCTTTTAACAACTGTAAAGTGCTCAAATGCCGATGCAAAACCAATTGCTAAAAGCGGATAGGTTTCAATCATTGCTCTTCCGCCATGACCGCCGCCAAACCACCAACACCACCACGAACTGTTTAAGAAAACAAATGCCCCAACAATAATAATTGTTGAAATAAGAAACGGGTTTTTAGCTTTATTTAAAAACAAACCAACAATTGCCAAAACAAGTAAGGGCGAATAAAGCAACCATCCTTTTCTAAATCCAAAAATATATTCCGGTAAATGAGGGTTATTAAAATAAAACTTCTCTCCAACGTAAGAGTTAAAAAAATAATGGCCCGTTACATGTTTCCAATAAAGCAATTGGGGGACCACTATTAAAAAAGCGCACAGCGCCATTAACAGCAAAAATTTAAACTGCTTTATAAAAGCAATGAAATTAATTTTACTGACGGGTTTTTTAAAAAACAACAAACACAACCCAAATAAAATATTTGTAGGCCTAATTAAAATTAATAAGCCAATAAGTAAACCAATGGCAATACTGTATTTATAGTTAGGATGCTCGTGCCATAAAACAATAAAATAAAGTAGAAATACCAGTATTGAAAAATTGTAAATATGCGGCATACCTACCGTAACAGAGCTATACGTTAAAACATTGGTGCCAATGGTAATGCAAAAAACTGTAAAAGCAATTGCATTTTTAGAAAAACCTAATTTTAAAAGTAATTTATACAAGGCAAACAAGGCAATAATAAAGTAAAACAAATTGGCAACACCAATTGCAATGCTAAAGGGTAATTCGTATCCGTTTAGTTTATTTTCACTGTCAAACAAAATAGGCCAAATGGTAAATGGCAAATTCATTAAACTTAAACCATAGGTTGTTTTAATTATTGGTTTTCCATCAGGTGTTTCGCTGGCCCAATACATCCCTTTTTCAAAATAATAATCGCGGTTATTTTTATAAAATATTAAACTTAAATCTTTTTCAATAAACAATGCAGGTGTATAACTGTGATAAATTACTACATCAAAAACTATTTTATTTATACCAAATGCGCCCAAGTTACCCGCCAGCCAAACAGAAAATCCGCTAACTAGTATTATAGCGGTAATAGCGCTATTTGCAAATAGTTTTTTAAATAAGCTCATGGCTTAAATGAAATAACGCTCTTTTAAAATTTTTAAATGATGTTCTGCGTGCCCGCATATGGTAAAGCCCAAAGCCAATACTGTTGTTTTTCCGGCTTGTAATTGTCCGCCTAAGCTCAATTCTTTTTCAGTTAATTGCTTATAAAATAAAAGGGTAGATTTTCTAACCACATCAAACTCTTCGGTCAATAATGCAAGAGTACTATTATTTAGCACTGCGTTTTTAGCGTATAAGTTTTCGTCGTATGGAAGAAGCATTTGATTATCGCCTCTTGAAAAACGCAAAGCACGGTAACAAAAAATTCGTTCTGTATCAATAATATGATTTATAACTTGCTTAATAGTCCATTTGTTTTCAGCGTAAATGAAATTGGCTTTTTCTTCAGGTATTGAAGCAAGAACAGCCAAAACATTTTTGTAGTTTTCTTTTAAGGCCAATAAAATACTATCTTCTTTTACCAAACCAATGTAGTACTCAAAGTATTCAAAGCTATCCTCTGGTTTTGGTCTCATTTATTTATAAGAGTTATTTTATCTTTTCCATCACTTTCTTTCCATTCTACTTTTACATTTTGTTCTTCAATAGAATCAATGGTAATTCCTATATATTTTGCTTGTATAGGCACGTGTCTCGAAAACCTCCTGTCAACCAACACTAGCAATTCCACATCGTTTGGTCTCCCAAAGGCAAGCATGGCATCTAATCCGGCTCTAATGGTTCGTCCGGTAAATAAAACATCATCAACCAAAATCACATTTTTATCTTCAATAATAAAATCAATGCTGGTTTTGTTTGGTATCAATTCTTTTTTTCTAAAATCATCCCTAAAAAAAGTAATATCCAATTCACCGCAACTAATGTTTTTCGATTTCAATAATTGTTGAAGTACTTTTTGAATTCTTTTGGCTAGTAAAACTCCGCGAGGTTGCAGACCAATTATTACAGAATTTTTAAAATCGCCATGCACTTCAATTAGTTGATGGCAAAGTCTTAAAATTGTAATTTCAAACTGATTATCTTGTAATAAAATTCTTGGTTTCACAATTGTAATTTGAGTTTAAATATAATCAATTTTAAAGCATCCAATAGTGTTGATTCTTTAAAATACTTACTCTTTGTTTTTAGAGTCAATAATTATGGTAACCGGCCCATCATTAATCAATTCAATTTGCATATCGGCACCAAAACTTCCGGTTTGTATAGGCTTATTTACAAATTTGCCAATTGAAGCGACAAAATATTCATATAAAGGCATTGCTATTTCGGGTTTTGCAGATTTAATAAAAGAAGGTCTGTTGCCTTTTTTGGTGGATGCGTATAGTGTAAACTGACTAACCACTAAAATTTCGCCGTTAATTTGATTAACATCTAAATTCATTTTCCCTTCTTCGTCGCTAAAAATTCTCATTTGCGCAACCTTAGATGCAAGCCAGTCAGCATCTTCTTTGCAATCGTTTTCTTCAATACCAACAAGCACCAGCAGGCCTTTTCCTATTTCGGAGAAGGTATTATTATTCATTTTTAGTACCGATTTATTTACCCTTTGAATAACCGCTTTCATTAAATATTTTTAGTAAATTTATGGGATATAAAATTATTATCCATGAAAAATATTTTAGCCTTTGTTTTGGTTACTTTGATTGCGTTTTCTTGCAAAAAAAAGGAAGATGCACCTCCAACACCTCCACCAACAACTACAGGCCCAACAAATAATTGCCCAACTTGCACATTTCCTGATACGGTTTGGAATGTTACAGGCTCAGCACCGCGTTTAATATTTAAATTTAAATTTGATAGCACACAAGTAAGGTTAAATAATTTTGGTTTACCTGCTACAGTACCCTCTACCAATGCCGCATATTCGCCGGTATTTAATGGCATGACGGCGCACTATATAGAGCTAGCACAAAACGACATGACACAAGTAGGAAGCGGCGTAAAATTATATCACGCTACAGAAACAACTTGTGGAGGCACTACTGCTATTGTGTTTTGTAACAGTACGTATGTAAAAGACGGAGAAATATTTTTCTCTACTCCAATTACCGCGGCCATGGCCGGAACCTATAAATGGCTGAGAGTTTCATTGGCCTATCAAAATTATGATATTAAAGTAAAAACTACGTCAGCCGGAATTATTGATGGCACCATTGCTTCATTTGTAGGATACAATACCTATGTTACACAATATAAAATGAAAGGTGCAACCATGACACCCACTGCAGGCGGCGGCCCGGGAAATCATTTGCAAGGATACTGGGGATTTTACACCAAAGTATTTAATGTAGAATATAAATCAGATGGGCAAGCGCCTCAAACTACGGTTGTAAATCCTAACCCAAGTTCGCCCATACCGGCCGGAAGTTGTTTGGTTACCGGAGCTTTTGAAACTGCTGCTAGCCCCGGTGTTGGCGCGCCACTTGTAATTACAGGAAGTGAAACACAAGATATTATTATTACCGTTTCGCTTTCAACAAATAAAAGTTTTGAATGGAAAGAAATTACTTTTGATGGATACTTTCAACCTGAAATAGGAGAAACACCTGTTGATATGGGTATTAGAGGGTTAATTCCGAAATATTGATTTGAACTGAATTAAAAAATGTTTTATAAAGAGATTGTAGGGCAGGAAGAAGCAAAATTTCGTTTGCTTAAAATGGTAAACACCAATCGTGTTTCGCATGCACTAATGCTTTCTGGTGAAGATGGTTGCGGAAATTTATTGGGAGCATTGGCAATTGCATCGCACTTGCTATGTAAAAATAAAACCACAGAAGGGGCTTGTGGAAATTGCGCTTCGTGTAATAAAACCAAAAAATTAATTCACCCCGATTTACATTTTGTTTTTCCTATAATAAAAAGTAAACATGTAAAAACCAGTAACGATTTAATTGCTGATTTTAGAGAAGCTTTTTTAAAGAACAATTATTTAACGCTAAATGATTGGATTGAAGAATTAGGAGCAGAAAACAAACAAGCCATTATACCCGTTGAAGAAGCTGGCGATATTTTAAAAAAACTAAGTTACACCAGTTACGAAGGCGGATATAGAATAATGATTATTTGGCAACCCGAAAGAATGAATGTAGAAGCAGCCAATAGCCTTTTAAAAATTTTGGAAGAACCACCTGAAGAAACATTGTTCTTATTGGTCTGTTCTCAACCCGATAGATTATTAGCTACCATTATTTCTCGTGTACAACAAATTCCTTTTTTAAAAGTAGATGAAAAAGAAATCGAAAGCAAATTGGTTTCTGATTATGAAGTGCCCATTGAAACGGCTCGCCAGGCAGCATACTTAAGTAATGGTAATTTTAGAGAAGCCTTAAGTAATTTGCATAAAGAGGAAGAAGAAGTGTCATTTTTAATTCGCTTTCAAAACTTTATGCGTTTAGCATTAAAGTTCGATTGCGAAAAAGCCATCATGTGGATAGAAGAAAACGCACTAAGCACGCGCGAAAAACAAAAACAATTTATTAATTACTCCTTGGCCGTTTTTCGAGATTCCATCATGTTTAATTATGGCGAAAAATCTTTGGTAAAACTTTCGGGCAGCGAAAAACAATTTTTAGAGAAGTTTGCCCCCTTTGTTAATCAAAAAAATTACGAAAAGTTAGTAGATGAATTTAACGGCACTATTTATAGTATTGAAAGAAACGCCAATCCTAAAATATTATTTATGAATTTACTTTTGAAAACAAACGAATTAATTAATTTAAAATAACATGCTGCGCTTAATTGTTTTTATAGTTTTATTTAGTTTTTGTAATTTGCTTTTCTCGCAATCTAACGGCGGAATTTTGAGGGGCGATAAAGAAATTAATTTCGGACTCTCTAAAAAGTTGGATAAAATGAAGCAAGAGTATGACGAGAGTAATTTAAATTATGCCATTTCTTTTTTAGACAACAGCGGTTTATTTGAAGCAGATGAAAAAGGAAATGCTTTAACCGCCATGATGTTAAACAATTCACAGGTTGGAAAACAAGGAAGCAGCTTAGATGAAAACCAGGCATACAACCATTTAAAACAAGGCGAAGCGTTAATGGCGGCAAATAAACATTATTTGGCCGAAGAAAGTTTTTTGGCAGCTAAACGCCTTTATGAAAAGCGCACCGCAGCCGATACCGCTAATTATGCACAAACCTTAAGTAATTTATCTCTGCTTTATCAAAACCGAGGGTTGTACAGTAAAGCACAACCTATTGTAGATTCAGCAATAACCATTAGAAGCTATTTGTCAAACAAAAACATGTTAGCCGTTTCATACAACAACAAAGGTATTTTATTAAAAGATCAAGGAAAATATTTAGAAGCAGAAGAATTATTAAAAAAAGCAATTACAATTTTAAAAGATAAAAACAACGAATTAGGCTTGGCACTTACAAAAAACAATTTGGCAATGGTATATGCCGATATGAATAAAATGAAGGAGGCAGAAGGGTTAATGAGTGAATGTATGACACATGCCGAAAAAGTATTGAAAACAAGCTCATCTAATTACATAAAACTGGAAATTAATTTAGCCAACATTTATAAAATTCAAAAGAAATATTTAGATGCAGATTTTATTTATAAAAGAGCCATTAAGAAAAAAGAAACATTAGTTGGAACAAGTTCCGATTTGGCACATTTAAAAAGCGGCTTAGCGCAGGTATATATGGAAATGGGAAATTATAGGGAGGTAGAAAAATTATTGGAAAGTGCCTACGATATTAATAAAAGAAAATTAGGAGAAAGTAATCCTGCTACCATTAAAGTAATGCAAGAGCAAGCAAATTATTACAGATTAGTTGGTAATAACGATAAAGCCTTGGTTTTAATTGGCAAAGTGCTTAATTATAAAAAAGGAATTTACGGAGAAAATCACCCTTCTTATATTCAAGCGCTTGAAGACATGGCTTTAATATACTGGAACAAAGGAAGTATTTCAGACGCCAAAGAAGCCTATACAAAAGTACTTGACGATACACGAAATTATATTGCAACCTATTTTAATACATTAAACGAAAACGAAAAAAATGTTTATTGGGATAAAACAAGAAACAGAATTCAGCGATTCTATAGTTTTGCATACTCTAATTATAATAGTCATCCTGATTTAATACATCAAATGATGAATACCATTATTGCAACAAAAGGTTTTTTACTAAATGGCTCGTCTAAACTTAGAAACACCATTATGCAAAGCGATGATGCAGAGCTAAAAAATATTTATAAGAAATGGCTTTACACAAAAGAAAATTTAAACAGCGCATACCAATTAAGTAAAGAGGAACTAGAACAAGAAAAAATTAATGTAGATAGTTTACAGAAAAAAGCAGACGAATATGAAAGACAACTCTCTAAAAAAAGCTCGTTGTTTAGCGATAATAAAAACACAGCAACTTCGTACGACACCATTCAAAAACTTTTAGGGCCTAATGATGTTGCCGTAGAAATAGTTCAGGTGAATGAATTTAAAAACTCCTTTACCGGAAACTCAAACTATGTGGCGCTAGTAATTAATAATAAAAACATAGCCATAAAAATTATTGGTTCAAGTGAAATAGTTGACACAGCCATAGTAAATTTCAGAGCAAAAATTATTGATCAGCAAACTCCACCTGATATTTACGCCATCGTTTGGCAGTCGGTAGATTCTGCCATTGCCGGAAAAAACAAAGTGTACCTCTCACTTGATGGAGCGTTTCATCAATTAAGTATAAACGCAATAAAAGATGCCGGCGGAAAATATATTTTAGATAAGTATAGCTTACAATTTGTGGGGAATTTAAAAGATGTTGCTTCCGTTAAAAGAAACGAAAGCAAAAGTACAAAACCTAAATCTGCCTTTTTAGTAGGCAATCCTTTTTACGGAACAAATGAATTAATTCCACAATTACCGGGTACCGAAAGCGAAGTAAAATATATTTCATCAACTTTAAAATCGCTTAATTTAAGTGTAACAAGTTTGTATGGTAAAGAGGCAACAGAAACAAAAATAAAAGCAGTAAAATCTCCAAACATTTTACACATTGCAACGCACGGTTATTTTTTGGCAGATGTTTCTCAAATGGAAACCAATAAAGTTTTGGGGGTAGATATTTCTGCGGCAAAAGAAAATCCTTTATTAAGAAGTGGATTGTTGTTTGCTAATTGCGATAATGTTTTTGATGAAAACTATAAACCGGTAGGGGCTGATAATGGCGTTTTAACTGCGTACGAAGCCATGACGCTTAATTTAGATAAAACGGATTTAGTTGTTTTAAGCGCCTGTGAAACCGGATTAGGAAGTGTAAAACAAGGCGAAGGAGTTTACGGATTACAACGCGCTTTTTTAATTGCTGGTGCAAAATCAATTATTATGAGTTTGTGGAGTGTTAGCGATGATGCTACCATGGAATTAATGAAATTGTTTTATGGCACCTATGCAAAAACCGGAAATAAATTTCAAGCCTTTACAGAAGCGCAAAAAAGTTTAAAAGTAAAATATAAAGACCCTTTTTATTGGAGTGCGTTTGTAATGTTAAACATTTAATAGTTTGAGCAAAGTTAAAACAACATATTTTTGTCAGAATTGCGGCGCGCAAGCTGCTAAATGGGTAGGTAAATGTTCTAGTTGTGGAGAGTGGAATACTTACGTAGAAGAAGTAATTCATAAAGAAAATAAAAACTCACGCTTACAGGTTTTTTCTTCTAACAAAAATGAAGGACATCGTTCTAATCAACCCATTTTATTGCAAGAAATTGGCACTGCTGAATACCCTAGAATTGCCGTTCCGGGAAAAGAATTAAGCAGGGTGTTAGGAGGTGGAATTGTTCCCGGAAGCATTGTTTTATTTGGAGGTGAACCGGGTATAGGTAAATCAACACTTATGCTTCAATTAGCATTGCGTATGAAAAACTTAAAAGTTTTATACGTTAGCGGAGAGGAAAGCGAACAGCAAATTAAGATGCGCGCCGAAAGATTAGGTATTACAACCACCTCTTGCTTTATACTTCAGGAAACGAGTACGCAAAATATTTTTCAGCAAATAGAAGTAATTCAGCCTAATTTGGTAATTATAGATTCTATACAAACTATTTATACCAATATTATTGATAGTAGTCCGGGCAGTGTTAGTCAGGTTCGCGAATGTGCCGCTGAATTTTTACGTTTTGCTAAAGAAACAAACACACCCGTATTTATGATTGGCCATATTACAAAGGAAGGGAGTTTAGCAGGACCAAAAGTGTTAGAACACATGGTTGATACGGTGCTACAATTTGAAGGAGATAGAAACCATATTTACCGATTATTGCGCGCAACCAAAAATCGTTTTGGCAGCACTAACGAAATGGGTATTTATGAAATGCAAGGCGAAGGCTTAAGAGAGGTTACCAACCCTTCTGAAATTTTAATAACTAACAGAGATAATCCAACCAGTGGTGTAGCCATTGCATCAACATTAGAAGGAAACAGACCAATGCTTATTGAAACACAAGCTTTGGTAAGCACCGCAGCATATGGAACACCGCAACGCAGCAGTACCGGTTTTGATTTAAGAAGACTATCGATGCTTTTAGCAGTATTAGAAAAACGATGTGGATTTAAATTAGGTGTTAAAGATGTTTTTATAAATATAGCTGGTGGAATTCGAGTAGAAGACCCCGGAATAGATTTGGCTTTAGTATGCGCAGTGTTAAGTAGTAACGAAGATTTACCTATTCCACAAAACATTTGCTTTAGCGGAGAGGTAGGTTTAACCGGAGAAATTAGGCCGGTAAATAAAATTGAACAAAGAATAAGTGAAGCAGAAAAACTAGGCTTCGAAAAAATTGTAATCAGCTCGCACAACTTAAAAGGCATTGGCAAAAAAGCGTTCAATATTCAGGTTATTAGTGCATCTAAAATTGAAGAAGTGTTAAGTATAATTTTTGGTTAAGCTTAAACATATATTATCTGTTTGCGTTTTATTGTTTTTACAATATCAAGTAAAATCTATTAGTGGTAAAGAAGATAGTTTACTTAATCAAATAAAAATCGCAAAAGAAGATTCTTCTTTGTTTAATGCAAACAGAGATCTATATTATTTCTATTACGAGAAACAGCAATGGTCGAAAGTAAAACCACTTGCTGAAGAAATGATGCGAATTGGTAATAAGTTAAACAACAATTATTATAAAGGAGTAGGATACAGAGTTCTGGGCGATTATTACCATAACATTGGTAAAAATAACATTGCATTAGAAAATTTTTTAATTGCCATAACCAACCTCGAAAAAACAAATCAGTATTTATCATTGTCATCGGCCTACACAAACTTAGGTGGCTTGTATTACGATGTTTATGGTTCAAAACAAGCGGCGGTATATTTTAAAAAAGCATTAGCAGTTGTTAAGAAGCATAAAATTGACGATGTTGAAACCATAACAAACCTTAATAATAATTTGGGAATTTGCGCGGCACAAGACGGCAATTACGAGTTGGCTAAATTTTATTTTAAAAGCGCACTTTCTTTTTGGATTAATGCTCATGATAGCTTAAGCATGGCATACGGTTATAATAATTTAGCACAACTTTTTTCTAATATAGATCAGCATGATTCGGCAAAAGTGTACCTTAATAAGGCTTTGTTTTTAAAACTGAAATTAGGTTCTAATGCAGAAAAAGCAGAGGCGTATAATGCAGTTGCCGTAAATTCTTACTCCATGAAAGATTATAAAGGTGCTCTATCGTATTTTAAAAAAGGGATGGTGTTTTTAGATTCATCGTCAACTTTTAGCGAGAAGAGAGTGTTCTATCAGAATCTAACCGATTGTTATTTAAAATTGGAAGATTTTAAGTCTGCCTCACACATTCAACAAAAGCTAATTGAAGTTTTATTAACGGTAGGCGAAGAAAGCATTAAATCTGATATTAGCAGAGTGGAAAAAGGATACGCAGATAGTTTATTGAATGCAACTACGCAACAAATAAAAGAATTAGAAATATCGAAACAAACCGCAATTATTGCCCAGGAAAAACAACAAAAAATATTTTTAGTAGCGGGCTTGTTGGTTTTTTTAACTGGTGGAATATTAATTTATAACAGATACAAGCTCACAAAAAAGCAAAAGGATATTATTGAACAACAAAAGCAAATTGTAGAGGAAATTAGCGTAGAAATTAATCACCAGAAAGAATTATTAGAAGAAAAGCAAAAGGAAATTATTGATAGTATTAATTACGCCAGCAGAATTCAAAACGCAGTAAGCACTGGCATAACTGTTTGGGAAAGTATTTCAAAAGATTATTTTGTTTTTTATCAACCTAAAGATATTGTAAGCGGTGATTTTTATTGGGCACATGTAACAGCAGGCAATAAATGTATTTGGGCTGCAGCAGATTGTACCGGACACGGTGTTCCCGGTGCGTTTATGAGTGTTTTAGGAAATACCTTATTAAATCAAATTGTTATAGAACAGGAAAACGAAACGGCTGCAGAAATATTAAACGAATTGAGGAAAAAAGTAATTCTTGCCTTAGATAAAAACGAAATGGACCAAAACGATGGAATGGATATTGCATTGTGCGTTTGGGATAAAAAAACGAATAGTTTAGAGTTTGCAGGAGCCAATAACAGCGCGCTACTGGTGAGGAATAAAGAATTAACAGAACTAAATGCAAATAAAATGCCAATAGGAAAATACCATGGAAATTTAAAGTCGTTTACAGCCACAAAAATTCAATTGCAAAAAAACGATGTGATTTATTTATATACCGACGGCATGGCCGATCAGTTTGGCGGGCCTTTAGGCAAGAAATTTAGGTACAAACAGCTTGATTCTATATTAGTTGAAAATTCAGACAAAGAAATGAGTGAGCTTAAAAAAATTCTTTCCCAAAACTTTGTAAACTGGAAAGGAAATTTGGGTCAAACCGATGATATATGTGTAATTGGCATACGAGTTTAACATTAGATAAGGCTATACTTTAAGCTATTAATACAACTATTAACAACTCTAATTGAATAGCTTTAACAGGCTGAGTGTTGCATTTTTAAATCTTAATTTGTAACTTAATACCGTGAAGGTGTTTAGTGCTATAATAGTAAGTGTTTTTTTAACCTTGGGTATATATGCAAGCGGTGTGTTTATTGCAAACACATTTCCCTTACACGTAAAAGCCGAGAAAACGCGGAATAAAAACATCATTTTAAATAAAACTCCAAATAACAATAATTTGGGCTGGTGTGATGATGTGGTGGGCGTATGCCATCCTTTAAGTAATCAAAATCATAACTATATTTTTGATAAACAGATTTACGCTTTTAAGTGTGACACCATTCAGCAGGTTAAATTTTGGAGATCAATTATGCGCTTAGATAAAGATAGCGCCATAGTAAATGTAGCAACGTATCGCCACGAAATTATAAAAACGCATTGCAACGAGTGGAGTCAGAAACCGGATGAATATAAAACATGTTTAAAAGATAGTGTAAGAATGGTTTATGGTTTAGATTCCTCCCATAAAATTTTATTTACTACCGGAAAAAAGTTTTTCTACGATTTTGATAAAGCATTTAATCAATTAGAAAAAGGAATTAATTGTTTTATTGATAACGAAGTAGATCCTTGGTATGCGCAATCTATCTTATTAATAGAAAGCCCAAATCGTTTACAAAAATCGAATGCAGGTGCTTACGGCTCATTTCAATTAATGAAAGATGTTGCCAGAATGTTTGGTTTAAAAGTAAACAGACAAATAGATGAGCGCGCTGATTTTGAACGATCGGCTTTTGCTGCAAGTTCACTAATAAAAAAAGTGTGTATACCAAAAACAAGGCAAATTTTAGATACGCTTGGTATAACAGGTTACAACGAAAAAGAATTATGGTTCCGATTGTTGGTGATGCACACTTACCATGCCGGTTCTGGCAATGTTAAGGCAGCTTTAAATACATTTAAGCCAATTGAAGGAAACATGAATTTGATTTTTAATTTATGGAAAGCAGAAACACGTCATTTTAAATCTGCCTCACAAAATTACTCTCAGCTGGTATTGGCAGCGCATTTAGAAATGAATGAAAAATTAAAAAACCAATTAAGTAATTATTTGGCTGTAAGTACCGGTTCTACAGTTTCAAATTAGTATTTACATACTAAAGCATCTTTTGCAA
Organism: Bacteroidia bacterium; assembly: GCA_022841465.1. Classification (GTDB taxonomy): domain Bacteria; phylum Bacteroidota; class Bacteroidia; order B-17B0; family Aurantibacillaceae; genus Aurantibacillus. The sequence continues at coordinate 224,060 of JALHRL010000002.1, read as the reverse complement.
GAACCTTTTTTCTTAAACTTGTTTAATTCCCCTGAGCTTTTCACGTTTTTAATCGCTTCTGTGCACTTACTTAAATCTTTACAAGTACTTCGTTTGTGATAAAACTTATCCTTAGTGCTGGTACAGATATAATAATTGATAGGTTTTGGCGCTACTTTTTTTGGCGCCGGTTTTTTGGCAGTTGTTTTTTTTGTTGCCGGTTTAGTTTGGGAATGGGTAGGAAAAACGATACTTAAAGAAAGTATAAAAAGTAAATTAATGGTAAGAGCTCTCATACATCCAATTTAAAGAAAAGTTTGTAAAACGCAAAAAATCAGTCACGTGTTTTAACGGAACTTGATTTATTAAAACCAACAAACCTAAAAGCTAAAACAATTTAGGTGTAAAAAACTAATAAACTGACACATAAGTTATTAACAAATGGTAAAAGTTTTTAGTTTACACTTGTTGCACTATTTCTTTTCATTTTTTCTTTGCTTAAATTGGCATTATCAATTTTTGAAATGAAAACACAGAATTTTATCAAACCGTTTACAACCGCTCTAGTGGTTGCTGCGGCTTTTTCATTTTCTTCATTTAAAATAGAGGAATCAGAAGATTCAGTTATCAATATTGATGGTTTTCTTCAACTTTCCGATACAACAAAAATTTCTGCAGCATTTTTAAATCAATTAGATAAAGATGAGGCCATCAAGTGTACTCGTGAAGAACTTTTATCAAAAGAATTTATTACAATAAACAATAAAAATTACCCTGAACTGCTTCGTATTACTTTTCAAGATTTAGAACGGGGAAGCAGAGAAATTATTTTTCAAAAGAAAATGGTTTCTAATGATGAAGTTAAATTTACAATGCCAATGGACTTAATTAAAGAAACCGAAATGGCAGTTTTAATTGTTATGAAAGGCGAGAATATGTTCTTTAAGAAAATTGATTTATCGGCTCAAGAATAATAAAAATAAAATTAAATAAAAAAGGCTTCCAATTCGGAAGCCTTTTTTATGGATAAAATTTATTTTAATTCTTCACCAATTTCCCTGTGCTAACAACTGCCTTGTTGTTTAATACACTGAAAGAATAAATACCATTAGAATAGCTTGATAAATCAATAGATGTTTTACCAAATTCTAAAGTATAATTTCCAACTTCTCTCCCTAACGCATCAATAACTTTAACAGAACAATTATCTTCAAACATTAACTCCTCTGCTTCAATAGTTACAGAAGTATTTGCTGGGTTTGGGTAAACTTTACTTTCAATAAGCGCAAAAGCATTTTCGTTTACACTCATTCCCGGAAATATTTCTCCTAAAGGTCTGCGTACTATTTTACCTCCACTCATAGTAAGCACTGCGGCAACTATATGCGTAGAACTTACGGTAACTCGTTTCATGTAATTTTCAAAATTCATAAAATTTAAACCTACATTATTTCTATTCCAGCTTGTTCCTCCGTTGGTGCTGTATACAAATCCTGAGTCGGTAGCAACCAAAATATTATTAGCAGATAAAATATAAAAATCATTTATAAATGCTTGAAACATTCCGTCGCCAATGTTATATACTTGCGACCAGTTAGCGCCATTATCTGTTGAGCGCATAATTTTACCACCGGATGTTCCTAAAAATAATGCCGAGCCTGTAGCGCCTAATGCAGAAACATATTTATCTCCATTATTATTTGGTATACCGGTTGATGAATTAGAAAAAGAAGTACCGCCATTGGTAGATTTAAGAACGCCTGTATTAGTAGTGGCCGCAAACAAATTTCCGTTTAAGTTTCTTAACACAGTAACTATTGGTGTTCCGGTTCCGGAAACAGAACTTTTTAACGACCAAGTAGTACCGTTTAAAGTAAAGATTTTATATCCGTTACCGCTAACCGGGCTTGTAGCGGCATAAACCGTACCTGTTAACGAAGTCATAGATTTTACAACATCAGAAGCGCCAATGCCACTGGTTGATGTCCAATTGTTTCCTGTTGTTGAACTAAAAACGGTGTTGTTTTTATACCCGTATAAAGTGCTTCCGCTTAATGTTCCAAAATTTAACCCGCTGGCCGGAACACCGGTGTTACTGGTTGTCCAGGTTGCACCATTGTCGCTTGAAGCTTGAATATCAGTATTCGAAGTAGTACTTGCAAATAGTTTACTAAATGCATAGGTAACATCTTGCGCTGTGTTATTGGTGGTGTTTTGCCATTGTCCAAATGCAGCGATTGCATTAAAAAGCAAAGCCGGAAGTAAAAGTTTTTTCATGATAATTGTAAGTGTTTTTATTGTTTATACAAGCAAATGTAAACCAATAAATTGATTTCGGCAATACCTAAAAACAGTAAATAAAGGTGTTAAAACTTACAACAAGTCGTTGGCCAAATTAGCCAATTCGCTTCTTTCTCCTTTAGCTAAAGTAATGTGCGCATAAAGCGGTTGCCCTTTTAATTTATCAATTAAATAACTTAACCCATTACTTTGTGTATCTAAGTAGGGGGTGTCAATTTGATAAATATCTCCGGTAAAAATAATTTTTGTGTTTTCCCCCGCACGCGTAATAATTGTTTTTACTTCGTGTGGTGTTAAGTTTTGAGCTTCATCTACAATAAAAAACACATTGCTTAAACTTCGGCCTCTTATGTATGCAAGCGGACAAACAACTAACTTTTGATTTTCTACCATTTCGTTTAATTGTTTGTGCTCTTTGTCTTTTTCGTTAAACTGGCTGCGAATGTATTTTAAATTATCCCACAAAGGCTCCATGTATGGGTTTAATTTACTGTTTACGTCGCCCGGCAAGTAACCAATGTCTTTGTTGCTTAATGGAACAATTGGGCGCGCTAAATAAATCTGATGAAAATTTCTACGTTGCTCAAGTGCACCGGCTAACGACAACAATGTTTTTCCGGTACCAGCCACTCCTTGTATGGTAACAAGTTTTATTTCAGGATTCATTATTGCATCTAAAGCAAAAGTTTGCTCGGCGTTTTTGGGAATAACACCAAACGCAGCCGTTTTAACTACTCTGCTTAAATTGTTGTCATTTTTATCGTACCGGGCTAAAACACTTTGGTTACCGTTTCTAAGAATATAATAGTGGTTTGGCACAATACTTGTTTTCTTTAACGCATCATCGGCTTTGCAAAAACCGTTGCTGTATATACTTGATAATGCATCTTGAGAAACTTTTCCAATTTCACTTTTTCCCGTATATAATTCTTCTACCGTTTTTATTTTTCCGGTTTCATAATCTTCTGCAATTAAGCTTAACGATTTAGCCTTAATTCTAAGGTTAATATCTTTAGTTACTAATATTACCTTTCTATCAGGGTATTTTTCTGCAGTATATAAAGCTGTATTTAAAATTCTGTGATCGGCTTTTTTATCATCAAAAATACGCTCGGCATTTACTTTGCTGGAGGTATTCATTTCAATTTTAAATTTTCCGCGTGTTGGCCCATTAATGGCAGTCCATTCTTGTAAGGAGTTTTTGCCGCTTATATTATCAATATATCTGGTAAATTCTCTGGCGGCAAAATTTTTGGTGTCATTTCCTTTTTTAAAATTATCCAGCTCTTCTAATACAGTTATAGGAATAACAACATCGTGCTCTTTAAAATTTCTTAATGCCTGGTGATCGTAAATTATTACAGATGTATCAAGAACAAAAATTTTGGTTGGATCTTTTTTTCTTGCAGTAGGTTTTTTTAAGGCCATATAATCAATTGAGTTTTTATAAAAGTATATTTAAATGAACATTTATTTAAGGTAGCAAATTAAAATAATAAACACATATTTGTTTATTTAAACCGTTTTGGCCGCCCTTGGTTTTTAAGCATTTATTAACAGACAAAGCCTAATTCGCTCAATACATTACCTTTGCATCTTTATAATCATGAGCCAGTTAAAATCAATTAAAAGCGCACTAATTTCTGTTTATTACAAAGATAATTTAGAACCTATTGTAAAGAAATTACACGAACTTAATGTTACCATATACAGTACCGGCGGCACTCTTTCTTTTATAGAAAAACTAGGCGTACCCGTGGTTGCAGTTGAAAGCATTACTAATTACCCTGAGGTTTTTGGGGGCCGTGTAAAAACGCTCCATCCTGCCATATTTGGCGGAATCCTTAATCGCAGAGAAAACCAAAGTGATTTATTGGAAAAGCAACAACATCAAATAAGTGATATTGATTTGGTTATTGTTGATCTTTACCCTTTTGAAGAAACCCTTGCTTCCGGCGCAAAGGAACAAGATATTATTGAGAAGATTGATATTGGCGGAATTTCTTTAATTAGAGCCGCTGCCAAAAACTTTAACGATGTAGTAATTGTTTCATCACGACACGATTACAGCGAATTACAACAGTTATTAGAAAGCAAAAGCGGTAAAACAGATATTAGCGATAGAAAAAGATTGGCGGCAAAAGCTTTTGCAATGTCTTCCCACTATGATACTGCTATTTTTAACTACTTTAATCTAACCGAAAAATTGCCGCAGTTTAAACAAAGCATTCAACAAGCTCAAACATTGCGATACGGAGAAAATCCGCATCAGCAAGGGGTGTTTTATGGAAACATGAACGAGCTTTTTACTAAACTTAACGGAAAAGAATTATCTTACAATAACCTGTTAGACGTTGATGCCGCTGTAGCTTTAATGGGCGACTTTACCGAAGCCGAACCAACTTTTGCCATTTTAAAACACAACAATGCCTGTGGTGTGGCAACAAAGCCAACACTTTTGCAGGCCTGGAGTTCAGCCTTGGCAGGCGACCCCGTTTCTGCTTTCGGAGGAATTTTAATTACCAATAAAGAAGTAGATTTGGCAACGGCTTCTGAAATAAATAAATTGTTTTTTGAAGTAATTATTGCCCCAGCCTATCAACCGGAAGCCCTAGAGATCCTAAAAAGTAAGCCTAACCGCATTATCCTTATTCAAAACATGGTTAAGTTTTCGGATAAATCATTTAGAACATTATTAAATGGGGTTATTGAGCAGGATAAGGATTTAATAACCGAAACAGAAAGCAGTTTAAAAACGGTAACAAACACCAGCCCTAGTGCAGCGGAGGTAAAAGATTTATTGTTTGCCAATAAATTGGTGAAGCATACAAAATCTAACACCATTGTATTGGCAAAAAATGGCACTCTGTTGGCCAGTGGAACAGGCCAAACATCACGTGTAGATGCACTTAAGCAAGCTATTGCAAAAGCACAAAGTTTTGGATTTGATTTAAAAGGCGCCGTTATGGCCAGTGATGCTTTTTTCCCTTTTCCTGATTGTGTTGAAATTGCAAACCATGCCGGAATAACAGCAGTTATTCAGCCAGGAGGTTCTATTAAAGATAAAGATAGCATAGAGTATTGTAATAAAAACGGATTAAGCATGGTGTTTACCGGTAACAGACACTTTAAGCATTAAAACACAAAAAACAAAAAACAATTTATAACTTTATTCAATTATTTACGTACAATTTGAACAGACAGAATTAATATGGCATTACTCGACTTTTTAACTCAGGACATTGCAATTGACTTAGGTACAGCAAACACTATTATTATTCATAACGATAAGGTGGTGGTTGATGAACCAAGTATAGTTGCAGTAGATAGAACTACACAAAAAGTAATTGCTGTAGGCCGCGCTGCACAAATGATGCACGGTAAAACACACGAAAATATAAAAACAATTAGGCCGTTAAAAGACGGAGTAATTGCAGATTTTCAGGCAGCTGAAGAAATGATTAAGGGAATGATAAAAATGATTAATCCCGGTAATCGTTTTTTTAAACCCTCTTTACGCATGGTTATTTGCATACCAAGCGGAATTACAGAAGTAGAAAAACGCGCCGTAAGAGATAGTGCCGAACACGCAGGTGCCAAAGAAGTTTACATGATACACGAGCCAATGGCAGCCGCAATTGGGATGGGGATTGATGTGGAAGAACCTATGGGAAATATGATTATTGATATTGGCGGTGGTACTTCCGAAATTGCCGTTATTGCCTTGGGTGGTATTGTTTGTGATAAATCAACGCGCATTGCCGGAGACGATTTTAATGCAAACATAGAAGAATACATGCGTCGTCAACACAATATTTTAATTGGTGAAAGAAGTGCCGAACGCGTTAAAATTGAAGTGGGAGCTGCTATGACGGAAATTGACAACCCGCCTGCAGATTATGCTGTGCAAGGAAGAGATTTAATGAGCGGAATTCCAAAAGAAGTTTATATTAGTTATGTTGAAATTGCTCACTGCTTAGATAAATCTATCTCAAAAATTGAAGAAGCAATTTTAAATGCCTTGGAAATGACACCTCCTGAATTGGCGGCAGATATTTATCGCAAAGGAATTTATATGGCCGGCGGCGGTTCTTTATTACGCGGGCTTGATAAGCGTATTTCAATGAAAACAAAATTACCGGTTCATGTGTGCGAAGACCCACTTAGAGCCGTAGCACGAGGTACAGGAATTGCACTTAAAAATGTTCATAAATTCCCTTTCCTTATTAAGTAAGCAAGTAGTTTCCTTTATAGATTTAATGAGTACTGCGAAGTTTTTTAATCGCAGTTTATTATTGATGAATACCAATTGTTTTAAATCGTGAGGAACCTCTTAAAATTTTTATATCGACACCATTTTATTTTTGTATTTCTTTTTATTCAAATTATTTGTGTTTGGTTAATGATGCGTTCTCACTCTTACCAGGGATCATCACTAATTAATTCCTCTAACAAAGTTTCGGCAAATTTGTATAATGCAGCAGCTAACACACAAGAATATTTTTCGTTAAAACAAGAAAACTATAAACTGGCAAATGAAAATGTGTTGTTAAGAAATTTATTAAAGTCAAATTACATAATAGCACCCACAAAAGATTTTGTAAAAAGAGATACATTATACAAACAGCAATACCAATTCGTTGCGGCTAAAGTGGTAAACGCTTCTGTTAATTTACGCAGCAATTACTTAACCATTAATGTGGGCTCCGGTAACGGTATAACAAGAGACATGGCTGTTTTTAACTCCGAAGGAATTGTGGGTATAGTAAAAGATGTTTCATCAAACTTTGCAAGTGTAATGAGCGTGTTGCATAAAGACACAAAAGTAAATTGTCAGTTGCGTAAAGACGGCAGTTACGGACCTTTAATTTGGGATGGTGCAGATTACAGGTACTGTTTGTTAACCGATATTCCAACGCATGCAAAAATTAAAGTAGGCGATACTGTTGAAACAAGTGAGCTTTCCGGAATTTTTCCGGAAGGACTAATGGCGGGTACTATAGAAAGTTATGAAAGGCGACAAAACGAACCCTTTTATACAGCAAAAATTAAATTAAGCGCCGACCTTAAAAAATTAAATTATGTATATGTAATTAAAAACAGATTTAAACTAGAAAAAGATTCACTGGAAAAATTTTCGCAAACACAAAAATGACCAACAAGGTTTTAAAAAATATTGTATTGTTTATTTTATTAACCATCCTACAAGTGTTAATAGTAAAAAATTTAAACCTTGGTGTTTATTTTATAATGCTCCCTTATGTTTTGTTTATACTAAGTTTGCCTTTTGAAACTCCTCGCTTACTTGTATTGCTGTTTTCATTTGTTGGAGGTTTAATATTAGATGTGTTTTACAACACTCCCGGTCTTCACGCTTCTGCTTGCACGGCCATGGGTTTTGCAAGATACTACGTTTTAAAATATATTTCTCCGCGAGACGGATACGATCCTGCTGTTGAGCCTTCTGTACAAGACATGGGTGCAGAATGGTTTATAAAGTATGCATCGGTTTTAATTATTACGCATCATTTTTTATTTTTCTTTTTAGAAGTTTTTTCTTTTTCAGAATTTTTCAGAACACTTTTTAAAATTATATTAAGCGTTATTGGAACATTTGCCATTGTGTATTTAATTCAGTTTTTGTTTTTTAATCGTAAAATAAAATAATGAGCGGTGGAAATTCATATTTGAATGAACGAAAATATTTTATTGGCGGTTTTTTTGCACTAATTGCAATCATTTATATAATCAGGCTGTTTTACATTCAGGTAATTGATGATAAATATAAATTAGATGCGCAAAGTAACGCATTTCGTTATTTAACCGAGTATCCTGTACGAGGATATATTTTTGATCGTAACGGAAAATTACTCGTGTTTAATGAAGCTTCTTACGATTTAATGGTTATTCCTCGAGAAGTAAAAGGGTGCGATACAATGGCGTTATGCGAAACATTGGAAATTTCAAAAGCAGATTTTTTTAAACGAATAAAAAAAGCTTGCCAACATCCTAACTCACCGCGCAAGCAAAGTATTTTTGAAAAGCAACTATCTCCACAAGTATACGCTGCACTTCAAGAAAAAATTTATCGTTTCAACGGTTTTTTTGTTCAGAAAAGAACCATACGTAAATACCCAAAACCCATAGCGGCTCATTTAATGGGATATGTAAGTGAGGTAACAAAAGAAAAAGCGGAAAAAGACCCCTATTATAAAGAAGGAGATTATATTGGACAAAGTGGAATTGAACGCAGTTATGAGGAAGCATTACGCGGGAGAAAAGGCGTTCAAATTGCTATTACCGATGTGCATAACAAAATTGTTGGAAGGTACATGGATGGAAAGTACGATACATTGGCAATTCCCGGAAAACCATTATACAGCTCTATAGACGCGGTATTACAAGAATACGGAGAAAAATTAATGAAAGGAAAACGCGGTGCAATTGTTGCCATAGAACCGCAAACCGGAGAAATTTTAAGTTTAATTTCCAGCCCTTCATACGACCCAAATTTATTGGTGGGTGGAAAAGAACGCGCAAAAAACTTTGCTATGCTGTATGCAGATACCTTAAACGTTCCATTGTTTAATAGAGCTTTGCAAGCCATGTATCCGCCCGGATCTATTTTTAAATTAATAGATGCTTTAATTGGGCAAAACGAAGGCGTACTTCATCCCGGCACCAGCTATCCCTGCGCGCGCGGCTATCCGCCCATGGGAGGCAAGCCTAAATGTCACCCGCATGGCCCGGTTGATTTAAAAGGTTCGGTTGCTCAATCATGTAATTCTTACTACAGTTACGTTTTTCGTTCGATAGTAGATCAATCTAAATTCAAAAATTTTACGGAAGGGTATAATTATTGGCGCGAACAAGTAATGTCGTTTGGCCCCGGAAGAAATTTAGGAACTGATTTGCCTTACGATAAACCGGGGAATGTGCCCAGCGAAAAATATTACAACAAAGTGTTTGGTAAAAACGGTTGGAGAAGTAACACCATTGTTTCTTTAGGAATTGGTCAGGCCGAATTAACCTTAGTTCCATTGCAAATGGCCAATGTTGTTGCTACTATAGCAAACAAAGGTTTTTATTATACCCCACATTGTATTAAGGGTGTAGGAAAAGAAAAATACCTTGACCCTAAATTTAAAGAAAAGCATTATGTGAATGTTACAAACCAGGCATTTTACGATGTGGTGATTGACGGAATGCAGTATTGTTTAGATGGAGGTACGGCCTACCACTCGCGCGTAAAAGACATTGTTATTTGCGGGAAAACCGGTACGGCGCAAAATCCTCACGGAAAAGATCATGCGGTGTTTCTTGCTTTTGCTCCTAGAGATAATCCAAAAATTGCAATTGCCTGTTTAGTAGAAAATGCAGGTTTTGGCGGAACATGGAGCGCGCCAATTGTAACTTTAATGATTGAAAAGTACTTAAAAGGAAAAACAGACAGACCTGAATTAGAAAAACGAATGTTAGAAGCCGATTTAATTTCGGGAAAAACATCAACTGTAATTGAAGCGCATTAATGAACGCAAGAAACCAGAATAGTTTATTTTATGGCGTTGATCGTGTATCAATTATGCTGTATGTTATTATGGTTTTGTTGGGCTGGTTAAATATTTATGCTGCGGTGTATAGCGAAGAACACAAAAGTATTTTTGACATGTCTCAAAAATACGGCAAACAATTAATTTGGATATCAGGCGCCGCAATAATTGCATTCTCTGTGTTAATAATTGATGCTAATTTTTTTACTGTTTTTTCTTATGCATTTTATGGTGTTTTAATTTTAGCAAACATAGCCGTTCGTTTTTTAGGAAGAGAGGTAAAAGGTTCTCACTCTTGGTTTAGGTTTGGCGATTTTGGAATTCAACCCGCGGAGTTTTTAAAATTTGCAGTGAGTTTAGCGCTGGCAAAATTTTTAAGCAATCAACAAATTTTAATAAATCAGCAATTCAGGCTGAGGTTAAAAGATTTAATAAAAAACTACAAAAATACGTTTATTGCTTTATTAATTATTTTTGTTCCATTAGTGCTGGTAAAAAAATTGCAAGATGAAACAGGTTTGGCAATTGTATTTGTGGCATTTGTAATTGTATTGTATCGCGAGGGTTTGTCTGTTACCTTTTTAATTATTGGAATGCTGGCTGCCATATTATTTGTGGTTTCTTTGGTTGTTTCTAATATTAGTGCAATTATAATTTCTTTGGCGGTTTTGGCAGCCTTTTCTTTTGTGTTTATTCCTAGAAACAAACGAAATATTATTACTGTTTCCATTATTTTTTCATTGGCTTGTGGCGTTGTATTAGGAACTAATTTTGTTTATCAAAAACTAGAACCACATCAAAAGGATAGAATAGATGTTTTGCTAGGTAAGAAAACAGATTTAAAAGGCGTTGGTTACAATGTTAATCAGGCAAAAATTGCAATAGGCTCTGGCGGTTTAACCGGCAAAGGCTATTTACAAGGAACACAAACCAAATACGATTTTGTGCCCGAACAAGAAACCGATTTTATTTTTTGTACCGTTGGAGAAGAGTGGGGTTTTTTGGGAAGTACGTTTGTTATTTTCTTGCAATTGTTTTTAATACTTCGGGTAGTTTTTTTGGCAGAAAGACAACGCTCTTCTTATAGCAGAATTTATGGATATGGTGTTGCCAGTGTATTGTTTTTTCACTTAGCAGTTAACATTGGCATGACAATTGGTTTAATGCCGGTAATTGGTATTCCGCTTCCGTTTTTTAGTTATGGCGGGTCTTCTCTTTGGAGTTTTACTATTCTATTGTTTATTTTTCTTAAACTGGACGCAAATCGTCTTTTAATTTTACGATAAAGCAATTATTTTTTTAATTCCTACTAAATTAGTAGTATATTTGAAAACTTAATTTAAAAACATGCTTCCAAAAAAAACCAAGTATGCCATTAAAGCCTTAACAGCATTGGCTGTTGTATATTTTGATAAAAAACCCTTACGCATTTCTCAAATTGCCGAAACAGAAAAAATTCCCCGAAAGTTTTTAGAAGCCATTTTACTGGAATTAAAAAACCAAGGTTTTGTAGGAAGTAAAATGGGAGCAACGGGCGGTTATTATTTAGCCAAACACCCCGAAGAAATTATGCTCAGCCATATTATTCGTTCTACCGGCGGCCCTATAGCTTTGCTGCCATGCGTAAGCTTAAATTATTACGAAAAATGCAACGAGTGTAAAGACGAAATTACCTGTGGTTTACGCGATGTGGTATTAGAAGTTCGTGAAGCCAGCCTTAAAATATTATCAAAAACCAGTTTAACGGATGTAATTTTGCGAGAAAAAAGACTACTTCGTAAAAACATGAAATAAAGAAAAACCAGGCTTTATAACTAAAAATATACTACTATATCAATAGGAGATGTAGAAATTTAACACTTTCTTTCTTGCCTAAATAAAATTCTTGCCTTTACTTTGCCTCACTAAATGATAAACAACCGTATAAATAGTAAGTTTAAATTTTTCATGTGTTGCCTTATGATGCTTAGATGTGGCGGATGAGGTATTTATTATTTGTATGTAAAAAACCCTTCCGTAAATAACGCGAAGGGTTTTTTATTTATTAAAAATTAAAGTATGCAAAGTTTTAGAACAGAATTAGAATTAGTTAACCATTCCACAAAAGCATTAGTGGAAAAAGACATCATCGATCTCGATAAAAAAATCAGAGAATTTAGAGATGGAAAAACACACGAAGAAAAGTTTAGGAGTCTTCGTTTAGCACGTGGCGTTTACGGTCAGCGTCAACAAGGCGTTCAAATGATTCGTATTAAATTGCCTTTTGGTAAAGTAAGCACAAAACAATTACGAAAAATTGCAGCTATTAGCGATGAATATTCAAACGGTAATTTACACCTTACTACCCGCCAGGATATTCAAATACATCACGTAAGTTTAGATAAAACCCCTGAACTGTGGGCAAAATTAGAACAAGAGGACATTACACTTCGTGAAGCTTGTGGAAATACCGTAAGAAATGTAACAGCATCGGCCGAAGCCGGAATTGACCCAAACGAACCTTTTGATGTTTCTGAATATGCTAATGCAGTGTTCAGTTATTTTTTAAGGAAACCGTTTGGACAAGAATTAGGAAGAAAAATAAAAATTGCTTTTTCAAATAATGAACTTGATACAGCCTTTTCCTTTATTCACGATTTTGGCTTTATCCCTAAATTAAATGAAAACAACCAAAAAGGATTTAAAGTTTTAATTGGCGGTGGCCTGGGCGCGCAACCTTTTTTAGCGCAAACAGCTTACGAGTTTTTACCCGAAAACAAATTAATTCCTTTTATTGAAGCATCTATTCGTGTTTTTGACAGATATGGTGAAAGAGTAAGCCGGCATAAAGCGCGCATTAAATACCTAATAGGGAAAATTGGAGTTGCCGAATTTTTAAATTTAATTAAAGAAGAAGAAAAAGCGATTTTAAATAAAACTTTTGAAATTGAAAACAGAAACGAAAGAGTAATTCCAAAATTAAAAACAATTTTACCAAACGAGTTGCCTTTTGTTTATTCAAACGAGTTTAAAAAATGGTTAGATACCAACACGTTTAAACAAAAACAAAGTGGATATTTTGGTGTTTACGTAAAAGTGCAATTAGGAAATATTTCTTCTGATAAAACCAGAGCTCTTACAAACATTATTGATAAGTACGCAAATTCGGAAGACACACGCATTACCATTAATCAAGGATTTTTATTAAAGTTTGTTACCGTAGAAGAACTACCTTTTCTTTTTGATGAGCTTAATAAAATAAATTTAGCAAATCCCGGCTTTGATTCAGTAGCTGACATTACTGCTTGCCCGGGAACAGATACTTGTAATCTTGCCATTTCAAACAGCACCAACATTTCGGTTGAATTGGAAAAAGTAATTACTCAAGAGTTTCCCGATTTAGTGTATAACCGTGATATAAAAATTAAAATAAGCGGTTGTATGAATTCTTGTGGCCAACATGGTTTGGCCCAAATTGGTTTTCATGGTAGTTCCTTTAAAGTTGGAAACAATGTAGTGCCCGCCTTACAGGTTTTGTTAGGAGGAGGGGTCTTAGGAAATGGTGAAGGTAAAATTTCAGAAAAAGTAATTAAAGTAGCCAGTAAAAGAGCACCCGATGTTTTAAGAAAACTGTTTATTGATTTTGAAGAAAATTCTGCAGAAAGTGAATATTTTAATTCGTACTACAACAGAAAAGGAAAGGATTATTTTTATCAGTTACTAAAACCAATTGGCGATAATACAAACTTAACAGAAAATGAGTATTACGATTGGGGATCTACTGAAAAATTTAAAACTGAAATTGGTGTTGGTGAATGCGCCGGTGTAATAATTGATTTAGTGCAGACACTTTTTTTCGAAGCAGAAGAAAAATTAAGTTGGAGCGCAGAAGCTTTTGCAAACAAACAATACGGCGATAGTATTTATTATTCATACGCCGCTTTTATTCACGCAGCTAAAGGATTATTACTGAATGATGGCAAACACGTGAACACACACCATACATTAATTAATGATTTTGATAAGTATTTTGTGGAATCGGGGCTTTTAAAATTAGAATCAACTTTTAAAGAGCTAGTCCTGCAAATAAATAAAAATGAACCAAGTGAAAAGTTTGCAGAGAACTATTTTGAAGAGGCTAAATTATTTGTAGAGAAGATTAAATTGTATAGAGAAAAAACAAAAAAAACGATACAGCAAGATGTAACACAAGAAGCATGACCTTAAACATAATAATCCCAACGGGTCTTTTGTCTTGCCTTCATGTGTCTTTCATCAATAATTAAAAATGAAAAAAGAGGACTACATATATATTAAATACGAGTATTGTTGTTGCTGTATGATAATGCAGGGCTTTTTATAATTTATCTTCCCCATTATAAAAAGCATATAATAAGGGAAGAATATACATGAATAAAAAATAATTAAAAGCACAATGAAGCAGAACAGAGTTCGCTTCATTATAAAAAAGACAACAATGAAAAAAGAAATATATCCAAGATTAACAGTAGTAGGTGCCGGCCCGGGCGACCCTGAATTAATTACCATAAAAGCCATTAATGCCTTAAGTGAGGCAGATGTAATTTTATACGATGCCCTGGTAAATAAAGAGTTATTAAAATACGCTCCTATAGATTCATTAAAAATTTATGTAGGGAAACGAAAAAACAAACACGAGTATACGCAAGACCAAATAAACAATTTAATTGTTGATTTGGCTTTTACACACGGAAGAGTGGTTCGTTTAAAAGGCGGCGACCCATTTGTGTTTGGCAGAGGAAGCGAAGAAATTATTCATGCCGATGCTTTTAATATAGAAACAGCAATAGTGCCAGGCATTTCCAGTTCTATTGGTGTACCCGGTGCAAGCGGAATTCCGGTTACACACCGTGGCGTAAGCGAAAGTTTTTGGGTAATAACTGCAACCAAACAAAACGGCGAGCTATCAACTGATATTTATGAGGCTGCAAAAACGAATGCTACCGTTGTTATTTTAATGGGCTTAAATAAACTTCAGCAAATAGCTGATGTATTTTCTGCTGCAGGAAAAAATAACACGCCAATAGCAGTTATACAAAACGGAACCTTAGCTTCAGAAAATGTTGCCATTGGAACTATTGAAAGCATTGTGGATGAAGTACGCGAACAAGAAATAAAAGCACCGGCAATAATTGTGGTAGGCGATGTGGTAAAATTTCACAGGTATTACGACTTGCTGGCGCACGAACAAAAATTTATCCCTGAAAGATTATTAAACAAATGAAATTAGTTTACCTGTTAATGATTTTGTTTGGTATGTTAGAAGTGAAAGCACAAAGGGAAAATGGTAATTCATATAATATGATTTGGTTAGGGTATTATAATAATACAACAATTAACCAAAAATGGAATGTGAATACAGATATTCAGCACCGAACAAAAAATGGATTTGCAATTCAATCACAAACCTTAATTAGAACTGCATTGGTACATAAAGTAAATAAATTTATCAATGTAAGTGCCGGAGCAGCTCATTTCCGTTATTATATTACTAATAGTATAACACGTGGTGAGTGGCGCCCTTGGCAAGAATTCGGGCTTAATTCAATTTATGGTAAAGTAAGAGTTGGAAATCGTTTAAGATCCGAACAACGCTTTAATCAAGTTGTAAAAGGAGAAGAAATTTCTAATGATTATCGTTTTAATTGGCGTTTTCGTTATAAAGTAGAATTAGAGCTTCCTTTAGTAAAGCAAAATGAAAAAACACATTCCGTTTCCTTTTGTAACGAATTCTTTATTAACGCAGGAAAAGAAATTTCTAATCCATTTGATCAAAACAGAAGTTTTGTATCCATTAATTACCAGCTTTTAAAAAACGTGAAACTTTTATTTCAGTACATGTACATAGTACAATTTCAACAAAGTAAAAGCAATTACGACAATGTATCAGTGATAAGACTAAATGTTCTTCATACAATAGGAAATGGAAATACAACAAACAAATAAATTATTTCCGGTGTTTTTAAAACTCGAAAACCTTAACGTTTTGTTAGTGGGTGGCGGAGCTATTGCTCATGAAAAGCTTACAGCTATTTTAAACAACAGTCCTGATACCAAAGTAAAACTTGTTGCTGAAAGCATTAGCGATGAAATTAAACAGCTGGCAGCAAAAAACAGCACCATTGAATTAAACGAACGGAAGTATGATATTTCAGATTTAAACAACATAAACATTGCCATTGCAGCAGTTGGTGATTTAGCATTAAGTGAAACAATTAAGAAAGACGCAAACAAAGCCGGTGTTTTGTTAAATGCTGCCGATAAACCAGACTTATGTGATTTTTATTTAGGTTCTATTGTGCAAAAAGGCGATTTAAAAATTGCCATTTCTACCAACGGTAAATCGCCTACCATGGCTAAACGTATTAAAGAAACACTAAACGAAGTTTTTCCGGAAGAAACGCAAGAGGTATTAGAAAATCTTTATGCTATACGCGAAAATTTAAAAGGCGATTTTAATCACAAAGTAAAAACACTAAATCACCTAACTCGCGAATTAACTTTGCCAAAACAAAAACCCAATGTATCAAAACGAATTAGGGTAGCTGTTTTGTATTCTGTATCAGTAATCATTCTAATGATATTAGGGCATTTACTTTTATCGTATGTGCCTGCAGCTAGTATAAAAGATGTATGGTTGGCAATTACAAATAATGTTGATTCTAATTTTTTACTTTTTGTAGCAGGTGGTTTTTTAGCACAAATGATTGACGGTGCATTGGGTATGGCTTATGGTGTTAGCGTAACTACTTTTTTATTAAGTCTTGGCTTACCCGCTATTACTCCTGCAGTGGCGAGTGCCAGCATGCATGCTTCCGAAATATTTACCACAGGCTCCTCTTCTTTGGTTTATATGCGCTATAAAAACATCAACAAAAAACTTTTTAAAAAATTAGTTTGGCCGGGTATACTTGGCGCTGTTTTAGGTGCAGCCTCTGTTTCAATTGTGAGTAAAGAAAATATTGCCTGGATAAAACCTTTGGTTGCAGTTTACACGCTTATACTGGGTTCCTTAATTGTAGTTCGCGCATTAAATATTCAATTAAGAAAAAAGGACAAAATCAGAAGAATATTTCCGCTTGCTTTAATTGGTGGATTTTTAGATTCGCTTGGCGGTGGCGGCTGGGGTCCCATTGTTACAACTTCATTGGTTGCAGGCGGCAGGCATTTACGTTATTCCATTGGTTCTTCGCATTTGGCTAAATTTTTTGTTGCTTTAATTAGCACCATTACTTTTTTTGCAATTATTGGCTTAAGTCATTGGCAAATAATCTTTGGTTTGGTTATTGGCGGAATGATTGCCGCACCTATCTCTATTTACATGTCAAATAAAATACCAACTAAAAAAGGGTTGATTTTAGTTGGAGCAATTGTAGTTCTTATTAGTTTAAAAACAATTATACAAACACTTATTAATTTATGATAACAACAGATATCGCCGTTATAGGCGCAGGCCCCGTAGCATTGTTCGCTATTTTTGAAGCAGGTCTTTTAAAAATGCGCTGTCATTTAATTGATTACTTGCCTCAAGTAGGTGGGCAACTATCCGAAATTTATCCTAAAAAACCCATTTACGATATTCCGGGTTATCCTACTGTACTGGCGCAAGAATTAATTGATAATTTATTAAAACAAGCTGAACCCTTTAAGCCCACTTTTACCCTTGGAGAAAGAGTAGAGAAGTTGGATAAAATTGCCGAACGCGATTTTATTTTAACCACCAACATGGGAACAAAAATTAACGCGCGTGCAGTTGTTATTGCAGGGGGCTTAGGATGTTTTGAACCGCGCAAACCGGAAGTGAGCGGTTTAGAGAATTTTGAGAATGGAAAAGGTGTTTCGTACATGGTGCTTGATCCGGAAGCGTATAGAAATAAAAAAGTAGTTTTAGCAGGTGGTGGCGATAGTGCCTTAGATTGGACTATTTATTTAGCCAACATTGCAAAAGAAGTAACGCTTATTCATCGCAGTGAAGCATTTCGAGGAGCACCGGATAGTGTAAATAAGGTTTTAAAACTTGCCGAAGAAAATAAAATCAAATTGCATTTGAATACAAATTTAACGCACGTAGATGGTTCAGAGAAACTAAGAGTTGTTGGAATTGTAAATACTAAAACAAATGAAAAATTGGTAATGGAGGCCGATAACTTAATACCATTGTTTGGATTGAGCCCTAAATTAGGCCCAATGGAAAGTTGGGGATTGAACATTGAAAAAAATGCCATTGTTGTAAATACCGATGATTACAGTACTAACATAGAAGGGGTTTATGCCATTGGTGATATTAATACGTATAAAAATAAACTTAAATTAATATTGTGTGGTTTTCACGAATCTGCTTTAATGAGTCATAGTGCCTACAAATACATTAACCCGGGAATAAAATATACCATGAAATACACTACCGTAAACGGAGTAAATGAGTTTTAAAACCTTTATCTTTATTCAAAAATATTAAACATGAAAATAAATATAAAGCGATTAAATAGTAATTACCATTTACTGGCTACCAACGAAGATGGTAATGAAGTACACATGGATAGTTCGCCCGACATTGGCGGTGAGGGGAATGGCATTAGGCCTATGCAAATGTTGCTGGCTGCAGTAGGCGGCTGCAGTTCAATTGACGTAATATTAATTTTGAAAAAACAAAAACAGGAAATAGAAAATTTTGAAGTAGAGGTAGAGGGCGATAAAGTTAAAGTAGAAGACCATTCTGTTTTTAAAAACATTACACTTCATTTTAAAATTACCGGAAATGTAGACAGAGATAAAGCGGAGCGCGCCATTCAATTATCTATGGAAAAGTATTGTTCGGTTTCAAAAATATTACAACCAACGGCAAACATCACTCACAAATTAACTGTAAACGGAAAATGAAAAATAAAAAATTTGAAACACAAGCCATCCGCGCTCAGTTAGCCAGAACAGAGTATAACGAACACTCTACGCCCTTATTTTTAACCAGTAGTTTTGTTTTTGATTCGGCCGAAGAAATGCGCGCTGCTTTTAATGATGAAAGCGATGATTTTATTTATTCGCGTTACTCTAACCCAACGGTTGCCGAATTTGTAAATAAAGTTTGTTTAATGGAAGGTGCCGAGGCAGGCGTTTCTATGGCAACCGGAATGGCTGCAATTTATACGTCATTTATGGCATTACTAAAATCCGGAGATCATGTAGTTTCCTGTTCTTCTGTTTTTGGAGCTACACACGCTATTTTTACAAAGTATTTTCCGAAACTAAATATTTCACACTCTTATTTTAATACCAATAAGGAGAATGAAATAGAAAAATTAATTAAACCGGAAACACGTTTTATTTATTTGGAAACTCCTACCAATCCTGCCATTGAATTAATTGATTTGGAAGTAGTGGCAGCCGTTGCAAAAAAACACAACATTTTATTGATTGTAGATAATTGTTTTGCTACTCCGTATTTGCAACAACCTATAAAGCATGGAGCTGATTTGGTTATTCACTCGGCTACAAAATACATGGATGGACAAGGGCGTGTGCTGGGAGGCGTTGTGGTTGGTAAAAAAGAATTGATACACGAAATTTATTTGTATGGCAGATTAACAGGGCCGTCGTTAAGTCCGTTTAACGCCTGGGTACTTACCAAAAGCTTAGAAACACTTGCATTACGTATGGATCGCCATTGCGAAAATGCATTGTATGTAGCTGAAAAATTAGAAGGAAATGCTGCCTTGGAAAATGTTTCGTATCCGTTTTTAAAATCGCATCCGCATCATTTAATAGCAAAAAAACAAATGAAAGCCGGTGGAGGAATTATTACCGTTACGGTGAAAGGTGGTTATGAAGGAGCAAAAACTTTTTTAGATAAATTACAAATGATTAAAATTTCTCCAAACCTGGGTGATTCAAGAAGCATTGCAACACACCCTGCTTCTTCTACCCATTGTAAATTATCGGAAGAAGATCGCTTAGCAGTGGGTATTACTCCCGGCCTGGTGCGCATCTCCATAGGGTTAGAACATAAAGACGATATTTTAAATGATATACTTAATGCATTGAAATAATCCCTATCCCCCTCTTGAGGGGGTGTCGCGTAGCGACGGGGGAGTGAAAATTGAAGTTCGATTAAAATAAACTACTGTCAGTCCGAGGAATACCAACTACTGTCAGTTCGAGCGGAGTCGAGAACAAAAAAATGAACAAACTAAACGAAATAGAAAAAATAATAGAAAACAAAAGCGCCGAAGAAATTTTGAAAACCCTTTCACAAATTTCTTCCGAAAGTATTGTTTTTTCTACCAGCTTGGGTTATGAAGATCAGGTAATCACACACATGATTTTTTCTGCTAACCTTAACATTTCTGTTTTTACTTTAGATACCGGTCGTTTGTTTCCTGAAACGTATTCTGTTTTAAATAGCACCCTTTCCCGTTACAAAAAACAGATTCAAGTTTTTTATCCCAATACAACTGCGGTAGAAAATTTAGTTTCACAAAAGGGCCCCTTTAGTTTTTATGACTCTGCCGATAACCGTAAAGAATGCTGCTATATCAGAAAAGTAGAACCACTAAAGCGCGCATTAAAAGGACATACCATTTGGATTACCGGAATTCGTGCCGATCAATCGGGTAACCGAAGTGATATGCCTATGGTAGAGTGGGATGAATCGAATCAACTCATAAAAATTCATCCAATCTTAAACTGGACATTAAAAGAAGTAAAAGATTTTATTTTTAAAAACAATATTCCATACAACCCATTGCACGATAAAGGTTTTGTTAGTATAGGTTGCCAACCATGCACACGTGCCATAAAACCGGGAGAAGATTTTAGAGCAGGACGCTGGTGGTGGGAAGATGCAAGCAAAAAGGAATGTGGTTTACATAAGTAAAAGTAGAACAGTAATAAGTTGGTAGTAGGCAGTGTGTAGTTTAAATAAAGTAGAATTGGTGTGTCAGTTCGAGTGATTTTGCCTGCCTCTTGCAAAATTGTATCGAGAAATGACAAACAATAAATTTAAAAATAAAAGGATGATTAAAACTCGGAATTCGCGTGAGGGATGGAGCGGCCTGTTTGAGCTCTTTTTTGTTGTCACAACGTGCAACAAAAAAAGCGAGTAGCGACAGCCCGACCACAACAAACAAACGAGAAGTAATAATTACCTCAATTTATTATGTTTGTTGGGGGCACGCCCAAATTAGATTTCGGAATATTTTGAACTGTAATAAAACATTATAAAAGAATTGAGAAGAAAAGACATGAAACAAAAATTAGATTATTTAGATCAACTGGAAAACGAAGCCATATACATTTTGCGTGAAGTGGCCGGGCAATTTGAAAAACCTGCATTGCTTTTTAGCGGCGGTAAAGACAGTATATGTTTAGTTCACCTGGCATTAAAAGCTTTTCGTCCAGGTAAATTTCCTTTTCCTTTAGTGCATGTTGATACCGGACATAATTTTCCGGAAGCCTTGCAATACCGCGATAATTTGGTAAAAGAAATAGGTGAAAATTTAATAGTACGAAAAGTAGAAGACACCATTAAGGCAAAAAAATTGCAAGATGCAAAAGGAAAATTCCCGAGCAGAAATGCTTTGCAAACTTACACACTTTTAGATGTAATTGAAGAGTTTGAGTTTGATGCTTGCATTGGTGGTGCCCGCCGAGATGAAGAAAAAGCGCGTGCCAAAGAAAGAATATTTTCGGTGCGCGATGAGTTTGGTCAGTGGGACCCTAAAAAACAACGTCCTGAATTGTGGAATATTTATAACGGAAAAATAAATAAGGGAGAAAATGTTCGTGTGTTTCCAATTAGTAACTGGACCGAGTTAGACGTTTGGAATTATATTAAAAGAGAGAAAATTGAATTGCCCAATATTTATTTTACACACGAAAGAGAATGCGTAGTAACCGAAAGCGGACAATTAATGGCGAATTCAGAATATTTAAAGTTAGATGGAAGCGATGTGCTAACAACAAAAAAAGTAAGATACAGAACTGTTGGTGATATGACCTGTACAGCTGCTGTTGAAAGTGAAGCATATACAATAGAAGATATTATTAACGAAATTAAAGAAGCAAAAATAAGTGAACGTGGCGCCACTCGTATGGATGATAAAATTAGCGAAGCCGCCATGGAAGACAGAAAAAAAAGCGGATACTTTTAAGTTGTAAATTTTGAGTTCTAAGTTTTTAATAATGGACTGTATTAAGAACTTAGAATTATATATTAAAAACTAAACATTAATCACTAATAACTATAAAATGGATTTATTAAGATTTTTTACAGCAGGAAATGTAGACGATGGTAAAAGCACCTTAATTGGGAGACTTTTATTTGATAGCAAATCAATATCAACAGATATTATTGAAACTTTAACAAAGCAAAGTAAAACAAAAGGGATTGATACCGATATTGATTTGGCTTTGTTAACCGATGGTTTGCGTGCAGAGCGTGAACAAGGAATAACCATTGATGTGGCGTACAAATATTTTACTACGCCAAAACGTAAATTTATTATTGCTGATACTCCCGGGCATATTCAATACACGCGCAATATGTTTACCGGAGCATCTAATGCAAATTTGGCAATTATTTTAATTGATGCACGAAACGGAATTACCGAACAAACAAAACGCCACACCATTTTATCGGCAATTTTAGGAATTCCGCATTTAGTGGTGTGTATTAATAAAATGGATTTGGTAAATTTTTCGGAAGAAGTGTATAATAATATTTTACTCGACTTTAACGCCTTTGCAAAACCATTGCAATTAAAGGATATAAGTTTTATTCCGGTAAGCGCATTGGCCGGAGATAATGTGGTAAGCAAGTCAGATAAAATGAATTGGTACGCCGGCAAACCTTTATTAGAATTTTTAGAAACAGTAGAGGTAAAAGAAAACGAGCAGAATAATGCTGCGAGATTTCAGGTGCAGTATGTAATTAGGCCACAAACAACTGAGCTGCATGATTACAGAGGGTACGCAGGAAAAGTGTTTAGCGGAAGCTACAGTGTAGGAGATAAAGTAATTGTTTTACCGGCGAACATTGAAACAGAAATTAGCAAAATAGAAAAACATCAACAAGAAGTTGAAACCGCTTTTGAAAACGAACCAGTAGTGATACATTTAAAAGATGATGTAGATATTAGCAGAGGTAGCAGCATTGTTAAAGTAAATGAATTGCCTAAGTTGGATAAAGAAGTAGAAGCTACTTTGTGCTGGATGGATAATGCGCCTTTTGTTCCCGGGCAAAAAGTATTGTTTCAGCAAAACAGTTTTGTAACAAAAGGAATTATAAAAGAAATTAGTAAGAAAATAGACATACACAGCTTTGAAAATATTGAAAGCGATGGCACTTTAAAATTAAACGACATTGCCAAAGTAATTATTAAAACAGCAGATAATATTACCTACGATAATTATAAAACTAACCGCAACACCGGCTCTTTTATTTTAGTAAACGAAAACACGAATAATACAGTAGCTGCGGGAACGATTGGGTGAGTTATTTGTTAGAAGAAGGGTTAATTATTTTAATGTAATAGAGATAATAACAGATAGGAACTGTTATATTTAAAAAAGCTATAAGCCAACACAATATTAATAAGTTCCTTTGTTGTAAAAGAGAAATAAAGCCTTCTCAATAAGTTTTTTTAAAATGCGAAAACATTTTTTTGATAATAGTTATTACAATTAATGCAAATATTCCACCTATAATGCCAAAAGTAAATTCTTTTAAAATGTCTGGCCACTCCAATAAAATGTGGTGCAAATATTCAATGTTGTGCGCAAATATACCCCCCGAAACTAGTAATAATGCTATGGTGCCTACCACTGAAAATGTTTTGATAACAATGGGTAATGCTTTTACTAAAAACAAACCAAATGCATTTAAAAAACCTTTACTTTTCGATTTTTCAATCAACTTATATCCAATATCATCCATGCGAACAACTAGTGCTACTATTCCATAAACGCCCACAGTAGCTATTATTGAAACAACAGATACAGTTAAAATTTGAACACTTAAGTTTTTGTCTAAAACAGTACTTAATGCAATAATTACTATTTCAACAGAAAGAATAAAATCGGTGGTTATGGCTGATTTTATTTTTATTTTTTCCAACTCAGCATCTGGTTTAACTACTTCAATTGAATCTTGCGTTTCAGGTTGTTTTTTATGAAAGAAGTATTCTACAATTTTTTCTAAGCCTTCAAATGCAAGGTAAAAACCACCTAGTATAAGTACCACAATTATGGCAGTTGGTAAAAAAACATTCAGCAATAAAGTTACGGGTACAATTATTAACTTGTTAATAAATGAACCTTTAGTAATTGCCCATAAAACAGGAATTTCTCTGGATGATACAAAACCCGTTGATTTTTCGGCATTAACAGCCAAATCATCACCAAGTATTCCGGCTGTTTTTTTTGTAGCGAGCTTGGCATTTACAGCTACATCATCCATCAAAGCAGCTATGTCGTCTAATATGGCAAAAAAACCTGAAGGCATGTTTGTAATATTTTTTTAATGATAAAGTAAAACTTGTTAACTGTTCGGGTATGGTGTTTAAATTATATCTTTATTAATGATGTGTAGAATATGTGGCATAACTTGAATATGGGAGCTAATTTGCTGCGCTATTTATCAAAGTTATTATTTTCTAAATTATAAAAAACCTATATCTCCTTAAACCAACTGCTGTACATTAAATAGTTGTTGGCTATGCGGTCTATTTCTCCGCTAATTAATTCTTGCGAAATGTCTTTTACTTTTTTGGCGGGTACGCCGGCAAATATACATCCGCTGGGTACCTTGGTTCCTTCGGTTACCACGGCTCCTGCGGCAATAATGGTATTGCTTCCAATTTCTACATTGTCCATTACAATGGCGCCCATGCCAATCAAAACATTATCATCCACCGTGCAACCATGCACAATGGCGTTGTGCCCTACAGAAACATTGTTTCCTAAATGCACTTTTGTTTTTTGATACGTGCAATGTATTACCGCACCATCTTGTATGTTTACTTTGTTTCCAATTCTAATTGAATTTACATCTCCACGTATTACTGCGTTAAACCAAACACTGCAATCGTTACCCATTATAACATCGCCACATATAGTTGCATTGGGCGCTAAAAAACAGTTTTCTCCTAATTGAGGTGTTGTACTTTTTACAGATAAAATAAGTGCCATGCTGCTTTAATTTTTTATAAATCTACTATTAATTTACAACGCAGCTTTATACGCCCCTAAAGTTATTTAGTAAATAGATTTAGTTTTTTATCGGGGAAATAATTTAATTCGTCTAATTTAAATTCATTTTTAGCATTAAAAATTGGTTTTTTAATTGACATTGAGTTTGCAATCAGCTAAATTCAATAGATAAAATTTTGCTCCAAAAAATAAATTAATAGTAATAAAATTATTGCTAAGAAAAATAAAAATAAATTAAAACACATGAAACTATTTAAACTTTTACCGGCTTGCTTATTATTTACCGGTGTATCATTTGCGCAAGAATGGGTTGATTTAAAACAAAGCCCTGATGCAAATTTTTATACTATTCAAACAAAATTTAATGAGTATTGGAAAGATAGAGATGTAACCGAAAAAGGAAAAGGATACAAACAATTTAAACGCTGGGAAAATTTTGTTGAGCGTCGTGTATACCCTTCAGGAGATTTATCTCTTTTGTCGTTAACCGGCAAAAATTTTCAAGAGTGGCTTAACAACAATCAAGAGCATGTTTATAATTCGGGGAATACAAACCAAAAAGTAACAGCAAACAACATGATTGCGTCTACTACCTGGACAGCCATTGGGCCAATGGGGCCAATAAGCGGTACCGGTAACGGACAATTTTTAAAATCAGGTCGTTTAAATTTTATTACCATTTCACCAACCAACACCAATGTGTTATGGGTAGGCGCGCCTGCAGGTGGGTTGTGGAAATCAACCGACGGTGGAACCAGCTGGACTACTAACACCGATAATTTAGCAGTTACCGGCTGTTCTGATTTAGCGATAGATCCAACCAACACAAACATTATGTACTTAGCCACCGGTGATGGTGATGCCGGAGATACCCGCACCATTGGAGTATTAAAATCGCTTGATGGTGGTAATACCTGGAATACAACCGGTTTTACAAGTGTTGTTACTACTAATTTATTAATTCGTAGACTAGTTATTCATCCAACCAATCCTCAAATTTTAATGGCCGCAACTAATAGCGGTATTCGCAGAACAACAAATGGTGGTACAACGTGGACAACCGTAAACACCTCTAATTGTTATGATATAGAATTTCACCCAACCAACCCAAATGTTGTTTATGCTGCAGGAACCACTTTTCGTCGTTCAACAGATGGCGGAGCAACATGGACCACTATTTCTGCAGGAATTCCAACAACCGGAGTAAATCGTATGGCTATTGCAGTTACAACCGGCAGCAATAGTTTAGTATATGTATTAGCTTCAAACAGTTCAAACAATGGTTTTCAAGGGTTTTACAGATCTACTGATCAAGGTGTAAATTTTACGCAAATGGCAACTACGCCAAATTTACTGGGTTGGGCTTCTGCAGGTAACGATAGCGGTGGCCAAGGCTGGTATGATTTATGTGTAGCAGCATCTCCTCTTAACCCAAATGAAGTAGTTGTTGGAGGTGTTAATGTGTGGCGCACTACCGATGGCGGTTCTAGTTGGAGTTTATATGGTCACTGGACCGGATCCGGAGCCCCTTTTACACATGCCGATCATCACGATTTAGAATATGCACCTAATGGAACCTTGTTTAATTGTAATGATGGTACAGTATACCGCCGCACTGCAACCGCTTGGCAAGAGATTTCGGGCACTATGAATATTTCACAAATTTATAAAGTAGGAACCTCTGCATTAACAGCCAATTTTTGGATAACCGGCCACCAAGACAACGGAACGAGTACTTGGAATGGAACAACCTATCAAGCACGTTTAGGTGGCGATGGTATGGATTGTTTTATTGACAGAACAAACAACAGTAATATGTTTGCTGAATATTATAACGGAGCTTTTCGTAGAACAACCAATGCAGGTTCTACTTGGTCTACTGTTACAACAGGTTTAAGTGGAAGCGCACCTTGGGTTACAATATGGAAACAAGATCCACAAAATGCAACACGCATTTGGTGTGGTCGTCAAAATATGTTTGTGTCAAATAATTTAGCTACTAGTTGGACACAATCGGGTACCTTATCCGTAACCGGCAGTGTTAATGAGTTTGCAATTGCACCTTCTAATAATCAAGTAATTTATGTGGTTAAAAGCGGCGGCATTATGAAGAGTATAGATGGAGGAAGCATATGGACGAATATCACAGGGACCTTATCAACAGGACTTGCTTTTGCGAATGTGTGTGTAAGCCCTACAGACCCTAATAAAGTTTGGGTAGTAAGCGGTAATTATACAAATGGAAGCAAAGTGTTTTATTCTGCAAATGGCGGTACAAGCTGGACAAACATGACATCCAATTTACCAAACATTCCGGCTAATTGCTTGCTTTATGAACCGGGCTCAAACGATCGTATTTATGTGGGAATGGATGTAGGTGTTTATTACCGCGACGCATCACAATCTACTTGGACACTTTACAATGTTGGTTTACCAAACACACCTATTTCAGATATGGAAATAACTCCTGCAATGCCCGGGAAAATAGTTGCAGCTACTTATGGCCGTGGTATGTGGATTGTAGATGTTGTTCCAACAGCAGCAGCGCCCGTTACTTCTTTTGCATTTACAGGAAACGTTTGCACAAATACACCAAAAACATTTAATGATAATTCAACAAACGGACCAACCAGTTGGAGCTGGAGCGTAACACCATCTACAGGAGTTACTATTACCACACCAACATTGCAAAACCCAAGTTTTAATTTTGCGAATACAGGTACCTTTGTGGTGGCAATGACAGCAAGTAACACCTCGGGTCCGGGCAATACTTATACGCAATCTGTTGTGGTTTATCCAACTCCAACTGTTACCATTGCATCTTCAGTTAACACAGTGTGTGCGGGCAGTCCGGTTACTTTTACCGCAAGCGGTGCAAGTTCATATAGTTGGGCTTGTCCTACCAGTTCCATTTGTACGTATGCGCCAAGCACTACAACAACTTATGTTATTGTAGGAACTTCAAGTGCAGGTTGTACATCATCGGGTAGTAAATCAATTTCAGTTATTCCAAATGTTACTGTAAACATTGCAGCAAGTTCAACCGTTTATTGCGCAAGCGCACAAGCAGTAACATTAACGGCAACGGGAGCAAGCGGATATACTTGGAATCCGGGAAACACAACAAGCACTACACGAACAGTAACACCTGCAGCAAATACAACGTATACCGTAATAGGATCTAACGGTACCTGTTCTAACACAAGAACAATTACAGTTATTGCAGCGGCAGTTCCAAGTGTAAATGCTACGGCATCAAACTCTGTATTTTGTTCGGGCTCTACACAACCTGTTGTATTAACAGGTAGCGGTGCTACAAGTTATGTATGGAATCCGGGAAGTTTAAGTGGAGCATCAGTTTCTGTTTCTCCTGCTTCTGCAACAATATATACAGTAACAGGAAGCAATGGTTCATGTTCTAACACTAAAACAATTTCGGTGGGTATTGGCACTTCACCTGTAATTAACGCGGCTTCTTCTACTTCCTTATTATGTGCAGGAACCGGAGCAACATTAACAGCTAGCGGCGCATCAAGTTATTCGTGGAGTACAGGCGCAACAACATCAACTATTTCTGTTTTCCCTACGTTAAATACTACTTATACGGTTATAGGTTTTAACGGATCATGTTCAACAACCACCACAGTTATGCAAAACGTATCGTGGTGTACAGGAATTTCGGAGCAAGCTTTATTAAACACATACAAATTATTCCCTAACCCATTCTCTAATCAATTAAATATTGATGCAGAGGAAGAAGTAGAAATTACCATCATTAATTCATTAGGTCAAATAATAAATGTATATACATTTGAGAAACACGGCATCATAAACACATCAGAATTTGCCTCGGGCATTTACTTTGTAAACATGAAAGGAAATTCAGGAATGAAGTCGTATAAATTAATTAAAAATTAATAGTTCTTGTAATTAAACAAAGAGGGCTGCAAAATTTGCGGCCCTTTTTTATTTAAAATACTTTCAGTTGTTTTCTGTCTTCTAATAAAACCTTATAACGCTCCAATGTTCTTTTTCGCGCGAATGCGTGATCAATCATTGGCTCAGGATAGTTGGAAGTTCCGTATTCAGGAATCCATTTTTTAATATAAATTAATTCGGGGTCAAATCGTTTTTGTTGTTCGGTAGGATTAAATATTCTAAAATATGGAGCGGCGTCGCAACCCGTTCCTGCAGCCCATTGCCAGCCGCCGTTGTTAGCGCTTAAATCAAAATCGTTAAGTTTTTCTGCGAAGTAAGCTTCGCCCCAACGCCAATCTATTAATAAATCTTTTACTAAAAAACTGCTTACAATCATTCGTACACGGTTATGCATAAAGCCGGTTTCGTTTAATTCGCGCATACCGGCATCAACAATTGGGAAACCGGTTTTGCCTTTGCACCATTTTAAAAAATCATTTTCATTTAATTCCCATTTAATAAAATCGTATTCTTTTTTAAAAGCTCCTTTAGTAACATGTGGAAAGTTGGCAAGAATCATCATGTAAAAATCGCGCCAAATTAATTCGTTTAACCAGGTTTGGTATCCAATATCATTTTGTTTACGTAAACTTAGTTGAACTAATTTACGTATGCTAATGGCGCCAAAACGCAGGTATATACTAAGCTTGCTGGTCCCATTTAAAAAAGGAAAATCGCGTTGTGCTTTGTAATTTATTAAAATGTTTTCGCTAACAGTAGCTTCGGGATTAAACAAAACATCTGTTTTTATAAAACCTACTTCATTTAATTTAGGAAAAGCAAAGGCTTTGGATTTAAAAAAATTGTCAAAATATTTCTCTGTAGGATAACTTTTATAATAAAAGGAATTGAGCTTGCTTTTCCATTTTTTACTATAAGGCGTAAAAATGGTGTAGGGCTTTCCATCGTCTTTTGTAACTTCTAATTTTTCAAAAATACATTGATCTTTATATGTATAAAAATCAATATGGTTTTTTTCAAGAAGTTTTTTTATTGCTTCATCTCTCTCAATAGCATAAGGCTCGTAATCGTGGTTGGTGTAAACTTTTTTTAGTTTATACTCATTCATCAATTGTTTAAAAGCCTCTTCGGGCTTGCAAATAAAAACACGTAACGATGATTTTAATTGTACAAGCTGTTGTTGAATGTGTTGCAATGCTTGGTGAATAAAATCAACCCTGCGGTCGGCTTTATTTTCTAAACCACTTAAAATTTCGGCATCAAAAATAAATACCGGCAATACATTTTTATTTTCTTTTAATGCATGGTACAAAGCAGCATTGTCGTTTAAACGCAAATCGCGCCTAAACCAAAAAACAGTTATATTGTTTTCGGAAGTAATAATTAATTGCGGTAATGCTTTAAGTTTTCCATTAAAATTTTACGCGCAATAAAAATCCTGCTTTTTACGGTGCCTAAAGGCAATTGCATTTCTTTCGCAATTTCTTCGTACTTATAACCACAATAGTATCGTGTAAACGGAATTTTATAATCGTCGTCAAGTGCTTCCACATATTTTACAATTTCTTTAGCGTTCATCCTGCTTTCACTATGGTCGTAACTATTTTGTTTAAAAGCACGGGTTAATGCAACATCATCTCCCTTACTAATTAACTCGCGTGTTTTTACAGAGCGGCGATACGCATTAATGAAAGTGTTTTTCATAATGGTAAACAACCAGGCTTTTAAATTGGTGGTGTCTTCAAATTTTTCGCGATAACGAATGGCTTTTACGTACGTGTCTTGAATTAAATCTAAGGCATCTTCGGTATTACGGGTTAAGCTAAGGGCAAAGCCTTTTAAAGCGCTTCGCTCTGCTAGTATGCGGGTGTTGAATTCTATCGCTGTCATTTTGTTTAAGGTTTAGGTTAAAACTTTAAACAAATGTAATACAATGTTTAATAAAAACAATAAAACATTAAACAAAAAAATGTTAAATACAGTAAATCAGACAGATAGAAATGTTAAACAAAATCCTAATTTCTTAAAAATCAAACATTTTGAGGAAAAGGGCTAAAAACTGTTCTTTCATAATTTTATCAATAATTCTACAAAACACTCATTCATTGCCTACAAAATAAATACTTTTGCAAATCAAAATTTTATTATGCAAGTTAATTTAAGTGAACAAGAATTACAACGTAGAGAAAAATTAAACGAATTAAAAGCTTTGGGCATTGATGCCTTTCCGGCAGAGGAGTTTAAAGTAAATGCCAATGCTTTAGACATTAAAGAAAATTACGAGCGTGATAAATTAAATTACAAAGATATTTCATTTGCTGGTCGCGTTATGAGTGTGCGCGATATGGGTAAAGCTTGTTTTGCCGTGTTACAAGATGCAACCGGCCGTTTGCAAATTTACGTTCGCAGGGATGATATTTGTGCCGGTGACGATAAAACGCTTTACGATACCGTTTGGAAAAAATTAATTGATATTGGAGATATTATTGGTGTTGAGGGGTATGTTTTTACAACTAAAACCGGAGAAATTTCTTTACATGTAACTTCTTTAAAAATTTTATCAAAGGCATTAAAACCACTTCCCATTGTAAAAACGGATGAAGATGGAAATAGTTTTGATGAAGTAAACGACCCTGAATTTCGTTACCGCCAACGTTATGTAGATTTAATTATTAATCCGCATGTGCGCGATACCTTTAAAAAACGCACACAAATTATACAAAGCATACGCTCGGTATTAAACAATGCCGGTCTTATGGAGGTAGAAACTCCTATTTTGCAAAGTATTCCGGGAGGCGCTACTGCCCGTCCTTTTATTACGCATCACAACGCATTAAACATGCCTTTGTATTTGCGCATTGCAAATGAGTTGTATTTAAAGCGTTTAATTGTGGGTGGTTTTGATGGTGTTTATGAATTTGCAAAAGATTTTAGAAACGAAGGAATGGATAGAACACATAACCCGGAGTTTACTGTTTTAGAGTTTTACGTTGCTTATAAAGATTATAATTGGATGATGCAATTTACAGAGAAGTTGTTAGAAAAAGTGGCAACTGATTTGTATGGAACTACCGCAGTTAAAGTTGGCGATAAAGAAATTGATTTTAAAGCACCTTTTAAAAAAATTAGCATGTACGATGCTATTAAAGAACATACCGGAATAAATATAGAAGGGATGGATGAAAACCAATTGCGCGATGTATGCAAGCAATTAGGGATTCATGCAGAGGCAAGCATGGGCAAAGGAAAATTAATTGATGAAATTTTTAGCGAAAAGTGCGAAGCAAATTATGTGCAACCCACTTTTATAACCGATTATCCGGTTGAAATGAGTCCGCTTACAAAAAAACACCGCAGTAAAGAAGGTTTAGTAGAACGTTTTGAATTAATGATAAACGGTAAAGAAATTGCAAATGCGTACAGTGAGTTAAACGACCCCATAGATCAACGTGAACGTTTTGAAGAGCAATTAAAATTAATGGAACGAGGCGATGATGAAGCAATGTTTATTGACCACGATTTTTTACGCGCTTTAGAATACGGAATGCCTCCTACTGCCGGTATTGGTATTGGAATAGACAGGTTAACCATGTTACTAACCAATAATGCTGCAATTCAGGAAGTGTTGTTTTTCCCACAAATGCGCCCTGAAAAAACTATGGCAACAAACGCAGCCGAATAAATAAATTTAGTACATTTGATTTACATTAAATGCGCAAAATTTTATTCATATTCCCGGTTTTAGTAATATTTTTTATTTCTTGTGAAGAAAAGAAAGAGCCGGTTGTTCAGAAAGAAAGAGTTTTTGAAGGGTATCACCCATTAATGGATGAAATTGTTAGAACCAAAGCCGGTGTGTTTAGAGGTTTGGATTTGAATTGCGGTGTTGTAAAAATTAAAGAAGCAGAAGGAACTACCCCATTGGAGGAAGAAAAAAGCCGATTATTTTTTGAATATAAAGCCGATAGTATTACAACATATTCAATTGATTATACTTTAAATAACGACAGTTTAGAAGAAATTTCTGTAAACATTTATTGCAAAGATTTAGAATTGTGCTCTTATTTATTTTGCGATTTAAAAGATTATTACGCTTCTAAGTTACCTAACCCAATTGAAGACCAGGGGCAGGTAGTTTATAACTGTTACGAAGGGCAGCGTAAACCTTTTGTTATTTCACTCAGCGATAACTCAACACCTGCAAAAGGAATGTTGAATGTGGTTATTTACAAGGATAAATAGTTAATTAACATATTAGCTTTATACACATTCCGGTTAACAACTTTTCCCTAATTAAATTGTTTTAAAAGTATATTTGCTTCAATTAAATTTTTATTGAAAATGATAATGACATCAGAATTAGTATTAGCAGAAGTTAAAAATGGCGTATTAGTAATTACTATTAATCGCCCTGATAAATTAAACGCATTAAACAAACAAACCATAGAAGACCTTCATGAAACTTTATTGGAGGCAGAAAACGAACAAGATATAAAAGCAGTAATAATTACCGGAAGCGGAAACAAAGCTTTTGTTGCAGGGGCTGATATTGCAGAGTTTGCAAACTTTACGGTTGAACAAGGAAAACAATTAAGCTCTATTGGGCATTTTAAAATATTTAATTTTATTGAGAACTATAGTAAGCCCGTAATTGCTGCCGTAAATGGTTTTGCTTTAGGCGGTGGATTAGAATTAGCAATGGCTTGCCATATTAGAGTAGTGAGTGATAATGCAAAAATGGGATTACCTGAAGTGAGCTTAGGAGTAATTCCCGGTTATGGCGGAACCCAACGTTTGGCGCAATTAGTTGGTAAAGGAAAAGCGTTTGAAATGATTGTAACTGCAGATATGATTACTGCACCCGATGCATTAAAATGGGGCTTGGCCAATTATGTAACTACGCAAGAAGAATTACTAAATAAGTGTTTTGAAATCACTTCTAAAATTCAAACAAAAAGCCCTACCGCTATTAAAACCGCCATTAAGGTTATTAATGCAGGATATAATACCAAATTAAACGGCTTTGAAGTAGAAATTGAAGAGTTTGGTAAAAGCTTTGGCACCGGCGATTTTAAAGAGGGCGTAAGCGCATTTTTAGAAAAACGCAAAGCGGGCTTTAAAGGAAATTAGTTTATTTAAACTCAATTTAAATAGCACACGTTGCTTTATTTACAATTCTTTTAAAGGCTGCTTTTCAGATACTTACATAATTTGCAATTTCTTCTTGGTAAATTAACTTCCTAGGGCAAAATTATTCTGTATATTTAACTCAAAATTTTAAAACTATGAAAAAAATTACTTATTTATCGATTGTTCTTGCAGGTTTAGCATTTGCTTCTTGTAAGAAAGACAGAACTTGTGAGTGTGTTTCAACTAGCACAGCTCCAGGTAGCTCATCACAAACTGATGTTATTACTATTAAAAAGGTTAAAAAAGGTGTAGCATACGATCTTTGCGAGAGCACTGTAACTCAACAAACAGCACCTACAGGGGGGTATATTTATACTTCAGATTGTAAATTAAAATAATTTAAATTTAAACTTAAGATAAAAATGAAAAAAGTATTATTAATTGCTGCGGTTGCTGGTTTAGCAATGGCTTCATGTAAAAAAGACAGAACTTGTACTTGTGTTTCTAAAAGCGACGCTCCGGGTTTTGTTTCTTCAACTGATGTAACAACTTACAAAAAAGCGAAGAAAAAAGATATCGATGAGGATTGTGTTAGCTGGGAAGCAAAAACAACTGTTCCTGCTGGTAATCCATATTATTATGGTGAAGATTGTACTTTAGATTAATTGAATTAATCTAATAAAAAAAGGCTACCAATTGGTAGCCTTTTTTGTTTTATATCTTTTTGTTTATTCGTATTCAAAATCTCCCAATTCACTTTTAATAAACACTTTTTTTCCTGCGCCTTTTTCAACTCGTCCAATAATTTTTGCATCTACATGAAATGCTTGGGCAATTTTTATTATTTGTTCAGCATGTTCAGGTTTTACATACACTTCCATACGGTGGCCCATGTTAAACACTTTATACATTTCTTTGGGTTCTGTTTTACTTTGCTCCATTATGGTTTTAAACAAAGGCGGAACATCAAACAAGTTATCTTTAATAACATGCAAGCCCTCGTTAATAAAATGCAACACTTTGGTTTGCGCGCCACCACTGCAATGCACAATACCGTTTATTTTTCCGTTTAATTCGGTAATTACCTTTTTAATAATGGGTGCATAGGAGCGGGTAGGTGATAACACCAATTTTGCAGCATCCATTTTTTCTGTTATCAATTTCCCGTTACTGTTGTAGGCAACTTCAATTTTATCGGTTAAGCTTAAACCGCCTGTATATACCACACTTTCGGGCAATGCATTATCATAACTCTCGGGAAATTTTTTAGCCAAAGTTTTTACAAAAACATCATGACGTGCGCTGGTTAAACCATTACTTCCCATTCCGCCGTTGTATTCGTTTTCGTAGCTAGCTTTACCATAACTGCACAAACCAACAATTACATCTCCTGCAGAAATAGAATCGTTAGAAATAACATTTTTTCTTTCCATGCGGCAAACAACGGTACTGTCAACTATAATTGTTCTAACCAAATCGCCCACATCAGCAGTTTCACCACCTGTAGAAGAAATAGAAATGCCATTATCGCGCAAGTTTTGCAAAACTTCTTCTGTTCCGTTTATAATTGCCGATATTACATCACCACTTACTAAATTTTTATTGCGCCCAATGGTTGATGAAAGTAAAATAGTATCGGTTGCACCAACACAAATTAAATCATCTACATTCATTATTACGGCATCTTGTGCAATGCCTTTCCAAACACTTAAATCACCGGTTTCTTTCCAGTACATGTATGCCAACGACGATTTTGTACCGGCACCATCGGCATGCATTACCAAACAATGCTCTTCGCTTCCACTTAATAAATCAGGCACAATTTTACAAAAGGCTTTCGGAAATAATCCTTTATCCAGCTTTGCAATAGCAGCGTGCACATCTTCTTTAGATGCCGAAACGCCACGTAAATTATATTTGTTATCGCTCATAATTATCAATCAAAATTAAAGTTTATTTACTGATTCATTCTTCTTATTTTTGCAAGCGTTTTGAACAATAAAAAAGTAAAAATATCCATAGTTAGTTATACCAACACTTTGCCTTTTAGATGGGCACTTAAAAAAAGCGAGGTGCTTAATAAAATAGATCTTCAGGAAGACATTCCCAGTATTTGTGCACAAAAATTAAAGTTTAATCAGGTGGATATTGCTTTGGTTCCGGTTGCTTTGCTTGCCGAGTTTCCTACTTTTGAGGTAGTTAGCAATTATTGTATTGGCGCATTTAAAAAGGTAGATAGCGTGATGCTGTATAGCGATGTTCCGCTAAATGAAATGGAAACCATTGTTTTAGATTATCAATCGCTTTCATCTATAAATCTTACAAAGGTATTGTGCAAATTTTTCTGGAAAATTAATCCCCATTTTGTAAATGCTTTTCCGGGATTTGAAAAAGAAACAAAAGGAACAAAGGCTTCTGTTGTTATTGGCGATAGAACATTTGAATTAAATGGCAGCTATAAATACCAATACGATTTAGCAGAAGAGTGGTATAAATTTACCCATTTACCCTTTGTATTTGCGGCCTGGGTTAGTAATAAAAAAATAAACGAACTTTTTTTAAGTGAATTTAATAGCGTTTTAAAACAAGGCATAGATAATATTGATGAAGCTTTAGCAGAAATTATACCCGATGAAATAGTTAAAAATTACAACCTATCAAATTATTTAAAAAACAGAATAAGTTACCCGCTTGATGAACCAAAAAAAGAAGCAATGCGAAAGTTTATAAACTACATGGAAGAGCTTTAGAATTTGTCTTTAATAAGGCAGGTTTTATCTAAGTTTTAAGGATTGTTTCTATTAAATTGGGAAATCTCAAATAAATTAAAAATATTTGTATACATTCATGTCCGTTATGAAAAACCTTATTATAAACACCTTTGTTGTAGCTCTTTTAACCGCTTGTTCAGGCGGAAGTGATTCCGACTCTCCACTAAAAATGAAAGGCTCTAAAACCGAATGCGAAGTTGTGAAAAAAGTTGCTGAAGCAAATGCACCAAATAGCCAATTAAAAATTGAAGCAGAGGAAGTAGATGAAAATGAAGCAATAAAAGCTTTAATGAATGGAAAAGTTGATATGGCTGCTACTTCAAGACCTTTAACGGAGGCAGAGATAGAGAAGTTTAAGAAAAACAATATTGAAATATTATCTGTTAATTATGCCATTGATGCTTTAGTAATTATTACGCATCCACGAGTAGGGGTGCAAAGCCTAACTATGGATGAATTAAAATTAATTTTTTCAGGCAAAATAAATAATTGGGGAGAAGTGCGCGGAGAAAATAGAAGAATAGTAAGATATTCACGCGAAGCAAATTCCGGAATGTGTAAGTTTTTTAAAGAGAAAGTTTTAAAAACTGAGTTTGCTTCCGACATTACAATTTTTAATTCAACCAAAGAAATTTTAAGCAAAGTTACTGAAGATACCTGCGGAATTGGTTTTGTAGGATTAGGTTTTTTAATGGATGAGCAAGATAAACCATCCGATAAAGTTTGGGCCATGCCTCTTTCAATAAGCAATAAACACATTGCTTATTCTCCATTCGAAATTAATGATGTAATAAATGCCAATTATCCTTTATCTCGCCCAATGTATCAGCACTATAAATTACCTTTAAGAGATAATGTAAAAAAGTTTTTATTATACGAACTTAGTGGAAACTCAAAAGAAACTTTGCGAAAATTCGGTTTTTTCCCAATAGCCGATAACCAAAAAGAAATAAATAAAGTTTACGGTTACAAATAACTAAATATTAAATAAAGGCCTTACTTTTCCCAACTATTACATTTAATTTCCCTGCGTGACAGTTAAATTCAACTTGTTTGCCCTGCAATTCGGGTTCACCGTCAAAATGTATTGGAGCATCTTGATTTCTGGTAATTAAAACAGAATTGCTGCAATACGTTTCAATATATTTTGATTCGTATGCTTTTCCTTTTAAAACATTTATTAAAACATTAATGGCCCCAAAAAAACCAAATGGCTTTAAAATTACCAAATGAAATTTCCCATCGTTCATTTTAGCTTCCGGAGCAATATAAAAATCGTTACCATATTGCCCTGCATTAGCAACGGTAATTAAATAAGCTTTTCGTTTTATTTCCTGATTATTAAATTTTAAAGTATACTCTTGCGATTTATAACGCATTAATTCACGCACCGTAATTTTAATATAACTCTGTAAGCCTCTTTTTTTAGAAGTAGCAAATAAATTTCCTATGTGCGCATCAAAACCAATTCCACTGGTACAAAAGAAAGGTATGTCATTTACGGTTCCATAATCTATTTGCTTTTTAGTTCCTTCTGCAATTTGTTTTATCACCTCTTCTACTTTCATAGATAAGCCCAAAGTTCTGGCTAATCCATTGCCGGAGCCTGCAGGTACAATTCCTAATGCAATATTAGTACCAATTACACTTTTTGCTACCTGATTTACTGTGCCGTCGCCACCAACAGCTATAGCATCTGTGTAGTCACGAGAATGCAAAATATCTAAAACTTCCTGAAAATGATTTTTATCTTTCCAAACTACAATTTGGTAGTAAATGTTTTGCGGAAATTCTTTTTTAATAGTGTCAATTAATTGTTCCGAAATTTTTTTACCCGCATTGGGGTTTACAATAAATAAAAGTTTTCTTGGCATATCAGGCGTTGCTGATTTCTCTGTAGATTCTGTTTTTTGCATTTAATACCCAGTCTTTATAAAATTTATTTTCGGTATTAAATGTAGCACAAAATTTTACAAGTTGTGATAAATCAAATTTTTCGGCAAAAATTCCGGCCCCTGCTTTGTAAGCGTCTCTTGAATTGCAAAATTGTTCGTAATGCCCTTCTATGGGCACCATCATCACCGGTTTACCTAAATACATAGCTTCGCATACACTCTCAAAACCTGCGGTGCTGGCTAATCCGCGTGATTTACTCATCATTTCAAGAAACAGTTTATCGTTTAAGGCATGAACAAATAGTTTGTTGGTATTAAAAGTATAATTGGCTTTTATTTTATCGGGCTGATCGGTAAAGCAGTGTACTTCTACTTCCGGATTATTTTTATGCCATTCTATCAATTCTTCAAAATAGCCGTTGTTAACCAGGTAAACTAAAAAATAATCGCTTTGTTCTGAGCTTAATTCAAAAATTTCTTTTCGCAACAAAGGAGGCACAATTACCACATCTTCGTGAGAAGTGTGAATATTGTAAAACGATAATGCTAAGTTTTTTGAAGAACCCTTTGCAGTTAAACGTGTAAAAAACTTTATTGCTTGTTTATCCAACCAACGTCCTTCCGGAAATTCAAAATCGCCATGTAAATAAATATACTGATGCGCAATACAAATTAATTTGGCTTGTGGTTTGTAATAGCGATAATACAAACCCATAAGCAAATCAAAAAAGTTAATTACCACATCTGGTTTGTGTTCATTCATTAATTCATCAATACTTTTTAAACTTTTTCTAAAAGTTTTAAGCTTTTTAAAATTATGAATTACCGATTTGGGCACATTAATACTTTTGTTTTTAGCATCGGAAACAAAGTTAGGACTTGGTAATTGAACGATAGGCGCTTTTACTTTGTCGAAAAAGAATTTAGGGATATCTCTATTTCCGCTCGATCCTAGTATTACCGCACATACTGTATGCCCTTGCTCTAATAGCAGGTCGTACATGCTAATTGCCTGTGTCATATGGCCACGGCCTTCTCCTTGTATAGATAAAATATATTTTTTTGACATGTTATATTTGTGTTGTTACACCTTGCGGTAAAATATCTTTTAGTAAATCATTTTTTTGTGTCTGACCTTTAAGCTTATTAAACTCATCAAGCCATTGCTGATAGTAAATTATTTTCCAGTTACCTTCTTTATCTTCTACCAAAGCAGTTAAGCTTTCAACCCAATCGCCTGAGTTGAGGTAATCTATTCCATTTATAGTTTTAATAGCAGCTTGATGAATGTGTCCGCAAATTATACCATGACATTTACGGGCTTTGGCAACCTGAGCCAATTCATTTTCATAATCGGAAATAAAAGAAACGGCAGATTTTACTTTTGCTTTTACAACTTGAGATAAGGAATAATATGGCAAACCCTTTTTTTCGCGGTAGCTATTATAATGTCGGTTTAACCATAACAAAAAAGTATAACCTACATCCCCTAATTTTGCCAACCAACTTAACTTTGTGGTAACGGTATCAAAAATATCTCCATGCGTAACAAAGTATTTTTTTTGTACACCGTAATGAATGTGATGTCGCTTTATTTTAAAATTACCCAAAGAAAATGGAATCATTTCGTCTAAAAAGTCATCATGGTTACCTCTTAAATAAATAATTTCTTCGCACTTACTTTTTGAAACCAGATTTATTACATACTTAAAAAAATTGGTGTGTTGTTTTTTCCACTTACCGTTTTTACGTAATTGCCAACCATCTATAATGTCTCCATTAAGAATTAGGGTTTCGCACTTGTGGTTTTTTAAAAAGTGAACCACCTGTTTTGCTTTACTGGCTTTTATACCTAAATGTATATCAGACAGTACAATTGTTTTGTAAAATGTTTTCATTAGTAAAGTTTTACAAATTTTACCTATTTACTTTACTATAAAGTGAGTAACAGTTTACTATTCAATTAATAAAACCTGCAAGCATGTTACTTGCAGGTTAAATTAAATAAACGATAGATTAACGCTTAGTTTACAATTAGTTTAGTTGTTAAGCGTTTTTCGTTTGCAATTACTTCAACAAAATAAACTCCTTTTGCTAGAGCAGCAACGTTTATTTTATTTGAGGAGAGGTAATTATTTTCATTCAAAACTATTTTTCCGGCGAGGTCGTAAATTTTGATATTCACACTCTCTTGTTTATTAGTTTTAATGGTAATAAAGTCATTAGATGGATTAGGTACAATTAAAAAGTCGTTTTCAGAAATTGTTTCATTTTCTATGCCTGTACAAATAGTTACAGATTGCGTAAATGCACTGCTTGAGGCGCATCCATTAGTAAAACTTCCGCTAGCAAAATACGTGGTGTTAGCGTTAGGAGAAATAACAATACTTGAAGAAATTGCACTGGTATTCCAAGTGTATGTTGAAGTAGCTCCTGAAGCGGTTAAGGTAGCACTTTGGCCAATACACAATAAGGAGTTAGAGCTTACAATGCTAACAGTAGGGGATGGCAATAAAACAATTTGCTTGCTTAATGATTTTGTACTGCAATTTGCTCCACCGCTAATTGTTACAGAATAATTACCGCTTGTAACAGGCGTATATGCGTTGTTGGTAGCTCCACTAATTGGCGTTGAACCATTGTACCATTGAAACGTTAATCCGCTGCCATTGGGAACCGATAAAACCGGGGCTTGACTAGAACAAGTATTTGTACTACCATTAATAGATAAAGAAGAAGAGATAGGATTGGTACATCCCGGGATTCCCCAAACACTTAGTGAGCTACTTGTTTCGTTTGCAGCAATAACAATGTGTTGCCCGTTAGGACTTTGAGACTGCGGAATAAATATTAAACCTTCTGCGCCTCTATCAGGGCCATTTGCAGGCAATAAACGATTGTTTACGTAGGTTACATATTGCGGGGCGTTAGGGTTGGTTACATCGTAAACCATTACACCGCCAATTCGTTCAAGCGCTATAAACGCGTAGGTGTTAGCACCAATAGTTCCAATTGCAACACCTTCCGGCTCCGGGCCTTTGTCGTCGCTTCTGTCTTTTTTATTAGCACTAGTGTTACTTGCATTAAACATTACTGAAAAAGAATTAGTAGATGTTATTTGTTCAAAATCATCTTTACTATCATACACCAAATTACCAGTAGTTGCATTCCAAATTGAAAAAGAACGAGAACCGTAAACATAAATGGTGTCAATATCTCCATCATTATCTATATCTCCATTTTTATCTGTTGCATTTAATCTGCCTAAAAGGTAATTGTTTTTTAATTCAGCTGCATTTGGAAATTTTGTTGGGTCAAGGTTTAAAGCGCTAACTCTTTTTTCTTCGGTAAAAGTGGTGTAATCTCTTGAATCACCTTCATTCGCTGTTATTAAATAGTTTATTCCTCCTACAGTGTAGGAAGCAATTGCATCGGGTAAATAAAATCCTTTAACAGGGAAGTTTGCAATGTTAACTCCTTTTGTAACGTTTGATGCGTCAATACCGTTATTAAGCAACGAATAATCTTTAGTGCCAAGTGCTCTTAGGTTGGCAATGGTATTATTAGTTAAATTTATTTCAACAATGGCATTGTTTTCTTGAAGTGTAACCCACGCTTTTGAATCGTCTAATGAAACAGTTACATATTCCGGTTCAAAATCTTTAGAAGCTATATTATGCGGGCCATATATGCGAATACCTTGACTACGCAATGCGTTTTCTTGTCCGTTATAAACAGTAAAAGTAATATGACTTACATTAGCTTGAGTTAGTGCTGTAATTCCACCTGAAATATCTATTATACTTATTGAACCATCCGGATCGTTTGTTGGACTAACAGAATAATTGGCATTAGGTTCTCCTTCATTGGCCGTAATAACTTTTGTTCCTGCATGATTAAATGTTATCATATCCGGCATCATTCCAACTTTTACTTGTTTTAGAAAATTCATGTCTTTATCAAAAAACACCACCTTACCGGAATCTTGAGGATTGGTTGAGTTTTCAATTGAACATACTACTGTACCATTTTTTACAGCAACTGAATTAATGTTTCCATATGGGGTTACTGTTATAGATGCAAGTAAACTAAGTGAAGAGGGGTTAACGAAATTAATGATATCAACTTTAGCGCCAATACTATTTGCAACATACAATCTTTGTGTTGTTGGGTCGTGAACAACAATTTCGGCAGAGTTACTTCCTGTAATAGAATTGGAGAAGCTGGAAAGAAGATTTAATGATAAACTGTTTGATGCATTGGGAATGGGTTTATCATTATCGTTAATATAAAAATTAAACTGGCTTATAGAACCAGCAGTTGCATTTATAGGATTAGTTAAACGAAGCACAATGTATTCAGAACTTTCGATAATTGCGTCGTTATTAATTAATATGTTAACCGGAAATACTGTATTACTTGGAGTGTTTGCTGCAACGGTAACAATAGTTGTAGCAAGAGTATAATCGCTTACGCTGGCATTAGATAAAACAGAAGCATTAATGGAAATAGATGAAGGAGAAGTACTGGTTGCGGTTAGCCTTAAATAAATAGTAGCTAATGATGTGCTTTCAACTACACTTGTATCGTTCCCCACAAAAGACAGTGTCATAGCTCCGCTAAAATTAGAGGTTAATGATACAGATGAGGTAGCTGTTAAACTACTTGGCGATGTTGCGGGAGTAACTGTAATTGTACGTGGTGTTGACCAAGAATTGGTAGTAGTATTAAAAACACCTACACAAGTTAAAATATCGGCATTAGGGTCGTTTGTTATAAAACTGCCGCTGTTTAACTTACCACCATTATAAAAATCGTTCACCGGAAGTTGGTAACCATCTAATCCGGCGTTAACTATAGCAGTTCCTAATCCTGTTCCCCAAAACAACGCATCATTAGGAACAGTAGAGCTTGTTATAGAAGCAACAGGACTACTAAATACTGCAATACCATCACCATTGGCACCACCATTTCCAAAAACCCCGGCTGCATTTGCCGAACCTAT
This sequence comes from Bacteroidia bacterium, assembly GCA_022841465.1. Lineage (GTDB taxonomy): Bacteria > Bacteroidota > Bacteroidia > B-17B0 > Aurantibacillaceae > Aurantibacillus. Next base: position 180,268 of record JALHRL010000002.1, on the reverse strand, counting down.
GCCTCCATCACCTGCAACGTATTTTACATTTAATACTTTTATTTGACCGTTGGTAGGCGCCATGCAACTTCCACCCACATAAACAACATCTCCTGTATTTACAAAACCGGTGTTTACTTCAAAAGCGTAACTTAAATTACCACCGGCAATCCAACCGTTAGTATTTGCCGTGCCGTTATTGTTTACTATAATAGTGTATGGCGTTAACGAGAAATTAATATTTTTTGTGGCAATTAGTTCAACAAACTCTTTACAAGAATCTGTTCCGGCCGGATTGATGTAAGCCTCGCTTATAACTAAACCTGGATTTTGCGAAAATGTATGAGCACTTACAAGTGCAAATAATAATAAGAATAATTTTTTCATTTTAATTTTTTTGTCAAAGGTTGCTAATAGCCCTAGATGTAGCTTTAAGTGAAGTTGAATTAATGGTTAAGCAAATGGTTTAATGATATAATAAATTATTAGATTACAATTCGATAAAAATAAATTCACATATGCTTAACTGTATTATTTTATGAAAGCTATAAACTTGCATTGTTATGTGGCATAAACAAGGTATTAAGAAAGAAGTAAGTCCTATTCTATTTGAAAAAAAACCGGTTATAGTATGGGTTGAGATTTCTGTAACCGATTTAACTAACTCAATTAATTTTTATAAAAACGTTTTACGAATTAATATTTCTGAGGAATACATTTTTAATAAACGAATGGGGGTATTTAAAAATGAGCAAACTTCGGTAGGTTTTTGTTTGGTGGAAGTAAAGCGCATGGAGCTAAACAGAAATAGTGTTAAGCCCATGTTTTATGTAAATACCATGTTTGATTCTATTCAAGCAGTTAATAAATTTGGAGGAGTTGTTGTAACAAAACCGGCCATTATGAAACAGGTGGGTGAAAAAGGCGAAAATATTATCGGCTCAAACTTAATTGATGGTGGTGTTGGTTTTTATGCCGAGGTAGAGGATCCTGATGGGAATGTGCTTTTTTTATACAGCAATAGTTAACATTAAATTTTCATACCAATTATTGTTATATCATCTGTTTGTTTGTTTTTTCCTTTCCAGTTTTTAAATTCTTTTTTAAATATTTCTTTTTGTTGGTTCATGGGAAGAAGATGAATTTTTTCTATGAGGTATTGAATATTTTTTCGTTTGTATTTTTTATTGTTTGTTCCACCAAATTGGTCGGCATAGCCATCGGATAATAAATAAAGGCAATCGTTTTTTTCAGCTATAATAGTGTTTGTTTCAAAGGTTTTATCGTTACTCCCTAAAAACCTATAGCCTACAGATTTTTTAGAACTGTTTAATTCTAAGAATTTATTATTTCTATAAAGGAAACAAGTAAATTTGGCAATGCTATAATTTAACTCAAGTGTTGTTGGGTTAAAAAGTATTGCAGCAATATCCATGCCATCAGTAACTTCGCCTTTTCTTATGCCTGATGTTAAAAACGAACTGAATTCTTTATCTAACTTTTCAATAAGCGCTCCCGGATCAATTATGTTTATAACCTTAACAATATTATTTATTGTATTTAAACCCAACATGCTAATTAAAGAACCCGGAACACCGTGTCCTGTACAATCTGCAGCCACAACTATAATTTTAGTAGTTTCTGAATTATTTATTGGAAAAATGCAGTAAAAATCACCTGAAATTACATCCTTGGCTTTACTAAAAATAAAACTTTCAGAAAAGTATTCATTAAGCAGTTTACTCTTTGGAAGAAGGGTTCTTTGAATAGTTTTAGCGTATCTTAAGCTTTCATTTAGCTCTTCATTTTTTAACTTTAATTCCAGTTTTTGAGATTCTAGTTCATTAGAATAGTTTAATAGCGATTGATACTGCAATTCTATTTTTTTTTGTTGTACAAGTATTTCGTCTTTTTTTTGATTTATTTCTTTTGTACGTTCATATACTTTTTCTTTAAAGTAATTCGTGTAAATATTTATTTCCCGTGCCATTTCATTAAAACTCAAATAGATAATATTAAACTCTTTTATTATTGATTTTTCAAACTGAAAAGAATTGAATTTAAATCCTGAGTTAATGTAATTTGTAAAGGTGCTTGTTATGGAATTAACTGATTTATTAATAACGTTGGTGAAGTTTATTATTATCAACACTAAAGTACCTAGTATTATAATATATAAGATAATGGTGGTAGTTTTTAATGATTGTTTATTTATTTCAAATTCAAGTTTTGATTTATTTTCTATAAAAACAGAGGCGTTAAAAATGTTTTCGAAGGTGTTTTTAGATTTGTTTAGTAATCCGTTTTTTCCTTTAATGCCAATTTTGTTTTCTATTCTTGCTATCAATTTAAAGTACTTGTTGTAGTAATAAATTCGATTGAAGAGATATTGTTTGTCGTATATGGAAAAACGTGAATTTTGATGAGTAAGGTTAATAATGTCTTTAATGGCGGTGCTGAATTTTTGAATGTATTCGCGTTCTTTTCTAATTAAAAAGTCTTTTTCGTGTCTTCTTAATATTAGCGCAAAGTATTTAATTTCAAAGTTATTGTAACTAATTAAGTCATGTGCATTTTCTCTCATTAGGCCTTCAATACCATAATCTTTATATCCTTTTTTCCTAAATAGGTAAAAGAGTTCTTTTTGAAGTGCATTGTAAGCATTCAAGGAGTCTTCTATGTTTTTGTAAAAGGCTTCATTAATTAGTTTTTTGCCTATTGATGATTTTCGAATTATTTGGAGTGATTTTTTAGCAGAATTAATTTTATTTTTAAATGCAATTTCTTCTTTTGTTTCCGAGTTTTCATAAAAAGAATTGGTAATTACACTGGTAACAAAAATATCTTCTTTAATTTTATTGCTTTCTAAAAGACAAACTTGAAACCTTTTTAATTCCTGTAGTAATATTTCAAACTCTTCTGTTTTGTTTACAGTATATGAATGTGTATAAAAGGCAATAGAACAAATTAATATAATAAGAGAGAAAGAGATTATTAACCAGGTTTTTAAACTTTTTACCATACACCGTCAAAAGTACCACCCAAATTAATTTACTATTTTACTATATCATTAACATTAGATAACCTTTTACATAATTTCCTTTTAAACAATTGTTATTTTCGTCAAACACCCATTTTTTATAGTTTTACATGGTTAACGGCTTCCTTAATGTACGTACATTAGGCACTTTATTTTTTTAGGTAAATTTTAGCACCTTAAACATTAATATTTCATTATATTTGATGTCCAAAATACTGAATTATGCAAGATGTACTTAAATCATTAGGAATAAAAGAAATAAATGACGGATGCAGTACCGGAAGCAATTGGTTAGCGAGTGGTGAAGTTATTGAATCATATAGCCCGGTTGATGGAAAATTAATTGCCAAAGTAAAAGGTGCCACTAAGGCCGATTACCTTAAAGTGATAGATGCCGCAAAAAGTGCATTTGATTATTGGAGAACGATACCTGCTCCTAAACGCGGTGAAATTGTAAGACAGTTTGGAGACAAACTTCGCGCAAAAAAAACACCTTTAGGTAAATTGGTTTCGTATGAAATGGGAAAATCATTGCAAGAAGGTTTAGGCGAAGTACAAGAGATGATAGATATTTGCGATTTTGCTGTTGGTTTATCACGTCAGCTTTATGGCTTAACTATTCAAAGTGAACGCACAAAACATCGCATGATGGAGCAATGGCATCCATTGGGTGTTGTGGGAATAATTAGTGCGTTTAATTTTCCGGTTGCGGTGTGGAGCTGGAATACTGCATTAGCTTGGATTTGCGGCAACACTTGCATTTGGAAGCCTTCCGAAAAAACTCCATTGTGTTCAATTGCTTGCCAAAATATTTGGAACGAAGTTGCCAAAGAAAATAAATTACCCGAAGGAATTTCGTGTATTGTAAATGGAGATTATCAAATAGGTGAGTTGCTAACTACCGATCATCATGTACCTTTAATTTCAGCTACGGGCTCTACGCGTATGGGAAAAATAGTGGGAGTAAAAGTGGCCGAACGTTTTGGAAAAAGTATTTTAGAATTAGGTGGCAACAACGCAATTATTGTAACACCAAATGCTGATTTAGACATGACCATTATTGGAGCTGTATTTGGAGCAGTGGGTACAGCAGGTCAAAGGTGTACTTCTACACGACGATTAATTATTCATGAAAGTATTTTTGATAGCGTGAAAGAGAAGTTAGTTAAAGCGTACGCACAATTAAAAATAGGAAATCCTTTAGACGAAGGAAATCATGTGGGCCCTTTAATTGATAAGAATGCCGTAAAAGCATACATGAGTTCTATTGAAACCGCAATTACAGAGGGTGGAAAAATTGTGGTTCCGGGCGGAGTTATGGAAGGTAAAGGGTATGAAAGCGGCTGTTATGTAAAACCCGCAATTGTTGAAGCTAGAAATGATATGGAAATTGTGCAGCACGAAACTTTTGCTCCCATTTTGTATTTGCTAAAATATAAAAGCATTGAAGAAGCTATTCAAATTCAAAATGATGTTCCTCAAGGTTTATCAAGTGCAATTATGACATTAAATGTAAGAGAAGCCGAATTGTTTATGAGTGCAGCCGGAAGCGATTGCGGTATTGCCAATGTAAATATTGGAACCAGCGGAGCAGAAATTGGCGGAGCTTTTGGAGGCGAAAAAGAAACCGGCGGAGGTCGCGAAAGTGGCTCCGATGCCTGGAAAGCGTACATGCGCCGCCAAACAAATACCGTAAATTATGGGGCAGATTTACCTTTGGCGCAGGGCATTAAGTTCGACTTAAATTAATTTATTATATTTATAAAAAGTTTAAGCCATTCAGTTTTTTGAATGGCTTATTTTATCAATAAAAAAACAAAAAATGACAATTACAGAAAACAAAGTAGCCGTAGTTAACTATCATTTAACTGCAAGCAAAAACGGAGAACCTGAAAATTTGGTTGAACAAACAGACGCTGAAAATCCTTTCGCATTTATATTTGGAGTAAGCCAACTATTACCGGATTTTGAGAAGAACATTCAAAATAAAAAAGCAGGAGATAAATTTGATTTTAAAATTAATGCAGCCAATGCATACGGTTTAGTAGAAAACGATTACATTATTAATATTGATAAGAAAGCGTTTATTGTTGAAGATAAATTTGACAGTGCACGTGTATTTGTTGGAAACGACATTGAAATGCATGACGCTGACGGCAATCAATTAATTGGAAAAGTATTGGAAGTGGAAGAAGCACATGTGAGAATGGATTTTAATCATCCTTTAGCAGGTTTTGATTTACATTTTGTTGGAGATGTAGTAGAAGTGCGCGACGCAACGGAAGAAGAATTAGATCACGGACACGTACACGGAAAAGGCGGACATCACCATTAATTCGTTTACCTATTATACAAACCTCTTTACTTTTGTAAAGAGGTTTTTTTGTTTCATAATATTAAGGTAAATTTATCGTTACTATAAAAGAAAATGCCTAAATAGAATATAGGCCTTTTAATTTACAGTTTAATAAAAAATGAACATTTACACCCAAAAACAGAAATGGAAATGGTTATTGGCAATAGCTGCTTTTATTATTGTTATAGGTTCGTTATGGTACACCAATAATTTAGTTGATCACATTGCTAATGATGAAAAACGAAAAGTAAAACTATGGGCCGAAGCCGTTCAAAAAAAAGCAAATCTGGTAAAATTTACCAATCAACTTTTCGAAAAAATAAAATCAGAAGAACGTAAAAAAGCAATTCTTTATGCTAAAACTACTGAGCAATTAACCAAAGAAAGCAGTAATAATGTAATTAATTTTTTATTGTACGTTCTGCAAGATAATACCACTGTGCCCATGATATTGGCGGATGAGCAAGGAAAAATTAGCGCAAAAATTAATTTCGATTCGGTAAAAGAAAAAGACCCTGCTTACATGCAAAGTGAGCTGGAGCAAATGAAAACATTGTACCCGCCGGTAGAAATTCAAATTTACAAAACAACAAAACAATATTTGTATTATAAAGACAGTAAAGTGTTTGCCGATATTAAATTGGTTTTTGATAGCTTAATAAAATCGTTTATTACCGAGGTAGCCATAAACTCGGCCGATGTGCCGGTAATTTACACCGATAGTTCGCAAACAAAAGTAATTGCGTCAGGCGAAATTAATTTGGAAGAAATAAATACACCCGAAAAACTTCAGGAAAAAATAAGAGAATTAAAAAACGAAAACGCACCACTTCCCATTGATTTAGGTGAAGGAACTACTAATTATATTTTTTATGCGCAATCTAATTTACTTACACAATTAAAATATTACCCCTATGTGCAGTTTGGTGTTATTGGTTTGTTTTTGTTAATTGCTTATATTTTATTTAGCACAGCACGCAAGGCCGAGCAAGACCAAGTTTGGGTGGGCATGAGTAAAGAAACAGCACATCAATTAGGTACACCGCTTTCATCATTAATGGCCTGGAACGAACACTTGCGTGGTTTGGGTGTTGATGAAAACATTATAAACGAAATGCAAAATGATGTGCATCGTTTAAATACCATTACCGATAGGTTTTCAAAAATAGGTTCTCAACCCACTTTGGTAAATGAAGATATAGTGGCCTTACTTTCAAAAAGTATAAGCTATTTAAAACAGCGCAGTTCTAAAAACATTAATTACACTGTTCAATTGCCCGATAAACAAATAATGATAGATTTGTGTGGACCACTTTTTGAGTGGGTGATAGAAAATCTTTGTAAAAATGCCATTGATGCCATGAATGGCAAAGGCGATTTAAAAATAGTTTTAATTGAAGAACCGGAATTAATTAAAATAGAAATTAGCGATACTGGAAAAGGAATTCCAAAAAATAAATTTAAAGAAGTGTTTAAGCCCGGCTATACAACAAAAACCAGAGGCTGGGGCTTGGGCTTAAGTTTGTGCAAACGAATTATTGAAAACTATCACCACGGAAAAATTTACGTAAAAGAAAGCGAATTAGATAAAGGAACTACTTTTTGCATTGAGCTGAAAAGTTAAATGAATTAAGATTTACGAAGTACAGTTAATTTATCCTTAATCACTGCTCACTGCTCACTGCTCACTGCTCACTGCTCACTGCTCACTGTTTACTGTTCACTCCTTAATTCTTAATATCCCAAAATTTTCATCATGCTTTTATAGCTTTGTTCCTTGGCAAATAAACGGGTACTTAATTCACCGTTTTCATTTAAATCTATTAAAACATGTTTTGGCGCAGGTATTAAACAATGTTGTGTTCCACCATATCCGCTTAATGCTTCTTGGTATGCACCGGTATGAAAGAAACCAATATACTGCGGTTCTTTTTGTCCTTTTTCTACTTGAGGTAAAAATACCTGATTGGTATGTGCTTCGGTATTGTAGTAATCCATGCTATCACATGTTAATCCCCCAAGGTTAACAGGAATGTATGGTTTGTCCCAGTGGTTTATGGCCAATAAAATAAAACGCTGATTAATTCCCCAAGTATCCGGTAAGGTGGTAATAAACGAACTGTCTATCATGTACCAGGTTTCTCTGTCGTTTTGTTTTTTCTGATCAATTATAGAATAAAGTGTTGCGCCACTTTCGCCAACGGTGTACGAACCAAATTCTGTAAAAATATCCGGCTCAGGCAAATCATTTTCGGTACAAAATAATTTTATTTGCGAAATAATTTCTTCCACCATGTATTCGTAATCGTATTCAAAACCTAAGGAAGTTCTTATAGGCATTCCTCCGCCAATGTTTAATGAATCTAGTGTAGGACAAATTTCGCGCAACTCTTTATAAATATTTAAGCACTTGTTTAATTCTGTCCAGTAATAAATGGTGTCCTTAATACCGGTATTAATAAAAAAGTGAAGCAACTTTAAATTAAATTTAGGATTGCTCTGAATTCTTTCTTTGTAAAAACTTATTATTTCAGAATCACGAATTCCTAAACGTGAAGTATAAAAAGTAAAAGAGGGCTCTTCTTCTGTACTAATTCTAATTCCTAAATTTACTTTATCTACTTTCGCATGTTTTTTATAATATTCTATTTCATCTAAATGATCTAATACCGGAATAACATTAAAACCATCATTAATTAAATCGCAAATGTTTTGCTTGTAATTGGCTCGCTTATAACCGTTACAAATAATATATGTATCTTTGTTTAAGGTCTTTTTTTCAAATTGTTCTTTGATAATTTGTATATCAAACGCGCTGGATGTTTCAATATGAACATCGTTTTTTAAAACTTCATCTAACACAAAACTAAAGTGAGAACTTTTAGTACAATAGCAATACACGTAGCTTCCTTTGTAATCGGCCTTAGCCATTGCAACGTGAAACATGCGTTTAGCCTTTTGTATTTGCGACGATATTTTAGGTAAATAACTGATTCTTAAAGGTGTACCATACTGTTTTATAATGTTCATTAAGGGTATGTCGTTAAAATACAGCTCGTTATCTTTTACTTCAAAACCCTCTTGCGGAAAGTTAAATGTTTGATGAATTAGGTTGGTATACGTATTATCTATTGCCATAATGTAAGTTAGTTACTTATTAGTAAAGTATAACAAAGTAAGTGAATTACTTTTGGCCAAAAAAGACTTAATTGTTAAATTAATTAGAAGAAATTATGATAAAACCAATTAAGATTGTTGAAGTTAAGAGTGAAATTGGTGCAGGAACCAGAGGCTCTAGTATGGGTATAGATGCTATTAAAATTGCAGCACTAGATTTTGGTAGTCCGTTTTTTAAGAAGTTTAAAACGGTTGAAATACCTACTGAAAATCACTTACTACTAGAGCCGGTAGTGCACGATTATGCTAAAAGAATTAAAGGTATTTATTCTTTAAATGAACGAATTGCCAAAGAAATTCAGAAAATTTTAACGAAGGATGAGGTACCTATAGTTATAGCCGGCGATCACAGTTCTGCTCTTGGAACCATAAGCGGAATAAGAATGGCTAACCCCACAAAGCGACTTGGAGTAATTTGGATAGATGCTCATGCTGATATCCATAGTCCGTACACCACCCCAAGTGGAAATATGCACGGTATGCCAATTGCCTGTGTTTTAGGGGAAGATAATAAAGATAGGCAGCAAAATAAACTCGACGATGAAACCATTGAATATTGGGAAAAGCTGAAAAACTTGGGCGGAATTAGTCCTAAAATAAATTACAACGACCTTGTCTTTATTGCATTACGCGATTTTGAACCGCAAGAAGATTACCTCATCAAAAAGAATAAAGTACGCGTTTTTGGATTGCCTGAAATAAGAAAAAAGGCAGTAGAGCGTATTGCTATTGAAGCATTAAATTACTTAGAACATTGCGATTTAATTTATGTAAGTTTTGATGTAGATAGTATGGATAGCCGTATAAGTAGCGGAACCGGCACACCTGTGCCAAACGGAATTACGGAAAAAGAAGCCGGTAACCTTATCTATTACATTATGCGAAGCAAAAAAATATGCTGTTTTGAAATGGTTGAAATTAATCCAACATTAGATCGCGAAAATTTAATGGCAGAAAACGCTTTTGAAATTTTACAAAAAGCAACCAATCAATTAAGTCACGATTTTTAAATGACGCATTTAAACTTATTTAATAAAGAAGATTGCGATTATTACATTAACCGCATTAATAAATTAACACCACAAACAAAGGCGTTGTGGGGAAAAATGAATGTGGCACAAATGTTATGCCATTGCCAAAAACCCTTTGAAATGGCTGACGGAACGTTAGCGGCTACAACTAATGCTGTTTTTAAATTTTTCTTTGGAAAATCTGCCCGAAAACAAGCCTTAGGTGAAAAGGATTTTAAAAGAAGTTTGCCAACTTTTAAAGAAGCAGAAATTGTTGATGCGGTTGAATTTGAAAAAGAAAAAACTATTTTAATTAATAAAATTAAAACGTTTAACGAATTGGGAGAAACGGCAATAAAAAATAAATTGCATAGTTTATTTGGCGAAATGAATTCTACTGAATGGAATATTTTACTGGCTAAACATTTGCATCATCACTTAAATCAATTTGGAGTTTAAATTTTTTACTATGAGTTTTATAGAATCAAACACACAAAACAATGTTTTAATTTTAAAATTAAACAGACCCGATAAGTTTAACAGCTTTAACAGAGAAATGGCACTGAATTTAATTAATGAATTAGATGCAGCGCAAAATAATAAAAACGTTAGAGCAATTTTAATTACCGGAAACGGAAAAGCTTTTTGCGCAGGACAAGATTTAGCTGAGGCTATTGATAAAAACGGGCCCGGAATAGAAAAAATTGTTACAGAACATTACAACCCTATTATTTTAAAAATACGCAATTTGCAAAAGCCTGTAATTTGCGCTGTAAATGGCGTAGCGGCCGGAGCAGGAGCAAACATTGCATTAGCATGTGATGTAGTTATTGCAGCAAAATCAGCGGCGTTTATTCAGGCATTCAGCAAAATTGGTTTAATACCCGATAGCGGAGGAACTTATTTTTTACCTAAGCTTATTGGTTTTGGAAAAGCAAGCGCCTTAATGATGTTAGGCGATAAAGTTGGCGCCACAGAAGCCGAACAAATGGGAATGATTTATAAAGTTTCTGATGACGAACTTTTATTGGAAACAGCGCTTAAAACAGCAACAACCCTGGCAAATATGCCTACTAAAGGATTGTGGTTAACTAAAAAACTATTAAACCAAGGCTTTAATAATAATTTAGAGCAGCAATTAAATCAAGAAAAAGTAGAACAAATTGTTGCTGCTAATACTTACGATTACAACGAAGGAGTAAGCGCATTTTTAGAAAAGAGACAACCCTTTTTTAAAGGAGAATAAATTTTTGAAGTGATAGCGCGAATTGGCGCCCAAAATAATACTGAAATTAATTACAACTTTCGGCAACACCCCAAGCAGTAATAATTAAAGATTCGGAAAGTTTACTTTCTTTGGCAACCATTTTTACATAATATTCCATGTTTACGGTTGCTTTGTTATCATCATCTAATTCTATTAATTTTATTAAGCTCCATTTTTTTGAACCCGTTCGCGACATCTTATATCCATATATATCAACGGCTGTATATTTTAATAACACACTATCAATTTTTAAAACACCATCATTTGTAGTTTTCCCTTTTCCTAAAACTATTTCATCATCTTTTAAAATAATATCGTGTCCGCACACGGGTTTACCGTTAAATAAAAAGGTAATTGTTACAGTACTTTTTGTTTGTGAAAAGGAGTAATTGTGCCCAATTAAAATTATAGAAAGAAAAATAAAACGTTTAAAAAAAAACGATAATAAAATATTAGGATATATGTTTTTCAAGAATTGGTTATAAGAAACAAGTTAGTGACCGGTACAATATTACTTCCCAAACAAATCATTTAAATTCATTCCTCCATCACCACCTTCTGTTTTAGCTTCTTCTGTGCCATCGCAATTAAAAGTTAAGCCCCAAGCACCGGCAAGCATCCCTTCCGATAAACCCGAGTCTTTTGCCGCTTCCTTTATATACACTTCCATTTTAATATCGGAGTGATAGTTATCGTCAAGTTTCACATGTCCTTCTAAACTCCATTTTTTTTCACCGTTTTTTGTTTTTTTATAACCATAAACGTTAATGTCTTTTACATTTAAAATAACACCCGAAAACTTTACGTTCCCTTCACTATCAGTGCTGCCTTTACCAAGTGTTGTACCTCCGGCTTTTATTGTTATTTCGTGTCCGCAAACCGGCTTGCCGTTATACATTACACTTAGCGACATTTCAATGTTTTCTTGTGCATTTAGGTTAAAACCCGCAAAACCAATAATGGTAATTAGTAATGTTTTAAATATTTTCATAATTAGAATGTTTTGTTTTATAAAAATACAATTTTATTTTATTTAACCATTACCAGGTATATTTACTTTGTAAGAATCTTAGGTGATTTAACATTATTTTCTAATTTTACCACAGTTTATATATGACAGCAAAAAGCAACAAATATATTAAGTGGGTTTGGATTTGGATTTGGGGACCCTTTGCCGTGCTTTTCTTGTTATTATTTCTTATTTCACTAGGTGTTTTTGGCGATTTACCAAGCGTAGAAGAATTGCAAAACCCCAAAAGCAATTTAGCTACTGAAGTATACAGCAGCGATTTAAAAGTATTGGGAAAATACTACAGCGAAAACCGAGTTAATGTTAAGTTTGAAAATTTAGACAAAGATTTGGTGGAGGCTTTAATTGCAACAGAAGATGCACGCTTTTACGAGCACAGTGGAGTAGATGTAAAAGCTTTATTAAGGGCAGCTTCCGGAATTTTTGGCGGAGGCAGCAGCGGTGGTGGAAGTACCATTACGCAACAGTTGGCTAAAATGATGTATCCACGAGGCGAAAAATTAAGCAAGCCCGGCTTGGTAATTCGAAAAATGAAGGAGTGGATTACCGCTACTCGCCTTGAGAAAAGTTATACGAAAGAAGAAATTATGGCCATGTATTTAAATAAGTTTGATTTTTTAAACTTAGCTGTTGGCATAAAATCTGCGTCAAATATTTACTTTAATAAATCGTGCGATAGTTTAGAAATACAAGAAGCGGCCATGTTGGTGGGTATGGCAAAAAACCCTGCGTTATTTAATCCAATTCGTTTTCCTGAAAGAGCAAAGCAGCGTCGTAATGTAGTTTTAAAGCAAATGGTAAAGTATGGATACTTGCCTGAAGAAAAATACAACAAATTAAGAGAAACAGAATTAGGAATTAATTTTCAACCGGAAGATCATAACGAAGGCCCTGCACCTTATTTCCGAGAATATTTACGCGATAATTTTTTAAAAACCTGGTGCGAAAAACACATCAATCCTGAAACCGGTAAACCTTATAATATTTACAGAGACGGTTTAAAAATATATACCACTATTGATTCGCGTATGCAGCGTTATGCCGAAGAAGCAGTTAGCGAACACATGCACGATTTACAAAAAATATTTAGTAAAGAGTGTTTAACAAAGCGCAATGCCCCTTTTGCATGGAATGTTTCTAAAGATGAAATAAAAAGTATAATGAATGCTTCTATGAAACGAAGCGAGCGTTACCGCGTTTTAAAACAACAGGGTTTATCGCACGAAAGCATTGAGCAAACTTTTCACAAACCTGTAGCCATGCGGGTGTATAGTTTGCGAGGAGATATAGATACGGTTTTAACGCCATTCGACAGTATTAAATATTACAAATCGTTTTTACAAACCGGTTTTATGGCCATGGAACCACAAACAGGTTATGTAAAAGCTTGGGTGGGTGGTATAAATCATAAGCATTACAAGTACGATCATGTAAAGGTTAGTAAACGTCAGGTTGGTTCAACATTTAAACCATTTGTGTATGCTTTGGCAATACAAGAAGGATTAAGTCCTTGCCACCAAGTGCCCAACGTTAGAACATGTATTACTTTGCCCGATGGAAAAGAATGGTGTCCAAGTAATTCTGACGGACCTAATGATAAAAACAACGGCAAAATGCTAACACTTAAAAAAGCATTGGCCAATTCTATTAATTACATTACTGCTTGGGTAATGAAACAGTATGGTCCGCATGCAGTGGTTGATTTGGTTAAACGCCTTGGGGTTACTTCTGAAATTCCGGAAGTGCCTTCCATTTGTTTAGGTACACCAGATATAAGCGTTTTTGAAATGGTGGGGGCTATTTCAACTTTTGCAAATAAAGGAACCTATATTCAGCCCACTTTTATTACCCGTATTGAAGATAAAAACGGGAAAGTGTTGGAAGAGTTTATACCGAACAGCGATGAGGTATTTAGTGAAGAAAAAGCATACGCCATGATACAATTAATGCGCGGTGTAGTAGATGGTGGTACAGGATCTAGGTTAAGAGGACGCTACAAATTATTTAATCAAATTGCAGGTAAAACGGGCACAACACAAAACAATGCCGATGGTTGGTTTTTAGGATTAACACCGGAGTTAGTTGCGGGGGCCTGGGTTGGCGGCGAAGACAGAAGCATACATTTTAACTCCATGGTTGAAGGCCAGGGTGCTACCATGGCATTGCCAATTTGGGGAAAGTTTTTTAATAAAGTGTATGCCGATAAAACATTAAAAGTTACCAATGGCGAATTTCCAAGACCAAAAAATTTAGATCCAAATCTGGAATTAGATTGCAGTAAATACGATGCAGATAATTTTCAGGAGGAAATTACACCAAGTGAATTTGATAATTTGTAATTAATATACGTTATGATAAACAGAGTAATAAAAAACGCAGAAGAAGCATTAAAAGATGTAAAAGATAATCAAACAATAATGTTTGGAGGTTTTGGTTTGTGTGGAATTCCTGAAAATTGTATTACCCAATTAATTAAAATGGGAACAAAGGGAATTACAGCAATTAGCAATAATGCAGGGGTAGACGATTTTGGTTTAGGGCTTTTGCTTCAAACCAAACAAATTAAAAAAATGATTTCTTCATACGTTGGAGAAAATGATGAATTTGAAAGACAAATGCTAAGTGGCGAGTTAGAAGTGGAGTTAATTCCTCAGGGAACTTTAGCCACCCGTTGTTTAGCTGCCGGTTATGGTATGCCGGTAATTTATACGCCTGCCGGAGTTGGTACTGAAGTTGCAGAAGGAAAAGAAACACGTAAGTTTAATTATAACGGACAAGAGAAAGAATATTTAATGGAAAAAGCCTTTGAGGCCGATTTTGCCATTGTAAAAGCATGGAAAGGTGATACCGCCGGAAATTTAATTTACAAAAGTACTGCGCGTAATTTTAATCCTTTAATGGCAATGGCCGGAAAAATTACAATTGCTGAGGTAGAACATTTAGTACCTGCCGGAGAATTAGATCCTGATCATATTCATACACCGGGCATTTATGTGCACCGCATTTTTGAAGGAAAGAATTACGAAAAACGAATTGAACAAAGAACTGTAAGAAAGCGCGCTTAATACATGCTTTTTAATTCAGTACATTTTTTGTTTTTTTTACCATTGGTGGTGGCAATGTACTATATCTTGCCCCCGAAATTTCGTTGGATACTTATTTTTATTTCAAGTTGTTATTTTTATATGTGCTTTGTGCCAAAGTACATTCTTATCTTATTTGCAATTATTTTAATTGATTACATTTCAGGATTAACCATTGAGCAAGTTCACGATAAAAAACTCAAGAAATTTTATCTTGTATTTAGTATCGTTTCAAATGTTGCTTTATTGGCTTTCTTTAAGTATTTTCATTTTATAAATGAAAACTTAGAAGGTGTTTTTAAAGTTTTTGGCGCAACATATACTCCTACCAATTTAGATATCATACTTCCAATTGGCCTTTCTTTTCATACGTTTCAATCAATGGCTTACACCATTGAAGTATATCGGGGAAATCAAAAGGCAGAAAAACATTTAGGATATTTTGCAAATTATGTTTTGTTTTTTCCGCAAATGGTGGCGGGTCCAATTGAAAAATATCAAACATTGGGAAGTGAATTAAAAAAAGAGATTAAGTTCAATTACGATAATTTTTCAAATGGATTTCGTTTAATATTGTTTGGCTTATTTGTAAAAATGGCCGTAGCAGATAACATTGCACCCATTGTAAACGAAGTGTATGCAAATCCAATGGAATTTCATTCGTTAGAAGTTTTTGCAGCAATTGTTTTATTTTCATTTCAAATATATGCTGATTTTTACGGGTACTCAACAATTGCCATTGGTGCAGCACGTTTATTGGGAGTTCATTTGATAGACAATTTTAAAACACCCTATTTGGCAACCAGTATAAACGATTTTTGGAAACGCTGGCATATATCGCTAACATCATGGTTTAGAGAATATGTATACATACCCCTTGGTGGCAGCCGTTTAGGCAATGCAAAATGGGTATTTAATATTTTAGTTATTTTTTTTATAAGCGGCTTATGGCATGGCGCCAGTTGGACCTTTGTTGTATGGGGGCTTTTGCATGGCGCTTTTTATTTATTTGAGCGCTTATTTAATTATTTATTTAAAGTAAAGATTAAAGAAGGGTTTAGTGTGCTCAATTTATTTTTAGGTATTAAAACGTTTGTGCTGGTTTCTTTTATCTGGATTTTTTTCAGAGCAGAGTCATTTGAAAAAGCAAAGGATATTATAAAGGCCTTCTTGAAAAACTGGCACGTTCCATTAAATCAACTTCAAATAAACTATGCCCTATTTTTTGTTTTAATAATTATCATCACAGATGTTTTATTGTACAAGAGCAGAATTGATAATTGGCTTCATGTAAAAAAACCGATTTTGCGCTGGTCTGTTTACGTGCTTTTACTTTTTTTATTAATGGGAATGTCGGGTATGGATAATTTACCATTTATATATTTTCAATTTTAATGTTTAAAAAAGTAATATATAAGTCGCTTCTTTTATTAGCTGTAATAGCTTTGGTAAATGTTATTTATGTATTTACAATATATCCAGCCGACTTAAAAAACATTTCTTCTTGCGCTTATCAATGTAAAAACTTACCGGAGGGCGTTGATATTGTGTATTTTGGCGAATCATCTAATTTTACGGTTGATGGAAATGATTCCACACAATTATATATTTCAGAACTAATTCAGTTTTATGCGCCTCAGTATAAAATGGTAACCATTGATACACCCGCTGTGCATGCCGGAATTTATAAGTATTGGATGAAAGAAATGAAACTAAATTTACCGAAAGCCATTATAGTTACCATGAATTTACGTTCTTTTGATGGAGCCTGGATTCATTCAAAGCTGGAAACACCTTTAATTAGATCTGTTCGTTTACTAAATAACAAGCCAAAAATTGTAAACCGATTTTTACTTTCATTAAAAAACGCTGAAGATTTGTCTATTGCAGAACGGGACTCGTTACTACAGAAAGAATGGAGAACAAATAGACTAAAATTCCCTTATCAATTTAAGTACAATACCGTGCGCGAATGGGATAATGCCATGGCTAACGGAGGTTGGTTAAAGCCCGATGGTTCATGGGACATGGACAAAATTACCCTGGCAGCGCACTATATAAAGGCATACGCATTTAATATAGATGAGAATAATCCACGCATTAAAGATTTTGATGAAATAGTTGCCTGGTGCAAAGAAAATGGAGTACAAACATATTTTAATATTTTGGCCGAAAATGTAGCCAAGGCAGATTCGTTAGTTGGAAAGGATTTAGTATTTTTAATGCGAAATAACAGAGATTACTTGGTTAACAGATATTCAAAAATGGGAGTTGTTGTTGTTGATAATTTAGAGTCTGCGGGAATAAATGACTTTTTAGACAAAAACTGGACTACTGAACATTATAATTACAGAGGAAGAATTGCTATTGCAAAAAAAGTTGTATCACAGTTAAAAATAAAATAAAATGCTAGACAAAAACGGAATTGCCAAAAGAATTGCAAAGGAAGTAAAAGACGGAATGTTTGTTAATCTTGGAATTGGAATACCTACCTTGGTAGCAAACTATATTCCGGAAAATTTTAGTGTTGAACTGCAAAGTGAAAATGGAATTTTAGGTATGGGTCCTTTTCCTTTTGAAGGAGAAGAAGACGCTGATTTGATTAATGCGGGTAAACAAACCGTTACTTTATTGCATGGGGCATCTATTTTTGATAGTGCCATGAGTTTTGGAATGATTCGCGCACAAAAAGTAGACCTTACCATTTTGGGAGCAATGGAGGTGAGTGAAAACGGCGATATTGCCAATTGGAAAATTCCGGGTAAAATGGTGAAAGGTATGGGTGGCGCCATGGATTTAGTTGCCAGTGCCAAAAATATTATAGTAGCCATGCAGCAAGTTAATAAAGCAGGCCAATCTAAGTTATTACCAAAATGCGATTTACCTTTAACAGGAATTAAGTGCGTTAAAAAAATTGTTACAGAATTGGGCGTATACGAAATTGTGCCTGGCGGCGGTTTTAAATTACTAGAACGTGCCCCAGGCGTAAGCGTAGAAGATATTAAAAAGGCAACCGCCGGAAAATTAATTGTGGAAGGTGATATAAAGGAGATGGAATTATAATGTATTTTAATTTTCTACTATATATTTTTTTATTATTAGTGATAACATCATGCAATGAGAAATATGAAATGGTAGCAAATAAATTAATTATCTCCGATAGTAATAACATTCAAACAGCGGAATTAAAAACTGATTCAATTATCGGTTATAAATTTTCAAGGTTAACACAACAAAATTCTCACGGCTTGTTTTTTTTACATGGCCTTGATTCTTTAAATCCAAAAGCAGAATATGAGGTTGTATTTAAAGGAAGAGCAAGAACAAATTATGCGCACTCTAACGCATATATTAATGTTTGTGCCTATGATGATAAAGGAACCGTTTTAAGTTGGAATGGGTTGTCTTTGAGATATCATTTTACAGAAGTTAATGAATGGTGTAGGTTTAAAGACAGTGTACATTTGAAAAACGAATCGTGGGATCCTTTATATAGTAAAATTCAAGTATTTGCTTTTTTGGGGAATTCAGATAAAGAAATTTACGATGTTGATTCTTTGGAGGTATTTATTAAAAGGAGTGAGAAATGATGTTTGTTCAACTTAAAGAAAAACTAAATTCACTTGAGTTAAACTTTGCTTCATTTGAAAAGAAATTTCATATAAAAAATGTTGTTTTAAAAAAGTATGTTGCAAATGCTTTTTTTGTTATTGTGCTTTTAGCATCACTAAATTATATTGGTGTTTTTAAGTTTATTAATAATCGTCCTTCTTCCGTTCATTTATCGGCACAATCGCAAAGAGCTTCTATAGCATTAAACTACTATAAAGACGATATGAATTTTTTTAAGCCAAAAATTCAACGTTATATTAAGGGTGAAGGGGTAACCGGTGGAGAGTTTCCTATTATATATTATGCAGGTGCAATAATGTATAAATTATTTGGGTTTAATGAAATGTATTTACGTTTAATAAGTTTAATTATTGTAGCAGTTGGCTTTGTTTATTTTAATTTATTAGTGAGGAAGTTTATTAAAAGTAAATTTCTTTCTGCTTTAATTGTTTTAGCTGGGGCTTTATCACCCGTATTATTGTTTTATACACCAAATTTTATGCCCGATGCGCCTTCCTTAGGCTTTACATTAATGGCATGGTATTTCTTTTTTAATTATTATGAAACGGGAGTAAAAAAAGAATTAATTAAATTTATTTTGTTTGCCACACTAGCATCTTTAATTAAAGCAACTGCTATTTTAACTTTTATGGTAATTTTATGTTTATTAATTTTAGATAAACTCAATTATTTTAAAACCGAAGGGAAAATAAGAATCTTTAATAACCATATAAAAATATTTGTTTATATATTTTTTGGTGTTGTAATAGTAATTGGGTGGTATCAATATGCCAATTGGTTAACAAATTATTATGGAAACAAATCTTTTGCATTATCTCCAATAATGGTTGATAGTTGGGAAGGTTTAATGGGTGTATTTGAGTATGTAAAAAATTTATGGTTGAATTATTATTACGCTTATGAGGCCTATGTTTTATTAATAAGCGCTTTAATAGCCATAATTTTATTGTATAAATATGTAAATCGTCTTTTA
This sequence comes from Bacteroidia bacterium, assembly GCA_022841465.1. GTDB lineage: Bacteria > Bacteroidota > Bacteroidia > B-17B0 > Aurantibacillaceae > Aurantibacillus. Next base: position 160,720 of record JALHRL010000002.1, on the reverse strand, counting down.
TTTACCATTACAATGCTTAATATTCTAGGGTCAATTGGTTACATTTATTTTTTCCTTAATCAATTTAAACATCACGATTATTATATAATTGCAATGCTTCCAAGTGTTTTCTTTTTACTGCTTACCTTTGCAGATGCTCTTCAGAAAATTACAATAAACTATTATTATTTTTCAAATGCTATTATTATTGTTGCATTGTTTTTTAACGTAAAGGAATCTATGCGCTACTGCAAGAAAGTATACTATGAACGGAACACGCGCGCTATTTATTATTGGACGGGCGATTATAGAGCATATGAAGATATTGAACCAAAACTTAGAAAACTAAATATTAAACGAACAGATAAATTTATAAGTGCTTTTGATTATACCTATTGCGGCAGTTTGTATTTAATGGATCAAATTGGAACAACTGTAGATAGAGAAACCCCCGAAGATGTAAAGACATTGATAGATAATCCGGAAATTAAGTACTTAGTTTTAAATGATTCTGCTAAATTCAATAAAAATTATCCTGGATTACTTCAAGGAGAAATTGTGTTGATGCATAGAGGGCTAATAGTTTATAGGCTGCCAAACAAATAGATTGATTTAAAAGAACTCGTTTTTATATGGCCATCTGCACTATCTGCTGCTCAGTTAATTTTGTATATTTGCTTCAGTGTTTGAAAGAATAATAAATAATATTTACAAACCTTCTATTTTATTTATAATTGCAGTTACATGCTTTGTTATTATTACAATGGATGCCTGGCGCAGTTGGCATAATAATCAAAATACTTTTTCCTGGGATATTGCAAACTATTATTCTTATTTACCGGCTTATTTAAACAATAATGGCTCATTTGAATTTAATAATCCAAGTTTTAATCAAAGTTATTTACCGGTATGTCCTTTTGATAATAAACATATTCCAAAAACCACCTATGGAGTTGCTTTTTTATACTCACCTTTCTATTTATTAGGCCAAAAAATTGCAATTAATCAAAATGACGCGAGGGATGGTTTTAGTGAACCTTTTTCAACGGCTATTCATTGGGGTACAATGCTGTATGCTTTACTAGGCTTGCTTTTATTGCGTAATTATTTAATTAAATATTTTTCAGAAAAAATTACAACAATAACCTTAGCAATTTTGTATTTAGGAACCTCACTATTTTATTATGGCGTGGCTATGCCGGAAATGCCACACGCTATGTTGTTTTTTTTATTTTCCGCATTTCTATTGGTAAATTATCATTGGCACATTAAACAAACCTTTGGTCTTTCTGTTTTATTAGGATTAATTATAGGTTTGGTTGCTTTAATAAGGCCAACAGATGTAATGATTGTTTTTCTTTTACTCTTTTGGCCTATAGCTGGAAAATTTCAATGGAAAGAAAAGCTTTTTTTCTTCATTAGAAACTATAAATATGTCTTAACAATGCTAATTGCAGCGTTTTTAGTTTGGTTGCCACAAATGCTGTTTTGGTATTCTCGTACTGGGCATTATTTGTATTTTTCTTATGGAGATGAACGTTTTTTTTGGACAGACCCGCAAATTATAAATGTATTGTTTAGTTATAGAAAAGGATTGTTTGTATACACCCCTTTAATTTTATTAGCTTTTGTTGGATTTTATTTTATGAAAGATAAATTAAGAGAATTAAGAATTGTTTTGATTTTTATTACCATATTAAATATTTATATAATAAGCTGTTGGTGGGATTGGTTTTTTGGAGGTTGTTTTGCTGCCCGAAGTTTTGTACAACATTTCGCTTATTTAGCAATTCCCCTAGCTTGTTTTGTAAATTTTATTTTTGAAAAATGGCAAAAACCAGCTTGGAATAATCTTGTAAAATTGGTAACGATTATTGTTATTTCTCTTGGAGTTTCATTAAACCTTACACAAACTTATCAATACAGCAACAACATTATTCATTTCCATTCTATGTCAAAGAAAACGTATTGGCTGGTTTTCGGAAAATTTGTTTTAAATGAACACGAAAGAAGTGAGTATTGGAATTCATTAAGCTTACCCGATTACGAAAAACTAAAATCAGGTGAAAACAGAAATCAGTAATAAGAAAGTATTAATTATTATTCCTTGCTTTAATGAAGAAGCCTCTATTTATAGTTTGCTTCAAGAAATTAAGGAGACAAAAATAGAGGGTTGTTTTATACAGCCTTTACCTGTTAACGATTGCTCTACCGATAAAACTGCTATTGAAATTAATAAAGCCGCCGTTGCTTATTTAGATTTACCGGTAAACTTGGGAATTGGTGGCGCTGTTCAATCGGGATATCATTACGCATTGCAAAATAGCTTTGATGTTGCCGTGCAATTAGATGGAGATGGGCAACATCCGGTTAATGAATTGCTAAAAGTAATTAATCCCATTATAAATAAGGAATGTGATGTGGTTATTGGCTCACGGTTTATTTCAAAAGAAGGATTTCAATCATCTGGGTTAAGAAGATTTGGGATAAATTACTTTAAAAAACTGAATCAATTTTTGTTGGGAATTAAAGTTACTGATTCAACATCTGGTTTCAGAGCTATTAACAGTGAAGCTATTAAATTAGTATGTGAATATTATCCCGACGAATACCCCGAACCGGAGGCAATTGTTTTGTTTCACTTAAACAGATTGAAAATTAAAGAAGTTCCTGTTTTAATGCGCGAAAGACAAGGTGGAACGTCTTCTATTTCTTCTTTTAAAAGTGTTTATTACATGATAAAAGTTACTCTTGGTATTTTGTTTATCTTTATAAGAATTAAATTTTATGGAAAACGTAGTGCCTTATAAAATACAGATATTAAGCATAATTGGCGCCCTTACATTTATGTTTTTAATTTTTCGCTTAATTGCTAAAGGGAAATTGCGCGAAGAGTATTCTATTATATGGATAGTTTGTACGATAATTTTATTAGTTTTTTCTATTTGGCGTAATGGATTAGATGTATTAGCTAAAATTTTGGGGGTGTTTTATGCTCCCGCTTTAATATTTTTAGCAGCAATATTTGCAATTATTGTATTTTTAGTTCATTTATCTGTTGTAAACTCTAAACAACACGAACAAATTAAAAAACTAAGCCAAGAAATGGCCTTACTGAAAAGTAAGTTAATGGAAGAAAAGAAATTATAAGGCTTAACGACCAATTTCTGTTTGATAAATGGCATCTTGTTTAATTGCAGAATCTAAGCTTATTCCGCTTTTTTCTGCACGTAGTCTTAAATCACTTAGCCATTTTTTATCTTTTAAAATATAATTCACCCAGTAATTAACACGCTCTTCGTATCTATTGATGTTTGAAAATTGACTTTGTTTTTTAGTTATGGCATCATACAATCTGTTAATTACTCCCCAACCAAATGTGTGAATAGTTGCTTCTGTAGCCATAATGACAAATACATTGTTTTTATTTATTTCTTCATTAATATCTAATTCTTCCGGATTTTTTGTACCAAGTATTTTGTTGTTATATACTTCTTTATTATAGTACCAAAAATCGTTATTATCAAAAATGTAACTCGATTGTGATTTTCCAAATATTCCCCAGTAATAGCTGTCTGCAATAACAATTCCATTTGGCATGTTTCTTGGTTTTTGAGAAATCTTTAGTTTTGGATAGTATAATAAAGGTGTATCAAAACTAAACAGCAGGTTTAATCCACCGGCAATATCGTAATCTCTTCCGTGTGGATTTTTTGATATTTCTATTTCACTTATTTCAATTTTTGGTTGATTAAACCCAAATTCATCTTTAAAAAAAGCATTTAATTTTAATAAAACTAAAGCATCTCCATATTCTGTCCAATGTATTCCTGTTTTCACAAATAATGGAATTTTAGAAGTGTCTTTAGCGGCGTTGAAATAATCAAATAAATTTAAATAACGAACCTGATGTTTTTTAGAGTACTTTATAAAAGTATTAATGTTTGTTTGCTTTTTCCTGTTTTTTAAAAATTCGCCAGGTATATACTCCGGAAAGTAAGAGGCTTTACCGGGACAAAAAACAAGAAGGATTTTTTTATTGTACTTTTCTAATGTATCCTGAATTAATTTAACCCTGGTAATTATTTTATTTATACTGTCTTCGCCAATAAAATCTTCTCCGGTATATGCTTTAATATAGTTTAATTCGTATAAACAATTTTCTTTACCTAAAATAACACCATTTGCATTTAGTTTTTTAAACAATGAAAACTCAGTTTGATTTTTTAATTTAATAAACACGTTGGATAAACCATGATTAATTTTTATTTCATTTTCTTTTGTAGATTGAAATTCAGATTCAAGCCAGTTTTTCCATGTAAAAAGAGCGGTATCTGTGGTTTTTATTGATCCGTTTAGCGGATAAATGTGAAATGGTTTAAATACAATTTGTATTATATTTATAAATAGAATTATAAAAATAATAACGCAAATAATTATTTTATCTTTCCTAATCAAAATCTAAAATAAATAAACGGATTAAAATTGCTTCCATAAATAAAGGAAATGCTTATAATAAATAAAATAATAGATATACTTGTAAGAAGGATTAATGAGCGGGTGTTTAATTGTGGTTTGTAAAAATAATATTCTAATTTACTTCCAAATTTAAACAAGAGCAAAAAGGAGAAAGCGACACAGATGATAAAGTAAAAAACAAAGTCAGTACTTAAGCTTACAGATTCAAAATTAAGGCTGAACATTTTTTTATAAAGAACAATTGCATTTTCAAGCGAATCGCACCTAAATAAAATCCACGCGAAGTTTACAATTAAAAATGAATAAGCAACAGAAATTAGTTTGGGGATTTTATCTAGGCACTTTAATAAAAATAATCTTTCGGCAACCATAAAAAATCCATGAATTGCACCCCAAAGAATAAAGTTCCAGCTTGCACCGTGCCAAAACCCTGAAACTAAAAATATAAAGCTTAAATTAAAATAGAGTCTACTTTTAGAATTTACTTTATTGCCACCGAGTGGTATGTATAAATAATTTTTCATCCAGTTTCCTAAAGTCATATGCCAACGTCGCCAAAACTCTGTAATACTTTTAGAGGTGTATGGATTATTGAAATTTTCCGGCAAATTAAAACCAAACATTTTCGCCAAACCTAATGCCATATCAGAATAGCCTGAAAAATCGAAGTAAATTTGAAAAGTATATGCAAAGGAGGCTAACCATGCATTAGTAGAATTTAGTGATGCAGCATCAAGAGAAAATATACTATCGGTGTATGCCCCCATTGGATTGGCAAGTAATACTTTTTTAGATAGGCCAATACAAAACCTATTAAAGCCTATAATTAAATTATCAAAAACATCAGAATTAAATCTACCTGTTATTTGATCGGCAATTTCGTGATATCGAGTAATGGGACCAGCAATTAGTTTTGGAAAAAACAAAATATACAATTGGTAATCCCAAAAATTTTGAAGGGGCTTATGTATTTTTCTATACACATCAACTAAGTAAGTGATGCTTTCAAAAGTATAAAAGGATATTCCGATGGGCATTATAACATTTAATGCATTAATTTCACCAACCCCAATCAGTTGAAATAAAGAGTTAAAGTTTTCAATAAAGAAATTGCAGTATTTGAAATAGAATAAAAACCCAATATTCATTATTACCGAAAGTAACAATGCCAATTTTCTTTTTTTATTATTAGAGGAAGCATCAATTATTTTCGCCAGAAAAAAATCAATGGTGGTGGTTAATAGAATTGCGAATATAAATTTGGGAGCACCCCAACTGTAGAAAACGACACTTGCAATTAGTAAAAATATATTTTTTAGTTTTTTAGGAACTAAAAAATATCCTAATAAAACAAGGGGTAAGAAATAAACTAAAAAAATTGGCGAAGCAAATACCATTTAAGCGTAATTAAATAACTTTTTAAGATTGTTAACCGGCCTTTCTATTATGTAAAATGAAAGGATTGCTGCCAGATACGCCACAATAAAATAGCAAAGCCATACTAAATGTTTGTTGGCAATTCCTAAACCGTATTTCGGACTTAAGTAATTCCAAAAGAAACCGATAATAAAAAGGTGATAAACATATAAACCATAAGAAATTTTGCCGGTAAAAACTACCAAGTCATGTTCTAAAATAAATTTACTTATAAAAGTAAATCCGTTGTTAGACGCCTTTAATACAATAAAAAAGCAAACAACAGCAAACAAATATTCATCAAAAATAGCATCAAAAATGTGTAAGTGTAATTTGTAATGTAAAAAATAATACAACAACAAATAGATAATTCCCGAAGCATAAACAAAAATGGAATTGTTAAGGGCATTAAAAAAAGTCTCCTTATATCTTTTGTAATAGGCAATTAATGATCCTAATGCTAAGGGTAAAAACAAATTAGGTGTTAAATAAGCGCCCAACATCCAGTTTTCTTTTCCTATATAAACGCAAGCAACTCTTGAAGTAAATGATATTATAATTAAGGCAATTATTATTCTGAAAATTTTATTTTTTGATACCAGCAAAATTAAAAATGGCCAAAATAAATAAAATTGTTCTTCAACGGCTAACGACCAAAAATGATTAAAATCTCCAACATACTCACCTGTTATACCTTGTAAAATATTGGAAGAGTAGGTAAGTAGCCAGGGAAAAATTTCGCGGGTATTGTTATGATTGATGTAAAAGAGGTAAAATATGAGCAGGTAGTATATTGGAAAAATTCTTAAAAACCTGCGAATATAAAATGTTTTAACAGCCTCTTTAAAACCGGTTTTTTTTAATTCAATACTTTCTCTTTGCTCAAATAAAATATTACTAATTAAATAACCGCTTAATACAAAAAATAAAATTACACCATGACTCCAAGGAGCGTTTTTTAAAATCGGATTTTCAGTATCCCAAGCTATCCAATGACCAATCATTACAGAAATAATTGCAAAACACCTTATGCCGTCTAATTGAGAGTAATATTTAAGTTTTTCATTCAAATTAAACTTCTCTCCTCATTCTGGCCACCGGAATATCCATTTGTTCACGGTATTTAGCAACAGTTCGGCGTGCAATGTTATATCCTTTTTCTTTTAAAATGTCGCAAAGTGCATCGTCGGTTAATGGTTTGTGTTTATCTTCTGTCGCAATACAATCTTTTAATATTTTTTTAATTTCCCTGGAGCTTACTTCCTCACCACTATCGGTACTCATGCTTTCACTGAAGTATGATTTAAGCAAAAATGTTCCATAAGGAGTTTGTGCATATTTACTGTTTGCCATCCGCGAAATGGTAGATATATCTAAACTTACCTTATTAGCAATGTCTTTTAAAATCATTGGTTTTAATTTACTTTCATCGCCGGTTATAAAATATTCTTCCTGAAATTCTAAAATAGCCTGCATGCAAATCATTAGTGTCATGTGTCTTTGATTTAAAGCTTCTATAAACCATTGCGCATTCTCTATTTTACTTTTAATAAAAGTGGTAGCTTCTTTCCCGTCTTTGTTTTTTTGCTTCGAATATTCTTTCAGCATTTCTAAATATTCTTTGCTTATTTTTAAATCGGGCATATTACGAGAGTTAATAGCAAACTCGGGTTTACCATCGTTAACACTAATAATAAAATCGGGTACAATTTCACTTTGTCCACTCATACTTCCACCCGAATCGCCCGGTTTAGGATTTAAATGCGTAATTACATCAATCACTTCTTTCAACTCTTCTGAGCTGATTTCCATTCTTTTTAAAATTTTCTCGTAGTGCTTTTTACTAAACTCATCCATGTGATGTTTTACAATTTCAATAGCTTGTAATACATCTTTTGTTTGTTCTGTTTTTCTATTGAGTTGAATTAACAAACATTCTTGTATGTTTTGAGCGCCAACACCCGGCGGATCGAAACTTTGAATTACCTGTAATACTTTTAAAACCTCTTCTTTATCCGATTTAATATTGTAGTTAAATGCCAAATCGTCTACAATCATCTCTATTTCTCTGCGCAAATAACCATCTTCATCAATACAGCCAATTATATAAACGCCAATGGTGTATTCGGTATCGGTTAGTTCTTTTAAACCTAATTGTTGCTCCAGTAAGCTGTGGAAATCAGGACCATCTACCACTACAAACTCTCTGTGTTCATCATCGGCTCCTTTGTTGCTTACTTCATATTTATAAGCATCTAACTCTTCATCGCCCATGTAATCTTCAATTTCAATGGGGTCGTCAATACGTTCGGTTTCGCTTTCTTTAACATCGCCATTTTCATCAAATTCCTGTTCGTCACTTTCGGGTCCGTCATCATTATATAATTCCTCATCGTCTGCGCCTTCGTTATCTTCTTCTAGTGCCGGGTTTAGTTCTAATTCTTCTTTAATTCTTTCTTCTAAGGCAAGGGTAGGTAATTGCAACAATTTCATTAACTGAATTTGTTGCGGCAAAAGTTTTTGTTGTTGTTTTAAATATTGCGATTGCTTAAGTGCCATATTAATTTACCTTACATAAAAAGTAATTTTTCTTTCCTTTTTGAATTAAAATATATTTTTTATTTAATGTATTAGAATTATTTACAAGGAGATTAGCATCTGTAATTTTTTCTTTATTTAAACTTAAGCCGCCTGCCTGAATCATTTTTCTTGCTTCACCTTTACTTGGAAAAATTTGTGTTTTTTCTGAAAGTAAATCTACAATGTTCATTCCTTTTTCAATTTCTGTTGCAGAAACATCAAACAAAGGAACTCCGTCAAAAATATCTAAAAAAGTGTTTTCATCTAATTGGGCTATGTCATTAATACCGCCTTTAAACAATACTTCACTTGCCTTTACAGCTGCATCATATTCTTCTGCGCTATGCACCATTATAGTTAATTCTTTTGCCAGTGTTTTTTGTAATTGACGTTCATGTGCTGCCTTCTCGTGATTTTCTAATAATGCATTTATTTCGTTTTGCGGCAAAAAGGTAAAATATTTTATAAAGTTTTTAGCATCTTCATCGCTGGTGTTTAACCAGAATTGATAAAATTTATATGGAGAAGTTTTGGTTGCATCTAACCAAATGTTTCCACCTTCCGATTTTCCGAATTTACTTCCGTCAGCTTTTTTTATTAATTGCGTTGTTATTGCATATGCTTCACCATTACATTTTCTTCTGATTAATTCTGTACCGCTGGTAATGTTTCCCCATTGGTCGCTCCCTCCTAATTGTAGTTTGCAGTTTTTATTTTGGTACAGCCAATAAAAATCGTAGGCTTGAAGCAATTGATAGCTGAATTCAGTAAAACTCATTCCGGTTTCTAAACGGTTTTTTACAGAATCTTTTGCCATCATGTAATTTACCGTTAAAAATTTCCCAACATCTCTGATAAAGTGAAGGAAAGAATAGTCTTTCATCCAATCATAATTATTTAATAATTCAGACGCCCCATTTTTAAAATCAAGAAACTTTGAAAGTTGGTTTTTTATTCCTGTAATATTTTTTTGTAGCGCTTCATCGTCTAATAAATTTCTTTCTGCACTTTTACCGCTGGGATCTCCCACCATACCGGTTGCCCCCCCAACTAAAGCAATGGCTTTGTGCCCCGCCTTTTCTAAACGCATGAGGGTAATTATTTGAAGCAAACTACCAACATGCAACGAATCTGCCGTAGGATCAAAGCCAATATAACCGCTTACTTTTTCTTTTTTTAAAAGTTCTTCTGCACCCGGCATCATATCGTGCAACAATCCTCTCCATTTTAATTCTTCAACAAAATCTGTTTTCATGTATCAATTGCTCTAAAATTCAGTAAAATCAATCTATTTCAGCATTAAAAATACAAATAATCCGGTAAATAAAGCAGAACAAAATTCAGTTAAAAGGCGTAAAAAATCTGTATTTTTACAGTATGTTTATTTATAATGTAACAGTAAATATTAACGACGAGGTTCATAACGAATGGTTAACCTGGATGAAACAAACGCACATACCGGATGTTATGAAAACCGGTTGTTTTGTTGATAGCCAAATGGTAAAGGTATTGTATGTGGAAGACGAAGGTCATACTTATTCCATACAGTATAAATTTTTAGAAATGCCGGATATTGAACGTTACCAAAAAGATTTTGCACCAACGTTGCAGGCAGAGCATACCCAGAAATTTAAAGATAAATACGCCGCTTTTAGAACCCTTTTACAAGTAATTGATTAATGGAAAGTAATGTAAGGGCAAAAAAACATTTAGGGCAACATTTTTTAAAAGACGAAAATATTGCGCGTAACATAGTAGATGCTGCATTGGAAGAAAACAGTGCTAATGCGCTTATAGAAATTGGTCCGGGTACCGGAGTGCTTACAAAACATTTAATAGAAAAAGAGAATTTTTTTGCTTTGGATGTAGACAGCGAATCGGTTGAATTTTTAAAAAAAGCATATCCTAAGCATCAATCAAAAATAATTTTCGCTGATTTTTTGCAAGAAGATTTAGTGAAGTTAACGGGCAAGCAAAAATTTAATATTATTGGTAATTTCCCTTATAATATTTCCAGCCAAATAATGTTTAAGGTGCTTGAAAACAGAAGCAGTGTTGATTTTGTGGTGGGAATGTTTCAAAAAGAAGTGGCAGAACGAATTGCCGAAAAACCCGGAACAAAAACGTATGGAATTTTAAGTGTTTTGCTACAGGCTTTTTATGATATTAGTTATTTATTTACGGTAAGTGAACATGTTTTTGTTCCGCCCCCAAAAGTAAAAAGCGCGGTAATTAAACTAAAAAGAAACAGTGTTGCTAAACTTGCTTGCAACGAATTTTTGTTTGTGAAGGTAGTAAAAACCACTTTTAATCAAAGGCGTAAAACAATTCGCAACTCCATAAGGCCTATTATAACTTTTGCCGAGGGCGCACATCCATTATTGGAAAAAAGGCCGGAACAATTAAGTGTGACTGAGTTTGTTGAACTTACTAATTTTGTTGAAACTCAACAGGCTTTATAAAACTCAAACATTTTATTTCCAACAGCATCAACAGAAGCATTTTTTTGAATAAAACTTTGCATTTTATCTTCGTTAAACGAAAATTTATTTAGAAGAAAGTTTTCTAATAAATGTGCAATTTCTTTTTCATTATTTATTGAAACTAATTTACCAAAATCGTCTTGAATAATTTCTGGCAAAGCTCCAACACTTGTTGCGAATACAGGAATTCCGCATGCCAAGGCCTCTAAAGCTACTACCGGCATTCCTTCATAATGACTAAAAAGTAAAAGCGCGTGCGATTGATTCATTAATTCACTTATTGTATTTGCATTTTGCACACCTTTGTAGGTAATATTATTTAAGCCAATGCTGTTTTGAAATTGCTTTAATGCCTCCGTATTTTCGGTATTACCACCAACAATTAGAACATCAAATTCAAAATGTTTTTGTTGTAATAGTTTTAATGCCAGAAAAGTTCCGTGTAAATTTTTTTCTCTTTCAACCAACGATGATACATGTATAAAAGTTATTTTTGTGAATTTAGAAACGGGTAGTAATTTAAAAACGGAGGTATTAACTACATTATACAACTGCTCAAAATTTCCATTAAGACGATGCAGAATTAAGGCTTGTTTTAATTTATCGGAAACGTACCAGATTTTAGATACATGTTTAAAGCACTTTCGTGTAAAATGTTTTATTAATCCTGAATTATATGCGCCATCTTCAGGTAAATAGCCGCTCCAATGCTCTGCTATAGTATATTTTACTTTATAATAATTGGTAAATAAGGGCAGGGCTATACCAACAGGAAAAACAACATTTACCTGAATTGCTTTTATTTTTATTTTTTTTTCAATTAAAACCGCAAGTAGTTTTTTATAAGCGTTTTTGTAATTAATAAATTGTACTACTTGTTTAAGTATTGGAATATTTATTTTTGTTTTAGGATAAAGTAATTTTATTTCTGTAAACCGTTCGTTTCCTGAAATTTCAATTTCTTCTTTTTGTAAGTTGTTTACTGAACATGCGTAAATTGAAACAACCGGAGTAAATTTTGAAAGTGCTTGTGCATGTCTTTGAATAAAAATTCCGTGCACAGGATTTTGTTGAATAGGGTACCATGAAGATAAAAAGAGAACCGCTGATGAAGTTGGGGTGGTGTTATTCAATGTTTACAGCTGCTTCAATTTTAAATAATGAATGTAAATCGCTTATTTTATCGAACTTATAATTTAGTTTATTCCCACTTTTCATAGCAATGGTAATAAATCCTAAGCCTGCACCGCCTTTTTCGCTTAATTCATTTTTTTCTAAATGATTGATGTAATAAGCTTTTAAATCAGCCGGATCGGCAAATGTATTAATTGTGTTTAAATCGCCGTTTACTTTTTCAATAGCACTGTTGCTTATTAAATTGGCCGTTGCAATAATAATTTGTGTACCCTTTTTATAAACTAAAAAATAATTGTGTTGTGAACCGTTTAAATCTCTATGCCCATGAATGAGCATGTTTTGTAAAGATTCTACGCAAATAAAAAATATTTTCTTAAGCGCAGCCTTAGGTACACTTAATTCAATAATTTTAGATTCAATTTCTGTTTCCAGCTTACTAATGGTTTCGGTATTTAACACGCCATCATAAGCAATAATTAAACTGCCCGACGCATTAATTTCTTTTACAGAATCTGTAAAATGAAGATCAAAAAATTCAGCTTCTTTATTTACAATAGCGCTCAATGTTTACTTAAATAAACCGTTTTGTTTACTGTCAATTAACCTAATTACTTTTCCTAAATCTTCTTTGTTTTCGCTGAAATTAATATCGTCCACATCTACAATAAGAAGTTTTCCGCCCTCGTAGGAGGTAGCCCATGCTTCGTAACGTTCGTTTAGTCTTTTTAAATAATCTAAACGAATGCTATTTTCGTATTCGCGACCTCTTTTTTGAATTTGTTTTACTAAAGTTGGTACCGAAGCTCTCAAGTAAATAATTAAATCAGGAGCCTTAACTAAACCCTCCATTAATTTAAACAACGAAAAATAATTATCGTAATCTCTTGTTGTCATTAATCCCATGGCATGAAGATTGGGCGCAAAAATATACGCATCTTCATAAATGGTACGGTCTTGAATAACCGTATGTTTTCCTTTTCTAATATCTAGTATTTGATTAAAACGCGTATTTAAAAAATATACCTGAAGATTAAACGACCAGCGCTGCATATCTTCGTAAAAATCATTTAAATACGGGTTGTCATCTGCATCTTCATAATGGGCATGCCATTTATAATGCTTGGCTAATAAAGACGTTAGTGTAGTTTTTCCTGAACCGATGTTACCTGCTACTGCAATATGCATAAATCACACTTATATATAATAGACCAAGGTATGGATTTAACTTATAAATACAAAGAAATTATTGATAAAATGAACATTCTATCTAAAATAATTTAGATTTTTTCAGGTTTGTTTTCTGCTTTTTGAGTATACTTCGCAGATAAATTTTACTTCAGCATCAACAGGTGTGTATTTAAATTGTAAAAACTGAAAGAGTTTTTGGTTAGAATATGTTTTTTCTGAAAGAGCCGAATTTAACGAAGCTTTTGTTATGGCCTGATTTTTACCTGAAATTTTTGAAAATATTAAATCGGCCCAACGAGCTAAGTTTAAAATAAATTTATTGGCTTTTATTTTGGGCTCAGATTTACCAAATGATTTTTGCGCCAATGAAAATATTTCCTGAAAGCGATACATTTTTTCTATTAAGATAAAACGTTCTCCAACAATTTTTTTCTCCACTAAACTTACCATTATTTCTGCTACGTCTTTGGCGGCAATATAACCTGTTTTTCCGGGAGGGTAAAACATGCTTCCTTTTGCACAAAACGTAAATAATTGGCCGCTGCTTTGGTTCCAGAAAAATGGACTTAATACCACACCCGGATTTACAATAACGGCATTTAAACCTTCTTCCATTCCTCTCCAAACTTCTCTTTCTGCATTATATTTACTAATTCCATAAGCACTTTCGTTACCTGAAGTTTTCCAAAAAACTTTTTCGTTTAACTCTCCTAAGTAATCGTTATTGTTTATAGCCGATAATGAACTTACATAACACAATGTTTTTACATTTTTATAAATACAAGCGTTTACCACATTTGCGGTTACCAACTCGTTGTTTACTTTTAATTGAAAAAAATCTTTATCATTAAAAGAAACCATGCCGGCGCAATGATAAACCGTTTCTATATTGTCAAGCGCAGTTTCCAAGACCTGAACATCTACTAAATCTAACTCTACCCATTTTATTTTTAGGAACAATGCGTCATTCCCTTCATATAAAAGAAACAAGTTTTTAATATCCCTTAAATGACTGGTACTTCGTTTTACGGCAACAACTTCTTCACCTCTTTTAAGTAAAGAGTACACAACATGACTTCCTATAATACCCGTAGCGCCTGTAACTAAATTCATTTTATAGGTTTAAAACAAATTTTTCTAATAGCATAAATAAAACCAATTGGCAAAACAAACCCAAACCATAACCCAAGTAAACTTGCCCCTGGTTGTGTTCGTTTAATTTTATTCTGGCCCAACCCACAAAGCCTGCTACAATTATAGAAGCCAGTATTAAATAAATAAAATCGCTTTTTAAAATAACACTTAATGAAATTAAAACACCGGTAATGCCCCCAACGCCAACCATGTGCGCACTAATTTTATATTTTGTATTAATTAAAGCGGTTAGTAAAATAGCTGAGCCTGCGCAAAAAACAAATACTTTAATGGTCTCCCAAACCTTTATGTCGTATAACAAATAGTATAAACCAAAATAAAAAATGGCAGTCATAAAGTACGGGAAACTTCTTTCGCTTCTTTCACTTAATGTAATGCTTTTAATTCTTTTCAAGCGATACATTATAAATATATTAATGGAAGGGAGTATAAAAGTAAAAGTAAAAACAGTAATAGTAATTTGCACTTTGCTGTTAAAGGAAGTCATTAATTCAAAAATGCTGTCTTTTAAACCAAAAAAAAGTAAAAGGCACGCGTAGGTAGCCATAAATAAAGGATGGAAAACAACAGATATGATTAAGGCTAAAAATTTCAAATCAAGATAATAAATCTGATAAGTATTCTATTTCTTTTTTGGGATTCTTTTTTTCGTAAACAATTTTATAAACCGCATTTGTTATGGGCATGTCTACTTTGTATTGTTTGTTTATTTCGTAAATACATTTAACGGCATAATAACCTTCTGCAATCATGTTCATTTCTAATTGAGCTTGTTTTACACTGTAGCCTTTCCCTAACATGGTGCCAAACATTCTGTTTCTGCTAAATTGCGAATAGGCGGTAACCAATAAATCTCCTAAGTAAGCAGAGGCTTTTATATCTCTATCAATTGGGTGAACTGCATCAACAAACCTTTTTATTTCTTGTATGGCATTGCTAACTAATACAGCTAAGTAATTATCACCATAACCTAAAGCGTGGCAAATGCCACCGGCAACTGCAATAACATTTTTTAATACAGCCGAGTATTCTGTACCATAAATATCATCGCTGGTGGTTGTTTTTAAATAGCGGCAATTAAGTAGTTTACTCATGCTTTCAGCATAACTTTGTGTTTGGCTGGCAATGGTTAAATAACTTAATTTTTCCATAGCAACTTCCTCTGCATGGCAAGGCCCTGTAATTACACCTATGTTAGAAAGTGGAACTTGAAATGCGTTATTCATGTATTCGCCCACAATTAAATTATGCTGTGGCACAATTCCTTTAATGGCAGAGAATACAATTTTATTTTCAAAATCATTTTTACTTAAAGGTGCTAAGGTGTCGTATAAAAAAGCAGAGGGTACTGCCAGAATAATGAAATTGGAATTTTTAATGCACAAAGTTACATCTGTGTAAAAATTAATTTTGTCCGTTTCAAATTCAACAGAACTGATGTAGCGCGGATTGGTGCCGTATTGCTTCATGTAATCTACATCTTCCTGCTTACGCATAAACCAATTTAATTCTGAACAATTGTTCAACATTAATTTTGCTAATGCGGTTGCCCAGCTTCCGTTACCAATTATTGCAGGTTTTAAATTCATTTTAAGTGCACTAAGTTAGCTATTTTCTAAGCAATATTTTTTCGGGGTATAATTTGGCAAGTAAATCGGCAAATAGAACACAAATCGCCGGCATCGTCGTACATTTTTATGTCCCATACCTGGGTACGCCCTTTAATGTGTATGGGTTTGCAAACCCCTTTTACCCAACCGCTTTTAACTGCTTTAACATGATTGGCGTTAATTTCTACGCCCACACCAATAAACAATTCGGGGTTAACAGTTAAAAAGGCGCACATGCTTCCTAACTCTTCGCCTAATACCACATAAGCTCCACCATGGCAAATACCAAAAGGCTGATGCGTTCTTTTATCTACCGGCATGGTGGCAATTAACGTATCATCACCTAACTCTATATAATTAATGCCTAAATGTTCTGATAGCGTATTTTTTTGCATAGCAATAAGTTCACTGAGGCTGTAATTTTTATACCAAATCATAAGTACACAATATCATTTTCTTTTAAATCAACCTCACCTGAAAACCTCCCATAAACCCTGGCTAAAGTAATAACATCTTTCATGCAATACTTGTTTATTTTTGGCAAATCTTTTTCTTCGTAATAAACTTTACTAACTAAACTTCCATCCATTTCATCTTTAGGAGAAGGCAAACCTAAAACATGTGCCAATAAGTTTAACGAGGTATAATTTTTTAAATCTCCAAATTTCCAAAGCTCCATGGTGTCTAACAAATGTTTGGATTCCCAGGGCTTTTTGCCTTGCAATTGTAATAATTTAGGAAGCTTTAAATTATTAATTAAAAATCTTCTGCATAAAAACGGAAAATCAAATTCTTTTCCATTGTGTGCGCATAAAAAATGTTTTTCGGTGTTATTAAAATGTTTCGATAACAATTCTGCAAACTCAACTAATACTTCTTTTTCATCATCGCCCGAAATACATTTTACTCTAAATTTACCTTCGTTATAAAAACCTAAACCTATACTAATTACTTTGGCAAATTCGGCGTAAATCCCGGCTTTAGAGTATAAATCTTCCGGCGAGTTTTCCTTGTTAAATCGCCATTTATTATCCCAGTGGTATTTATCGTCTTCTTTTAATTCGTTGTATTTATAGGTTAAAGGAACTGTTTCAATATCAATAAATAGGGTTTGATTCATATTATTTAATTTTTAAGGAATGCTAATTTAAATAATTTTATGAACCACAAGTGAATAAATATTTCTTTTAAAAAAACACAATTTTTCTTCATTTCGGTTATTAGTATTATTTTTAAAGTATGGAGCGCAGATTTAAATTTAAAAGCTTGAATACCTTTTCAAGCAATGAGTGGATGGCCAATGCTGCCAAACGTTATCGCAGTAGTTTTGATGCAGAAGAATTAGATTATGTACGTTGCGAATTAGCATTGTACAATAAATTATTTGATGAAGAAGACTGGCAAGGAAAACTTACTTTGAAAGCAGTTGACGAAAAAGGGCAAAATGAACATTGCAAACTGGAAGAAAATATAAAAGTTACTAAAGAAGACAATATTTTTTTTCATAGAGACGGTTGGGGAAATGCAGAGGCCGGCACCTATTGGAAAAAAGGGGCCTACAAATGGCAAGCATTTATGGACGATGTTTTAATTGGAGAAAAACCATTTTTTGTAAATGAAGTAGGAAAAGTTACCAATCATGTTAATCCTTACTTTGTTATTGAACACATTAAATTATTTGAAGGAGATGTGAATGGTTGGCAACAACGCAATCGTAAATATTTAAAAACCTTTAATAAAAAAACTACGCGATATATTTGGACAGAAATAAAGTTTAAAAACCTTACACCCCTAGATTATCATTACGAGTTTTTTTTAAATTATTTTGATGATGCCGGGCAACCAAAAGCTTCTATTACACATCAAGCATACATGGGCGATAACCGACAAGATTTTAGTTATTATATTGAACGCGGTTGGGGTACAGAAGAAGGTGGAACTTGGGTAGATGATAAATACACATTAGAAATTGTATTTAACGATGTGTTGGTTGGTGCAGTAACTTTTAATTGTGGTGATGCCGACGAAGAAGGCGAATTGGAACTAATAAAATCTATTGAACAAACGTTAGCAGTAGGAAATACCGGTTCTGCTTCTAAACAAACCGTAACAGAACCAAACGACAGTAAAACACTTGACGAACTTTTAAAAGAACTAGATGGTTTAATTGGTTTAGAAAGCGTAAAAAAATCTATTCGCGAAAACATTACGTATTTAAACTTTACAAAAGTTAGAAGAGAAAAAGGATTTGAAGACACCGATAAAATTTCTTTGCATAGTATTTTTACCGGAAACCCGGGAACAGGAAAAACAACGGTTGTAAAAATGCTTGGTAAAATTTATAACAAAATGGGTTTATTGTCTAAAGGCCACGTTGTAGAGGTAGATAGGGCAACATTGGTTGGAGAATTTATTGGACAAACAGCACCCAAAACAAAAAAAGCAATTGAAAGCGCACGCGGCGGAATTTTATTTATAGACGAAGCCTATTCGTTAGCGCGTAATGACGACGATAGTAAAGATTTTGGAAAAGAAGTAATTGAAACATTATTAAAAGAAATGAGTGATGGCCCCGGAGATATTGCCATTATTGGCGCCGGATACCCAAAAGAAATGAAAGTGTTTATAGAAAGTAATCCGGGATTAAAATCGCGCTTTACACAGTATTTTCATTTCGATGATTATTTGCCGGAAGAATTGTATCAAATTGCCATTTATTCGGCAACCAACAAACAGGTTAATTTTTCGCCGGAATCGCAAGAATATTTAAAAGAGCAATTAACAGAAGCCTATCGTAAACGCGATGATAGTTTTGGCAACGCCCGTTTTGTAAACGCAGTAGTAGATGAGTCTAAAATGAACATGGGTTTGCGTTTAATGAAAGTGCCTGATTTAAATGCTTTAACCAACGATGAGCTTTCTACCATTACTATAGAAGATTTAAGAACAGTATTTTTAGCCGAACAAAAAAAGAAATTAAAATTAGCCATTCATGATAAAGAACTTCAAATGGCTTTATCTGAATTAAACGAGTTAATTGGTTTAGAAAAAGTGAAGGAAGATATTAATGAAATGGTTAAACTTATTCGCTTTTATAACGAAACAGGAAAAGATGTTGTAAATAAATTCTCACTCCACACTGTATTTACCGGAAACCCCGGTACCGGAAAAACCACCGTTGCGCGTATACTTGCAAAAATTTACAAGGCGCTTGGTGTGTTAGAACGCGGGCATTGTGTAGAGGTTGATAGAGAAGGATTAGTGGCGGGTTATGTTGGGCAAACAGCACAAAAAACAGCAGATAAAGTAGAAGAAGCAATGGGTGGTATTTTGTTTATTGATGAGGCCTATGCATTGGCAAACGCAAGCGGACATAGCGATTTTGGACAAGAAGCAGTTCAGGTAATTTTAAAAAGAATGGAAGATTTTAGAGGGAAGTTTGGTGTAATAGTTGCCGGATACCCTGATAACATGCACCAGTTTATTGAAAGCAATCCCGGATTTAAATCAAGATTTGATAAAACGTTTTTGTTTGAAGATTATGCACCGGAACAATTAATAACCATTGCTTTAAACATTTTACAAAAAGAAGGATTAAAGCCCGAAGAAAAAGCAAGGGAACACATGATGAGTTATTTAACTACTTTATACGATAAACGCGATAAACATTTTGGAAATGCAAGAAGCGTTAGGCAAATGGTGGGTGAAGTAGTAAAAAAACAAAACCTTCGTTTAGCAGGTATGGATGCCGCTTCGCGCACTGCTCAAGAATTGGAAAAATTAAGTTTTGACGACGTAAAGCATTTGGCAATTACCGATTCGCAACACAAACAAACTTTAGGGTTTAGATTGGGCGGTAAATAAATAACAAACTAAAGGGTTGCTTTAACTTAAAAAAAGTAGAGTATGAGATAATCAACGAGAACGAAATTTAAAAGACTAAAAGCTAAAACTATTAGAGTTTATTGTTTTTTTAATTCCGCTTCTGCAAAAGATTTCATTTTTTTCGCCTCAGAGTGTTCAGAATTAATTTTAAAAATTCGATTGCAATAAAATATCGTTCTGTTATTATCCTTTAAATTAAAGTAGTTAGCTGCAATTCCAACCATTGCTTCCTCATCTTCATTATTTATGGCCACACACATTTTGTAATACTTTATTGAGTTATAATAGTTTCCATCTTCAAATAATTTTTTTGCTTTAGATAAGTAAATATTTCCGGCGACGTAATAATAATTTAGTAAATATGGATTATCCGGATAAAGCATTTCGGCCATTTTCCAATAGTAGATTGCTTTTAAATGATCGTCTAATTTAAAAAATGCCAACCCTAAATTTAAATATCCGTTTACATATTTTGGGTGAAAAGTAACTGCTTTTTCCAAATATTTAATGCCTTTATAAAGTGCAGCTTCTCGTTTATTTTTGTAACCTTCATGCTTTAATTCTTCGTCGCTAATTTTTAAATTGCCATTGTAATCGTTAAAAATGGCAGTGTCTTGCCCCGGAATATTTATGCCAGTTATTTCTTTGGTGTCTGCCAAATCAATCCATCTTGCTCCTGCATTTCCCAAACAAATAACACTGTTGGGGGAATTTTTTACGTCGTGTAAAAATAAAGTAACATCATTTTTCCAATCGCGGTTACGATCTATAACTTTTTTACCGTTAAAAATAACAAGCAGTAATAAAGGAACTCCTATTAAACTTTTCTTTACACCTGGCGAAGAATTTATTTTTTCCATTCCTTTAATTATAAACCAACTTAGTGCAATTGAAAAACCAACTGTAGAGTGAAATACAAAGTGTTCATTCATGGTTGTTCCAATAAAAAGGAATAAATTACTTACAATTAGTAAAAACAAAAAGTAAAATGCAATGGCAAAACCTAAAATGTGTTTCTTAAGAATATAGCGTATACCTATTATAATTAAAGATAAATTTAAAACCAATGAAAAAATAAATTCCCAGCTTGTAAAATGTTTTAAGGCAAGCACATTGTAAGAGTAATCGCATACTAAGGTTTTAGGGAAAATCAAAAGTTTTAAATAATATAAAAGAACGGCAATTTTGGTACAAAAACGTTCTTCACCGGTGGCAAATAAGTAAGCATTATTAAGTACTTCATTGTCGGGTGCTGAAACCTTTAAATCAACCGCATTAAAACGCATTAAGAAATAGAAAAGCAAAGTGCCATATAGAATAGCCATTAAGCTTGTTATTCCTTTTTTTATAAAACTATTTTTTAGGATGAAGAAGGTAATTAACCCAATAATTGCTATTACCAATAAACCGCTTATAAAATAAGGGAAACCGTTGGGTAGTATTGGCAAGGATTTTAATATTACTAATAAAAAGTAGCCAACAATGAATAATAGTGTTGGTAATATTAATTCCTTAAAGTTTAATTTTTCCTTAAGTAAGGTGTAAATTCCAATTGGAGTAAGTACAATTAACATTAATGCATATTCTTTAGATAACAGAGCAAACAACATACCTACAGCAGCAAAAACCATACTTTTAATTTGTTTTAATTGTATATAACGAAACGAAAAGTAAAGCGAGAATAAGATAAAGAACAAGGATAGCATTTCATCCCTTCTTGAAATAACGGCTACTGTTTCTGTATTTAATGGATGTATTAAAAACAGAAGTGTTGATAAAAAAGCAGCGTCTGGATAATTTTTAAAAACGTAATCAGATAAAATCAAAAATAGCATCACAATTAACACCAGGTAAATTAGAATGTTGTTAAAGTGCCTAATCTTTGATCCATATACCTGGCAATCTACCTCGTTGTAAACACCATCTTTGTTTAAATCTTCATTAAAATCGTTTTTAAAATTTTTATTTAAATCCCAGCAAGCATAACATTCATTTGTTTGCGCAATACCATCTTCATTTAAATCAATAAAATTATTATACTCGTAATTATATGCTAGCTTGCCATTGAGGGTGTTGTAATAAACCTTGCCTAGATCTAGTTTCCCATTTTTATTTAAATCTTCAGTGCGTAAATAGTATCCGGTTCTAAATGGACCAATAAATTCTTGCTCTATTGCAAAAGAAATGGTTGTTAATGGCCTGTAACGTCCGCCGTTTAATTGTGCATCGGCATTCATTCTGTTATAAAAGCTGGCATACGCATCATTATTTATAATTTCCGGAATACCTTCCATTCCTTTTAAAACAAATCCGTTTTGGTGAATATTAATTCCATCGTCGAAAACGGTTTCGTTATTTAAAGTGTTGAAGTAGTAAACAAAGGATATTAGCGTTAACACTAGTATTGCCTGTAATTTTTTCTTAAAAGGAAAATATCTAAAAGCACTTTGGTTTTTTTCGTTTAAATTTATTTCTAGATTCATAATTTTAGTTTTTACAAACAATGGTTGTAATACAAGTAAGTGCAGTATGAGTTTTTGCCGGTAATTGTGAAAAGGTAGGTTGATGCAAACTAGCCAAAAAAGTATTACTAGAAACAGTTAATACAGTATCAACCGCGTTATTATTTGCAGTAATTTCATTGACTTTATGAGTTGTAAATTCAGATTTATTAATAAGTAAAAGTGTAATTAAAATTAAACAAGCGGCCAACGGAATTTTATAAGCGCTAAAAATTTTATCTATAATAGAAAGAAATACAGATACATTATTTTTCTTAGACGGTTTTCTGGCTTTAATAATATTTAAAGTTTTAGCATTTAATTCTGGAATTTCTTCGGATTTATCCAATAAGTTTCCATTCATGCTTTCTTTTAAAATGTTTTCTAACTCTTTTTTCATTTTATATATGGTTAGGATGATAGTGTTTTAATTTTTCTTCTAATATTTTAATGGCATAGTGTAATCTTGATTTTACCGTGCCTATAGAGCATTCTTGTATTATGGATATTTCTTCCAGCGATTTTTCTTCTTGATACTTTAATATAAATGCTTCTTTTTTTTCAATCGGCAATTCGTTTAAACTATTTTCTATAGCCTCACCTATTTCTTTGGCGTCTAATTTCGAAGCGTGTTTTACAAATTCATTTTCGTTAATATCAGTACTTAAATATTTAATTTCTTCGGTTTTATTATTTACAATAGAATTATGGCGATAAAAGTTTTTGCAATAATTGGATGCAATGGTATAAATCCAGGTTTTAAATGATCGTGAATTATCAAATTTATCGGGAGCTTCTGCAACTTTCAAAAACAAATCCTGCAGCGCATCTTCTGCTAAAGTTTTATTGTAGTTAAGCATTTTTGTAAAGTACATGTATAAATTTTTACAGTATCTGTTATATAATTCTTTAAAAGCCTCCTCTTCACCATTAATAATAAAATGCATGAGCTCTTCGTCGGTATAAACTTTAAACTTACTCAAATGCTCATGCATATATTATTAACGGATAACATGAAAAAACAACGTACGTGTATAGATTGATACACTCCAAATTAATTAGGGTTCATTTAAAAGTATAAATTGTATTTAAGGCTATCTATTTCTTTACTCAATTAGAATTGCAATTAACATATTTTAAGCAAAACAATTCTTTATTTTATAGGTTTAGTTAAACAATGGAATGCATAATCAGAGTAAAATTTTAATTCAACCAAAGCCTAGTTATCAACCGCTTTTGAACCGATTTTCAACCGATTTTCCTCTTTTAAAAACCTTTAAAATCGCTATATTTGTAATCCAATTTAACACCTCCAAATAATATGACAACTGACACATTTGTATCACGCCACAACGGTCCGCGCGAACAAGAAGTTAAACTAATGCTTAAAAAAATAGGCGTTTCAAGTGTTGACGAATTAATTAGTCAAACCGTGCCGGAAAACATTCGATTAAAAGAGCCCTTGAAAGTAGGCGCTGCATTAAGCGAGTTTCAATACCACAAACATTTAAGGGTGCTTGGTAAGAAAAACAAAGTGTTTCGCAGTTATATTGGTTTAGGATATTACAATACCATTTTACCAGCTGTTATTCAACGGAATATTTTAGAAAATCCGGGATGGTATACTGCTTACACCCCCTATCAGGCAGAAATTGCGCAAGGAAGGTTAGAAGCAATTTTAAATTTTCAAACAATGGTGATGGATTTAACAGCCATGCCCATTGCCAATGCAAGTTTGTTAGATGAAGCAACAGCCGCTGCAGAAGCAGTATTTATGTTTTACAGCAACCGAAGCAGAGAAAAACAAAAAAACAACGCCAATAAATTATTTTTAAGCAATACCCTATTCCCACAAGTAATAGATGTTATTAAAACTCGCTCTAATCCGGTTGGAATTGAAGTGGTAGTTGGCGACTTGAATACAACAAATTTGGATGCAAGTTATTTTGGTTCTGTTATTCAGTACCCAGACATTAATGGAGAAGCTGTTGATTATAGTAAGTATATTGAAAAATGTAAATCACTTGAAATACAAGTAGCAGTGGGTTCTGATTTGTTAGCATTGGCTTTACTAACACCTCCGGGCGAGTGGGGAGCCGATGTAGTTTATGGTAACTCGCAACGTTTTGGTGTTCCCTTAGGCTATGGTGGTCCGCACGCTGCATTTTTTACATGTAAAGAAGATTACAAACGTTTAATACCCGGCCGTATTATTGGTGTAAGTGTTGATGCAGAAGGAAATCAGGCTTTACGCATGGCTTTGCAAACGCGCGAACAACATATTAAACGTGATAAAGCAACTTCTAACATTTGTACAGCGCAGGCGCTATTGGCCATTATGGCGAGTATGTATGCGGTGTATCACGGTAAAGAGGGAATAAAAGCAATTGCGCAGGGCGTACATAATGCCACTTTTACAATTGCAGAAGAATTAAAGAAAGCGGGTTTAAGTATAAACACCAAAATCTATTTTGATACCATTGTAGTTGCATGTGACGCAAAAAAAATTATTGGTGCAGCAGAAAGCAAAGAAATAAATTTCCGTTATGTAGATGATAAACAAGTGGCTATTTCTTTAGATCAAACAATAGAACTTAACGATATTAACGATATACTTTCTGTTTTTGGTGCAAAAGCAATTACTGCTCCTGTAAAATCAGAATTAATTAAAGCTTCAGTTTTAAATCGTAAATCAGAATATTTAACGCACCCAATTTTTAATTCGTATCACAGCGAAAGCGAAATGATGCGCTATATAAAGCGATTGGAAAACAAAGATTTATCGCTTGTACATTCTATGATTTCATTAGGATCGTGTACCATGAAGTTAAATGCGGCATCTGAACTAATTCCATTAACATGGCCCGAGTTTGCAAACATTCATCCTTTTGTGCCGGTAAATCAGGCGGCAGGTTATGCAGAGTTAATTGAAACATTAGACAAAGACCTTAGTAATATTACAGGTTTTGCTAAAATGAGTTTTCAACCTAACTCAGGTGCGCAAGGAGAATATGCAGGTTTAATGGTTATTCGTCAATATCATATTGCAAACGGTGGTGCAAATCGTAATGTTGCTTTAATTCCACAATCTGCGCATGGTACAAATCCTGCAAGTGCGGCAATGGCCGGTATGGATATTGTTGTTGTAAAGTGCGATGATAAAGGAAACGTAGATATTAATGATTTAAAAGCAAAAGCAGAACAACATAAAGAAAAATTAAGTTGCATCATGATTACTTACCCAAGTACTCATGGTGTATATGAAGAAGGAATTACTGAAATTACAAAAGTAATACACGATAATGGTGGCTTAGTTTATATGGATGGCGCAAACATGAATGCGCAAGTTGGATTAACCTCTCCCGGTAATATTGGCGCCGATGTTTGTCATTTAAACTTGCATAAAACATTTGCTATTCCACATGGTGGTGGTGGCCCCGGTATGGGACCAATTGGTGTAGTAGAAAAATTGGCACCTTATTTACCATCACACACCATTGTAAATACAGGAAGTGAAAAAGGAATTCACGCTGTAAGTTCGGCACCTTTTGGCAGCGCTTTAATTTTATTAATTAGTTATGGGTATATTAAAATGCTAGGTAGCGATGGCCTAAAAGCAGCAACAGAAATTGCAATTTTAAATGCCAATTACATGAAAGAAGTTTTAAAAGATCATTACAAAATTTTATACACGGGCTCTAAAGGACGTTGTGCACACGAAATGATTTTAGATTGCAACGAGTTTAAAATGGCAAGTGGTGTTGAGGTTGCTGATATGGCGAAACGTTTAATGGATTATGGATTTCATGCGCCAACCGTTGCGTTTCCTGTAGTTAATACGCTAATGGTTGAGCCAACCGAAAGTGAAAGCAAAGAAGAGTTAGATCGTTTTTGCGATGCAATGATTGAAATAAGAAAGGAAATTCAAGAAATAATTGATGGAAAAGCAGATAAAGTAAATAACGTTATTAAAAACGCACCGCATACTGCTAAATTAATTATTTCTGATTCTTACGATAAACCTTATAGCCGCGAAAAAGCAGTTTATCCTTTAAAGTGGGTAAAAGCAAATAAATTTTGGCCAAGCGTTGCAAGAGTAGATAATGCTTATGGCGATAGAAATTTGGTTTGTTCTTGTGCGCCAATAGAAGCGTATATGGAAGAAAACGTTGTTGCATAAAATGAAAACAAAACATCTCGGATACTTAGGGTTCTTAGGGTTTTTGGGCTGTTTGGGCTTTGCTTACGAGATGCCCGGGCTATATGGTTTATTTGGCTTGTTTTCGTTTTTTACTTTCTTAAAACCAAAAAACTAACATTGTTTTTATATTAAAAATTTCTGTTTGTAATTTAATTTACTGCAGAGTTTTTTTATTTTATTCTAATTCCGTTTAGCATTTAAACAATGTTATAACCCGTTAAAACGTAAATTTAAAAAACAAGCATTGTAAAGCGCAGATTATCAAATAATTACACTGTATTTGACATTTCAATTCCAATAAAATTTTTCTTACCTTGTTAAGTTGAATGCAAAATGTAATTGACAATATACAGGTTCAAGAAATTAATCTGCTAAATAGCGATGCTTGGTTGCTTAATAGAAAAGACCCTGTTAAAGCAATTGAGTTAAGTGAAAAAGCTTTATTATTATCTGAAAGAGTCAATTATAAAATTGGAAAAGCGCATGCACTAAAAACCTTGGGTGCTGCCAATGTGTGGATTTCAAAAAACCAAGATGCACTTAAATATAGTTTAGAAGCAATTTCTTTATTTTCTGAATTGGGAGATAAAAAAAATGAAGCTGAAACGAATTATTCGGTTGGTGCAAACTTCCGATATATTTCCGATTACGATTCAGCAATTAAATTTTACAATAATTGCTACAATATAAGCAAGGAAATTGGCGATGAGTTGGGAATGGCCGATGGATTAAACGGCTTGGGTACTGTGTATTACGGGATACAGGAAAATCACAAAGCCTTAGAAGTGCTTTTAGAAAGCCAGAATTTGTGTGTGAAACACAACAACAAAGATATTTACATAAAAGTATTAGATGGAATAGGGGAAGCGCATTACAATTTAGGGAATTATAAAGAGGCCTTGGAATATTATCTTAAATGCGCAGCTATGTCGGCCGAGCTTGGAAACAAACAAGTAGAGGCTTTTGCATTGGACGGATTAGGTAGAACATACGCAGCATTAAAAAAGGAGAAAGAAGCAATACAATATTTTGACAAGAGTTTAGAATTACGACGTGAAATTGGTTTTAAGGCCGGCGAAGTAATTTCACTTTTAAACAAAGGAGTTTTTTTAATTGATAAAGGAGAGTTGGAAGAAAGTATTCAATTGCTTCATCAATCAAGTGAACTGGCTGAAGTTATTAATTCAAAAGAAGGTGTTTTTAAGGCCAGTGAAAAATTAGCGGTTGTTTACGAAAAGCTTGGCGATTATAAAAAGGCAATTGAATATTACAAAAAGTTTTCTGCAACACGCGATGAGGTAATAACAGAAACAACGGCTCAGGTAGTTAGAAGTGTTGAAATGCAGCACAAAATGTTGCAATCCCAAAACGAAAAAGTAACTTTAGAACAAAGAGCAAAAGAGCTTGAGAATTATTCTGAAAATTTAGTATTACTTGGAGAAATTGGCCAGAAAATTATTTCGCAATTAAATGTAAGCGCAATTGCAGAAACGGTTTATGATAGCGTAAATAAATTAATGGATGCTGCCGGTTTTGGTGTGGGCTTATATAATGGTGAAAACAACCAAATTGTATTCCCTTTATTTATTGAGGGAGGAGAAAAGTTTAACAACATTACATATGATTTAAGTGATAAGGAAAAACTTGCAACCATCTGTTTTTCTAATGCAACCGAAATTGTAATGAATGATGTTGATGAAGACATAAAAAAGTATGTTTCTAAAAAACTAGTGCCAACATTCGGAAAAATTGCTCTATCTGTTGTTTATCTTCCTTTGGTGGTAAAAGAAGTAACAGTAGGGGTAATTACTGTGCAAAGTTTTTCTAAAAATGCTTACAATAATTATCATGTAAATATTCTTAGAAACCTTGCCTCTTACACAGCTATTGCACTAGATAATGCAAAGTTGTATTTAGAGCAAGAAAAAATTATAGAATCGCGTACAGCAGAAGTTGTTTCACGAAAAGAGGAAATAGAAAAAGCCTATCAAAATAATAAATTATTAAGCGAACTAGGCCAACAAATTACTTCTGCCATTAATTTTGAAGAAATATTTTCTAAGCTGAATACCTATGTGTCCGGATTAATGGATGCCGGATTTTTTGGTGTACGATTATTCGACCGTGAACGTAATGTAATTGAATATAAATACGGAATAGAAAAAGGAGTAAGAAATGCACCCATAGAGGTTTCGATGGAGGACAAAGACAATTACTCTGTTTGGTGTGTTACCAATAAAAAAGAGATTTTTATAAATGATAATGAAAAAGAGTATAAAAAGTACACCAATAAAATAATTGTAGTTACCGGCGATATGCCGCACTCGCTTATTTTTAGTCCCATATTAATTAATGATAGAGTTTTGGGTTGTATAACTGTACAAAGTTTTGAGAAGAATGCGTATACAGATTATCACCTCGATATTTTAAAAACACTAGCCACTTATACCGCAATTGCTTTAGAAAACGCCAATCTATTTGAATTATTGGAAGAAAAAGTTCAGAAAAGAACTTTGGAAGTTGTTAAACAAAAAGAAGAAGTTGAAAAAACCTATCAAAACACAAAATTATTAAGTGAAATTGGAAACGAAATTACATCTTTACTTTCGGTAAAAGATATTGTAAACAATGTTTATTCAAGTGTAAACAATTTAATGGATGCTTCAGGTTTTGGTATTGGAGTTGTGAATACTGAAACAAAAAAAATTGAATTTCCATTATACATAGAAGGGGATGAAAGATATGATACGGTAAGTTATGAAATTAACGAACCCGATAAGCTTGCGAGTATATGTTATACTCGTAAACAAGACATCATTATTAATGATTTCAAAAACGAAATAGAGCAGTATGTTGGTTATGTGCAGGCACCTTTACAGGGCAAAGTGGTTGAATCTATTATATACCTGCCCTTAAAATTAAAAGAAAAAGTTTTAGGAGTAATTACCGTACAAAGTTTTAAAAAGAATGCTTATAAATCTTACGAGGTAGAAATGCTTCGAAGTTTAGCTGTTTATATTGCTATTGCCATTGATAATGCAGGTTTGTATACCGGCATGGAAGAGCGTGTAAAGGAAAGAACAAAGGAAATTGATACAGCTTACCAAAATAATCGTTTATTAAGTGAAATAGGCCAACATATTACTTCAACTCTAAATTTTGAAGATGTATTTGAACGCCTTCATAAATATATTTATAAGTTAATGGATGCTGAATCCTTTGGTGTTAGAGTTTATAATGAAAACACAGATACCATTGAGTATAAATATGAAATAGAAAAACTGAAGCGCGACCATCAGGGAAAATCGTTACCGGCAGATCCTAAACGTAATTTTTCAGCATGGGTAATTAAAAATAGAAAAGAACTTATTTTACACGACTTTATGGTTGATTACAAAAAGTATTTAACCGAAGCAACACTGGTAGGTGGTGATACACCACAATCGGCCGTTATGGTGCCAATTGCGTTGGGAGATCGTGTTTTAGGAGCTATCACTGTACAATCATTCCGTAAAAATGCATATACTGATTATCATGTTGACATCCTTAAAAATTTAGCAACTTATACTGCAATTGCCTTTGATAATGCTGCGCTATACGAAACCATGGAAGAAAAAGTGAAGGAGCGTACGGCAGAAGTGGTACTTCAAAAAGAAGAGATTGAAAAAACGTATGAGAATACAAAAGTTTTAAGTCAAATAGGCAAAGATATCTCAGCAACTTTTTCAATCAATGAAATTATTAATAAAGTTTATGGTAATATAAATACCTTAATGGATGCAACCTGTTTTGGTATTGGAGTGTATCGCGAAAAATCGAATGAAATAGTTTTTCCTGCAACAATTGAAAGGAAGAAAAACTTAATGCCTTACAGTTATAGTTTAAAAGATGTTGATCGTCCTGCTGTTTGGTGCTATACCACTCAAAATGATTACATCATTAATAATTTTAGCGAAGAGTTTGTAAAAAGTAACAAGGTACAAGATTATCAAGCCAAAGAAGGAGATAACCCGGAGTCGATTATTTATGTGCCCATTACTCATAACAACAAAAAAATTGGAGTAATTACTGTACAAAGTTTTAAGCAAAATTCTTATAAAGAATATCATTTGCAAATTGTAAAGAGTTTAGCAGTTTACGTTGCAATAGCCATAGATAACGCTTCGTTGTACACTAATTTGGAAGATAGAGTTCGTGAGCGAACAGAAGAAATAGAAAAAAATTACGATGATACCCGATTAATTGGAGAGATTTCTAAAGAACTAAGTTCATCTTTATCCGTTGAAACCATTATTTCTTCCGTATATAAAAACATACACCAGTTAATGAAAGCCGATTCTTTCGGAATAGGAATCTTTAACACAAAAACGGATCATCTTGAGTTTTCGGGCTTTATGGAGAATTTACAAGTATTGCCCTATTTTACGATTGATACTAAAGACCAAAACAGATTGGCATCCATTTGTTTTAAAAACAATACAGAAATTGTAATTAATGATTTTGTAACGGAACATTCAAAGTATATTAAACTTGAACGTAAACCCGTTCAGGGAAATGATAACATGTCGGTTTTATATTTACCCTTGTTCTCAAAAAACGAAACCATTGGAGTAATATCGGTACAAGCACTTGATAAAAACGCGTATACAGATTACCATGTAAATATTTTAAAAAACTTAGCACTTTCTATAGGTATTGCATTAGATAATGCTGCGCTTTACGAAAATTTAGAAGAGAAAGTAAAAGAAAGAACTTTAGAAGTTGTAAAGCAAAAAGAAGAAGTTGAACGCACGTATGAAAATACGCGTTTATTAAGTGAAATAGGAAAAGAAATATCAAGCACTTTATCAATAGAAGGGATTATTACAAAGGTTTACGATCACGTAAACAAATTGATGGATGCTGCTGCTTTTGGAATTGGTGTTTACCGCGAAGCAGAAAACGACTTGTATCACCCCTGCATTATTGAGAAGGGAAATAAACTACCGCCCTTTTCTTATTCCTTAGATAAAGAAAGAGTGGCCACCATTTGTTTTAAAGAAAACAAAGAGTTTGTGATTAACGATTGGTTAACAGAATTTCCCAAATACGTAAAAGATGCAAATTATAAACCCGTTGCCGGAGAAAATCCTCAGTCTGTAATTTACATTCCCCTTTCATTAAAAGGGAGAAATATTGGTGTGCTTTCTGTTCAAAGTTTTAATACCAATGCATATAAAGAGTATCATTTAAATATTTTGAGAAACTTGGCCGTGTATATGGCAAGTGCAATTGACAATGCAAGTTTATATCAGAATTTAGAAGAGCGTGTTGAAGAAAGAACAGAGGAAATTAGAATTGCTTACGAAAATACGCGATTGCTTGGCCAAATTGCAGAAGACATTAGTTCTTCTCTTTCGGTAGAAACAATTATTTCTAAGGTTTATCAAAATGTAAATAAATTAATGGATGCTACTTGTTTTGGTATTGGCTTGTACGATCAAAAAAGTGGCAACCTAGAGTTTAAAGGTTTTGTAGAAAACAATCAAATAATGGAAGATTTTGCATATCGTGCAGATGACCCTAACAGATTGGCAGCCCAATGTTTTACCGGCGAAAAAGACATTGTAATTAACGATTATACAATTGAATATGTTAACTACATAAAAGGAATTCAAGCGCCTATATCCGGTAAGGACTCTACCTCTATATTATATCTCCCAATTTATTCTAAAGAAAAAGCAATAGGGGTAATTACCGTTCAAAGTTTTGAAAAAAATGCTTACAGCGATTATCAATACAACATACTTAAAAACTTGGCAGTTTCAGTAGGTATTGCATTAGATAACGCCGCACTTTACCAAAATTTAGAAGAAAAGGTAAATGAGCGTACTAAAGAAGTGGTAAGACAAAAAGAAGAAATTGAGAGAGCCAATGAAAGCACCAGATTGTTAAGTGAAATTGGTAAAGCCATCACATCAACGTTGTCTATTTCTGAAATTATTGACAAAGTTTATTCTAACGTTAATAATCTAATGGATGCAACCGGATTTGGTATAGGTGTGTTTAATTCCCAAACAGATCAAATTGTTTATCCATCTTATATAGAGGGATCAGAAAAGTTTGAAAATATTGTTTATGAAAAACAAGATGTAAACCGTTTAACCAATGTTTGTTTCTATCAAAATAGAGAAATAGTAATCAATAATTTTCTTAGAGAAATAAAACATTATATTTCTAATTACGTACCACCTTTAATGGGGCAAAATGTTGAATCCATTATTTATTTACCTCTTGTTTTAAAAGATAAAAAGCTGGGTGTTATAACTGTGCAAAGTTTTAAACGTAATAGCTATACCGATTACCATGTACAAATTTTAAAGAATTTAGCGGTATATGTAGCAATAGCGATTGATAACGCTTCGCTTTATGAAACAATGGAACAAAGAGTTATTGAAAGAACAAAAGAAGTAACGCAACAGAAAGAACAACTCGAGAAAAACTTTAACGACACCAAATTAATTGCTCAAATTTCAAAAGTTATTACTTCGTCGCTTTCTGTTGAAACAATTGTTTCAATGGCTTACGAACATATTAATAATTTAATGAGTGCCGAATCCTTTGGTATAGGATTATTTAACGAAAAAACTCAAAGCCTGCAGTTCCCAGGATTTATAGAGCGATCGGTTAAAATGCCTTACTTCGAATTTTTCTTGAAAGACAAAGACAGGTTTGCTGTTTGGTCGTTTGAAAACGAGAAAGAAATATTAATTAATGATTTACATACCGAGTATAATAAGTACATAAAAAATATAAAAGCACCCGTAGCCGGAGATATTCCTCTTTCCATAATTTATATGCCGCTCTTTTCTAAAGATGTAAAAATTGGCGTAATAACTGTGCAAAGTTTTTCTAAAAATGCTTATTCAGAGTATCAATTAAATATTTTGCGAAATTTAGCGAACTCGGTTGCAATTGCTATCGATAATGCAGCACTTTACGAAAACCTGGAAGAAAAAGTAAAAGAAAGAACAAATGAAGTGTTTAAACAAAAAGCAATTATTGAGGAAAAAAATAAGGATATAACAGATAGTATTCAGTACGCTAAAAAAATTCAATTAGCATTAATGTCGGAAACCAATTTATTTAATGAAACCTTTAAAGAAAGTTTTGTTTTATTTAAACCAAAAGATATTGTAAGCGGAGATTTTTATTGGGCAACTCAAAAGTTTACTTCGGTTAAATCAGAAACACATGAGTTGGTATATTTAGCTGTTTGCGATAGTACCGGACATGGCGTTCCCGGCGCATTTATGAGTTTATTAAACATGTCGTTTTTAAATGAAGCTATTAACGAAAAAAACATTACCGCACCAAACGAAGTATTTAACTACGTTAGAAGCAAATTAATAAAAAATATAAGTAAAGAAGGCCAAAAAGATGGTTTTGACGGAACACTACTTTGTATTAATAAAACAACCGGCGAGGTAAACTATTCAGCAGCCTATAATCCGCCATTATTAATTTCAAATGAAGGTGTAGTAGAATTATCATCAGACAGGATGCCGGTTGGTTATGGCGAACGTCAGCAAGATTTTACATTAAATACAGTAAAATTAAATAAAGGCGATCAGTTATATTTATTTACAGATGGCTACGCCGATCAGTTTGGCGGACCAAAAGGAAAAAAATTCATGTACAAAAAACTTAACGAGTTGATTTATTCAATTAGTAAGTTATCTTTGTTAAAGCAATCAGAAATTTTAACACAAAAATTTGATGAGTGGAAAGGGAATTTAGAGCAAATTGATGACGTTTGTGTTATTGGACTGAAGTTTTAAACTTTAAAAATGAAACAAATATTTTCGCTTTTAATCATTTGTTTATCGCTTAGCTCTTTTTCGCAAAAAGATAATTTTGCTGACTCCTTAATTAATCTTGTTAATAAATCTTCCGTTGATACAATAAAGAATTATTACTATTACGAATTAGCAAAATATTACCAAGAAACAGATCCAAATAAAGCAGAAGAGTGCGGTAAGAAAAGTTTAGACTGGGCCAAAAAAATAAATTTTCGCAGAGGTGAAGCAATGGCACATCAAAGTTTAGGCGAGTTTAATAATGCACGAGGATTTTATGAAATAGCTTTAGAATCGTTTTTAGTTTCTGCAAGAATTTATGATCAGCTAAAAGATTACAAAAAGGCATCTACCGTTAGCAATTCAATTGGCAATACTTATTTAGGGCTTGAAAAATTTGAAAAAGCCTTAGAATTTTATACACTTTCAAGCGAACAGGCCGAAAAAGCAAATAGTAAGCTAGCTAAGGCAACAGCAGCCGTTGGTCTAAGCAGCGTTTATAATAAAATGGAGAAATACAGCGAGTCTGTGCACGAACTTCATTACTCCAGAGGCGTTTTTGAAAATGCAAATAAAGATAATTTTTCGGCGTATGTTTATGCGAACATGGCTGAAACATATAACCTAAGCGGTAATTTAGATTCGGCCAGTTTTTACGCACGCAAATCCTTACCACTAATGGAACGGTTTAATAATCGTTATGGTATTTGTTTAATCAATCAAATTTTAGGAAACATTGATTTTAGTAAAGACAAATTGAATTCTGCTTTAAATTATTATTTCCGTTCGCTTCAAATTGCCGAAGAAGATAAAGCTGTGGATAATCAAAAAGCAATTTGTCTTCAAATATTTAAGCTGTTTGAAAAGAAAGGAAATGCAGAACAAGCCTTAGCCTATTATAAAAAGTACAATAATTTAAAAGACTCATTATATAATGGCGATAGCCGAAATAAATTGTACGAGTTGCAAACAAAGTATGATACAGAATCTAAAGAAAAAGAGAATAAATTATTAGTACAAGATAAAGAAATTGCAAAAAAATCGTTGCAAACACAACGCATTATGTTTTATTTTATTGCAGGTATTTTATTACTTGTTTTCGTTTTCTCTTATATTTCATTTAAAAATCTAAAGAAGCAAAAGAGAATGAACATCATTTTGCAGCAACAAAAAGAATTAGTAGAACAAAGCCGAAAAGAAATTTTAGATAGTATTATGTATGCAAAGCGTATTCAAACTACTATTTTAGCACATAAAGAATTTATTAGTGAAAACATTTCAAATAATTTTATCTACTTTAAACCAAAAGACATTGTTTCAGGAGATTTTTATTGGGCTACACAAAAAAATAATTTATTTTATTTAGCAGTTTGCGATAGCACCGGACATGGCGTGCCCGGCGCATTTATGAGTTTGTTAAGCATATCATTTTTAAATGAAGCAATTGGTGAAAAAAATATTTTAAAGCCAAACGAGGTGTTTAATTATGTTCGTCAAAAATTAATTGACAACATTAGTAAAGAGGGGCAAAAAGACGGCTTTGATGGAATATTACTTTGTTTAAATAAAGACACTAAGGAAATTACATATTCGGCAGCAAATAATCGCCCGGTATTAATTAGAGAAAATCAGTTAATAGAATTAAGTGGAGATAGAATGCCGGTTGGTTACGGAGAACGTAAAGAAGATTTTACGCTACACTCTATAAAATTGGATAAAGCAGATACTTTATATTTATTTACAGATGGTTATGCAGATC
The DNA here is from genome assembly GCA_022841465.1 of Bacteroidia bacterium. Taxonomy (GTDB): domain Bacteria; phylum Bacteroidota; class Bacteroidia; order B-17B0; family Aurantibacillaceae; genus Aurantibacillus. The sequence continues at coordinate 124,509 of JALHRL010000002.1, read as the reverse complement.
AATTTGGAGGGCCTAAAGGAAAAAAATTAATGTATAAAAAACTGCATGAATTTTTATTAAACATTTCGGGCACTACTTTCGAAAATCAAACCATTGCCTTGGGAGAAAATTTTGATTCCTGGAAAGGAAATTTAGAACAAGTAGATGATGTTTGCGTGATTGGCTTAAAGGTGGCCTAATTCCAATGCCGCTTTAGCCATTCTTGTCAATTTATAACCGCTTAACAATTGTTAAATTCTCGCTATTACAATTTTAATTACCTTTATAAAAATTTAAAAAATGAAAAGAGCAATAACTTTAGGAGCCATTGGATTATTTGTGGCATTTTTTTTAATGTACGGATGCAATAAACGTAACAAGTTTGTTGATTTAAACGAAGGAGTTAAAGCACAATGGAAGCAGGTAGAAAGTCAGTATCAGCGACGATTGGATTTAATTCCCAATATTGTTGCTACAGTTAAAGGGCAAGCAAATTTTGAAAAAGAAACGTTAGAAGGAATTGTAGCAGCGCGCGCTAAGGCAACACAAATTACGGTTGACCCTACTAAGCTGGATGAAAACAGTATGGCTAAGTTTAAACAAGCACAAGGAGAAATTTCTTCTGCATTGGGCCGTTTGTTAATGATAACAGAAAATTACCCGGAGTTAAAAGCCAATCAGGCATTTTCTGATTTACGCGTAGAGTTAGAAGGTTGCGAAAATAGAATTTCGGTAGAACGTATGAAGTATAACGAGTCCGTAAAAGTATTTAATGCTTCTATTAAAAAAATACCCGCTAGCTTATTTGCGTGGGGTTATAAAGACGCTGCTTATTTTGAAGCAGAAGCAGGAGCAGAAAAAGCACCTAAAGTTGAGTTTTAAAAATGTTTTTTAGAAAATCGCCACTTACAAAAAATCAGGAAAAACAACTGATTAGCGCTATTCAAAAAGCCGAATTAAAAACATCGGGTGAGATTCGTGTACATTTTGATAAAACACTTTCAATAGATCCTTTAGAAAGAGCAAAAGAAGTTTTTGTGAAATTAAAAATGCATGAAACGAAAGAAAGAAATGGTATTTTATTTTATGTAAATATAAAGCATCACGAATTTGCAATTTGGGGAGATGACGGGATTAACCAAAAAGTGCCTACAAATTTTTGGAGCGAAATAAAGAGTACTGCATTTGAACATTTTGCAAAAAATGAAATTATAGAAGGGCTAGAAAAGGGCATTTTAATGTGCGGAGAACAATTAAAAGCCTTTTTTCCGATTCAAGAAGGAGATAGAAACGAGTTGTCTAACGAAATTTCTTATTAGTATTTTGAAAATAAAACAACTCATATTTTTATTGCTATTTGTATTTTCGTTTAAATCATTTTCTCAAATACCCGATAAGCCCAATCCTCCAAAGCTTTATAATGATTTAACCGCTTCTAAAAACTTTATTGATGAATTTCAGGCAAAAGAACTGGAGAATCGTTTAGAGGAGTTTTATCATCAAACATCCAATCAAATTTGTATTGTAATTGTTGACGATTTAAATGGTTTACCTGCCTCTGATTTTTCTTTTCAATTAGGTACTAAGTGGGGTGTAGGAAGCAAAGAATTTAATAACGGAATTGTAATATTAATTAAACCAACCGGCGGCGAGGGCGAGCGCGATTTATTTATTGCAGTTGGATATGGGCTAGAAGGCGCTATCCCCGATTTAGCAACTAAGGCCGTAAGAGAAAAGGAAATGGTTCCTCATTTAAAAGAGGGAGATAATTATGGAGCATTAATAGCAGCCGTTGATGTACTTGAAAAAATATCAAAAGGTGAATATAATTTTGAAGTTGCTAGAAAAGCAAAAAACAATACGGCCATAGTTGTTGTTATTATTATTGTTATTATTATTTTAATTTCCTTTAAAAAAGGGGGCGGTTCCTATTCCGGTGGAACTTATTATGGCGGTGGAGCATACCGCGGTAGCAGCTTTGGCGGAAGTCGTTCATCGGGTGGTGGTTTTGGCGGTTTTGGTGGCGGAAGTTTTGGCGGCGGCGGCTCAGGAGGTAAGTGGTAAATTAATCACGTACAATTTCATTCACAATTTTACTAATTTCATCCGCTTGATAAATAATCATGGCATGAGATCCGTTTTTAATTGGATAATCTGCCTGTACATTTTTATAAGTTAGCAATCTATCTGCCGTGCCATGAATGTGGATAGCGTTTTTAGGAGCCAACTCATTTTTCCAATCCACAACCATCTCAATGGTTCTCTTTACATAATTTTCAGGCATACTGTTTAGCATAGCAACAAACTCATCTTCGTAATCTTTTTCAAAACCTAAAAACCAATTAGAATGGGTGGCAATTTTTCGAAGAAGTTTTTCAGAAAATACTTTGTGAAGTGGAATAATTTTTAAAAGTCGTATTAAAAAAGGCAATTCTTTTTTTGTTTTACACGATGAAATTAAAATTGTTTTTTTTGAATTTGTAAGGTGAGACAATTCAGAACATAACATACCACCTAGCGAAACGCCCATTAAATAAATTTCCCCATCGGTTTTAATTTGCCCAATAAATTCCTTAGCATATTCCTTTAAACTCATTTTTTCTTTAGGTGCCGGCCAATTTAAAACTTCTAAGCGGCAATTATTCAGTTGTAGTTTTGAGAAAAGCTCTTTTGTTGTTCCTAGGCCGGGTATGGCATATATGGTTTTCATACCATGCAAAGGTATGTTTTTATGACACTTTAAGCCAACATAATTCAGTTTTTGATAAACGCCTTTAAATCTTACCTTTGTACCTCTTTACATGGGAATTTTTGATAAAAATACGGATAGTGAAGGTGGAGCTACAGAAATGTCGTTTTTGCAACACCTAGAAGCCCTTCGTTGGCATTTAGTGCGTAGTGCTTTGGTAATTGCTTTGTTTGCCATTAGCGCATTTGTATTTAATAACATTGTATTCGATAAAATTATTTTTGGTCCACTTCAGCAAGATTTTATTTCTTACCGCGCACTTTGTTCTTTAGGCTACAAATTAGGAGGTGGCGATGTAATGTGTATAACGGTTAAAACAGCACACTTGCAAACACTTAGTGCTTCCGAACAATTCTTTAATCATATGTGGATTGCCTTAATGGTGGGTTTAATTCTAGGTTTTCCTTACGTATTGTGGGAGTTATGGAAATTTATAAGACCTGCCTTGAAGGATAAAGAATTAGGCCCGGTTAAACTTTTTATTTTAATTGCTTCTGTACTTTTTTTAATAGGCGTTTTTTTTGGGTATTTTTTACTCTTTCCTATGAGTTATAATTTTCTCATCAATTACCAAGTTTCTGATAGCGGTATTGTGCAAACCAATAACACCTTTGACGATTATGTTTCATTAATATCTACCATGACTTTGGTATCGGGAATTATTTTTGAAATGCCGGTATTGGTTTATTTCCTTACAAAAATGACTTTATTAACGCCCGAGTTTATGAGTAAATATCGTAAGCATGCCGTTGTAGTTATACTTATTGCCGCTGCAGTTATAACCCCCAGCCCCGATGTTACTTCACAAATGGTTGTTGCCGTACCCATGTATTTACTTTACGAAGTAAGTATTTTTGTGTCGCGCTATGTTGTTAAAAATAGAAAACCCATTTAAATACAGATAATACATCCTTTTTTAACGCTGTTTATCACTAATTTAAACCAGTAGCATATTTTATGCATTATAATTTTGGTTTCCAGTAAATTAATATCATTTTTGTGCTTAAAATTATAAAGAATGAGACTTAAAATTGTTTACGCATTAATTATACTATCTCCGGTATTTTATACCTGCCAATCTAGTAAAAAAAATACAGCTGCAAATAAAGAAAATGTAGTTGCTACCGATACAACAAAAAAGAAGGAGAATGCTCCGCCTAAAAAAGCATTATATCAGGCTTCTAATACATTAATAAATGATTTGGTACACACAAAATTAGAAGTAAGTTTTGATTGGGCTAACCGTTATGTAAACGGAAAAGCTACCATAAAATTAAAACCACATTTTTACCCAACAAAAATGTGTTATTTAAATGCACGTGGTATGGATATTAAATCGGTTAAACTTTCTGAACTGGCTTTTGCCTACGAAACAAAAACAGTTAAAGGTAAAAAGGAAGAATTTGCGATAGAAAAAACCATTCCTGTTAATTCTACTTTTATATACGAAAACGATTCTATAAAAATTACTTTAGGAAGAGAATTTACAGCCAACGAAGCTTACATTTTAGAAATTGAATACACCGCAAAACCAGATGAATTAGAACAAGGCGGTAGCAATGCAATTAGCGGAGATAAAGGGTTGTATTTTATTAATCCTGACAATAAGAACCAACATAAAATGCAGCAAATATGGACACAAGGAGAAACACAATCCAGCTCTGCTTGGTTCCCAACTATTGATAGCCCCAATCAAAAAACAACACAAGAGGTATACATTACCGTAATGGAAAAATTTGCCACACTTTCAAACGGAGTGTTAGTAGAATCTAAAAACAATGGAAACGGAACTAAAACAGATTATTGGAAAATGGATTTACCACATGCTCCGTATTTATTTATGATGGGCATTGGGCAATTTAAGAAAGTAGTTGCTGAGCCTTGGAAAGGAAAAGAAATAAGTTATTATGTAGAACCCGAATACGAAGTACACGCCAATACAATTTTTGGAAACACGCGCGAAATGATTGATTTTTATTCGAAAAAATTAGGGGTTGATTATGCATGGCCAAAGTATGCACAAATTGTGGTAAGAGATTATGTAAGTGGTGCTATGGAAAACACAAGCGCAACTTTGCATGGAGATTTTGCAGTTTATTCTACCACCCGCGAAATTTTAGACGGTAACAAAGGCGAAGATATTATAGCTCACGAATTATTTCATCAGTGGTTTGGCGATTTAGTTACTTGCGAAAGCTGGAGTAATTTGCCCTTAAACGAAAGTTTTGCAACATATGGTGAATACCTTTGGCAAGAATATAAGTTTGGAAGAGATGCAGCAGACCAGCATCATTTGGGAAGCAGAAGCGGTTACATGGCTTCGGAAAAGCAAGTGAACTTAATACGCTTTGATTATAAACACCGCGAAGATATGTTTGACGGGTTTAGTTATAATAAAGGCGGACAAATTTTACACATGCTTAGAAAAGCAGTGGGTGATGATGCTTTTTTTGCATCACTAAAGAAGTACTTAGAAAACAAAAAATTCCAGGCAGCTGAAATTCATGATTTACGTTTAGCTTTTGAAGAAGTTACCGGGCGTGATATGAATTGGTTTTTTAATCAATGGTTTTTTGAAAAAGGACATCCGGAATTAGAAATCCAACAAAATTACAATGCAACTGATAAAGTAGTAGAACTTACAGTTGAACAAAAACAAGATTTTAAAATTGCACCTCTTTATGAATTACCATTGTTTGTTGATGTATATGTTAATGGAAAGGCAGAAAGACATTTTATTACTATAAAGGATGTAAAACAAACTTTTAAGTTTAAGACAGAATCAAAACCGGAGTTGGTAAATTTTGATGCTGAAAGACAGCTTTTAGCAGTAATTGATTACAAAAAAACTTTAGACGAGTATATTTTCCAATATAAAAACGCTCCGTTGTATCAAGACAGGACAGAAGCTTTAGAGGAAATAAACAAAAGTATTACCGAAGATAAAGCTTACGCCATAATTAAATGGGCTGCCGAGAACGATAAATATTATAGAATTAGACAATATGCAATAGGTAAATTAAACGCTTTGGCTAAAGAAAAAGAAGCGGATTTGAAAACCTTAATGCTTGCTATTTACAAAAACGATTCTAAAACTACCGTAAGAGCAAGGGCATTAGAATTTATAAATAAAAATTATCCTAACCACAGCGGATTAGATGACATAAACGACAAGGCATTAGCTGAACCATCTTTAGCAATAGGTGGCGAAGCTTTAGATTATTTTGTAAAAAAAGACCCAAAACTTGCTCTTGAAAAAGCGAAAATATTTAAAGATGAACCAAGTAAAGATATTTTGTATCCATTAGCAGCTTTATATGCAAATCATGGCAGTGAAAGTGATTTATCTTTCTACAACAAAAATTTAAAATACTTTGGTGGCTTTGAATTAATATCTTACCTAAGCAATTATATTAAGTTTGCAAAAAAATTAAACTCATCTATCCCTGCTATTACTGCTGCGCAAGATTTTGAAGGGATTGCACAAGAAGGAGGGAAATTTACAAAAATGGGCGCCATGAAAGGATTAAAAGACATGGTAAGTATTTGGAGTAAAAAAGAAAGCGAAATGAAATCAAAAATTGAAACTGCAAAAAAAGAGAGTAAAGATGTTGTTTCAATGGAAAAGGATTTAAAAACGATAACTGAAACAAAAGAAATTATTAATAAATTATTGCAGGGAATAAAAGCGTAGTTTATTCTTGACTTCCAATTAATGTTACATGTCCGGTTTTAGTTTCGGCTTTTCCGCTTAATTCATTGGTAAATTTTAGTAGCCAAACATAGGTATCTTGTTTGCTAATTTTACCTTTTACTTTTCCATCCCAACCTATAGCAGGATTTTTGGTTTCAAATATTTTTTGGCCGTTTAAACTGTAAATTTCAAAAACGTAATCTTTTATTCCAATTACTACAGGATGAAAAGTATCGTTTAAGCCATTATCGTCGGGCGTAAATGAATTAGGAACCCAACACCTGAATTCAGGCTGAATAATCACCTCTTTTGTTAAGTAACTTTCGCAACCAAATTCATTTATTAATAATTGTGTTACCAAGTAACTTCCCGGTGCAACATAACTGTGTTTTTCGTTGATGTAATTAGAGGTGTACCCATCTCCAAAAAAATAAACAAAATCTAAAAACGGAGTAGTAGAAGTGTTTTCTACAAAAATTTCCGGGTCAAAAATACTTGTTACACTTGGTGTTAAGTTAAAATTTGCTTTAGGCGAAGGGTAAATTTTTATCGGATGAATACTGGCAATAGATGTATCGGGACAAATACCATAACGTAAAATGGTTAATTGCATATTAAAAGTTCCGCTATCCTCAAAGGTGTGTATAGCATCGTAAGAGGTGTATGTATTTCCGGTACTTAAATTCCAAATATTAGCCGATAAGTATTCACTTTCTGTTTGATTGCTAAAAGTAACTGTTGTTGGCTGACAAAGTTTATCTGTTGTAAATCCTATTTTAGCTTTAGGTCTATCAATAATTCGCAAACTATCCATTATAGAATCAATACATACATTTTGTTTGCCGTATATTTTTATAAAATGTGTGCCAGGGGTTAAAAACGAAACCTGAGTGAGTGTTTGGTTAGAGATACTTGGTGTTGCACTATCCCCAAAATTAAAATTAAATTGAGCGTGGTTTGCGTAAGTTCCGTTTATACTATACGTAACATTATTGTTTTTTAAACATTTAGGACTTGCGGGCCGTATATAATTTACATCAAACTTAGGGTAAGCATAAAATGTTTTTTTTGCCGTATCAGCACAGGGTAATCCGGGGTTTGTAATTAATGTTACTACATAAGCGCCCGTATCGGGGTAAGTAAAGGTTGGGTTTTTTTGAGTAGAGGTATCGTTAGTGGAAGTTGTTACACCAAAGTCCCATAAATAATTTAATCCAAAATTACTGAAGCTTAAGTTGGTAAAGTTGATCGTATTTTCATTGCATTTTTTTATTTGATTTGCAATGTCTGTTTTTACAAAGTAAGCACATGAAATTACATTAAATTGAAAATCGCGGTAATGTGTGCTTAGTAAATTTCCATTCCTATATTCTTTAACGCATACACACACAACCCAGTTGCCAAGTAAATTCGGAATTCCGGTCATGAACCCTGTTGTTGGATGCACGGTTAATGGTTGTGTTGCCGACATGGGATAACTTCCGCTATACGGACTTTTATACGTTACCAATGTATCCGGAAAACCATTAAAGGCAGAACATAAAGAGTATACTAATTCGTCACCATCCGGATCGCTTGCAGAATGATCGAAATTAATTTGATTTCCTTGACAGATAAATATGCTTGGGTACTTATTAAATCTTGGCGAGCTGTTAGTTGCTGCCAATTCAGGCCCCGGAATAAATGCAGAATAGGTAGAGCCTTGCGAGCTGGGGTTTACTAAATTTAATATAGCGGTGTTACGGCAACAGGTAGAATAAACTAATTTATATCCTCCGGTTTTTGGAGGTAAAGTAATGGTAGTAGTATAAACACCTTCTTCTACACAAATACCTCCGGGAGATTTTATGCAAGGAATATTTGTTGTTTCCGGCACCTTGGTAATTACAGGTTCACCTAATGGAAACACAGCGTATTGTTCATTGTTTTTATCAAAAACATCCAGTAACGAAGAGCCTTCGCCTTGGCCGGCAAAGGGCACTTGGCCATTAATGCAATCGCGGTATAATTTTAAAGTTATTCGGTATTTAGAATTACCCAAATACCTATAGTAAAGTTCGCCACCTACAATATGGGTGGCAAATGAATTTGAAATGCTAATAAAAAAGGCAAGCACTAAACTTATATGGTATTTGTTTTTTACCATTTTTGTGAAGTGAAGTTAAGAAATTATATGTTTATTTTTTTAAGGAAAATAACGGAGGCTTATTATTTAACTAATTGCCTTCATCATTCAGTAATAGTACATGCCCCGTTTTATGATAATAACGCAAGTCTACTTCGTTTTTAAAACTAATTTTCCAAACGTATACATCTTGTTTACATTTTTTTCCTTTGCGTTTTCCGTCCCAGCCAACCATAGGGTCGTTTGTGGAAAATATCTTTTCTCCCCAGCGGTCAAATAGTTCAAAAGAATAATCTAGTACACCAACTGTAATCGGCATAAATACATCGTTTAAACCGTTATCATCCGGAGTAAAAGTGTTAGGCACCCAAAACCTAAATTCAGGAAGTATTTTTACATCTTTAGTAATTTGATTTTCGCAATCAAACCTGTTTTTTATTTTTAATCTAACAGGGTAAGTTCCGTGTTTGTAATAGCTGTGTTTTTCGTTCATGTAAACAGAAGTAGCTCCATCACCAAAATCATAATCAAAAGTAATGGCATCTGTACTGGAGTTATTTTCAAAAAATATTTCCGGATCAAAAATGGTAGTTATGGTTGGACTAAAAACAAAATCTGCTACCGGAGTTGGATTAACGGTTATGGAATTAATGGAGGTTTTACTGGTATCCGGGCATGGTAAATTTCTTATTAAAGTTAACGAAACGCTGTAAACTCCCGGCGGCGAAAAAACATGCGATGCTTCAAATGAGTTATATGTTTTACCGTCGCTTGTTTCCCAAACATATCCTGCGCCATATTCGGTTATACTGCCATTACTAAAAGCAACACTTGCCGGATCACATAAACTAGTTGGAAAATTAGAGATAATTGCTTTGGGTCTGTCAAGAATTCTTACTGTATCAATAAATGAATCTATGCATGTATATTGTTTTGCAATTAATTTAATAAAATATTTTCCGGGCGAATTAAATACAATATTAGATGGCGTTTTTATTACGGATGTACTTGGTGTTGCTGCGCTACCAAAATTCCAATTAAAGGTTGCATTATTTATATAAGTTCCATTAACAGAAAAGTTGTAGTTGTTGTTTTTTACACACCCAATTTGCGGAGGTAAAAAATTTACATCAATTCTAGGATAAATATAAAATGGTTTGCTAATTGTATCTGCACAAGGCTTACCGGGATTTGCAATTAAAGTAACATTATAAACACCGGTGTCAGGGTAAATAAAAGTGGGATTTTTGATGTTAGAAGTATCACTAAAAATTTCGGCCACACCAAAATCCCAATGATAAGTGGTGGCACCAATGCTTTGATTGTTGAAGGTTATAGAATCACCCATGCATTTCGAGGCTTGTTCTGCCACTGCGCTTAAAACCGTTACACTACAGGTTACTACGTTAAATTGAAAATCGCGATAGTGTGTGCTTAATAATTGATTATTTCTAAATTCCTGAACACAAACATTCACCACCCATTGTCCGTTTAAATTGGGCATTCCGGTTAAAAATCCGGTAGAGGAATTTATAGTAATAGAAGGATTAGAGGAAATAGGATAAAAACCGCTATAAGGTGTAATAAAATTAACCAAAGGGTAAGGAGGTGGTGAGGCTACTGTAGGGCAGGAAGGCGGAGGTGTAGGGCAAGAAGGACCGGTATTTGGGCCAAAAGTGCCAATGCTTGGGCAGCAACCATCTAAACCATTGTATGGGTCGCAAAGCGAATAAACTAAAACATCGCCATCCGGATCTGTTGCTTTGTGATCAAACTTTACTGAAATTCCATTACAAATAAAAATAGGAGGAAAATTATCATAGCGCGGCGAACTATTATTTACTGCAAGTTCCGGGCCGGGGATAAATGTTTTGTAAGTTGAACCGGTTCCTCCCGGATTGGTTAAATTTAAAATGGTATTGTTTCGGCAACAACGTTGATAAACCAAATGATATCCTCCCGTTTTTGGCGGTAATGTTAATACGTATGTATATTTTCCCTCTTCAACACAAACTGAATTGGGAGTTTGTATACAAGGGTTATTAATGCTTGGTGGCACAGGGGTTACAACAGGCGGACCTAAATCAATTTGTTGAATGAGTGTTCCAAAATTATCAAACACATGCAAATAGGCAGGAGCTCCATTCGCTTGTCCGTCAAAAGGTGCTTGCCCATTAAAACAATCTCTATAAACTTTAAGGGTTACTCTATACGAATCGGTGCCTATTTTATCGTAATACATTTCTCCGCCAACAATATGTGTTGCTAATAAACTATAAAAACTTAAAAGTGTTATTATACCGGTAAAAAAATATCTAAGCTTAATATGCATTATTTGGTAAGTAAAAATACGAAAAAGAAGCCTTTTTTCATTAAATTTGTGAATATGCGTTTATTTATTAGTTCGTTTTTATTGTTAATTATATCTAAGGTTACAGCACAGCTGCCTGTAGCGCCCGATACCATTAGTGTATTATCTTCTAACTACTGCTTAAAAATGCCATGGGCAGGTGGTATTAATGCAGCATCTTTCTCTAATATTGATTTAAATTATGACGGAAAGATGGATTTGGTGCTTTACGATAAGATGAATAATTCTGCTTTAGGCGCTTTTAAATGTTTTGAAAACATTGGTTTACCCGGCGAAACAAAGTATAAATATAACCATAAGTTAACTCAGAAATTTCCGAGAAGTTATTATTGGGCACTTTTATACGATTACGATTACGATGGTAAAGCAGATTTGTTTTGTTCAGCTACCGGCGGAATTCAAGTGTACAAAAATGTTGGTAATGCAACAACGGGCTTGCAATTTGTTATGACTTACTCTTTGTTATATAGTAATTACAATCCTACCGGCCCCCCTGCGATTTCTAATATTTATACCAGCCCCGTTGGGTTGCCCGCTATAACAGACATTGATAACGATGGAGATTTAGATATTTTAACCTTTAGTCCTACCGGAATTCACATAGAGTATCACAAAAACAAAAGCAAAGAACTGTACGGACATTCAGACAGTTTAAAGTTTGAATTGGCCGACCCGTGTTGGGGAAATATTAGCGAAAACGCTTGCACCGTTAATTTAAACGATTGCCCTAATCGCCCGTTTGACGTGAGCGAGTATTTAAAAACCGCGAATAACAGACATGCAGGCGCTTGCTTAATGTGTTTAGACAGTGATAGTGATGGTGATAAGGATTTAATTATTGGCGATATATCGTGTCAAACAATTGAATATTGCCATAACACCGGCACCATAGCAGATGCACTTTTAAGCGATACCACAAAACTATATCCTAATTACACCAATCAATCAAACACCACACAAATAGCAATGAATCCTTTTCCTTGCACGCACTATGTAGATGTAGATAATGATAATGTAATGGATTTGGTTGCTGCACCAAACGCATTTAGCGGAGAAAACGTAACAAGTGTTTGGTTATATAAAAACACAAGTGCTACACCAACCGTAAATTTTAGTTTTGTAAAGAAAAATTTTTTACAAGAAGAAATGATTGAGGTAGGGCAAATGTCGCGACCAATTTTAATTGACTATAATGCCGATGGAAAAAAAGATTTGTTAATTGGAAGCGAAGGTGTTTTTATTGGAACCGGGCGTAAACCAAGATTTCATTTGTATGAGAATATTGGCACTTTAGCGCAACCGGCTTTTTCTTTGGTAAGTACAGATTACGCAAATTTATCTGCAGTATTAAACGGTTCTGTTTTCAGCGCCATTCCCGCACCGGGAGATATTGATAATGACGGTGATATAGATTTGTTTGTGGTTACTAACGGAAACGTAATTAGTTGGTTTGAAAATACCGGAGGAGCAGGTAACCCGTGTAATTTTTCAAATTTCAAATTTAATCACTTTTCAATCAATTTCCCATCCAGTAATCCCGTTCCTCAATTGTTTGACTTTAATAACGACGGTAAATTAGATTTATTAGTTTCTACAAAAAACGGAAGAATTTATTATTATGAAAATAACGGAACAACAACCAGCCCTTCATTTACTTTAATTTCGGGAGCCTTTCCTAATGTTGCGTTGAAGGGAGATTTTTTCACCTTTGGTTTAGATGGTTTTGGGGCAAGTTATTTTTATAAAGAAGCTAGTCAAACAAAAATGTTAGGCGGTTGTATAACAGGGCAAATTTATTTATTTGATGTGCCGGCAATTGCTACACAATCTTGCGCCTTAATTGATTCAACAGCAAACGGAATTTTAGAACACACCTATAGCACGCCTTGGTACGAGGATGTTAATGGAGACGGTAAGCCTGATTTATTTATAGGAAATGCAGGTGGTGGGGTTTCTTTTTACTCTTCAAAAGCAACCGACGTTGGTATTTATGAAAACATTTTTAATAAGGCAGATTTAATTCGTATTTTTCCAAATCCTACTAACAATAAAGTTACTTTAGAGGCAGAAGGCAATACGCTAATAAATGAAATTGAAATTTATAATTTACTTGGAGAAAAAGTAAAAACTATTCCAGTTAATCAGCAAAAATTAAACCTTGATATTTCAGAATTACCTATTGGGGTTTATATGTTTCATCTTCATGTAAAATCAGCTAACGAGAGTTACAGTATAGTTAAAAAAGTAATGAAAAATTAATTCGTTACAAGCACTTTTATGAGCAAGGTTAATGAACTTCTTACCAAACAGCCTATTTTATTAATTGATGGAGATTGTGTGTTGTGCAACAAATCAGTTAATTTTTTATTAAAGAACGAAAAAAAACCAATGTTATCATTTGCCAGTTTACAAAGCAACACCGGCAAAATGTTATTAGAATATTTTGAGGTTCCTAAAACTGTAGATAGTATGGTGTTAATTAGAAACCATCAAATATTTATTAAATCTTGCGCTGCGTTAAGAATTACTACTTATATGAAAGGCCTGTGGCCTTTAATGGTGGTGTTTGTTATAATTCCCCCGTTCTTACGAAATTTAGTTTACGATTATATTGCAAAACGAAGGTTTAAAATTCACGGCAAAACAAATGCCTGTGAAATGATAGAAAGTAAATACAGAAGCAGGTTTTTAGAAATTTAAGATTTCAATAACTCTTCCCAAAACTCAGCACCACGGCGCGTGTGAGGTATTACAATGGTTCCTCCAACAATATTGGCCACCGCAAAAATTTCGTAAATTTCTTCTGTAGTGCAGCCTTGTTGATGGCATTTTTCTAAATGGTATTTTATACAATCATCGCATCGTAAAACCATGCTGGCAACCAAACCAAGCATTTCTTTGGTTTTTACATTCAGGGCGCCATCACTGTATGTTTGCGTATCTAAATTAAATAAGCGTTTTATAACAAGGTTATCTTTGCTTAAAATAACATCGTTCATTTTGCTTCGGTAAGCATTAAATTCTTTTACCTGGTTACTCATTTTTTTAAATTAAAAGATTTGCTTGTATTAAGGCTTAATTTTCCCCTTAACAATAAACGCATTGTTAAATTCTGGTTGTACTTTTTTTAAGGCTTCAACTGCTTCTATTTTTGTTTTATAATCGCCCACTAAAACTACAAAGTTGGGTTGCTGATATTCTTGGTAAGTATTAATATCCGGAAATTTAGACGAAAATTTAGTCCTTACGGTTTTTGCATTTTCACTTTCAACGCCAAAATGTATTTTAATTCGGTAGCCATCAATTTCGCCGTTTGTAAGCCTATGATATTCAGCTTTTTTTTCAATTAATTGATTTACCTTTTGTTGGGTTTCACTTTCGTTATTTTGAGCGCCGGCAAAGCCAAAAACCAACATAAAAAGACCTAAAACACTTATTTTAAAATACCTATTAAACATTAACACAAATGTAAGGCAAAAAAGGATGATATACCGTTAATTTTGTTAAATTTGTTGGTCGTTTAAAACTGTAAAATGGATAAATTTTCATACTTAGGAACAAGTGATGTAAACGCAATTGAACAACTTTTTGCGCAATACCAAAATAATCCTGAATCGGTTGATAAAACCTGGCAGGATTTTTTTAAAGGATTTGAATTTGCAAAAACAGATTATTCAAGCACCGGAGGCGCAATACCTGAAAACGTTACTAAAGAATTTAAAGTAATTAACCTAATAAATGCGTACCGCTCACGCGGACATTTGTTTACGAAAACAAATCCGGTTCGCCAACGCCGTACTTACCAACCAACGCTTGAAATTGTAAATTTTGAATTATCAGATAAAGATTTAGAAACGGTATTTCAGGCAGGAAATCAAATTGGAATTGGCCCCGCCAAATTAAAAGATATTATTGCGCATCTTGAAACCACTTATTGCAACAGTATTGGTGTAGAGTATGCTTTTTTACGTAACCCTGTTGAAACACAGTGGTTGCAAGAGAGAATTGAAAAATCAAAAAACATTCCTACGTTTAGTAAAACTGAAAAGCAGGTTATTTTAAATAAATTAATTGAAGCAGTTACTTTTGAAAATTTCTTAGCTACAAAATTTGTTGGTCAAAAACGTTTTTCGTTAGAAGGAGGAGAGTCTTTTTTACCTGCATTAAATACTTTAATGGAGTATGGTGTTAAGTTAGGTATTGAAGATTTTGTTATTGGTATGGCACATCGTGGCAGATTAAACGTATTGGCGAATATCATGAACAAGCCTACCAAAGATATTTTTGCTGAGTTTGAAGGCAGACCAAGTGAAGATAACATGTTTAACGGCGACGTTAAATACCACATGGGCTTTAGCTCTGATGTTATTAGCGATTCAGGAAAAACGGTTCATATATCATTAACGCCTAACCCATCGCACTTAGAAACCGTTGCCCCTGTAGTGGAAGGTATTACACGTGCAAAAATTGATAGCAGACATAACGGAGATAACAAACGCGCTTGTTCTATATTGGTGCATGGAGATGGCGCAATTGCAGGCCAAGGCATTGTGTACGAAGTTTTACAAATGAGTCAATTAGACGGGTATAAAACCGGTGGATCTGTTCATTTTGTTATTAATAATCAAGTTGGGTTTACAACAAATTATATGGATGCCCGCTCGTCTATTTATTGCACAGATGTAGCTAAGGTTGTATTATCGCCGGTATTTCACGTAAATGGAGATGATGTAGAAGCTTTATGTTTGGTTGCACGTTTAGCAATGGAGTATCGTCAAACTTTCCATAAAGATGTATTTATTGATGTGTTGTGTTATCGTAAATACGGACACAATGAAGGTGATGAGCCGCGTTTTACGCAACCATTACTATACAAGGCAATTGCTTCACACCCTAATCCAAAAGAAGTTTATACAAAAAAACTATTGACGGAAAATTCATTTACGGAAGATGAAATTAAGGCAGCCGAAAAACAGTTTAAAGATAATTTGGAATTAAATTTAGATGAGGCTAAAAAACAAGAAAAGGCAAAAATTACTTCTTTCTTGCAAGGCCCATGGACAGGCTTACGCATGTCAACCAAAGAAGATTTTGAAAAACAAACAAAAACAAGTGTTGATGAAAAGTTGTTTTTAGAGCTTGCAAAAAAATCTACACAATTACCAAAAGACAAAAAGTTTTTTAATAAAATTCAGAAGCTATTTACCGATCGTGAAAACATGATTACCGCCAACAATTACGATTGGGCAATGGGTGAATTAATGGCCTATGCAACGTTAATGCACGAAGGGCATCATGTTCGTTTTAGTGGCCAAGATGTTGAACGCGGTACTTTTTCACACCGCCATGCAGTAACAAAAGTAGAAGACAGCGAAGAAGAATATACTCCGTTAAATAATTTAGGAACAAAAGGCAAATTAGAAATATACAATTCTTTGTTATCGGAATACGGAGTGTTGGGTTTTGAATACGGATACGCTTATGCTGCACCTAATGCTTTAACAATATGGGAAGCACAGTTTGGAGATTTCTTTAACGGAGCTCAAATTATAATAGATCAATATCTTTCTTCCTCTGAATACAAATGGCGCCGTATGAATGGTTTGGTTGTTTTGTTACCTCATGGATATGAAGGACAAGGACCCGAGCACTCAAGCGCGCGTTTAGAAAGATTTTTACAAATGTGTGCAGAAAACAATATGCAAATAGTGAACGCTACAACACCGGCACAACAATTTCATGTATTAAGGCGACAATTGAAACGCGATTTCAGAAAACCATTAATTTGTTTCACGCCTAAAAAATTATTGCGTTACCCAAGTTGTGTTTCTAAGTTAACAGATTTCACCAAGGGCTCTTTTGAAGAAGTAATGGATGACACATCGGTGAATGCAAAAGATGTAAAACGAATTGCATTGTGCAGCGGCAAAATTTATTACGAAATGATTGAGCAAAGAGAAAAAGCCGGGGTAAACGATGTTGCATTTATTCGTTTAGAACAATTATATCCTTTTCCGCACAAACAATTAAACGAAGTGCTTTCTAAATACAAAAATACAAAGGAGTTTATATGGGTTCAGGAAGAAAATGAAAACATGGGTGCTTGGCGTTTTGTTGATCATAGCTTAAGAAATTTAAACTTAAAATACGTAGGAAGAGAAGAAGGCGCAAGTCCGGCAACCGGCTTTATGAAACGCCACAACATGGAGTCAGAAAAAATTATAAATGCAATTTTTAATAAAGTATTAGTTAAATAAAAACCGAAGTAAAAATTTAAATTATGGCCATTGTAGAATTAAAAGTTCCTAGTCCGGGCGAATCAATTACAGAAGTAACTATTGCAAGATGGTTAAAACAAACCGGCGATGTGGTAGAAAAGGATGAGGTTTTAGCTGAAATTGATTCAGATAAAGCAACGTTAACGTTAAATGCCGAAGATTCAGGAAAAATAGAAGTATTGGCGGCAGAAGGCGATACCGTTAAAGTAGGGCAGGTTGTTGTAAAAATTGATAATTCATTTAAGCCTGAACCTAAGGCAGAAGTAAAAGTTGAAGCGAAAAAAGAAACAGCACCTGTGGAGAAGAAAGAAGCTGTGGTTACAGAGCAAAAAACTTCTTCTTATGCGAACGGAACACCAAGTCCTGCTGCCGGAAAGTTAATGGCAGAAAACAATATTAAACCCGGTCAATTAAACGGTACCGGTAAAGATGGCAGAATTACCAAGCAAGATGTTTTAGCGGCCTTATCTAACGGATTGCCTAATGTACAACAAGTACTAAGTAATACCTGGAAAGGAGAAAGAGAAAAAGAGCGCAGTAAAATGACCTCTTTACGTAAAGCTGTTGCACGCAGATTAGTGAGTGTAAAAAACGAAACGGCTATGTTAACTACATTTAATGAAGTTGACATGAGTGCTATTTATGATATTAGAGCGCGATACAAAGATAAATTTAAAGAAGTGTACGGAACCAATATTGGTTTTATGAGCTTTTTTACCAAAGCGGTTTGCGAAGCATTGTATCATTTTCCTGCGGTGAATGGAATGATTGATGGAGAAGAAATTGTTTACAACAAGTATTGTGATATTGGTATTGCTGTAAGTGCACCCAAAGGATTAATGGTTCCCGTTTTAAGAAATGCTGAATTAATGAGTTTGGCAGAAATTGAAAAGGGAATTAAAGATTTAGCAATTAAAGCACGCGACGGAAAATTAGGAATACCAGATATGGAAGGCGGAACCTTTACCATTACTAACGGAGGTGTTTTTGGAAGCATGATGAGTACTCCAATTATTAATCCTCCCCAAAGTGCCATTTTAGGAATGCACAATGTAGTAGAAAGGCCAATGGCGGTAAACGGGCAAGTTGTAATTCGTCCAATGATGTACGTTGCCTTAAGCTACGATCATAGAATTATTGATGGAAAAGAAAGTGTTGGCTTTTTAGTGAAAGTAAAAGAAATGTTGGAGAACCCTAACCGAATGATGTTTGGAGGAAAACTACCGGAGGAGATTTTATTGGGTCTATAGAAATTAACGAATAATAAAAAAACCCGAGAATTTTTCTCGGGTTTTTTTATGAACCATTGCTAATTTAATATTACAAAGGTATATTGTTATTATGAATGACAAAGCCTTAACTTATAATTAATTTAATAGCTTTTTTAATTTACTTATTTGTTCGGGCGTACCTAAAACAAATATTTTAGCTTGTGGAATTATACGTGTATCGGGGCTTGGGTTTATAATGTATTCACCCATTCCGGTTTTAAAACCAATAATATTTGCACCAGATTTATTTATAATTTCTAAATCTTTTAGCGTTTGATTATTTAAATGTTCCGGGATCTTTTCAAAAGTTATTTCTTCTAAATTATTATTATCCCCGCCTTGTGCTGTAACATAATCCAAAAATTCCATCACGTCTGGCTTCATAACTAAACTAGCCATATGAGCACCACCAACTTTATCAGGCATAATTACATTATCCGCACCGGCAATTTTTATTTTCACATCCGATCCATCGTCGCTTGCACGAGAAATAATGGTAAGATTTGGATTTAAATTTCTTGCAGTTAATACAATAAACATGTTGTCTGCGTCTACTGGTAAGGTAGTAATAAGTGCTTTTGCTTTTAGAATTCCTGCTTTTAATAATATCTCATCTTGTGTAGAATCTCCGTTTAACACTAAATCTTGAAATTTGTGGTTTAAATTTTGAGTGATGTCAGAATTTTTTTCAATAACTACAAATCGCTTGTTGTGTTTTTTTAAAACTTTGGCAGCCTGCCTGCCATTACGGCCATAACCGCAAATGATAATATGGTCTGTTAATTTTTCTACTGTGGCGTTCAATTTTTGTAATTTAAACAAATTGTTAAACTCACCATCAATTACAAACCGCGTAAAAGATGATATAGCATAGGCAAATGTACCAAAACTAGTTATAATTAAAAAACTGGTAAAAATTCTGCCGACATCGCTCAACGGGTGTACCTCTGAGTAACCAACGGTGGCTACCGTTATAACAGTCATATAAAATGCATCTAAAAAACCATAGCCTTCTATAATGATATAACCCAAAACACCAATAAGTAATAAAAGTACCATGATAATAATTGGGAAAATAAAATTAAAATAGGGCTTTATTTTACTTAAGAATTGCATGTGTTTATAGGCTGGCTTTGCCCACTTAATAGTATATTTGTAAATATAAGAAGAACTGGTGAAAACAAAAACCACAAGAAAAAATAAAATTAATGTTGTAACCTTAGGTTGCAGTAAAAACCTAGTGGATAGCGAAGTGTTGATGGGTCAGCTCAAAGCAAATAAATTTGAAGTGGAACATGAGAGTGAGGATGACGATCATCAAATTGTAATTATAAATACCTGCGGATTTGTAGAGAATGCCAAGCAAGAAAGCATTGACACTATTTTACGTTATGTAGAAGCAAAAAAAGAAGGTCAAGTTGAGAAAGTATATGTTACAGGATGTTTAAGTGAAAGATACAAAGGAGATTTGGAAAAAGAAATTCCGGATGTGGATGCTTATTTCGGAACGCGAGAACTTCCTCGTTTATTAAAAACATTAAAGGCAGATTATAAAAAGGAATTAGTAGGAGAGCGTTTGTTAACTACGCCCAATCATTACGCTTATTTTAAAATTAGCGAAGGTTGCGACAGGCCGTGCAGCTTTTGCGCAATACCATTAATGCGTGGTGCACATATCTCTGTTCCAATAGAAGACTTGGTAAGCAGAGCAGAAACTTTAGCAAAAAAAGGCACCAAAGAGTTATTGCTTATTGCGCAAGACTTAACGTATTACGGTTTGGATATTTATAAGAAAAGAGAGTTAGCCAATCTGGTAGATAAATTAAGTGATGTAAACGGAATTGAATGGATAAGATTGCATTATGCTTTTCCAAGTGGTTTTCCAATGGAGGTATTGGATATAATGAAAAACAAAAGCAATGTTTGTAATTACTTAGATATGCCTTTACAGCACATTAGTGATAACATGCTAAAGAGTATGCGAAGAGGAACCACCAAACAAAAAACAATTGACTTAGTAAAGGAAATTAGAAATCGTGTGCCGAATATTGCCATGCGCACAACTTTAATTGCAGGCTACCCCGGAGAAACGGAGAAAGACCATGAAGAAATGTTGCGTTGGGTAGAAGATACCAAATTTGAACGCTTGGGAATATTTACCTATTCTCATGAAGAAAACACACACGCATTTAATTTAAAAGACGATGTAAGCGAAATAGAAAAGAAACGAAGGGCAGATGCGGTAATGCAAGTGCAGCAAGAAATTTCTTATAATTTAAATCAGGAAAAAGTTGGTAAAGAATTCAAAGTTTTGTTTGATAGAGTAGAAGGGGAGTTTATCATTGGCAGAACAGAATTCGATAGCCCGGATGTAGATAACGAAGTAATTGTAAAACAAAACTCAGAGCATTATTTATCGGTAGGTTCATTTGCTAACGTAAAAATAACGGAGGCCACCGATTTTGATTTGTATGGGGAGGTTAGTTAATGGAGAAAATTGAATTTGAAATAAAACCACAAAGTAAGTTTAATTTAGGTGTTAAAGAACTGTGGGAGTATCGTGAATTATTTTATTTTTTTACTTGGCGTGATGTGAAAGTAAAATACAAACAAACCTTTTTAGGTGTACTTTGGGCAATTTTTCAACCAATATTAATGACCATATTATTTACACTAGGTTTTGGTAAAATGATTGCTACCCAAACGCAATTAAGTATACCGTATCCCATTTTTGCATTAAGCGGGTTTTTATTATGGAATATTTTTTCAAGTGGACTCTCGAATGCTGGAAATAGCATGGTTGCAAATGCAAACATTATAAAGAAAATTTATTTTCCTCGTATGATAATTCCTATTTCTGCTATTCTTGTATCTATAGTTGATTTTATAATGGCTTTTATTGTGTTTATTCCTGTAATGCTATATTACAAGACAACAATAATATGGCAATCTATTTATTTAATACCAGTAAGTATTTTTTTAACAGTTTTGGCTGCGTTTGGATTGGGGCTATTTCTTTCTGCATTAAACATTAAGTACAGAGATTTTAGATATATACTACCGTTTTTCATTCAAGCATTACTTTTTGCAACACCAATAATTTATCCAATTAATATTACCGGACAAGGTCCTTTTAACTGGTTAATGCGATTAAACCCAATGTATGCTCCAATAGAATTTTTTAGATCATGTTTTAATGGAACAATCATTCAATTAATTGACATAACACCCAGTATAGTGTGTTCATTGTGTTTGTTAATTGTAGGCGTTTATTATTTTAGAAAAACAGAAAACTATTTTGCAGACTTAGTATAATAATTTGAAGCCAATATTAGAAATAAGTAAATTAAGTAAGAAGTTCAAGATAAATCATGAACATCAACCTTATTTAAGTCTGCGTGATTCTTTAACGAATTTGTTTACTAGCAAAACCACCACCGAAGATTTTTGGGCATTAAATGATGTGAGTTTTAATGTAATGCCTGGTGATACCGTTGGAATTATTGGAAGAAATGGCGCCGGAAAATCTACCTTATTGAAAATCCTTTCAAAAATAACACCCCCAACAAAAGGAAAGGTTATTGGAAGGGGAAGAATTGCAAGTTTATTAGAAGTAGGTACCGGTTTTCACCCTGAACTTACAGGCAGAGAAAATATTTTTATGAATGGCTCCATTCTTGGAATGAAAAAAAATGAAATTCAAAAAAACTTTGACGCAATAGTTGATTTTTCAGGAGTAGAAAAGTTTTTAGACACACCTTTAAAACATTATAGCAGTGGTATGCAATTGCGATTGGCATTTGCTGTAGCCGCATTTCTTGAAAATGAAATTTTAATTATTGACGAAGTTTTAGCGGTAGGCGATGCTGAGTTTCAAAAGAAATGCATGGGAAAAATGGGTGAGGTAAGCAAAAGTGGGAGAACAGTTTTGTTTGTAAGTCATAATATGGGCGCGGTAAAAAATTTGTGTAAATACGGAGCCTTATTAAAAAACGGTAAGCTTGAGTCGTTTGGGCAAATTGAAAATGTAATTGACAAATATGTAAATAAGGAAGAGTTCAACAATAATAATGAACTGTTATTAAATCAACTTACTAATTATAGTGATGAGCATTTTAAAATTAACGATTTTAAAATTGTTCAAAGAAACAGCGATTTATTAAGCAATCCATTTGACGTTAGAGAAGAAATTGAATTGGAGTTAAACTATTCAGTTTTAAAAGACGTTTATGGATTAAGAATTGGGTATGATATAAAAACAACCGATGAACAAATAGTGTTTAGAACCTTTCATGATGATGCTTCCCCTCAAATGGCAGATTTTAAAAAAGGGGATTATACTTCTATTGTTACAATACCGGCAAAATTACTGTTACCTAAATCATATAAGATTTATTTTTCAATAGGAATTCATAATATTAGATGGATTGTGTACGACAAGTTTTATATTGATTTATCATCAACAGGAGTTGTTGGGTTTAACACAGCCTATGGATTTTTACATGAAGGAGTTATTATGCCATTTTTAAATTGGAAGAATACAAAAAATTAAAAGGCAGTAAATGAGTTTTGAAGTTTTAAAAAATAGCATTAAAAAATTCATTTCACTTTTAGGTTATGAAGTTAGAAATGCTAACTATCATTTAAAGCGAAGCGCATATAACACTCAATTCGAAATTTTAAGCAAATATAATTCTTCAGAATCGTGTATTATTTTAGATATTGGAGCTTTTGATGGAAAAACAGCATTAGCGTACCAAAAATTATTCCCAACTGCTGCAATTTATTCCTTTGAACCATATTCATTGAGCTACAATCAATTGGTAAAAACAGTTAAGGGTTTTGATAATATTAAGACTTATAAGAGTGCTGTTGCTGAAAAATCAGGAAAGTTAAATTTGAACACAAATAAATCGTCGGCTACCAATTCATTATTAAGTTCAGGTAAAATTGATTCAGAAATAGATAAATTAATTTCAACTGAAGGAAATGAGTTGGTAGATGTTATTTGCATAGATGAATTTGCAGAAAGCCAAAAGTTAAATAAAATCGATATTTTAAAATTAGATATTCAAGGCGGGGAATTAGCAGCCCTTATGGGAGCAAAAAAAATGCTGGAGAAACAAAGTATAAATTTAATTTATATAGAAGTTGAATTTGTTGAGATTTATAAAAACCAACCATTATTTCACAACATAGTTGATTATCTGGCTCATTATAAGTATAGATTATTTAATGTATATAATTTGCATAGTAACAATAATGGGCAATTATTATGGGCTGATGCAATTTTTATACATGAAAAAGTAGAACAAGAAATAAAAAGCAAGAAATTATTTCAATGAATTTAAGTTTGCCTAAAATATCAATTATTACGCCAAGTTATAATCAAGGCAAATATCTTGAACAAACAATATTATCGGTTACAAATCAAAATTATCCTAATTTGGAATATATAATAATGGATGGTGGAAGTTCAGATGATTCAGTAAAGATAATAAAAAAACACAGCAATGAATTAGCTTATTGGGAGAGTAAAAAAGATAATGGACAAGCGGATGCAATTAACAAGGGTTTAAGTAAGTGCACAGGTGAAATTATTTGCTGGCTAAATTCCGATGATGTGTTAATGAAGGGCGCTTTAGAAAACATTGCCCAAAAATTTAAAACTATTAATGAGCCTGCAATTGTATCAGGAAATTACAGAACCATTGATCTAAATGGCGTTGTTATTTGGCAACCTAAATCAGAAATCGATAACTTATATGTTAGCAATTATTCTGAGCTTGATTTACTTAAATGTTGGCGCAATACCTTGCCACAGCCTTCTACCTTTTGGAATAGAGCCGCATTTGAAAAAATGAGACTGCTAAATGCTAATTTCCATTTCGCTATGGATTTAGAGTATTGGTTGCGCGCAATTAATATGGGGATTAAAATTTATAAAACTAATAACATATATTCCTCATTCAGAATTCATTCTGAGTCAAAAAGTTCTACCTTAGAAATTAAATTAAAGGAGGAGCTAAAAAGTTTGCAGAAAACATACTTAAGAAAGAAAGCAGAAGCATTCTTTTATAATATTTCTTTTTTTATTTGGTTTAGCAGCGAATCAAAAATTAACAAAGCAATTGGGCTGGTTAATAATGGTAATATACGCGGCTCGTTGCTAGAAATTGCAAAGAGCATTGTGTATTTCCCGATAAATGTTATTTTTAAAGCAAGAAACTATTTCTATTATTTTAAAGTTTTGGCAAAGTTTACCTTAAACCTTAATAAGTAATGCAAAAATTTTGGACTTTTTTATTTGATACAGGCCGTAATCTTGATTTATATTTTAAAAAAAGAAAGAAGGAAAAGGACTGGAGTAATTGGCTTAAAATATTTAAGAATACAAATACTATGGATCATAATTTATCTGAAATGGTAAAAATCCGACTTTATAAAGATTCCATTTTGTCAAAGTGCATTTATCAGGGATTTGAGCAAACTGAAATTGAATTTATATGTAAGTATTTAACAAAGGACGATGTTTTTTTTGATATCGGCTCCAACATGGGTTTATTTAGTTTATATGCTTCTGAACCAGTTGGAAATAAAGGAAAAATTTACGCATTTGAACCTACTAAAGGAATTTATAAACGTTTAACCGAGAATGTTGAGTTGAACGGGATAAAAAACATTACAACAATTAACAAAGGACTTTCTGATAAAAAGGGAATTCTTAACTTAAATATTTCTGACAACGGACATGATGCCTGGAATTCTTTCGCAAAAATTAGTGATGAGTATTACAAATCAACAGAAAATGTTGAAGTTACTACTTTAGATTTATTTGTTGAAGAAAACGGGATAAAGGAAATTAATTTAATTAAACTGGATGTAGAGGGTTGGGAATTATTTGTGTTAAAGGGTGGAGAAAGCATTATTAAAAAATCACCCAATACAGTTCTGTTAGTTGAATTT
The DNA here is from genome assembly GCA_022841465.1 of Bacteroidia bacterium. GTDB lineage: Bacteria > Bacteroidota > Bacteroidia > B-17B0 > Aurantibacillaceae > Aurantibacillus. Next base: position 99,076 of record JALHRL010000002.1, on the reverse strand, counting down.
ACTGAGGAGAATACATTTGCTGCAGGATATTATGTTCATGAAATTTATGATTTGTTGGTTCACTGGGGTTATAAATGGTTTAGTTATTCGGGTGGAGAAATTCATGAGGAGAAAAGAAGACTACATTATCCTTACAATAATTTTATAGCCACTAAAGATATTGAATTAGTAAAAAAAAGAATCAAAGCTAAAGATTAAAAATTCCTGTGAATAAAGAGTCAATAACGCTTATACTCGGTCCCGGTAACCATCAACAAAAACTTGTTGAGGCCTTGGAAAAAGCAGGAAAAAGTTTCGAGGTTTTTTATAATTATCCTATTTTCATTATAAAAAGATATAATGAAAACGGTGTTTTAATTAATGAAAGTAAAAATTTATTCTTTACAAAAGTCGTACAACTAGTATGGGCAATTTGTACAAGAATTAGAGTTTTAAAGAATACGAATTATCACATTTATCTTTCTAATTTAATTTTTGATTTTTGGGTTTCCAGAAATTACTCTAAGTCAAGCACATTGCTTTGGGCATGGAGTCAGGTTAGCTTGAAAACGATTTTAAAATTTAAGAACAATAAATTGCCTGTAATTTTGGAAAATCCGATGATTCATGTTAATGAATGGAAATCAATTTTGGAGGAGGAATATAAAAAGTTTGCCCCTAACAAATACAGGTATTATGAAATACATCCAAAGTTAGTTAAGCAAATGTATAAAGAGTATGAGTTGGCTGATAGAATTGTTTTGCTATCAAATTTTGCAGCATCAACTTTTATAAAAAACCATATTAATGAAGGTAAACTTGCAAAGGTAAATTTGTACGCATATAAGGAAGGAGTTGGTTTTATACAAAAATGGGAAACAGACAAAAAAATTAGGTTTTTGTTTGTTGGCAGAGTTGACATATTAAAAGGAATTCCTAGATTATTAGAAGTTTTAAAAAAACTTCACAATACAAATAAAAATTTTAAGCTTACCATTGTTGGAGATTTAAAGGAAGAGTTAAGTGACTTATTTGACAGTAAAATAGAGTTCGTGGAGTTTTTAGGCACCTTATCTGCTGAAAGTTTAAAAAATGTATACAAAGAACACGATGTTTTAATTTTGCCTTCGGTTCAAGAGTCATTTGGTTTAGTAATATTGGAAGCCCTTTCAAATGGCTTGTTTGTAATTGCTTCAGAAAATACAGGCGCGCTAGATATTGCTTTAAAATGCAAAAGAGTTCAAACATTTAATCCCTTTATTTTAACTGAAATGGAGAAGGTTATTTCAGCTGCGTTAAATCCAAATTATTACCAGCAAAACACAGAATGTAATTTAGATGATTTTTCGATGAAGCAGTATCAAAAACAAATAGTTGTTTTGTTAAATGAAGTTTTAAAGAACAATAATAGTTTCATAAATGATAAATAGAATAATTGATTGGATAAAAAAGCCGAAGGAGATGAAAATGAAATCTATAAGGTCGAAATGGATTTCATTTTATTTTTCCTTGTTCCCAAAATCTTCTTATTCAACTAAAACTTTATATGGCTTACTTGAGTTTAGAAATGATTATATTGGAAAAGCAATTTATATTGGGTCTTACGATGAGAAGGAGATGAGTTTTTTAGCTAAGTTTATTCCCGAAAATTTTGTTATTGCTGACATTGGCGCTAATATCGGATACTATACCTTGTTATTTTTAAGGAACAATAAAAGTAAAGTTTATTCATTTGAACCTTCTGTCAGAGAGTTTCAGTTATTGAAAAAAAATATTCAGGCAAACGGCGTAAGCAATCATTGTGTTTTAGAACAATTAATTGTAAGCAACACAATGGATGATAAAACCCTCCATTTATCAGACTTAAATTTTGGCACAAATACTCTATATCCTTCCCAAGATAATGTTTATTCTAAAAGTATTACAGTTAAATCAACTACTTTAGATGACTACGCTAATAGAAAAAATATAAAAATTAATTTTATAAAGCTTGATGTAGAAGGGGCGGAGTTAGAGGTGTTAGAGGGAGCAATAAATGTTTTATTGGAATCAAAACCACATATTTTTATAGAAGTATGGGGCTCTCACAAAAAATATTTTTCACCTGAAAATGATAAGGTAACTTTGCACTTACATAATTTGGGATATTTATTTTATACTATAAATAGTAATTTTAAATTATCTATGGTTATGACAGGAGATTTTGTTGAAGAGTTTAATTTTTTAGCAATACATAATGAAAATAAGAAAATAGCAGACCAATTTATTTAAAATATTGAGCAAAAAGGAAATAATATTTATTCACGGCAGACCCTCTCCGCATCCACTTCATAAAAGTTTTGGCGAAAGTGTAAACGCAAAATTTATTTTAGTAGATAGGATTTTACGTTGGCATGATAAGAAAAGTAGTGTAATTAAACGTTATTTTAGTTGGTTAATTAACGCGCTGTTTTTACCAAAAAGAAGAAAAATAGATGTAATTATAACAGAAGGGCCCCACTTTTTATCAGGCTTATTAAAATGGATGAATTTAATTGGAAAAAAGCAAATTACCATTGCTTTATTAGATAACGAAACTTTATATTTTATTGATAAAGATTTTTATAACAGTAGAACAAAGAATGCCTTAGTGAGATTAATTAAATCATATGACGGAATTATATCACCAGGTTGCATGGAGTTTGAATTGGCAAAAAAATACTCGGGTAAAAATGCAATAGTTAAGAAAATATTTAATGGCATTAACGATCAACGCCTTGATAAACTTTTAAAGATTACGCCTAGCTTTAATAATAATAATATTGTTTTTATTGGCAATGTTGGAGCTGATTGGAGAGCCTATTATAAAGGCGTAGATTTAATGCTTCAAAGTTTTGAAATTGCTTTTGACAGTAATGAAGAATTAAAATTATTTATCATAGGAGATTGGGATGATAAACATTTTAACGAAACAGTAATGATGTATGCCCCAATAAGTAAAGCTGCAATTACTAAAGTTGGATATACAAATGAGATTGATGCGTATTTAGTAAATGCAAGTTTATATTTACATACAGCAAGGGGCGAATCTTGGGGTATATCGGTTACAGAAGCCATGGCAGCCGGTATAATGCCAATTGTTTCTGTTGACACGGGAAGTAAAGAAGTGGTTGAACTTGTTGATCCAAGTTATATAGTGCCCTTATCAAAGGAAAGTATTGCCGGTAAAATAATTGAGCATTTTCATGAAAACAAAAACAAACTTGAAGATTATTCAATTAAGTGTAAAAAAGCATCATCTTACTATTCGGAAACAAATGCCGTTAATGCATTTAAAAGTGCATTTTTAGAAATCGTAAACGAAGCGCGTTAGGCAATAAATTGATGAAGATTTTAGTATATAATCCAACCAGTCAATTTGCTGTATACATTTCCAGTGTGGCAATAGAGCTTAATAAAAAGCACCATGTATTATTGCTAACTCAATCAGAAAAAGGAGAGATGCATAATGATGTGGAAAAGTACGGATTACAATCTTATGGATTTGAAAGTAATACTAAAAACACTATCATAAATCTTTACAAACAACTTCGTTTTTTATTACGCTTTATAAAACAAAATAAAATTGATGTTATAATTTCTCACAATCATCCTTGTAATTTAGTTTCAGTAATTGCTCAATTGTTTTGCAAAGCCAGATTTATTTTGTGCAGACATCATACAGATATTGTTGCACTGGGAACAAACAGAAATGCTAAAATAATGGATTCAATTATAAATTATTTGGGTAAAGAATTAATTGTTCCTAGTGATAAAACAATTAATCAAATGGTAAATATAGAAGGGGTTCAAAGGAGCAAAATTTATAAAATACCTTATGCTTATAATTTTAACGATTATCCACCCATAAATAATTTGGTAGAAAATGAACTGAGAGAAAGATTTAAAAACTCAATATTGCTAATCACAGTAGGAAGATTAATAGAAGGAAAGCGCATAGAGGAGTTGATAAAAGAATTTGTAATATGGAGTAAAGAAAACGAAAACTTGAAGTTGTTAGTTTTAGGAGATGGCCCGAACCGAAGCAAAATAGAAGATTTAATAGAACATTACAATCAAAAAAACAACATTTTTTTACTCGGACGAAAACAAAACATTTTAGACTACATAAGCGCCTCAGATTTAGTAATTCATATATCTGAATCTGAAACAAGTTGTAGCGTTACCAAAGAGGCAGGACTTTGCAAAAAACCGGTAATTGTTTGTGATGATGTGGGCGACTTTAATGAATATATTTTACACAATAAAAATGGCTTCGTTGTTCCAAAGTACAATTATTCAAATGAATTAAAAACCATAATTTCAGCATTTTGTGCTAATAAAAGCCAATTTAAATATTTAGGTAATAGCCTTCATGACGATGTTTATAAAAAGTTTTCAATTGAGAATATTATACATCAATATTATAACTTACTTGACTGTAAGTGATAAAAAATAATATCTTTACCGGAATAATATTTTTGTTGTGACACAACAGTTTATGGCATGTTTAATTGGTTAAGTAAATATAGTAGAATTATATATTTGATTTTGTTTATTTTTTCTGTTGTTTTATTAATACCATTTAATAATAAAGCAATTGTCAACTCGCCTACTGCGCAAGAACAGTATAATTCCGAGTTATCTTATTTAAAAACCACAGATCAAATTGTTAGTTATATCGATAGTTTGTATAGTAATAAAAATGCAAATCTTGATTTTGACACAATTGCCTATATAAACACCGTTAGTGAAGTTATTAAAGAACGTTTTCATTACGGTTTATCTAGATATAGTTTAAATGAAAATTGGATTGCGGTTTTACTTGGTAAAATAGGCTGGTCACATTTTTCAGCTATAGTAGACACTAAGCACTTGTTAAAACATAATGAAGGTCTTTGCAGTCAGCAAACAATAGTTTTTATGAGTATTTTAAAAGAAAAGGGAATTAAATTTAGAACTGTAGGATTAGGTTACGAGCAAGGACCCGGCCATTATTTATGTGAAGTATATTACAATGGTGGCTGGCATTTATTTGATGTAACCAAAGAACCAAATTGGGAGAGAATTGCAAAGAGTCATGAAAGTATGGATTATTATTTACAGAATAAAGACACCTTGTTTAAAGTTTACGAAAGTGTTATGCCCGAGCAGCTATTTTATAAAGTGCTTGAAAAAGTGGAGTATGGTGAGGTAAGCGAAATGCCTGCGCAAAAAATGAAATTATTTCATAATGTAACAAAGGGATTAACATATGTATTGCCAATTTTGTTTTTTATTTTGTTTGTGTACGCCAGTAAAAAATACTCATAAAGTAAGTATTAAGTACTCACTTGAATTTCCCAGAATATAAAAATGTGCGGAATTAGTGGATTTATAGATTTTAGTAAACAGTCAACTATTAAACAATTAATGGATATGACTGATACGCTAATTCACAGAGGCCCTGATGGAAGTGGTTACGAGTTGTTTACAGAAGAGAATTATATTGTTGGATTGGGTCAGCGCAGATTATCCATCATTGATTTATCGGCCAACGGAAAACAACCTATGCTTTTCGATAATTTTATCATTGTATTGAATGGTGAAGTATATAATTACAAGGAGATAAGAGCGGAACTCGAAGTTAATGGACATCAATTTATTGGCAACTCTGATACCGAGGTTGTTCTACACGCGTTTAAGCACTGGGGGATTAAATGCATTGAAAAATTTATTGGAATGTTTGCCTTTGTAGTTTATGACAGGGCCAAAAATAAATTGTTTTGTGTAAGAGATAGAACCGGGGTAAAGCCTTTTTATTATTATTGGAAAGATAACTTGTTTTTATTTACATCAGAGCTAAAAGCTTTTCATAAACATCCTCAGTTTGTAAAGGAGATAAACTACAATGCTCTTGCAGCTTTTATACAATTTGGAAATGTACCATCTGAACATTGCATTTTTAATAATTGTTTCAAATTAAAAGCTGGCCATTTGCTAGAGTTAAATTTAATTAATAATTCTTTTGAAATTATACAGTATTGGAGTGTTTATGATTGTTACAATAAAAGCCCAATTGATATTTCATTTGAGGAGGCTAAAAATAAAACAGAAAAGCTAATGTATTCGGCTTTTAATTATAGAATGATTGCAGATGTTCCTGTTGGTGTTTTTTTAAGTGGAGGGTATGATAGCGCTTGTTTAACGGCAATTTTACAAAAAGAACGAAATGAAAGATTAAAAACATTTACCATAGGCGTGCCTGATATTGGATTAAATGAAGCGAACGACGCAAAAATGATTTCCAATTATTTAGGAACCGAACATGTTGAATTTACTTGTACTCAAAAGGAGGCAATAGAATTAATTGATGATTTACCTTATATATATGATGAACCTTTTGCCGATAGTAGTGCGATTCCAACGGCGCTTGTGAGCAAATTAGCGAAACAATATGTTACCGTTGCTTTAAGTGCTGATGGTGGCGACGAGGTTTTTGCAGGATATAACAGGTATGATTATTTAATGAAGCATGGGAGATTTTTAAATCGTATTCCAAAACAATTAAGAATTGCCACATCAAGTATAATGTCAAAAATTTCTTCCGATAAAATACCTTTGCTAAATAAAAAGTATAATTTTCATAACAGATATGAAAAATTAAAAAGTTTATTAAAAGACCCTTCATCTAAAAACATGATGTTAAGTTTAAGCAAGCAGTTTAGTGATGATGAATTAAATAATTTATTTGTTAAGAAATTTATTTTCCCGGAAACACTATACTTAAGTGAAAATTTAAAAGAGGAATTTTATACTCCCTTAAGATACATGATGGCGATCGATTATCAAACGTATTTGCCGGATGATATACTGCAAAAGGTTGATAGAGCATCTATGTTCGCTTCCCTCGAGGCAAGAGAACCTTTTTTAGATTATCGGTTAATCGAGTGGGCGGCTCAACTCCCCGATAACTTTAAATACAATAACGGCATTAAAAAACACATACTTAAGGAAATTACACATCGGTATATTCCAAAAGAATTAATGGATAGACCTAAAAAAGGTTTTGCAATTCCAATTGAAAACTGGTTAGCAGACAGCTTAAAGGAAAAGGTAATGTATTTTTTAGATGAGAAAAGAATTAATAGTCAAAAAATATTTAACGCAAGTGAAATTAATATTTTGGTAAAACAGTTTTATTTAGGCAAAAGAGAGTACGCAGTAAAAATATGGTATTTGCTAATGTTTCAAATGTGGTATTATACGTGGATGGAAAGTAAATAATTAAACCACCTTCTTCAATTTATCATTAATAATTACTAGGCTGGCTACAAAAAACGGTATACAAGGAATTTTTAACCGAACCAAAGTGCCGAAATTAGAAATGGAAACCCCAACTGATAAAGCAAAGAAGATGGAAAAGATAAAAGAAAATGTTACTAAAGGATGCGACCTTATAAGAAGAAAAAACTTATAAACCTTCAATTTAATTAAAAGGTAAATACAAAAAAGCAACATAAAAGTGTTTTCAAGCGCTGAAATAAACATTACAATGTTTCTTACGTCTAAAACAGTTGGTCTAAAAATTGCCGCGAAAATTGCCTTGTGTGAAACTGACAATAACCCCAAAGGGCTAGCTTCATAATTTCCAATATCAAATGAATTTCCTTGATAAGCTGCTCTTTTTAAATCTTGTTGAGCACCTTGCGCGGTTTCAAAAACTTTTTCTATGGAATATTTACCCAATGATTCACCTAGGCTATTCATGATATAATAGGTAATAAAGGCTCCAAAGGTAATAATGGTAGGTGCAATCATAATTCTAACAAAGCCATTTTTTATATTCGTTACTTTTAAGGCAACAAACCACACAATTGAACCTGGCAATAAAGCAAAAAGTATATAAGGCTTAATAGCAATTAATAGATAAGATGAAATAAAGATAGCGGCTGCATACTTAATTTTGTAATTTTTTTTAACAACAAACCAATAAAACCCATAAACATATAGGCAGGTAGCAGAAAAAGTTATACTGTCTTTCATAATTCCGCTGCCCCAAAAAACTACAGAAGGGATAAACAAAATAGAAATGGCTAATTGTTTATGCAGATGAGGAAATTCTTGTGTAAAAATTTGATACATTTTCCAAACAGGGTAGTAACAAATAGAAGCTATTAAAATGGCTGAAGTCATGTATGTTTTAGCTCCAACTAATACAAAAGGAAAAAATATTTTTGAAACATAAAAAGCGTATGGATCTATAATCCAATAACAAAATTCGCCATTACTGTTCATTAAGTAATATTCAGATTTACTGGGCGAGCCAAAATAAACATGCCAGAAATCAGGAGGTCTTTCAAACAATAAATTAATAAATGCGCAGGCAGTATTGTAGTAATTTATTGTGTCGCCTCCTCCATAGTAGAAATGGTATACTAAACCAAGTGCAATTGCCCCAACAATTTTTACAGCTAAACCACTTATAAAATATTTGTAAGTTATATCTTCTTGTTCTCGTTTTGCCTTATATTTATAGGCAAAATAGAATACAATTAATAAATAAAAGGGAGTTAAAATAACATCAAAAATGCCCATAATTACATCTATAAAACTAAGCAATAAATTTCTTTGAACAAAAACACGCTCTATATTACTTTCGATGGCTTAAGCGACCCTTTAGGCCAGTCGCAAATATTACCCTATTTAACCGGCATAGCAAAAAACGGTTTTCATATTACAATTATTTCTTGCGAGAAACAACTTAGGTTAACACAAGAAAAAGAAAACATTGAATTACTGCTTTCGAAAAATAATATAGCATGGAAGTATATAATTTATAATGAAGAGGGCAGTTCATTATCACGTTATAAATACATTCAGCATGTTAAAGCCATTGCAAAAAGTATTGTTAAGCAAAACAAAATCACATTAATCCATTGCCGAAGTTATTTAGCTGCTTTAATAGGATTAGATTTCAAAAGAAAGTATAAAATCCCCTTTTTATTTGATATGCGCGGCTTTTGGGCCGATGAAAGAATAGATGGTGAAATTTGGCAGAAGAATAACATCATTCATAATTTTTTTTACAAATACTTTAAAAGAAAAGAAAAAAGTTTTATTCATGAAGCTGATGCCATTGTTTCTTTAACCAATAAGGGCCAACATTATTTAGCTAAAGCATTTGGTTATAATTTGGTTATGCCAAAAACAACAGTAATACCATGCTGTACCAATACCAACTTGTTTAGCAAAGCCAATGTTAATTCTAATTTTAAAACAGTCGAAATTAAAGGGGAAGATGAAATAGTTATTTATAGCGGCTCAATAGGCACCTGGTATTATACAAAAGAAATGATTGATTGTATAATTGAATGGAACAAACTGAATAATAAAATAAAATTGCTTTTGTTAACCAAAGATGTGGAAGCTGCATCTGAAATTTTAAGCACTTATCCTCCATTTGTTAAATCAATTGTAATTATAAAAAGTGCATCTTACAGCGAGGTACCCAACTATCTTAGTCTTGCAAGAGCCGCCATTTTTTTTATTAAACCTTCATTTTCAAAAATTGCTTCATCACCAACCAAAATGGCAGAATGTTGGTCAATGAACCTCGCAATAATTACGAATGCAGGCATTGGCGATAATGATGATTTTATTAAAAATGAAAACGGAGGTGTTCTAATTAATCATTTTAATTCAGAAGAATACCAATTAGCCTACAGCAATTATATTAAGCTTAAAGGTCAAAATATTAATTATAGAAACATTGCCCTCAAACATTTTGATAATGCTATTGCCATCAATTGTTATACTGAATTATACAACAAGTTAACTCACTCCTAAACCATTAAAATATAAGGTGTTAAAAATCTCTAATTATAATACTAAAATTGCCTAAACCGCCGTTTTTGTTATCTTTGCAAACCTTTACACATGGAGCTTTTAAGCCAAATTGATAAGAATAATATCCCTAAACATGTTGCCATTATAATGGATGGAAATGGTCGTTGGGCCAAGCAACAAGGTGAAAACAGAGTGTTTGGTCATCACGAAGGTGTAAATTCCGTTCGCGAAATTGTGGAGGCATGTGGAGAAATTGGGGTTAAGTACTTAACACTTTATGCTTTTAGTACCGAAAACTGGAACCGCCCTAAAGAAGAGGTAGATGCTTTAATGGAATTATTGGTGGCAACCATTAGTATGGAAACTCCAAACTTAAATCAAAAAGGTGTGCGCTTACAAGCCATTGGCGATATCAAAAGCTTGCCCTTGTCTTGCCAAAAAGAACTACAAGAATCAATTGATATTACTTCCGCAAATTCTCGTGTTACTTTAATTCTTGCGCTTAGCTATTCCAGTAAATGGGAAATTACCAATGCTGTAAAAAAAATAGCAGAAGAAGTGAAGTCGGGGAAATTAAACCCTGACGATATTAGTTCTAAAATGATAGAAAATAACTTAAGCACCATTAATTATCCAGATCCGGAGCTAATGATAAGAACTAGCGGCGAGCATCGTATAAGTAATTTTTTATTGTGGCAATTAGCATATGCCGAATTTTATTTTACAGAAGTTTTATGGCCCGATTTTAGAAAGCAAGAATTTTATAAGGCTATTTTAGCTTATCAAAACAGAGAACGCCGCTTTGGTTTAACTAGCGAACAATTAACAACTAATTAATGAGTAAACAACACTTAAGCATATTTCTATTCTCGTTGTTTGCATTCTTTTCTTTTGGTCAAAACCAAGATAGCTTGTTACTTGAAAGCGCAAAAATTTCAAAAAAATACAAAATAGGTGGCGTAAGAATTGAGGGCGCAGATAATTCCGATAAAAATGTAATTGCCCTTATAGCCAACCTTACCGTAGGAGAAACTATTGCCATACCCGGCGATAAAATTACAGATGCCATAAAAGCTTTATGGAAACAAAGTCTTTTTGAAAACATTGAAATTTATAAAGAAAAAGTAATTGGAAACGATGTTTTTTTAGTAATTAAAGTTGTGGAACGCCCACGACTATCTAAGTTTGCTTTTAAGGGAGATGTGAGAAAAAGCGATGCAGATGATATTAGAGGAAGAATTAGATTAATGAAAGAACGCGTAATTACTGATTACCTAATTGGTTCTATTAAAAATACGGTACAAGATCACTATATGAACAAGGGATTTTACTTTGCAAAAGTGGATGTAATTTTAGATAAAGATTTAACAACAAAAACACCTCATGTTATTTTAACCATTAACGTTAACAAAGGTAAAAAGGTGCGCATACAAGATGTAAACATTGAAGGAAACACCGTTTTTAAAGATTGGCAATTAAGAAGAAAATTAAAAGAAAGCAAACGCTATCGTTGGTACAATGTATTTAACTCCGGAAAGTATTTAGAAGAAAATTTAAAAAGCGAATTGCCTTCTATTGCCGAAAAGTATAACATAAAAGGATACAGAGATGCTCGTGTTGCAAAAGATACTGTTTACTTTGTGGGCCCAAACAGAGTAAATATTGATATTAAAATTGATGAAGGAAATAAATATTATTTTGGAAAATTTAATTGGTATGGAAACACAAAGTATAGAAGCTCTCAGCTAGATACCATACTAAATATAAAACCGGGCGATGTATATAATCAATCAAAACTAGACCAAAAATTATACATGAACCCTAATGGGTACGATATTTCTTCGCTTTATATGGACGATGGTTATTTGTTTTTTAATCTTTCACCTCAAGAAAGCAATGTTAGTAATGATACCATTAACTACGATGTTATTATTTATGAAGGAAAACAGGCAACCATTAATAAAGTAACGGTTAAAGGAAACGACAAAACAAACGATCATGTTATTTACAGAGAAATAAGAACAAAACCGGGTCAATTGTTTCGCCGTTCAGATATCATCAGAACACAACGCGAATTAGCACAGCTTACATTTTTTAATCCCGAAAAAATGAATGTGGTTCCTACGCCAAACCCTGCCGACGGAACCGTTGATATAGAATATACCGTTGAAGAAAAACCAAGCGATCAAATAGAATTAAGCGGCGGTTACGGTGGAAGGAGAAATAATTTTATGGGAGGCCCTATGACAACAGGCGTTGGCGGCGTAGGTATAATTGGAACATTAGGAGTTGTTTTTAATAATTTCTCACTACATAACTTCTTTAAAAAAGAATCGTGGCGTCCTTTACCAAGTGGGGATGGTCAGCGATTGTCTATCCGCGGGCAAACCAACGGAAAATTTTATCGCTCTTTTAATTTTTCCTTTACCGAACCTTGGCTCGGCGGTAAAAAACCCAATTCACTTACCGTTTCTGCCTTTAATTCTGTATTTGCAAATGGCGAAGCAAAATATGTAAACAAGGCCTTAAAAGCCGCAAACCCTAATCATGCAAGCATGAGTATTTACGGCACTTCAGTAAATTTCGGACGCAGATTAATTTGGCCTGATAATTATTTTAGCATGTTTAATTCTTTAAACTACAATTACTATGAATTGATAAATTATAATGCATTTGTTTTTAGAAATGGTTTTGCTCACGATATTAATACAAACTTCACCTTTCAACGCAATTCTATTGATCAGCCCATTTACCCAAAAACAGGTTCTAACTTTACGTTTTTCGGTCAGTTAACTCCACCTTATTCCTTATTTAATGGTAAAAATTATGCCGATTTATCATTGTCTGAAAAGTTTAAGTTTATAGAATATCAGAAATATAAAATTACTGCAGAATGGTTTACCCAGCTTACCAATAAAAAAGCAGCCGAAGGAAAAGAGGCACGTAATTTAGTGTTGCGCACCAAAATAGGATACGGTTTCTTAGCTTACTACAATAAAAATGTTGGCTTTTCTCCTTTTGAAAGGTTTTATATGGGAGGCAGTGGCTTAAGCGGTTTTCAAAATTTTGTGGCTCGCGAAATTATTGCATTACGCGGTTACCCCGATAATTCTCTTTCTGCTCAAACCGGCGACCCCATTGTTTCGCGTTACACCATGGAACTACGTTACCCCATTACATTAAACCCTCAGGCAACCATTTTTGTTTTGGGTTTTGCAGAAGCAGGGAATTCTTATGAAAGTTTTAAAACATTTAATCCTTTTCAGGTGAAACGCAGCGCCGGTATTGGCTTAAGAGTATTTTTACCAATGTTTGGTTTATTAGGATTAGATTATGGTTGGGGCTTTGATGATATTGGGCAAAGGGGCGCTGGTAACGGTAAAGGACAATTCCATTTTACAATAGGTGGGATGTTAGGAGAGCTTTAAAAAACGTTAATTTCAAATAAATGTGTAAATTGGCACGTTTTATGAAAGTAAAATAATAAGAATGAAAAAATTAGTTTTAATAATTGTTTTAATTGTTTCGGCAATAAACATTAATGCGCAAACCGCTGCAAAGTTTGGCTATGTTGATACAGATTACATATTAAGCCAAATTCCCGAATACAAAGCAGCTCAATCGGAATTAGATAAAATGAGCGTGCAATGGCAAAAAGAAATTGAAGCAAAGTATACCGAAATTGACAAACTCTATAAAGCATATCAATCAGATGCCGTATTATTAACCGATGACATGAAAAAGAAAAGGGAAAACGAAATTTTAAATAAAGAAAAAGAAGCAAAAGATTTACAAAAACAACGATTTGGAGTGGATGGCGAATTGTTTAAGAAACGAATAGAATTAGTAAAGCCAATTCAAGATAAAGTGTATAATGCCATTAAAACAACAGCAGAAAAAAGAGGATTGGGATTTGTATTAGATAAAGCCGGACAGGTTTCAATCCTTTATGCAAATGCTAAATACGATCTTAGCGACGATGTTTTAAATTTATTAGGGTACAAAAAATAAATAAAATAAAAATAAATACAATGAAAAGCTCAATTAAAAAAGGAATAATAATAGTTTTCGCACTATTTTTTATTGGAAGTATGAATGCGCAAAAAATTGCGCACATTAGTTTAGATTCGCTTGTAAGCCTTATGCCGGAAACAAAAGTGGCGAAAGAAGTGGCGCAAAATTATTTAAAATCGTTAGAAAGCGAAGTTGCTAAAATGAGCGACGAGTTTCAGAAAAAATATACTGACTATATGAGTGCCGCTGAAGGAATGAGTGATTTGGTTAGAAAAACCAAAGAAGAAGAGCTTACTCAAATGCAACGTCGTATAGAAGATTTTAGAGGCCAAGCACAACAAGATTATCAAATGAAATACGGGCAACTAACTCAACCTATAATGGATAAAGCAAAAAAAGGTATTGAAGCAGTTGCAAAAGAAAGCGGATACAAATATGTATTAGATACAAGTATGGGAAATGTATTGTATACCGAACCGGCAGATGATATTTTAGCTGCTGTTAAAAAGAAACTTGATACAATGCCTGCTGCTGTAATTCCGGGAGCAAATAATAGCCCTCAAAAATCACCAACGCCTCAAAAGTCACCAACACCAAGTAAGGGTACAAAGTAATTTAAAGCCTCCTAAAAAGGAGGCTTTTTTAATATATAATTTTCATAAACCACAAAAGCCTTGTTCTCACTAAAGTGTTGCTATTAATTATTTTCGATATTTTATTAAAAAAATTAATTTTAAACACGCAAAATTTTTGTACATTGGTTGTAATAAGCAAGAAATTTTTATGAGCAGAATTTTATTCATTTTATTTATCCTTATCAGCACTATTTCATTAGCGCAAAAAGGAAACATGTTTACCAATACGGCAGATAAAGCAAAAATAGAATTAGCAAAACAAAAAGTTTATGCAGGCCAATTTGTTGCAGCCTACAATTCTTTTAAAGAAATTTCTAAAACCTCACCTAACGATCCAAATGTTTTTTACTATATGGGCTACTGTAGTTTTATGTTGGGGAAAATAGATAAAGCAAAAGAAGAGTTAAATAAATCAATTGAATTAAATCCAAATAAAGGAGCCACTCATTTTATCTTAGGAAAAATTTACCAAAAGGAAGATAATTTTGATGAAGCCATTAAAGAATTTAATTTATGTACCGCAAACGCTAAAGCCGATGATGTAGACAGTCAAGATGCCACCGTTTTTATTAATCAATGTAACATTGCCAAAAAATTAATTTCAACTCCAATTAATGTAGAAATAAAAAACTTGGGTTCAGGAATAAACAGTATTTATGATGATAAAAACCCTTGTATTACCGCAGATGGTACAACTTTGGTTTTTACAACTAGAAGACCCGAAACCACAAACTCTGAAGTAGATGTAGAAGGCGATGGAAAATATTTTGAAGATGTATATATTGCAACCTATGATACTGCCAGCGCTTCATTTACCAATGCTAAGCCGGTACCGGGTTCTGTAAACACAAAAGCGCATGATGCCTGTACCAGCATTTCTCCCGATGGTAAACAAATTTTTTTATATAAAAATGATATTAATGATAAAGCTTCACGTGGTGGAGATGTGTTTGTTAGTAAAGTAAACAATGGCAAATGGAGAACTCCTGAGCCTTTCGGCAAACCATTAGCTTCAAGTTATTGGGAAGGTGGAGCTTGTATTTCTCCCGATGGAAAAAGATTGTTTTTTACCAGCGAACGCCCAGGGGGTTTAGGAGGAAGCGATATTTGGATGATAGAAAAAATAAATAAGAAAGAGTGGGGCAAGCCGGTAAACTTAGGAGCTCCGGTTAACTCTGCTTATGATGAAGGTGGAATGTTTTTAGCACCGGATGGCAAAACTTTATTCTTTTGCAGTAACGGACCAAATAGCATGGGTAGTTACGATATTTTTAAAACAGTATATGAAAATAAAAAGTGGAGTGAACCTGTTAATTTAGGCTACCCAATTAATAGCTCTTCTAAAGAAGGGCAGTTAACCATAAGCGCCAATGGAAAACTGGCATATTTTTCAAGTGAACGCGCTGGCGGTTTAGGCGAAAATGATATTTATGTGATAGATTTGAAAGATTACGCAATTTTAGAAAAGGATAACAAAAGTAAAACAAACGATGGTTTAAGTATTTTAAAAGGAACCGTTAGAGATGGTTACGAAGGATATGGTTTACCGGAAACTGAAATTGTGATCACCGATGATGCGGGTTCACAAATTGCGTCAACATCAACAAATGAAAATGGCGAATATTTTTTAACGCTTAAAGGTGGTGTTAACTATAAAATAAAAGTAATTAAAAAAGGGTTTCAGGAAATAAATGAAAGCTTTGAATTAAAATTAGGTGCTAAAGAAACAGTAGTTTTAGAAAAAGGATTTTTGCTTAAAAAATAATTTAGTAGGATTAACAAAAAGCTGATAAGTGTAAAATTTATCAGCTTTTTTTATTTAAAAATAAGCCCTTACTGTTCCGCCGCCAATATGAACAATGTTAGATGAAGTGCCGGTTTTTCTTCCGTTATAGTTTATACTTATTTGTACGTTAGCATTTACATTGCGCTGGTAACTTAATTCCCAGGTATAGTTTTCTCCCCTGTTTAAGCCATTTAGCATTTCATAGGCAACAGCGCTTGTATTACTGCCGTTGTAATAGATTAAATGAAAATCGGCACGAGCTAATATGCTTCCCTTATCTGTTTGATTGTATTTTATTTCTGTGCCAAACGTATTAATGAATGCTTTCTCGTTGCCCAATTCGTATATATTTTTCTTTTCAGAATATTTGTAAGAAGCACTAATTCTAAAAATAGTTCCGGGTTGATAGCTTAGTTTACTTTCTGCCTCCAGCATGTCAATTTCATAGTTTCTATTTGCAAATAATAAAGAGTAGTTTGTTTTACGTCCTGTTAAAACATCAGAATTAAAAGTAAACCATTTCAAAAAGTTAACGCGCCATTTTAATTCGTGCGATTCCAGCAGTTTTGTTTCAATGCCTCCATTTAATAATTGTTTTGACGAATTGTTGGTATAAGTATAATCTCCTCCAAAAACAGCAGATGATTGATTGTAAAATACACTTTGCCTAAGGTTTCTTGTACCAGCAATCATTAAACTATCATTAATATTTAATAATGGATTAAAATAAATAGCATCACCGTTATCACCTGTTTTATTATCTATCCTAAAAGCAGTTTGTAAGGCAAATCTATTAGTTAAACGCTGTGTGCTATTTTTTGGATTTCGTATTAAATTACTAGGTCTAATGGTTAAGTTTCCACTCAACTGGTTTTGTAATACTTTTACATATTCGTTGGTTGGGCTATACACGCGAATGTATTTTGCCTGATCAGAAAATTGAGCAATTTCAAACTCATTTAATTGTTTAATCCCATCTTCGTTATAATCTATCCAGGTAAACTGTCCTTGCCCCGGTGCTACTTCAATATAAAAAAATTCTTTTCTGTTTTCTAAACCATAGCCGGTTTCGTAAAATATGCCAAGTGTAATTAGTCCTTTAAAAAATCGAGGATTGTACTCTAGTCTATTTAAGAAGGTGTTATCCGGTTTTAAAAAACCTTGTTGGGCATTTATTAATTTTAGTTCCCTATAAGTAATAAATACAGTTAATGGATTGTTTTTAATGCTGGTTAAATTTGCCTGAAAACCAATGCTGGTTGCAAAAGTACTGTCTTTAATATCATTCGCGTAAACTTGTTTATCTCGTCTTTCTTTATAAAACAATTTATAAAAATTTTTACTCGAATCGGAGTTGCTTATACTGCCTTCCCACTCCCAAAACTGATAAGTGCGTGGCGAGTATTTGGAGGTGCTATCTATTTTAAATTTGTTGTTTTCAAAATCGTCAATATAAGTAAATTTTATTTTTTTTACTTTTTGTGAAACAAGAGATTTGTGCCTGTAAAACTCTGAATTAATTAATTGATCGTTGCTTTTTAAAAACGAACCATTGTATTGCGCATTAAAACCTTTTTTTGAAACACTATTAAGTAAATTGTGCCGTATTCCAGAAAAATTTTCTCCCTCGCTAAATACATTTAATTGATATACTGTTTTAAAAAAAGTACTTTTTATAAAACCCAATTCAGCCGAACCAATGTGTTGGTCGTTTAAAGAAAACACATTCTGTTGTCGGTTCCAATCTCTTTCAAACTCTATGGTTCTAAAACGTTCTATTTGTTTAAATGTTTTTTGTACGTACTCATAATTAAAATTGTAAATAATTTTAGTGTCTTTTGTTTTTAATGAATCATTTTTTAAAAATGTTTCGTTTTTTCCAATCAGCTTAAACCCGGCACCTTCATCATTTCCTTTTCCTGCACTACTAAATGTATTTATATCGTTTTTAGAATAAGCTCCCTCAAATTGCACCGTATTTAATGGCGTTATAGAATAAACAACACCGGAGGTTAGTAACTGACTTTGTTTAGGGGTAACCAACAAAATAACCGGTTGGTAATTCCCTTGCGGAATACCTCCTACCGGTTCGCGCCACTGATATACTTTTCCATTTGCAGCAGATGCAATTTGTACATAATTTCCATTTCCTGCACCAACATTACTAAAGCGCACTTGGTATTTAGCACTGTCAGGATTTGTGCTATACACGTATACCGATGTGTATAAGATGCTATTTACTATAGTATCTAACTTTCTATAAAAAACATCAGCTGTGTTAAAATCGGCTAATTGTTCTCCGCTAAAAAATGCATTTTGCAGTGAGTCACCAACTTCTATTAAAATGTTTTTTTGATCTTGACTTAAAGATTGTTGTAGCGACCGGTTTTTGTTATCCTGTTCGCTAAAGAAATTAAAATATACTTTCGCTTTTTTCCCTTCAATTTCTTCACCAAAATTAAATAACGAACGGGCGTAATTTCTTTCTGCATATTGAAATTCGGCAATTATTCTTTTATCTTTTGTAATAATTTGCCTTGCCGTAAAGCTAATTTCACCGGTATTGTAATCTATTATGTAATCATTTTCCTGACCTCGTAATAATAGTTTTCCATCTATGTAAATTTTTTCTGTACCACTTAAAATAATTATAAACGGCTCATTATCTGCTCCTCTTAATCTATACGGACCTTGGTTATTTTCAATTCCAAAAAACACTTGCCTCGAAAATTTACCGCGCGATATAGCTCCGGCAATTCGCGTATTAAATTTTAGCGGATTTTTTAAGGCGCTATCAATAAATACATTTTCAAAACTTAAACCTTGTGCCCTCTTGTAAAAATTCATAAAGTAAGAGTTGGAAGGTTTAGATAATTGATAATCTCCAACAATTAGTTTTGTTTTATCGTTGTTTAACTGAATAAATACTTTATCAAATTCTTGAAGTTGCGCTGTGGTACCATCAGCTTGAAAAGGAATATTGTTATCTGTAGCGGCCATTAAAATATCTATTTCAGGTGTAAGCTTTCCGGAAACTTGTAAGTTTAAATTTGAACTTAGCACCGCATCTTGATTATTGCCAAATGTTAAGCCCCTGCTTATATTGCCGTTTTTATTTAATCCATCATTTTTTAATAATGAATTAACCGAGGATTTATCTTTATCAAATTTAATAGTAAAGGGCTTGTCGGCTCTCGAAAAATCGGAATATAAATTTTTTATATCCTTATGAAAATAAGTTTCTTTAAAATTTATTGGAAAAACTTTGTATTCAACCAATATACTATCCGGTTTTTTTCCTTGAAATATTATTGCGCCAATAGTGTAATCTATTTTTGGAAGTGCACTTGAATCTGAACTTAATGAAGGAAAATTTACACTGCCCTCTACTATGCTTAGTGAGTCAAGATAAATAGTGTCGTTTAGCGGTTTAATTGTTTTAATTCGATTAGGACCTAAAAACTGCCCAAACGCAATAGCACAAGAAAACATCATGCAAACAAATATCCAAACACCCCGTTTTTTAAGCACCATAATTAAACGTTTTTAAAGTTAGTAAATTGTGCAAGGTTTTGTTTAAATGAGTGTAGCAGAATTAATATTTTAATTCCCTCAAAATAAAATAAATGAAGGTAATATCGTATAATGTAAATGGCATTAGAGCAGCCATTTCTAAAGGATTTATAGATTGGATGAAAAGCGCTAATCCGGATGTTTTGTGCTTACAAGAAATAAAAGCATCGCCTGAACAAGTTGGCGTTTTTGAATTAGAGGAAATGGGCTACCATCATTATTGGTATCCGGCACAAAAAAAAGGATATAGCGGCGTTGCAATTTTTTCGAAAGAAGAACCAATAAATGTTTCTTATGGCTGTGGCGAAAAGAAGTACGACGATGAAGGAAGAATTATACGTGCCGATTTTAAAAATTGCTCTGTGATGAGTGTTTACCACCCAAGCGGCAGCAGTGGAGAAGAACGCCAAGCTTTTAAGATGGAATGGCTTGATTTTTTTTACGATTATGCACATGATTTGAAAAAAAAGCAAACTAACCTAATTTTAAGTGGAGATTTTAATATTTGCCATAAAGCTATTGATATACACAACCCGGTTTCTAACGCAAAAACCAGCGGATTTTTACCGGAAGAGCGCCAATGGATGGAAAAATTTATTAATTCGGGCTTTATAGACAGTTTTAGGTTTTTTAATCAAAACCCCCACCAATACAGTTGGTGGAGCTATAGAGCCGGTTCAAGAGGTAAAAACTTAGGTTGGCGCATTGATTATCATTTGGTTAGTGCTAGTCTTGAGTCACAACTTTTAAAGGCCTCTATTTTGCCGGAAGCCATGCATAGCGATCATTGCCCGGTGGTAGTAGAATTGAAGTGATTTGAAACGCTTTATGTAGGAGATTTGTTAAGTTTTAACGAAAACCTTATTTTTTTCCTAAAATGTTAGGATTGTTGCCCTAAAAATATAACTTTGTTGCGTTATTTTTATATTAAATTTAACCTAAGAAGTTATTTGTTATTGATATGAATAGAATTTTTTTGTTATCTGTTGCTTCCTTGTCTTTAATTTTTAGTTCTTGCGGCGACGACAAGAAAGGCGAAAAAGGCACTAAAACCGAAGGCAGTGGTGGAGTTTACATAGGCGGAATAATGCGCTTAAACGAGGTTGAAAATTTAAAAAGCCTGGTGCCAATGTCAATTAACGACATTGGAAGTTATCACATTGCCTATCAAGTATATGAAGGCTTGGTAAAGTACGACCCGAATGATTTAACCATTGTGCCTGCTTTAGCTTCCAGATGGGAGTTTAGTGCAGATATGAAAGAAATTACTTTTCATTTACGTCCCGATGTTAAATTTCATGATGATGCTTGTTTTGCTGACGGAAAAGGCAGAACAATGACTGCAGCTGACGTTAAATATTGTTTTGATAAATTGTGTTCTCAAGATCCTGCAAACAACCAATTTGATGTAACTTTTAAAGATAGAGTATTGGGTGCAAATGAAGCTTTTGAATCCTCTAAAGGAGGTTCGGTAAAAAGCGTGAGTGGTGTAGTTGTTGCCAACGATAGTACCATTGTTTTAAAAATGGCTTCTCCAAGTTCAGGTTTCTTAAATATTCTTGCAATGCCGGGCTGTTTTATTTACCCAAAAGAAGCAGTTGACAAATACGGTGCAGATATGCGTACGAAAGCGATAGGTACCGGTCCGTTTTTTGTTGAAACTTTAAAGGAAGGCGAAGTTATCATCATGAAGAAGAACGTTAACTATTGGGGCGTTGATGAACATGGAAATAAATTACCTTACCTAGATGGCGTTAAATGGAGCTTTATTAGAGAGAAAAAATCTGAAATTTTAAAATTCAAAGCAGGCGATTTAGATATGATTTATCGAATTCCTGTAGAAATGTTCTCTGAAATTATGGGTGATCTTTCTGATGCAAAAGCAAAGAAGAACGATTTCCAAATTATTACTTCCCCTGCTTTAAATACAAATTTCTTAGGATTTAATTTACAAGCAAACCCTGTTTGGGCTAAAAAAGAAGTTCGTCAAGCATTTAATTATGCAATTGACAGAAATAAAATAGCCGTATTTACCATTCAAGGTGAAGGTACCGCTGCAGAATACGGAATGGTTCCTTACACCGAAGCTTTTGAAAAAGAAGGATACGATTATAAATCTTTAAAAGGATATAAGTTTGATCCGGCAAAGGCAAAAGAATTATTAAAAGCCGCAGGATATCCTGATGGAAAAGGTTTCCCGGAAGTTACCTTAGAAATAAACAGCGGAGGAGGAGATAGAAACATTTTAGTTGCTGAGGTAATACAAAGTATGCTAAAAGAAAATTTGAATGTAAAAGTGAACATTAATACTGTTCCATTAGCAGAACATATTGAAAATGCTCAGTCAGGTAAAACAGATTTCTTCCGTTATGGTTGGATAGCTGATTATCCTGATCCTGAAACATTTTTAACTTTATTCTACGGAAAACATTTACCGGCAAATCCTCAAGATAAATCGTACATCAACATCTTCCGTTATAAAAATGAAAGATTTGATTCTTTATTCGCTGCAAGTCAAGTTGAACCGGATGTGGCAAAACGTTTTGCCTTGTTAAGTCAGGCTGAAAATGTTATGTTAGAAGATGCTCCGTTTATGCCAATTTTTTACGATGAGAATTTTAAGTTAGAACAAAAAGGCGTGCGTAACTTACCGGAAAACGCAATTAATTTTATTGACTTAACAAAAGCCTATATAATTCCGAAAGAAAAATTGAAATAATTTAAATTTATTAATTGAGCCGGGAACTTGTTCCCGGTTTTTTTTTGCCGCTATTTTACTTTTATTACAGTTTAATTTAAACGCAAAACATAATTAAGTATCTTTATAAAATAGATGAAACATTCAGATTATTTAATAGTTGTAGCAGGAGGAACCGGTAGCAGAATGAAGTCGGAAACTCCTAAGCAGTTTCTAAAAATAAACGGAGTGCCCATAATTGTATTGGCAATAAAACAATTCCTTTCTGTAAACCCTGAAATTAAAATTATAATTGCAGTACACAAAAATTACATTAAACATTTGTTGAGCTTAACTAAAAAGTATTTTAAGAATAAAAATATATTTATTGTTGTAGGTGGAGATACTCGCTTTCAATCAGTAAAAAACGCATTGCAAATTTTACCAAACAGTAAAGAGGTAGTAGCCATACACGATGCAGCACGACCCTTTGTTTCTAAAAAGGTAATAGATAACTGTATGAACACGGCACGTATAAAAGGAAATGCAACACCCGCTGTTGATTTGGCAGAAAGTATAAGAGTAATTGATAAAGATAAAAACAAAGCAGTAAACAGAAATAATTACAAAATTATTCAAACACCACAATGCTTTGTAGTAGATCAAATTAAAAAGGCCTTTGCTAAAAAGTACTCTCCTAAATTTACGGATGATGCTAGCGTGTTTGAATCAGCAGGACATAAAATAAACATAGTGGAAGGAAATACGGAAAATATTAAAATCACTAATCCTTCTGATTTAATAATTGCTAAAGCGTTTGTAAAGCATGACAAATGATGGAATAATTGATTCAATTGAGCTTTACGGCAAGTTGTTAGAATTACACAATGAAAATCCTTTTAAAGTTAAAGCCATTTCAAACGCTGCATTTAAATTAAATAAGTTGCGTTTCGATTTTCAAGGCAAATCAAAAGAAGAAATCAATAATATAGAAGGAATAGGAAAAAGTATTGCTTCATTTGTTCAGGAGTTAATTGAAAAAAATTCTGCCAAAGAATTGGATATTCTTTTAGAAAAAACTCCCGAGGGCGTAATTCAAATGCTTTCTATAAAAGGCCTGGGTCCTAAAAAGGTAAGCGCTATTTGGCACGATTTGGGTGTTGAGAGTCCGCGTGAATTGCTTTATGCCTGTAACGAAAATCGTTTAGCTTCTTTAAAGGGTTTTGGTGAAAAAACACAGCAAAGTGTAATTGCTAACATAGAGTTTATGTTGGCTAACGAAACTAAAAAACATTATGCTTCAGTTGAAAAACAACTATTGAATGTGTTGGAATTTTTAAGAGAAAAAAATCCGACAACAAAAATTGAAGTGGTTGGTGAGTTCAGAAGAAAGTGCGAGGTACTTGATAAAATTGACATTCTTTCTGATAAAAATTTAAATCTTGATTTAAAAAATATTGAATCAAGCATTGGTTTGCCAATGCAAATAAACCATTGCGAAACGAATTATTTTTATTACGAATACTTTAAGCAAACAGCTACAGCAGAGCATTTAGCAAAGACACAATTTCATTTACTCACAAAAAGGCAATACAATAGCGAGCAAGAAATATACGCAGAACTACAATTACAATTTATTGAACCGGAGTTGCGTGAAGGATTAAATGAAATTGAGTTAGCAAAAAGTAATGAATTGCCTGATTTAATAGAAGTCAAAGATTTAAAAGGAATTCTACATAACCATACCACCTATAGCGATGGTTTAAATACGCTAAAGGAAATGGCGGATTATTGCCAGAAAAATGGTTTCGAGTATTTAGGAATTTGCGACCACTCTCAATCTGCTTTTTATGCCAACGGATTAAAGGCAGAAAGAGTAATAGAGCAGCAAGAAGAGATTGATAAATTAAACGCGCAGTATAAAAATTTTAAAGTATTAAAAGGAATAGAAAGTGATATATTAAACGACGGTTCTTTAGATTACCCTGAAGAAATACTTAGCACATTTGATTTTATAGTAGCTTCTGTACATTCTAATTTAAAAATGACAGAAGAAAAAGCTACCGCACGTTTAATTAAAGCCATAGAAAACAAATACACTTCTATTTTAGGGCATCCAACAGGTCGCTTGCTATTGGCGCGACCAGGCTACCCCATTAACCATAAAAAAATTATAGATGCCTGTGCTGCCAACAAAGTAAGTATCGAATTAAACGCACACCCCTATCGTTTAGATATTGATTGGCGATGGATTTATTATTGCACAGAAAAAAATGTAAAGGTTTCTATTAACCCTGATGCGCATCATGTAGAAGGGTTAAACGATATGTATTACGGTGTTTGTGTTGCTCGCAAAGGAATGCTAACCAAGGAAATGTGTTTAAACGCATTAGGATTAAACGATTTATTAAAAGAATTTAAAAAGTAAAATGCCCATAATAAATTCCATAGCAAGTTGGTTGATGAAAAAGCGCATGCATCAAATTGAACTTTTTATGAAGTACCCTGTGGAAGTGCAAATGGAATGGATGCATAAGCTTACAAAGGAAGCAGCTGAAACGGAATATGGAAAAGCAAATTATTTTTCTTCGGTTAAAAGTTACAGCGATTTTAAAAAACAAATTCCAGTTAACGATTACGAAACATTAAAACCATTAATTGAAAGAAATAGAAAAGGAGAACAAAATTTATTATGGCCAACAGAAATAAAATGGTTTGCAAAAAGCAGCGGTACAACCGATAAAAGTAAATATTTACCTGTAAGTACTGAACACCTTGAAGATTGTCATTATAGAGGTGGACGGGATATGGTAACTTTGCATTGCGTAAATAACGAAGAAACCCAATTATTTACCGGAAAAAATTTGGCATTGGGTGGCAGTTACAAAGAAGATGTTTTTCAAGGACATCATTCTTTTCATGGAGATGTAAGTGCAATAATTATTCAAAATTTGCCCATGTGGGCAGAGTTTTTTAGAGCGCCTGATGTTTCCATTGCTTTAATGGATGAGTGGGAAAGTAAATTGGAAAGAATTGCTGAAACCATGATGGATGAAAATGTTACCAGCATTGCAGGTGTACCCAGTTGGATGATGGTACTAATGAAAAGAATTTTAGAAAAAAAGAATGCAAAAACAATAAAAGAAGTTTGGCCTAATTTAGAAGTTTACTTTCATGGGGGCGTAAGTTTTTCTCCGTATAAAGAACAGTTTAAACAAATATTTGGCAGCGATAAAGTTTCTTACCTTCAATTGTACAATGCTTCAGAAGGTTTTTTTGGAATTCAAGATCAGCCAAATTCCGAAGAAATATTACTAATGCTTGATTACGGCATTTTTTATGAATTCAGAGAGCTTGGAAAAAAAGAAGATAAAGATGTTATTTGTTTGGAAGATGTAAAAGTGGGGATTGATTATGAAATTATTATTACAACAAATGCCGGTTTGTGGCGTTATAGTTTAGGCGATGTAATACAATTTACATCCACAAACCCCTATCGTTTTAAAATTACCGGAAGAACAAAACAACACATAAACACTTTTGGAGAAGAGTTAATGGTGCACAATACAGATAACGCCATTGCATTTGCCTGCGAAAAAACACATGCCCTGGTGAAGGAATATACCGTAGCACCTGTGTTTATGAGCGATAAAGCAGGCGCGCACGAGTGGCTAATTGAATTTGAGAAACAACCCAATAATTTTGAATTTTTTGTGGCCCAGTTAGATGAGTCGTTAAAAAAGCAAAATAGCGATTACGAAGCCAAAAGGTATAATAACTTTGTTTTACATTACCCCCTTGTTAAAAATGTGCCGGAGAATACATTTTACAATTGGTTAAAAAGCAATAACAAATTAGGTGGCCAGTTTAAAGTACCTCGCTTAAGTAACAGCAGAACTGTAATAGAAGAAATTAAAAAAATAAATAAGCTTGAAAAAACTGCCAGTTAAATATTTTATTCCTTTTGTTTTTTTCGTTTTTGCATTTTCAAAGCAAGATAGCTCGCCAAAGCTATTGCTGGAAGCCAAGCACGATTATTTTGTAATTGATAATTTAGAAAACGTATATACGATTAAGGAACACGAAATTATAAAGCATTTAAGTAACGGAAAATTCTTTACCCGTTTTAGTAATTTAAAATTGGGTAACATTCATTATGTAGATGCCACTAACGCCTTGCGTATAATGCTTTTTTATAAAGATTTTCAGCAATTGGTTTTTCTCGACAATCAACTTACACAAAAAAGCGATGCGGTATCATTAGAAGATTTGGGTCTAGAGCAAACAGAATTTGCTTGCAGTTCTGCAAACAATGGTTTCTGGATTTTTAATAAGGCAAATAACGAGTTGCTGCGTTTTGATAAACAACTTAAAAAAGTGGCAAATACCGGAAATTTAAAGCAGGCTTTGCAAACAGAATTAAAACCAAATTTCTTGGTAGAGTACAATAACAATGTTTTTTTAAACTGCCCCGAAACCGGCATTTACATGTTTGATATTTTTGGCACTTTTAGCAAATTAATACCACTTAAAGACATAAAACAATTGCAGGTAGATGAAAATATTATATATTACGCCACCGATAGCACTTTTTGCAGTTATAATTTTAAACTGTTTAATGAAACCTGTAAAACAATTTCTGTTAACAAATTAAAACAAGCCTGGTATTCTAAAGGCAAGGTGTTTGTTTCTAATAGGGATAGCGTTTTTGTGTATTAGAAATATTAGTGAAATCATTTGTACTTTTACACTTAGTTTTTGAATCTTAATTAGACACTAACAGCCAATATTATTGAAATTCTCACGGATTCCTTTAAAACAAGCTATAAACTTATCATTCAATTAAAGTCTTTTATTTTTAAGGTTTAAAAGAAACCCCATTTCTTAACATTATTTCCGTATTTTTTACCAATAAATTGCCTTATATTATTAGGCAAGGCCTTATGGAATTGCCTTGAAAAAATCATCTTAATTTTGTAATTTCAGCATTGTAAATTAAAGTTGGCTACTCCCGATAACATACTTATACAAAAACTGGATGAATTCATCCGCAAGTACTATAAAAATCAACTTATAAAAGGTGCTTTGTATGCAGTTGCTATTTTATTAGGAGCTTTGCTTGTTGTTTCTTCCCTTACTTATTTTGGCGAACTGGGTAAAACCACCCGGGCCATTTTCTTTTTCGGGTTTTTATCGTTAACCATTTTTGTTTTGGCCAAATACATTGCCATTCCGCTATTAAAATTAAATAAAATAGGAGAGACGCTTTCTTACAACCAAGCCGCTGAAATTATAGGCACGCATTTTTCTAATGTACAAGATAAATTATTAAACGTACTTCAATTACAAAATCAACAAGCCATGGTGGGCTCGAGTGATTTGTTGTTGGCCAGCATCAATCAAAAAATTGGCGAGTTAAAACCGGTTCCCTTTACTTCTGCCATTGATTTTAATGAAAATAAAAAATATTTGCCTTATGTTTTACCAGTAGTTTTAATTTTCACTTCCATTTATATTTTCTGGCCTTCAGTAATTACAAAAGGAACAGAACGCCTGGTTAACTACCAAACTTATTATGCCAAAGAAATGCCTTTTCAGTTTGATGTTTTAAATGATGATTTGCTTGCCTTGCAATCACAAGATTTTAATTTAAAGTTAAAAGTTACAGGTAACGAAATACCAGATCAGGTTTATGTAAAAATTAACGGTATAGAATACAAACTGGATAAAGAAGATAAATTAAACTTTACCTACACCTTTAAAAACGTTCAACAAAGTACCGCCTTTGTTTTTTCTGCCGCCGGGTTTAATTCAGAAGAGTTTGAATTAAAAGTTTTACCTAAGCCGCAGGTGGCAAAATTTACAACACAGCTAATTTACCCTGCGTATTTAAATAAACCCAATGAAGTACTAACCAATTCGGGCGATTTGCAATTGCCGCAGGGTACAAAAGTTATTTGGCAATTTAATACCAAAAATACCGATGAGTTAAGTTTACGTTTTACCGATACTATTATTTCTCCAACTAAAGATTCTGAAAACAGTTTTTCATTTACCAGAAAATTTTTAAGCAGCAACCTTTATTCACTTAAAGCAACCAATGATTTGGTGAAGCAGGCTGTTGATTCGGTTGCCTATACCATTAACGTATTACCCGATCAGTATCCGCTTATCGATTTAAATCAATCGGTTGACTCCTTAGACGACAGAAATATTTATTTAAGCGGAAGTATTAAAGACGATTATGGTTTTAATAAATTAAATTTTGTATTTAAAAAATATGGCACCGATACCATGGGTAAGCCCTACGAAACAGGCGCTTCATTTCAACTTCCAATTAACACCAAGCAAATTTCTCAAAACTATTATTACTTTTTAAATGCATCTACCTTCAGTTTACAGCCGGGCGATAAAATTGAATACTATTTTGAAGTATACGACAACGATGGTGTAAACGGAAGTAAAGCTTCCAGAACGAGCGTTTCTGTTTACAAAGCTCCAAGTGTAGATGAAATAAACGAGAATGTTTCTAAAAACAATTCTGAAATTAAAAAGGACCTGGAAGAAAGTATTAAGAAAACCAAAGAGCTACAAAAAGACATCAATGAAATTTCTAAAAAACTCAACGAGAAATCGCAAATGAGCTATGATGAGAAAAAGAAGTTGGAAGAGATGCTTAAAAAACAGCAGGCATTAAAAAATAAAATTGATGAAATTAAAAAAGATAACCAACAAAACAATGCCATGCAAAATGAGTTTACTCCAATGGATGAAACCATTTTAGAAAAGCAACAAGAGCTCGAAAAACTTTTTGATCAATTAATGACTCCCGAAATGAAAAAACTTTTTGATGAACTGCAAAAGGCCATGGAGAAGCTGGATAAAAACCAAGTGCAACAGAAACTGGAAGAAATGAAATTAAACAATAAAGATATTGAGAAAGAACTTGACCGAAATTTAGAATTGTTTAAAGAATTGGAAGTGCAACAAAAAATGCAAAACATTGTTGACAAGCTAGACGAATTAAAAAACAAACAACTTGAATTAAAACAAGAAACATTAAGTAAAGAAAACAAAACAACAGACAGTAAAAAATTAGATGAAAAACAAAAAGAAATAAGCAAAGAATTTGATAAATTAAAAGAAGAATTAAAAGATCTTGAAAAGAAAAACAGTGAGCTGGAAGAACCAAATGCATTACCAAATACGGAATCTAAACAAGATGAGGCAAGTAAAGAAATGCAAAAAAGTTCAGAAAGCTTAAATAAAAACGACAAGAAAGATGCCGCTAATGCGCAGGAAAATGCCGCAAAAAAAATGGAAGAGATGATGGAAGACATGGCCGATTCTATGGAACAAGAAGAACAAGAACAGGAAAAACTAAGCATGAAAGCCGCTCGCCAAATTTTAGAAAATTTATTACATGTTTCGTTTAAACAAGAAGAGCTAATTAAAAAATTAAGCACAACAAAAATTGATAATCCACAATATGTAAAAATTCCTCAGGAGCAAAAAAAGTTAAAAGACGATGCTAAAATTATTGAAGACAGTTTGCTAGCACTTAGTAAAAGAGAGCCTAGTGTAAGCAGTTTAATAAACAGAGAAATTAGTGCTATAAACAACAATATAGAAAAAACCATTAAAGCACTTTCCGATAGAAATACCTCTGAAGGAACGATGCGCATGCAAAGTAGCATGACATCGGTTAACAATTTAGCTTTATTGTTAAACGAATCGTTAGAGAATATGCAGAATAAAATGAAAAACAGTTCTCAAGGAAAAAAAGGAAAATGTAAAAAACCCGGCAGCGGAGAAGGAAATAAACCGTCCGATAAACCAAGTATTCCCAACTTAAAAAAACTACAAGAACAATTAAATAAACAGTTAGAACAATTAAAGCAAGATTTGGAAAAAGGCCAAAAACCCGGCCAAAAACCCGGAGAAAAGCCCGGTAAAAAGCCTGGGCAAAAACCCGGCGAAAGTGGTTCTAGCGGTGCGGGTCAAAAAAGCCTGGGAATGCCCGGCACAAGCGAGCAGTTTGCTAAAATGGCAGCCCAACAAGAAGCAATTAGAAGACAAATCCAAATGTTAATGGAAAAACTTAAAAACAAAGGCTCTAACCCCGGAGGTGATATTGCGGATATGATGGAACAAACTGAAAAAGAACTAGTTAATAAACATATTTCGCCTGAAATGATGAAACGCCAAAACGATATTTTAACAAAGTTATTGGAAAGTGAAAAAGCAGAGCGCGAAAGGGAGCAAGATGAAAAAAGAAAAAGTAATGAAGCAAAATCTCAAAATTTAAGTAACCCTGAGCAGTTTTTAGAGTATAAAAGACTTAAGGAAAAGGAATTGGAATTAATAAACACCGTTCCGCCAAGCCTTACACCGTTTTACAAACAAAAGGTGAATGAATATTTTAACAATGTAAATAAAAAATGATTTTGACAAAGGGCGAGCGTTTAAAAATAAGTTCAAATACTCAGAATATAACATTGGTTGAGCGAATAATTGACGATGTGTGCGAACAATTTAAAGTGAACGAAGATAGATACGGAAATATTTTAATTGCAGTTACTGAGGCTGTAAACAATGCTATACAGCACGGCAATCATAACAACCCCGAAAAAAACGTAACCATTGAATACAATGTAGATTCAGATAGCGTAACATTTTCCATTTCTGATGAAGGCTTAGGTTTTGATTATAAAAATTTACCCGATCCTACAGCACCCGAAAACATTGATAAAATTAACGGAAGAGGTATTTTTTTAATGAAAAATCTTTCTGATAAAATTGAATTTGATAAAAACGGTAAACAAGTTTTATTAAAGTTTAATTTTAACTAGCTTTTTGTTTTAAGTGTTAACTAATCCTCTTACATTTACTTTCAACAAAACAATCAGCCACTTCATGCTGAAGAATTATTTCATACTTATTTTATTTTTTACTTCCGGTTTTTTACAGGCGCAAATTAACACAAAAGAAGCCTTAGCCCTTCAGTACATCGAACAAAAAGAATACGAAAAAGCCAATCTGTATTTAGAAGATTTATTTGATAAAAATCCGGGCATATGGTATTCGCATTACTTTAATTGCCTTTTAAAAGTAAAAGAGTTTGATAAAGCCGAAAAAATAACTAAAAAACAAATTAAGAATAATAAAAATGATGTCACGTATTACGTACAACTAGGTAAAATTTACAATGCTACCGGTGATAAAAAAAAGGAAACAGAAAGTTATGATAAGGCACTGAAAGAAATGAACCCTTACCCGCCTTTTTTAACGGCAATAGTACAAGCTTTTGTAGAAGTAAAAGAGTATAACAGAGCAATAGATGCCTATAACAAAGGTCGTAAAGCCACCCCCGATTATCCTTATTATTACGAGCGTGCAGAAATTTATAAAATGCAAGGAAATATTCAAGCAATGGTAAACGAGTATTTAGATGCAATAGAATTTAGAGAAACAGAATTGTATATGGCCCAAAACAATTTACAAAACTCACTGGGTTATGATGATGAAAATTCCGGATTAAAAAATCCAATATTAAAACAAGAACTTCAAAAAAGAATTCAGGCGCAACCCGACAAAACAGTATTTGCCGAGTTTTTAATTTTTATTTTAAAACAACAAAAAGAGTTTGACGCAGCCTTTGTTCAATCGCGTGCTTTAGATAAAAGAAATAAAGAAGATGGACGAAGAATTTATGAATTGGCAAAAATGTGCGTTTCTAACCGCGCCTGGGAACCTGCCGTTAGATGCTACCAGTATTTGGTTGATAAATCAGACTCCCCTTATTCGGCAACGGCAAGCATAGAAATATTAAGTGTAGAGTATGAAATGGTTATAGATAAACCAAATGCTAGTCTTGTTGAATTGCAAGCAGTAGAAAAAAAGTTATTAGAAGCTTCTGCAAAACACAGCGGCACTTATATGCAAACCTTTATTGCTAAAAACCTGGCTACCTTACAAGCGTATTATTTAAACAAGCAAACAGAAGCCATTGAATTATTAGAAAATGTAATTAATAATCCCGGACTTAAGCCAGCAGAAAAAGCCGAATATAAACTTTTACAGGGAGACATTTATTTACTTATCGGTGAAATTTGGGAAGCCTCTTTGCTTTATTCACAAGTAGAAAAAGATTTTAAGTTTGAAACTATTGGGCATGAAGCAAAATTTAAAAACGCAAAACTTAGTTTTTATGCCGGCGATTTTAAGTGGTCAAAAGCGCAGTGCGATGTTTTAAAAGGAGCAACCACAAAGTTGATTGCAAATGATGCATTGGAATTATCGCTCGTAATTTCTGATGCAATTGGGATTGATACCAATGATTTACCTTTAAAAATGTTTTCCAGTGCCGATTTAATGATACTTCAACATCGCTATTCAGATGCCGTTAACCGAATGGATAGTATAAATTCTATTTTCAGTAACAATACTTTAGGAGATGATATTTATTTTAAAAAAGCATTTATTTATGAGAAAACTGGTAATTATGCCGAGGCAGAGAAATCGTATAAAAACATATTGGAGTTTTATCCTACTGATTTGTATGCAGATGATGCACAATTTAAATTAGCAGAACTTTATCAATTTAAATTAAGTAATTTAGAAAAGGCAAAAGAAGGGTATGAAAATTTGATTACTAACTTTCCCGGAAGTATTTATGTAGTTGAATCAAGAAAAAGATTTAGAGAACTAAGAGGGGATATATTAAAACAATAACGAATTATGAAAGTAGCTGTTTACGCTCGTTCAACAAAAGATAATTTACCCGATTATATAGAAAAGATTTATACGCTTTTAAAAGCTGAAAAATCGGAGTTAATTATTTATGATAAATACTATAATTTTTTAAAAGAAAACAGTGGCTTTAACATTCCACTCGATACTTTTTCAAATTCAGAAGAACTCATTTCAAAAGCAGATTATTTAATTTCATTAGGTGGCGATGGAACCATGCTTGAAACATTAGCTTTTGTTAGAAAATCTGGAATCCCTGTTTTGGGTGTAAACACAGGACGTTTGGGCTTTTTGGCAAGTGTAAATAAAGTTGACTTAAAAAAGGCAGTAAAATTATTTTTAAGAGAAAAATTTACTCTCGATAAACGTGAACTTATTCAGTTAAACGGATGCAATAATTGTTTTGGAGAAGTGAATTACGCATTAAATGAATTTACCATTCATAAAAAAGAGGGTGGTGCAATGATTAATATAGATGTGTATGTAGATGAAGTTTTTTTGAATTCGTATTTCGCAGATGGATTAATTATTTCTACTCCTACCGGTTCTACGGCTTACTCTTTAAGTTGTGGCGGACCAATTATTATGCCTGATTCTGATAATTTTATTATTACCCCAATAGCGCCGCATAATTTAAACGTAAGGCCAATTGTAATTCCAAATACCAGAGAAATAAGTTTTAAAGTAAGTGGCAGAAGCGATACGTATAATATTTCTTTAGATTCTGTTTCATCAACCATTAATGCCGATACCGAAATTAAAATTAAATTGGCCGATTTTAAATACAATCTTATTAATTTAGAAGGCCAACACTTTTTCACCACTCTACGCAATAAACTGTTGTGGGGAATAGATAAACGGCAGTAAGCTAAAAACGTATAAATTAGTGCTTTATTGGGCAATAAATTTATTTTTTTCACGTTAAACTTTGTATTGAAAAAAACCACCGTATATACAGTCTACTTTTTACTCTGCTCTTTGCTTTTTGTTGCGCAAACAAAAAAGCGGCATTATAAACAAAGAGAAATTGGTTTCTTACTTGGCGCATCTTATTACATCGGCGATATAAATCCGGTCTTTCATTTTAAAGACTCTAAACCCTCTGTGGGCGCATATTTCAGATACTCTAGCAATTACCGATACGCCTTTAGAGGTGGGTTTAATTACGGGGGCCTTTACGGTAGCGATTCAAAAAGCAATAGTCCCGATCAGTTATTACGCAACAGCAATTTTAGAACCAGAATTTATGAAATAAATGCAATTGCCGAATTTCATTTTGTTGAATACCGTTTAGGACACAAAAATCATTACTTCACCATGTATATTTTTGGCGGCTTGGCCGGTTTTCATTTTAAACCGGAAGGCGATATTGGATTTGGTTGGCAATCGCTGCAGCCCTTGCGAACAGAGGGTCAAAGCAAAGCATATTCTTTATATCAAATAAGTGTTCCTTTTGGTTTAGGGTTTAAATACAATGTAAATGATTTTGTTGGAATTGGGGTAGAATGGGGTCCACGTAAAACCTTTACCGATTATATTGATGATGTAAGCGGCCTATATCCCGATCCTATTGTTAATCCTCCTTCAGGCAACGGAATGCTTTATTCTTATAGAAGTCGCGATGGTGGCGATTTAATTGGCACCATGCGCGGAAATCCTCGTACAAAAGATTGGTATTTCTTTTACGGCTTAACTTTAAATTTTAAATTACCCGATGCTAAAGAACATTGTTACGGCGTTGGCGGAAAAAAGTATAATTAAGTTCTATTGCTTGGTTTTTCTTCAAGCCTTTTATCTATCTGAAAAACAATACTTTAACTTCAATCAATTTTAATTAATTTCTTTCTAATTAAGCGATATTATTTTATCTTTGCCTCTCTTAAAATTTAAAGGAAAATGAATATTTTAGAAAGCATTAGAAAGCGTACAGCCTTATTAGTAGGCATAGTTGGTTTAGCTCTTGTAATTTTTATTTTAGAAAGTTTATTAGGTTCGGGTAGCACCATATTTACAGGCGATGTAAATACCGTTGGTGTTGTAGCGGGCAAAAAAATTGACAGAAATGAATTTTATGCAAAAGTAGAAGGACAGTTAAACATGATTCGTCAGAAAAAACAATCGAATGATATTGACGATGAAACACGCAGACAAGTAGTTGATTATATTTTTCAAGCGTACATTTCCGATAATGTTATTAAACCTCAATATGCAAAATTAGGTCTTTCTGTTAGCGAAGATGAGTTATACGAGAACATGATTATTAATCCCGCACAAACTGTGGTGCAACGATTAACAGATCCAAACTCGGGTAAAGTTTACGAACAATTAGCTGCACCGGATGGGTCTTTAGATAAAAACAAATTCCGTCAGTTTGTTTCAGGTGCATCCGGTGAAATGGAATTGTTTGTAAAACAAATGGAAGAAGATGTAACAAATACACGTTTAGCCGAAAAGTATGCAATGCTGGTGAGAAAAGCTATTTACGTTACCAATGCTGAGGCGAAACAAATGTATGCCATGCAAAACACAAAACTTAACGTTAGTATTGCAATGAAGCGTTACGATGAGGTTAGCGATAGTTTGGTAAAAGTATCAGAAGAGGATATTAAAAAATATTACAATGAAAACAAACACAAATACGTAAACGACGAAACAAATAGAAAAATAGAATACGTTGCATTTAATATTGTGCCTAGCGAATCAGATATAGCAGCTATTGAAAAAGATGCTCAACGTGTTGCCGAAGGATTTAAAAATAAAACAACCGCAGAAGACAGTGCTTATATTATGATGGAAAGTGAAAACGGCTCTATTACCATACAGGATTTTACAAAGAAAAACATGATAATAAAAGATTCTACTGTTTACACAGATGCAGTTGGAACCGTTTATGGTCCTTATAACGAAGGAGCTTATTTTAAAGTTTACAAATTACAAAAGGTAAACACCTTGGCAGATAGCGCAAAAGTGCGTCACATTTTAATTGGTACCATGGATATGAAAACCAATCAACCAAAACGTTCTATGGAAGCAGCTAAAAAAACAGCAGATAGTTTAATTGCTTTAATTAAAGACAAAAAAGTAACCTTTGATACTTTGGTTAAAACTATGAGTGATGATTTGGGTAGTATTGAAAAAGGTGGCGATTACGGATGGTTTACCGAAGATATAGGATTTGTAGAACCGTTTAAAAATGCGGGTTTAATGGGTGTTAAAGGAAATATTACTCCGGTTGAAACACAATTTGGTATTCATATTATTGAAGTGTTAGATGTAAGCAGCACATCGCATAAGAGTTATCGCTTAGCACAAATATTTAAACCTATTGCACCAAGCGAAGAAACTAATAAAAATATTTTTAACGAGGCAAAACAATTTGCCGGAGAAAACAGTAGTGCAGATGCTTTTGATAAAGCGGTGGAAGCAAAAAAATTATCAAAGCGTATTGCGGATAATTTAAAAGAAAACGATTATACCATTCCGGGAATGCAAAGTGCGCGCGATTTAGTACGTTGGGTTTTTACAGCTAAAAAGGGAGAGGTTAATTTATTTACCTATAACGATAAACATTTAGTAGTAAAGGTTTCTTCTATTAAAGAAAAAGGGTTTTTGCCTTTAGAAGATGTACGCGATGAAGTTGTGATTGGCGCAACTGAAAAAAAGAAAGCGGAATATATTTTAAATGAATTTAAAACAAAAGCGGCCGGTGCAACAAGTGTTGAAGACATTGCTTCAAAATTAGCAGTAGAGGTAGTTAAGCAAGAAAACTTAACACCGGAAAGTCGTAATATTATGGGTATTGGAATTGATAATGTAGTAACAGGTACTGCAGCCGGCATTAAGCAAGGTATTGTATCAAAACCATTAGTGGGTGATATGGGTGTTTTTGTACTTAAAGTAAACAGCGCAGAAGCGGCGCCTGCACCAAGCGACTATAAAGCACAAAAAATGCAATTAGAACAAATGATTGCTTATAAAGCAGACGGCGATGCTTATAACGCTTTAAAGCAAAAAGCCAACATCGAGAATTATACCGGCAGGTTTGAATAATTAAAATCAACGTAATTTTAAAGCCCTAACATTTTTGTTGGGGCTTTTTTATTTTAACTTCTATTCAACTAATCAATTTATTTTACATTGTTAAGTTACGCTGGTATGCGAAAAATCATCGTCGAAATGAATAGAATGTGAATTGCAAGATTCAATTTTTTTCCAAATAAATTTTCCTTCGGAGTTTATTTGATTTGAACTTGCAATACACTGAGTCGTTATGTTGTGAGCATTTTTCCATTCAACCACTTTCATTAAAGTCACTTTTCTTAAAGCCAGTTTTTGATCTAGTCCGTCAGCAAGCAGAGCAAAGTTGTCTGCTTTTGTTTGAGAATAGTAACTAGGATAGATAACGCCTTTAAATTTTGGGTCAGTAAAGACTATTTCCGCGAGTTCCGCTGTAAATAAATATTCACTATCGTTATTTATAAGCCTAGTGATGATTGGAGTTATTTTTTCATAGAACAACTTTAACTCAGGACTTTGTTCTCCGTTTGTAGTATATCTGTTTAAGTCTCCAATTACTGCAAGCAATAACTCTTCCGATAAAACTGACTCAGCAATAGTTATATAATCATTTTTGACAGGTTTTAATTCTAAAATTGAGGTAGACTGTTTATCCGAACAGTAGAGAACGGGCCTGATTGGTAAATTTACTCGTCCTAATTTAGTTTTCTCAACAGGTGGATGAGAAAGTTCGTCGGGATACATAAAAAGTAAATCTCCTTCATTTTTTCTAACTCTATATAATGTAGTGTTATTTTTAAGTCGGAATTGTTTGAATTGGGACAATAAATTTTGGAAAATTTTATAATAATGAAGTCGAATAGTCTTGGATGATGTCGATGAGTCTGAAGGGTTGACTTTAAATTCGTTTAAACTTTTAAAGACGGCTTCAATTTCTTTCATTTGTTCTGTTTGGCGCATTACTATTAATCTCTTATTACTGAAATGGCAATTAAAATTGATAAATAAACTTATTTTGTTACTTTTATATTATGAATATAATGAAAAATTTAGTTCAGGGGCTTGGAGTATTTTTTTTACTTCTTGCATAATAGCAATTTTAATTATTTCTTGTAAAAAGGAAAATAATTCAACGAGTCAAAGCACTTCTAATTGCCCAACTACGGCTGCCTGCGGTTGTTCTTCTAAAACTAAAGCGGAGTGTGACGCATCAACGGCTTGTTGTAAATGGACAACAGGGCAAGGTTGCGGATGTAAATAACTTCTTTTCACATTAATTACTTTCTGTTTCTAGAGAAACACATAGTTTTTAAAAATGCTATCTCGATTTTTTCATACCTTTCCTTTTTGTAAAGGATGTATAAGTGGGGTAAGCGCGCTAATTAAAATTCCAACGCCTTTTAAATAAATAATTTCCAGCTTACCGATTAGTTTAAAATGTTTTCTAAAATGCTGATATCCAGTAATTAAAATATACTCTGAGTTTCTTAAAATACTGTAAGCGTTTGTTGTCGACTACAACTGCTTAGTATACGAATTACATTTTTTTGTGTCTATACCTTTGTCTCGTCAAAGTTTTGAAATGGCCGTTCGAATAAAAATGACAGAAAAAAAAGTAAAAACAATTAATAATTAAAAACAAAAAAGTTATGAGTACAATTAAAAATCGCGTTCAGTTAGTAGGAAATCTTGGTGGCGCACCTGAATTAAAAGTATTTGAAAACAATAAACTAGCCCGCTTCTCGGTGGCAACCAGCGAGTATAAAAAAAACAAGGCAGGCGAAACAATTACAGAAACCAACTGGCACAACATTGTTGCCTGGGGTAAACTTGCAGAAACTGCCGAACAAAATTTTGAAAAGGGGAGTCAGGTTGTGGTTGATGGTAAACTAGTAAATAGAAGTTATACCGATAAAGAAGGCAAAAAAAGATACGTTACAGAGGTTGTAGCAAACGATGTTTATTTAGTAAACAAAAAGCAAGCATAATAAAAAATAATTCAAACGGGCCCCGTAAGGTCTTTTTAATAAAATTAAAAACAAGAAATCATGAGTAAAATAAACAACCGCGTACAAATAATCGGAAACATTGGAAATAATCCGGAATTAAAAGTAGTATCAACCGGCAAACTTACCAAGTTAGCAGTTGCAGTAAATGAATATAAACGCAATCGTAAAGGCGAAACCAGTAAAAAAACCTATTGGCACAACATTATTGTTTGGGGTAAATTGGCAGAGCTGGTACATAAGCATTCTAAAAAAGGTGCTCAGGTGCTTGTTGATGGGAAATTAGTGAACCGCAGCTATACCGATAAAGCCGGAAAAGTAAAATTAATAACAGAAATAGTGGCTCGTGAAATTATTGTGAATTATACCAAGCAAGCTGCTTAGTAACAATTTCCGGCAAGATAAGGTGCGCGCAAGTAAATTGCGCGTTCCTTTTTATTGAATAAGTATTAATAATTACAAATTATATTCATTTATAAAGCTATAAATTTATAATCATGTCTATTACCCTTTCACAAGCAGCAAATACAGCCGCCAAATTTATTAATCAAACCAATAGGCATATATTTTTAACCGGCAAAGCAGGTACAGGTAAAACTACTTTTTTAAAACATATTATTGCCAACACACATAAAAAGGCTGCTATTGTTGCACCTACCGGTATTGCGGCAATTAATGCAGGAGGATCTACTATTCATTCTATGTTTCAGTTGCCTTTTGGCAGTTTTGTACCGGTTTCAAATTACCGAAATACTCATCTTTCTATTCAGCTCAACGATAAAACAAGTCTTTTTAAAAACCATCACTTAAGCAGTATAAAAAAATCTTTACTACGAGAAATCGAATTATTAATTATTGATGAGGTAAGTATGTTACGTGCCGATTTGTTGGATGCCATGGATGCAAAAATGCGCCAGTCAAGAGGTAGAAATAATTTATCGTTTGGTGGTGTGCAAGTGTTGTTTATTGGAGATATGTTTCAATTACCTCCCGTTATTAAAGACGAAGAGTGGAAGGTGCTAAGCGAATTTTATAAAAGCCCCTATTTTTTTGACGCACACGTTTTGCAAAGCAATCCACCAATTTACATTGAGCTGGATAAAATATTTCGCCAAAGCAATCAGCAGTTTATTGATTTATTAAATAATTTAAGAAATAATACTGTTACAAGTAACGATGCTAAATTATTAAACAGTTTTTATAAACCCGGGTTTAAACAAAGTAATGGCGATAATTACATTAACCTTACTACACACAATTATAAAGCCAATGCCATTAATAAAAGTTTTTTAGACGAATTAAAATCTCCGTCTTATCATTATTATGCAGATGTAACAGGCGACTTTCAGGAAAATTTATTTCCCGTTGATGCTAAGTTAGAATTAAAAGTTGGGGCACAAATAATGTTTATTAAAAATGATATTAGCGGCAATCAAAACTACTTTAATGGAAAAATTGCGAAAGTGAGTAGTTTAAGTCAAAAAGAAATTACTGTTCAGTTTGAAGACGGCACTTATCATACTTTAGAAAAATATACTTGGGAAAATAAGCGTTTTAAAGTGAACGAAACAACGAATGAAGTTGAAGAAGAGGTATTGGGTGAATTTAAACACTATCCTATAAAATTAGCTTGGGCTATTACCGTGCATAAAAGTCAAGGCTTAACGTTTGAAAAAGCAATAATTGATGTTGCCGATGCTTTTGCTCCGGGCCAGGTTTATGTGGCTCTTTCGCGGTTAAAAGATTTAAACGGGCTAATTTTAACTACTCCTATTAATTTTGAAAGTTTAAAAGGCGATCAATTAATTACATCCTTTTCAGAAAACTCAACACAACAACAAAGTTTATCAGAACAGTTAAGTAAAGAAACAGTATCATATTTGCAATATTATTTAAATGTGTGTTACGATTTCTCTTTATTAAGCAATTCGTTTAAAAAGCATTATGCAGAATTATCGGAATCTAAAAAAAGCAAACCAAAAGCTTCTTTACTGGAATGGACAAAAGGACAAACAGAAAAAATTATGGAAATGAATGAAGTTGCCCTCAAGTTTTCCGGACAATTAAATGCTATTATTCAAAAGCAAGAAGCAGATTGGAAAATACATCTTACAAAAAGAGTAACCGATGCTCAAAACTATTTTACTCCATTACTCAAAAAAACCAGTCAGGAAATTTTAAATAAAATTAGTCTTCTGCTAGAAGAGAAAAAGACAAAGCAGTTTATAACCGAGCTAAAAAAGTTGGAACTTTTGGTTTATGAACAAATTAAAAAAATAAGCAAATCAACTGCGTTGTGCAATTCCTTAATTAATGGAGAAGAGTTTACAAAAGACGATTA
This sequence comes from Bacteroidia bacterium, assembly GCA_022841465.1. Classification (GTDB taxonomy): domain Bacteria; phylum Bacteroidota; class Bacteroidia; order B-17B0; family Aurantibacillaceae; genus Aurantibacillus. The sequence goes on along the minus strand of JALHRL010000002.1, from coordinate 57,450 downwards.
TAAGAAAATAGCTGATACAGCAACAAGATTAGAGGAATTAAAAACCACCGAAAAATTTGTCCAAAGCGAGAAAAAAGAGAAAGGGGTTAAGAGAGAAAAAGGAGCCACACAAAAAACGTCTTTTGAGATGTATCAACAAGGATTAACTATTGAAGAAATTGCCAAAGAAAGAAATATGGCTCTAACAACAATAGAAGGCCATTTAGCCAAGTACGTAAAAGAAGGGATGTTGAATGTAAACGAATTTGTATCTGATTTAAAACTAAAAGTAATTTATAGGGTTATTGAAAAACTGCAAACAGAATCGGCTAAACTAATAAAAGAAAATTTGGATGATAGCTTTACTTACGGCGAAATTCGTTTTGCTCTAGCATCTTTTTCTAAGGAAGAATCAGTTTAGTGAAAGACATCTATTAATTAAAAGATTAAAGCTAAATTTGCATTTACTTAAACGCATTGAATATTCCATCTAATAATTTTATTTACGCTACCGGAAACAATCACCCCAATGGTTTTTCTGAAGGAATGTATTATTTAGGAGAGTGCGAAAAAGAATATGTACCTAATTCTGTTGTTTTAGTTAAGTACAATGCCAATGGTTTTTTAGAGAATGATTCAGATGGTGAAACATTATTTTATACTATTGTAAAGAATGAAAAAGAATTTGATTATAAAAAGCATATTGAAGAGAAAGCAGGCGATACAATCGTATTTAAAACACAGACCAATAAACAAGAATACATTAACAAAGTCCATCAGCTTAAACAGCACATACAAGCCGGCGACATTTACGAAATTAATTATTGCATAGAGTTTTATACCGAAGACATTGAATTAAACCCTTGGAGTTTGTTTGACAGAATAAACAAACTAAGCGAAGCACCCTACGCCTGTTTAGCCAAATTAAATAACGAAATAATTATAAGTGCCAGCCCTGAGTTGTTCCTAAGAAGAAAAGATGAGTTGCTGGAAACCAAACCTATTAAAGGTACCATTAAGCGTTCAGCTGATAAAACGGAAGATGAAAAATTGAAAGAAAGTTTGCGCTCAAGTATGAAAGAGCAAACAGAAAACGTAATGATTGTAGATGTAGCCAGAAACGATTTATCTGTAATTGCACAAAAGGCCAGCGTAAAAGTGAACAAGCTTTTTGCAATTGAATCATTTAAAACAGTGCATCAAATGGTGAGCACCGTTAGCTGTAAATTAAAACCTAATTTATCTTTTAATGATATTATTCAGGCAACTTTCCCAATGCCAAGCATGACCGGCGCACCCAAAATTAGAGCAATGGAATTAATTAACGAGTACGAACAATTTGCTAGAAATAATTATTCAGGTTCTTTAGGCTTTATTGAAAGCAATGACAATTTTAAATTATCGGTTTTAATACGAAGTGTGTTTTATAACCTAAAAACAAAACGCTTAAGTATTGCCGTGGGTAGTGCTATTACTCACCTTTGTAATCCGGAGGCAGAGTATGAAGAATGTTTGCTTAAAGCAGATGCTCTTTTAAAAGCCTTAAACGGAACTATTCGAGAATAACTTTTTTAGAACCAAGTGTTTTTCTGTTATTTCTTATTTCTATAAAATAAACTCCTCTTGCAATTCCTTCCATATTTATTTTAACCAATTTATCAGTTGTTGAAATGGTTTTTATTACTTTCCCCTCATTACTCATTAATACCAATTGATTATAATCGGTATTGAATTTGCTTAAATCAACATTCACAATTGCTTTTGTTGGATTTGGAAATACTTTTATAAGATTTAAATCATCAATTACCTTTTCTTTAATTCCAATTACTGCGTTGGTATCTCCAAAATTTGCTAAGGTATATTCTCCAATTTTTAACGTATCAATATCTATAAATCCTGTTTTTACACCAGTAACAAATTTAAATGCGTTTTTCACCATTTTCCAATCATCTGCGGCATCTTTTCTATAATAAACTCTAATACTATCTCCATTTACGCGGGCAAGCAATGTGTCTAAATAGCCGTATATATTTCCGGCAGCTTTGTTTCCGTTGTAATTAAATCTTGCTTTGGTTAAAAATCCGGGAGAAAAAATACCACCTACTTTCCAGTAATGTTGATTGGAAATTAAAGCGCCTTGCGGATTGTTTTTAAAGGCATCTGGTTTCACAAAATTATGCGAAATATGTATAAACGTTGAGTCGCTTCCAACGTTTTGTATCATTAAACGCGTTCTCGAATAATCTAAATTCATATTCGAAATTGTTTTTAAAGTTCTTACATCTGTTGAGGTAGCGTCGCCAATTTTCCCATCGTAATTTAAAATGGTTGTTGCCGGAACAAACGGTAAAGCAAAAGTAAATGTTTGTGCTGCACCACTGTAATTTATTTTTTCAATGTTTCTACTCCAGTCTGTTTTAAAAAAACTTATTTCAAGCGGAACGTTGTTGTATAATGCTGGCGCCCCGTACAGTTTTTGTTTTATAGAAACAGATACCGTTGAATTACCCGCAGCTTGATTTAATATTCTAACAGAATCAATGCTAAAATGCGGCCAACCACCATTAAATACCCAATTATTAAAAAAATCATTTAAGTTTTTTCCGCTTGATGTTTGCATTAAATCACGCAATTCAATACTGTTAATGGTATTATTTGATTTTTGTTGCATCACATATTTTATGGCATTAAAAAATAAAGTATCGCCCAAATAATTTCTTAAAGTATGCGCAACATCCGATCCTTTTTTGTAAACATGATCGCCATAGGTATAATTATGTGGTATACCTGAAATTGCTCTAAAGCCTCCTTCTTTGTGATGCAATTGTTTTAGTAAAAAGTCATGCTGACTTTTAATTCCCGAATTATACAAAGCCTTTCCGTATTGCCACTCATTAAACAAATGTGCGCTATAAGAGGCAAGTCCTTCGTTAATCCACATGTCTTCTTGTGTTTCACAAGTAATTAAATCGCCCCACCAATGGTGTGCAATTTCATGTGCCATTAATTCTGCTTCGTAAGCAAGTGAACCCAACACAGCTCTTGGATATGCGATATTGGTTGCATGTTCCATTGCACCACTGTTAAAAGGAACCATGCAATAGCCAACCCTATTCCAAGCATGCGGTCCGTAAAAATTCTCGAAACCATTTAAACAACTAATTAAATTAATAAACGAACTTTTTACCGAGTTAGTGTCGGCGGCAGTACTTGCTAAAATTATTGGTGTTGGTCCATTTATTAAATTAGCGGTCCAACTTACTTGTTCGTAATTAGCAACAGCAACACTTGCTAAATAAGTAGGGATTTCGCTGTTCATAACCCAAGTGCGGGTTCTTTTTGGCCCTGTTACAATATCAGAAAGTAAGTATCCGTTGCAGTAAGAGGTACGAGCAGTATCGCATGTTATTGCAAATTGGTACCTGCTGCGTTCTTTAAAATTATCAAAACATGGAAACCAAACTCTACCAAAATTATGAGGCTTAGCCGCAAAGCCTACCCCAAGGTTGTAGGCGTATTGAGCGCTGCCTGTATTGTCAAAATAAAATCCTCCCCATCCGCTTGCATCGGTTTGTGGCATCCCTTTGTAATGAATTGAAATGAAGGAAGTGTCATTTATGTTTTTAGCCCCTGCAAAATTTATTTTTAAAAGTGTATCGTTATAAGCGTAGCTAAGTGTTGTATTTCCTTCTTTAATAGAATCAATTTGCATTTTTAATAAATCAAAGAAAATAAAATTTCTGTTGTTTTGTTTGGGTGCAAATTTTACCGTGGTATAACCTCTTATGTTTTTATCAAGCGTATTTCCTATCTCTAAATTAATCCAGTATTTAAACACATCAAAAGTATCACTTCGTAAATTTTCGGCAGAATAATACGGTGGTGTTTGCGAAAATTGTTGTTTGTAATGCTGGCAGCCAATTTGAGAATACAAATTAATGGTACCAGCAGCTAAAATTATGGTAAGTATGCGTAAATTCAACATGTTTTTTATGTATATTAACCTTAAAAATAGCAAAAAAAAGCTTCGTTTTGCTAAAACGTATTTATATTTAACACGTATTAATTACAAGCATGACTGACGTTAACATACAGCAATTACACGGTTTAATAAACAGTTTGGGTAAAGCTGAAAAAAGGTTTTTTAAGATGATGGCTTCAACCGAAGGTGATGAAACGGATGGGTTGGTGAATTTATTTGATTTATTGGAAGGAAACGGCAAAGACTTAAACAAGCTGGCATTAACATATAAAATTAAAGAGGTTGATCTTAATAATTTGTATACACTGGTTTTAAGAGTTTTGCGCCGCTATAATAACGAAAACATTGAGGCCTTTAGAATTAAAGACGAAATTATTAGCATTCGTTGTTTGTTTGATAAAGCACAGTATAAACAATGCCGCAAAATGCTAAACATCTTAAAACGCGAATTGTTTGAACACGAAGAGTATAATTATCTTTTAAAAGTGAGTGATATTGAAAAAAAATTGGTAGCCTTTGAGGATATTGAAAATAAAGGGAATGGACCTACTTTAATTGCAAATGAAGAGAAAAGCGTAATTAATAAAGAACTGCGATTAATTAAATATTACCGTTTGTTTTTAGATATAAATCAAAAATGCACTAGCGCTTTATTTAAAGAAGATATTAAACGGTTATTAGAACACCCCATGTTGGTAGATTATATTGATGCTTTAAGTTTAAAAGAGCAATTGTTTGTTTACCTAAGCAAGAGCGCAATTTACAGTAGGTTAAATTATCAAAAGGAATTTGAACAGGTTAATAACAGTATTAATGAATTGGTAGATAATAAAGCTTTTTTAAAAGAGTATATAATTAAAATTTGTAAGAACTCCAATGAGGCCTAGTTTAACATTATTTGAACTTATAAAATCATTAAGCGATGAAGAAAAAACTTTGTTTCTTAAAAATGCCGATTTGCAACAAGGCGATAAAAACTATTTAAAGCTTTTTAAATACATAGATAAAGAACCTGAATACGATGAGGAAATGGTGAAACAATATTTTAAAAAAGAAACCTTTGTAAAGCACATAGCTTCCGAAAAAAACCAATTGTTTAAACATATTTTAAAGAGCTTACGCGATAATAGAATTAGAGAAAAAAACTCTGCAAAAACCTATGAATGCGTTAAAAATATACGCATACTGGCAGCTAAAAATTTATTTGAATTGGCTGAAATTGAATCGAAATGCATTCGCGAAATGGCTTACAAAGAAGAATTATTTTATTCGTTATTAGACTTAATTGAATCAGAAATAAACTTGGTAAACACTTGTTATACAGATTGTGAGGTTCGAGTTAAAAAAATAAATGCTTTACTGGATGAAAAGAACGAATGCCTGAATAAAATTATTACCCTAAACAACTACCAGGAAATATTAGGCCAGATACAATATTATTTTGACAGAAATTTATTAGTACACGATAAATCCAAGAAACACATTTTAGATAATTTTTTAAATCATGAGTTACTTAATAATTTAGAAAACATAAACAGCACCAAGGCCTTGCTTTTAGCAACGTATTCAAGGATGGTTTGTTTTAGGTTAACAAAAGATTTTGATAAGCTGGGAAATGAAATTCAAAAAGCAATAGAATTATTTAACCAAAATAATTTTTTAATAGAAGAGTATCCAAAATTATATATCCATTTATATGGATTTTATGCACGTTATTCAGCTATTACGGCAAATCTTGCAAAGGCAAAAGATTCTATAGAGCATATTAGAGAAATAAAAACACATCCATCCTTTAAAACAGATGATTTACAGAATACCATTTTCTGCCGACTAACTGTTTACGATTTAATTTTTTATACCTACTCAGGGCAATACCAAAAGGCTTTAGAATTAGCGCCTGCAATTGAAGAGGTGATGCTTACAAAAGCAAACCGTTTGCCAAAAATTGAACTTACCACTATTAATTTTTTAATGTTTGTTGCAAATTTTTCGGTTGGTAATTACAGCCAATCTTTAAAGTATATCAACGAAATTGTAAATTCAGATTACGAAGAATCGCGGCAAGATTTATTTCGCCTGGCTAAAATTTGCAATTTAATTGTGCATTATGAATTATATAATGATGAGTTTTTGGAATACTCTTATAAATCAACTAAACGTTTCTTTAACAAAATAGACTTCCCGTTTGAGTATGAAATAGCATTTATAAAATACTTTCGTTTAATGACAATTTCTAAGAAAAAAGAAGAAAGTAAAAAACAAATCTTTATAGAGTTTAGAAATAAACTAACGGAAATATTTAAAGACCCCTATCAGGCAATTGCAACAGAGTATTTTGATTTAATTGCCTGGGTTAGTAGTCATATTAATGAAACAACTTACGCTCAAGAAATTCAAAACATAAGAGAACTTAATAAATAGAATTTTGATTAAGGTAGTTTTTTACGTAATCTTCAACACCCTCTTCTAAAGTTGTAAATTTTTTATCGTAACCAACACTAACTAATTTACTCATATCTGCTTCAGTAAAATATTGGTATTTATCTCTAATATCCATTGGAGTATCAATAAATGCAATATCTATCGGCTTATCTAATGCCTTAAACGTAGAAGCAGCTAAATCGTAAAACGATCGCGCTTTTCCGCTTCCTAAATTGTAAATTCCGTTTTTAGGCTTTTTACGGAATAGAAATGTAATTACACTTACCACATCTTTTACGTAAACAAAATCACGTAATTGTCCGCCATCTTTATAATTGGGGTTATGTGAGCGAAATAATTTTACATGTCCGTTAGCCTTTATTTGATTAAACGAATGAAAAATAACAGACGCCATACGTCCTTTGTGATATTCATTGGGTCCGTAAACATTAAAAAACTTTAATCCATACCAATGCGAAGGGGTTTGTGTTTGCGTTAACACCCATTTATCAAAATCATTTTTACTATCGCCATAAGGATTTAATGGCTTTAATAAATTTATTTTACTTTCATCATCTTTATAGCCCTGTTCACCTAAACCATAAGTTGCGGCAGACGATGCATAAACCAAACCAATTTTATGTTGGGTACAAATGTTCCAAATATCTTTACTGTAGTTTAAATTTAATTCGTTAAAAATTTCAACATTAAATTCAGTAGTATCTGTTCTGGCACCAATATGAAAAACAAAATCAACTTTAGAAGCATTATTCTTAAACCAATTTATAAAAACAGAGCGTTCTATTTTTTCAATAAACTGTTTTCCCGAAAAGTTTTGATTCTTTTCTGTTTTAGAAAAATCGTCAACCAAAATAAGATTTTTATATCCCATTTCGTTTAACTTACTTATTAGGCAACTGCCTATAAAGCCTGCGGCTCCTGTAACTACTAACATGTTGTAAATGCTCAAAGTTAAAAATAAATCCTTGTTTAAAACTTAAAAAAATAAATTTATATTAGCATAGCTTTTTAACCATGAAAATAACACGTGTTTTTGATGTATTAGATAAACTATTACAGGAAGAAGAAAATCCAACTTTATTAAACAGAAAAATAAATAAAGAATGGAAACCTTACAGTATTAATGAATTTAAAGAAAATGTTGATTTAGTTAGTTACGCATTACTAAGCCTTGGCTTGCAAAAAGGAGATGTAGCCGCTATTATTTCAACCAACCGCCCCGAGTGGAATTTTTTTGATTTCGGATGCCAACAAGCGGGCATTGTAACTGCACCCATTTTCCCTACCATTAGCATTAACGATTTAAAATTTATATTAAATCATTGTGAAGCAAAAATTGTGTTTGTTTCCGATAAAGGTATTTACAATAAATTAGCAGCCATAGAAAATGAAATTCCGCACCTAAAGTTTGTTTTTTCATTTAATGATGTAGAAGGAGTCAAGCCCTTTTCAGAGTTTTTAGAAATTGGCAAAAACAATCCTAATCCCAATAAAATAAAAAGCATTAAAGATGAAATAAAAGAAAACGATTTATTTACTATTCTTTATACATCCGGTACTACAGGTATTCCAAAAGGAGTAATGCTTTCGCATCAAAACATAGCGTCCAATGTTATGGCTTGCAAAAACATTGTTCCATTTAAAAGAAATTGGAAAGCCTTAAGTTTTCTTCCGCTCAACCACGTGTACGAACGAATGGTAAACACCTTGTTTTTGTATCACGGAATTAGTATATATTATTTAGAACATCTAGAAGCAATTGGCGATACGGCACGAGAAATTAAGCCCAGCATTTTTGTAGCGGTTCCACGTTTAATTGAAAGGGTGCACGAGCGCATAATGGCTGCCGGCGAAAAACTAAGCGGCTTTAAAAAATTTATGTTTAATTGGGCGGTTAAAATTGCAAATCAATTTGAGGGTGAAGGGAGGCATGGTTTTTTGTACAACATTCAGCGCTCTTTATTAGATAAATTGGTATATGTAAAATGGCGCGCAGGCGTGGGCGGAAAGTTAGAATATTTGGTAAGTGGCGGCGCAGCATTAAACGCAAAATTGGAAAGAGTTTTTTCTTGTGCAGGAATTCAAATTCTCCAAGGCTATGGCTTAACCGAAACCAGTCCCGTTATTTCGGTTAACAGAGTAGGCCCTGGTAAAGCCAGATATGGGACTGTTGGGCCGGTTATTGATGGTTGCGAAGTAAAAATTGCCGAAGAAGATGGAGAAATTTTAATGAAAGGGCCTAATAAAATGTTAGGTTATTATAAAAATCCGGAGGCTACCGCCGAAATGATTGATGCCGATGGCTGGTTGCACACAGGCGATGTAGGCACTTTTGTAGAAGAAAAGTTTTTAAAAATAACCGATAGAAAAAAAGAAATATTTAAAACAAGTTCCGGAAAATACATTGCCCCAATAGCAATAGAAAACTATTTAAAGGAATGTAAATTTGTTGAAAATTGTATGGTTATTGGCGAAAGCCAGAAATTTGCTTCCGCAATTATAGTGCCTTCTGTGGCAAATTTTAAAGAGTACGCCCAACAAAATAATTTAGATATTTCCAATTCGCCAAGTTTATACCATCATCCCGAGTTAAAACAAATAATTCAAAATCACGTAAAACAGATTAATAAAAGTTTAGCCCCTTACGAACAACTAAAACGCTGTGAGTTGGTAGAGGGTGAATGGACGGTAGATGGAGGCGAAGTTACCCCTAAATTAAGCCTTAAACGCAAGGTAATTAAGGAAAAATACCACCCAATAATCGATAAAATTTACGCAGTAGAGGATTAATTCTTTTCCTATAAAAAGTTTGATTTTAAAGGATTTTTTTTCGTTATTTGATTCCCTAAAATTAAAGTTACGGGTATATAGTCTTGATTTTGAGTTTTAAATCAGAATATTTTCAAGAATGTACTGCGTAACAAATAAATTACGATAAATCATAAACGATATGAAAGTTGGAATTCCAGCGGAAATTTTTCCTAATGAGCTAAGAGTTGCAGCAACTCCAAAAACTGTTAAGCGCTTGCAAAAGCAAGGCTTTGAAGTTTACATTCAGCAAGGCGCCGGAGTAAAAGCAAATTTTTCAGATAAAGAGTTTGAAGAAGCCGGAGCAAAAATTGTAAAAACTGCAGCCGAAATTTATGGCAATTCAGACATTGTTTTAAAAGTGAAAGAACCATCAACGGCCGAAGTAGCCATGATGAAAGAAGGTTTGGTTTTGTTGAGTTATTTATGGCCTGCACAAAATCAGGATTTATTAAAAGTTTTAGCCGATAAAAAAGTAAATGCGGTGGCAATGGATTCCATTCCGCGTATTTCGCGTGCACAAAAAATGGATGTGCTATCCTCCATGGCAAACATAGCCGGATACAGAGCCGTTATTGAAGGCTCGTTTCATTTTGGAAGATTTTTAAACGGACAAATTACCGCAGCCGGTAAAGTAGAGCCTGCAAAAGTTTTGGTTATTGGTGCCGGTGTTGCCGGATTAGCATCTATTGGCGCTGCTAATTCTTTAGGGGCTATTGTAAGAGCATTTGATACCCGTAAAGAAGTGGCCGAGCAAATTGAATCAATGGGCGCCCAATTCTTAACGGTAGAAATTGAAGAAGATGGCGCAACTGCTTCTGGTTACTCTAAAGAAATGAGTAAAGAATTTATTGAAGCCGAAATGAAATTGTTTTTAGAACAAGCCAAAGAAGTTGATATTGTTATTACTACTGCGCAAATTCCGGGCAGGCCAGCTCCTAAATTATGGTTAGATTATCATGTGCAAGCAATGAAGCCGGGTTCGGTTATTGTTGACCTTGCTGCTTCTACCGGAGGAAACTGCGCCTTTACCAAAAACGGAGAAATATTTACTACCGAAAATGGAGTAACCATTGTAGGAAAATTAAATCAATTACCTAATCAAGCTTCGCAATTATACGGTAACAACTTATGTCATTTGTTAGATGACATGGGCAAAGCCGAAAAATTTAAAATTGATATGGATGATGCCGTTGTTTCTAGAGCAATGGTAACGTATAACGGAAAAATTAATTGGCCACCTGCACCTTTACAAGTTAGTCCCACTGCCGGTGGCGGGGCTAAAAAAGTTGCCCCCCCTACTGCAGAAGAACAAAAAGTTGCTGATGATGCAAAAGCAAAAAAAGCAGCTGTTTCAACTTTCATTGCATTAGCAGTGGTTGGTATTTTATTATTAATGGTGGGAGCCTTTGCACCTCCTGCATTTATTCAACACTTTACGGTGTTTGTATTAGCGGTATTTGTTGGCTGGCAAGTTATATCAAACGTTTCACACTCCTTACATACACCATTAATGGCGGTTACAAATGCCATTAGCGGTATTATTGTGGTGGGTGGTTTGTTACAAACTAAAAACGACGCAACAAATATTATGACAATTATTGCATCAATAGCCATACTTATTGCAAGTATTAATATAGTGGGTGGTTTTGTGGTTACGCATCGTATGTTGAAAATGTTTAAAAAATAATGCTTCAACAAGCTCAATAGGACATTTAAAACTAAAAAAATTAAGAGATAAAATTGAAATTATGTTATTAGCAAAAGAAATACAAACAGCGGCATACTTATTTGCAAGTATCCTGTTTATTTTAAGTTTAAGCGGGTTGTCTTCTCAGGAGTCTGCAAAACGCGGTGTACTTTACGGTATTGTTGGAATGATAGTGGCCATTGTTGCCACCGTATTGGGGCAAGGTGTTGAAGGCCATGTTTACATTATTGGTGCCATTGCAATTGCTTCCGTTATTGGAATTATGCTGGCACGAAAAGTAGAAATGACCGCCATGCCACAATTAGTTGCAATATTACACAGCTTTGTTGGTTTAGCAGCCGTATTGGTTGGTTTTGGTTCTTACCTCGATCCGAATACGCAAAGTTTAACCGGTGCAGAGCACAACATTCACTTGGTAGAAGTTTTTGTTGGAATTTTTATTGGTGCCATTACATTCACCGGCTCTATTATTGCCTGGGGTAAATTAGATGGAAAAGTACCAAGTAAACCGTGGAGTTTTAAAGGACTTCAAACAATGAATCTAATTTTACTTTTGGCTTGTACAGTTTTAGGTGTTTTCTTTTGTAACGCGCACGGCACAGAAGGCATGCTGTATTTATTAATTATGACAGCCATTGCATCTTTTATTGGTGTTGTATTGGTAATGGCAATTGGCGGTGGAGATATGCCGGTGGTTGTTTCTATGCTTAACTCTTACTCAGGTTGGGCAGCAGCAGCAGCAGGTTTTATGTTAGGTAACGATCTTTTAATTGTAACAGGTGCGCTTGTAGGTAGTTCCGGTGCCATCCTTTCTATGCACATGTGTCACGCCATGAATCGTTCTTTCTTCTCGGTAATTTTTGCCAGTGCCAGTTTAGCACCAAAAGGTGGTGAGAAAAAGGCAATGGAAGGAGAAGTAACAGCTTTAAATCACGAAGAAGTTGCGGCTTTATTAAAAGAAGCAAAATCAATTGTTATTGTACCGGGTTATGGAATGGCGGTTGCTAAAGCGCAGTATCCTATTTTCGAAATGGTGCAAACTTTACGCAAAGCAAATAAAAATGTTCGTTTTGCTATTCACCCTGTTGCAGGGCGTTTACCCGGCCATATGAATGTATTATTAGCGGAAGCAAATGTGCCTTACGATATTGTTTTAGAAATGGATGAGATTAACGACGATATGCCGAATACCGATGTAGTGATGGTTATTGGTGCCAATGATGTTGTTAACCCTGCTGCGCAAGATGATCCGGGATGTTCTATTTACGGTATGCCGGTTATTGAAGCCTGGAAAGCAGAAAAAGTAATTATAATGAAACGTTCTATGTCTGCCGGATACTCCGGTGAAGACAATCCTTTGTTCTACAAACCAAATTCTGAAATGCTTTACGGTGATGCTAAAGTTAGCGTTGAGAAAATTTTAAGCTTCTTAAAGTAGCAATTAAAGTTTAGTGCATAAAAAAGGCGATGAAATTTTCATCGCCTTTTTAATTTACTTTCTTTTTCAAATTAACCTGGCCAGGCCAGTGGCTTGCTTTTATTTAATTATTGAAACGAAGTACATTTTTCAAGCCATTCTAAAGATTCAGTTATGGCATCTATGTTAGCTAAATTGTTTTTTTGTTCCTTGCTTAATTTACTGTATGCATGGCATGACTTTAAAATTGCTCCCATCCTTTTTTCAAAATCTTTTTCTAGGATGATGGTGTTTTCGTTGTTTAACTTATTGTATAAAATGTATTCTTCGTAATAAATTACTGTGTTTTCATAAATTGAAGAACCAATTTCATTTACACTGTTTGCTAATTCTAATTTCATTGCGTTTTTATTTTGTTCCTGTAAACTTGTTTCTTTTTTTGCAACATCAATATCAGACAAAAGTGCAGTAGAAATTAGTAGCGACACTAATAGACTTGACACTTGCGTTATTTTGGTTGCTTTAGTATTTACAGAACTTGGTTTAGGGTTTTTATATAAATCATAAACATTACCAGAAAACATCAACGGAATAAAACCAAGTTCAGTTGATTTAAAAAAATATTTTTTACCATTCACTTCTTGATTAAAGGCTTCAATTTCATTTGAATTAAATTTCGATTCAATTCCGCTTTCGGCCTTAAATAAAATGGCTTTGCAAAATGTACTGGTGTCACCCATTACTTGAGCAATTTCGCCATGTAATACCGAATTTTTAGTAACAGTAACGCTTCCTTTTTTATAAAAGTTAAATTGTTCTTCTGTTTTTACCCTATTAATTTCGGCGCTATTAATAAAGCCCTTGTTATATCGAATATACATTATTTCTTTGCTGTACTTCAATTGCACAAGTTCTTTAATTTCATCTGAATAAAAGAGTTTTAATTCCCCTTTTTCATCCTCAGAAAAATAAACTTTATCGTACCAAACTAAATTTCTTTTGTTATCTTTTTTACTTTCAACAAAAGCAACATAACCATCCAGTCGTATGTTGTCTTTTGTTATCAACCAGCCTTTATAAAAATTTCGCCCGTCTTCGTCAAATATCTTGGTTCCATCATTTGTAATATCGCTAATTATGGGCGTTATGCCATAATGCGAAACGGAATCTGATACAAATATTTTTTTTCCGTGTGTTTTATTTTCAACAATAAAATTTTCAATAACATCGTTTACTTTTTTAAGTTGTAGTGTTCCTCTAACCTTTTCGCCCGAATTTAAAATCACGTAACCCGGCCTGGCTTTGGTGTATGTGTTAACCCATGTGCCCTTGTTTGTAGTTTTGGTAATGCCATTTCTCCATTCATACAATTCTTCCGGCGAATCGTTTTTTTGAGCCGTTAAAAAATGGCAACTTAATAGAAATATGATAAATACGGGTTTCAGTAGTTTAACGGTATATTTTTTGCTAAGCAAATACGTTGGCAAACCATTTTTCAAAATAAGTGCCAACCAACGGTAAAGGTTTTTCTTGGCCGCTTGAGGCATTTAAAATTCCTAAAACAATTAAAACCAAAACACCAATCCACATAATTGGAGAAAGCAAAATGGTTATAAACCCTAATACCGGTAAAAAGGCCAAAAACATTAACATTAACCAAATGCCCACACTGCAAACAATTAAACCCAATGCCTGGCGTAAATGGTAAGTACCTAATTTTGTTTTGTTGTTGCTATTTAAAATAATGGCCACAATAAAACCTATCATGGTAATATATGCTAAAATGGCAACCGTTTTATCGTCGCTGTTACTGTTGCTATTGTTGTGAGTTGTTTCCATAATTTTGTTTTTTTAAAAATAGTAATTTTTTTAAACAGGTACTAATTAGCTTTCAGCATAAATTAACCTTTTTTAAACGCGATAAAATCATCATTTTAGTCATTTCTTTGTATATTTAAGCAAGCAATGAAGCTAAAATTCGTATACCTGTTTTTATTTTTTACACAATTTGCGTTTTCGAGTTCTATTTTAATTCCAATGGACGAATCGCAAAAAAACCATTTAAAGGCTTATGGTATTGCTTACCTTACTTTAGAATCTAATTTAGAAATACGATGGCTGTTAAATTACCGTGGCGGAAGTTTTTTAATTCCTTCATCTAAAACATTATCAAAAGAATGCGATGTGCGCGGAGTGAGCTACGAAGTTATTAGCGATGCCGCTGCTTCCTCTTTATTATCTGAAATTGCAAACCCCGAAGTAAATCAGGATGCCATGAAGTTAGAAAAGGCACCGCGCATTGCTGTATACTCGCCTCCCGGAAAACAACCCTGGGATGATGCGGTTACTTTGGTTTTAAAATATGCAGAAATTCCTTATACGGTTGTTTACGATGAAGAATTGTTTTTAGATAAGTTAACTGAATATGATTGGTTGCACTTGCATCACGAAGATTTTACCGGACAATACGGAAAGTTTTACGGCTCGTTTATGAATGCTGCCTGGTACCAAAACGAAGTAAAGCAAAACGAAGCATTGGCTTCTAAATTAGGATTCTCTAAAGTTTCGCAAATGAAATTACATTCGGCTAAAAAAATTAAAGAATTTGTTTTTGGAGGTGGCTTTTTGTTTGCCATGTGCAGCGCTACCGATAGTTATGATATTGCTTTGGCTGCAGATGGAATTGATATTTGTGAAAGCATGTTTGACCACGACCCGGCCGATAAAAACGCTAACAGTAAAATAGATTTTACCAAAGGTTTTGCTTTTGAAAATTATAAGTTAAGTATGAATCCTTATGAATACGAGTATTCTACTATTGATACTTACAACACACGTCGCCAATTTGGCATGACGGAAAAAACAGATGTATTTACTCTTTTTGATTTTTCTGCCAAGTGGGATCCTGTTCCTACAATGCTTTGCCAAAATCACACGCAAACCATAAAAGGTTTTTGGGGACAAACAGCAGCCTTTGATAAAAAATACATTAAAAAAAATGTATTGATAATGGGCGAAAGTAAAGCTTATGGCGAAGCGCGTTATATACACGGTGAGAATGGCAAAGGCACATGGACATTTTACTCGGGCCACGACCCCGAAGATTATGAGCACAGAGTAGAGGAGCCGCCAACCGATTTAAATTTATTTCCAAACTCGCCGGGCTACCGTTTAATATTAAACAATATTTTATTTCCGGCGGCTAAAAAGAAAAAGCAAAAAACTTAATTTTTTAAAGTGACTTTTATTGTAAATATTTTAGTGACCGCAATTGCTGTTTTAATTGCAGCAAATTTATTACCCGGTGTTCAGGTAGATAGTTTTGTTACTTCATTATTGGTGGCATTGGTGCTTGCCTTTATGAATGCAATTGTAAAACCAATACTTACTATATTAACAATACCAATAACGCTTTTTACTTTCGGGTTTTTTTTACTGGTTATAAATGCCGGAATTATTTTACTTACCGATAAATTAGTAGATGGTTTTTCGGTTAACGGTTTTTGGTGGGCCCTTTTTTTTAGTTTTCTTTTATCTATTACCACCGGCATTTTAAACATGCTGATGGGAAGTAAAAAAGGAAACGAAGAGTAACCGCCATTATGGATTTCAAAATCCGCACTTGCTGCAAAGAAACGAAGAGAATTTATTCCAACAACTTAATATCACCAACAGCATTTCCGGCAATTCCTTTTACCGAACCATAAAAATGTGTGGTATTTAAAAGCACTTTTTCCAATTGTTTTTCGCGCTCTTTCCAAATTTTTTCCATCTGAATTTTTTCGCGGGTAATGCCGTCTTTTAATGAAACAAATCCTTCAACAATGGCTTCAATTTGCTGTTTAAATTCATTTCCGGTTAAGTAATTGTAAAGCAATTGCATTTTATCGCCTTTGTTTTCCTGGGTAGATAATGCAGTATGAATTTTTATTAAACTATCGCGCAATAAAAACGAAACGGCTCTTAATTCAGAAAACCGGCAAACCCAAACACCGTCTTTCATCCCAAAGGCATCCATATCTTTTGGTAAAACTTCCGTTACAATTACCGCAATATTGGCTTGTGTAGAGCGCATGTCGGCCTTTAATTTATCAATCCACTCGTTCGTAAATGCTTTGGTGCGTTTGCTTTCGTAAATAATTTTACCGCAGGCTTGCGCTAATTGGTTTCTTACATGTTGTATGCAATCTGCTCCTTTTACTCCTTTGCCTACTTCTTCTATTTCATCAAAAGGGAAAGCGTTTTTTAATAACTCTTCTAATGCCAGTTCTTGCACTTCGCCCTGCAATTGCATGCTGCCTTGTTCGGCTTTGCGTTGCATTTCTTCAATTAGTTTTTTTTGGTCTTCCAGCTTTTTCTCGTATTCTTTAATTGCAAGGGCATTTCTTTCCTGTTCTTGTTTTTTTACTTTTTCTGTAATTAACAAAGTTTCTTCATTTAATTTTTTTTGTAAAGAAATTTCTAACTCCGCTTCCTTATCTTTTAATTCCTTTTCTTTTTTTAAAAATTCTAATTCCTTTTGGCGGGCAGCTTTTAATTTCTCTTCGTTTTGGGTATTGGATTCTGTTAAAGCTTTTAATTTTACTTCAAAATCGTTGGTAATATTTTTCTTTATATTTTCTTCTAGTTGTAATTTTTGTTGAGCAAGCGAATTTTTAAGTTGGTCTTGATATTCCTTTTCCTTTTTTTCCTGCCATTCCTTGGCCTTTTGGTTTAACTCCTTTTGCACTTCATCTCTAAAGGCATCGGTTGCCTCAAATTCGTGGCTGCATTTAGGACACGTTATTGTTGATTTATTGCTCATAATTAAGGCCGCTTTGTATGTAAATTTATAATTTTTATAACATACAAATTCGCATATTTATAAACATTAATTAGGAGTATGAAAAAACTTATTTTAGTACGTCACGCTAAAAGCGATTGGGGACATGAAGGTTTAAAAGATATAGACCGCCCCATTAATCAACGAGGATACAATGATGCTTACGATATGAGCAATTGGTATGGCGAACATTATGACAAACCCGATGCTATTGTTTCTAGCGATGCTACTCGCGCTTTAAGCACTGCACTTATTTTTTCAAGACTTTTTGAATTTAACGCTTCTAAATTTTCAATTGTTCATGAAATTTATGAAAGCGATGCTAAAACCTTAAAAGCCTGCATAGCAAGTTTAGATAATAAATTAAATACCGTAATGCTTTTTGGGCACAACCCCGGCATTACCAATTTAGCAAATGAATTGTGTGCCGATATGGATTTTGATAATATACCAACTACAGGAATGGTTGCAATAGAATTTGATGCAAAAAGCTGGAAAGATGTTGTAGCTACACAGGGAAAAACAATTTTTTATCGTTACCCAAAAGAATTTAAGTAAACTGAACTATGGCAAAAAAGAAATCGCCTTACATTAACCGCGAAATAAGTTGGTTATCTTTTAACGAACGCGTTTTGCAAGAAGCAGCCGACAAAACAACTCCTTTAATTGAACGCCTTAAGTTTTTAGGAATTTTTAGCAACAACCGCGATGAGTTTTATCGGGTGCGTGTAGCGACTGTTAAACGCTTAGTTAAATTAGGAAAAAAAGCCATAGATATTTATGGTGAAGACCCGCAAGAACTTTTAACCAAATTACAACGCCGTGTAATAGAACAGCAAAATAAATTTGAAGCCATTTACCAGGAAATTTTAAAGGAGCTTGCCGCGAACAATGTATATATTATTAACGAAAAACAACTAAGCGGTTACCAAAAGGAATTTAGTAAAGATTATTTTTTAAACGAAGTAATGCCCCTGTTGTTTCCAATAATGATTGATGATACAAAGTCTTTCCCCTACATGAAAGACAAGGCTAGTTATTTGTATTTAAAAATGGAAACGGTTAGTGATAAGAAAAAGAAGAAATACGCATTAATTGAAATTCCTTCAAGAGTAATTACTCGTTTTATAACCTTACCAAAACAAGGCAACAAAAATTACGTTATTCTTTTAGATGATGTAATACGACACAATACCGATTTGATTTTTGAAGTATTTGGGTATAGAACCGTTGAAGCATACAATATAAAACTTACACGCGATGCCGAATTAGATATTGATAACGATGTAAGCAAAAGCATGATTGAAAAAATTTCTAAAAGTATTAAGGAAAGAAAAAAGGGTCAGCCTGTACGGTTTGTATATGATGCCGCAATGCCTGAAGATATGTTGCGTTATATTATGAAGCGCCTGGGCATGATTGGGAAAGATAATGCCATTCCGGGCGGACGATACCACAATTTTAAAGACTTTATTAGTTTCCCTAATTTGGGCGATAAATCTTTGGTATATAATAATCCTGCACCATTAGAACACAAATATTTAAAGGATCATAAACAAACTATTTTAAAGGTAATTAGAAACAGAGATTTGCTTTTGCATTACCCTTATCATACTTTTAATCACATCATCAATTTATTGCGCGATGCATCCATTGACCCCGTTGTGGAAAGTATTAAAATTACTTTGTATCGGGTAGCAGATTCATCACGTATTGCCAACGCTTTAATTAATGCTATTAAAAACGGAAAAAAAGTAACGGTATTAGTTGAACTGCAAGCGCGGTTTGATGAAGAAAACAATATTTACTGGGCCGGTAAATTGGCCGAAGAGGGCGCAAAGGTAATTTACGGGGTACCGGGTTTAAAAGTGCATTCAAAATTATTTTTAATTACCGCACGCGAAAACGGAAAAGAAGTAAGGTATGCACACATTGGTACCGGAAATTTTAATGAAAAAACGGCCAGAATTTATACCGATTTTAGCTTACTTACCGCCGACAAAAACATAACAGCAGAAATTGCAAAAGTGTTTGAGTTTTACGAAAACAATTTTAAAGTAGAACAATACAAACATTTGGCAGTAGCCCCGTTTTATATGCGTAAATTATTTACTCAATTAATTAATAACGAAATACAATTTGCAAAAAGGAAAAAACCCGCTTCCATAGTTTTAAAAATGAATAGTTTGGTGGATAGGGAAATGATTGATAAATTATATGAGGCCAGCAAAGTAGGTGTAAAAATTACATTAATAGTTCGTGGTGCTTGTTCTTTAGTTACTGAAATGGAGGGCTGGAGCGATAATATTAAAGCCTACAGCATTGTAGATAAATTTTTAGAGCATGCCCGTGTTTTTATTTTTAATAATAACGGGAAAGAAAAAATTTATATTTCATCGGCCGATTGGATGAGCAGAAATTTAGATAGCAGAAGTGAAGTAGCTGTGCCCATTTATGATGAAGAAATAAGAAAGCAACTAAAAGATATTATTCAAATTCAATTAAAAGGAAATACAAAGGTTAGAATAATAGATAAACGACAAGAAAATGGTTACGTTAAACCTAAACCGAATGAAAAACAAATTCGAGTTCAGGATGAAGTGTATAATTACTTGCTAAAGGATAAACAAACAAATACAAGTCCTGCTAAGCAAAATAAATTAATAATGAACTAATGGTATTTGCGGCAATTGATATTGGTAGTAACGCTATTCGATTGTTGTTTTGCAGGGTTTATAAAGTAGATGGTAAACCGCATTTCAGCAAAGAAGAGTTAATAAGAATGCCAATAAGGTTAGGTGAAGATGTGTTTCTTTACGGAAAAATTTCAGAAGAAAAATGCAATAGATTAATTACTTCCTTAAAGGGATTTAGCGAATTAATAAAGGCTTACGGTGTTCAGTCTTACAGAGCAGTTGCTACCAGTGCTATGCGCGATGCGGCGAATGGCCAAGCCTTAATGGATAAAGTTAAAATAGAAACCGGATTAAGTATTGAAATAATAGATGGTAAACTAGAGGCCGCTTTGGTTTTTTCTAATCACATAGAAGAGTTATTAAATCCAAAATACGCTTATTTGTATATTGATGTTGGCGGTGGCAGCACCGAACTAACTTTGTATTTTAATAACAAGGTAATTGCAGCCAAATCTTTTAATATTGGAACAGTAAGGATGTTGTTGGATAAAGTAGAAAAGGAGGAGTGGGAAGAAATGAAAATTTGGTTAAAGAGAAACACGGTTGGGGTCCATCCCTTAAATGCAATTGGATCGGGCGGCAACATTAATAAAATTTTTAAAATGAGTGGTAAGAAGGAAACCAAGCATTTAAGTTACGATAAATTAAAAGGCTTATACGATATGCTTAATTCTTACACCTATCAAGAGCGCATAGAACGTTTAGGTTTAAAGCCCGATAGAGCAGACGTAATTGTGCCTGCCGCCAAAATATTTTTAACGGTAATGAAAACTGCAGATATTGAACGCGTATATGTTCCGCAAATTGGTTTATCTGACGGATTGGTTCATGAGATGTATGAAAAGTACGCAAGCAAAAAATAGTATTGAGTAATTTTATTTTCATACAATTTATTTCTTTTGGCATTACCGATGCAATAGATATTTTATTAGTGGCATTTATACTTTACCTGGTTTATAACATGGTAAAAGGCACTTCGGCCATAAATGTATTTATAGGCTTGGCGTTAATTTATGTTGCTTATATTGTTGTTAGAGCTTTTGAATTTAAGTTATTGGGCTCTATACTAAGTAAGTTTGTGAATGTTGGCGTTATTGCCGTTATGGTTGTTTTTCAGCAAGAAATACGTAAATTTTTATTATACATTGGCTCAAACGATTTTTTTAGAAGAAAGAATTGGAAGAATTTAATGAAGCTAAATTTTGGCAATACCAGCACTGTAAATTTTTATACGGATATTAACGAAATTTCTACTGCGTGTTTTAGCATGAGTACTACCAAAACCGGCGCATTAATTATTATATCCAGAAAATCTGATTTAAAGTTTTATATTAATTCCGGCACTTCGGTTGATTCGGTTGTAAACAGTAAAATGATTGAAAATATTTTTTTTAAAAACTCACCCTTACACGATGGGGCGGTTATTGTAAAAGATAACAGAATTGTAGCTGCACGATGTGTTTTGCCGGTAACTGAAAAAGAAAATTTTCCGGAGCATTACGGAATGCGTCACCGTGCGGCAGTTGGAATTACCGAGGTTACCGATGCGCTTGCTATAACCGTAAGCGAACAAACCGGCTCTGTTTCATTAACCGTAAACGGAGAAATTAACCCTAATTTAAACAAAGAAAAGTTAGCGTATCTTTTAGAAAAAAACCTGGAATCATCAGATTAAATCATTGTAGCTTTAATGATTTGCTAATTACCACATCTTCTTTCAGTAAAAGTTGCTCAAAATCTTTTTTCTTTTTTATTATTAATTGGTTGGTGGTATATTTTGTAATTGCAAAATCGTATTCGGTTGTTTCTTTTCCAATTATCTGTAAGCCTTGTAAATAAGACGATTCATTATCATCTAAAACTTTTTCTGATTTAAATAGAAAATTCCAATAAGGTTTTTCTCTTAATTTTAAACCGGAAAATTTTCGGTTTGGAAAAATCGTTAAACTACTTACGTAATTTTTCACCGATAATTTCCCATTTAATTTTTTAATTACAAATTTCTCGGTAATGGTAAGGGCTTGCTCTTTCGTATTTACGGTGGTAGTACCATCATTTATACTAAGTGCTGCTTTTACAACTCTGCATTGATAATAAGTGACAGAGTCGTTTTCCTTTAAATTGTAAATATACGTTTTACTAAGTTTTTCATTTAAGTTGCCTTGCGCATTAAGCAAAGCCGCACAATAAAGAAGTATAAACAAACAAAAATATTTTCTCGTCATTAATAAATAATTTTTATTTGCTTCGCAAAATCTTTTGCTTTTTGTGTTATGGTATTAATATCACTGCCTGTTTTGTCGTAAGTTAACACAACAGCCATTCTTCTATAAGGGCGAGTAGTGGGTTTATTAAAAATTCTTATATCGGTTTGTTGGTTGTTTAGCACTTCCGTAACCCCTTCGTATGATTTAACTGTACCCTCTTGGTTTGCCAACACAACTGCCGAAGCACCGACTCTTTCTAATGTAACTTGCGGAATAGGTAAACCAATTACTGCTCTTGCATGTAATTCAAATTCACTAAAGTTTTGTGTGCCGGCAAGCGTAACCATTCCGGTGTCGTGCGGACGAGGTGATAGCTCCGAAAAGTAAACACCTTTATCTGTTAAAAAGAATTCTACTCCCCAAATTCCTGCGCCGCTTAAAGCTTTGGTAACTTTATCGGCCATTTGTTGCGCTTCTTTTAAATCATGTTCATTAATGGTGCAGGGCTGCCAGCTTTCTTGATAATCACCGCGCTCTTGTCGGTGGCCAATAGGCGGGCAAAATAAAGTAGTTCCGTTTTTTTGAGTAACCGTTAACAAAGTAATTTCAGAATTAAATTTAATAAACTCTTCAATAATAACTTCTTTGTAATCTCCACGCGATCCTTCCATTGCGTAATTCCAGGCTTTCTCCACATCCATTTCTGTTTTAATAACACTTTGCCCTTTTCCGCTACTACTCATTAAAGGTTTCACCACACAAGGAATTCCAATTTTAGAAACATTGGTTTTAAATTCTTCTAAAGTTGTTGCATATAAATAATTAGCTGTTCTTACTCCTAATTCTTTTGAAGCCAAATCTCTAATTGCTTTTCTGTTCATGGTAAAATTGGCGGCCTTTGCACTGGGCACAACCGTTATACCTTGCTTTTCGTAATCGTAAAACCTTTCTGTTCTTATCGCTTCTATTTCCGGAATTATTAAATCGGGTTTATGTTTTGCAATTACTTTATCTAAGGCATCTCCATCTAACATATTAATTACTTCATGTTCGTGCGCAACTTGCATAGCGGGGGCACCTTCGTAACTGTCTACTGCAACTATATATTGGCCTAAACGTTGCAAAGCAATTACCAATTCTTTTCCTAATTCTCCGCTCCCCAGTAAAACAATTTTTTTCTGAATCATAACTTAATTTTTAAAAAATTTATCTGAACACTTTCCGGATATTTATTATGAAAGGCCGCGTATATTCCGTATCCAACGGCTAATCCGGCAGTACCGTAAATGATAGACCAAATTTTACGTTTTTGTCTTCCTACTCGTTCATATCCTAAAATGTATGCATCGTAATCTAAAAAATTAGGGTGACTTACCGTTTTGTGTTTTATTTTAATTCGTGTAATACCACTAAATGCCATGTAACTATACGGTAAAATGGGTCCCCAAAAAGTACCGCTCATTCCGCCAACCAGGCCTGCAATACCAGCACCAATTGCACAGGCAACGGGTTTAAATCCACGGCGAGCATCTTTTTCACCTTTCATAAAGTGCCACATTTCTTCTCGTGTAAACCAATTGTAAATAGAAGTATCTTGTCGGTAGTAATAACGGTTATCTCCATTTGAAAAACGCACCATGTACATTTGATCCCATTCGTAATTTAATTTAGCTCCGGGTTTTTTAGGATCAAAAATGGTTACGGCACCTAATAAGGTATCTATTACTTTTTCTCCAATTACTAAACCGTTCATTAAATAAATGGAATCTTGTACTTGTGATTTTCCTTGAAATGATAAAGTTATAGAGAGTAGTAAAAGAAAAGAAAGACGCTTAAGTTTCATAGCTCTAATTTATGAGTTTAAGCCGAATAATTAAAATAATTACTTTTAATTAAATATCTTTGAAACAGAATGCCAAAGGTTTTAATACTTGTAGCCCATCGTCCAAATCGCTCGCCCAGTCAACGTTACCGTTTTGAGCAATATTTACTTTTTTTAGAATCGAAAGGATATAGTTTTACCTGGTCTTATTTAATTTCTGAAAAGGATGATTCTGTTTTTTATAGCAAGGGCAATATATTAAAGAAAATACAGATTTTGCTGAATTCAATTTTTATTCGTTTAAGAGATGTAAAACAGTTTAACCGTTTTGATATTATTTTTATTCAGCGCGAAGCTTTGTTTTTTGGTAGTTCATATTTTGAGAAAAAAGCAAAACAAAGCGGTAAAAAAGTAATTTTTGATTTTGATGATGCCATTTGGATACAAGATACCAGCCCCGGAAATAAAAAATGGGCTTGGTTAAAAAAAGCAGAAAAGTTTAATGAAAGTGTAGCAAGCGCAAGTATAGTAATTGCGGGAAATAAATACTTAGCAGAACAAGCATTAAAGTACAATAAAAATGTTGTTGTAATTCCTACAACCATTAATACCGATTTTCATTTACCAAAGCCGGAATTACGCGGAAAAGATAAAATTGTAATTGGATGGAGCGGAAGTATAAGCACCATAAAGCATTTTGAAAGTATTATACCTGTATTATTAAAATTAAAAGATAAACACAAAAGCAAAATTGAGTTTAAGGTTTATGGCGATGCTAATTATTTTAATTCAGAATTAAACATAAAGGGAAAAGCCTGGAGTTCTGAAACGGAAGTAGACGAATTAAATAGTTTTGACATGGGCATAATGCCTTTACCTGCTGATAATTGGACGAATGGTAAATGCGGATTGAAAGCCTTAAGTTATATGGCCTGCGGAGTTCCAGCTGTATTAAGTTCGGTAGGAGTAAATAATGAAATTATTGAAAATAACAAGAACGGAATTTTAGTTTCATCAGAAGCAGAATGGTTTATTGCATTGGATAAATTAATACAAGATGAGTTATTAAGAAAAACAATGGGTGAGTTGGGAAGAAAAACTATTTTAGAAAAATATTCGGTAAATACGTGGAGAGAGAAGTACTTAGAAGTATTTAATGCGTAATTACAAACACCAATTTATTTTTTCAAAACCATTTTTTTCTAAATACTCATTTGTTTTTGAAAAGTGTTTACTTCCAAAAAACGCTCCGCGTGCAAGTGGCGAAGGATGCGCTGCTTCTAGTATTAAGTGTTTATTTGCATCAATTAATGGTGCTTTTGCTTTTGCATAATTGCCCCATAACAAAAACACAACTTTTTCTTTTTTATCGGATATTAATTTTATTACTGAATCTGTAAAAGTTTCCCAACCTTTGTTTTGGTGACTACCCGCTGTGTTCTGACGCACGGTTAAAGTTGCGTTTAATAAAAATACGCCTTGTTTTGCCCAGTGTTCTAAATTTCCGGATAGCGGAATTTCACAACCAATATCACTTTTTAATTCTTTGAAGATGTTGGCCAAGCTTGGCGGAAATTTTACCCCATCGTTTACCGAAAAACAAAACCCGTTGGCTTGCCCCGGCCCGTGGTAGGGGTCTTGGCCTAAAATAACCACTTTTACTTCATTAAAATGCGCGTTATTAAACGCAGCAAAAATTAAATTACCCGGCGGATAAATTACATGTGATTTTTTTTCTTCAACCAAAAATGATTTCAATTGAACAAAATAATCTTTTTGAAATTCATTTAGTAAAAGTTCTTTCCAACTTTCGTGTATTTGGGGGTTGAGCATAGTTGAACGCGAAGTTAAACTAAAAGAAGAAATAAGAAAGAATTAAATTAATGTTTAAATGTTATTGAACAATATTTCTTCTTATCATTTCATAACAGGTAGTGGTATTGTTGTAATTGCAATAATACTTTAAAAGACCTTTATTCTTTTGCCAATAAGTATAACCTGTTGCAAAGCTGGTTTGGTTAGCACCTAAGTTTTTAAAATAATTCACTTCAATATTTTTGTACCAAATCCCACCTACTAAAACAGAATCAGCAAGATAAGAGTTAGTAATACTATTTCCTTGCTTGGAAAAAGCTAGATGCTGACTATTTAATCCTAAGCCACAAAAAGTAGAATTTACACAAGTCCATACAATGTTTTGTGGAGGAATAATAGTGTCTGAAGATACAGCGCAGTTTAACAGAAATTTACTCTCTGTTTTATTTACAATGTTAGTTGTAATTTGCTCAAAGATATAATTGGTGTCATTTATAATATTTACACCCCGAACTTCTTCTAGCGTATTTCTGTAATTATATACAAATAAACTATCTGTTTGCATTGAAATAGTGTCTCTGATTATCCAATAACTTCCAGGTTTAAAATTTACCAAGGCTTTAGAGCTTGAATCTAAATACACAAACTTATGTGGCCTTATTCTTTCAGGCTCACTTACAATTTGTTTTTTACAAGCTATAAAAAAAACTGCGCCAAACAATATTAGCAAAAGTAATTTTTTCATATAACTTAAACGTAAAACAAGAAGGATTATTGTTTAACTATTAAATTATTCCTTTATAAGTTTTGCCGAATCTTTTCCTTTTTCAGATTTTATCTGTAGAAAATAAATTCCATTGGCATAGTTGCTAATATCTATTTTATACATTTTTTCTTTATTAGAAATAAAATAAATTATTTTTCCGTTGATGTCTGTTACTTCAATTGTTTTTAAATTATCGTGTTCGCAGGTAACAACATATATTCCATTACTTGGGTTGGGAGATATTTTAAATTTATTATAGTTGGCTGAAATTTCATTTACACTCAGGCAACTAAACACTTCTATATTGGTAGTGGCATTGTTAGTACAGCCGGTAACACTGTTTGTATAAGTATAAACCGGATTAAATGTTCCTAATGCAGTTGGGTTTAGTTGGTTTCCTGCAACGTTTGGTCCGGAGTAAGTTCCACCCGGAGGATTTCCGGTTAAGGTAATAGGGCCACCGCCAAATATGGTTAAACAACTTGTATAAGTTGATGGCGTTAAGGTAACCGGATCTAAAGGATGCGTATTAATTTGTATAGTATTATTTCCAATGCAACCAAAGGTGTTTGTGGCAGCAATAGAAAAAATGGTAGTTGTAGTTGGTGTAACTGTAATTTGCGCATTGTTAGAACCCAAACCCCAGGTGTAAGAAACTGCACCGCTTGCTGTTAAAGTTGTATTTTTTCCTGCACAAACGGTGGTGGGTGTTGCTATTATGTTTATGGTTGGAGTAGGGTTTACCGTAATGGTAATAGCTGTTCTTGGGCCAACAGTACAGGTTTTTGCTTCTGCATAATAGGTATGCGTGCCTGCTGTTAACACAGGTGTAACATAAACTGTGCCTGTACCTAAACTTGTAGTTGATGTTGAAGTGGCATACCAATTAAGTGTTCCGGTACCGGTTGCATTTAATGTAGTTGCAGCTCCAGCACAAAAAAGTAAATTTGACGGTGTTGTAGTATTTGTTGGAGCTAAAGGAGCAGGACAATCGTAAAATTTTGCTAAAAAAGCATCGCCCCAACCACCGTTGTGATTGGGTTGGTGACTTCCTGTTGATGCAATGGCTGTTCCACTATTTGTATCAGTTGAGCCTGTAATAAATACATGAAAAAAATTATCGGTACTGCATCCGTAAACAACATCGTCGCCTGTTTCTCCATAATAAGAACCCCATTGTCTCACTCCATCCCAATCAAATTGCGCAATATAACCATCCCAAGTTCCTCCGCCAAAACCTACTTGATGACTTCCGGCTGTTGAAATAACATTGGCTGCTTGCGAACTTGTAGATCCTGCAATATAAATATGCCCGGTTTTATGCACTGCGCATCCCCACGCATCATCATCGCCACTTCCGCCATAATACGTTCCCCACTTTCTAACACCTGCTGCATCAAATGCTGCTAAAAATGCATCGTTGGGTCCACCACCGTAAACAGATTGATGTGCTAATGCATTAGCAATACTAAAACTGCTACTGGTTTTTCCTGCTAAGTAAACATTTAAATTATCATCTACGGCAACACTGTATCCCATATCAGTTCCGCTTCCACCGTATTGCGTACCCCATTGGCGCACACCGTTTGTATTAAACCTCACCACAAAAGCATCGTAACTTCCGCCGCCATATACGTTCTGGTGAGCTCCCGGAGTTGCAATAACATTTGCCACACTGTTATCTGTCCAGCCTGCTAAATAAATATCGTTGTTTTTATCTACGGTTAAACCTCTTCCCATATCTGTTCCTGTTCCACCGTAATAGGTTCCCCACTGACGAATACCGTTTGTATTAAACTTTGCAAGAAAAGCATCTTCAACACCGCCAAAATTTGCTTGATGCGAACCAATAGTTGCAATGGCTGTTCCCGAAGGATTATCTGTTTTACCTGTTATGTAAACATTTCCGGCAGCATCGCAAGCAACGGCATTACCATGTTCTAAACCGGGGCCACCGTAATAAGTTCCCCATTGGCGCACACCGTTTGTATTAAATTTTACAAGATAAGCATCCCAAGTTCCACCAAAAGTTGGTTGATGACTCCCTAATGTTGCAACTTGAGTTCCGGTGTTGCCCAAAGAATGCCCAACTAAATAAACATTACTGTTTGCATCTACAGCACAATTTAAACCGAATTCTCTTACAGGTCCGCCATAATAGGTCCCCCACTGACGAACGCCTGCGCTATTAAATTTTACAATGTATCCGTTGTCTTGTCCACCGCCATATATTGCTTGATGACTACCAACCGTAGCAATTCCTGTTCCGCCGTTAGAAGCAGTTGTACCGGCCATATATGTATTTCCATTTGCATCGTTTGCACTGTTTAAACTAGAATCGTTTCCACCACCACCATAATAGGTGCCCCATTGTCTAACTCCCGGATCTATTACTAAGGGAAGTGAAGGATTAATATTTTCAATTTCAAAACTTACAACATTGTTTTTAATAAACCATTTGCTTTTTAGTTCTTTCCCTAATTGATGCACGTAAGGAGCTTGTTCAATAATTTTACCTAAAGGTGTTTGTATAATTAGTTCACCATTTTTATTTATGCTAAGTGCAGTTGCTCCTTTAATTTCCAATTGAATGAATTTATAATCAGCACCGGGAGCCACTATAAAATCGTATTTTAAAATATTGTTGGTGTTGTGCCAACGCAAGTCAATACCATTATAAATATTTTTGTATAGGAGTTCTTGATAAGCTTTAACACCGGTTACGCCATTGGGGCAAACCTCGTTGTAATAATTATTAAAACCATTAATTGGATTATATTTTTCTATAAAAGAATTTTTATTTGAATTCAACCAATTAATATCAATGCGATAAATTGTTGTTAACGATGGAACTTTTATTTTTTTATTATTTCTAAAATCAGGTTCCTCTTTCCATTCATCAATTCTGTATTGTTGGTAGCTAATTCCGTTTGCTTTTAAATGATACACCAATTTCCCATCTGTTCCTCCAAATAAAATATCTGTACGTGGTTTGTAAAACTGATCGCCAATTTGACCTTTGTTTTCAATAAACAGAAAGGTGTTTTTGGTTTCGGCCTTATTTTCAATAAGTGCATGGCCAGAAAAGGATAAAAGCAGAATAGAACTAATAGTAAGTAACAATTTAAATCTGAACATTTTAGATAATTTTTTTCGTTTCCTCCAAGATAAAGAAAAAACCTACGCCAAAAAAGTTAAAAATCGTTTTTTGTTAAAGCAATGCTTTTAAAATCTCACCAAATCTGTAAATATCTTCGAAATTATTGTAAAGAGGTACCGGTGCACAGCGTATAACGTTTGGTTCTCGCCAATCGGGGATTACACCATTTTCTATTAATTTATTGTAAAGTGGCTTGCCGTATCCGTTTGCAACTATAGAAATTTGGCAACCACGATTTTCTTTAGGAGTAATTATTTGCAAGCAATTGTTTTTTACTTTGTTTACTTCGGCAACAATGTATTCTAAGTATTCTGTTAAGTCTTTACTTTTTTCAATTAATTTTTGCATACCTACTTCATCAAAAACATCTAACGATGCTTTACAAGCTGCCATAGCAAAAACAGGTGCATTACTTAATTGCCATCTTTCTGCACTTTCAATCGGTTCAAATTCGGGTTTCATTAAAAAACGCGTTTCTTTTTTAGTTCCCCACCAACCTGCAAACAAAGGTAGTTCTGTATTTTTATGATGTTTCTCGTGAACAAAAGCACCGGCAACACTCCCGGGACCGCTGTTTAAATATTTGTAGCTGCACCAACAGGCAAAATCAACATTCCAATTATGCAATTCTAAATGAATATTGCCGGCACCATGCGCTAAATCAAATCCAACAACTGCGCCTGCTTTATGTCCGGCTTCTGTAATGGATTTTAAATCAAAAACCTGACCGCTAAAGTAATTTACTCCGCCAATCATTATTAATGCTAAAGATTCTTTATTTTTTTCAATAGCCTCGTAAATATCTTCATGGCGCACATGATATTCGCCTTCGCGTGGAGCAATTTCTATTAAAGCATCTTTAGGATTGAGTCCGTGAAATTTTACCTGCGATTGAAGCGCATATTGATCGCTCGGGAAAGCTTTTGCTTCACATAAAATTTTATAGCGTTGTTTTGTTGGGCGATAAAACGAAACCATTAATAGATGCAAATTAACGGTTAGTTGATTCATCATTACCACTTCACTGTTTTTGCCGCCTACAATTTTCGCCATTTTTTCAGTTAAAAATTCATGATAATGCATCCAAGGGTTTTTTGCCAGAAAATGGCCTTCTACACCAAATTTCGCCCAATCGTTTAATTCTTGTTGAATGTAGGATTGAGTTGAAGTAGGTTGTAAACCCAAAGAGTTTCCTGTAAAATATACAACTTCACGGCCATTGTGCTGAGGAAATAAAAATTTGGAGCGATATTGTTTTAACGGATCATTTGCATCCAATTGTTTAGCGCATTCTAAAGTAGGTTCAAATTTCATAAAGGCAAGTTTAACGGTGTAAAAGTAGAAATTATTTGTGTTTTAGTTGTTTAATTTAGAATAAAAAATACTGTCTTTTTTTATTGGCATATATCGCTGAAATGTAATAGCACCAAGGGGTGTGTAGTTTTTATATGTTTTTCGCGTAACTAAATATAAATTAGGGTTTGTGTTGTACCATTTTTGCAACCAAAAACTACTGTCTGCAAAGCAGCTTCCTTCGTGTTCATAACCCGCGTTAATATCCATATCAGTTGCATTAAATTTTTTCTTTAATAATGCAACGGCTTGCCATCTTGCTCTGTTTTCATTTAGATAATCTTTTGTACCTAACAATGAAAATAGTAACAGAGGAATCATGAAAAGGAAGATGAGTTTAATTTTATACTGCGAAGTAAATAATTCCTTGTGTAATATCAGCAGGCTAATAAAGGTAAAAGGCAGAGTATATCTGTCAAACAACGAGGTATTAAAAGCCAGAAATCCGTAGTAAAAAAGTAGGGAAATTAGAAAAATAAAAACAAGTTTATGATCATTAAAATTTGAAAAGGTTTTTTTGTTTAGAAAACTAAATAAAAAATTTACACATGCCAACAAAAAACCAAAAGAACCAACAAAAGCAATTAATTTGATAACCGTAAATGTTGTTGATGTACTAAATTGATAAGAGTTGGCAGTAGGAATTAATGCATCGTAAAGGGTATCAGGCCCAACACCGCAATCAAAGATATAATTTCCTAAGGGAAAATTAAGAAGGGAAATAAAAACAGGAATGAAAAAACTAATAGCAACAATTAAAACTTTAAGTGAGGAATTGGTTTGATATGATTTAAAAAAGAGATAAACGTAAGGTATAGTTAAAGGAAATAATGCAAAACCTGATAAGCTAATGTAATGTACCCATCGTTTACCTAAAAATAAAATGGAATCTATTAATGGTATTTTATTCATCATGGTTGTATTCCTTAAGATTATATAGGTATATGAAATACTTTTAATTTCATATTTCATCCAAATTTCAAAAAGTAATAAAACAATAGCAGGAATTGCGATAATAAACAAAATGCGCCAGGATATTTTTTTAGAAATGAAAAATTCTGTTATGGCAATACCAGCTATAAAGGCAATCATCATTTGCCGAGTTAATACACCCAAACAAAAAAACCCTAAACTTAAAACAAAGAGGTAATTATTTTGTTTTTCTGTAAACTCTAAATAAAAGTAAACGGCCGCAAAAAGCATAAAAAGAAAGGGCACATCTGTCATGTAAGAATTAGAAAGATTTAAAAACAACGGATTAAATAATAAAAGTGTACTAAAAACAAAGGCAACTTTATTATCTAGTTTAAAATGTTTGGTGCCAATTTTATAGAAAAGCATAACAGATAGAACAGATAATAGTAAAGTAAAAAAACGTAATCCAGTGTAAGAATATCCAAATAAAAGCGCGAAGGGTTTAGTTAAAAGTAATTGTCCCCATATACCAGCAGCAGGCCAAATGAGTTTAGGTTGTGTATATTCTTCAAAAAACTTTTTATAGAAATGAGCATACCACCAGTCGTCATTTAATGGAAAATTACCAAAAGGGTTAATAATTAATTCAACAATACCAAAAAGCAATATAATTACAATTGGATAGAAAAAGTTGTTTTTTTGAAGCTTGTTAAACAAGAATAAATGGCTTGAATTATATTACGAATATCAGCTAAAAAGCTAAATTTGCAAACTAATTAGAATTTATAGTTTCAGAAGTAATACACATGAAGAACGAAAAATCAATACAATTATTTGAGAAGGCAAAAAAGTTTTTTCCGGGCGGAGTAAACTCACCGGTACGTGCATTTAGAAGTGTAGGCGGTACACCCATTTTTATTGAGAAAGGAAAAGGTGCACACGTTTGGGATGCAGATGGCAATGAGTTTATTGATTATTGTGGCAGTTGGGGTCCACTTATATTAGGTCATGCAAACGATAAGGTTTTAAACGCTGTTGCAAAAACAATGCAAAACGGAACTTCTTTTGGAGCACCAACACGTTTAGAGAATGAATTAGCGGAATTGATTATTTCAAATAATAAATACATAGAGAAAATTAGATTTGTAAGCAGTGGAACAGAAGCGGTGATGAGTGCCATTCGTTTAGCACGCGGATATACCGGAAGAAATAAAATTTTAAAGTTTGAAGGATGTTATCACGGACATAGTGATTCGCTTTTAGTGAAAGCAGGATCAGGTTTGGTAACATTTGGTAATACATCATCTGCAGGCGTTCCGGAAAGTTTTGTTCAGGAAACAATAGTGGTTTCTTTAAATAATACAAAAGCAGTAGAAGAAGCCTTTGCACAGTTTATGAATCAAATAGCCTGTGTAATTATTGAACCCATTCCGGCAAATAACGGTTTGTTGTTACAGGATAAAGAATACTTACAATTTTTACGTGACATATGTACAAAAAACGGAACGCTTTTATTATTTGATGAGGTAATAAGCGGATTTAGGGTTGGGTTTGAAGGAGCAGCCGGTTATTATGATATTAAACCGGATATTGTTACTTACGGAAAAATTATTGGCGGTGGTTTTCCTGTTGGTGCTTACGGTGCCAGTAAAGAAATTATGGCAAGTATTAGTCCGGATGGAAATGTATACCAGGCCGGCACCTTAAGTGGTAACCCGGTAGCTATGAGCGCGGGTATTGCCCAGTTAACAGAATGTTTGAAACCAAATTTTTATAATGATTTAGCAGAGAAAACAGAAACACTTGTAAAAGGATTATCGGAAATTAAAACAAACGATTTTAAATTATTTAGTGTAGGTTCTATTTTTTGGATTGCATTTACTAAAAGGGAAAAAATTCAAACTGCAGAAGATATAGATGCAGATAGCATGAAATATTTTAAATCCTTATTTCATCATTTATTAGAGAATGGAGTCTATCTTGGGCCTAGCGGATATGAAGTTGGTTTTGTGAACGAAGCGCACACTGATGCCGATATTCAGAGAACTATTGAGGTGTTTAAATTGGCAATGAAATAAATTACCTCACCCAATTACAGGTATTCACATTTTCATGATACAAAACGGCATCAAAAAAATTGGGATAATTTATTTTTACGCCTAATTCTTTTAATACTTTCTCTTTTTTATTTAACATTAAAATTCCGTGTTTAACTTCGGCTGCATTTATTATAAAAGGTAAATCATCTGCATTTCCTTTTGTTGTATTATTGGTAATGTAATTCATACAGTTTAAATAAAATATTTTGTCTGTTCCCATTACATTGTAAATGTAATCGCCTAAAGAGTTGGTAGTTTTATTGCAATCCGGAAAACTGCATTTGCAAAGGTGGTTTGTTGGTGCCCACACAATAAATTTTTGATTTTTAGATTTGGCATTAAACAGCCAGTTAAAGTTTTTTAAGATAAGGGTGTTTTTACTTAATTCATCTGGAATTTCTTTACCCGGTGTATTTGTTTTTATGTAAGCATTTAAATTTTCAAGTATCAATGGCCAATAACTGCCAACATCATCAAGGCCTTTTAATTCATTAAATAAAGTATCGCTATAGCTTGCTAAAAAGGCTTTGTATTCTTTATTTAATTTTCTACCTAATCCTAAAAACAAAGTATCTAAGCCAACTTTAAATTTTTTATAGCGATTACTGTTAACTATTGCAGATTTTCTGTCTTCTAAAATTGAATCTATTTCATGCAGTAGATATTTATGTGCATAATCTCCGGAATTAAAATTTATATCAAAGCCTGCTAATTTAAGTGGGTGTTTAGAATTACTTTTATTCGCAATGTATTCAAGTAGGGGATAATTTTCTTTACAAGTACCGATAAAATTTACCAGTCCGTATTTTGATAGTGTGTCGTACTGTTTAGGAGTTCTGCAAAGTTGGGAATACATTTTTTCTGTATTGTAAAATCCACTTTCAACTATTAGTAAATCAAAACCATGTTTTTCGTGCAAATATTTTATTATTCTTCCTATATCTGTTTTATTACTACCTGCTTGTCTACCATCAGAAATTAAAAAAATATTTTTATTAGCTAATAATTTATCTAAAAATTTAAGATCAGAAAACGTGGTATCTTTTATAGTAAAATCTTTTAAAGGGTAAGTTGCTTTTTTTATCTCTTGTAGTTTCTTTTTATCAATTGCAGCTGGTGCCTGACAAAAAACTATGCTCACAAAACAAACCAAAAAAAGTATAAAAATTTTACGAATCATATATTTAATGTTAGTGCGAATTATTATTTAACTGAAATAATGGTACTTCCTTCTTTTCCTAAAACAGTAGTTGGGTTTTTTCCGTCCCACTTCTGAATCTTCATGTATTCAATGTACATATTACTTAACGTTAGTTGTTTACGTTTTATTGCCTCTGCCTCACCCGCAGCCTCAATAACCATTTGTGCCGAATCACCTCTTGCTATTGCAATTTTTCTGAAAGCTTCTGCAACAGCAACCTGTTTTTGATTTTCTGCTACCTGAACTTCTTGTAAGGCTTTTGTTTTGGCTTCAATAGCTGATTGCAGGGCCGGTGGAGGAGTAATGTTGGTACGAAGCTGACTAACGGTAAACCACTTTGAAATTCTTTTATTACATTCTATTATGATTGATGATTCAAACAATTCACGGTGATTAAAAATACTATCTACTGCCCATTTATTGGCTACATCATTTACCGAGCCTACAATAGCCGTTTTAAGCCAACCTTGTTCTACCTCTTTAATTGGCAGGCGTAAATTTTGAAACATATCGCCAACTGTATTTGCAACTAATGCATAATTAAAAGAGGGTTTAATATCTGCACTAAAACCACCTTTGGTAATTACTGTTTGTATGCTATAATCTATGTGTTGTTGAAAGGTGGGGAATTCATATAATTTTTCTGTCCAGTTATTAAAAACAACCCAGCCGGTTTTGTAGGTGTAATCAGATACACCTCGCTCGTCGCCGGTAAGATTTACTTTTAAACCAATATGTCCTGCATCAACACGTTCTAAAGAAAAGGGGTTTATTAAACTAATAACAATACCAATAATTAAAATTAAAATGGGTTTTAAAATCCATTTACCAAATTCTATTTTTAAATTATAGTTTTTTCGCGTTCTAAAAAGTGTTGCTATTGCAACAACCAAAAATGCAATAAAAATGTAGGTTGAAATCATAAGTTTAGGGATTTAATATTTTAATAATTTGTTTTACAAAGTAAACTACAAATGCAACAGTTAAAATAATAACTACAGCACTAGCGGCATACTGAATGTAAATATTAAGCGGACGATTAACGCAAAATTCAAAATACAAGCCCAACAAGGCAATCATTGCAATACTTAGCAGGGTTAGTTTAACAAATGTGTTCATGTATACAAATTTATTGAAATAATTGAGTATTCATATAAGGAAGTAATGAAGAGTTTTGAAGTGTACCGTTTAGCTAATTTTAATTCCTGCAATCAATACATCATCTACTTGTTCTAACTTGCCTTTCCAATCTGAGAACAATGCCAGTAAATTTTCTTTTTGAACTTGCATGGGCAGCTCTTTGTTTTCTATAAGAGAATTGCATAATTGTTTATACTTTAATTTTTTTCCTTTTGGTCCGCCAAACTGGTCTGCAAATCCATCGGTAAAGGCAAATAAAATATCGTTTTTTTGAAGTGAAATTTGATGAGTTGTAAATGTTTGATTGTTTTTTACTGATTTACCTACGGGAATTTTATCCTCGACAATTTCTATAAACTCATTGTTTCGTAAAATAATGAGTGGATTATTGGCACAACTTACTTCCATCAAATTGTTTTTAAAATCAAACACCATTAAAGTACAATCCATGCCATCGTTACCACCTTCGCTAACTCCTTCAATGGCTAAACTTTCTATCAGGCGCTTTCTAACGTGTTCTAAAGTTTCATTTGGTTTTTCAATTCCTTTTTCGTTGATGGCTTCGTTTAAAAATGAAATATTCAGCAAACTCATAAAGGCGCCCGGTACGCCATGCCCGGTAGAATCGGCAACAATAAAATAAAATTTACCATGCGCCTCGCAAGCCCAATAAAAATCACCGCTTACAATATCTTTCGGATGAAATAACACAAAATGTTCCGGTAAATTTTTATTCAATATCCCATCACTGGCCAATAAAGCTTTTTGAATTCGTTGCGCGTAATTTATAGAATCAAGAATTTCGTTATTTTTTTCTTCCAGTTCCATAAAAGCATGTTTCAGTTTTTGTTCTGCATCATGCCTAAGCATTACTTCTTTACTAAATGTTCTGTTCCAGAAAATCATTGTAATAATAAATCCAAAACTTCCAATAGTTAGCATTGTATTAGCGCCAGGCCAGTGCATAATTTTAAACAAAACTGAAAGAATAATTAATGCAATAGAAATCATATCAGAGAAACTTAACACAAGTTGTTTCCATGAAAAAAGATGTTTTCGCTTGTCGTACCTTTTTTTAATTATAAGAGGCAATGCAGAAAATGAGAAAAAAAGAATTGATAAAATAAATTCAATGGCTGCACCTGCATAATAGTTTTTCTTACTATATATAGCAAAGGCTAAAACAACGGCGCAGAGAAATGTTGTTATAAAAATTACCCTGTTTACTTTTTTGCTTTCGCTTTTAAAGTAAAATGCGGGGATGCTTAAACTAATACATAAAAGTCCACCAAGAGTGAATAGAATAAAAATGGGCTTTGCATTATCTTTAAAAGCAGAAAATTTAATTATTTCAAAAAAAATTACCAGAACAATTAGTAAAATGCCCGTAATTAAAAGTAACTTCCCAATTTTTTTCATACTCACAATCAGTAATTTACATCAAATATAGGAATTATTTTATAAATAATCAACCAATGCATAAGAAAACAATGTATCTTTGTCTTAAGTAAAACAATATATTATCATGATTTATTCATCTGAGCTCATAAAAGGAACATTAAAAACCATTATTCTTAAACTTTTAAAAGAAAACAAAAGAATGTATGGTTATGAAATTACACAAACCGTGAAAGATTTAACCAATAATAAAATTCAGTTAACGGAAGGAGCGTTGTACCCTTCTCTTCATGCATTGGAGGCAGAAGGTTTGTTAACAACAGAAACTGAATTTATTGGAAAGCGTGTACGAAAGTATTATTCGTTAAGTGATACCGGAAAAAAATTAAGTGATGAAAAAGTGAGTGAGTTTGCAGATTTTGTAAGCACCATGAAAACACTTTTAAATATTGAACCAAAAACCATTTAATAAATAGAAAATATTTTTATTTCAAATAATTGAAATTAAAAATGTACCAAATAAAAGATCGGCATATTGATTTTATTCTTAACGACATTAGTGCACGTGGCGTTACGATTGAGGACCTGCAGTATAACCTCTTAGATCATGTATGTTGTATTATTGAAAACAACCTCGAGGAAAATGGAGACTTCGAGCACTTCTATCAAAAAACAGTTCAATCTTTTTTTAAAAACGAATTGAAAGAAATAGAAGACGAAACAATTTCTCTTATAATTTTTAAAAACTACTACACCATGAAAAAAGCAATGATAATTAGCGGAGCAGTTTCTGCTTCCTTTTTTACAACGGGTTTAATCTTTAAGTTTTTGCACTGGCCCGGTGCAGGTATAATGCTCATTTTGGGCATTGGCATATTAAGTTTGGTTTTTTTACCACTTATGTTCTTATTAAAAGTAAAAGAGAAACAAAGTACAAAAGATAAAGTAACCATTGGTTTAGGCACTCTGTCGGGTATCTTAATTAGTATGGGTATTTTATTTAAAGTAATGCATTGGCCGGGGGCTAACATTATGATGCAAGGTTCTATTGCCGTTATGTTGCTCTTGTTTTTACCTTTTTACTTTTTTACCGGAATCAGAAACCCTGAAACAAAAGTAAACACCATTGTTTCATCTATCATCCTTCTTTCTGCTTGTGGATTATTGTTTACATTAATGCGTTCACCAAAAGGAACACAAATACGTGATCAACAATTTACCGCAAACTTTTTACGCAACGAAAAATTATTACAAGCTGAGTGGGCAC
This sequence comes from Bacteroidia bacterium, assembly GCA_022841465.1. GTDB lineage: Bacteria > Bacteroidota > Bacteroidia > B-17B0 > Aurantibacillaceae > Aurantibacillus. The sequence goes on along the minus strand of JALHRL010000002.1, from coordinate 18,450 downwards.
TTTTAAAAGAAAAACAATCCGATTCACTTTCAAAAGGATTAAATGCTGAAGCAGAAAAAGTTTTACAAATGTGTGAAAACATAAAGCAACACATAGTAAAAGAACAAACAAACGGTTTAGAGATTCATCAACTAAAAAATGAAGGGGCAAGTATTGGCGATCATTCGTTTTCTGATGTATTTAATAACACTACCGTTAGTAAAGAAAGTCAGGTATTAAAAAGCATTTTAGAAGCATACAATCAAAAGGCAACTACTAAAGTTGATTATGCCGGAATGTTTTTTGACGATAGTGATTTTCATTATATCAACAATATTAATATCATTATGGCTTTAGAGCAACTTATTCAGGTAGAAAGAATGGTATTGCAAAACGAACGTGTTTTAGTTGCGAGTAAGTAAAATGTAAAGCACAAATTGCAATATTATTAAACCATCTACTAATACCGAAAAATAATAACGGTGTTTGTGCTCATAAGAAAAATAAATTAAAAGGATACCCAAAAAACCGGTAATTCCAAAAACGGCAAATTGTGTAGTGTTTTGCGCAAGAAAAATATAAGTCAGCAAAACAACAATACCAATGGTTTTTGATTTACCCAAACCAAATTGTACCGGCAAAGTTTTAATAGAATTTTGCCGGTCATTTTCAAAATCTCTAATATCAAATGGAACACAAATGGCAGCAATAAAACAAAGCTGTGCTAAAATGTAAGACGTTTCATGCAGGCCAATATTTGAAAATGAGAAAACACTATCGTTATAAAGTAAAGGAATAAATACAGAGGTGTAAGCCCAAACGCCGCCAATTAAAAATATTTTTGAAACGGGCATACGACGCAAGGCAAATGGAGGTAAAAAATAAACTACACTTAATGCAACAGCAGGTAGGTATAACAACAGGCCATTTTTAAACACTATATAATTATTAATAAAAACGCTGTAGTATAAACTAATAAAAAGTAAAATAAGAGTAAATAAATATTTTTTGTTGCGTTGATACCAAGCCAAACGATGGTCGGTGTAAGGCTTGGTACTCTGATAGATGCGTTGTAGGTTATATAAAGAAAAAGTGGCAATAAAATTTGTGATTCCAAAAAAAGCAGCTGCGGTTTCTGATGCATGAAAGGCTAAAGCTGTTTGTAGTGTAAATAAAAAACAAGCAACAGAAATTAACAGATTAGAGTAAATAAAAAAATCTAAAAGTTTTATGCCTATATTTTTACTTTGTACCAAATTATTTTAATCGTTGTCTAATTGCTTCAAATAAAATTATACCGGTGGCTACCGATACATTTAAAGAAGCAATACTGCCTTCCATAGGAATTTTTACCTGTACATCGCTTTTCTTTAAATACTCACCACTTATTCCATTTTCTTCGCTACCCATAATAATTGCAGTGGGCTGCGTTAAATCGGCATCGTACATTAGTTTATCTGTTTTTTCGTGACAAGCAATAATTTTTATTTTGTATTCTTTTAAATATTCAATGGTATCTTTTAAATTATCTTCTCGGCAAACTTTAATTCGATGCAATGCACCTGCACTGGTTTTTATGGCATCTGCATTTATTTGTGCCGCGCCGCGAGACGGAATGATAATAAAATCAACCCCGGCGCATTCCGCACTTCGTGCAACTGCTCCAAAATTGCGCACATCGGTAATTCTGTCTAAAATTAAAATAAATGGAGTTTTACCTTTTTCAAAAACCTCTTGCAGTAAATCTTCGGTAGTGTAATACGTTACTTCAGCCAAGTAAGCAATTACCCCTTGATGATTTTTAGATGTAATTTTTTTAATTTTTTCGGGCGGTACAAATTGAAAGGGAATATCTTTTCCGCGCAGTGCAGCTCTTAACTGATTAAACAGTTCATTGGATAAACCTTTTTGCAATAATATTTTTTCAATTGTTTTATCGGCATTTATTGCTTCAATAACAGCGCGTATACCAAATACTAAATTATCTTCTTCCATTAAATTAAATTAAACTGTTTTAAATGATGAATTGCGTGTTTGTGCAATAAATGCAACCACTCTTCGTAATTAAGTGTACCAAAAAAAGGATTTGTAACCTGTGTGCCCGGTTTTCTTTCGTAAAAATTTAAAAACTCTTTTATTTCTGCCTCCAATTCTTGTATTGCATCTTCTATATTTTTATTTCTTAGCGGGGCAGCATCATCGCTCATTAAAGCATTTTTAGTATTGGGTTTAAATTCTTTATCGCTTATAGCAAAACTTTTCATTTTTTCAACCAATTCAGGTGGTGTGTGCAATGCATGCACAATACGCATAGAGGCAATGGCAATGCTTTCGCTCATGTGTTCAATCATTCCTTGCGGAGATAACACTCCCCAATTTCCTTTTTCATCTCCTTTTAATTTTTTTAAAAGCGGAATGTATTGCTCTTTAAAAAATTGTTCTTTTAGTTTGCTCATTTTTCAAAATTAGGCTTTATTAATTAATTCAAAAACTTTATCAGCACATCTTTCTCCATCCATGGCAGCACTTACAATTCCTCCGGCATAGCCTGCACCTTCGCCACACGGAAATAAATTTTTTAGTTGTGGATGTTGCAGTGTATCATTATCTCTTGGGATTCTTACAGGAGTTGAGGTGCGTGATTCAACCCCAACAATAAGGGCTTCATTGGTTAAATAACCACGCATTTTTTTGCCAAATTCTTTAAAACCTAATTGTAAACTTTTACCAATTAATTCACCCAATACTTGCTGCATATCATTTGTTTTTAAACCGGGCTGATACGAACAATCGGGTAGAGTAGCACTAACTTTTCCGTTTACAAAATCTTGCAATCGTTGTGCCGGTGCTGTTTGTGTTTTACCTCCGGCATGCCAAGCACTTTTTTCTAATTCTTTTTGAAATTGCAAACCTGCCAGTTCACCATGTTTTGCATAGGGTTTAAAATCATTTAAAGTTAAACCAACCACAATTCCACTATTGGCATACGGATTATTTCTTTTACTAGGGCTCCAACCGTTTGTTACCACTTGTTCTGCTCCGGTGGCACAGGGCGCTATTATACCACCAGGACACATGCAAAATGAATAAACTCCGTGATTGTTTACCTGATTTACTAAACTGTAACTTGCCGCAGGTAAATACTCGCGTTTTTCCAACACATCTTTAATGCTGCTGCAATGGTATTGTATGCTGTCAATTATTTCCTGAGGATGTTCTACCCTTACACCCATGGCAAATGGTTTGGCTTCAATAGAAATATTTTTTTTATGCAGCAACTCATAAATATCGCGCGCAGAGTGGCCGGTAGCTAAAATTACATTTTGTATGTCGTGCGTTTCGGCACCTTTATCAGAATGAATTATTAATTGGGATATACTATCGTTTTTAATTTTAAAATCAACAAGTTTAGTATTAAAATGTATTTCGCCACCAAAATTTAAAATGGTTTCTCTAATTTTTTCAATTAGCTGTGGCAGTTTATTGGTACCAATGTGCGGATGCGCATCTACTAAAATTTCTTCACTGGCCCCGTGGAAAACAAAGGTTTTTAATATTTTCTCAATACTTCCGCGCTTGCTGCTGCGGGTGTATAATTTTCCATCGCTGTAGGTTCCGGCACCGCCTTCGCCAAAACAATAATTGCTTTCGGGGTTAACTATATGTTCTTTATTAATGGCAGCTAAATCTCGTCTTCTGTTTTTCACATCTTTACCACGTTCAAAAATGATGGGTTTAATATTTAATTCTAAACAACGCAAAGCTGAAAATAACCCTGCCGGACCGGCACCAATAATATGACAAGTTTTTTTAGCATGTGAAACATCATTATACGGAAATTCTATTTTTTCAAATACCGGAATTTCATCAATAAAAACATCAAGCGTTAAATTAATTTTAATGTTTCTTGATCGCGCATCTATACTACGCTTATTTAATTTAATAAGAAATGATTGATTTTGAAGCTGCAAAGCCTGTGCTACTTCTTCCTTTAGAAGCTGTTGGTTAAATGCAACAGCAGGACTTAATTGTAACTGAATTTTTTTATGCATACAAATGAAAGGTGTTTATCCTCTAACGATACTAAGGTACAAAAAAAAGAGTCGGAAATTACCCGACTCCTTTTTTACTAAATTATAAACTTAAAACTACATTTTGCGCAAATCTAGTTCGTTGATGATGTTGGTTGCGCCACCCAATTTTTCTACCACCCAAAGTACGTAACGAATGTCAACACAAATGGTACGGTTTAAATCTTTATCAAATGCAATTTTATGACTTAGCGCCTCGTAATTTCCGTCAAACGCCAAACCAACCAATTCTCCTTTTCCGTTTATAACCGGTGAGCCCGAGTTACCGCCAGTAATATCATTTGTTGTAATAAACCCAACTACAATATCATTAGTTGCTGCATCTTTATACTGTCCGTAATCTTTAGCTTTAATTAAATCAACTTGCTTTTGAGGTAAATCAAATTCATAATCGCCCGGCACATATTTTTCCATTACACCTTTCATGGTACAAACATGGCTGTATTTAACGGCATCTTTAGGAGAATAAGATTTTACATGACCGTAAGAAACACGCATGGTAAAATTAGCATCCGGATAAAAAGTTTTCCCTTTATTTTTCTCTAAATAGCCTTTTAAATAGGCACGGTTTAAAACAGTATTTTTATTGGTAAAATCTGTAAAATATTTTGCGTAATTATTATTAAAGTTGCTTACAAATGCATTTGCCAATTCGTATGCTGGGTCTTTTAATAATGCATTAGTATCAGGATTTTCAATAAAAGCCAAGGTTTTTTCTTTATTTAAAAACAAAGTATTACTAAATACGATTTCAGATAATTTTTTATACGTGTCGTTACTTTTTAAATCGCCATAACGCGTATTAATGGTTTTATAAATTTCTGATGGGTGTTGCGAAGGATTTACATTGTTATAAAACATTTGCACCATGGCGCCTAAAATGTTTTTATCAGAAGGAATGTTTTCTTCCCCAATAAATTTTTCATAGGTACCTTTTAACGCGTTTTTTATTGCTTTTATTTCTTCCGGTTTTGTGTTTGAATTAGCAAGCGCTTTATGTAAAGCAGTTAAATTTGCCGCATAAGCCAATAACGGAGAACCTAAAATACCTTCGCGAATATAAACACGTTGTTTAGCATACGGGCTCCATACACTATAGGTTTGTGCAATTTCAGAAAACACATTTTCGTACTCAGGTTTTCCTTTAGCCCAGGTATTAAATTCGGTTTCTGATTTTTGTTTTTGCTCGTAAACTTTGTATTTTAATAATTGCTTTGATTCGCCATCAAAAAATTTCCAGTAATTGGCAATGTATGCGTAGTTTCCGGCCAATTGAATTTTTACTGCCGGATCTTTTTTCATTTCCTCTAACATAAATTTTAAACGCACATCACGCAACTCAACCAAGCTTGGGTTTTCTACATCTGTTTTTAATTTCACACCAAAAGAAGTTTCGTAACGGTTGGTTCCACCGGGGTATCCGTAAATCATAGTGTAATCACCATCTTTTAAACCCTTTATAGAAATGGGTAAAAAATATTTGGCTTTGTAAGGAACATTATCTGCGCTGTATTCAGCGGGTTTACCATCTTTACTCATGTAAACACGAAAGATAGAAAAATCACCCGTGTGGCGCGGCCATTCCCAGTTATCGGTATCTCCACCAAATTTACCAATGCTTTCAGGAGGTGTACCTACTAAACGCACATCTTTATAACGTTCGTAAACAAATAATAAAAATTGATTGTCTTTAAAAAATGAATTTACGCGTCCTTCTAATTCGCTTCCTTCCGTAGCTTTTTTTGCAACTTCATTCATTATTCCCGGTAGTTTTAAAGGAACTTCTTCTTTGCTAAGGCCTTTTAGTTTTTCATTTACTTTATCGGTAACATCTTCTATTTTTACTAAAAATTGTGCGTGCACACCTTTAGAGTAAATTTCTTCACTTTTATTTTTAGCCCAAAAACCATCTTTTAAATAATCGTTTTTTACACTACTTGCCGCAGCAATGGCGTTATAACCGCAGTGGTGATTAGTGAAAATTAATCCTTCTTTACTTACAATTTCGCCTGTACATCCGCCACCAAAAATAATAATGGCATCTTTAATGCTTGCTTTATTAATGCTGTACAATTGTTCTTTTGTAAGCTTTAATCCTTTTTTAACCATATCAGCATAAACTTGTTCGCCCAAAAGTTGTGGTAACCACATTCCCTCATCTGCTTTTACAGGTTTAATTAAAAAAATCAGAATGGAAAGGAGAAATAGAGACTTTTTCATATAATAATTAGACTAATAAAAATTTGCGGGCAAATGTACTATTAATGATACTAAAACGGTATAAAAACTACCAATTTTTAGATAAATGGGTGTATTTTTAGATAGTTACACTAATTCTACCCACTAAACCAAAAAAGCAGAAATTAATTTAACAAATTCATTTTGAGTACTTTGTAATTTATCTATGGCGTACCAACTGTGTAACTCAGTGGCCATCTTTTTTTTGTCTACCCCTTTTTTCTTGGCATCCAAAACAAAGTTTTGTGCTTTTTCAGGGCGTGGACCCCAGGTAAAAATAACATTATTGCTTGTGTTTTCAATACAAATTAATTTGGGTATAGATCGCCCTCCGTTGGTAAGATACTGATCCATTAATTCTAAATTTTCATCTCTAAGAATTAATTTAAGTGTAAGGTTAGCACATGTTTTTTCCATTAACCAAAACAAAGGAATATTTTGGGCAGCATCACCACACCAACCTTCTGTTAAAACCAAAAAAGTGTATTTATTTTTTATTTTTAAAAGCGTTTCTGTTACATCGTTTCTTAAAACCGCTGTTTTTTCAAGGCGCTTCATTCTATGTAAATTTAGTTTTGCATACTCCATTAAATCTGCTGATTGATTTGGGCCGGTTGTTTTATTTTGAATAATTAAATCGTCTAATAATTTTCGGTAACTCGGATAAGAGTAAGCGTTGTTTAAATAATCACTTAGTTCCATATTATTTTAATTGGCTTTTTATTTTTTTAGGCAGCGAATTTAGTACTAAATTATAAGATAAGTTTATCCAATTTTTTAGCAAAGTATCGTTTAAATTTGATTCGCACACAATGGTATTCCAGTGTTTTTTATTCATGTGGTAACCCGGCTTTACTTGCATATATTTTTCGCGCAGTTCAATGGCCAAATCCGGGTTGCACTTAACATTAAAAGATAGGGGATTAGATTCAATATCAACCAATAGAAAAATTTTACCGCCAACTTTAAAAACCAGGGTGCTTTCATCAAAAGGAAAAGCTTCTTCTACAAAAGGTTTAGCAATACAAAATTCGCGAAGTGATACAATATCCATTTAAAAAAGGCGTTAAACTATATAATGTCTTTGTTTTTCAAAATTACTTTTTTTATTCTACTTATTACATCGTGTAAAAAGCAATCATTGCCGGAGTCTACCTATAGCTTAGAGCGAGATAATAAACAAAGTGTTCCAGCTGTTTTAAACACCAAAGTAGTTGCAACTAAGTATTTAAATGCAAATCCCGGCAAAGGCAACCAATTAAACACTCCGGTTTTTTGTTTTATAAATATTGAACGATCGTTTTATGGAAACGATATAATTGCAAGTAGTTTAAAAACAGAAAGTGATTTAATTGTTGCAAATAGTTTTTTAGTTTATAAAAATAAAAAAGATAACAATTTAATAATGTTTGAGCTGGTATATAATGCAAAGCATTATGTGGTGAAATTAAGTAAAGGTTTTTCTAATGTAGTTCATGATGTTAGAAGCTTAAATTACTATACAAGTTTTTTTTATTTTCCGTATAAAATAGCCTATGATGGATTTAAAATAAATACCGATACAATTACCAGTTGTGGAAATACCTTTATAAATAGTAATGATACCTCTGTAATGCTAAAAACCTGCACCGGCAATGCTAACGCTTCTAAACCACAACATTACAGTATAAACTTCACTAATTATGAGCACGTTATCATAGAAAATAAATTGTTTTTAATTTCTAAAAATGCGGGGAACAGTTTTTATTCTGTTAGGTAATATTAAGTGGCTAAACCAATTGTTAGTTTTAATTCACCACTTACTAAAATAACCGGTTTAGGGTGTTATTTAAGTATAATTTTACTATTAATACCACGTTATAAACAATAAGTGTATTTATTTTACAAAACTTTTTAATTATAAGTATTTTTACTAAGTTTGGCGTGCATTAAAAACGAAATTAATAACTAAATAAAACATAAATTATGAGCAAGAACAAAACATCCGGAGGATTTCCATTGGTAGTTTCAATTTTAGCGATTGCTATTTGTATTGGCATTGGCTGGTTTATTTTCCTAAAAATTATGGGAGCACCGTCTAACTTCGAAAACAACGACCCTGAAAAAGGCCACCCGCACGGTTTATTAGGAACCATGTATAAAGGTGGAGTAATTGTACCATTTCTGGTTGGATTCTTTTTAGTGGTATGGACTTTTGCAATTGAGCGTTTTATTACCATTTTAAAAGCACAAGGTGCAGGAAATACAGAAAAGTTTATTGCAACAATTAAAAGTTTAATTGCTTCTCATGATTTTGAAGGTGCAATTGCAGCTTGCGATAAACAAAAAGGTTCATTAGCTAATGTTGTTAGAGAGGGAATTGTAAAATATCAGTTCGTTCAAAACGATACACATATGGATAAAGAGGCAAAAGTTCACGCTATTCAAAAAGCATTAGAAGAAGCTACTGCATTAGAATTACCTATGTTATCTAAAAACATGGTGGTTATTTCAACCATGGCTTCTATTGGTACCTTAACAGGACTAATTGGAACGGTTGTGGGGATGATTCGTGCCTTTGCCGCTTTAGCAAACGCAGGTGCACCTGATACGTCTGCATTAGCAACCGGTATTTCTGAGGCACTTGTAAACACATTAGTAGGTATTGGTACATCAGCATTTGCAATTATTTTCTATAACTATTTCAGTAATCGTGTAGATCAAATTACGTATGCAATGGATGAAGCCGGATTCTCTATTATTGGCGAATTTCAAACAAGCGGAAAATAAATAATTGTTAAAACTCAAAAAGGGTTTTAAATTATTTATGGAATTAAATAAAATATTCATCTAAATAAAAAAAGAAAGATGTCAAAAAAACCATCAAAAGGAGGAGCCCCAAGTTTAGACATGACACCCATGGTTGACTTGGCTTTTCTATTGGTAACATTTTTTATGTTGACCGCTTCTTTTCGTATGGCTGAGCCGGTAACGGTTGATCCGCCTTCTTCTATTGGTGAAGTAACCTTGCCCGATAACCATATTATGGTTACCATAGATGGCAATGGCCGTGCATTTTTTGGAATTAGTAATGGGGCAGCAAAATTAGCTGCGCTTGAAAAAATGGCCCAAAAGTACGGAGTTGCATTTACTGAAGAACAAAAAAAGAAGTTTACGGGTTTGCCTAGTTTTGGTGTAGATATAAAAGATTTACCTCGTTATATTGATGCCAAAGAGGAAGAGCGCCAGGCCTTTCAACCTCAAAAAGGTGTTCCGTTAGATTCATTAAATAACCAATTAAGAGATTGGATTTCAAACGGTGGAGCAGAAGCAGTAAAAATATATTTGGATGCAAAAGATAAAGCAGAAGGTAGTGGGCAAGAATTTAAAGCAGAAAAGCCCCGCTATGCAATTAAATGCGATGGAAAAACCAAATACATTAGCGTAAAAGATGTGGTAAAAACATTTACCGATTTAAAAATTTATCAGTTTAATTTAATAACATCGTTAGAAGGCTCTTCAACCGTTTTAGGCCCGAAGAAAAACTAACATAAAAAATATTAAGCAATGGCAGAAATAGCAGAAGACGGCGGCGGTGGCCATAAGGGCGGTAAAAAACGCGCCAAAAAGCAGTCAACGAAAATTGACATGACGCCAATGGTTGACCTTGCGTTTTTGTTGTTAACGTTCTTCGTTTTAACATCAACATTCAGCAAGCCTAAATCTATGGAGCTTACTTTTCCTGTGCCTCCTGATGAAAATATAAAAGTAGATAATGAAGTGAAAAATGGTGTTACCTTTTTACTTACAAAAGACGATCGTATTTTTTATTACGAAGGACAATTTAGAGCACAAGCCGAAGGCGATAAGCCTGCAACTGTTTTGGAAGAATTAAATTTTTCGCAAGAAAGTTTACACAAGTATATGCTTGAGAAAAATAAATGGTTGCAAGATGAGATTAAAAAAGTACATGAAAAGTTTGAACGAAAAGAAATTCCCGATACTACTTATAAACGCTTGGTAAAAGCAATTAAAGTAGATAAGGATAGAACATATACTTTCCTTATTAAAACAGATGATAAAGCAACCTATAAAAATGTAATTGACTTAATAGATGAGTTAAACATTAATTTGGTAGGGAAGTATGTAATTACCGATATAATGAAATCGGAAATGGAACTAGTAAACGCTAAAACAGGAGGTTAAAATGTTACAAACTTGGAATGACCTAACGCAGGATGAACGTAATGAATTGGTTTTTGAAGGAAGAAACCAAAGTTATGGTGCGTATCAATTAAGAAAAGAATACAACAAACGCATGACTGTAATTATTGGCGGTATGCTTGTTTTTTCTTTTGCTTTGTTTGGCATTAAATTTTTTATTGATAACCGCCCACAAGAAGAAGAACCGGTTATTGATATGACCAATGTGGCAGTTGACTTAACACCACCACCACCTCAAGAAGAAACACCGCCACCACCACCACCACCGCCACCTCCACCAATGGTTGAAATGGTAAAGTTTGTGCCACCGGTAATTAAGGATGATGCTGTAGAAGAAGAGCCACAAAAATTACAAGAAGATGTAAAGGATATAAATGTTGGTACAAAGGATCAAGAAGGTGATGATATTGTTGCCCCACCAACTGAAAACACCGGGCCAGCAGAACCTGCAGCACCTGAAATTTTTACCATTGTAGAAGAAATGCCGGAACCTCCGGGAGGAATTGGAGAATTCTACAAATACGTTGGTAAAAATATTCAATATCCTGCAATGGCGCGTGAAGCCGGTATTAGTGGTAAAGCACATTTACGTTTTGTTGTAAATCAAGATGGCTCATTGGGCGATATTCAAGTGGTAAAAGGAGTGAATGGTTGCGGCGATTGTGATAAAGAAGCAATACGTGTATTAAAAGCCTATCCGGAGAAATGGAAACCGGGAAAAATGACCGGTAAAGCAGTGAAGTGTTATTTCACATTACCTATCAGCTTTAAGGTTCAATAATAATCACAAAACTTTATAAAAAGCCACAACTTTTGTTGTGGCTTTTTTTTTGCATTGTTATATTTAATCAGATAAAAATGAAAGAATGAATAAACAAGTTACCATATGGTTTAGTGCCGTAATGATTATGTTGGTTACATGTGCAGCAATTGCTTTTGCATTTACTGATATATGGAGCGATAGGTTGTTTGGTACAAAACGAAATGTTTTTGTTTTTGTTTTAGGGTTTTATTCCTTATACAGAGCATATCGTTTAAAAATGCTTTTAAAACCTAAGAAAGAAAATGAATGAAGAAAATTTTAGTTTTAAATAGTTTATTCATCTTGCTTTTATCTTCGTGCGGAAATTATTTTAAAAACGACGCGCAAGATAACTCACCAACTTCTGGTAAGCTAAATGTGTATTACGACGATTGTTTACTCCTACATGTAAAAAATCAAATAGCAACTTTTGAAAGTCAATACCATAACGTTTACATTAACAGTACTTCAGTTACAGAAAAAGAAGCAATAGAAGCGTTGTATAAAGACAGCTGCAAAGCAATTGTTATTTCAAGGAATTTAAGCCAACAAGAAGTAAAAATGTTTGCATCTAAAAATGCTAATCCGCGGTTTAGTATAGTTGCATACAGTGGTATAGGTTTAATTACCAATGTTACCTCTTCTATTAATAAAATTACAATGGAACAAATAGCTGCATTACTAACAAAAGGCCTTACAACAAAAGACTCCAGCGGAATTGAATTAGCCTTAACAGCTGTTTTTGATGGCAACAACACATCTACCTTAAATTTTTTAAAAGATTCGATAATAAATGGCGAAAATTTTTCTGAAAATTGTAATGCCTCAAAAAACACGTTAGAACTTTTGAACTATATTTCCACAAATAAAAACGCAATTGGTTTTTTTAATTTTGCATGGTTAAGTGATGTAGACGATTCTTTATACAAACACTTTATTTCAAAAATAAAATTTGTGGCTGTTGGTCGTGGTGATGGAAAATTTTCAGAACCAAATCAAAGTAGTTTTAAAACAAACGATTATCCTTTGGTTAGGCCGGTATATTTGTACAGAAATACCGGAGAATTTAGTTTGGCAAAAGGGTTTGAAGCTTTTGTTGCAGGACCTAAAGGCCAAACTACTTTTTTAAAGCAGGGCCTTTTACCGTTTAAACAACAAGAAAGAAACGTACAAGTGGTTATGGAACCAATGAATATAAAATAAATATGTATTATGAAAAAAATTGCAGCCTTATTCATTTTAGTATGCGGTGTAACATACGGTCAAACAAAGGCACCGGTTAAAAAAGCAGGAAAATCTACAGCTGTAAAAACAGAGGCACTTGCTTTAGAGGATGCAAAAGCAGAATACGTTGGAGGAAATGCAGCTATGGAAAATTTTATTATAAATAATTTAAATTATCCGGCAAAATTAGACCAGGATACTTCTATACATTCTCGCAAAATAGTTATGAAATTTTTGGTAGATAAAACCGGAAAAGTAGGTAGTGTAGAAGTAGTAAAATCAATAAAGAAATGTAAAGAATGTTCAGAGGAAGCCATACGCGTTGTGAGTATGATGCCCAATTGGAAACCTGCGGTAGAAAACCATGTAGCTGTTGATACCTGGTTTACCTTGCCAATTACCTTTACAAAGAAAAAATAATCTTAAAATATGCTAAATTTGCCTTGTTTTTAATACCTGGCACCGTACTTGAATTAATTAAAACAATAAAAATAACGAACTTGGAAACCATGAAAAAGATATTATTTGCAGGAGCCCTAAGCTTTACAGGAATTGTTAGCGCTCAAAACTTACAAGAAGCCATTTTAAAAACCTATAACGAACGTTATGAAGCTGCTGCTTCTGATTTTCGTGCTTTAATTGCAAAAGAATCAACCAAAGGCGATAATTATTTTTATTACGGCGAAAACTTTTTTAAGAGTGGAGAAGTAGACAGCGCAGATATGTTTTATAAAAAAGGCGCAGAATTAAGTCCTACATACGCATTAAACTTTGTAGGAATAGGTAAAGTTTTACTTTCTAAAAATGATGTGAACGGTGCTAAAACAAACTTCTTTAAAGCAACCAGCTTATCGCAAAGCAAAAGTGCTGAGGTATATCGTAAAATTGCCGAGGCTTATTTAGAAACAGAATATAAAAATCCTGATGAAGCAATTGCTGCAGCCAACATGGCCATTAAGTTAGATACTAAAAACCCTGATGGCTACATTGTGTTAGGCGATGCATTATTAGAAAAAAATCCATCGGAAGGTAGCGGACCAATTAAAAATTATAAAATGGCTACTACTTTAGATCCTAAGTCAGCCAAAGGAATTATTAGGGAAGGAAAATTATACCAACGCGGAAGAAATTATCAATTGGCTTTAGATATGTACAAACAAGCGGAAGCAATTGACCAAAATTATGCGCCTGCTTACCGCGAAAAAGCAGAATTGTTTTTCTTATCAGGGCAAGCATCAAAATCTATTGAAAACTGGAAAAAATATTTAGAATTAAACAACAGCGATTATGCACGTTATCGTTTTATGAGTGCTTTGTTTACCAATAAACAATATGCCGATGCGGTTACTGAATACGAAGGATTAAAAACAAAAGGCTTTAATAATTTGTATTTAGAAAGATTAGCGGGATACAGTTACGCAGAAATGGGGGATAAAACCGATAAAGAAGCATACAACAAAGGTTTAGTAGCCATCAATAAGTTTTTTGAAATGGCCGGTTCTAATTTTAAATATTTGGCGAATGATTATAAATACAAAGGAATATTATTATCGCGTACCGGTAAAGACTCAATTGCTATGATGGAATTAGAAAAAGCAATTGCATTAGAACCAAGTGCCGCAAACGAATTGTATACCGAAATGGGAAACATTTCTTATCGCGCAAAAAAACACAATCAGGTAATTGCGGTATTAGAAAAAAAGCAAGGTATTGATGCAAAAACAATGAGCACTACTGATTACTTTAATTTAGGCAGATCTTATTATAGTTTAGCCTCAACCAAATTAACTGAAGCTAATTCCATTAAAGATGCAAAGCAACGAGCTGCAAAAATAGAGGAAGCAATGCCATGGTATGTTAAAGCAGATACAGCTTTTAGTGGTTTAATCAGATCTAACCCAAAATGGGTTGTTGCTTATATTAATAAAGGACGTTCAAGCGCCTCTATTGATTATATTAATAAAAGCAGCGGCTTAGCAAAATCTTATTATGAAAAAGTTTTAGAATTAGTAAAACCCGAAGAAAGAGCCGGCGCAAACAAAAACAATGTGATAGAGGCTTACGAATATTTAGGCGCTTATTATACCGAGGTAAAAGACAATGATAATGCAACCGCTATGTGGACAGCCTTAAAAGAGCTTGATCCGGCGAATGTAAAAGCAAATAATTATTTAAGCCCTAAAAAACCGGGAACTAAATAAATAAAAAGTAATTTTTTAAAAAGGCAAACAGAAAAGTTTGCCTTTTTTTATTGAAATAAATTTCCTTCTGAAAATTCTTTTATCAGTCCAACTTCTTTTGCCTTATTAAATAAAAGTTTAACAGCGTTCATTCCAACCTCACCTAAATCAACAGAAAAATCATTTACGTATAATTGTATGTGTTTTTTCATTACCTCCTCACTCATTTCTTGCGCGTGTTGTTTAACATAGAGCATACTACTTTCCGGATTTTCAAAAGCGAATTCAACACTTTTTTTAATTAAATCGCCAATTTCGTTTCTAGTTTTTAAATCTAATTTTCTATTGGCCACAATGCCTCCTAATGGAATAGGAGCATGTATAAGGCTTTCCCAAAATTCACCCAAATCTTTTACTTTTTTTAAACCTTTTTGCTCATAGGTAAATCTGTTTTCATGAATTATTAATCCTGCATCAACTGCATTGTTAAGTACTGCATTTTCAATTTCACTAAAAAGCATTTCTGTTTTATTTTTTAATTGCGGGTAGGCAATACTTAATAAAAAATTAGCTGTAGTTAATTTTCCGGGGATAGCAATAGATTTAATTTCCGTTTCCGGATTTTTAATTTCTTTTTTAGAAATTATTAAAGGCCCGCAATTAAAACCCAATGCACTTCCACTTCTTAAAAGTGAATATTTATCTAGTACATATATAAAAGCATGGTAGCTTAATTTGGTAACTTCCAGTTTTCCATCAAGCGCCCATTTATTAAGGGTTTCCACATCTTCCAAAACTGGCTCAAAGGTAAAATTGCCGGTATCAATTTTTTTATGAATCAGCGCATCAAATATAAAACAATCATTAGGGCAGGGCGAGTATCCTATTTTAATCAACATAAAAAACTTCTTCTAATGCAGTTATAAGTGTTGTGTTTAAGTTTGTAATAGCTAAAGGAATATTCCATTTACTTCGGTCGCGTTTTTCTACTTTATTAGATACCGCTCTAATTTGAATGTAATTAGCAAACCTTCTGCAACCTGAAAAAAAAGCGGCGCCTTCCATGCTTTCTACATCGGGTTTAAACAAGAGTTTTGTTTTTTCAATACTAGCATCATTACCATGTACTTTATTAACAGTAATACCTTTTACCTTTTTTAGCTTTTCAACCGAAGGAATTTTTAATGTAAAATTTTCTTTATACAAATTAGTGCCTCCTAAACCTAAGCCTGGATACCGAATAAACTCATCACCATCTTCGGCACCCATTTCGGTAACTTCATCATGTGTAACACGCACAACGCTACCAATTTTTAAATTGTTTTGAAACGATCCGCAAATACCGGCATTAATCACAAAGTCGTAATAATTTTCAGAATAACGGCCCATTTGATAAGCTGTATTTATCATTCCAACTCCCGTAATTAAAACCGACAGATAATCTTTATCATTTATCATACATTCGGTTATCCCCTCGCTGGTGGGCAAAATAACGTACTTATCAAGTGTGGGTTGAATTTCCTGGGCCGTTGCGGCAACTAATAAAATGTGTGGCATAATTTAAATGTACAGCTAATTTAGCTCAAATTCTTATATTTGCAGCATGGTTTACTTAACGCGCCACGAACATTTTAACGCAGCTCATAAGCTATACAACCCTAATTGGAGTAAAGAACAAAACGATGCTGTTTTTGGAAAATGCGCAAATGCCAATTGGCATGGACATAATTACGAACTCATGGTTACCGTTAAAGGAGAGGTTAATCCTGATACCGGATTTGTAATGGATGTAAAAAAGCTAAGTGAGTTAATTACAGAGCATGTTACTGAACAGCTCGATCACAAAAATTTAAACTTAGATGTCCCCTTTTTAAAAGATAAATTCCCTAGTACCGAAAATGTAGCCATTGCCATTTGGGAACAATTAGAACCGCATTTACCTAAAGAAGTAAAGTTACATTGCATAAGGCTCTACGAAACCCCTCGCATTGGTGTAGAGTATTTTGGGAAGTAATACACCTTAAACCTTCTATTATAAAATAAAAGAACCCATTAGTATTTTAACTGATGGGTTCTTTTTATTATAAAAAGCCTAAGCTAGTTTAGTATTAATTTCTTTGTATAATCTCCATCCTTAATTTTCAAATAATAAATCCCTTTAGCGTATTGCTGTATATTAATTTCGTTTACATTAGAAGCGTTAAGATCAAAAACTTCTATTATCTCTCCCAGCAAATTAATTAATTCAGCTTTAACTGATTTATCAATTTTTATATAAAATTTACCGTACGTTGGATTTGGATAAATTAAGATTGTGTTTTCATTTTTATGTATTGTTTCGGTACCAACACATGACGAAACAGACAATGTAATAACTGAACTATTTTCGCATCCACTTATATTAGTACCTGTAACAGTGTATTGAGTAGTAGCAGTTGGTGTTACAATTATTGAAGCACTTGTTTGATTTGTATTCCAACTATATGTATTAGCACCACTTGCTGATAATGTTGCAGAAGAGCCTGAACAAATAATACTTGGACTTCCAGAAACCATTATATTTGGTAAAGGATTAACTGTTACATTAATTATTGCTGTATTTGAACATGAGCCACTAGTTCCTAATACAGTATAGGTAATGTTTACTGTAGGATTAACAGTTATTACGTTGGCGTTTGCACCATTACTCCAGCTGTAGGTACTGGCACCATTTGCTGTTAGGTTTAAATTGCTACCACTACATACTTGGTTAGTACCAGTAATTGTAACATTTAAATTTGATGTATAAATAATGGTTGCTAATGCCGGAGGGCTAATGCAGCCTTCACTAGAAATTCCATATATTGTGTAAGTAGTTGTTGTGGTTGGAGTAACAATTGATGAACCACTTGAATAGGAATAGGAAAAAGCACCGGTTGGATTAAGAGTAAATGACCCACCTGTGCAAACAGCGCCACCAGCAACATTTACTGAAGGTGTAGTATAAACCGATACATTTGACACAGCTGAATTTATGCACCCAAAAGCAGAAGCACCTGTAACGGTATACGTTGTGTTAATAGAAGGTGAAACAGTATTGGAGCCGTTGCTATAAGTATAACTAACAGCACCAGAAGGTGTGATGGTAAAAATATTTCCTGAACATAAAGTGCCACTATTTACTGTAACGTTTGGCAATGGATTAACAGTTACAGCACTTACGGCAGTATTTGTGCAACCTTGCGGACCCGAACCGGTTACTGTATAATTAGTATTAATAGTGGGTGCAATAGTGTTAGAGCCGGAACTGAACGTGTAACTTAAACCACCGGATGGTACCATTGTAAAAGTATTTCCATTACAAATTGAACCGCTGTTTACAGAAATTACCGGATTAGCATGAACAGTAACATTAGCGGTGGCAGTATTTGCAGAAATACAACCATTACTTCCTGTGCCCTTAACTGTGTAAGACGTGCTGGATAAAGGCGAAACAATTGCATTACCACCTTGAATGGTATAGGTTGAAGCACCACTAGGAATAATTGTAAATGATTTTCCGGAACAAATACTTCCACTGTTAACTGAAACTGTTGGACTTTGCAAAACGCTAACTGTACTTTGTGCAGATGCAGTGCACCCAAAAGCAGAAGCACCTGTAACGGTATACGTTGTGTTAATAGAAGGTGAAACAGTATTGGAGCCGTTGCTATAAGTATAACTAACAGCACCAGAAGGTGTGATGGTAAAAATA
>JALHRL010000001.1:326631-367965 GCA_022841465.1 Bacteroidia bacterium | reverse complement strand
TTACGAACTATATTAAGCACACAGGAATTTGCAATGCAAATTTTTCTTATGTGTGTTTCTTAATTCATTTTCTTTCCATACTTTTCTATGACCCTATGTGGTTAAAAACCGGTTGTTACACATTAAACCTAAAATGCATTACATCGCCATCATTTACCACGTATTCTTTCCCTTCAATTCTTAGTTTACCGTTATCTCTGCAAGCTGCTTCTGTACCATAATGAACAAAATCGTTGTAACTCATTACTTCTGCTTTAATAAAACCTTTTTCAAAATCGGTGTGTATTACTCCTGCTGCTTGCGGTGCTTTATAACCTTTTTCAATAGTCCACGCTCGCACCTCTTTTACTCCTGCAGTAAAATACGTTTGTAAATTCAATAATTTGTAAGCTGCTTTAATTAATTTATTTACACCAGGTTCATCTAATCCTAAATCGGCTAAAAACATTTGTTTTTCTTCATAGGTTTCCAAAGCAGCTATTTCACTTTCCATTTGTGCTGTAATTACTAAAATTTCAGCGCTTTCATTTTTTACAGCCTCACGCACCGCATCTACAAATTTATTACCCGATTTTGCAGAAGCCTCATCTACATTACAAACATACATTACGGGCTTAATGGTAAGTAAATGTAAATCGGTAACATATTCTAATTCATTTTCATCAACCTGACAAGCGCGTGCAGATTTGCCGCTTTCCAAAGTTTCTTTAAACTTCATTAAAGTGTTGAAAATTTTTACCGCTTCTTTGTCAGTTCCTGTTTTAGCTAACTTCTCGTATTTTTTAATTTTAGTTTCAATGCTTTCTAAATCCTTCAACTGAAGTTCGGTATCAATAATTTCTTTATCACGCACCGGATCAACACTACCATCAACATGCACCACATTGGGATCATCAAAACAGCGTAAAACATGCAGAATAGCATTACACTCCCTGATGTTTGCCAAAAATTTGTTTCCTAAGCCTTCGCCTTTGCTTGCACCTTTTACCAAACCTGCAATATCTACAATTTCAACAGTAGTTGGCATTATTCTTTCAGGGCTAACCAATTCTGCAAGTTTATTTAATCGTTCATCGGGCACAGTAATTGTTCCCACATTTGGTTCAATGGTGCAAAACGGAAAGTTTGCCGCCTGCGCCTTTGCATTGCTTAAGCAATTAAATAAAGTTGATTTACCTACATTGGGTAATCCTACAATTCCACACTTTAGTGCCATATATTTTTTTTGTAACCCGCAAATATACCAATAATGGCAAGGCTTTCAAAAGGGGTAGCTAAATTAATGCTGTTAGTTTTCAACAGAATTTTTTGTTTTTAACAAACATTCACGGGCAGTTACTTTATAGTATTTTTACCGTTATTTTATAAGAATGGACAATTTAAAGGATTTAGAGTTACTATGCACACAGGTGCGCAGAGATATTGTTAGAATGGTGCACGCTGTTAGTTCAGGGCACCCCGGCGGATCGCTAGGTTGTGTAGAATATTTTGTTGCACTTTATAAATCAGTGTTGAAGTACGATGCTTCTAAATTTAGCATGGATGGAAAAGGCGAGGATTTATTTTTCTTAAGTAATGGTCATATTAGCCCCGTTTATTACAGTGTGCTTTCACGTTCAGGATTTTTCCCGGTTAAGGAATTAAATACTTTTCGAAAACTAAACACCCGTTTACAAGGGCATCCAACAACACACGAAGGATTACCGGGAATAAGAATTGCATCCGGCTCATTAGGGCAAGGAATGAGCGTGGCAATTGGAGCAGCCATTACTAAAAAGTTAAACAACGATTCAGGAATAATATTTTCTTTACACGGTGATGGAGAATTACAAGAAGGGCAAATATGGGAAGCTGCCATGTATGCTGCCGCCAACAAAATTGATAATTACATTGCAACAATAGATTATAACGGACGACAAATAGATGGAGATGTAGATAATGTTTTATCATTAGGAAATTTGAAAGCAAAGTTTGAAGCATTTGGCTGGACAACTTTAGAAATTGAGAATGGAAATAATTTAGAAGCGGTAATTAAAGGATTAAACAACGCGAAAATTTATTTAGGAAAAGGGAAACCCATTGTGATTTTAATGCGAACAGAAATGGGAATGGGTGTAGATTATATGATGGGAACTCATAAATGGCACGGTTCGGCTCCTAACGATGAACAGTTGCAAAAAGCATTGGCACAATTACCTGAAACAGTTGGAGATTATTAAAAGTAAGATTTAAGAAGTAATGCGGAATTCAATAAAAAAATCTCTTTTACTTATTTTATTTCTAACTTCTACGAACTTAAATCTTAAATCACAAGTAACCAATCGCATACTTTTTATTTTTGATGATAGCTATAGCATGTATGCTCCGTGGAGCAGCAATGTAAAAATAGATGTTGCAAAAAAAGTAATGGGCGAGTTTTTAGACAGTTTGAAAAACGAACCCAATTTAGAAGTTGCTTTACGTTGTTACGGACACACCACTTTTTTTCAACCCGACAGAAATTGTAAAGACACAAAATTGGAAGTGCCCTTTGCTCCCGTAAAAACAAATTCGCAAAAAATAAAAGACAGAATAAAAAAATTGGAGCCAATGGGCACAACACCCATTGCTTATAGCTTGGGAGAGTGTACTGCAGATTTTACTCCTTGTTCTAACTGTAGAAACATTGTGATACTTATTACCGATGGTATTGAAGAGTGTGGAGGTAACCCCTGCCAGGTTTCTATTGAAATGCAGAAGAAAGGAATATTTTTAAAGCCATTTGTAATTGGAGTTGGTTTAGATGTAAAGTTTGCAGATGTGTTTGGATGCATGGGCAAATTTTACGATGTAAGTAATGAAGCTAATTTTAAAGATGTACTAAAGTTGGTTATTACGGAAGCCATTACCCAAACAACCATTCAGGTAGATTTGCTGGATATTACAAAAAAGCCAACCGAAACAGCTGTTAACATGACTTTTTACGAAGCGGGTACCAATAAAATTAAATACAATTATGTGCATACCATTAATGTAAAAGGAAACCCGGACACATTGGTATTAGACCCTGATTTAAAATACGATTTATATGTGCACACTGTGCCGCCGGTGGAGAAGAAAAACATTAGTATTGTTAGAGGAAAACACAATACCATTCCGTTAGATGCACCACAGGGCTTTTTAAAATTAGATTTAAGCGGCCCTATTGGAAAAAACTTTCCGGCAACTGTAATTAGAAAAATCAATGAAGAAAATACTTTGCTTGTTCAAGAATTTGGTAAAACAGAAAAATTAATTGTAGGTAAATATGATTTGGAAATTTTAACTCTTCCCAGAATAAAAATGAAAGGCGTTGAAATAAAAGAAGGGGCAACCAATTCTATTACTATTCCAACTGCCGGCACGGCCTATGTTAAAAAATTAGGTACAGGGCATGGAAGTATTTATACAGATGATGGAAAAAATGTGGAATGGGTGTATAACTTAAATTCTACTTTAGTAAATGAAATAATATATTTACAACCGGGCAAATACAAAGTTGTTTTCAGGTATGGTAACTTAACGGAAACCATCAGAACAATTGAAAGAAATTTTGAAATAAAAAGTAACACAACATCAAATATTCAGCTTTATTAAATGACACCTTTATTAAATAAATTCAGCTTTACAGAAAAAAAAGATACACGCTCTGGATTTGGTGCGGGTTTAAGTGAATTAGGAAAAAGCAATCCAAATGTAGTTGCATTATGTGCCGATTTAACCGGATCGTTAAAGATGGACGCTTTTCAAAAAGCACATCCGGAACGTTTTTTTCAGGTAGGTATTGCCGAAGCAAATATGATGGGAATTGCAGCCGGTTTAACCATTGGCGGTAAAATTCCTTTTACAGGGACCTTTGCAAACTTTAGTACAGGAAGGGTGTATGATCAAATAAGACAAAGCATTGCGTACTCTCATAAAAACGTAAAAATTTGTGCTTCGCATGCCGGTTTAACATTAGGCGAAGATGGTGCTACACATCAAATATTAGAAGATATTGGTTTAATGAAAATGTTACCGGGGATGGTTGTAATTAATCCTTGTGATTACAATCAAACTAAGGCTGCTACTTTAGCAATTGCAGCACACCACGGCCCGGTTTATTTGCGCTTTGGCCGCCCTGCTGTAGGTAATTTTACACCTGCCGATCAAAAATTTGAAATTGGCAAAGCAGTTCATTTGAACGAAGGAAAAGATGTAACAATTATTGCAACCGGACATTTGGTTTGGAAAGCCATTGAAGCAGCTGATGCACTGGAGAAAAAAGGAATAAGCGTTGATTTAATAAACATTCATACAATAAAACCTTTAGATACAGATGCCATTTTAAAATCGGTAACCAAAACCAAGTGCGTAGTAACTGCAGAAGAGCATCAAATGAATGGCGGTTTGGGGGATAGCGTAACACAATTTTTATCACGCAGCTTACCGGTTCCGCAAGAATATGTTGCCGTTAACGATAGTTTTGGCGAAAGCGGTACACCTGACGAATTAATGGTGAAGTATGGTTTAGATGCTGCGAATATAATTCAGGCAGCAGAAAAAGTAATAAAAAGGAAATGATGAAATTTTTGAATGTTATAGTACTTATCGGTGTTTTGACTTCGTGTAACGTTCCAAAAGATGCGGACGTTGAAATTCCTTTAAACAAATATGATGTAATTGAAGCATTGGCAGAAAGCGACAATGAAGAAACTGTTAAACTTTTACTGAAGGCTTCATTTACAGAACCTTTTATGTACGCCGAAATTTATACAAACAGGGCTGTGTTTTCTTTTCCAGATAAAGATACCTTAGTATGGAAACACAATTTTGATTCTTTAAGCTTTGCCAAAGATTTTAACGAAAGTGGTGAAGAAGGCGAGCACTCCATTCAAATAAAAATTGAAAATAAGCCCTGCACACATCCCGGAAGTGGCGAAAAATGGAGTAAAAAAGCAAATTTTACAATAGACAACATTAATTATACGGGTTGCGCAGGAAACTAAAAGATACTAAGTGAAGCTTTTAATATTTTCATTTTTTGCATCATTTCCTTGATTTTATTTATAAATTTATAGCATAAATCATTACACTAATTCAAAACAAATATCATGAAAGTAACAGTAGTTGGCGCCGGAAACGTAGGTGCATCGTGTGCAGAGTATATTGCACTTAACAGAATTGCAAGCGAAGTAGTAATATTAGACATTAAAGAAAATTTTGCTGAAGGAAAAGCATTAGACTTAATGCAAACAGCTACTTTAAATAAATTTAATACACGCATTAGCGGTAGTACAAATGATTATAGTAAAACTGCAAATAGCGATGTAGTTGTAATTACAAGCGGAATTCCGCGTAAGCCGGGCATGACGCGTGAAGAATTAATTGGAATAAATGCAGGTATTGTAAAAGGTGTTACAGAAAATATTTTAAAACACTCTCCTAAAGCAATTATAATTGTGGTAAGTAATCCAATGGATACAATGACATACCTTGCTTTAAAAGAAAGCAAATTACCTAAAAACAGAATTATTGGAATGGGTGGAATTTTAGATAGTTCACGTTTCAAATGTTATTTATCAATGGCATTAAACGCTCCTGCAAGTGATATTTCAGGAACTGTTATTGGCGGACATGGAGACACTACCATGATTCCTTTAACACGTTTAGCTACATACAATGGTGTGCCTGTTAGCCAGTTTTTAGCTGATGATGTTTTAAAAAAAGTAGCAGCAGATACAATGGTTGGTGGTGCAACTTTAACCGGAATGTTGGGCACTTCTGCCTGGTATGCTCCTGGGGCTTCAGTTGCCGCTTTAGTTGATTCGATATTAAACGATCAAAAGAAAATTTACCCATGTTGCGTTTATTTAGACGGTGAATACGGACAAAAAGATATTTGCTTAGGTGTACCCGTAGTTATTGGAAGAAATGGTTGGGAGAAAATTGTTGACTACAAATTAACTGCTGAGGAGCAAGCTTTGTTTAACAAAAGTGCTGAAGCAGTAAGAAACATGAATAATGTTTTAAGTGAAATGAAAGCTTAAAGATTAAATAAGAAGTATAACAAAAGCCACCCGAACAAGGTGGCTTTTTTATTTTTTTACTTCAAAAGTTTTAAAGCCTCGTAAATCACCTTCTTCACTTATTACTTCCGAAACCTTAGAGCGAGGTGAACCTAAATAACACCAATCTATAAACCTGCTTAAATTTTCAGGATGACCCTCCGCTTCTATTAATACATCCCCATTGTGTAAATTTCTTACATAACCACTTAATTTTAATTCATTGGCTTTTACTTGTGCGTTTGCACGATAGTATACCCCCTGAACTTTTCCTTTAACAATAATATTATAATGTAATTCCACTTATTTTAATTAAGGGTTGAGGATTAGAAACACCCAACCATTCAAAAGCTTCTTTCACTTCCGAAAAAAGTTTAGTACTAGAATAAGGTTTGTATAACGTTGTGTATAAGCCACCCATTAACTTTTGCCCCAAGCCTTCGTAAATAACTGCAAATTTTTTCTGATTTACATTGTATTCATTTTTAGCCATACAATTTAAAACTTCTTTGGGTACATTTTCAAAACTTAAATTTCGCGTATCAAATAAAACTACAATGTCATCGCCTTTTGTAATTTCAAAAATAATTTTGTAGTTCGAAAGGGTGTTCTCAAAATTAATAGGAGCTTCTTTTCTTAAAACAGAAACAACAAGTTTTATATCCTTAAAATAATGAATATCGGTTAAAGGATGATTTGTTATGTGGATGTAATTGTTTTGTTCCAATTTATTTATTTGCAAATTCTCTGTGCTCTGTTTTATAAAGATCTTCTTTTGTTAAGGTTTTAAAATATTCGTAAGTGATTTTTAATCCTTCGGCGCGCTCAACTTTTGGTTCCCAGTTTAATATTTTTTTAGCGAGGCTTATATCCGGTCTTCTTTGCTTAGGATCATCTTTTGGCAACGGAAGTGAAATTAATTTTTGGTTGGCTCCGGTTAACTTTAAAATTTCTTCACCAAATTCTTTAATGGTAATTTCTTGTGGGTTTCCAATGTTTACCGGCAGGTGGTAATCACTTAATAACAATCGGTAAATGCCTTCCACTAAATCATCTACAAAACAAAAACTACGAGTTTGACTTCCGTCTCCAAACATGGTTAAATCTTCGCCTCTTAAAGCTTGGCCAATAAACGCAGGTAAAACACGCCCATCATTTAAACGCATTCGTGGTCCATAGGTGTTAAATATTCTTACTATTCTTGTTTCTAAATTATGTGTATTGTGGTAAGCCATTGTTAAGGCTTCCATAAAACGTTTTGCTTCGTCGTAGCAGCCACGAGGACCAACCGGGTTTACATTCCCCCAATAATCTTCGGTTTGCGGATGAACGTGAGGATCGCCATAAACTTCGCTGGTTGATGCCACTAATACGCGTGCTTTCTTCACACGTGCCAAACCTAATACGTTGTGAGTTCCTAATGAAGAAACCTTTAGCGTTTGTATTGGAATTTTTAAATAATCAATTGGTGAGGCCGGTGAAGCAAAGTGTAAAATATAATCGATGTTACCCGGAACATGAATAAATTTTGAAACATCGTGATGGTAAAATTCAAATTCCTTTAATTTAAATAAGTGTTCAATGTTTTTTAAATCGCCGGTTATTAAATTGTCCATCCCAACAACCTGATAACCGTTATTAATAAATTTATCACATAAATGCGAACCTAAAAATCCTGCCGCACCGGTTATTAAAACTCTTTTCATAAACTTTTTTATTTTGTTTTTATTCCAATACAATAATAATCGTAACCCAATTCTTTCATGTCTTTAGCGTCAAAAATATTTCTACCATCAAATAAAACTTTTGCTTTTAAGCGCTTATTCAATTCTTCAAAATCAGGCACTCTAAATTCAGGCCATTCAGTTACAATTAATAATGCATCGGCATTGTTTAAGGTATCATACATATCTGTACAATATGAGATAGTATCACCTAAAATTCTTTTTGCTTCGTGCATGGCTACAGGATCATAAGCAACCACGCTGGCACCGGCAGCTAATAATTTCTCTATAATAACCAAGGATGGTGCTTCACGCATATCATCCGTTTTAGGTTTAAAGGATAATCCCCAAAGAGCAAATGTTTTTCCTTTTAAATTATTATTATAATGAGTTCTAACTTTATTAAATAAAACTTCTTTTTGTGCTTCGTTTACGTTTTCAACCGCATTTAAAATACGCATATCGTATTTATGTTCTTTTGCTGTTTTAATTAATGCTTTTACATCTTTTGGGAAACAGCTTCCCCCATAACCAACGCCCGGATAAATAAACTTCGGACCAATTCGCCCATCGCTACCAATTCCTTTACGAACCATGTTTACATCAGCGCCCATTATTTCGCATAAATTGGCAACATCATTCATGAAACTAATTTTTGTAGCAAGCATTGCATTAGCAGCATACTTTGTCATTTCAGCAGAAGGAATATCCATAAAAATAATAGGATGACCATTCATTAAAAATGGTTTGTACAATTTGCGCATAATTTCTTCTGCTTCTGTTCTATCGGTTCCAACAACAATTCTATCCGGCTTCATAAAATCTTCTATTGCGGCTCCTTCTTTTAAAAATTCAGGATTAGATGCAACATAAAAATCTAATTTAGAATTTCGTTTATCTAACTGTGTTTGCACTGCTTTTCTTACTTTTTCTGCTGTGCTAACAGGTACGGTAGATTTTGTAACAACAACTAAGGGGTGCGCCATGTGTTCTCCAATAGAAGATGCAACACCTAAAACATATTTTAAATCGGCAGATCCATCTTCATCGGGTGGAGTACCAACCGCAATAAAAACAACTTCTGCGTTTTGAATGCTGTCTTTTAAGGAAGTAGAAAAATGTAAACGGTTTTTAGTTGTATTTCTTAAAACCATTTCTTCCAAACCCGGCTCGTAAATGGGGAGAATGCCTTTTTTAAGATTTTCTATTTTTTTCTCGTCAATATCAACACAAGTAACATCTACACCAACTTCGGCAAAACAAGTTCCTGTAACTAATCCAACATAACCTGTACCTATAACTGCAATTTTCATTTCAATATTATTTATTACAAAATTCTAATACACCATCTGTAATGTATTTTAAAGTTTCTTCATTTAATTCGGTATGCATGGGTAATGAAATTACATTTGCACATAATTTTTCAGTTACCGGAAAATCTCCGGATTTATATCTATCACTTTTAAATGCATTTTGCATGTGAAGTGGAATCGGATAATAAATCATACTCGGAATATTTTTAGAGGATAAAAATTCACGTAAAGCATCTCGATTAATTCCCACAAGTTGCAGAGTATACTGATGAAACACGTGCGTTGAATTTTTAGCACGTGCAGGCGTAATTAATTTTTTACAACCGGCAAAAGCTTTGTCATAAAAATCTGCAGCTCTATTTCTAGCAGCTGCATAAGTATCAAGGTGTTTTAATTTCACCTTTAAAACTGCCGCTTGTATTGAGTCTAGTCGCGAATTAACACCAACAACATCATGCACGTATTGTTTACTTTGTCCGTGATGCGCTACCATTCTTAATTTTGCGGCCAGTTCATCATCATTCGTGTAAATAGCACCACCATCTCCATAACAACCTAAATTTTTACTTGGGAAAAAAGAAGTGCAACCAACCGTTCCAATTGTTCCTGCTTTTTTTCGTGTACCATCCGTAAAAATATAATCAGCGCCTAATGCTTGGGCAACATCTTCTATTACGAATAAATTATGTTTTTTAGCAAGGGCCATAATTTTCTCCATATCGCAACACTGTCCGTATAAATGTACCGGAACAATAGCTTTTGTTTTGGGAGTAATGTTTTTTTCTATCGCTTCAATATTAATATCAAAGGTATTTTTGTTAACGTCTACCAATACAGGTGTTAAACCAAGTAATCCAATTACTTCAGCTGTTGCCACATAAGTAAAATTGGCGGTAATTACTTCATCCCCCGGTTTTAAACCTAATGCCATCATGGCAATTTGAAGCGCATCCGTTCCGTTAGCACAAGGAATTACGTGTTTGACCTTTAAGTAATCCTCTAAGTCTTTTTGAAATTCTTTTACAGCAGGGCCATTAATAAATGCCGTGTTATTTATAACATCTTGAATGCCTTTATCAACCTCTTGTTTAATTTTTTCGTATTGACTTTTTAAGTCAACCATTTGAATTTTCTGTTCGGTAACCATTTAAAAAAATTTAGCTAATATACTTAAATAAATTGTAGAAATTAATGATAAATCCTTAAAAAAACTTTTTTAATTCATCTAAAAACCAATCCGGTAAACGGCACGGTTTATTGGTGTTTTTATCAATAATGGCAAGTGTTACAAAACCACTGTTTAACAACTCTTTATTTTGATTATAACACGCTGTTGCAAATGTTAGCTTAACACCGCCCGGAATTTCCGTTAGCTTGGTAACTAACGTTAATTCATCATCGTAATAAGCGGGTTTTTTGTATTTAATATTATACTCTAAAACAGGCATCATTATCCCTTTATTTTCAACGTCTTTGTATGAAAAGCCCAACGTCCGCATGGTTTCTACCCTACCCACTTCATAATACTGTGCATAAATACCATAATAAGCATAACCCATTTGATCGGTTTCGCCATATCTAACTCTAATTTTTATTTCAGAAACAAGCATTTAATTAAATTTAAGGTTAACAATTTTATTTTTCATTTATTTAAATTGTAAGAATGTTATCTTAGCAAATGTAAATATATGTTACGCAAATTAAATATAATTATTGTACTGTTTACATTGAATTTTATTTCGTGCAAAACTCAAAAATGCATTGATAAAACAGAAGCAAAACATTTTAAATTAAAAGACGAAAAAACAAGCTTACATTATGACAGTTTAATAAATCCTTTTAAACAAGTTTTAGCCACTAAAATGGAGCAAGAATTGGTAGAATGCGAAAGCAGTTTAACCAAAGACGGAGATGAAACAACCTTAGGAAATTTTGTGTGTGATGCCATAAAATGGGCTGTTGATAGTATAAAAGGAAAAACGCTGAAAGGCTTTATTTTAATGAATCGAGGAGGCTTAAGAGCCAATATTAATAAAGGGGTAGTAAATGTAAACGCCATATTTGAATTAATGCCCTTTGATAATGAAATTGAAATTTTAGAAATAAGTGGTACTGAATTATTAGAAATAATAAATATAATTATTGATAAAAAACATGCTTTTTTAGGTGGTATAATTCATGCAAAGAATAATATAATTATTGAAGCAAAAGTGAATGGAGAAATTATTGTAAAAGAAAAGAAATACACATTAATTACTTCCGATTATCTTGCATTAGGAGGCGATAATTTTAGCTTTGGAAAAAAAGCTTTTAGTTCAGAAAAAATAAATTTCAAAATAAGAGACGCCATTATTAATTATTGTATGCACTTAAATTATACCGGGAAAAAAATAATTCCTTTTACAGATGGAAGATTGGAAATTAGTAAATAGAAGAGATTTTATTAAATATACATTTGGCACAGCAGCTGCTTTAAGAGGATTGCCTTTGCTTGGAAGTAACAACTTTTATAATAAAAAAGAAGTAGAAGTATTAACCATTTTATACACCAACGATCAGCATAGCAGAATAGAACCCTTTCCGGAAAATGATGCTAAATACCCGGGAGAAGGTGGGTTTTCTAAAAGAGCTGCCCTTATTGAAAAAATAAGAAACGAAGGTAATCACGTATTATTATTGGATGCAGGAGATGTATTTCAGGGAACTCCGTATTTTAATTATTTTCAAGGAGAACTAGAGTATAAATTAATGAGTTTAATGCAATACGATGCCACCACTTTTGGGAATCACGATTTTGATTTAGGAATTGAAAATTTGATAAAACAAATGCCGCATGCAAAATTCGATTTTTTAAACTGCAATTATAATTTTGAAAATACTGATTTAAAAAAACATGAGAAAATTAAACCCTATAAGGTTTTTAAGCGTGGGAATTTAAAAATTGGGGTGTTAGGTGTTGGAATAGATTTAGACGGATTAATTGCGCCAAAAAATCGTCAAGGCTTAGTATACGAAAATACAATTGAACATGCAAATAAAATTTCGGAAATTTTAAAGCATCAAAAAAAATGTGATTTTGTTATTTGCTTATCGCATTTAGGATACAAGTATAGTACCGATAAAATTTCCGATATTCAATTCGCAAATAAATCAAAAAATATTGATTTAATAATTGGTGGTCATACCCACACCTTCCTCCAAGAGCCTGATTTTACGGTTAATGCAGAGGGTAAGAAGGTTCAGATAACGCAAGTTGGCTGGGCAGGTATTTGGATTGGAAGAATAGATCTGCATTTTCATTTAGGTAAAAAAAGTTTGCTTCAAAATAACAGCATTTGCAAAATTTATTAGGGGGTAAAAAAAT
Organism: Bacteroidia bacterium; assembly: GCA_022841465.1. Lineage (GTDB taxonomy): Bacteria > Bacteroidota > Bacteroidia > B-17B0 > Aurantibacillaceae > Aurantibacillus. The sequence goes on along the minus strand of JALHRL010000001.1, from coordinate 355,499 downwards.
AATTTAAACAAGCAAATTTTTCTAGAAAATTTTCCGAAAAAAAATTTTTTATTTTTTTGTTGCCAAAACAAATAATACAAGTATATTTACAAACACGTAACAGTTAATTACTATAAACAACATATTCTAATAACTATTTAAATTTTAGTGAAAGGGCAATTATAATGAAAGAAAAAACAGCAGAACAAGTATGGGCCGGTTGCTTACAAATTATTAAAGACAATGTTAGTCCTCAAAATTTTAAAACATGGTTTGAACCAATTAAAGCGGTTAAATTAAATGATGACGTATTAACCATACAAGTTCCCTCTCAGTTTTTTTATGAATGGATTGAAGAACATTACATCTCTCTTATTAAAAAAGTAATAAGAAAAGAATTAGGCCCTGAAGGGAAATTGGAGTACAATATTATAATGGATAATGCGTCAGGAAAAACCGAAACACCCATTACCTTTAAATTACCCAACATTAACACCAATTTAAAAAACCCTGCTGTTTCAATGCCAATTGACATTAGCAACAGCACTATTAAAAATCCATTTATTATTCCGGGTTTAAAAAAGGTTCAAGTAGAATCTCAGTTAAACCCTAACTATAGTTTCGATAATTTTGTTGAAGGTGATTGTAATCGCCTTGCAAGAAGTGCCGGATTTGCAGTAGCACAAAAACCCGGAGGAAATGCCTTTAACCCATTATTATTATACGGAGGAGTTGGCTTAGGTAAAACCCACTTAGCGCAAGCTATTGGAATAGAAGTAAAAAAGAACTTCCCGAACAAAACAGTATTATACGTTCAATCAGAAAAATTTATTACTCAGTTTATTGAGTCAATTAAAAACAATAACCAAAACGATTTCATTCATTTTTACCAAATGATTGACGTATTGATTATTGATGATGTACAATATTTTGCCGGAAAAGACAAAACACAAGATGTGTTCTTCCATATCTTTAACCATTTGCACCAATTAGGCAAACAAATTATTTTAACAGCCGATAGAGCTCCTGTAGATATCCAAGGAATTGAACAACGTTTATTGTCTCGTTTCAAATGGGGCTTAAGTGCAGATTTACAATCTCCGGGATTAGAAACCAGAATTGCAGTTTTAGAAAAAAAGGTTTACAACGAAGGTATTCAGTTACCTAAAGAAGTGATTGAATATTTAGCATATAGCATTACCTCTAACGTTCGCGAATTAGAAGGCGCATTAATTTCATTACTTGCCCAATCAAGTTTAAACAAGAAAACAATTACACTTGATTTAGCGAAGGCAATGATTGATAAGTTTGTGAAGAGTACCGCTCGCGAAGTTTCAATAGATTATATACAAAAAGTAGTTTGCGATTATTTTGATTTAGCAATTGATACCATGAAATCAAAAACCCGTAAACGCGAAGTTGTTCAGGCACGTCAAATTGCAATGTATTTTGCGAAAAACATGACCAAGTCATCTTTAGCAACCATAGGAATGCATTGCGGTGGTAAAGATCATGCAACAGTATTACATGCTTGCCGTACGGTAAACAATTTAATGGATACCGATAAACGTTTTAAAGCTTATATAGAAGAATTAGAGAAAAAGATTAGTATTACCAGCTAACAAAAAACCCCCGAAATTTCGGGGGTTTTTTTATAATTCGTTTTCGGTTTTTGGTTGCGATTTAGAACGCCATATTAACCATATTCCCATTAATACAAAAGGAATACTTAATATTTGCCCCATGTTAAAAGGAAGGCTATTTTCAAAGGCCGATTGATTTTCTTTCACCATCTCGTCAAAAAAGCGCTCTGTAAATAATAAAACACACATTACCCCTAACATAAATCCACGTCCCTTTTCATTTCTTTTGTTTTTCCATAACCAATACATCAGTATAAAAAGAAGTGCGCAAAATATTGCTTCATACAATTGAGCAGGATGCCTTGGTATATCATCAATTTGCCTAAAGATAAAGCCAAATGGTAATGTTGTTGGAATCCCAATTATTTCACTGTTCATTAAATTCCCCAGCCTAATAAAACAAGCTGCCAAAGGAACAACCACCGCTAATCTGTCAAATAACCAAAAAATATTTTCTTTTTCCTTTCTGGAGTACATTAATGCGCCTACTATAATACCTATAGCACCACCATGACTTGCTAAACCGCCTTCATACACTTTTAACATGTTTAAAGGGTGCGATAAATAGCCTTCTTCAATTAAATTCCCCTGACCATCAAAAACATCCCATAAAGGGCCATAAAATAAGCAATGCCCAAGCCTTGCTCCAATAATAGTTCCTAAAATAATATACAAGGTTAAAGAATCAAGTTGTTTGTTTGTTCTTCCTTCTTGTTTAAAAATGCGGTTCATAATAAAATGACTCGCCAACAATGCAGTTGCCCATAACAAACCGTACCACCGCAATGGCCAGTCGATACCGGGAATGGTAAATATTTCCGGGCTCGGATTCCATTCTATATAATTCAATATCATTGTACAAATGTAATATTTCTTATTTCAACCCAATTTAATTAATTGAAATATTCGTTTCCATATTTAATCCTTAATTTTGCGCCATGATAAACGCGGCCATATTTGCAAGTGGAGAAGGTTCAAATGCCGAAAACCTTATTAATTACTTTAAAAACGATTCTCGTATTAAAATAAAACTGGTAATTACCAATAAAGATGATGCCGGAGTAATTGCAAGAGCCGAAAAACACAAAAAAACAGTGCAAATAATAAGCAAAGAAGCATTGCACAGTTACACCGATCAAATAATTGATTTTTTAAAAACCGAAAAAATAGACTTAATTATTTTAGCAGGTTTTTTATTAAAAATTCCGGAAAAATTGGTTAAAGCTTTTCCGGAAAAAATAGTAAACATTCACCCCTCTCTTTTGCCATTGTACGGTGGAAGCGGCATGTATGGAATGAATGTGCATAAAGCCGTTATTAATAATAAAGAAAAGCAAAGTGGAATAACGGTTCATTTTGTGAATGAAGAATACGATAAAGGAAAAATAATACTTCAAGAAAAAGTTAATTTAAGTGAAGATGAAACCCCTCAATCTTTGGCTACTAAAATACACGAGTTGGAGTACAAGTATTATCCTTTAGCTGTGGAGCGTTTACTTTAATTTCGGTTAAAAAAATCCCCATTAATTGTACAATTTTTACTTTATCTTTAGGTAATATGTCAAAAAACAAAAAACCTAAAAAATTTCTATTTGAAGAGGTGCTTGCCTTTTTACAACACAACTCCGAAAAATCTTTTAATTACAAACAAATTGGAGCTGCAATGGAAATTAATTCAGACTCTGACAGGTTGCAGTTAATTGAAACTTTACAAGCACTTAAACAAAATGGTTTTGTAATTGAAAAAGAAGTGGGCAAATTTACCATTAAACAAACACAACAGTATTTATCGGGAACTATTGATTTTACCTCCATGGGTACCGCTTTTGTGGTTATTGAAGATAGAGAAAATGACGTTTTTATTCCATTCCGAAAAACAAAAGATGCATTGCAAGGCGATTTAGTAAAGATTGTACTTTCTAACAGAAAAAGCGGTAAAAGAAAAGAAGGAGAAGTGGTAGAGGTTTTACAAAGAGCAAAAACTCAATTTGTAGGTACGCTTAAATTATCACAAAAATTTGCATTTGTAATTCCGGATAACACAAAAATTCATGTTGATTTTTTTGTCAATTTAACCCGCATTAACGATGCTAAAGACGGGCAAAAAGTACTGGTTAAATTCTTAGAATGGAAACAAGGCGACCAAAACCCAACTGCAGAAGTAGCAGAAGTATTTGGTTATCCGGGCGAACATAAAACCGAAATGCACGCGATAATGTCGGAGTTTGGTTTACCCGAAAAATTTTCAGACGAAGTAGAATATTATGCACGTAACCTGAATTTAAAAATAGAAGAAACAGAAATAAAACGAAGAAGAGATTTTAGAGACATTACTACTTTTACAATTGACCCCTTTGACGCAAAAGATTTTGACGATGCCTTATCCTTATTAAAACTAGATAATGGAAATTGGGAAGTAGGTGTTCATATTGCAGATGTTACCCATTATTTAAAACCGGGTACAGTGTTAGACAAAGAGGCTGTTAACAGAGCCACTTCGGTTTATTTAGTAGATCGTTGTATACCAATGTTGCCAGAAGTGCTGAGTAATTTTGTTTGTTCATTAAGGCCTAGAGAAGAAAAGTATACATTTAGTGCCGTGTTTGAAATAACAAACGAAGGACAAATTTTAAATGAGTGGTTTGGTAAAACCATTATAAACAGCGATAGAAGATTTACCTACGAAGAAGTGCAGGAAATGATAGAAGGAAAAGATGGAGATTACAAAGAGGAAGTAATGGTATTAGATAGACTTGCAAAAATTTTACGTAAAGATAGAACAGAAAAAGGTTCCTTGTTTTTTGATAAGGCCGAAGTAAAGTTTAATTTAGATGAAGATGGAAAACCTCTGGGCGTATTTTTTAAAACTCAAAAAGATGCACATAAATTAATTGAAGATTTTATGTTATTAGCCAACCGTAAAGTTGCCGAGTTTTTAGGAAAACCAAAAGGAGCGGTAAATCAAAACAGTAAAAAAGGAAGCAACCCATCTAACTTATGTGTATACAGAATTCACGATGTGCCTAGCGAAGAAAAAATGAATCAACTTACCGGATTTGTTGCACGTTTTGGCTATAAAGTAGATGTTGGCAGCAAAAAGAAATCGGTAGATAGTATTAATAAACTATTAAAAGATATTAAAGGGAAAAAAGAGCAAAGCATAATTGAAATTTTAGCAATACGTAGTATGCCTAAGGCAATTTACACTACCGATCACAACGGGCACTACGGCTTAGGCTTTGATTATTATACACATTTTACATCCCCCATTAGAAGATATCCGGACGTAATGGTACATCGCTTACTGGAAGCCAGGTTGAATAAAGAAACGTATTCCAATCAAAAAGAACTAGAAAATTTATGTAAACACAGCAGTGATATGGAACGTATGGCCGCTGAAGCAGAAAGAGCATCTGTTAAGTTTAAACAAGTTGAATTTATGTCTGATAAAATTGGGCAGGAATTTGACGGAGTAATTAGCGGTGTAACAGAGTGGGGAATTTATGTAGAGATTATTGAAAACAAATGTGAAGGCATGATTCGCAGCAGAGATTTAAAAGGTGATAGGTATCATTTTGATGAAGATAATTTCCGCTATGTAGGTGCAAATTCCGGAAAAACATATGCTTTAGGCGATACCGTAAAAGTTATAATTGTAAATGCTGATTTGTTAAAGAAACAACTAAATATGGAGTTTGCAGAAACAAGTGAAAGTAAAAAACCTTTAGTTAATAATAAAACAAGAAGAGGTCGTTAAATTTTATTGAATGAAAAAAGCATTATACATACTACTCCTTCTTGTGCAAATTTCATTTGTATTAGTTGCTCAAAAAGTAAATACCGATTTAGTTTACCAAATAAAAATGCCTGCAAAGGGAGCAGCTAAAGCACCTGTTATTATTTTACTGCATGGATATGGAAGCAATGAAACTGATTTGTTTGATATAGCCAATGCCTTAGACGACCGATATATTGTTTTTTCTGTTAGGGCGCCCTTTAAGGGAAAAGAAATTGGATATTCGTGGTATGGCCTCGAATTTTTACCAAACAAACAGCTGAAACATAATTTTAAAGAAATGAAAGAAAGTAGATTAAAAATTCTTTCATTTATAAGTAACGCCTGCAAAGCATATAAATCAGACAGTACAAAAGTATTTATTATGGGGTACAGCCAAGGCGCAATAATGGCATATGACTTAGCTCTTAACGCTCCCAAAAAAATAAAAGGTGTTTTAATTTTAAGCGGAATGTTACCTGAAGAAGTAAAGCCAACTAAAGCAGATTGGAGTTCAATTAACAAAGTGCATTATTTTATTGCACATGGTAATTCTGATAATGTAATTGATATTAAAGAAGCTGAAAAAGCGGTTTCCTACTTAAAAGAAAAGGGAAACAAAGAAATTAATTATAAGAATTACGAAATGCCGCATGCCTTAACAGGCAATGAACTTAACGACATTAAAAAATGGCTAAAAAAACAAATAGATCCGATACCAAAAGCCAAGTAATGATTTATTTTTTATATATTTAAGTGTAATTCGTGTTATGAAAAGAACTTCTTTAATTATTGTTTTTGTTTTGTTTTTTGCAATTATATTTTCTTGTAGAAAAGATAAATATATAGCCGGTATTTGTTATCAGCAAAACATTCAACCCATTTTAATAAGCAAGTGTACAAATCTTGGATGCCATAACCCAACGGCAAAAGCATCGGGATATGATTTTACCAATTATGAAGGTGTGATGCAAGCAGTAAAACCTGGCAAGGCAGGACAGAGTAAACTATACCTATCCATAAAGGGCTCAAACCCAAAAATGCCAAAAAATATGACACCGCTTACAAAAAAGGAAGTAGAGTATATTAAAAGCTGGATAAACTTTGGAGCAGAGTTTTCAAGTTGCGGAACAAGTAACTGCGATACAATTTCATTTTTAACTTTTAGCGGGAATATTAAAAGTATTATTGATTTAAATTGTGCGGGTTGTCACCCAACGGGTCATTTTTCCGGGCATGTTTTAAATAGTTACACCGGTGTTGCGGCAAGTTTAAATAGCGGGAAATTTCTTCCTGCCATTAAACACACCGTTGCTCAAACACAAAAACGAATGCCACAAGGCGGAGGAAAATTATCTGATTGCGATATTGCAAAAATTGAAAAATGGTTTAACAATGGTATGCCACAGTAAAATAAATTTTAGTTTAATAATCTTTCTAATCACTTTAAACTTTTCGGTTTTCTCTCAATCTTTTAAGCAAGGAGATATTGTTGTAAACGGAAATATTGGTGGACCCAAGTTAACGCCGGCGCTTATTCGTTCAGCAATTAAAACGTATTATAAAATTAATGCGCGGGAAATTGACAATTATGATTTTAGTACATCCAGTAAAGGATTGTACAACGGGAAATTAGAATATGGAATTGACGAAAATTTTGGTGTTGGTGCTTGTATTTCTTATTGGAGCATGAACATTACGGCAACAAATACGTATAAAGAAATTCATCCTGTAACTTCTGTGGAAGAAGGTTTTGTGGATACCTATGTTTTTGATTTGAGCGCTATGGCAATAGGTGGAAGAGCAAATTACCATTTTGAAATGGATAAAGATGCGAAAATAGATCCATATATTGGTGGAGCCTTAGGCCTTACCAGATATAGCTTTGAGATTGGTTATGCTTCAACATATCCTCAAAGACAGTTGCCTGTTAATACATATTCCTGGAAATCGGGCTGGGGACCTTATTTTTCTGCAACTGTTGGTTTCCGATATTTTCCGGTAAAGTTTATTGGTATTAATGGGGAGTTTGGTTGGGATAGAGGCGCCTTGTTTTTTGGCGGTATAGCCTTTAAAATTGGAACGAAAAAACAAGAACGAAAAAATTCAGAATCGAGTTCAAATTAAAAACCACTTAGTAGTTTAATTTCGTTTCTATAAAGCACTAATTTTTTGTCGTTTTCCAATTGTTTAAGCAATCTCGAAATCACCACCCTGCTTGTTCCCATTTCTTCGGCAATTTGATTATGAGACAACTGTATGGAAGTTTTACCACTTACTTTTGCTTTGTTGCTGAGGTAGTTTATTAGGCGTTGATCTAATTTATGAAAAGCAATGCTTTCCAGTGATTTTAATAACTCATTAAAGCGTTGCGTAAAACTATTAAATATATAACTCTTCCAACTTGGGTATTTAACCAACCATTCGTCTAGTTTTTCATGCGGTATTGCAATTAATTCTACATTATCTTCTGCAATGGCTTTTATTTCGCTTTTTCTGGCTTCCATACAACAGGTATAAGCCATGGCGCAACTCTCATTAGATCCTAAATAATACAATAAAATTTCGTTCCCCTCTTCGTCTTTACGCATTACTCTAATGGTGCCGCTTAAAATAAGCGGCATAAATTTAATGTGTTTGTTGTAATCTATAATTACATCTCCTTCTTTAAACGACATAGATTTCCCAACTTCCAGAATTTCATCTATCAGTTTAATTTCTAGAAATTGTTTTAACTTATCTTTTGTTGATTCCATTGTAATTCAGATAGCTTAAAGTTATTTATTAATGCAATAGCAAACAAATAATTTATCTGAATTCGTAGCTTGTGCCTTTTAACTGCGTAAGCAATGTTTGTGGTTCGTCTGTTGCCGTTGCTCTTCCTTCCAGTTTTGGAGAAACCGGAGAATGCTGCTTTAAATATTCTATTATTACATCGTGAAGTAAATAGGGAGTTTTCTTTGGGTTTTTTACGTGCTCAATTCTGCACAAGGTATCATCCGGATCTCCCTCGCGCTCACAAGCAACTACACTGTATTCCTTTGCTAAATCTAGTGGTTGGCCTGCTACTTTTACCCAATTCACTCTTTTTCCAAGTTCATTCCCTATAGTAAAGTTAACTTCCATTCCATTGTATCTTACAAACCAGCCTCCAAAACGTTTAGATGGATCTTTTGCAAACGCATTTTGTAATTCTTTTTCTAACCAATCCCAAATTTGTTGTCCGCTTACAACTGCAGTTTTTGCTTCGCTATTTACTGGAAGCATATTCCATAAAAATTCTTTTGTAATTGTTGCAAGTCCGGTTTTAGAATCTACAGCCAAGGGTTGGCAAAATCTAAATCCGTTTGATAAAGCAATATCCGGTTTAAATTTCCATTTAATAGCATCGGTAATTAAATTATCCATGGGTGTTTCCATTACAAAATATCTTACCAAGGGCGTTTTACTTGTGCCTATTACTGTTTGCATTTCCGCCTTAAATGGTTCGTAAGCCTTATTTACCATTGCTTGCATTTCCTTATTGGCAGGATACTTTTGTGGGTCAACATCCAGTAACTGATAATCCATATTGGTTAACTTTCCATTTTCAATATGTAAATCCAGTTTTCCTAAAAACGAACCAAAGGCACCACACTCAATTACCTTAGTATATTTCCCTTGAATGGGTACGCGCACGCGTTCGTGTGTATCAGCACCAATTATAATATCCACTCCTTCTGCAGCCGGATTATTTGCTAAACCAACTTGTTGCGCTAAACCCATGTGTGTTGCAACAATAACAACTGCGCAACCTTCCACTTCACGCAATAATTTTACATATTTCGCTATGTTTTTATCTGCATGATCAAAACGTAAGCCTTCGCTATAGGCAGGCGACTGTCGTTTTGGAATTAAATGATCGGTATAACCAATTACTCCAATTTTTACTCCTGCAACAAATTTTGTCCAGTAGGGTTGATATACTAATTCACCATTGTATTCATCATTTGAATTATGCCACATGTTTGCGCAAATTTTTGCTGCGTTAGCATGTCCCATATCAAATAACATTTTTTTCTTTTTGTAAACCACTTCCCAATTTCCGGGCAACATTAAATCGTATCCTAGCTTATTAAACAAAGGAATTAAAGCCTCCCCTTCTGTTAAGGATGCAATGGCGTGCCCGTGAAAATAATCACCGCCATCGTAAACAATGGTGTTTTCCGGATTCTTTTTTCTGAAAGAATCAATCATGGTTTTTAATACAGCTAAGCCACCACGCTTTTTGTATACACCTTGGTTGTTTTCCCAAAAAAATTCATCGTGCGTAAATAACTGAGCATGTATATCGGTTGTAATTAAAAATGTTATTTTATTTTTATTGGAAGCGTTACTATTTTCTTCTGCTTCAGAAACAGAATTTTCTGCCGTACCTGCTATATTTGTAACCGGATTAAGCATTACTGCTAAACCTGCAAGTGTTGATTTTTTTAAAAAATCTCTTCTGTTCTCTGCTTTCATTTCTTTTGCTTTATTATCTTTCATTACGTTTTTTTATTGTGCTTAAATTTTAAAATCAACTATAAGGTTAAAATTAACCATATTTACCTTGTTGTAAATATATTTTAAATTGCCATATGTTTCTCCGTTATTAATTTTGTATGCCACTAATGTTCTAATTTCCATTCCTTTTAAGAAATTAGTAAAAGTGTAACCCGCATCAAAATTTACTTGATGATAAGAAGGCATTCCGTATTTGTTTAAACGATAATTTTTAACATCGGGTAAACTGTAATAACCATAAGCTAATCCGGTTTTTAATTTATCATTAAATGAATGCAGCGTTGACTTCACTAACAATGCATGCACATTCCCTAAGCCCTCATTTCTTTCTCTGGGCATAAACGTGTAAAAAGGTTCTTTCCCCCACTCTCGTGGCATTAAATATCTTCCATCGCCGGTTATATGCGTGTAATTTATTGAAGTATTAATTTTCTTATTTTTAACCCCAAATTGAGCACTTATTACATTCGATTGTGCTCCTTTATCAATATAAGTTTTTGTTTGGTCTTCGTTACCGCCATTGTTAATTGCATCTTGATGCAGGTAAATTAAGCCTTGGTACAACCTAGTGTTTTCGTTTAATTTTTGATTAGTGTTCACTTCTATCATGGCAGTATTCATTACATTTTGCAGTAAGCCATTCCAAATATTTATTTTTAATTGGTTATTTGGCTTAAAATAAATGTTCCCTATGGCCATTCCATTGGTTAAAATTTCTTCGTGATAATCTGCTTTAGTGCCGTCGGTATTAACACCAGACGGATTAATACCAATAGATTTTCCCATTGAAAACCATTTTACGGTAGAGCGTGGAGAAATTTCCCAAATCCAACCTCCATTTATTCCGAATTTAGATGATTCATTTATATTTACCCAAACTCCTTCTTCAATAGTAGGGCGCATTCTACCGTCTTGTGGATTTAAGAACGGTGTATTAATATTTATTTTACCAACTGTTATGGCGCTTTTTGATAAATTATATTTCACATACAATTCTTCTAACCTATCTAAATCTCTTTTATTGGTTGGGTTTTCAATATCAAATAAACCAATTTCGTATCTATTACTACTATAGGTAAGTGAATCGGGTATGTTTAATGACGAAGACATCATATTAAAAATAAAAAAACCACTTACACCTACCTGAAATCCGTAAATGGGTTTTGTGAGCAGTCCAATTCCGGCTCCAGAAGCTAAAGCATAATCATCTTTTAAATTTCCTTCGTTTAAGGTGTTCATAAAAAAAGTTCGTGCATGCGCTTCCCAATGCGCTTGCAAAAAACAATCTTTTAAGCACATACTGTCTTTCGGTTTTAAAGAAATATGATGATTATCAACATGAAGATTGTGTTGATTCTCTTGCGCTTTTAATTGCGATATAAATATGATTAGCGTAACTGCTAAAAACTTTTTCATTTTATAATTTAATTTCCTGCTTTAATATAACTCCAGCCTTGTTCTTGCTTGCTTACAATTTCTATAATTCCCGCCGAAACATAGGTTGCCTCAGTAATAATTTTATTCCTATCAACTTTTCTTTCTTTAATAGAAAACTCACATGCGTTAAACACAATACCTTTCTCCTTTAAGGCTTTTATTTTGTCGGCTACAATTGTTTTATCGGTAACCAACATATCTAAACCTGCACCGTGACATACCACTTCAATTTTTGTGGTAGGTGAAACAGATAGAATATTGTTGAATTGTTTCATTAATTGTTTGTGAGCTGTTGTATCACCGCTTGTTAATTGAAAAATAATTTTATGCTCCGGCTTTTCCTCTTCTTTAACTTGCGCAATGCTTATGCTTTGAAATAAGAAAGAGAAAAGAAACAGTAAAGAAAATTGTTTTAATTTTTTCATATTATAATTTATTATGCAGATTTTACTTTTTTCATGGCTTCACGTTTTACTTTTATGGGCTTAAACGGGCCGAATTTATGTTGTATTTCATCAAAGCCATCAGCAAAAGGACCAAACGGATGATCAATTGGTTTCTCTGCAATGTTTGGCCAATCTTTTGTGATGTCTTTTTTAGGACGTGGCTGAGTGTTTACAAAAGCAGCAACATCCCAAGCCTCTTCATCACTTAATTGCGTGGCATTATACGAAACACCTAAAGGCATATTATATTTTACAAACTTTGCAAAGTTGCTAATACGATATAATCCTGCACCATCATTATAACTGTTAGAGCCCCAAAGTGGCGGGTACGTGTAAACCGTTTTATCGCCATTCATCATTCCTTCACCATTGGCTTGATGACAACTTTGGCATTTTTCAACGTAAACAATTTTTCCTTTTTCAGGGTCGGCGGCTCTGTCTAAAAAAGCAAGGTCTTTAAATCCGGATCCTTCCGGTTTCACTTCTTTCTTTACATCTTTTCCTAACCAATAGATATACGAAACAATTGCTTTCATTTCTTTTGAAGAAGAATCAAGTGCCTTGCCATTTAAGCTTCTTTCAAAACAATCATTAACGCGTTTATAAATATTTTCTATTGAACCGGAACGTGCTCTGAATTTTGGATAAGTAGAAGCCACCGCACTGTAATTATTTCCGAATACTTTTGTACCTGCATCTAAATGACAATTTTGACAATTCATACCATTGGTAGCGTTACTGTATACTTTTCCTTTAGGGCCAAAATATTCGGCAGTGTGGGCAATTAAATCTTTTCCATAATTTATTTCTTCCTTTTTAGGATTATCGTTTAATGATGTTTCAGAAGGAGCATGCCAATATTTTTCATTTTCTTTTTGTGTTAACGCAGTTTGTTTAGCCGCTTCGGTAAATAAACCATTTTCGTCGGGCACCGGAACTTCAGTAACTGGTTTTTGTTTTGGGGCAGGAACATATATGGCAAAAAGCACAAGCAACACAATAATAAACACAACTAAAATTGCAATTATGTTAGTAAGCTTCACCACAACGGGTGCAAGCGGATTATCATTTTTATTATTTTCTTCTTGTGAATTCATTATACACTCTTTTCTTAATGAGGAAGTTTATCTTTTATAATTCCGTATAAGTAGGTTCCAATTAATGCAAATACAAATACAACAGCCATGGTTAAATAACCGTATCCAATATTTACTACCATGGGCCCAGGGCAAGCGCCGCTTAATGCCCAGCCTAATCCAAAAATAGTTCCACCTATTAAGTAGCGTGAAATGCTTTTATCTTTAGGATAAAAAACAATGGGGTTCCCTTTAAAATCACGAAGGTTAAACTTTTTAATTAGCGCCACACCAATAACACCCAGTGTTACGGCTGTGCCAATAATTCCATACATGTGAAAAGCTTGAAAGCGAAACATCTCTTGAATTCGGAACCATGAAAAGGCTTCTGACTTTGCCATTACAATTCCGAATAAAGTACCAAGTATTAAAAATTTTATAAATTTCATATTAGATTATTTTTTAGTTATTATATGATATAAGCCATGTATTTTTATTTAGTTTGTTAGGTACATGGCTATTTCATAGTTTAAAATATTAAAGGAATTAAAACAAACGTCATAATTAAGCCGCCAATAAAAAATCCAATTACAGCAATTAGGGATGGTAATTGCAAATCTGATAATCCGCTGATGGCATGCCCTGAAGTACAACCTCCTGCATAGCGAGAACCAAAGCCCACCATTAATCCGCCTAAGGCAAGAATCAAAAATCCTTTAAAACTTAAGAGGGCATCAAGGCTAAATAATTCATCGGGTTGCGCTGATTTTGGAGCCGATATTCCTAGCTTCGCTAAATCATTAATTGTATTTTGTGAAATTGCCACAGGTTGTCCATCTGACAAATATGTTTTTGCAATAAAGCCGCCTAATATTGCTCCAATTAAAAATACAAGGTTCCATATTTGTGTTTTCCAATTAAAATCGAAAAACTTCACCAATTTTCCTCCACCTGCGGCAGAACAAATGGTTCGTAAATTTGACGAGAAGCCGAAAGACTGCCCGAAGAAAATTAAAGCAAACATGGTTGCTGAAATTAATATTCCTGAAACCCACCAGGTCCAGGGTTGACTAATAAATTCTATCATTCTTTTATTGATTTAAATGGTATGAAATAATTGGTTTAAATAAATGATTAATTAACTTTTCGGTGGCGCTTTTATGAAATAACCCGCCTTTGCCATGCGTACCAATGCACACTACATCCATTTCTTTCATTTGATTAAAATGTATAACACCGTTTTCAATATCATTATCATTTAAAGTATGCTTCTCATAATTTGTTATATAATTTAAGTTTGCAAACTTATCCATCAATTGCAGTAAAGCTTCTTTCTCTGCTTCTGTTTGGTTAGATATAATTTGCAATAAATGTGTTTTGGTATTAAATGCTTTAATTAATTTATGAAGCAATCCCAAGTTTTCAAACTTAGGAACTGAGAAATCATGAACTAGTAAAATATTTTCAATTACTAAATCTGATCTGTCGCACATAAGAGAAAGCAAAGGGGTTTTAGAAACTCTTGCAATCATTTGCGTTTCTGAGCCCGAAAGTTTTTCTTTAATTCCCCAAGCACCTTTAGTTCCCATTACAATTAAATCAAAACTATTCTTTTCGGCATAAGAAGTAATGGTATTTGTAATTTTACCAAGCGCAAAATGAGTATGAATTGCATTACCGTAAAGTGTTTTTAAACTTTCAAGTTTTCTTACTGCAATGTCTTTTTGGGATTGAATACTACTAACACTAATATCACCACAGGTTTCTATTTTTCCATTTTCATCCATAGTTATCGTGTCCGGAACTGCAAGCACATGCAAGAAATGTATTTCTACCGGAACTTTTTCCTCCAGTTTTTTTACCATAAGGTAAGCATACTCAGCTTGAACAGAAAAATCTGTTGGGATTAGAATTTTTAATTTTTCCATATTAGTTTAAAAATTGATTTACATTTTGCCAGCTACCACCATTGGTAACATTAGAAACTCCTTTTGCTTGTAGAATTCGTTTGGCCATTCCACTTCTATTTCCGCTTCTGCAACAAACAATTACATGATTGTGTTTTTTAAATTTATCAATGCTATTGCCAACTTGTTCAAGTGGAATATTTATAGAACCTTTAACATGCCCTGAATTAAATTCAGCTTTACTTCTTACATCAACTACAACTGCACCATCGTTTATCAGTTGTTTTAAATCAGGCGATTTAATGCCCAGTAAATTTTTTATTAGTGAAATCATAATCTTCCTATCTTTTTAACAAATTTACTATACAAGATAGGAATTTAATGGTTACAAATGTTACAAAGCAACAAAAGCGGCCACCAGTGCCGCTTTTGAAGGGTGTTACAATTTGTTAAAGCATGGTTGTAGGGCAAACAAATTCAGTTAACTTAAAGGTGCCTATTTCTTTTATAGCGTTAAATCCTCCTGAAATATTGGTTAAATTTCTGTACCCTCTGGCTTGCAAGATGGAAATAAATGTCATAGAGCGATAACCTCCTGCACAATGAACATAATAAGTTTTACTTTTATCTACTTTCATCATACTATCATTAATATAATCTAAAGGAGCGTTAATTGCATCAACAATATGCTCACTTTTATATTCGCTTTCTTTTCTAACATCCAAAATATTTAATCTACTCTTCGAATTTAAATCAGAAAAAGTTTCGGGCGATATCGACCAAATAAAATCTGTTTCCTTTCCCGCAATTTTCCATGCCTTAAATCCTCCTTTTAAATAACCAATTGGGTTGTCATAACCAACGCGGGCTAAACGAGTAATTACTTCTTCCTCTCTTCCCTCTTCAACAACCAACAACAAAGGTTGTTTAACATCAGGCACCAACGTACCAACCCAAACAGCAAAACTTCCGTCTATGCCGATATTAATTGAATTAGGGATAAACTCCTTGTGAAATTCGTCGGCTTGCCTTGTATCAACAATTACCGCATGCGTTTCATTTGCTGCCACCTCAAATTCATTAGCGCTTAGTGCCCTGGTTCCTTTTTGCATTACACTATCAAAGCTTTCATATCCTTTAATATTTAATAATACATTTTGCGGGAAGTATGCAGGAGGAGGCATTAAGCCGCTTAATACTTGCTTAATGAATTCATCTTTGGTTAATGATGGATTTAGCGCGTAATTCGTTTTCTTTTGATTTCCTAAAGTATCAAATGTTTCTTTACTCAAATTTTTTCCGCATGCACTACCGGCACCATGAGCCGGGTAAACAATAATATCATTGTTTAAAGGCATAATTTTATTGCGCAACGATTCAAATAAATGGCCGGCAAGTTTTTCTTCGGTTAAATCGGCAATTACATGTTGCGCCAAGTCTGGCCTACCTACATCACCAATAAATAAAGTATCTCCCGAAAACAATGCTACTTCCTTTCCGTTTTCATCTTTTAAAAGAAAGCATGAACTTTCCATGGTGTGGCCTGGTGTGTGGATAACCTTTATGGTTACCTTACCTAATTTAAACTCTTCGTTATCTTGTGCTATTAAAGCCTTAAAGCCTGTTTCCATTTTAGTTGGTCCGTAAACAATAACTGCATCAGTTTTCTTCGCCAAATCCATATGACCACTTACAAAATCCGCATGAAAATGTGTTTCAAAAACATACTTTATTTTCGTATTGTTTTCCTTTGCTTTTTTAATGTAGGGTTCTACTTCTCTTAATGGATCAATAATTGCAACTTCGCCTTCACTTTCAATATAGTATGCTGCTTCAGCAAGACATCCGGTATAAATTTGTTCTACTTTCATTGGATATGTTTTTTAAATGTTTATTTAATTTTTGACCGTTTTTCGAGCATGATTTTCTACTTTCTTTTTCTGAGGCTGGAGTTTGTATAAAATATAACCAAAACCTGCAATAAGATGTAGCAATACAATAATAAAAATGGTTGTTGTCATATAAAATAATTTACTTTGTAAAGTTCTTAATTTAGTATTGAATAAAGTATGATGTAAATCAGTTTTTAAAACTGTTTTATTGAAAAGTTACAAATGTTACATAATAGAAATCATTTGAAACATTTACTTTCGTTAAATGATAATTAAATTTAAATATTTCAGATTTTTTGTTGGTGGAGTTATTTTTATAATAGCATCTTGCTCTGATGATACCATTAATAATAAAAACTTCGGTAAGCATCAACACGCAAACCATCACATGAATAAAAGCTCATTTGAAGATTTAGTAACCCGTTTCGAATCGGCCGAAAGAGATGAATGGCAAAAGCCAGATTCGGTAATTGCATTTCTTGGAGATTTAAAAAACAAAACGGTTATAGACATTGGTGCAGGTACAGGTTATTTTGAGTTTAGAATAAATGAGCCAAGTGCTAAATTAATAGCAGCTGATGCAGATGAACGATTTATTGAATATTTAAATACTCGCATTGCAAAAGAGAAAAAAGGTAACATTATTACACGTAAGGCGGAATACGAGAAGCCTCCTGTTTTGGATCAAGAAGCAGATGTTGTTTTTATGGTTGATGTTTATCATCATATAGAAAACAGAAAGGAATATTTTTCGCTAATTAAAAAAGGTTTGAAACCTAATGGCGAATTAGTAATTGTTGATTTTAAAAAAGGGAACTTTAAGCACGGTCCTCCTGATGAAATGAAATTAAATGCTGAAACTATTATCAGTGAAATGAAAGAAGTAGGTTTTAATTTACTTATTCAAGATACCACTACTTTAAACTATCAGTACATGCTTAAGTTTAATTAACCTAAGAATGTTTTAAGATGTTTTTTATTAATCAACTATAATAATTTTTTCTATAGTAGAGAATTTTCCATCAAAAGTAAAATTGAAATTATAAACTCCTTTATTTAAGTTTATTTTATCTGTTAAGTCGATTATTTGTTCGCCTTTTAAAAGCAAAGTATAATTTTTATCCCAAATTATTTTACCTGAAATATCTGTTACAAATACATCTAATTCGCCATTATAAGGCAAGGTGATTTTTAGTTTTATATCTTTTTTAGATGGATTTGGATACAATTGCGCAATTAGTGGGTTTTTACCATTAATAGGTTTTAATCCTGAAGATCCACTTGTGTTTTTTACAATCCACACTTCATAAATTGTATTATGTGCATTTGTGGCTCCTGTATTGTTATTTGTAAATGCACTTGCATCGATAGTATAAATACCTCCAAAAATATGACCTATGAGTATTGAGTCAGCATTTATGGTTGAAAGTTTTAATACCTCATTACTATAATGCGGAATTGAATGATTAGGAATAAATTCTGCACTTGCACCTATTAGTGCCGGCATTTCATTAATAAAAACATTTTCTTGTAAGTTTCCATTACCATTTCTTGAAACTCTGCTAATTGTTTTTACAAATGGAACTGTGTTATCTTGCGTTAAGATATTATTTACGTACTTATATTGACTCATGCCTCCAAAAAATATAGAATGCATGGTGTTATTTATGCTATCATACAAGGCAACTTTGGCTGAATGATAATTACTGAGGTATTGATTAAAATTTGTGACAGGAAAATAACCGCCTGCTTTTACATCAACCGGATATAAAAATGGTAAATCAATACCAATTTGAAAAACACCTGAAGATATTGTATAACCTTGTTCTCCATTTGGAAAAACCTGAGGCACTAAATTATAATCTCGGCGATGCAAATGAACTTGATCTGTTACTACCGTATAATTTGCATAGCTTAATTGAGACCCTGAGTTATTTAAGGTGAACTTTTTTATTCCACTTACATAAGTTTGAGTATAGGTAGGATTACCCATTGGATTGTAACGCCCATCAAAACGATGACCTCCAACCAAATAAAATTCATTTCCTATTTTTCCGAGTTGCCCCCCATTTACAGCAAAATTTTGATCTGTTATTTGTTTAAAAAAACCAAGGATTGGATTACTGTTTTTAATTGCATTTATTAAACCGGGTACGTTAATTGAGGTAAGATTAGGATAAGTGATATGATCTTGAGCAGAATTACTATAACCATACCCGCCAATTATGTATAGTGAATCTTTATCTTGATAAAAATTCATATTAGTTGATTGTAATTGCTCCTTTAAGCCATTAGGTAAACTGTTAACACTTGCAGACCAAAATTGTTGCGTATTAACATCTACAACGTAGATGTTTGTATTATTACTTGCTGCCGGAAAAGCGTTAAACGGCTGTCTTGCGTGTAAACCATCTAACCTTCCTCCTATCACTAACCAATTTCCGGCTGATTGTGCAAAAGCAAATGAATGCACTCCAGGTAAATTTGTAATGTTCTTTGGAGTCAGCTTTACCTGATAATTAAACGGAATTAGTTGCGCAGACAAATTAAAACTAAACAATATTGCTGCTAAATATTTTAATGTTGATCTCATAGTAAATTAATTTATTTAAAATTAAATATAAAGGGGAGGGATAAATGGTAACAAACGTTACAAATAAAAAAGCCCTGATTATTTCAGGACTTTTTTGTTTTACCATTAGTTTCTTAATTTGCGCAACCTATATTTTGCCAGGCACCCATATTTTCAACATTTTTAATTCCTGCCGATTCCAGCATTCTTTTTGCATGACCGGCCCTGTTACCGCTGCGGCAAACAAGCACTACATGTTCATAGGCTTTTAACTCCTCTATTTTGTTTTCTATTTGGTCAAGAGGATAATTAACTGAACAATCAGCATGACCATCAAACTCCCACTCTTCAGGAGTACGTACGTCTACAATTATTTCTTTGGTGTTTTTCATGTTATTTTCTTTTTTAATGTTTGTGTTATTGTCTGTTTTAACTTTTTCTGTTTGAGAAGTACAACTGCTAATGGTTAGCAGAGAAATAAACAGAAAAAGTAGTTTTATTACTTTTAATTTATATTGCATGCTATTTATTTTTGTAGTTTACTTTGGCAAACGTAATCTGTTTTAGGCACGCCCGACTCGGCAATTGCTTTAAAGCCACCTTCAATTTCTTTAAAGTTGTGTACACCGCGTGATTTTAAAATACTTGCCGCAATCATACTGCGGTAACCACCGGCGCAATGGATATAAAACGGATTATCATTATTCATTTCAGCAAACCAACTATTAATTTGATCTAAGGGTTTGTTGTATGCTTCTTCCACGTGTTCAGCACGATATTCACTTTCGCGTCTAACATCAACTACATTGCTACTTTTTACATCCAACTCTTTTGCAAATTGAGCAGCAGTAATTCTATTCACAGTATCTATTTCTTTACCCGAATTTTTCCAAGCATCAAAACTTCCTTTTAAATGACCAATTACATTATCAAATCCAACCCTGCTTAAGCGGGTAACTGTTTCTTCTTCCATTCCAAGTTCAGCAATTAATAAAATGGGTTGCTTTACATCTTTAATTAAAGCGCCCACCCATGGAGCAAAATCGCCATTAATGCCAATGTTAATTGAGCGTGGAATAAAACCTTTAGCAAAATCTGCAGCGGGGCGTGTATCCAACATTAATGCTTCAGTAGTTTCAGCGGCAGCTTCAAACTCATTTACCGATAATGCTTTCATTCCGTTATTTAAAACAGTATCAAAACTTTCATACCCTTTTTTATTCATGGCAACATTCATTGGAAAGTAAGCCGGTGGAGGCATTAAACCATCAGTAACTGCCTTTATAAACGCATCTTTATTCGGTTGATTTAAGGCGTAATTCATTTTCTTTTGATTACCCAATGTGTCAACTGTTTCTTTCATCATGTTTTTTCCGCAAGCACTTCCTGCACCATGGGCTGGATAAACAATTACGTCATCAGCCAAAGGCATAATTTTATTATTTAAAGATTCGTACAATAAACCCGCTAACTCTTCCTGTGTCATAGAGGCTGCTTTTTGTGCTAAATCAGGACGACCTACGTCTCCTAAAAATAAAGTATCACCACTAAACAATGCATGATCTTTTCCATTCTCATCTTTTAATAAAAAGCAGGTGCTTTCCATAGTGTGCCCAGGGGTATGTAAAACTTTAATTGTAACTTTTCCTAATTTAAACTCTTCCCCATCTTGAGCAATTATTGCTTTAAATTCAGGGTTAGCATTGGGTCCATATACAATGGGAGCATCGGTTTTTTTACTTAAATCAATATGTCCCGATACAAAATCGGCATGAAAATGAGTTTCAAAAACGTATTTTATTTTAACTCCATCTTTATTTGCACGATCGATGTAAGGTTGAACTTCACGAAGCGGATCAATTATTGCAGCTTCACCATTTGAGGTAATGTAGTATGCGCCTTGCGCTAAACATCCGGTATAAATTTGTTCTATTTTCATATTGTTATTTATTTTATTTTTTATTTAATTTCTTTATACAAAATTACTGTAAGCTTTACTGATAATGTGTAACACCTGTTACATGTAAAAGGTTTATATGGGGAATCGTAACAATTGTTACATTAATGGCCTCCGCCCGACTTTAAGAAGAGTTCGTTAAGGATGATGTAAACACCCATCACTAAAACAAACCAGCCAAAGCCTTTTTTAAGTTTATTGCCATCTATTTTCTTAGAAAGGATGTTGCCAATAAAAATACCAGCAATTGCAAGGCCGGTTACCAGGCCTAATAATTTCCAATCCATATTTGATGCATTAGATGATAAATCACCTAAGAATCCAATTAATGATTTAGCTGCAATAATCAGTAAAGAAGTCCCAACAGCCATTTTCATAGGAAGCTTACTTAACATAACCAAGGCGGGTATAATTAAAAAACCACCACCTGCGCCAACTAAGCCTGTAAGCACACCCACAACACTGCCTTCTACAATAATTAAAGGATAATTAAATTTTTGTTCTATTGATTCTTCCGCGTCTTTTTTCTTTTTATCGCGAATCATAGAAACAGAAGCGGCAACCATTAAAATGGCAAATAAAATCATCATTAAAATAGATTTTGTAACTATAAAATCTCCAACTGAAAATATTTCAGCAGGAATTGCAGGAACAATAAATTTTCGTGTTGCAAATACTGCAATAATAGATGGAATTCCAAAAACAATTGCAGTTTTTAAACTAATTAATCCTTGTTTGTATTTTGGAAAAGCGCCAATTAAGCTGCTTGTTCCCACTATAAATAAAGAATATGCTGTTGCCATCATAGGCTCTACGCCAAATAAATATACCAAAACAGGTACCGTTAAAATTGATCCTCCTCCACCTATTAAGCCAAGTGAAACTCCAATGATGATTGATGATATGTATCCAAATATTTCCATTTGTAGATTAAAATTTAGAATACAAAGTTCGCCAATCTACCCGCTTAAGTTAGTTACATTTGTTACATAATCAAACTTTATACTCAATTAAATCAGTTATAATTATTTGAAACTGGTTTAAAATGCAATGTTTAAAAATTGTAAATTCACTTTATGAACGGGTTAACATCCATAGAAGCAAAACAAAAATTATTAAAGGATGGTTACAACGAATTAAGTTCCGCCAAACCACGTAGTGTTTTTAAAGTAGCTTTAGAAGTTATGAAAGAACCTATGTTTATTTTATTAATAGGCGGTGGATTATTGTATGCTGTTTTGGGAGACTATAAAGAAGGGATAGCGCTTGGTAGTACTTTTTTAATTATCATTTTTATAACATTTTATCAAAGCAATAAAACAGAAAAAGCACTAGATGCATTAAAGCAACTTTCGTCGCCGCGTGCCTTGGTTGTTAGGGATGGTGAACAGATTCGCATTCCCGGAAGAGAAGTGGTGGTTGAAGATTTAGTAATATTAAATGAAGGGGATAGAGTTCCCGCAGATGGCATTATAATGGAATGTAGTTATTTAAATATTGATGAATCATTATTAACCGGTGAATCTGTTGCTGTTTTAAAAAAGGCTAATTCTACCGATAAAATAGGGAAGGTATTTAGTGGAACACTTGTTGTAAGCGGGCAAGCTTTAATTAAAATAACTCATACAGGCGAAAAAACGGAGTTTGGGAAAATTGGATCTAGCTTAAAAGAAATAAAGAGAGATCAAACGCGACTTCAAAAGGAAATGAAATTGCTTATACGAAATTTATTTATTGCAGGCATTGTAATTAGTCTTGGTGTAATTTTACTTTTCTATTTTACCAGAGGCAATTTTTTACAATCGTTGTTAAATGGAATTTCTGTTTCTATGGCCTTACTTCCTGAAGAATTTCCGGTAGTATTAACCGTTTTTTTAGCTATAGGTGCCTGGCGTTTATCAAAAGTTAATGTGTTAACACGAAACCCAACAGCTATAGAAACCTTAGGCGCTGCAACAGTTTTATGTAGTGATAAAACCGGAACTATTACACAAAATAAAATGGAAGTGGTAGAAGTGCACAATGGTAAAGAATCCATTTCATTAGCCGGTAATTTTGAAAAAAACAAAATTGAAGAATTAATTAAAACTTCCCTGTTAGCTTGTTCCGAAAGAATAATTGATCCCATGGAAAAAGCTATTGAAGATGCGGCTGCTAAAATAAATGGTAATAAGAAATATAATGAAACACTCCTTAAAGGGTACCCATTTAGTAAAAACTTATTGGCCATGACAAATGTAATGAAGGATGAAAATTCATTAAAATTACGTGCATATGCCAAAGGTGCACCCGAAACTATTTTTAAATTGTGTAAGTTATCAAAGCAGGAGCTGGAAGCTCGTTATACTGAATTAAACAATTATGCGGAGAAAGGCTTTAGAGTTATTGGAATTGCAAATGCAGATGTTTTACAAAATAATATTCCGGAAAATCAAGAAGATTTTGATTTTAAATTTTTAGGATTGCTTGCACTAGAAGATCCTATAAGGCCCGAAGTACCCGAGGCTGTTAAAGAGTGTTTAGAAGCTGGCGTTAGAGTAATTATGATTACCGGTGATTTTCCAGTTACTGCTGCAAGTATTGGAAAAAGAATTGGGCTTAGTAATAACGATTCGATTTTAAGCGGTGATGATTTAAATTTAATGGATGATGAAAGCCTAAAACTTAAAATTAAACATACTTCCATTTTTGCGCGAGTACTGCCGGAACAAAAATTAAGAATAGTGAAAGCGCTAAAAGAAAATAACGAAATAGTAGCTATGACGGGTGATGGTGTAAATGATGCACCGGCATTAAAGGCAGCAGATATTGGAATTGCAATGGGTAAAAAAGGAACGGATGTGGCGCGAGAAGCTTCTTCGCTGGTTTTATTAGATGATAATTTTGCTTCTATTGTTTCTGCAATTCGCTCCGGTAGAAAAATATTTGATAATTTACAAAAAGCCATGTCATATATTGTGGCCATTCATATTCCAATTATAGGTTTGGCTTTGGTGCCGGCCATCTTTTCAGAGTTGCCCTTATTTTTAATGCCACTGCATGTTGTTTTTTTAGAATTAATTATTGACCCTGTTTGTTCGGTGGTATTCGAATCTAGCGGAGAGGAAAAAGGAATAATGCAAAGAAAACCAAGGGATGTAAATGAATTGTTTTTTGGTGCAAAGAAAATGATGGCAAGTGCTATGAAAGGGATTCTGTTATTGCTAATGGTGTTTGTAGTATTTTTTCTTTCTGTAAAAGAAGGGCATACCGAAAGCGAAGTGCGCGCAATTACTTTTTCGGCATTAATTATTGGAAATGTATTTTTAATCCTTTCTGAATTATCAAAAACGAAATCAGCAATTTCAATAATTTTATCAGGCAATAAACTCATTTACATTTTACTACCTGCTGTTACAATTTTACTTTTATTAATCTTAAATATTCCTGCGTTACAACAAATATTTGGCTTTAGTTTTCCGGGATACGCTCATTTTTTAATATCATTACTTGGTGCAACTACATTATTAATAGTTTTAGAAATACTAAAATTTGCATCATTAAAATATAATTACAAAGCCCACTAAAGCTTTTTAGTTGCATTATAAAGCAGTTGTAACTAAGCGTTAAGATACTTACATTTATACCAATTCATTTTATGCTACGTTTCATTAAAAATATTTTCGTTCTCATACTCTTATCAATCCTTAGTGTTAATGCTCAAACCATTCAGTTGTCCGGTAGTATTTATGCTTTTTATGGAGAGAAACTGATGCTAATGAAAAAGGCCAGTAAAAATCTTGGTTTTGAAGGTCCACTTAGTGGTGTAAAGGTTAATGTTAGAGGAGAGAACAATAATGTTGTTGTTCATACCGATATAAGTGGTGTATATACTTTTTCCATTTCCGGTCCGGGTGAATATCAGATTAGTATTTCAAAAAGCGGATATTCAACCGTTAATTATAAGTTAAACTATAAGGACGCAGGGATAAAATCATCTTTTTCTTTAATTTCATTTATAATAAGAAAAGAAGATAACTCAGCTAATGAACTTGGTGAGTTAACGATTAATGAATCAGGCATTTTATCGTATAGTTTTTCAGAATCAAGTGCAAAAGGAGGAAATCAAGATGTTATTCAATCCAATAAAATTTTAATAGAAAAAGCCGTTAGTTTAAATAATAGCTCAAAGCAAAATATTGTTAGTACAAACTTGCCACGTATTGCTGTAACCTCTGTTAAGTCAGCAAACAAAGAAGTTGAAATTAAAGAAACACAACCGAATAATATCAACACCGCAACTGAAAACAAACGCGCTAATGAAGTATTAATTGCATTAAGCAATGCTATAAGTGATACCTCATCAACGGTTAACGATATAAAAAATGAAATTGAAAAATCAAAGCAGTTGCTTGCGCAATACAATATAAACGACCCTAATTATCAATTGCTTTTAAATCAAATAAAAAGCGCCGAAACACAGTTAGCATTAAAAGAAGATTTTTTAAAAGTGCAGGAAAAAGAACTTGCTCAAGCTAAAAAGGTAATCACTTTTATGGTATTAATGGTTATAGTGGCTCTTTTACTTATTGGCTTTATGTTTTATTATCTAAACGAGAAAAAGAAATTTAATAAAGAATTAAGTGCGAAAAACACACAAATAACAAAAATTAATAATAGAATTATTAGTAGTATAAAATATGCATCGGTAATACAATCCAATTTATTAATGAATAAGGAGAATATTAAAAAACTTTTCCCTAATTCATTTGTGTTTTATCAACCGAAAGATTTTCTATCGGGCGATTTTTATTGGTTTAATGAAATTAACGGTACTAAAATTATTGTTTCTGCAGATTGTACAGGACACGGTGTGCCCGGCGCATTACTTACAATTTTAGGCCATGGCATTATTGAAGATATTGTTGAGAAAAAGAAACTAATTATTCCCAGTGAAATTATAAAAGAATTAAATAATCAATTAAACATTGCATTTTCTAACCAGAACTTGATGGAGTACGGAATTGAGCTAACTGTTTTTTGTTTGGGTAAAGAAGATGGTAAAGCTATTTTTGCTTCTAACGGACATGGGATTTATAAACACTCTAACGGCGAGGTATTACATTATTTACCCACGTTCAGTACAAATAAAAACAATAACACATCATACGAAGATGTAATGGTTGAATTTAAAAAAGAAGATTGTTTTTATTTAATGAGTGACGGATTCTGCGATCAGTTTAACGGAGAAAATCAAAAACCTGAAAAATATAACTTAAGGCGTTTTGAAAATCTTTTAGCAAAAATATCAAAGAATAAAGAATTGGCTAATGCCGAGAACGAATTGAAAGAAGAGTTTATAAAATGGAAAGGCGCGAAGGAGCAAACAGACGATGTTCTTGTTATTGGTTTTAAAGTTTAGGTGCTTCTTCAATAGTAAAAGAGATGTTGCTTAACAAAGACTTCATTTCTTCTCCTTTAAGTTTAATTAAATCGTCTCCAGCGGAATATTTCCAAATTACCTGAAGCTCCGGGTCGTTTTTTGCTAAAGAGCTTATTATTTTAACTACTTGTTTGTTAGACATAGAGTTCATGTATTCTAAATGAAAATCAAGCACGTTTTTTTTGGAAGCAGCACATAAATCAATTAATTGCTCTAATAGCGGAACATAAAAATCCAGTGTGTTTTCAGGCATAGAAACACCGGCAATAATTATTTTATTTGCATCTCCTAAAGGTTCGTTTATAACCATTGGAGTGTCTTCTTGAGCTGCAATATTAATGGTGTTACTCATTGTTTACTTTAATGGTAAATAATAATTCTGCGCTTTTATCGTCTATCTCGTTTGTTTTTATTTCCATTCTGTTAGGATATATGAGATTTGCAATATCAACCAAACCTAATCCGTTTGTAGCTTCTAGATCTGTTAAAATATCCTTACTTTCTTGAATTAGTTCTTCTTTATTAAGCGCATTTAAATCTACAACTTTTTTCTGTAATTCCTGAACATTGTTAATGGGTGCTAAATTATGCGTTGTAATGAAGGTGTTGTTTACTCCCCATTCTATAATTAGCTTGGGTGGTTTGTTTTGATTATCGGATTTAGAATGTCGCTTTATGTTTTGTATTAATTCAATTAAAATATGATGTGTTTTTTTATTGGCATTTCTTCTTTCTTGAGTGCTTTTAGTTAACAGTAAGTTAATAATAGATAAGATAAAATTATTAGAGAAATCGCCCCCGTAAAACAAACTGCTCTTGTTGTTTTTAAAAAGTTGATTGAGCGCTTTTTGAATGTTTATGGCGTTGGCAAAATCTACAGATTGAAAGTTTTCTTTTTCAATCGGAATGGCAAAGCATAAATTAAACAACGAATGTTGATCGTCAAAATTTTCAAAATGATAGAATAAATTATTATCCGATTTTCGGGCCATTTCAATTAATCCTAGCCCCGCGCCTTTTGTTGTTTTTTCATCCGAATCTATTTGGGTAATATAAATTAAATCTAGTTCTTCTTTTGTTTTAGAAACAACTGCATCCAATCTGGCTTTTAACTCCGAAATATTTTCATTAGAAATTAAATTTTGAGTTAAAACCTGATAAGTGTTTCCGTCTGAAAAAATTAAAGAAGAATCTACGTTTGAATCTTTGTGTGCACTATATCTTTGTATGTTTTGAATTGCTTCAACGCACAAAAACATTAGTTTACGAAGTTGCCCTTTTTTGCTGATTAGCTTTTCGTTATTCTCAACAATGCCAATTATACTTTCTGTGGGAGCATCTTCATAATTACCTTGGTAAAAAATAATTAACGGAAGCTTATCAGTTATTTTTATAAGCTCGCTTTTCAAGATATAATTTTTTAATTGGATGTATGGTTAATAATTAATCTGTAACTACAAATTTCTTTTGGCTACTAACCCCTTTTTCATCTTTAAGAACCGAAAAATAAATTCCACTTGGCCAATCGTTTATGTTTAGCTTAATATTTTCAGTAGATATATAATTTGATTCGTGAACCAACTTTCCACTTGAATTATAAATTCTTAAATTATAATTGCCTTTGTTTTTTAAACTAAACTTAATATTTGAATTGCTTGGGTTTGGAGAAATAGTTAAAGATTCATTATTAAAAACGTTTTCATCTTTAATGTTTGTTGCGGTACTAAAACACAAAGAGGATTGTCTTCTAATATCTCTTTGAAACATTAACCAATTAGGGCCATTTCCTTTACCCGCGGAAACCATGTATGCTCTTCCAAAGTTACCGGTCATGTTAGTGGCAGAATATATTCCATATCCTCCAACAACAAATACATCAAGCGTATCATCGTTATCAAAATCGGCCACCACCGGAGCGTGGTTTAATTGGAAAAGTGGATCACCATAATGCGCTCTTAAATCTAAATTCCAAATTAAACTGCCGTTATTTCCATTTAAGGCATACAATACCCCCGTGTTATACGTTCCAAAAATAACATCTAAGTAAGAATCGTTGGTTATATCTGCCAAGGCAACACCTCTAAACGTGTATCCACCGTTTGGCACAGTATAACTCCATTTTAATGCCCCGGCACCTGTAAGTGCGGTTATTTGCCCGCCTCCGCCAAAAACCACATCGCAACTTCCATCATTATCAATATCACCTAAAGAAACGGG
>JALHRL010000001.1:0-326621 GCA_022841465.1 Bacteroidia bacterium | reverse complement strand
CGGAAATTGCACCGGCTGCTGCATATTTCCAATTAACCGTTCCGTTTTCTCCGTTTAAACAATAAAGTGTATCGTTATAAGATCCAATTACAATTTCGGGTTTGCCATCGTTATCTAAATCAGCTACTGCGCTTCCGTGATAAATGTGATCATGTATTGGAAATGCCCACAACCTCGCTTGATTATCGCCTCTAAAAGCAAAAACACTATCCAGATAATTAAAATTCCAAGTTGCTACTACAAAATCTAATTGGCCATTATTATCTAAATCTACAATTGTGGGCGCGGTTTGAATCCATGAATTGGAGTCAACTAAAATTTCCCAAGCTTGTGTACCGTTTTCGGCATTTATTGCCATTACATATCCTAAAAATTCTCCATGAAGTATTTCGGGTTTTCCATCATTATCAATATCGGCAATTGTTGGAGGCGAGTCGCTTCCTCTGGTATTCACTATCCAGGTAGGCGTTCCGGTTGCCCCATTAAAACAAAATGTTTTTGGGTTGCAAGAGCCCGGTACTATTACTTCTTCTGTTCCATTATTATCTACATCGTAAATAATTGGAGCCACATCGTTACAACCATGACTACCAACTGCACTGGCGTTATATTTCCAAAGTAAGGTTCCGTCTTCACCATTAAGTGCATATATACTGCTATCGTTACGGTAACAGCCAAATACAACTTCTAACTTACCGTCGTTATCAATATCTTTTGCCGCAGCTTGACCCGCAGAAAAATCATACGTATTGTACCACCATTTAATTTTTGGCACTTGTGCGTAAATGTTTTGAGAGATAAAAAAGCAAATAATGCTTACACAAACTATTGCAGAGGTTTTAATTGTATATTTTTTCATATAACAAATATAAAAAATTTGTTGAGGAATTAACGGAATATGCTTTTCTTTTTGTGTAAAGACTAGAAAAAAATAACTCGTTGGGGATTTGTATGCCTCTTTTAATTATTAAGTAATCTACCGGCGCTCTTTAATTATTATTTGATGCAATAAGGAAAATCTAAAATTTCATTACCCAATTTAGCTAAGAAAAAACAGATGATATAATTCTAGTCTAAAAATTATTTAGTGTCTCGTACATCCTTTCTTGTCTCTAAGAAACTGAATAAAACTTTTTGAAGAAAAAACCGCCGGAGTATAAAGTCCACTATCGTTTAAATAACTTAAAAAAACATCGTTGATTCAAACTAAGTTTACTATTGTTTTTCTCAGAATTAGATAAAAAGCAATGTTATTGCAAAAACAAAAAACATTTCTTCATACTTATTAATTTTTTAAGAATGTTAGCTGCTTATTTTTTACGAGACTTATCCTTTATTAATAGCCTACCTTATCAGCGTTACATTCCCCTTTTTAAAAGTTTCCTGCCCATCTACGCATTTTACTTTTAGGTACCAGCCAAACACACCCACATCGGCAGGGCGGCCTTTATAAATTCCATCCCAACCTTTGGTTTTATCGTTGGTTTCAAAAACCATTTCGCCCCAACGGTTGTAAACCGCAAAATAAACCTCATCCATTTTTAAACCGCGCACATATAAAATATCATTTTGCCCATCATTATTTGGCGTAAAAGTATTGGGCACAAATGCATCGCCTTCTACACATCCTCCTAAAACTACATCTACAAAAACATAAAGTGTTTCTCTGCATGAACCATTTACTGCAATTACGGTATAAGTTGTAGGCCTATCGGGTATAGCATTTACGGTATACCCTGTTTTTGGAGAAACCGTGTTGCTTGGGAACCAATTAATTGTTGCTCCGGGGTCGCCACTGTAAGATAGTAATGAAGAATTTCCTTGAACAACACTTGGAGGATTAGCACTGGCAGAAATAGGACTGTTAGATAAATTATATACTTGAACCGTTGTGTTAAGTGTAAAAACACATCCTGCACTTGTTGTAATAACTACTGTGTAAATAGTAGATACTGTTGGTGATGCAAGCGGCGTAGCAACATTGGGTGCATTTAAATGTGTGGCTGGCGACCAAGAATAAGAAATTCCGCCACCCGCAATTAATTGCGCATTGCTTCCTTTACAAATAAACGAGTTTCCATTAACCGATAAAGGCGGAGGAATTGGAACAGAAATAAGTTGACTTATTGTATCCTTACATCCAAAACTATTTGTTGCAACTAAAGTCACCGTAAAATCTCCACCATTGTTGTAAAAATAATATGGGTTTTGTAAGGTTGATGTTTGTGTAGGTGTTAAAGTCCAATCCCAAGCTGTTACGTTGGTATAAGAAGAATCAATATAACTTACTCCGCCGCCGCAAGGATTTATGCTGTAATTAAAATCTGCAACCGGTTTTGGATGAACTGTTACTTGTGTAGTTAATGTTTGAAAACAAGAATAACCCGGCGTGTTATTTTCAACGGTAATAGTGTAAACGGTTGTAACGCTTGGGCTGGCATTTGGAGAAGCAATATTTGTATTGCTTAATCCGGTTCCCGGACTCCAGGTATAGCTAGTTCCTCCGTTGGCGTTTAAATTTATTCCTAAGCCTTCGCAAATTACACCATTGGTAACACCCGGATTAAAATTAAAAATACTTATGGTTTGTGTGTTGGTAGCTTTACAACCATTTAAACCGGTAGCTTGTAAAGAAATGGTATAAATACCTGTTGTATTATAGATATGCGAGGGAGATGTTGCAGTTACTGTTTGGGAGCCGTCTCCAAAATTCCAAACATAAGGGTTTGCTGTTAATGTTCCTGTGCTTGTATTGTTTATAGAAACCGTATTACTGCAAGGAGAAAAATTAATTGAAAAATTAGGGCTTGGTAAAGGTAATACTGTGATAACTTGGGTGGTGCTATCTTTACTTACACAAAAATTATTAGCATCGTAAATTACTAAAGACACTGTATATGTTCCAGGATTGGTGTAAGTAAAACTAGGATTTAAAGTAACAGAATTAGTAATGCCATTGCCAAAGTGCCACATAAAACTAGTACCCGGATTTACGTTGGATAAATTAACCGTTAATGGGGCACAACCCGAAATTGTATTGGTACCAATAGTAGCAACAGGATTTTGTAATAAAAAATCTATTTTAAAAACTCCATTGTTGCAATTGGTACTTAAATTTGGTCCGGTTGGGCAAGGAATATTATTGCAAGGCCATGCGCCCGGAGAAATCGGAAAATCATCATTTCCACCACAGCCCGCACAAACCGATTGGTAAATTACTCCTCTTCTATCAAATCGTGAAGTTCCTCCGTCTACATGCTCTTGACTATTGTTACCTCCAAAATAAGAACCATAAAGTAAACCACTTGCATTAGGGCTTAAAGCCATTAGGTAAAAATCGTAACCGGTTGTTGTTGCTTGTGTAGGATTTAATAAAGGCATTCCGGTTAAAGAAAAAGAAGCCGGTAAATTAATATTTCCTCCCCAGCCCGATAGATAAATGTTGTTGTTGCATTCATCAACGGCAAATGCTGTTGGTGAAATATCAAACCCTGCTGTATTGGCGCCAAATACAGTAGACATTAACTTAGATGTTAGCGTAATATTATATTTGGAGATAAATTGATGTGTATTAGCAACACTATAAATGGTAACTGCGTTGGTTGGTGTAATTACAGGCATGTTGCCATTTGATTGACCAAATACATGAGGAAAACCTTGAGCATCGCATTGAACAAAAAATACATTATCGTAACTGGAAGTGCCGATGTAAGTTGATTGCATAATTGCATTACCCGCCGCATTTATTCTAGTTAAAAAACCGTCACTACTTCCGCCTTGATTAGTTGCTTGATGACCTCCGGTTGTGCCAGGGAAATTAGCACTCGTGGTCCCACCGGTAACATATACCTCACTTGTAGGAGTTACAAACAGTCCGTTACCGGCATCGTTATTGCTTCCTCCTAAATAACTGCTGTATATTAAAGAAGTTAAATTCGGATTGAATTTTGCAATGATTGCATCCTGCCCTCCATTCAAAGAATTATCAAATCCGCCAACAATTGGGATGTTGTTAGAGCGAGTTGAACTTACAATATAAATATTATTCAATCCATCAACCTGTATTTCTCCTCTAAACTGATCGCCGTAATTTGTTTGTAGGGAGTCGTAATTATTATTGGTTGGGAAGCTGTTGTTGCAAGCGTTTGTAACAGGTAAAACATTAGGGGATAGTGTAGTCATATAATTCAAACCATCATTGCCTGTACCCCCAAAATAAGTAGATCCTAAAAGCGTAGTTCCGGTTTGATTAAATTTAGCAATGTAAATATCGGTTCCTCCACAAAAAACTGCAGCATTATAATACATTCCAAAGTCAGGTCCTCCGGCAAAACTGGTGTAGGCAGACCCACCAAGCATAGGAAAATTAGCAGAGCTAGTAGCGCCGTATAAGCACAAATTATCATTGCTATCCACAATCATACTTGACGCCACTTCCGTTCCTGATCCGCCTAAATAAGTTGAAAACAATAGTGCATTACCGGAGGCATTGTATTTCGTAACAAATACGTCGGAATTACCATAGCCCACACTATTATTAAAGCTAGCATCATATACACCTACTGATGTTGGATATCCAATATCATAAACCATTCCACCGCTATATAAATTTCCTTGGCTGTCATACGTTGCGGTCATTCCAAAATTATCTGCAGTAGCTCCTATTTGCGCTGAAAAAACTAACAGTGGGTCTATTACCAAATCGTGCTCTTTACTATAACCCTTTGGAAAATCATAACTCAAAACATTTTCTTTTAACACGTAAATACAAGGCACCTGAACAACGGTCTCATTTATTATTTGGTAAGCATAAGGCTTGTGCTCAATAACTTCATTTATTTCCAATTTTAAAATTAAGGCACTGTCTTTAATTTTTATATTTTCTACCCCGGTGTATTTCAGTTTTATTTTAAAAGGGTTTGCTCCGGGTTTTACATGAAAATTATACTTTAATCCACTTATTCCGGTAATCACTTCATAATCTATATTATCATAAATGTTTCGTAAAAAAACCTGTTTATAGTTTCTAACATCGCTTTTCCATTTGCTTTTATCACTTCCTAAAAAATAATTTTCGTAATCTGTACCTTTTTGATGTTTTTCAACAGTAGGGTTTTTATTTGCGTCAACAAAAATTATTTCGTAAGCATGCCCGCGAATTTTTTGTTTCTTGTTTTTTACTCGCTTAAGCTCGTTAATATGGTTTAATTTAAAAGCCTTTTTATCGTAAAAATTAAAAGTGAGTTTGTTGTTTTCAATAAAAAAAGCACCCCCATCTAACTGCGCCCTTAGTAAAATGTTTTTATTCCATTGACCTAGGTTTTCGGTTAATTTGGCTGCCGGGTTAACATGAGGGCTAATAGGAGTAATAGCAGATTTAGATTGGCCAATTACGGAAAGTGTAACTACCCAACTTAAAAAAAGTAAATACTTGTACCTTAGACTCATCCTACCAAATATACAAACTAAACCTCTTTTTTGCAATATTTTAAGCAATGGCTTAAAAACCTTACCTTTGCCGCTTATGGCTAATATTGTAGCAATTGTTGGAAAACCAAATGTAGGGAAATCTACCCTTTTTAATAGAATTACCGAAACCCGTCAGGCTATTGTTGATGAGATTTCCGGCGTTACCCGCGACCGCCATTATGGTAAAGCAGAATGGGGCGGGGTTGAATTTAGTTTAATTGATACCGGCGGTTATATTAAGGGTAGCGAAGATATTTTTGAAGGAGAAATTAGAAAACAAGTTCAAATTGCCATTAACGAATGCTCTTTGTTGCTTTTTGTAGTAGATGTAACAGATGGCATTACGCCGTTTGATAAAGAAGTTGCCGAACTAATTCGTAAAAGTAAAAAAAAGGTAATTGTTGTTGCTAATAAGGTTGATAATAATGAACGTATTGGAAATTCCGCCGAATTTTACCAATTTGGATTAGGTGATGTCTTTCCCGTTTCTGCAGTTAGCGGAAGCGGTACGGGAGATTTGATGGATGCTATTATTGCTCAATTACCAAAAGATGAAGGTGCTTTAAACGATGTAGATATTCCTAAAATTGCCATTGTTGGCAGGCCAAATGTTGGAAAATCATCTTTTGTAAATGCTTTATTAGATGAAGAAAGAAACATTGTAACTGCAGTAGCCGGCACCACCAGAGATACCATTCACACCCGCTTTACAAAATTTGGATATGATTTTTGGTTGATAGATACCGCCGGAATGCGCCGTAAAGCTAAGGTGCACGAAGATTTAGAGTTTTACAGTGTAATGCGCACCATTAACGCAATAGAAAATTGCGATGTATGTGTTTTAATGTTAGATGCAGAACTTGGTGTTGAAGCTCAAGACTTAAGCATTTTAAGCATGGTAGAAAAAAACCGAAAAGGTTTAATTATTGTTGTAAATAAGTGGGACTTAATTGAAAAAGATACCAAAACTGCTAAGGCTTTTGAAGATAAAATAAGAGAGCGGATTGCGCCTTTTAAAGACATTCCCATTATTTTTATTTCTGTTTTAGAAAAACAACGATTATTAAAAGTAATTGAAGAAACAATGAAGGTGTACGCAAACAAAGTGCGCCACATTCCTACCCGTCAGTTAAACGATTTCTTTTTACCACTCATAGAAAACTATTCTCCCCCTCCGGTAAAAGGTAAATTTGTAAAAGTAAAATATGTTACGCAGCTAAAAGGTGAAGCATTGTTTTTATTTTATTGCAACATGCCGCAATATGTAACCGAATCGTACAAACGTTTTTTAGAAAATAAATTGCGTGAACAGTGGGATTTTACAGGGGTTCCGGTAGTAATTTCCATGAGAAAGAAAAGTTAATTCTTTTAATTCGCAGAAGGGTCGTAACCAATTTCAGAAAATATTTTTAAGCCGGTTTTTTGCTTTGCTAATTCTTCTCCCCAAATTAAATCAGCGTTAGTTGATAAAATATTTTTTGGCGTAACTGAATTAACATACCACGATTTTTTCTTAATCTCATCCTCTAATTGCTCAACATCCCAACCACTATAACCTGCAAAAAAACGCACTTGTTGTTCCGTTATGTTTTCATGATCAATAATATGTAGCAATTCGTAAAAATCGCCACCAAAAAACAAATCCTCTTTTACTTGTAATGAATTTGAAACTTTTTCGCCTAAAGTATGCAGAAAAAACAATTGGTTTCTGGCCACCGGACCTCCATCGTAAATAGGGAAATTGCCCATTTTTACTTGTGGTCTTACATCTCGTAATTTAAATTGTGTTTTAAAATTTAAAATAAACCCAACAATTCCTTCTTCGGAATATTGAGAAATATGAACTACCGAACGGTTAAAATAGCCATCGTTAAGCATAGGGTTCGCTATCAGCAAATTTCCATTCATTGTTGCTAAATTATAAAGTAAATATGATAAATGCCATATAATAATTAACTTTTACGATGTAAATTTACGTTATGGATAAATTGCACGAACAAATAACTAAGCTAAGAGAAGATTTTACAAAAGGTACTTTATCTGAAAAAGATGTTAAACAAAATCCTTTTGAACAATTTGAAAACTGGTTGGCTCAGGCTGTGGAATCGCAAGTGCCCGAAGTACAGGCAATGACATTAGCTACTGCTTCCAAAGAAGGAATTCCAAGTTCTCGGATTGTTTACTTAAGAGAGTTTGATAACAATCAGTTTTGGTTTTATGGCAATTACCAATCGCGTAAAGCAAAACAATTGGCAGAAAATCCTAATGCATCTTTAAGCTTTTTTTGGCCCGCCTTAGAAAGACAAATTAGGATACAAGGCACGGTTACAAAATGTACAGATGCATACAGCGATAATTACTTTAATAATAGACCGTACGAATCAAAAATTGGTTCATGGGCAAGTGCACAAAGTAGCGAAGTAAGTTCGCGTGAAGAATTAATGCAAAAAGTGGAAGAATTAAAAAAACATTTTAGTGCTGATACCATTAAACGCCCTGAGTTTTGGGGAGGTTGGATTTTAAAAGCGAACTATTACGAATTTTGGCAAGGCCGAAAAAGCAGGTTACACGACAGAATTGTTTATGAATTAGAAGAAGGTTCCTGGAAAATAAAAAGGCTAAACCCATAAATTATAAAATAAAACGAGGGATTTGCCTCTTTCATACGTCTAATATAAAAACAACAGGTATGAAACAGCCTATTCAACTAATTTTATTAGCTCTTGGTTTACTGGTTTTAACAAGCAGTTTTATTGATTTAACAAATCCATTTAACTATTCCGGCCAAACTTTCCCTAATTACATTACCCGAAACAATACACCTACCAGTAATCCTATTACCAACAAAGGCGCAACACTTGGAAGAGTTTTATTTTACGATAAAAAACTTTCGTTAAACAATACTATTGCCTGCAGCAGTTGCCATCAACAACAATTTGCATTTGGCGATACAGCGCATTTAAGCAAAGGGTTTTTAGGGGCTTCAACCGGGCGTCATTCTATGCGTTTAAGTCATGCTAAATTTAGTCAGGAAGTTAAATTTTTCTGGGACGAGAGAGCTTCTTCATTAGAAGATCAAACAACAAAACCAATACAAGATTTTAACGAAATGGGGTTCAGCGGAACAAGTGGTCAACCAAATTTAGATTCCCTTATTTCAAAATTACATACCATTAGTTATTATAAAACACTTTTTCAATTTGTTTATGGAGATACTATCATAAACGAAACGCGCATTCAAAATTCTTTAGCCCAATTTATAAGAAGCATTCATTCGTTTGATTCTAAATTCGACCAAGGTTTAGCAGCAACCGGTAATTTAAATGCAAATTTCCCAAATTATTCTACTCAAGAAAACTTAGGTAAAACATTATTTCTTGCTCCTCCGCCTGCAGGAGGTGCGGGTTGTCAGGGATGTCATCGTGCTCCGGAGTTTGATATTGACCCTGCCTCACTTAACAATGGAGTAATTGCGGTGGCTGGCTCTTCAACTGCAATTGATTTAACCAATACCAAAGCACCAACGCTAAGAGATTTATTTAATTCACAGGGTCAACTAAACGGGCCATTTATGCATAACGGTAATTTTGCAACAATTGAATCTGTAATTGAACATTACAATTTAGTTCCAATTAACGCGAGTAATACTAACCTCGACCCGCGTGTATCAGGTCCGGGAGGAAATTTACAATTAACTACTACTGAAAAAAGTGCTCTTATTGCTTTTCTAAAAACATTAAGCAGTAATGATATTTATACAAATGTAAAATGGTCTAATCCGTTTGAAGTTAATGGTGACTTAAATTTAGTAACACTTATTAAAGAAATTAGCGTTTCTAATAAACCTGAGTTTACAATTTATCCTAATCCAACTAAAGATTTTATTCATCTAAAAATTAAGTCGGGAAATTTTCATTATAAAATTATGGATGGTTTAGGAAGGGTATTTTTAGAAGCATATACAAGCAACTCAGCCATTATTAACTTAGAAACATTAAACAACGGAAATTACTATATAGAATTAATAGATGTTGATACGCAATTAAAGGCTACCAAAACATTTATTAAATTCTAATTTTTAAAGCTGAATATAGCTCCATTTTTACACCTTTAATTTATTATCTTTACTGCTTTACTATTATTATGAGCAAAGCTGAAAAGATAAAAAATTACGACCCAAATGGTGTTGCTACTGCAGATGCCAATATTTTTGGTTTACCTTTTAATGAAGAGGAAAGCGAAACAGTAATTATACCTGTACCATGGGAAGTTACCGTTAGTTATGGCGGTGGAACCTTAAACGGACCGGAAGCAATTTTAGAAGCCTCCTATCAAGTTGATTTGTACGACCCGAATTTTAAAGATGCTTGGAAACTAGGAATTCATTTTGATGAAATAAGCGATGCCTTAAAAATAAAAAGTGAAGCATTGCGTGCAAAAGCAGAAACTATTATTGCAGAATTATCCGGTGAAAAAGTAAAAGAAACCAAAGAAGAATTAGAAAGCTATCGTAAAGAAATTTATGAAGGTTGCGTTCATATGAATAATTGGGTTAAAGAACGCGTACTTCACTACATCAATAAAAATAAAATGGTTGCTCTTGTTGGTGGCGATCACTCAATACCACTTGGAATGATGGAGGCGCTTTCCGAAAAACATAAAAGTTTTGCCGTACTACAAATTGATGCACACGCCGATTTAAGAAATGCATATGAAGGTTTTGAATACAGCCACGCATCTATTATGTACAATGCTTTAAAAATTAAAGAAATTTCAAAATTAGTGCAAGTTGGTATTCGCGATTATTGCCAAGAAGAATTAGATTTAATTAATAACAGCAATGGCAGGGTTAAAACTTTTTTTGACAGAGATATTAAGCATACTTTATACCGTGGCGACAGTTGGGATAGAATTTGTAACAGAATTACAAATGAATTACCTGAAAATATTTATTTAAGTTTTGATATTGACGGCCTTGACCCTAAACTTTGCCCCAACACCGGAACACCGGTAGCCGGAGGTTTTGAAACAGAAGAGGTTTTATTTCTGATTGAAAAAATTGTAAAAAGCGGTAAGCGAATTTTAGCATTTGATATTAATGAAGTTAGCCCTTCCGAAAATAACGATTGGGATGCGAATGTAGCATCGCGTTTATTATATCGCATTTGCAATTTAATGGCTTTAAGCAATAAAAAAACAGTTTAATTGAAATTGAAATTCTTCATATTCGGTTTTATTATTTGTAATGTTTTGCATGCTGCAAAATTAAAACCGGGTGTTTACAGAGGCATTTTATTAATTGACACATTAAATAAAATTGAATTGCCATTTAATTTTAATGTAGAATACGTAGGGAAAAAACCTATCATCATCATTAAAAATGCAACGGAAAAAATTACAGTTACCGAAATAAAAATAAAAAAAGACTCTGTTTTTTTTAAAATGCCTGTTTTTGATACAGAGTTTAGAGCGAAAATAATTGGAGATGATTGGCAAGGTGTTTGGATAAATAATTACCGAACAGAAAAAAGATTAATTCCATTTAAAGCCGATTATGAAAATGGTTTACGATTTATTTCCGTTCCCGGAAAAGCAAATCCCTACTTTGAGGGAAAATGGGAAACCACTTTTAGTCCGGGTACTAAAGATAGCAGTAAGGCAATCGGAATTTTTCATCATTTAGAGCAAACCGATTTTATTCATGGGACATTTTTAACCGAAACAGGCGACTACCGTTTTTTAGAAGGCATAAAAAAAGGAAATGAAATTTACTTATCTTGTTTTGATGGCTCGCATGCTTTTTTATTTATAGGCAAATATACTAATGAAAAAATAAAGGGGATGTTTTACAGCGGCATGCATTGGAAAGAGGAATGGGTGGCCACAAAAAACGAATCGTTTAAACTGCGTGATGCAAATGAAATTACTTTTGTAAAAAACAGAGGCGAAAAATTAAATTTTACTTTTGAAAATTTAGAAAACAAAAAAATCTCCATTACCGATGAACGTTATAAAAATAAACCGCTTATAATTCAGGTAATGGGAAGTTGGTGCCCTAATTGCATGGATGAAAGCGCATATTTGGCAGAGGTATATAAAAAATACAAAACCAAAGGTTTAGAAATAATTGCCTTAGCGTTTGAAAAAACAAGTGATTTTGAAAAAGCAAAGAAACAAGTAACCCGATTTAAAACTAAATTAAATATTGAATACGAAGTTTTAATAACCCAATTAAGTGGCAAACAAAAAGCCAGCGAAACACTTTCTGTATTAAATGAAATCAGCTCCTTCCCTACTACAATTTTCTTGAATAAAAATCATGAAATTGTAAAAATTCACACCGGCTTTAGCGGACCGGCAACCGGAAAAGAATATGAAATTTTTAAGGAAAATACAGAAGTATTAATAAATCATTTAATTAAAGAATAATGTTTACAGGAATTACTGAAACGCAAGCTAAACTTGAAAACATTGAACGTGAAAATAGCAACGTTCATTTTACTTTTTCTAGTTCAATTACCGGAGAATTAAAAATTGACCAAAGTGTTGCGCACAACGGTGTTTGTTTAACTGTAGTAAATATTAAAGAGAAAAATTACACCGTAACTGCAATTGACGAAACTTTAAAACGAACAAATTTAGGAGATTTGAAAATTGGTGCGCTTGTAAATTTGGAACGTTGTATGCCGGCTAATGGAAGGTTTGATGGGCATATTGTACAAGGACATGTTGATACAACAGGAATTTGCACAGCAATTAACGATTTAAACGGAAGTTGGGAGTTTGAATTTAAACACCCAGTAAGTTCTAATTTTGTAACTGTAGAAAAAGGAAGCATTACCATTAACGGGACCAGTTTAACAGTTGTAAAATCGGGTAACAATTTTTTTTCGGTTCATATAATACCTTATACATTTGAAAACACAAATTTTAAAAATCTTCAAATTGGCGATAAAGTAAATTTAGAGTTTGACATTGTAGGTAAGTACGTAAGTAAATTAATGGGCTTAAAAAAATAGTTTAGTAAAACAACCCCTGATTACTAAATAAATTAAAGTAAAGCTTGGCCGGCTTAATTTTTTGATCTTCTCTGTATAAGTATTGTTCTCCTTTATCATCTAACATTGGAATATGGCAGTTTTTATTTTTCACCCACTTTTTTGGTAAAAAACGCATATCGTGAATAATTTTATTTTGAAAGAAATTACGAACTTGCTCTGCGTCAACTCCAAGGTTTGCCTGCATGTTTTGTCCATAACCAATATTGTATTTAAACTGGCCGCTTAACAAACCGTTTGAAATATTTCCGTAAACACTTCCTGTGGTATCCATGTAACAACCAAAATAAAAATGCGGATTGGGGTGTTGTGTTTTAAAGCCCATTTTCCCTGTCCACATGGTGCAATTCACCGCCACCTGAAACAAACTATCATGCTGGTATTGAATAAAAGCTGCGGCGGTTCTGAATTTATCTAAAGAAGGTGGCGCCAATAAATCGTTTTCCGTAACCAATGAAAATTTATCAAATTGCAAAGCAATAATACCGGTGCGCTGCGAAGTTTTTATTTTATTCCAATAAGCGTTGTATGCATAAGTTATAGAATACTTATATCCTGTTTGGTTTGAAATAATATTTACAAAAGGATTATAATAATTTTGTTTATCGCCATAAGCAAATAATACACCTAAAGAAGTAACTGCTTCTCCATGAATTTTTTTTGGTCCAATATTTTTTAAATTAAAATAAACGCGGGTTTCCGCATTTGCCTGAAAAAAGGTATTTACATAATAGGCATTAAAACTTAACCCAATTCTTTGAAAATGCGTGCCCAAGGCAAGGTTAGCGCCAACATTAAAACCAAAATTGTTTTTTTTATAAGGAAATTCTTGCGAAACCAATTGATGGAATACAAATAATTGAAAAATAAAAAAACTATTTCGAATAATATTCTTCAATGCTTTTTAAAAGTAGTGGGGTGGTTAAATTTAATCCGTTAACAATTAAGTTTGCTTTTTTATAATGTATCTCGCGTTCTATAATTTTATTTTTAATAAAATTTAATACCTCCAAATCTGATTTACCCTGTAATAAGGGTCTAATGTTTTTTGAGCTCTGTAAACGTTGCTTTAAAATTCCAGGAGCTGTTTCAATGTATATTAATAATCCGTTTTTATTTACTTCGTCAACTAAATTATTAAAACAAATTGTTCCTCCACCTAAGGAAATAATGCATGGGTTTTTTTTTGCATTACATATTTCGGTTAAAGCATTTTTTTCTTCAGTTCTAAAATAATCTTCGCCATGCTTCTCAAAAATTTCGTTTATAGTTATTTTTAATTTAGAACTAATGTAATCATCCAAATCAATAAACTCAACCTTTAAAACTTTTGCCAGTTTTTTGCCATGCGTACTTTTTCCGCAACCCATAAAGCCGGTAAAAAATATATGCTCGGTGAGTTTCAATTCTTCTTTTCTGTTTTGGGCGTGCCCCCTGCGAATCAAAATGCTATTGGATTAATATGGAAAGCATTTTGATTGCAGGGGTCGGGCTTTCCGTTCCAATCTTTTTGCCTGAAAAAGCAAAAAGGATTTCCACTACAATCCCTCACGCGTCTTTATGTTAAAATTTACTTTACAGACTGTGCGAATTCCTTAGCGAAGTATGTTAAAATAATATCTGCGCCTGCGCGTTTCATGCTTAATAAAATTTCATCGCGCACACGCTTTTCATCAATCCAACCTTTTGCTCCAGCCGCTTTAACCATAGCATATTCGCCACTTACATTATATGCTGCAATTGGTAAAGTAAAATTATCTTTTAAAATTTTTATTACATCCAAATAACTTAAAGCAGGTTTCACCATTAAAAAATCAGCCCCTTCCGTAAAATCTAATTCTCCTTCTAAAATTGCTTCTTTACTATTTGCAGGGTTCATTTGGTATGTTTTTTTATCGCCAAACTTTGGTGCACTGTCTAAAGCGTCTCTAAACGGCCCGTAAAAAGCACTTGCATATTTAGCGGTATAACTCATTATAGAAACATCTGTAAATCCGTTTTCATCCAATGCTTCACGTATAAAACCAACCCTACCATCCATCATATCACTTGGGCCAATAATGTCTGCACCTGCTTCCGCTTGTACCAAGGCCATTTTTGCTAAAATCTCCAGTGTTTCGTCGTTTAAAATTTTACCGTCCTTCACCAAACCATCGTG
This sequence comes from Bacteroidia bacterium, assembly GCA_022841465.1. Lineage (GTDB taxonomy): Bacteria > Bacteroidota > Bacteroidia > B-17B0 > Aurantibacillaceae > Aurantibacillus. The sequence goes on along the minus strand of JALHRL010000001.1, from coordinate 311,936 downwards.
CCCATCGCTGCTATATGGATCCATCGCAACATCGGTCATAATAACCGCTTCCGGAAAATTTTTCTTAATAAGTTTTATGGTAGAAGGATACAACCCTTTTTTATTTAAACCTTCAGTAGCTTTTTTGTCTTTTAATTTATCCTCAATTGCCGGAAAAACACAAAAAGTATTTAATCCTAATTTCAAACAGGCTTCAATTTCCTTTAGTAACAAATCTGCGCTTAATCGGTTAATGCCCGGCATTGATTTTATTTCCGATTTTTTATTTTTCCCGTCTATTAAAAATAGTGGATAAATTAAATCGTTTACTGATAACCAATTTTCTTGCACCATGTTTCTAATGGCAGCAGATTTTCTATTTCTTCTAGGTCGGTTAAACATAAAAATTGTTTAGGTAAATTTACATATTAATTTTATATCGTTGCTCATAGGCCTGGTTCCCTTGCTGGCCGCCACTATGAATAATAAGTAATTTTTTATTGGGTAATAGTTTGCTATTATCTATTAAACTATATACCGCGTAAAAAAGTTTTGCAGTATATACATAATCCAGAGGAATTTTATAATTGGTTTCAAAGCTTCGCTTAAAATCAATTAACTCTTGAGTGTGTTTTGCATAACCTCCAAAATGAAAGTTATTTAAAATACAAGACGTAGAAATTGGGTAATTTATTGTTTCTTTTAATTTTTTAAATTGAAATTCATCAGCATACTTGTTCAAGTCATTAATTAATTCATTCTCTCCTTTTAATACAGAAACTCCAACAGCAATTTGATTTTGTTTTAACGACGAATAAATTCCTGTAAAAGTACAAGCAGTGCCGCAAGCACAAAAAACATAATCATAAAACGGAATGTTGGTTAAAATCTCGGCGCATCCTTTTACACCTTCCGAATTATTCCCTCCTTCCGGAATAATGTAAATATTTCCAAATTGCTTTTTTAGTTCTTCCCTAAAACTTTTCTCATTCTTACCATCGTACTCATTTCGTGAAACAAAATGCAGGAGCATCCCTTTTTTTCGAGCAAACTGTAAAGTGGGAGAATTAATAATCATGCTTTCCTCGCCACGAATTACACCTATGCATTTTATTTTGTGTTCTTCGCAAAAAGCTGCAGTAGAGTAAATATGGTTAGAATGTGTGCCGCCAAAAGTTAAAATAATTGAATCGGGATTTTGCTCCTTAGCTTTTAATATATTGTATTTGAGTTTAAAAAATTTATTTCCTCCATATTCAGGGTGAATTAAATCGAGACGAAGAACATCAATTTCAAAATTTTTGTGAGGTGGAAGATGATGGATCTCTTTATTCATAAACAGTTTTAATACAAGTTACGAATGTCGGATAACGAAGTAGGAATCTACCTCGACGTACTTCGTAATTACTTCGAGTTCTCTTCCCAAATATTCACCAAATGAACAATGGTTTCCGTTGCTTTTTGCATATCTTGCGTACTCACCCACTCCTGTTTGCTATGGATGCCGTGCTCTCCAGCAAAAATATTAGCAGTTGGTAATCCCATAAATGAGAAACGCGAGCCATCTGTGCCGCCACGAATACTATCGAGTATAGGCTTCAATCCTGTACGCGTTATTGCCTCAAGCGCATGTTTTATGATGTTAGGGTTTTTAGCGAGCACTTCTCCCATGTTTCTATACTGTTCTTTTACTACAAATTCGTACGAACTTTTATTATAGGCTTTTAATACATCAATAACTAACTGGCGAAGTTCTTCTTCAAGTTTTAACAAGGTAGGAGTATCAAATGCACGAATGATCAGTTTTAATTCTACTTGCTCCAAACCACCGTTAATAAAAGTTGGATGTATGAACGGCTCCTTTTTTTCGGTGGTCTCGGGTGCTTTATTTGTTGGGATGCGATTGATAATGGCAGCTGCAATTTTTACAGCATGTTGCATTTTATTTTTCGCATACCCCGGATGGGTTGAAAATCCTTTGATCTTTATCGTTACCTCATCGGCGCTAAAAGTTTCGTTCTCTAGTGTACCGGCAGTTCCACCATCTAATGTATATCCTACATCGGCGCCCAGTTTTTTTATATTAACTTTATCTGCACCTCTTCCAATTTCTTCATCGGGGGTAAACAAAATTCTAATTTTGCCATGTTTCACTTCAGGATGTGTCATTAAATAATGCGCAGCATCCATAATTTCTGCAACGCCCGCTTTATCATCGGCGCCCAGGAGCGTAGTGCCATCGGTAGTAATAATATCATTGCCAATCTGATCTTTCAATTCAGGATGCTCAGCAACTTTGATCACTTGAGAAGTATCACCCGGAAGAACAATGTCCTGTCCTTGAAAATTTTTGTGAATTACCGGTTTTACATTCGTGCCGGTGCAATCAGGAGCGGTATCAACATGCGAACAAAAGCAAAGTACCGGAACATTTTTAGTAGTATTACTTTCAATGGTGGCATAAACATAACCATGCTCATCCATTTCTGCATCTTTAATTCCCATTTGCTTTAGCTCTTCAACTAACAAGCGCAAAAGATCTTTTTGTTTTTCGGTACTAGGGCAAGTGGGTGAATTAGAATCACTTTGTGTATCTATTTTTGCATAACGAATAAAACGATCGGTAACTGTGAAATTGTAATTGGAGAAATTCATACTTAAAAAATAGTTATATAAATTAATAGTAGGCTTAAGCTACTTTCAACTGGTTTAATTTAGCGGCCTTTAATTTTTCTAAAGCGTAATCTAAAGTAATGGTATAGGTTTTTGGCGCTTTTTCTTCACTGGGTATTTCATACATAGCATCTGTCATAATTGCTTCGCAAATACCGCGCAAACCTCTGGCGCCTAATTTAAACTCAATCGCTTTATCTACAATTAATTCTAACACCTCTTCTTCAAACTCTAACTTAACACCTTCCATTTTAAATAATGCTTTATATTGTTTAATTAAAGCATTTTTTGGTTCCGTCAAAATCTGGCGTAGTGCGCCTCTATCTAAAGGTTTTAAATAGGTTAACACCGGTAGGCGTCCAATTAATTCAGGAATTAAACCAAAGGCTTTTAAATCTTGAGGTGAAACATACTGCAATAAATTTCCTTTATCAAGTTGCTCATTAGAAATTGAAGCAGAAAAACCAACTGCTTGTGTATTTAAACGTTGTGCTATTTTCTTTTCAATTCCATCAAAAGCACCGCCACAAATAAATAAAATGTTTTTGGTATTCACTGCAATCATTTTTGCATCCGGATGTTTTCTTCCGCCTTGAGGTGGTACGTTTACAACTGTTCCTTCCAATAATTTTAGCATAGCTTGTTGTACCCCTTCGCCGCTAACATCGCGTGTAATGCTTGGGTTATCGCTTTTGCGAGCTATTTTATCTATTTCATCAATAAAAACTATTCCTTTTTCTGCCGCTTCCACATTATAATCGGCAGCTTGCAATAAACGTGTTAAAATACTCTCTACATCTTCACCCACATAACCGGCTTCCGTTAAAACCGTTGCATCTGCAATACAAAAAGGAACGTTTAGCATTTTGGCAATAGTGCGCGCCAATAATGTTTTACCGGTACCAGTTTCTCCCACTAAAATTAAATTTGATTTATCAATTTCAATTTCTTCTTTGTTTTTTAGTGCGTGAGAAATTCTTTTAAAGTGATTGTAAACCGCAACACTTAATACTTTTTTAGCATCATCTTGCCCAATTACATACTCATCTAATTTTTCTTTAATTGCAACAGGTTTTAGTAAGTTAAGTGCATTTTGAATGTTTTGCTTTGTATTGCTATCCGTTACATTTTCATCTACAATTAAATGATAAGCTTGTGATACACAGTTATCACAAATGTGGCCATTAATACCGGCGATTAAAATTTTTACATCTTTTTTATCGCGGTTGCATAACGAACATCGTATGCTTGTTTCTTTTGCCATTTTATTTTTATTAATAATTAATTATTTGTTCTTCTATTTGTTCTGGAAGTTCTCTGTTGTTGTACTGTTGGTCGCGTAACTGTGGCTCAAAACCGGCCTCCTTAATTGCTTCTTGTATTTGCTTATACGTAAAACGATGTGGTGCACCGGCTGCACTTACCACATTTTCTTCTAACATAATGCTTCCAAAATCATTGGCTCCTGCGTGCAAACAAATTTGGGCAGTTTGTTTTCCTACGGTTAACCAACTGGCCTGAATGTTTTCTATGTTTGGCAACATTATTCTGCTTAGTGCAATCATACGAATGTATTCATCGGCACTTACATTGTTTTTTATTCCTTTTACTCTGCTTAATAAAGTACCATCATCTTGAAAAGGCCAAGGAATAAAAGCAGAAAATCCTTTTGTGTTTTGTGGTTTTTGTTCTTGCACTTCGCGCAACCAAACCAAATGCTCAAAGCGTTCGTAAATGGTTTCCACATGTCCAAACATCATGGTTGCACTTGTGGTAATGTTTAATTGATGAGCCGCTTTCATTACTTCTAACCATTCTCTTCCTGTGCATTTTCCTTTACTGATTAGTCTTCTAACTCTATCGTTCAAAATTTCGGCTCCTGCACCCGGTAAACTATCTAAGCCCGCGTCTTTTAAAGCAGATAATACTTCGGTATGACTTAATTTGTCAAGTTTTGCAATGTGGGCAATTTCAGGCGGACCTAGTGCATGTAGTTTTAATTTTGGATACAACGATTTTAACTGACGGAACAAATCGGTATAAAATTTTAAACCTAAATCGGGGTGATGACCACCTTGCAATAATAACTGATCGCCTCCCCAACGAAATGTTTCATCAATTTTTTTCTTATAGGTTTCTATATCGGTAATGTAACTTTCAGCATGGCCCGGTATACGGTAAAAGTTACAGAATTTACAATTGGCAATACAAACATTGGTAGTGTTGGCATTTCTGTCTATCATCCAGGTAACTTTGTTAGAGTCCTTTTTATGAATGTTTCTTAGCTCGTGACCAACAAAAACCAAATCGGCAGTAGATGCGTTCTCGTATAAAAACACTCCTTCCTCAACTGTTAAAAAATCGAGGGTAATGGCGCGTTTTAATAATGCATCTACATTCATGCTGAATCGTTTGTAATTCCTACAAATTTACCAAATTCTTTGCTTGTTTTGCCATATAAAAATTAGGAAATTTTATTGTATTTCGTAAATTCGTGGAATTTCCAGCTGAACCCTATGACCAAAATCTCCGCAATTGCATCTATTAAACCAAATCAATCGGTATTTGTTTTAACCGATAAATGGAAAAACAAGCCCGAATTCTCGATAAATAGTGCTGAGAACGACTATTTAACAAGCTACTTTAAAGATGGAGATAAAAAACAAATTGTTTTTAATTCGTTGGGAAGAATCATTTGTGTTCAATTGATAGATCTTAAAAAAGACCTTCATAAATTATTGGAAGATTGCCGAAAACAAGGCGCTACCATGGCAGACTCTGTTAATTCGCTAAAAGCAAGCGAATTTACCATAGCAAACGCTACCAATAAAATTGATTTATCTTATGCTGTTGCAGAAGGTGCTGCGCTTGCCAACTATCAATTTATAAGACATAAACCAAGCGCACAAAAACAAGCCAATACATTAAAAAATATTTATTTAGCAGGTAAAAACATTAAAGCTCCGGCACTGAATAATGTAAACATTGTTACCGAAGCAACCTGCAAAGCAAGAGATTTAGTAAACGAACCGGTAAATCATTTAAATGCGCAAGGCTTGGCAGATGCATTTAAATTAATGGGAAAGGCTGCAGGATTTAAAGTGGAAGTGTTAAACAAGGCAAAAATTTCTCAATTAAAAATGGGCGGCTTATTGGCAGTTAATGCCGGAAGCGTTGATGAGCCTACCTTTAGCATAATGGAGTACAAACCAAAAAATGCTAAAAATAAAAAGCCGTATGTATTGGTTGGAAAAGGCATTGTTTTTGATACAGGAGGTTTAAGTTTAAAACCAACACCCAACAGTATGGATGCAATGAAGTGTGATATGGCAGGAGCAGCAGCAGTTGGCGCAACCATTTACGCTATTGCTAAGGCAAAATTAAATTTACATGTAATTGCATTAGTGCCCGCCACCGATAACAGGCCCGGTTTTAATGCCTTTGCGCCCGGAGATATAATTACGATGATGGACGGAAGCACTGTTGAAATGCTAAACTCAGATGCTGAAGGAAGAATGGTTTTAGCAGATGCATTACATTATGCTAAAAAGTTTAACCCTGAATTAACGATAGATGTAGCAACTCTTACCGGCGCTGCTATGGCTGCTATTGGGCAAAACGCCATTGTAAGCATGGGTAACGCGCCTGAAAAGCACACCAACAAACTAAAAGCAAGTGGATACAAAGTTCATGAACGTTTGGCGGAAATGCCTTTTTGGGACGACTATAACGATATGCTGAAAAGTGATATTGCCGACCAGAAAAATTTAGGAGGGCCTTACGCCGGTTCAATTACCGCAGGCAAGTTTTTAGAAAAATACACCAATTACCCGTATTACCATTTAGATATTGCAGGACCTGCTTTTATTCCTGCTAAAGATGGTTATAGAATAAAAGGAGGAACCGGTGTTGGTGTAAGATTGTTGTTTGATTTTTTTAATTCTAAATAATTAAAAGATATGCGTAAATTAATTATTCTTTTATCTACAATAATTTATTGCGCTAATGCTGCAATAGCTCAGGCATCTGCTAAACAAGCATTAATAGTTGTGCATATTGAAACGCCGGTAAAAGCGGAGTTTAAACAAAAAATTTATGCCTACCATTTTTTAAACGGACACTTTACCGGCCGTGATGAATTAATGATTGTGAATGGAAAGCAAGGCGGTAAAGATTATATACGAACAGATTTAGGTGTTTGCACACTTTATAAAGACAGATACTTAATTACAGGGATTGGTAATATTCTTGATTTAAAAGAAAAGAAAATTTTGTTTGATGGTCGCGCACAACTAGTAAGATGTAGTAACGACAGTGCCATTTTTTACACCAACGATTTTGCAAAAGGGAAATTTTACTCGGTTTATAATTTTAAAACCAACCAATATGGAGAGGTTAAAAACTTGACTTTTAAAGCAAAACCCGGACAAGATGTTGAGTTTGATAAAACAACCCTTCCGTTTAAATTAAATTTATATCCGCCTAACAAGCCAAAAATAGAATTGGTAAAAGATGCAGGATACGGACAAATAGTAAAAGAAGGTAAAACACCTGATCCTCCCATGTGGTGGATTGACAACAACAATTTTATTTACTTGTACTATAACAAAGAAAACACAGAAGTAAGTGTATACAAAGTAAACGCCGATACAAAAGTTTCAACATTAATGGGCAAGCTACCATTTAAGCCAGGCACAAAGGCGCCATTTATAAAAAAGGAAGATAAATTTGTAACCACTGTAAATTTTTCAGAGAAAATTATTTCGGTGAACATGAAAAACGATAAGGTAGAAGAACTTTCATTTACTTACCCTAGTGATGGTTTTGCAGCGGAAGCAAAAGCATCCGGCTCGGGAAGAAGAATTTTACAAATGAATAATAATAAAGAGTTAGGCAAATATCATTTTCAATTAAAGAATTTTAAAACCTCTGAAAACACAATTGGTTTAGTAAAAGAATTAGTTGTTGGAGAAGAAAGTTACCAGCAAGGAATGGCCGTTTGGAATTACGACCAAAAGAAATTTGAAAAAGTTGACGCGGAAGATGTATTAACCTTGGTAGGCTGGATTAACGAATAGTGTTTTAGTTCACTAAAAAAAATGGCTGAAGAATTAAAAATAAACGCTACCACCAAGGAAGAAAAGTATAAAGAACTTTATCCTCAAATTAAAGCACTAGTTTCTGATGAAACAGATTTAATAGCCAATTTGGCTAATATATGTGCTGCTTTAAAATTTGGGATGAATTTATTTTGGGTAGGTTTTTATTTAGTAAAAAATGAAGAGCTGGTTTTGGGTCCGTTCCAAGGGCCTGTTGCTTGTACGCGAATTAAAAAAGGAAAAGGAGTTTGCGGTACAGCCTGGCAACAAAACAAAACCATTATAGTTGATGATGTTAATGAATTTCCGGGACATATAGCTTGTAGTATGTTGTCTAAATCAGAAATAGTAATTCCTATTAACGATACAAACAATGCTGTAATTGCCGTTTTAGATATAGATAGTGACGAATATTCCGGCTTTGATAAAACGGATGAAGAGTGGTTAGGAAAAATACTTCAACTGATTAAACTTAATTAGTTTTTCACTCCCGCCAAAATTTTTGCGTTCACAAAATTTTCTTTGGGTGGTATGGGGCAACTCCAGCCGTTGTGTGAATAAGCGCAATAAGGTTGATAACACAAATTAAAATCAATAAGCATTGTATTAGCATCGGTTATTTCCAAATCTAAATATCTTCCTCCACCGTAAGTTTCCTCGTTGCTGGTTAAATCGGTAAAGGGTAAAAAAACATGATTGGCTAAATCAGCGCGTTTCAAATCAGCCATTCGGTAAAGTGTTAAACTGTGACTTTTCCCATTTAGCTTAAAGGTAGCTAGTGCATATTTTATATATCGTTTGTTTTTTCCGCTGGAGGTTGGAAAGATGACTGTATCTGATTGATCATACTTTTTTAAAATCGCATTTACTCTGTACTTTAAATCAATTGGAAAATGATGAATGCCCGAAAAAGTTTTTCTTTCTTCCAGCGATAAGGGAGTAGTAGTTGAATCGAGATAAAACTGAACAAGATTTTGTTGCTCTGTTTGAATTCGTGTTTTTATTGAATCCATTTTAATTTGAGCTAAAAAACTCAACGTTACTAAAAACATTACAGAAGTACAAAACAAACGCATAACGTAAAACTACAAAATAATTTTATATTAAACCCTGACAGGGTGGGACCCTGTCAGGGTTAACTAACTTTATTTTCCAACCTTCACTCTCACCCCTTCACTATGGCTTGTAAATTCAGGTGCGTACATACATTGTATGGTGGTTACTCCATTACTAAAGTCGCCATAATGGTTTACGTACAACATGTATTCAAATACAAATGTTCCTTTGTGTAAATGCGAGAAAAAGAAATTGGTAGATGCATCTTTTGTACTTTCGTAATAACCCAAACCATCTTGCCATTTGTACTGACTAAAAACATTTACCGGTTCAAAGCCTGAGGCGCGCATATCTTTCATGTGTACATAATCCATATCCCTATCAACACGTAACTCAATACGTACTTTAATTTTATCGCCCAATTTTAATTTGGTATCTTTTGTAATAGGTTCAATAACCGGACCTGAAGCAGTGTTTTTTTGCAAGAACAATTGCTTCTTTAATTTTAATGGTGTTTCGTGTGGCGTAATTTTATCAAGCTGTTCAAAATATTGCCAATACACTGCGCCATAACTTACACCTGCATCTTTTTTTACCACCTTAACTTTACCCATTTCCGGTTTAATATCAGAACCATGCCAGGTTTTTTTAAAGTAACCTGTTCCCGGTTCAGGCTTAATGGTAGGATCGGTTTTTGGGTCGAGTTTAATACTGCCCAAAGTAATTTCTACATTAGGCTCGGTGCTTAACCAATCGCTGCCCTTTAAAAGCATTGCATAAACCGCTTCGGTAGTAGAGCGAGTTGTACCCCAATGTTGCGTTTGCTTACTCTTAATTAACCAGGTTTTTAAATCGTCAACCGATTTTGTATCATTATTAATTTCATCAAAAGCTTCAATCATTAAAGCCTGCATTTCTACAGGTGCTTGATACCAATAGTACCCGTAGTTTTCTTTCCAATACATTCCCATTTCTTCGCTATTGATGCTATTTTCTTTTAAAGATTTTAAAATGTCTTTCGGAGTTTTTACATCTTTATCTCTGTGCAAAATTAAAGCAATCATTCCTTGCATGTAGCGCGAGTTTTGCAACCAATATGTTTGCGCTTGCTTTTTGTAATAATCCATATGCTCTTTGTTTCTTTTATCAACTTCAATATCTAAAAAGAAACTACGCATATACAAATACTGAATAGCCATGTAACTTAAATGATTTTCTTTCAAGTAATTTTTATTGTATTTTTTAACCCGCTCAAATTCTTCACGCATTCTATCATCACAATATTTTACAGCTTTATAAAGCATATCCCAGGCTTGTGAATTTTCGCGTACTTTAACGGCATTTAATTTATCTAAGTGTCCAAACCCGCTGCAAATATGCTGAGTAATATACCAGTCATCAGGCCCGCCTTCAAACCACCAGAAACCGCCGTTAGATGTTTGTGCTTTTTGCAATTTTCTAAATGCACGCGCTAATTCATTACTCATGGTGTTTAAATCAAACAATAATCCAACGCGTTTTTTATTTTCACTTTCGCTTTTTGCTTGCAACACCCAAGGCGTTTCTTCTAAAATAAGTGCTTTTAACTCCTGATTTTTTTGAAGGTTAGATAAGAACGCATCAGGACTTGATGTTTTCCAGGCGTCAAATACTGCTTTTATTTTTGGTTTAGAATTTACCACATAACTGGCTAAACTATTTGCATAATAACGTGCAAAAGTTTGCTCTGCACATTCATACGGATATTCCATAATGTAAGGCAAAGCTTGAACAGCATACCATGCAGGGTTTGCAGTAAACTCTAATGTATACGCATGATTTTTTAATGTAGTAGAATTGTTGTTTTGATTTATAAACTTAGTAAAACTAAATTCTTTTGTTTGATTACTTCTAATTGGCAATGGCATGCTTTCAGTTACCAGCATTCTGTTTGTTAGAACAGGAATAGCCATTTCCTCTCCATCGGCAAAGTTACCCGCTTTAGCAACTAATTTATATTTCACAGCAGAATATCCTTCCGGAATATTTAGTGTCCATTCTAAGGAAGTGCTTTGTCCTTTTTTAACTGCAAATTCTCTTGAGCCAATTGTTGGGAATTTTCCAGAAACCGCTTCAATTATTTTTGAAGATATTTCTTCGTTGGTTAAAGCATCAAATAATTTTAGTTCGGCATTTCCACTTAATTCTTTTTCAGAAAGATTGGCAACTTTTGAAATAAAAATAATTTTATCATTTTCTCTGAAGAAACGTGGCTGGTTGGGTTGCACCATTAATTCCTTTTGCGTAACAACTTCTTTGGTAAACTGTCCGTATTTTAAATCTTTGGTATGCGCCAATCCTTGAAGTTTCCATTTTGTTAAACTTTCAGGAATGGTAAATTTAATTACCGTTTCGCCTTTTTCATTGGTTTCTAAATTTGGGAAAAAGAAAGCCGTTTCATTAAAATTACTGCGTGCTTTAACTTGCGATAAATCTCCGCCTGACTTTTCCTTTCCTTCTTGTTGCAAATTATCAGCAACATTGTCGGTAGTCGTTATTGTTTCCAAAGGTTCAGCTTTCGCTAATCCGTTTTTTGAATCTTTTTTTGATGCAGGTTTAGCTCCGCCAACACTTTTCTCTTTAGATGATTCTTCGTCCATCATCGGTACGCTTGCCGATTCTGCCATTTTCATATCATCACCATCGTACTCACTTCTGCTTCTGCTTTTTCCTCGTGAATAATAATGACTATAAAAACTTAAACCAAAATAATTTAAACGATCGTAATATCTGCTTGGCACACTTACGTAATCAGATGGTAAGTTATGATACGATTGAGAATTATTCATTTGGCCAACGCGTGAAGTCCAATTAAAGCGTGTATAATAACTGTTGTACACGTAAAACGACCAATTGTGTGGCGTAAAAGCATCTAAGCTTGCGTCGTACATACTTGCTAAAACTTCTGCCGCTTGCTTGTCGCCTTTTTTATCTTTAATAATTATTTTCCATTCTTCTTGTTGACCGGGTAATAATTTATCTCTGAAGGTTTCAAACTGAATATCTAATTCTTTGTTTGTATAAGGCACATTAATTACATTACTAAAATTATAAAAGCGATTGTGCTTAATAAAAGATGTATGAAACGAAACATTTCCGCGATGCTCTTCGGTTATTGAAATTTCAACGGGATTTAAAGATGCAGCTTGTTTGGTAGATGTAACAACCTTGCCTTGATGTTCTACCTCATACAAATAATTTATTTTATCGTAAGATGAAGCTAACACAAAACTTACCTTTTCTCCAGGCTCGGCACTATGTTTAGGCATATAAAACCAAGCCGGTGAAATTTCAGGCATTGCCGTTCCACTTGTATTATACAAAGTAAAATATTGAAATGCTTTAATTTCTTCTCCAAACTTATCTTTACAAATTGCCTCTAACATGTATGTTCCGGGCTTTTGGTTTTTTAGTTCAGCGCTTAAATCGTACTCCGTTTTACTTCCGGTATCAAAAGCTTTTTCAAACACTTTGTCTTTTTCCCATTTAAATTTGTTTAATTCATCCGCATACAAATCATTTGGAAAGGTTTTGTAGTAATCCTCTTTGCTTAACATGTGCCTATCGGGTTGTTGCCACAATCTTTTTCTAAATGGTTTTTCGGGTTGATTTAAACGGTACAATTTAAAATTACCTTTTGCTGCTTCAGCAACTCCGTTTAAATTATTTGTACTAATATAAATTGGTTTTGATTTTATTTGATTTACAATTGCTTCAGCATTAATACTTAACTGTAGCGCTTGATAGCCTACTACCACGTAAGTTGATGTTGGATGTGTTTCGCCATTTATGTCTGTAACATCTGCCGTTATTTGGTAATGGTATGTAGCCTGACTTTCTTTTCTTACCGATTCATCAGGCAATGCTTTAAAATTTATTATAAAAGCACCTGTATCATTGGTAATGGTTTCACCATTTGTAATTTCTACATCTCCACCTTGGTTGTAATACGGGCGATACCAATACCACCAATAAGGGTAACTTACTTGCCTTACTACTCTGTAAGAAACTTTGGCACCATCAATAACATTACCTGCAAATGCTTTTGCACTTCCGCTTACTTCAATTTCATCGTTAATTTTATAGGAACCTTTAACGGGATTAAATGTAGCTTCAAACTTTGGACGTTTGTATTCTTCCACATTAAAATAACAAGTACCATGTCCATCGGTAATGTGCATTTGTCCGGTAAGCACACCTTGCGGCGCAACAAACGAACCGTTTATAGAACCAAATTCGTTGCTTCTTAAATTTATCGTTGCTATTTGCTGATAATTTACGTCGTACAAAATAACGCTAACCGGATAATTGGGTTTAATAACGGGGTTTTTGTTATTTGTGCTTTCCAATAAAATTCCTTTAAAGTAAATGGTTTGTCCGGGGCGGTAAATTGCTCTATCTGTAAAAAAGTGCGTGTGAATTGTAGTATAATTATTATGTCCCGGGTTATAAGTATAATAAGAGTTATTATTAAAATAATTATCGTCGCCGCTAACTAATTCTAAATAAAAACTATTGTCTTCGTACTTAGCCTGGGGTTTAATACTTAAAAAACCATTTTCGTTTGTTTTTAGTAATTCACCTTTATAAAATTTATAATCGCGTAAACTGTAATCATATTTTTCGTGCCAAACTTGTATAGAAATGTTTTTTAATGGTTCTCCACTAAAGCGATTAACCGCATGAATGTCGTAAGAGCCATTATCATCTCTCCTGCGTTCTAATGTAGCCATGTTAGAAACAATGGTTTGCGCATAAGAAACCAAGTTATTATCGTATTTGAAATCAGGATTGTGTGAGGCAATTACAACGTAATACCCAAAAGGAAGTTCGGGCAATTTTAATTCGGTGCTGTGTTTTTGAAAATCTCCATCATCTGTAATATCTTGTTCAAATGTTTTAACGGTAGGCAAACTATTTATGGCTTTATATAATTTTTCGCCCCATTCTTTTCTATGAATTTTTCTTAATTCTTGATGAGTTGTTTTTACAATTTTGAAATACAGTTTATTAATATTGGTAGAGGCTAATAAAGCCCTGAATGGTTTATTGGGTTCATTTACTTCTTCTACCTGAAGGCTTACCGATTTTGCTTTAATTTGTGAAATTAAATTTTTGCACTGCATTGCTCCATAAGAATTAGGAATACTTTTAATGGCGGCTTCACAAATTTCAAGCGCTTGTTTTTTATACCATTTGTATTTATCACCCTCCAGTGGATTATAAGAACCCCCTTTACTGTTGTACCATGATGCAATTCTAAAATCTATTTCTGTAACGCGTGGATTTTTACTGTACTTTGTTTGAAGTGCCTTTAATGAATTAAAATACAAAGTATCTTTTTTAGGGTTTTGCGAATTGGTATGTATGTAATCCAATCGAAATAAATCTACATCAATTAAAGCTTCCGGATTTTCATCTTTGTAGTGAAAATTAATTAAATCTTGAATTACGCCTAAGGCATAATACTTCGTTTCTAAGCTGTCTGACGGGTTAACAAGTTTGTGTTTTCTAAATTCATCGGATCCGGCTAAATAAACATCGTCGTTAATGGTAAATCGGGCAGCGGGGCGTTGCACATCTAACTCGGTATTGGCTAAAAACTCTAAAGAACGATGTGCTAAAAAATCATATAGCGTTGGTCGCCACTTACGGCAATCGTTTGTGCCTACATAAAGCACCTCATCATAAATATTAATTTTTGTGGCTTTTAAACTATCCGCATTTTCTAAACTCCCTTTGTAATTACTAATTACAGCACTACTAATGGTTTTTAAATCCCACGTTGAAATATCATCGTTTTTAAAATTTACGGTTTGAGTGCGATTATAAAATTTCCAGCGATTATTATTAAAATATTGCCAGTAGGCATCGGCTAACAAACTTTGTAAAACAGGTTTAATAGGAAATTTTGCATCGTTTACTTCTAAAGCCAATTCGTTAATATTTTTTTCTAAAGAAAACTCTTCTTTATACTGTTTAAACTTCATGCGATGTAAAACGGCCTTAATAAATTGAGGGGCGTTACTTTCTAATTTGGCTTTGGTATAAATTGCTTCCACCACCTTTAAAGCGGTTTCGGTTAAGCCTTTCGACTCGCAGCTATCAACACGTTTCCATAATTTTTCGTAATTGTCGAATTTTTCGTAACTAATTGGTTTCATGGTATTATTAGGTTTATAAATAATGGATATGGCAAAAATAAGGCTGCCTAAAAACAGCATAAATACGCTAAAAACAGACTTTTTCATAAAATAACTTTACTTAAAGATGCGAAAAATTAATAATTCCATATAGGTACATTAAATTTTTAAATACCAATTAAAATCTCGAAATTTAAAGTTCATTAAAAGCGGGTGTTTTGTATAAATAACTAATTGTTAGAACATTATGGAAGCAATTGTAGAAATACTAAAAATTATATTGCCGGCAGCTGCGGTTTTTGTGGCTGTTTATGTGGTAATAAAAAGTTTTTTAAGTGCCGAGCAAAGAAGAAGAGACCATGAGCTTAAAAAAGCCAATCAAGGAACTGTTCTTCCCTTAAAAATTCAGGCCTATGAAAGATTGGTTATTTTTTTAGAGCGATTAAACCCCAATACCTTGGTGGTAAGAACAAACAAAAATGGTATGAACGCACATCAATTGCAATTAGAGTTAATACGCGCAATTAAAGCAGAGTACGAGCACAATCTATCGCAACAAATTTATGTAAGCGCTGGTGCTTGGGAAATGGTAAAAACAGCTAAAGAAGAAATGATTAAACTAATTAATATATCTTCTACTAAAGTTGCTCACGATGCACCCAGTAATGAACTTGCTATGACAATATTAAATATTGCGGCAAGTTTAGAAAAAAAATTACCAAACGATGTTGCTTTGGAATATGTAAAAAAAGAAGTTTCTCATATTTTTTAATTTATGGAAAAGCTATTTGCAGAGTTTAAAGGTGTTACGACACAGCAATGGAAAGAGCAAATAATAAAAGATTTAAAAGGGATTGATTTTAATTCTTTAATTTGGAAAACCGAAAATGGTTTTGATATATCTCCCATTTATACTTCAGAAGATTTAAAAGAAAAAAACACTCCTCTGTTTTCAGATTCTGAATGGGATCTTGTAGAATTTATTGATGTTACAGATGAAGATAGTGCTAACACAAAAGCATTAAACGCTTTAAAAAGAGGTGCCAGCGGATTAATTTTTAATATTCACAAAAAAGTAAATACAGAAAAGCTTATAAAAGGTATTTCGCTAGAACATATTTATTCGGAATTTAATATTAGCAACGATGCCTTGCATTTAATTAACGATTTAAAAGAGCACTACGGACATAAAAATGCGTTTGACGGAAAAATTAAGTGTATCATAAATATTGATCCGCTTTATTTATTGGCGCATTATGGTGAGTGGCATGAAAACGAAAAAAGCGATTTAGAAGTACTTAAAAAATTACAACATATTTCAGTTAACGCAACCTTATACCAAGAGGCGGGAAGCAGTATTGTAAATGAGCTGGCTTTTGCCTTAGCGCACCTAAATGAATATTTTAATTATTTATCACACGAAAAATTTGCTTCCTTTAAATTAATACACGCTTCCTTTTCTATTGGAGGTGATTTTTTTATGGAAATTGCAAAACTTCGTGCTTTTAGAAAACTGGTTTCGTTTTTGCAAAAGCAATACAACACCAATTGTCAGTTACACATTCATTGCCAAACTTCCGGAATTAATAAAAGTAAAGCTGATGCCTATAACAACATGTTAAGAAGCACCACAGAAGCAATGAGTGCAATAATTGGCGGCAGTAATAGCTTGGTGGTTATGCCTTACAATTCAACGTTTGAAGAAAAAGATGATTTTAGTAGTAGAATAGCTTTAAACCAGCAGCACATTTTAAAAGACGAAAGTTACTTAAATAAAGTAGCAGATATTGCAGCAGGAAGTTATTACGTAGAAAATCTAACGGAATTACTTGCAGAAAAAGTTTGGGAAAAATTTAAAGAAATTGAAAATAAGGGTGGATATATTAAATGCTTACAAAATAATTTTATTCAAAACGAAATAGAAAAAGATTTTAATACAGCTGTTACACACTATAAAGAAAATAAATTAGTTTTAGTGGGCGTTAATAAGTTTCAAAACGCAACTGAAAAAATAATTGAAACAAAGGCTAAACAAGAAAAAACAAAAGGCCCTTTAATTACACGCATATTACCGCGCAATTACAGTGAAAGTTTAATTTAATTATTTCTCTTTAAAAAAATCATCTTCGTTTGTTTCTTTAAATCCTTGGGAAATAAAATCAGTGATGGTTAATTGATTTACTTTATTCAACTTAATTTTGCTGTTGTTTTGGTAATATTTGCATTGATTAGTGAATGCTCCATAAACACCGGCTTTTTTTACTTCGTTGGTGTATTTAAAATCAGTTCCCGACATAATTCTAAAAACAGACAGCTCCCGTGGCAAATAATCAATATCCACTTCAAATCCATTATTTATAAAAACACTTCTTACAAACTTTTTGTTAAATAAAAATACAATTAAATCATAGCCACTTAAATTTTTTACTTTTAACTGATGGGCATGCGTTGAATCGTATGCAGGGCCACCGAAATAAACGGAGTACGGAGCCTCTCCGGTTATTACTGCAGGCTTTTCAACTTCATTCGCAACTTCCACCACTTCCTCCGGATAAGTTTCAACGTGAATGTCGGGTTTATGGGTGTATGCATTTAATAAAATCATAATAAGTAATACCGCAAGCGGTGTGGCAATTAAAATATTTCTAAATTCATTAAATGTTTTGCGCTGATCAACTTGTTCAGTTTGCGGGGTATAATATGGTTTTTTATATAAATTTTCGTAATACTGCTTTCTTTTTATTTCTTGTTCATTAAAATCGTATTGTTTCTTTTCTGTTTTTGTTGATGCAGAAGAAGTTTGGTTTAAAAAATACTTCAGTTTATAATCGTACTTGGTTTTTAAATTTGGGTCAGATAAAGTTTCATACGCCTTTACTAAAACTTTAAAATGTTCCTGAGCATTAGGATTAATATCAGGGTGATATTGCTTCGCTAATTTACGAAATGTGTTTTTTACTTCTGTAACACCAGCAAAATTTGGTAAGCCCAATATTTTATAATAATTCTGCACAATTAATTAATCAAAAATAAATTAAAACGCAATTCCAATATTTAAAGATAAATGACTTGAATTGATAAACAAAGATGATGGCGAATAGTTTGTGTTAAAGTAATAGGGAGAAAACCCATATTTATAATTTAATTCCATAAAAACGGTTACACTTTCGTTTCTTGTTCTGTTGCTTTGAATTCCAAAACTCAACGAAGCAAATGAATTTATTTTGGAACTTAAAAAAGGATTTTTAAACTTTAAGTTTATTGTTTCTGATTTAACATTGTTTCCATCTTTACTTATTGTAAGATTTGAACTTAAAAATATTCTTGGAATGTAACCAATAGAAATATAAGGTGTAAGCCTACTGTTTGTTGTACTTTTAAAAGTAAACTTAGCTTGTATGGGTATGTTTAATTCGTGAATAAACATTGCGTAAGAATAGGAAAAAGACTCGTCGTACAATTGCAAAGTATCTTGCGAAAAGTAATAAGATTTAAAATTTACTCCATGAAATAAATATTCTGCTCCATAAGAAATAAATGCTTTATATGATTTATCCATACTTCGTTCGCGTTTTAAAAAAACAGCAAAACTCATTCTTGCTTTTGGAGATATCGCATGCTTTGTGTTTAAAGAATAAAAACCAATTACAGGAGCTATTCCAAAACGAGTATATTTTTCAGGTTTTCCGTATGCAGGAAATGGATTGGTTGCAAATAAAATTACCTCGCTAAAGCAAAATAAAAATACAAGAATTTTATTTCGGTAATTAAACATTAACTGTTTCTTATAACTTGCGTGGCACTTGCCTGAACGGTTGGCATTATAATTATGTCGTTAATATTTACATGTTGCGGCCTATTGGCAACCCAGAAAATTGTTTCGGCAATATCATCCGGCAGAAGCGGCTGCATTCCTTCGTAAACTTTTTTTGCTCGTTCTGCATCGCCATCAAATCTAACAACACTAAACTCTGTTTCAACCATTCCCGGATTAATAGCAGTTACCTTTATATTATGCGGTAATAAATCTATTCTCATAGCCTTGTTTAAAGCATCAACAGCATGCTTTGTAGCGCAATATACGTTTCCGTTCCCATAAACCTCTTTCCCTGCAATGGAACCAATATTAATTATATGTCCTTTATTGTTTTTTATCATGCTATTGCTTACCAACTTCGTAATATATAATAAGCCTTTTATGTTGGTATCAATCATTCTTTCCCAATGATTAAGCTCCCCGTTTTGAATAGTTGATAAGCCTGCAGCCAAGCCCGCATTATTTACAAGTATCTCTATTCTATTAAAATCATTTGGTAATGATTCAATTGCCTTTGTAACCTCATCATTGTTTCTTATATCAAAACAAAGTGTGTGTACTTTTATTTTATAGGCTTTTTCCAGCTTCTCTTTTAACTCCATTAACCGCTCCTCTCTTCGTCCTGTTAAAATTAAATGATGGCCGTTTTTAGCAAAAATTTCTGCTGTGCTTTTTCCTATACCAGATGTGGCTCCTGTAATTAAAACTATCATGCGTTATTATTTTGTGTAGCAAGCTTACTATGGTTTTTTCCGTACGCGAAATAAATAAGTAACCCAATTAATAGCCAAACCATAAAATACAACCAATTTTTATAACCAAGTTGTGAAAGCATGTAAAAGCAACTTAGCAATCCTAAAGTGGGTATTAAAGAAAAATTGTGTTTAATAGATAACCAAGTAATAATTGCAAAGACACTTACAAAAGTATAAAGTGGTAATTTGGTTAAAAAGGCGTTAAACGATTCATACTTTAAATAATAATCTATTGTAGCTTTATCATATATGTAAATTAAAATAAAGCTCCCAAAAAATAATACCGGAACAACATATTTAGCATTTACATAAGGCGTTTTAAAAGTAGGATTATAGTTTTTATTTTCTACTTTTAGTTTTAATACACCTGCGCAAACCAAACTAAAAGCAAACAAAGTTCCTGCCGAGCAAATATCTGTTACCATGTTTATATCTACAAAAAATATAGGAACGGCAACCAAACAACCGGTAATAATTGTAGAAAAACTAGGAGTTTTAAACTTTGGATGAATTTTTGCAAAAGCTTTAGGTAATAAACCATCTCTGCTCATGGCCATCCAAATACGTGGCTGACCCAACTGGAAAACCAACATTACGCTTGCCATGGCCACTACTGCACTTACCGAAATAACTCCTGCAAGCCACTCTAAATCTTTCACCTTTTCAAAAACAAAGGCCAAGGGATCGGCAACTTTTAATTCGCTGTAATTTACCATTCCGGTTATTACTAAAGCAATGGCAACATACAAAACAGTACATATTAAAATGGAATACAAAATTCCTCTTGGTAAATCTCTTTGCGGATTTTTACATTCTTCGGCCGTAGTAGATATAGCGTCAAAACCAATGTAAGCAAAAAACACTGCGCTAATACCACTTAACAATCCTTTTATTCCGTTAGGAAAAAACGGATTCCAATTTTTAGTATCTACATAAAATGCACCAACAAAAATTACCAATAATACAATGGCCAATTTTATTAACACCATAATATTGCTGGCATTTCTACTTTCTTTTATTCCTCTATAAACCAAAATTGTAATTAATACATTTATTAAAAGTGCCGGTGCATCAAAAATTATTTTTAAAGACCCTATAGCAGGAGCACTGCCATAAGCAATAAAGCCTTCCACTAAATATGCGGTATCAGGGTTTGATTCAACATCTGCCAAGGTAATACCGGAACTTAGCATTGCATACACCTCCATATAATTGGCTTTTGCCGTAAAATAATCTGTACAAAGCCATTCCAGCATTCGGTAATCAGAAACATTGGCTATTAATGAGGTAAAATAATCGCTCCAAGATATTGCAACCGTAACATTTCCAATGGCGTACTCCATAATTAATGCCCATCCTATTATCCACGCAAACAATTCGCCAAAAGCAACATAACTATAAGTGTAAGCGCTACCACTTACTGGAATAACGGAGGCGAATTCAGCATAAGCAAATGCAGCAAAACTACAAGCAAGTGCTGTAAAAATAAATAAGAAAATAACCCCCGGGCCTCCATCGGCGCTTGCTTTTCCTATAGTTGAAAAAATGCCGGCCCCTATAATTGCGGCAATGCCAAATGCTGTTAAATCTTTTACACCCAAATGCTTCGCTAAACCATTTTTTTGCGACTCATCGGAAGTGCTTTTTAAAATATCTTCAATGCTTTTTTTTCTGAAAAGACTCATAGCTCTATTGCATAAATATACAGAAATTTTTGCATCCAATTATTGGTGCTTCAAGGCTTCCCTAATACTAAGAGGCGAAAGTATTTGCTTGTTGGCTTCTACAAATTTCTTTACCTCTTGAGGTTTAACTCGTGCATATTGCCTTAACGACCAACCGATTGCTTTCCTAATAAAAAACTCAGTGTTATGCGCTTGTTGCATGCAAACAGTAAATAAAAACTCTTGATCTGTTTTACTTTTAAAACTGAGTTGATGTATGATAGAAATGCGATTTAACCATATGTTCTTTTCGATAGAAAACCGCTTCATCTCCTTTTTTAATTCGGGGTATTTAGATACTAAAGGGCCAACCGCATTAGTAGCTAAACCATCTACCGAATCCCACCAAGAATTATTTACAAGCATCCATTCAATGGCATTAAAGCTTTCTTTACTTAAATGCTTCTTATACTTATTAATAATATCAATAGCCAAGTAATGAAATTCTCGTTGCTTTTTCTTCCAAAGTAAAACAGCTGTTTCCAAAACCTCTTGCTCGTTGGTTTGGCTATTAATTAAAATCAAAATAGGCTTGGTTAATTTGGTTCTTAATGGCTTTTTTATTCCGAAAAAAGGAAACTTATTTTGCATATACTTACTCATGGCCAGTGCATTTTCAGTATTTCCATTTTCTTTAAAAACTCTTTCAGCTTGTTTTACTAATTGTTTTGGGTTCATTTTTAAATAAGGTATAAATACAAGATAAAATAATAAATGGGGCTACTATGCTCCTGTACCTGACAATTGCACCGGTATTAGGCGTAGTGAATCCAAACAGTAAGACCAAAAACAAAAAAGTGGCAATAAAAAACAAAAGCGTTGTTTTATCCTTTCTGATAAATAAACCTATAACCGAAATAAGCAGACAAATAAATAAAAATAAATTTTCAAGGGAAACAACAGCATTTAATACACTATTAAATTTGACTGGGTAGATTACAGCATAATATATTGCCTTTGCAAATTGTTTTAGGCCGGTTACGTTCCATTCCAGTGCCCCAATGTTATATCCTGATTTAGCGGGAACTATTTTGTAAATTAATTTGTATACAGTAGAAGTATCTATGTTTGATGAACAAAACAATGAATCTTTTTGGTGACTATCTTCCCAATAATAAAAAGGAACTCCATACTTTATCTTAAAATATTCAGCATCCTTACCGGAAACTTTACTGAGATTATTTAAATCATAATTTACTCTTACAAATTTTGTTTCATCCTTTAAAAAAAAACCGCCGTTCATTAAATCGGTAAACTCGCGTTGTTTATTATTAATATAAGTAAACAGATTTGCATTTTTAAATTGCAACAAAGCCAAATTAGACATAACCATTACTAATATAACACCACCTATAAAATACAAATTCGGAAACTTTACAAATTTTGATAAGGAGTAAATTAAATAAAATACAGTTACGATAATTACAACTTGGGGTTTTAAAATTATAGAAAATAAAATAATGGGCACAAAATAAATAAGTGCAAATCCTAATTTGCGTTTTTGAATAAAAAACCTATCGATGAAATAAAAATTAAGGCCAATAAAAAAAACAACCAAAGGCTCTTTTAATAATGCACCTGAAAACAACCATAAATTAGGTAACAATACAAATGGTAGTAAAACAAATAATTCTTTTCCGGAAAAAAGTGGTTTTATACTTTTATAAATAAATGTAATACCAATAAAGCTAAAAAAACACGAAAACAATGCGTGTACGAAATACGAATTAAAAGAAATAAAGTGAATAATTGCATGTACTCGAATAACAGTGCGGTTATCGTTAAATATAAGCCTATTAGACATTCCTTCGTCCCAATTATTTGTGCGTGTAATATAATTATCAAATAAAAACGAGCCTTCACTTTCATCTTGTAATCCAATCATTAATTTAAAAAACTCACTAAAATTGGAAAAAGCCAAATCGTTTATAGTTTTAGCATCTCTAAAAAAACCACCGGCATCATAATACTCTATTCCTCCGTAATATTTTTTAAAAATGAAATAAAATACCGGTATGGCTATGCATTTAATAATAAATAGTAATAAAAATTTTGAGGTTGAAATAGTACTATCTTTAAAAATTCCAAAAAAAGCATTTTTGTAAATTAAAAAAACAATGGCTAAAAAATATATAAAAGCAACTATCAATTGTTATTTACAAGCACTATGTGTTTTCCGGAATTACTAAAACAGAAACGTGTAATTTTTTTAACGCCATATGTGCTAAAATCATAAAGCACGTTCCATTTTTCATTATTAGTGTTATAATTCATTATTTGTACCCCATTGGAAACACATAGGCCTTTTACTGGATGCCAAACTATATCTTCGCAAACATTATCAATTGTTGCAAATAAATTGGCTTTTCTTAAAACAAAATCGTAAATAAAATAACGTGTACGAACGCTGTCTTTAACGCCATAAATTAATTGCGAGCGATTAATGGCTTTAAAAGTTCTGGTAGGATGTTTGCATAAAAATTTATCTTCGCCCGTTGAAAGCGAATGAAAGCGTAATGAATGGGGCTCTGTTAATTTGTAATATATAACCGTATCTGAATTCAAAAAAGTGTAATAGCCTACAGAATCAATTTTATCAAGCTCGGTTGGAATTACCGTAAATGTTTTTGTATCGTAAAAACGAATTATTTGTGAGCTGTCTTTTAGAACGGAAACCGTTGCTATGGCTTTTTTAAAATTTACCTCTGTTGGAGAATATTCGCTTTCTATGGTTTTTGTTAATTGTTTTGTTTTATTTGAGCTTATTTGATAAGAATAAACATCAGCTTGCTTATCTTCTTTAATAGAGGTATAATAAATTGACTTTTGATTTTGTGAAAACGAAGGTTGATTATCGTATCCAACTCTGTTGGTAATGTTTTTACCGGATTTAATAAGTCCGTTATTCTTTACATCCAATTCAAATAAAAATAAATCGGTATTAGGTAACTGCGCAAAACAACTAATTATACTTAAAAATGGCATTGTACAAAAAATTATTTTCCTTTTCATTATACGCTTCTAAAATATTTGTTCAATAAAAACTTTACCAAAAATCCAATATTAATTCCAACAACCCCTCCTACAATAATATCAGAGGGATAATGAACCCCTAAATATATTCTGCTGTAAGAAATAATTAGCGGCAAAAGAAAAAGCAAATACCACTTATTGTTATTCGTTAATTTTTTTGCAAATAAAAATAATAAACAAATGATAGAGAAAGTATTGGAGGCGTGTGCAGAGTAAAATCCATAATTTCCGCCTTTGTATCCATTAACGGAATGTACTTTTTCTTTAATAATTAAATTATGGCTTGGCCGGTAACGTTTAACGTTATGCTTCACAAAATTTGATGTTAAATCGGAAGTGGCAATACAAAAGCCAATTCCCAATAAAGCAATAGCTGTTTGTTTTCCTCCTGTTTTTTTAAATAACCAAAACAAAAAAGTTGCAATAAACGGGTAAATAAAAAAATCATTGCTTAATAACCACATTACTTTATCTAAAAATGGGTTATTAAAGTCGTTTATTTTAAGGAAGAGGAGGGTGTCCCAGTATTTTAATGTTTCTATCACTTTTTAAAAATACAGATAATTTAGAAATACAAGTGAACAAATGTTTTATTAAATAATGTATGATTTATTGAACTAATCCCTAAATTTGAATATTAATTAATAATTATGTCGTCTGAAAAAATAGAATCATCAAAAGCCCCGGAACCTGTAGGTTTGTATCCTCATGCAAGAAAAGTAGGGAATTTATTGTTTTTAAGCGGGGTTGGTCCACGCGAAAAAGGCACTAAAAAAATTCCGGGAGTAGAACTAGACGAAAACGGGAATATAATAAGTTACGATATTGCCAAACAATGCCACAGCGTATTTCAAAACATCAAATATATTTTAGAGGATTCGGGAAGTAGTTGGAATAAAATAATTGACGTTACGGTATTTCTTACCAACATGAAAGATGATTTTCCAATTTACAATAAAATTTGGGCAGAATATTTTAAAGAAAGCGCACCGTGTAGAACAACAATTGAAATTAATAAATTACCAACACCTATTGCTATAGAACTTAAGGTTATTGCGGTTATAGATTAACTGTTTTTTTGTATCTTTAAACATATGAAAAAGCTATTTTTATTTTTATTTGCGTTTTGTAATGCCTTAAGCTATTCACAAAACTTTTCAATTACAATTAATCAACCTTCTTGTTTTCAAACCTGTGATGGCTCAATTGTGTTTTTAGATACAGTTGGTGTAAATGGCCCCTTTACTGCAGTAGTTACTAATACCGGAAGCTGCCCAAATTCAACCACACAAGTTTCAACTGCAACATCGTTAACAGTAAGTAATTTATGTGCTTGCTCTTCTGTATATACTATTAGCGTTTACAATTCTTTAAGCGCATTAGTTTCTTACGAATTTTTTCAGTTACCTATTACTTCTACTGCTGCCTTGGTAGTTAATACCCCTACTATATTGCCTGCCACTTGCCCATCATGTTGCAACGGCAGTGTTTATGTTACATGGAGTGGAGGATATGCACCTCCACCAAATGATCCGGTACTTACCTTAGATGGTGATACCATAAACAATGCCTATTTTCCTAATGATTCCGTTTGTGTTGGCAGCCACACCATTTGCGCAACCGATTTAGCTAATTGCAAAACCTGTGTCACTTTTTCAATGCACTTTGTTGGAAATGTGAGTGTAAATGAAAATTTATTTCAAAATTCATTCTACATCTCCCCTAACCCTGTATTAAATAATTTATTTATCAGAAGCAGTAATTCTTCTTTTAATAAACTTGTAATTTATGACATTGGCGGGAAAGTTATTTTTGAAGCGGAGAACAATCATCAGGTTGTTTACAAAACAATGAATGTAGATTTAAGTGCATTAAAACCAGGTGTCTATTTTTTAGAAATAATAAATACAGAACAGAAAACTAAATCGCATCAAAAAATTATAAAACTTGAAAATTAAGTTTAAAAAAGGATCAAACAAAAAAGACCGCTTATTGGCGGTCTTTTTTGTTCTTGAAATTATAATTTAAAAGGGATTTAATTGATACTGCTTACTGTTTTAGAGCTGGCAGTTTGAAAGGGTTTAAAAAAGTAGGCCATTCTAAACCCAAAGAAATTCCCATTGTTTCCAAAGGTATGATTGTATGTTTGATTATCTAAAGTATAATTAACAGTTGAAGTTGCCATCTGAGCTAAGCCAACATTCCATACTGCAGAAAAACTTAACATACGTCCTGATTTAAATAATTTTTCTCTGCCAATTGCAAATCGAAGGTGTAAATTTCCTCCTGATTTGGTTTTGCTTTCAGATGTAAAGATGCTTTGGTTGGTTGGCCCATCCGTATCATTAACTATATTGGAGCTTTGTGTTTTTGCTCCAATAAATACTGCAGAAGCACCCCCACTAATAAACCATTTCCAGTTTTTACAGTTTGGGTTAAACTTATAAGAAACCATTAAAGGGATTTCAACGGTTCCAAAACTTGAATTCACTTTGGTAAAACGAGACGAGGCCTGGTTAAACGAATAAAAGTTTGCAATGGCATGTTCAAAACCAATAGAATTAAAACCTAATCCACTTTGAATCATCCAGTGCTTGTTATAATCGTATCTTCCAATTATATCAAAGGCACCTGAGCCATGCGTATTGTGATGAAAACGGGCATGTGCCCCATTTTGCCCGGAAATAAAATATGATTTGTTTCCATGAAGGCCAATTTGAAGTCCCCAACGCCAAGTGTTATCTTCTTGTGCATTTAACGTAATTCCTAAAAACGGAATTATTGCTATTAATAATTTTTTCATTTTCCTTAATTTATGGGTTAGTCTGTTCGTTTGACTTTTACAATTAACAAAAGTTTAATCTTTACCACTAAATTATAATAAAACACTGAAAAACAGTATGTTTAGTTTAATATTTAACACAAAAATAATCCTATGTAGTATGCAAAGCCCAATTAGGAATGCAGTTTTTATCGTTTATTAAGAGTGTTTTGTGGGTAAATATGTTAAATTGATGGGAATTTTAATTAAATTAGGGCTAAATTTAAACATGCTTTTAAGAGAAAATAGTACAGTTTTAGTTCCAATAGATTTTTCTAAACAATCGTTGGTGGCGGTAAAGTACTCTTACCAAATTGCCAAAATTATTAAGGCCAAAATTATTATAATGCATGTGTACAAAGAAGGCCAAGCCAATCATGCAGCTGATTTAGAGCAATTAAAACTAGATGCCGCAAAAGATACCGGATTAGTGATAGAGACAATAAACCTGGAAGGTGATATTTTTCAATTAACAGATAAAAAGGCAGAGGAACTAAAAGTTACCTTGATTGTAGCCGGCTTAGATACACATGTTAAATTCAGAGCCTTTTTTGCTACTAACCAAGCCAGTAAATTTATTAAAAATGCGCCCTGCCCTGTATTAACGATCCGCTCTACCGATCCCCCAAAAATGATTAAAAATATTATTTTGCCTTTTGATTTAAGTCCTGAAAGTAGAGAAAAAGTAGGTATTGCCGTTCAATTGGCAAATTATTATAAAGCAGATTTAAGAATTGTATCTGTATTTCCTCCATCTGACACTAAGTACGAAAACAAATTATTACCTTATTTGCAACAGGTTAAAAAGTTTATAAAAGAAAAAGGTGTTAATTGTTCTAACAAATCAATTCCCGGAAATGATGTTCCGGAAGCCATTGTTGATTACGCGAATAAGAATGACTGTGATATGATTATTCAAATGAATAAAAAAGATAAGAGCTTGGGTGAAATGTTTAGCGGAACAATGTCGGAAAAAATGGTTGATATAAGTAATATTCCTGTTATTTCTATTAATCCAATGGAAAGAGCAAGTTACAGTACCGGTATCCACTAATTTACGCCCCCAAAATTATTTAGTATCATTGCTTTTCCCCATTTTTCCTTACCGTAGTCTTTTACAAGTTGTTTTTTAAATTCTTCCGATTTAACCGGTTTCTTTTTTGATTTAGGAAGAATAAAAATTGATTCGTTTGGTTTTATAATATCCACCTTTTTAGCAAAATAAACAGTACCGCCATCTTCTGTTGCTAAACCTAAAATTACACCCGGCAAACCATTAAAACTTTCTGGGCCCGTACTTGGTTCTAACTCGTTTGTGTACCATGCGTAAATTTTACTGCTGTCGTTCTCAACCCAAATTGCTTTGCGGCAAACATAACCGGCTATGTTACGTTGATTGTCTGTTATTTTCCAATTGCGTTTTGATACTGAGTCTTTTAAAATGAACTCTTCTCCCCAAATTTTTTTGTGCGTAATTTTTACATCTTGATTAAAGAATTGATACGTTTTGTTTTTATTTGTTGCCCATTCGTATTGTTCGCGATACTCCGATTCAATTGGCATAAAATAAGAAACGGTATCATTAAAATACAATTCAAATTCGTCTATCTTAACCTTTTCACTTTCTTTAATCCATTCTTTTACATCTTCCCAGTGTTTAAAACGTTTGTGCAAATTCGTTTTTCTTTCATAGGTAATTTTACCATGTGTAATTTGTGCTGTTGAACAAAATACAAAAGCCAACAACAAAACTATAGAGATAAATTTAATCTTCATTTTCATTGTTCTCCTTTGTTTTCTGGCTATTAAATTTATAAGTGAAACTTAGCAAAAAATATCTTGATATAATATTCGTTTTACTATCGGTAATAATGTTGTTATAAACCTGTCTATTGGCAACAATGTTTTGGTTTAAAATATCGTACACTTTTGCGGCTAATATGATATTATCTAGCTTTCCAAAAATTTTTGTTACACTGGCATTAATAATTAAAAAGTTAATATTATAACCTTCGGCCCTTCGGCTATTTAAATTATAATTTGCGTCCGATTCTATAAATACTTTTTTTGGTAATTCAACTCTACCATTGAATCTATAATTTTGAGTGGTATATGGTTCGCTGTTTTGGTTGCCAATAGACGAATAAGGTATGTTGTAATCGTAATTACCACTTACATCAAAAACAAGCTTTTCTAAATTAACTTCAAATCCTAAGTTCCCACCAATTCCTGTATTTCTTGTAATATTTTTTTGATTATTGATATAATTATAATTGCTATAGAAATTAGTGTTGCATCCTGCATTTATAGATAACATTCGTTGGAAAAAAGGCAAGCTTCCTCCAAGCCATGTATTGCCGCTATAATTTCCATCAACATTTATGGGTGTGGAAATAGAACGGCCTAATGAATCATAAACTAAATTACTTGAAAACGCATTTTGCACCTGGTTAAATCTTCCGCCCAGCCACATATATTTTCCGGAAATTGGTTTATACGTATTAAAATTCAACATTAAGTTATTAGAAAAAGTTGGTTTTAAATTTGGATTGCCTAAGGTTATAAAATTTTGGTTTGCATTATTAGGCAAAGGTTGTAACTGGTTAATAGAAGGTAATTGTGAATTAGAATTGTAGGTTAAATTAAAGCGGGTGTTTTGATTAAAGTTATAATTAAACCTTGCAAAGGGAAGTAAGTTGTTTACATTTTGATTGAATTTACTTCCGTTAAAATAATTTACGTTATCTAAGTTTACATTTCGTGCCTTTACACCAATACTAATGCTATATTTCTTTATTTCATATATAAAGCGCATACGTGCCTGATGAATAGATTTATAATTTATAAAATCGTTAGAATAAACAGAGTCTAAAACACTGTACTCGTTATTAAATTTATTTAATGAAATTTTATTTTGATTGCTGGTAGTATACGTATATTCATAGCCCATATCGGTTTTTATTTTTTTTGTAATGGGCTCGTAAAAATTTATTGCGACTTTGTGTAAATCAGTAAATGAAGTATTTTCTTTGCGTTGATCAAAATCATTAATAGGTGTAAGGGCTGAGGTATAAAAAGTATTTTTTGTGATGAGGTTTCCTGAGCTTTTGTTGTTGTTAACTTCATAGGTGTAAAATATATTTAAACTTCTGTCTTTCTTTTTAAATTTTCTTTCTAAGTGTAAATTCGATTTTGAATCTAATCCCTCCGACTCATTGGTGTTTATATTTTCTGTTTCTCGAGTAACAAAATCTGTTATTGTAACGAAATTATTTTTTGTGGTGCTTGAATACTTTGATACATTAAATACCGTTTTTTGAATTAAAAATATTTTGGTAACAGAATCTATTTCAAAATCTAAGTTTAAGTTTAAATTGTGCAGCTGTGCATTTGTTTGGCTTGTGCTTTTATTGTTTGTGGTATACGTAGTGTCCGGTAAAAAATATTGGCTTTTCTCTTCATTTTCAGTAAGCAGCGAATTGTTTTTAAAACTATAATTAGCATTAATTTTTGTTCGTTTGTTTAATTTATCATTGTAATAAATTCCCGAATTTAAAGTAGTAGGAATTCCTTGTCCCCTATCCGGACCATTAAAGGTCATGTTGTCTTCATCCCACGAATAACTCTCTTCATTGTTTAAACCAAACTTATCCATATCTCCCCAGCCGAATCCGGTTTTAGGGGTGTTAGAAGTTAATGCAAAAACAGAAATTTTTTGTTTGTTCCTAAACCTGTTAGCCAAAAGCTCTCCCTCATAAAAGTTTTGAAAATCGCTAGCGGCTGTAGCTTTTCCAAAGTATCCTTTTTTTGCATCGTCTTTTAATTTAAGGTTCATTACTTTAATTGTTTCCTCTGCGCTGTTATCTGCGCTTGCGTTTTCATCCTTCTTTTCATACACCTGAACCGATTCTACTGCATTTGCGGCCAAGTTCTTTGTAGCCATGGTGGGGTCGGTTCCAAAAAACTCATCGCCATCAACTAAAACTTTATTTACTTCTTTGCCTTGCGCTGTAATTTTTCCGGCGGCATCAACTTTTATTCCGGGCAACCTTCTTAATAAATCCTCAACCGATGCATTGGGTTTAACTTTAAAACTATCTGCTGTATAAATTAAAGTATCTCCTTTATAATAAACCGGGTCTTTAAATGCAAAAATCGTTACCTCATCTAACAATGTGCTTTTAGGTGGGAGTACTATGTTTTTAAAATCAAACTCGTAGTTTTTTTCGGTGCCTATTACATAAAATGTTTTATCGTTAAATTTCTTGTGCGAAATAACTACCCTATAAGTATCTATCGGCATTTTATTTATTTGAAAAAACCCTTTTTCATTTGTTCTGGTGTATTTAACAAGAGTAGAGTCTTTAATTTTTACTGCAATTACAACGGCAAATGGCAATGGTTGGTTAAGCGTTGTGTCTTTTACAGTTCCTGAAAAACTTAGTTTTTGGCCCCAAACAAATGAATATGTAAAAAAGATAAGGCTAAGGGCCAGCAGCTTCTTCATAAAAAGAACAATAATACAAAAGGTTTATAAAGGTTACAGTTAAAAATATACAAAAGGCAAGGTTTACTAATTATTTGGTAACTTTGCAGGATAATGGTCCCGTAGTTCAACTGGATAGAATGTCAGATTCCGGTTCTGACGGTTGGGGGTTCGAATCCCTTCGGGATCACGTGATGGGACAGTAGCGATAAATCGCTGACTGTCCCATTTTTTCTATGGCTATACTGCCCGCTAACGCTAGAAATTAGCGTTAGCATTCTGTTCAAAGTTACCGTTCGAACTCCATCTTTTTCAAATTGCAAGTTTTCTTTACAAACCGAACGGATAAGTTGTTGCTTTTTAGGTAAGGGGGCTGTATCGTAAACAGAATCAAGAGTTTTCACAATTTGCAACCCTTTCTTCAAATATTTTTTGAATTCAGAGTCCGCTTGGGTACTACCTAAATGTTCTTGCACCAAACCGTCTATAATTGGCTCGTAACGCTTTTTAATTTCCTTATACTCCAATGAACTTATTACCCCATCAAGCATCAATTGTTGGGCGTTATTTATCCGTTCTCGATTCTTATGAATTTCGGCTTGGATTTGATTTTGGTTAAGGGCTTTATGTTCACTATTCGAAGTAAAAACAGTCTTTACAATACTTTGATATAATTCCTGCACCTCATTTTTAAATATGATAGTTTTCAAGTAATCCGAAAAAGTGTCATTTATTTCAAAAGCTTTCGTTCTTTCAGGACACCCCTTTGTGCAATGGTAATAAAAATGCTTAATTCCACTTCCTCCTGTCGACGCACTACCAGTTAATTTTTTACCACATTTTGGGCAAGTAATAAAACCACGTAACGGTAGCTCCTCTTTCGCACAAATCTTATACGCCAATTTTCGCCTTCTGCCAGTTAAAATATCTTGTACCTTTTCAAATAATTCTTCACTAATTAATGGTTCGTGACTCCCATCCACAATACTCGCTTCTTCATCTTTATAAGCAGGTATGTGAAGCTTACCGCAATAAACCGGATTCTTTATTAAGTGCCAAAAGTTATTTTTACTACACTTTAACCCTTTTTGATTGCAACCTCTTCTAATTTCATCGACATGGTAAATGCCTTTTGATAATTCTCCGAATGCCCATTTTATGGTTGTGGCGTCTTCACTCGGCACAATTACTTTTTTAGCATCTTCGTTAGTTATATTTTTATAACCTCGTGGAGCTGTTGCCATCCATCTACCTTCTTTTTTTGCTCGCCGCATTCCGACAAAAACATTTAGTGCTCTTCTATCGTTTTCAACTTCGGGTGCGGCTAAGTAAAAAGCCAACATAATTTTATTTTCGGGAATGGTAAGATCCAGCGGTTGTTCAATGGCTTGAGGTTCTGCTCCTAATTTATTTAATGTATTTATCATTCCATAGGCATCTCCAGTATTTCGAGAAAACCTGTCCCATTTAGTAAAGAGAATTAAATCCGCTTTCGCTCTGTGTTTTTTTAACCCGTTTAATAGTTTTGTAAACTCTGGTCGATTAAAAGTTTTAGCGGAATAATCCTCCTTAAATAATTCTACAACATGGATATTTTGCATTTCACAATATTTCCTAAGTTGCTCATCTTGGTGCTTGAGGCTGTATCCTTTATCAGCCTGTTCATCCGTTGAGACTCGGATGTATAAAATTGCTTTTCTCATTTTATGCTGCGTTTTTATAATTTATATTTTTCTCATTTTCTATGTTTTCAAATTCCTTTTCTCTTAAATCCTCTTTATTTTGGTTGAATACAAAGACTTCATAATCTATTTGAGCCAACTCAAATAGGTAATTCCGGATTTCAATTATTTCTTCATCCGAATAATTCTCGCCGCCGCCGGATAAAATCTCCTTGCATTTTTTTAAAGAAATTTTATCAATCAACTTTTTTTCTTTATCAGTCATTATTGCTTTGTTTACGCTGTATTCAGAACTTACAGCAACATAAATACATTTTTTGCAAACACCTCCTAATTTGGGCAATAGATATCCGCTCAGGCAGATAAAGCCCAACGGATTTGGATGTTTCAAACAAATAGTGCATACTCTTAAAGCCCTTTAATTGCATAATATTAAGAGTCATTAATAGGCACAAAGCCCTGAAAACACAAAGATTTATTAACTCCGAAAATTAGCCTCATCATCGGGAACGAAAGTATGGCAAGGCTTTGGTAGACTTTCCGAAACTAGAGATGGAAACAAATAGAATTTAATGAAATCCATCAGAATGACATCAAAGTTGTCTTTGATCCACTATTTTAATTTTGAAATTTAAGAAAAACGCATGGTGTATAGAATGGCGATATGATGGTGTACATAATGCAAATGTCATGGCGAAGTCATGCGGATACCATGTGAAAGCATGGTGTAGAGAATGGTGATTTTACAGATACAATCGAAATGTAGTTAAATAACAGGCTTTAATTCTGTATTTCTCACTTCCTTATATACTTTTCGCAGACTTGCTAAATCTTTTAACGGATAATCAAAGCCCATATTAGAATACCAAATAGTACCATCAGTATTAATAACAACATCCATTTTTTCCCTTGTCATTACAATTTTATTATTACTAGATTTAGCCTCATCCTGTACAAAACCATATTCGGTTAAAATATCTTTATTAATCAATTTCATATTTTTTTATAGGCAACAAAAATAGAAAATTTGACGAAAAATATGGAACAACATCTTTGGGTATTGTCGATAATGTAAAATTAATTGTTGTTATATAGAACTTGAATACTTCTTCGGCTTTATCTGAAATTTTTAAAACAGATGTGCGAACAAAAACACAGGCATATAAAATCTTGAAACATCTTGCTATTAAATATCCCTCAGCCAAAATCAACTTTGATTTAGATGATTGTGATAAACATTAAGAGTAGAAGCAGAAAATGAGAATATTCAATAAATATGGACTCACTTGTACAACACTTCCTGAATAAGCCAAAAAAATAATGGGAACAGCATTCTAAATCGAATCTTCAGATTGTAAAACATTTAGCTTCGACCATATAAGTAGATTAATCAAAATAAATGACGTACAACGTTTGTCATTTTTAAGAGGATGCTCTTTTTTTTTGATAAACCTAATCTATCTTTAGTCCTTAAGAATTCCCGTTAATGCTATTATCCACACATGAGTAGATTCAACAATTTAAAACATCTCCTGTTTTTGTGGGTAAGTAAATGTCGCAGTTTTTTTTCATTCAGATTAATGATTGCAAAAAATAATATTCGGGAACAATAATTAATTAAACCTTGACTGAAATCCATGTAAAGTAATGAAATTAAAAACTATGAAATCAATAAAATTAGCCGTTGTGCTGCTATTTATGACTGTATTTGCAAATGCACAAAAAAAATACACATTAAGTGGTACTGTAAAAGACAAAAAAACAGGTGAGCAAATGATAGGTGCTATTATTAGAGTGGATGAATTGAAAGGTGTGGGAATAAGCTGTAATGAATACGGATTTTATTCGCTGACCTTACCGGAGGGAAACTATACCCTAAAAGCCTCTATGTTAGGTTACGCGGATTTTGTTTTAAAAATAAATCTGAACAAAAATTTAAAGCAAGATTTACTATTAGAAGATGTTGCAAAAACAATGGATGAAGTTGTTGTTAGCGCCGAGAAAAAAGATAAAAATGTAACTCAGGCACAAATGGGGGTGGAAACAATAGACATTAAAGAAATAAATAAAATACCTGTTTTAATGGGCGAAAAAGACGTCTTAAAAACCATGCAACTTATACCTGGAATTAAATCGGCAGGCGAAGGTAATGCAGGCTTTTATGTACGTGGTGGTGGTGCAGACCAGAATTTAATTTTATTAGATGAAGCGCCCGTTTATAATGCCTCCCACTTATTAGGTTTCTTTTCAACTTTTAATTCAGATGCAATTAAAGATGTAGCTATTTACAAAGGTACAATGCCAGCGCAATACGGAGGTAGGTTATCGTCTGCTTTAGATATTAAAATGAATAACGGAGATGATCGAAAATTTCATGTAAAGGGGGGATTAGGCATTATTGCTTCCAAATTAGCCATTGAAGGCCCAATAGTAAAAAACAAAGGTTCGTTTTTAATAACAGGAAGAAGAACCTACGCTGATTTATTCTTGAAACTTGCAAGCGATGCTACGATTAAAAAAAGCAAACTCTATTTTTATGACTTAAACTTAAAAGCAAATTATAATATCAATGATAAAAACAGAATTTATTTATCAGGATATTTCGGAAGAGATGTTTTGGGTGTTAATAAAATATTCGGATTAGATTGGGGTAATACTACAGGTACATTAAGATGGAATCATATCGTAAATGCTAAATTGTTTTCAAACACGTCCTTTATTTATAGTAATTATAGTTATAAGTTAGGGTTCAATTTTGGGACAGGTGATTTTGCTATCACTTCAAAAATTCAGGACTATAATCTTAAACAGGAATTTCAATATTTCCCTAACCCAAGAAATAAAATTCGTTTTGGATTAAATGCTATTTATCACACAATTGTACCAGGCCAAGTATCAAGCTCCGATGTATCATTTAGTATTCCAAAATTACAAAACCGTTATGCTTCGGATAATGCTATATATGTTAGTAATGAATGGAAAGCTGGCGAAAAATTAAACATTAATTATGGCTTACGCTTCACCTCTTTTACTGCACTTGGCAATGGAGAATTTTACACCTATGATAAAGAAGGAACTGTAACAGACACTAAAACATATAAAGACGGAGAAATTGTAAAAACCTATTTTAATCTTGAGCCTCGTATTTCTGCAAGCTATGTGTTGAATGAAAAAAGTTCAATAAAAGCTGCTTATGCCCGAAATACACAAAACCTACATTTAATTTCAAACTCAACTTCATCTAGTCCCACTGACTTATGGATTCCAAGTAGTAAGAATACTAAAACCGAAATTGCAGATCAGGTTTCTTTAGGTTACTTCCGAAATTTTAAAGAAAATAAATATGAATTAAGTACAGAGGTTTATTACAAGGGTATGCAAAACCAAATTGATTACAAAAACGGAGCAAATACAACCGCAAATGATAAAATTGAAGGCGAGTTAATTTATGGAATTGGCAGGGCTTATGGTTTAGAATTGTTTTTCAAAAAGAAATTTGGAAAATTTAATGGATGGATTGGTTATACACTATCTAAAAGCGAAAAAAAGATTGATGGTATAAATGATAATAAATGGTATAATGCAAAACAAGATAAAACACATGATATATCCATTGTTGGTATTTATGACTTTGCTAAAAAGTGGACTGTATCTGCAACTTGGGTATATAGCACGGGTAATGCTGTTACTTTTCCAACAGGTAAATACACCATAGATGGACAAACTACTTTTTCTTATTCTGACAGAAATGGAGCACGTATGCCAGCTTACCATCGCTTGGATATAGGTGTTACTTGGCAGGTTAAAAAAACTGAAAAATTTGAATCGAGTTGGAATTTCTCTGTATATAATGCTTATAACAGAGCAAATGCATACAGTATTACTTTTAGGGAAGATCCTAATGACGCATCCAAAACACAAGCAGTACAAACAACCCTGTTTAAAATAATTCCAGCAGTTACTTACAATTTTAAATTTTAAAATCATGATAAAGCACATTCAAAAAACCATTGCAATATTGGTATGCAGCAGCATTCTTTTTCCCTCTTGCCAAAAAGTAATAAAATTGGATTTAAAGGAATCTGATAAAAAAATAGTGATTGAAGGTGGTATTGCTGATGGCACTGCTATAAGTACAATTACATTAACGAAAAACATAAACTTCGATCAAAGTAATACGTTCCCAAATGTATCAGGAGCAACTGTGAAAATTTCTGACAACGAAGGTAACAGCGAAACGCTCACTGAAACAAGCGCTGGAGTTTATCAAACTTCGACACTTACGGGTGTATCAGGCAGAACTTATTTTTTATCCATTGTAGCCGAGGGAAAAATATATTCATCCCAA
Organism: Bacteroidia bacterium; assembly: GCA_022841465.1. Taxonomy (GTDB): domain Bacteria; phylum Bacteroidota; class Bacteroidia; order B-17B0; family Aurantibacillaceae; genus Aurantibacillus. The sequence continues at coordinate 274,281 of JALHRL010000001.1, read as the reverse complement.
TGCACAATGCCTTACAAAGTAAATTTTGATAGTTTATTATTTGAGAAAGAATTGGGATTTCAAGGCGATAGTATGAATAACATAACACCGTTGTTTCAAGATCCTGCAGGCATTAAAAACTACTACCGATATGTAACATATGTAAATGGTGTTCGCGTCAAAGGCTCTATTCGTGATAATGATTTCTTTTCAGACGGTAATTACCACGTTTCGCCGCTACAATACGATGACATCAAATTAAAAAATAATGATACACTTATGATAGAAATGCAATGCGTGGATAAGGCTATAGATTTATACTTTGTAAGCTTGTTACAAACAACAAGTGGGAGTTCTGGAGCACCTGCAAACCCAGTAACAAACATAGTTGGAGGTGCATTAGGCTATTTTAGTGCTTATACAAAACAAACCAAGAAAGTTAGAATACCATAGTATGGCTACGTAACTGGTACATTAAAAATGTTGCTTTATGAAAAAGATGTTGAGTAGTTATACTAGAACAATAAAAACATTTTCATGCAATTAATAGAACTATGAAAACTATCCTAAAAATAAGTATTGTGCTGGCACTATTTTCGTGTCAAAAAGAATATAGCTGTGTTTGCAAATCAATAACTAAACGGCAGGATACAGTAATTGATAAAGTAAAAACAACAAAACTTGGGAGTAAAGGATATAAAAAAACTTGTAAAGACCATGAGTTACAAAGTCCTGATTTGAAAGACTGCCATCTGCGGTAAATTTGTACTATATTTTATGAATGATTACATAAACAAACTATCAAACGACTTAGATGACCAGTTGAATTTTATAAACTCTGAATTTGAAGGTCAGCAGAAGCGTTCAGAGGAATCTCATAAAGTAACTTTAAACGCTTATGAAAAATTACAAGCATTTTTATTGAAGCATAAATTTAGAAACACAAACGAAGAAATTAAATATTTCAAAATACAGAAACCAAAACTTATTTCTAAGCTTATATATTTTGGTAAAATCTATCATATCGAAATGAAGAAGCCGCAAGGGACAGATAAGGCAAAACGAAAATATTTGCTCAACGAACTTGATAAAATCAATCGTTATTTTGATAACAATTTAGATTTTATCCGATACTATCGCTCTAACGATACTTATTTAGATCACAAATATTTTATCAGAAATAAAATAGATTTCAGGCACTCCCACGAATCGTTTTCTATTGAGTTGGATAAGAAACAAAGCACCAGTTTTGATTTTAAAATTGCCAAAATAATAGCAAATGATTTATTACAAGTGTATTTGCACGATGAGTTAAAACACTTAGAACTTTACGATAAAAAAGAAAAATCCCAAGTTGTCCCCAAGTCTAAACTTAAATGGCTTGAGAGCAAAACCGCACTAATAGAGCTTATTTACGCTTTGCATTCCCAAGATGCGTTCGGTAAACATACCGACATTAAAGAAATAGCCAACTATTTTGAGCACAGCTTTAATATTGATTTAGGCGACTATTACCGTACTTATTTAGAAATCCGTGTTCGCAAAACAGGTAGAACAAAATTCTTATCCTTATTGCAAGAATCCATCACTAAACGTATGGATGAAGCAGATGATAAGTAGCCCCCTATTTCATAGGGCTTTTAAAAAATCTTTCCCAACTTGGTACTAAACATGGGAGAAACAATAAATTTTTAGATTCACTTTTGTTGCCTACAAAAAACTATGGTAACAGAATCAAAAATAGAAATCAGAGCGTACTCAAAACAGGAACTTGCGCATCTATACAATATTGGAGTTAAATCAATGAGCTCTTGGTTAAAACCCTTTGATAAGAGCATTGGAAAGAGAATTGGACGATACTACACTCCAAAACAGGTAAAAGTGATTTTTGAAAAATTGGGATTACCAGGCGAGTAGTTATTGTTAAATGGTAGTGCTAATTTTTATTAAGTTGTTCTTGTAGTATAATGGTGTCCAAAAAAGGTAAGATTATACTGAAAGGTTTAACAAAAACGGATTTCGTGCCTTCATTTACTGAACACAAAACTCCAATACATTTTCCTTCTTGATTTAAAACAGGAGAACCACTTAAACCCGCCCAATCTTCATAATCCAAAATTTCCTCTCTCGTGTTCAACAGCAAATAATTACCATACCTGTTGATGAATTTTAAGTTATTCTTAAAAGTGTTTGACCTATGCAGAAACAAACCTTTAAAATGTGGTTTTATTTTTCCAAATACATAATAGGAGTCTTCTGTTGAAGGTTCAATAATATGTTCGTCTAAAAATTCAAATTTTTCTTCATTTGCGCGCACTAATAAATTTGAATTTTCATCCATTATATCTTCATCTGTGCGAAATGGAGCTTGAAATATACTCCTGTTAACTAAACTTATTGCTACGTCAATCAATTGAGGATTCAAGTCCCTTTTTGAAATATCGAAACTTTGCATATAGTAGAAACCTCCTATTGGAGTCATTAACGTAGAAAATGTACTCTTATCACTTATGTTGTTTAAGATTGCCAGAAAGTTGTCGCTGCCTGTTCTTTCGTTTATTTTATGGTCTTCAATATGAATATTGTGGTCAGCTGTTATAAAAAACAAATTGCCTTTATAATTAATAAAAAAACCTGCCCCAAATGCAATAGGATTGCTTTGAAAAGAATTCTCCTTGCTAATAACAACCTGATAAGTTGTTTTTACTAATATTTCGGTCATGGAAAACTCTCTCTCGATTAAATTACTCATTTCTGTTGAAGGGTTGAATGTTTCAGCGCTACATAACAAATATACTCGAATTTGATGAATTCTTCATCTAACAAAACAGCCCAAACTTACAATTTCAACCATTTTTCGCCCAACTCTGCAAAAACTGCCCTAACTGGAAGTTGGCCATTTGTACCATCCCACCTTTGCCTCATAAATTTTAAAACCAAAAATTATGACGGCACAAAAGCAACAGCATCACTCAAACCTAAGAGTAATAAAAGGTGGAAAGCATCCACAAAAAAAAATCTCAAAAAAATCACATTACTATTTCCTGAAACGGGAAAAGAAACGTAAAGCCTGTATTGAACAAGAGAGTTTGTTCTACGCCAACCTCTGCGTTGAAACATTAGGCCTGATGCAAAAAGTAGCAAGAGCAATTAATCCGGCTTTCTATTTTGAGCGATTGGTTCCTCACTATGAAGTTTTACGCAATGTTATAGAGCAATCTACAGAGGCAGAAACTCACAGTGCAAACATCGTTGAAAGAGAACTCTGCATTTATAAAAGCTTCGCGCACATGAATCCGCAATGCTTGCAGGATTACAACAAAGTTTTATCGAGAGGCGAAGATGAATACACTGCTTTACTAAAAGATCGAGAAGAAAACCATTTCGATAAAGAATCAGGATTAAGATTTATTGCTAAAAGGTTAATGCTTTACATCAGCGATTCTAAAATGGAACTCTTTTTAGAGATCAACGAAAAACTCATCCAGTACCAGGATGAAAAATTAACACAACTGTTTTACAACATCACAGTTCATGTCAACTTTTTAAAATCAGGAAAAGATGGAAAATAAAACAGAAGGTAAATTCATCCTCAAAGCTTACTCCCAAAAAGAAATTCTTAAAATGTATGATGTTTCTTACTCCGTATTCAAACGATGGATAGAATCATTTGAACAGGAAATAGGAGAACTCAAAGGCAATTTCTACACCATCAAACAGGTGCAGGTTATCATAAATCATTTGGGGATACCCGGTATTGTAGAATTCTAAAATGAACACAATGGATCATATATTCGACGACCGACAGTTTTTACAAAGTATTGTAATATACGGTGGTAATAAAATATCAGCCACAGCACCTTCCTGTAAACATTCTATTTCTACCGAAGATGTTAAGCGAATTTTTTTGCAACACCTTAAACCGTCTGAAATCAATACTATTCAATGTTATTTACAAACGCAAAAGAAAAATGAATTTGATAGTGATGCGATTGAAGACAGTTGTAATAGTATTATCACGCATTCTCTTAGTAAGAATCGATGGTTTGACTATGGTCGTAATATAGCGCTAAAAGAATTTTTTATTGAGCGCCTTCTTTCTGAAGGTTGTGCCAATGCAATAACCCTACTGCATAAATATTACTATCCAAGTATCGATTTAAAGGAATGCAGTCGTGACGTGAAAAAAGAAATGTTATGCGAATCGATTTAAATCTATTACTGTTTATTTCATTCTATTTCAGTTTTCGGAAAGTGAGTCAAACCCTTGCCATTCCTTTGTTCCCGTAATCAATACTTACAATTAAAAAAGGAGGGCACAATGAAAGAAAATCAAAGCAGTTCAGATAGCAGCAGCAATATGTTCCTCACAGGAACTATTCTGCTTGCTAACCTGGACTACTCAGGACTTGCCGATTATGCAGTCAAAGCACTCGTGGGCGGAGTGATTTGGATGGCATTTAAAGTGGCGGGCGATTACATCAGCGAACGATTAAAAAAGAAGTAATGGAGACTTGGAAAAAAATAACGGTAGGGACAATCATCGGGGGCGGGTTAATCGGTGGAACTGTATATCTATTAAGACTCAATAAAATGAATGCGGAGCTGGAAACAGTACCGATGGTAAAAATTCACAAACTGGATTTTTCAGGATTGACTTTAAGAGTAGATGTACAATTAAAAAATCCGACACGTACGGCTTTCAAAATTAAATTTCCATTTATCAAATTGGTTTACAAAGGAACAACAGTAGGCTCTTCACAGGTATTGGATAAAGACATTCAGATACCGGCTTTCGGAGAAGCTATTATTGACAAGATGATGATAAAAGTTCCGCTAATGAATATTTTTTCTTTATCCGGTGGGCTAATAAAAGCCATTCAAAATAAGGAGCCTGTAAAGTTGGAAGTAAAAACACTCACGACAATTGATATCGGTTGGAAAAAAATTCCCTACACCAAGGCAGACACCATTACACTCAGTCAAGGAAAAATATAACATGGAAAGAAGAGAAACGATACGAGTAAAAAACGGTAAGGAATACGACCATTTGTTTCCAAGGGCAATGCTGACCACCATCACTAAAAAAGAAGGGGCAACAGTAGCGGATACGATTCGCTTTATTCCACAAGTAGTCAGAGATACATTGTTTCATACGGAGAAGATTGCTAAAATTTTAAAGGGCAATAGTGTAAAAGAAACGTGTTCAAACATTTGGCAATTTGTTTACGATCATATCGCCTACAAAAAAGATGAAGATGGAAAAGAGCAAGTAAGAAGTCCTGCAAGAGCATGGCATGACAGAGGCAATATACAAGGAGTAGATTGTGATTGTTACACAGTATTTATCAGCAGTATTCTGAGCAATTTAAAAATCAGACACAAGCTACGAATTACCAAATACAAAGAAGACCGCTTTCAGCACATCTACCCCATTGTTCCTTTAAGTGATGGCTCTTACATAACGATTGATTGCGTGGTGAGAAATTTTAATTACGAAGAACCCTACAGCGAAAAAAAAGACACAAACATGGATTTAGAATATTTGAATGGAATCTACGATTCCAAAAACATTGACACACTTGACTTGGTAGGCATCTTTGATGATAGCCAAGCAATGTCGGAATTAGGAAAAATTTTCCGAAGAAAAGCAAAAAGTGGAGGAGGTTCCGGGGGAGGCTCACAAGGAGGTGGCGGAAAGAAGAAAGGTAAATTAAAAACAATACTTAAGAAGGGGCTGCACTTTACTAATAAATTAAATCCTGCAACAGCAACTATTCGTGCAGGGGTTTTGCTCTCTGCAAAATTAAACGTGATGAAAATCGGGGAACGTTTAAAATGGTCATATCTGAGCGATGAAGCCGCTAAAAGCAAAGGCTTGGATATGGGAAAATTCGCTAAGCTCAAATCAATTAGAGAAAAACTTGAAAAGATTTTTTACGGTATGGGAGGCAAACCGGAAAACTTAAAGAAAGCGATTCTTACTGGAAAAGGAAATAAAAATCATGAAGTAAGCGGTTTAGGAGCAGGCTATGATCCATTAGATGGTCTTGATGAAACATCGGACGCTTCTGCTGTCCTAGGAACGGATATGTACCACGATGAATTATCAGGAGTACAAGATGATTTTGGTTCGTTAGGAATAGTAACAGCAACCGCTATTGCATCAGCAACAGGAGTGATTGGAGCTATTGCAGCACTATTAAAAGGTGTCGGTAACATCTTTCCGAAAAAAGGAAAAGAAGGCGAAGAATCAGGTGGCGAAGGATCAGGAAGCGAAGAAGGTGGAGGTGGTTCTTCTGAAGAAGGTGGTGGATCAAGCGCAGAAGGTGGTGGAAATATAACTACTAAAAGCAAAAGCTCAGCCTCTTCTGGTTCATCAGGGGGTGGAGGAAATAGTAGTAGTAGTAGTAGTGGTGGCGGAGGTGGAGATGATGATGTATCAAACGATTCATCTGATGATTCCAACATCAATGGGAAGACCAAAAGCAAAACGAAAGAAAAAGAAAGTGCTGACAATGACAAGCCCGAAGGCTTTTGGAACAAGAACAAAAAATGGATCAAGCCAGTAGCGATTGGTGTGGGCAGTTTGGGTTTACTCTTCGCGGGATACAAAATTGTTACGCATAAAAAAGAAGGTACTCCGAAAACATCTCTATCAGGAGTACCGAGAAGCAAGAAAAAATACAAGCACAAAAAACACAAACACTTCAAAAGTAAAAAGCAAAAGAAGGAATCGGTGGCATTACTGTAAGAGAAAATAATTTTTGAGTTGAATTAAATAACAAAAAATAAAAATGGGAAAAAGTAAAAACAGGTACATAAAAAAAGCGCACCAACACGAGGTACTTAATGGAGCGAATCCATTGGCGAAAGGTGATTTTAAAAAGACCGCCATTGAAACTGGACGAGATGTATTGATCGGAGCAATTGGCGGAGGATTAGCAGGTGCAGTGGTGGGACGTTCTTCATTTCTTGTCGGAATCGCAATAACCGGTGTAGGACATTACATGGGCAGTAATGGTGCGGCAGCATTCGGAGTAGGCATGATGGCATCAGGAGGATATCAGGCAGTTGCAGGAGTAATGAACGGCCCTGAAAGAGACGGATTTGAAGGAATAAAAGACCGCATGGCAGCATTTAAAGATGAGTTCAAACGTAAACTTTTTTTGGACAAAATCATCAAGAGCAAAAACAAAGAAGACGGAACAAGCAGCATGGGTGAAGTACAATACATCACTTATCCCAATGGTAAAGAACTTGAAGGAGCATTTGATGATTTAGACCGTATCGAAAGACAAGTGGCGGAATCAGCAAAAAACTTTGAGCGCAAACAATCCTTTTCAGGTGGGATTGGAGAACTGGGTGAAGAGCCCATTATATAAACCCTGAAACCCTCATCATCACTCATTAAAAGAAAATTAATTACAAACTAAAAAACAAAAATTATGTTAGGAGCATTAGACGGAATTGAAGAATACAATAACTCAGCAGCACTATTGGGACTTGACGGGCCTGAAACAGAAGAGTTGCTTGGAGTTTTAGGACGCATGAATCCAATTCAGCGTATGCGCGTCATGAATAAAATGGCGGGAGGTGTCCCATCAAGTAAGGGTTCTCGTGGTGAAATGGAAAAACATTTTAATGAATTACCGCAACACATTAAAGATGGTTTATTAAAAGGAGAATTGCGTTTGGCAGATACCATTATCTACAGCATCAAACCTGTGAATTCAAAAACAGTAAAGATGTTTGAGACACAGGACGACAAAGAAGTAGGCTTGCGTAATATCAGCAATGCAAAATTACCAAAGAACCAAGCTATGTTGGTAAGTGGAATCTTTGTATTGGCGGGAGTTCCGACAGAAGTGAACAAAGACAAAATCATAGGAACTAAGTTTGATGGCCTGGAAGACTTTGCAGCACTTGCCAACGGTGAGTTCAGTTTAAAAAGTAATAAGAAAATCATTATGCCCGAAACGGTGAATACGATTTTCAAAACTAAAACCATGAACACCGTTCCGGTTGGTTATTACAAACTGGCAAACCCTCGTATGATCCATGATGATATTTTGGTGGAAGCAACCATTGACTTAGGCTCGATGGATGGCTTAGACCCGAAAACACATTTGTACGTTGGGTTACATGGAACAATCACAACTCCATAAACTAAAAGTAAAAAGTGGTTTGCTTTCATTAGCAAACCACTTTAAATAAATCGAAATAATAAAGAGAAAAGAAGATGCTAAAATATTATTCCAAGCAATTTGATGTGCAAATAACCGAAGCAAGAAAAACGGTAAAGAAAACCTTTGAGGTAGATAAAAGTGTGAAAACCATTTATGGCGTTTGCATCCTTTCTAACCGTGATGACTTGACTTATTACAGAGGATCGTTCCGATTGGAGATCAATAAAGATGAAATCTATCCTGAGGGGTATTCTACTAAAAAAATCATGTCATCGGAAAATGTGGAGCCAAATAAGCGTTGTTTTTTCATCGGAAAAATTTCTATCAGTAATGGCTTGATCACATTTGAATATACCGATAGCGAAGATGGCAGAACGGTATTTGCACCTTACATCGTGTCATTAAGTGTGGATGGAGAAAGAGAAAGTGAGATATGAGTAGGGTAAGGATATTGGTTAGTGAAACAAACATCACTAAAGCAGGACAGGTTAAACATTTTCAAATCAAACTATCCAAACACGCTTTTAAAATTGTTGGAATAGAAACAGATGTGTTTGCAAAATCACATTTAACTAAAGATGGGACAATCCAAGATACAACAGGAGGTATTCCAAGAGCGACTGTAAATAATAATAATAATACCGCAGGGAAACTAAAATTGCAGAGCATGGAAAAAGAAAACATCTTCTTTTCGGATTGGGTCAAAGCCTCTGTGTTTTATGAGGAATTTAAACAGCCAAAGGCTTTTGAGATTCACTCAGGATTAAAAGATATTAGAGGAAAAACTGCTCCTAAAAAAGTAGATGTACCTGTTGAGTCCACCATCATTAATGCTGTGTATGTTGACACGATTGGGAAGTTTCATAAACAGGATATCAGCTACACGCTTAAAGTGTTTGTGTGGATTGAAACAAATGATAATCAAAATGGAGTAACGTTCGAATTTTTAAACAACGAAAAAGAAACAACTGAAAAATGACAACAGCACTCGCATTAGAATACATCCCTCGCAGAATGGAAGAGTTGGGTTACGGTAAAAACTATTACATCCGTTTTCGCCACTTGACTTTACAAGCAGGAGAATTGTTAGAGCTTGAAGCCTACAATCAGTTCTACATTTTGGTAGAAGATCCTCCGGTCAGTATTAGTGTAATATCGGATTTTGGCATGTACGATCTGAGTTTTGGTAAAACCAATGAGCAGAGCTACGAGCATCAGGGTGTGATTTACATAAATAACTATTCAACAACAACTAATCATTTGCGCTTCATTCAGGTAATACCAAAGCATTTAAAAACGGAAGAGAAAAAATAATATGGCAATCACAAGCGAAACATACGACCAGTTAAAAATCGACAAATTAAAATTGTATCTGCAAACACAAGCGGATAGAAACGCAGCACGATACTATGAAATCTATGTCGATAATTTAAAAGCTGTCCATAAAACAAACGACATCCAGGAGTTTGATTCTTACGAGGATTATATGACTGAAGACACCGACCGCATTCGCATATTGGTTTACTCCACTAATTCTCAATCTCCACGCAACGATCAATATGTGTACCGTATGAAAAAGCAGGAAGAACAAAAGACAGTTGTTCAACAGCAAGGATTAAGCGGTATTGAAATTGAAAGCCGCATGGAGGAAAAACTTCAAACGCATCGTGAGCGATGGGAGCATGAAGCCCTTGTAAAAGAACTGGAACAAACCAAACAGCAACTCAAAGAATCAGAAGAGTACGCGGAAAAGTTAGCGGCTGAACTACAAGAGTACCGAAGTAAAAAACTGCATTGGGGAAATGTCAATCTTGGCGAGTTAGCATCAGTAGTCGTAGAAGGTATTGTTAGACGCAACCCTCAAATGGTTGCCAAGTTACCGGGCGGAGAAGCATTAGCCGGAATCATTGAGCAGGACAATAAAGAACGTGGCACTACTACTCCAACTCAGGAAACAGAAGTCAGTTTTAAAAAGAAGAGTGATACTCCTGAATTAAATGATGAAGAGAAAGGTTACTTAAACTTTATGCGGGGCATTGCCGAAAGTTTTGATGATGAAGAGATTGTTATTCTAACTCAGGTCATTACAAAATTGGAAGAAGACACTACGCAACTAAAACCCGTAGCCGAATTATTAAACATCAATGTCACTGAAGTTCTGAAAAATATCGGCAAGAACTAAATCATTAATCCATACAGAAATCTTTTAGCAGGTTGTGCAAATCAACCTGTCTAAAGGAAAACTGTGCAACACGAAAAAAAACATGGCAAAATTTAATTACGATATCAGCATCGAAGCGCCAACAGAACAAGAAGCAGACACCAAGATGAATGCACTTACTGTATTGGCTTCACGCCTTAGTGTAAAAGAACTGGAGAAATTGGCGCACATCGTTAAGAACGATCCGGTAAAACTATCACTCGCAAAAAAAGCGCTTGGAGTTTAAGTGGTGAGTCACCGCAGGCAAATAAAATTAAAACACAATGCAGGAAATAGTACCATATAATCATACAGAAAATCCAAAAGAGCAAGGATTGAGCATAAAGGAAAAACTCCTTTACTCAGCGATTGGTTTAGCGGTATTGGGTGGTGGTGTGTACTTCGGAAGGAAGTTGATTTTAAACAAGGTTGCCAATAAAGAAGAGAACCAAAGTTTTGAAGACGGATCTTCTGCAACAATCGCCAAGCAAATTAAAATGGCTTTTGAAAATGACGGTTGGTGGGGAACAAATACAACCGCCTTAAGAAATGCTCTTCGGCAAATTAGCAGTAAAGATGAATTTGCAAAAGTTCAGAAGTCTTATCAAAAACTCTACAACTCCAATTTATTAAAGGACATGAGTGATGAGTTACAAAGCACCGAGTACAATGAGATGTTACAGATCATTGCAGGCAAGCCGACAAAGAAAGGGCAAGCACCAACGATTAATGCTTACGATGCGTGGGCAAAACGATTAAAAGCCGCCTTTGATAAAGTATATGGTTTTGTGCCGGGTACAGATGCAGATGCAATTGTTGCAGTGTTTAACGAAATACCTACGCAAACCGCTTTTATCCAAACAGCCGTCTCATTCAAAAAATTATACGGAACGAATATGCTTGATGATATGAAAGCAGAAGCCGAATTCGGACAGTATGCAGACTGGATGAAAATAATAACCACAAAAAAGAAAAAATGAACAACCCTAGAAACATAAAATACATTGTGGTGCATTGTACTGCCACACCAACCAATACTACGCTTGAGTCTATCAAACGTTATTGGAAAGAACAACGAGGATGGGGAGACACACCCGGTTACCATTATTTTATTCAACGTGATGGCACAGTCATTCAATTGTTGGATGAAAATAGAAACAGTAACGGTGTGTATTTACATAACTCCGCCTGTATCAATATCGCCTATTTAGGTGGCATTGATAAAGAAGGAAAACCAATTGACAATCGAAGCGATTCGCAAAAACACGCGATGTTCGATTTGATTGTATCACTCACTGAAAAATATCCTTCTGCTGAAGTATTAGGACATCGTGATTTTCCAAATGTACACAAAGCCTGCCCCTGCTTTGATGTAAAAGATTGGTTAAAAAATTACGAACCCGATTTAGGTAACGCAGCATAAGATGATACTTGGAAAATTACGAACCATACTTCGTCACAAACGTTATGAGCTTTATACTCGTCCTTACGAACTCAACATTGTAGGCTTGCGTGGAAACAGCACCGAGCCCAACAAATTTGATGACGAGATTCATGTGTTCTATAAGATTAGCCCGATCAAGTGGAACTATCATGTATTTAAAGCCACAACCGACCCCGGTACTTTTTGGTTAAAAAACCCATTGCAAAAACAGGGTACTGCCATTCTCTCAGAAGGACAGTATCTCAATACCTATCAGTTAGGAATGCATCAGGGAAAATACAAAGCCTTAGTACAACGCAAACCCGTGACGGTGATTCGTGATTACGACCGAAATGCAAAACTCGATTTTCTCAATGGTACAAAAACAACAGGACTGTACGGAATCAATATCCACAGAGCCAATAAAACAGGTACTACGAGAACAGTCGATAAGTATTCGGCAGGATGCCAGGTATTTGAAAATGCCGATGCCTTTCAGGAGTTTTTAAAACTATGCGAACGCCACAACCAGTTATATGGTAACAAATTTACTTATACCCTGATAGATTTCAGAGTGGTAAAAAGAGAAAACATAAGGCGTGCTGCATACGGTATAGGAACTCTTGGACTGATAGCAGTTGGATATTTTTCTTTTAAAAGCAGAAAGAAAATTGTTGAATTATTTAAACGAAAAGAAAAAACAGACAATGAAAATTAAAGACATCATTCATCAATTACTAAAGGACAAAGACGGTAATTTTTCTCTCAGAGAATTATTTACCATGCTCTATGTACTTATGTCCATCGTTAGTTGGATTGGTCAGCAGTTCTTTGAAGTGGCCGTTCCCGAATATATGTTCTATGCTTTCATCAGTATGGTGGGTGCAGGAACATTCGGTTATTCTTTAGAACGCAAATCCAAAATCGGTTCACAGAGAAAATAAAAATTAATCATTCTAAAAACAAAGATAAAATATGAAAAAAGTACCAATCGTTATTTTAATTACAGCCTTGTGCATCGGCTTATTCCTCTTACTAAATACATGCTCAAATGATACAGAGCATTTAAAGCCTGATAAAGAACAAATCAAAAAAGCGGAGAAAGAAGTAAGCCTTGTCGACAATCATTACCGAGAAGCATTCACACTTTTAAAAGTTCATTCGGACAGTTTAGAAAGGGTCTTAAATAAAACTCAGAAACAACTTATCGCTACCAAAATAAAACTGGAGCAATCCAAATTTAATGTAGTGAGTTTGATTGAGAAAGATACATCCGGTTTAAGCGTTCAGCAAAAGTTAAATGATTGTGATTCGCTAAAAGAGGAGGTTTCAGGTTATGTCTTTTGGGTAGATAGCACGCAAAGCAATTATGAAACTACGATTATACAACTCCACAATATAGTTGCGGTCAAGGATTCAGAAATTGTTGTTTGTCAAATTTCTTATACGCACCTCAAAAGTATAAGCGATGATAATCTGAAACGAGAACGAAAGTTAACAGAGGATCTGGAAACTGCTTATAAGCAACAGCGAAAGAAACAAATTCAAAATAAAGTGTTGGCGGCTGGTTTTCTAGTTCTCTCCGGTTTAACTACAAGTTTATTAATCCACTCAAGGCAATAAATACGCATGAAAGAAAAAACAATTGTATCAACTGTAACGCTCGCTGCTTCTTTAATTAGTTATTTCTATGCAAAGGAATCATCAAAAGATGTAGTTCCTTATGTAATGATTGGAGGATTTATTGGAGCAGTTATAGGCGAAGTGGTTGTGGGGGCAATAAAAGACAAGGGCGATAATAACTAAAAAAATTAAAAAATATGACAACAACTGAAATTATTAATAATGGCTCCAGTTTAAAAATCATTAATGAGACTGGTTCCCGATTTGTAATGAAAGCGCAGATTCGGGAAATAGATGTCGTGAGAGATACCATTATCCGAATTGACATTGGCGAAGGAGCGTTGTACAACATTTTTGTGGATCAATCTATTGTCACAAATCCTGTATCTACAAGTGTTGATAATCTTCGTGACAAAATTATAGAAATGCTTCAATCAGGAAGCGTTGTAACTGGTGATCATCTTGCTACGGAATCAAAACAAATCGAGCAAATTACAGAAATGCAAACCATGAGGTCGTATGTAAGCGATATCAGAGATAGAATTAACACTATTAACGATAAAGTGTTCTACGAACCAATGGCTGTGGATGAGACTAATCCTAACATGGTGTATTATGGATTTACCGTACCCGGTGCAGCAACACGTGAGCCAGTATGGGCAATTCAAAAAGTAACCAATAACAAAGGTGTATTAACTTACCAATGGGCGGCAGGTAATAGACTATTTGATAAGATTTGGGACAATCGTAAATCGTTAGCATACAGCTAGTATAAATCAAAAGCAGGATGTGGAATTCACATCCTGCTTTTATTATTAAACGAATGAAACTACCCGAAATAAAATTAAGTTACATCAATCCGGTTAAAAAATCGGAGAGGGTTAAAATCAAAGCATCACATGAAGCTGATTTGGTTTTGAGAGAAATTTTTAAACATGAGGAATTAGAGTTACGGGAACAGATGATGGTCTTGTATTTAAATAATTCAGGGGAACTGCTCGGCTATACCAAACATTCTATTGGAGGGATAACAGGAACAGTAGTTGACATCCGTTTAATTTTAGTAGGAGCATTAAAAAGCGCAAGCACAGGGATTATTCTTTCACACAATCATCCAAGTGGGAATTTAAACCCAAGTGAATCAGATATCAGCATTACAAAAAAATTAAAAGAGGCTGCCAAATTTATGGAGCTTGAATTAATAGATCACATTATTATAACAAAAGAAGGACATTATTCATTCGCAGATGAAGGACTAAATGGACTTGATACTATTTACAAATCAAACTCATCATCTGTAAATAGTATCAACGAACCTAAATCAAAAAAGAATGAAATTATTCTGCTTGATTTATTCAGTGGCACAGGAGGCTTTTCAAAAGGATTAGAAGAAGCTGGTTACCACATCAAGCAACATTATTTTTCTGAGATTGATAAATATGCAGTGGCTAATTATCAATACAATTTTAAAAACTCAATCAACCTTGGCGATGTTACGAAAATCAACACCAAAAAAATCCAACAGCCAAACATTATCTGCTTTGGTTCACCCTGCCAGGATATTTCCATTGCTGGCAAACGCAAAGGGCTTAAAGGAAAACGAAGCAACTTATTTTTTGAAGCAGTTAGAATTATTAGGGAATGCAGACCCGATGTTTTTATCTTTGAAAACGTCAAAGGGTTATTCTCCAGTAACCAAGGCAAAGACTTTGAAGTCATACTGCAAACGTTTGCCGACCTTGGGATTTATGACGTCCAATGGCAATTGCTTAATACTAGCTGGTTTCTACCCCAAAACAGAGAGCGGGTTTACTTTGTCGGATGTCTTAGAGGCAAAACCCAATCCCAAATATTTCCTATCGGAGAAAGCACTCAAGGGAGTGATGCGTTCGATAAAGAAAAATCTCAAAGGAAAACTATAAGCCCGACCATCGATACTAAAGTTGGAGAAAGCACTCACCGTTCTCCTTATGTATTGCATTGGAAAGGCTCTTCCACCAAATGGAATTTATCCAAAATGAAACAAAGCCCGACTCTGAATACGCAGCAGGACTGGATAAGACAACCGTTGATAGCTAACGGAGTGGCTTATCGTACCCGCAATTACAAAGGGCAAGGGGGAAAAATTGAATCTCGAAAAGATAATATCGCCAATCAATTAACCTCTGTTCAAAAGGACAGTATGGTCATGTTACGCGAGCTCACTAAAAATGAATCAGAACACAATCGTTTGTATGATTCTAAAAACGGTATTTCAAAAACAATCAAATCATCCGGTCACGGAAGCGGATCTCAAACAGGAAATTATTTAGTCAATAAAAAAATAAGACGATTAACTCCAACCGAGTGCGAACGCTTACAAGGCTTCCCTGATAATTGGACAAAGAACGGAGTGTTTTATATTCCTGAAGACACGCAGAAAGGGTATGCTACAGCTAAAAAAGGAGACAGTATTAATCTTTCTTATTTGGAAGCGAACAAACGAAGAGGACGTGTAGGAAAAGGAATTGCGGGAACGATTGATACAGGTGTGCAACAATATACGCTTGCTAAAAATAACTTAAGAAGATTAACTCCTATCGAATGCGAACGCTTACAAGGCTTTAAAGATAACTGGACGAGACCCGGAATATTTAACGGTTCGGTTTCAGAAATATCAGATTCACAACGCTACAAATTATTAGGTAATGCCGTGAGTGTTCCAGTTGTTCGGGCTATTGCAGAACGATTAATCGGAATGCAAGTAATTGAATTAAAAAATGATGATTCAATAAAGAACTTAACTCTTGAATTGCAATTAGAACTGTTGAATTTTAAACAAGCGGCTTAATGAAGACACCTATCACCTATTACGGAGGTAAACAGAATATGATAAAACACTTGTTGGAAATTATACCGGCTCATACGATTTATTGCGAACCATTCTTTGGAGGTGGCGCATTGTTTTTTGCTAAACCTAAATCCGAAGTTGAGATTATCAACGATAAAAATGGAGAGGTAATAAACTTTTTTAAAGTGGTTAAAACAAAATTTACTGAACTACAAAAAGAGTTACAAGGGACATTACATAGCCGTGAGCATTATAAAAAAGCGATGGTGGTATATGAACATCCCGATTTGTTCACCGATGTAAAACGTGCATGGGCATTGTGGGTATTAACCAATCAAGGTTTTGCAAGTATGATTGGCTCCTGGGGATTTGGTAAAGAGAATGCCAAGGAAAAATCACTCGCCAATAAAAGGGATGGTTTTACAAAAGCCTATGCCGACCGTTTACGAATGGTACAAATTGAGAACAACGATGCCATTAAAGTCATTCAAAGAAGTGATACTAAAGACACATTCATTTATTGCGACCCTCCATATATCGGTTCTGATATGGGACATTACAAAGGGTATTCTGAAGAAGATTACAAACAACTGTTAGATACTCTAGTAAAAATAAAAGGTAAATTTTTACTGAGTTCCTATCCTTCTCCTATTTTATCTCAGTACATCAAAAAGTACAAGTGGAAAATAAAGAAGATTGAAAAATCAGTTGCGGTAACAAAGCACACTGATAAAAAGAAAACAGAAATGCTTGTGATGAATTACGACCCTACAAAAATCCAAGTAATTGTTCAAACAGTAAAACCAAGTATTAAAAACATCTCGGTTAAAAATTTAGAATCCAAACTTAAACGATTAAAATTCGCAGCATAATGAAAATTACAACAGAAAATTACTTCGACACGATAAATAAAATTGGCTTTGAAAAATTGCCGTTGGTATTAAAACAATCGCATACGGTTATTTTAACCAAAACAGTTAATGGAGAAGACTGGAGCGGATATCAAAATGAAGCAGATTTAAAACGCATGATTGATTTGGTATTTAAAAAACTCGAAGAGTTTATGACATCTAACAAAAAAGATTTATCCGGCACAACGCAAGAAGAAAAAATGGAGGGAACGAAAAACAACGAAAACAAACCAAAAAAAGTGAATCCTTATTCTAAAATCGGAACAGAGATAAAATTCATTCACCGTTTTTTAGCTTTTCACGATAAGATTCTTTATAAAAATACTTTCGAGATTTTTATTGATGAGCTGCAAAAAGCCATTCAGAAAAAGGAGATCACAAAAAAGTCTCCCGTGGCGAAAAATATTATTGCAATGCAAAATGCAGTTATTAATGCTTTCAACACAATGAAGAATGCCAAGCATTTTGTACTCAAACCCGAAACCATTAAACGCTATAAAACCATCATTGAAAAGTATGAGAATGCTTACGAAGATTTGGACGATGAACCGACAGAAAAAAAGCCCAAACGCAAGTCCATTGGCTTGAACGGAATTGCCCAAAACAATGGCAAAATTATGAGCAGCTTGGATTTTGCCAATCTTGAATTCAGTACTATTGGGCTAAAAGATAAGTGGCTTGAATTTATTGGCGATCCTGCCCCTGGATTCACAGCGATGGTATATGGACGCCCAAAGATGGGAAAAAGCTATCTGTGCGTAGATTTTGCGGGTTATTTAGCCCGAAATCACGGCAAAGTCCTCTATGTGGCCAAGGAAGAGAAACTGGATGCTACTTTACAGAAAAAACTGAAGGATAAGGACGTTTCAAATGAAAATCTCTTTGTTGCCGATAACCTACCTAAAAGCCTATCAGGATATCAATTTGTGTTCTTGGATAGTGTAAATAAACTTGGCTTGTCGCCACAGGAACTTACCAAGTTAAAGACTGATAATCCGGGTGTATCTTTTATCTATGTTTTTCAATCTACAAAAGAAGGAAAATTCAGAGGGACTAATGAATTTCAGCATGATGTGGATGTGGTTATTGAAGTACCGGAAAAAGGAATCGCTATTCAGAACGGTCGTTTTAATCAAGGCGGTGAGATGCGAATTTTTGATGATGGTATTTCGGGAGAAGATGATTTGTCAGGAATCGGAAAAGTAAAAAAAAAGCCCATACGCGATCCAATTGTTATTAAACCAACCTTTAGCGTCTCTTTAGAAGAATTTGATTTTCTTATAGAGCGAGGCGAATCTGTCCAGGAGGCTATTAGAGCTAATAAATTTGAGTCGGAACAATGGGTACAAAAACTTGCCGAAGCCCGGATTAAAAAAGAAGATGCGAAAGTAAAAGTTGATGCCGTTTATTTTATGTCTAGCGATGATGAAGAAGAGTTAGACGAGGATGAAGGTGGTTTTTCATATTATGATTTAAGATTGTCAGGTTTGGAGAATGAACTCAGAAAGGTAGCCGGTAAAGACAGAGATTTATATTACGACTGGAAGGATAAAGAGGATGTTAGCGGAACAAAAAATAGTTCCTCAAAACATAACTTGACTTTACGAAATAATGTACCGTTGTTAGACGGAACTAAAAATAAAGCAATGAAAAAGACTGTAAAGAAAAAGGATTGGACAGAGCCCGAATGGCTAAACCAAGCGGATTGGCAGAATCTAAAAGTCATTAAAAAATATTGTGATAAAGGCGATTATAAATCAGCGATGAATCATGCCATGAATTGCGACACGGTAATCCGTGAAGAGATACCACCCGATGTGTGGAAAAAGATGGGCGGTCAGTTAACCAAAACTGGGGAAGAAAAACTGAAAGCAATGAAACAAAAATCTTCTCCGAAAAATACTGAACAAATAAAAAAGACAATAATTCCTTTTAATCATGGTGTGCGTATTTTAAAGGGAGTTATTGAACGAGAATGGGATTTAGAATTAACTGATGGCGACTATATTCAAATTTTAGATATCGCACAGGAGAGGAATTCCAATCTTCCTGAAATTGTCAATGCAATTCATGTTAACGTTACTGAGTTTTTGATAATCATGAAAAAGGCTTTAGAAGAATGGAATAAGAAAACAGGAAAATCAGTAGAAAAATCAAGAGAGAAATTCTACCCGGAATTTTATGCCAAAAGAAAAGACGAGGAGAATCCGGGGTTTGTATTCAGCCTCACTAACACAAAAGTTCTTGTAGAAGCATTACAAGGCGAATTTGACCTTGTTTATTTAGTTCGAAGGGAATTAGCCAACAGGGGGCTAGACAGCAAGGGCAAATGGGTCGGTTTTGACGAGGCTAAGAAGATTCATAGGGTGGATTAATAAGTCCAATTGGATCGTAATTTTAAGGCGGAAATTTCCGTCTTTTTTTTGTCTTAACACTTAAATACTTGAAACTAAATGCAATTACAACCAATTTTTGATATTGCTACAAAACATGGCAGAGTTATATTTGTAAAACTTTGCAATTTAGTATTAATGAGATCACTACTTTGGCTTTCTACTAGAGTGCGAGATAGCTCAAATTAGCAAGCCTTAGCTAAAAGCAAATAAGAATGAGCATCACAATCAAAGGTCTAATTATTCAATGATATACAACGTTCATCATTTTAAGTTAGTAATTTTTTTCTTTGCAAAAAACCTACTGTATCTTTAATTACCAGCGCTGATTGAAATTTAAAATATTAAAGGGCAATGGTGAAATTGCAATATGAAAATATTAAAGAACAAATTTCAAGGTGATATATTGTTAGTTGAGTTGAATGAAGGATAGTTTCATATGTATTGATGAACTTATTGTCAAATACCTTGCCGCAGAGGTGAACAGTGATGAGATCGCATTCCTTGATGCTTGGTTGAAAGAATCAGCAGAGAACGAACTGTATTTTGAAGAAAGCAAAAAACTATTTGAGGTGATTGCCAATTTTAGTTATAATATTAGTTTCGATGTTAATGCCGCCTGGGAAAAAGTGAGAGCAAGAATACGCGATACGGGTTGAGTACAATATAAGAAAACAAGTGTCGAACAGTTAAGGTGCAAAACGTTCCGAAACCTCTTGGTTCGTTTTAATATCTTTTCCTGTTATTTCGATATAAACTATATTTGGATTTATTAAACTTCCGCCATCAATTTTAAAAAAAATCCTTTCCATCTGAACAGTTTTTGCGTTTACGTTAATGTAAGTTTTATAGCCCCCACTGCTTGACTTCAGCAAGTAAATGTCTCTTTTAGGATATCCTATCAGGTTAATTTTGAATGATAGCTTTTCTTTATCTATTAAAGTAGAAGTGACGCCATAAGAGTGCTTCTTTTGCATACCCGATAATGGTTGCCTTTGCCCTTTATCTGAGTATTGTATCCAATAGGCTTTAACAGGTTCTTGCTGATTGATAGTGCTATCATTATTATAATTAAGTTCGTAAACAACAGTATTTTTATTCAGTGTACGCTGCAAATAAAAAAGCATGTTCTTATTGGATGGCGGTGTCGGATAGCCAGAAGAACTACCACTTTGTTTTTGGGCTTTTAGCGTTGAAAAAATAATTAATTGACAGGCAATCAAAAGAAGCGGTTTTACGTTGACATTCATATTTAAACTGATGCGCTAGCTTTAAGATTATTCATGGTTATTAATAATATTACTCAATTTCAATAAAACCTCCCTTTTAAAAGTATTCCCAATGGGTAATTCTAAATTTTTAATAAAAAGTCTATTATGCTCTAATTTGGAAACATGTTTTATTGATATAATATAGGATTTGTGGATTCGTAGAAATTTATCTTTCGGTAATTTTTTTTCTATTTCAAAAGTTGTAATTGACGTAAGGTATTTTTTATCATCTGAAATTATCTTCACGTAATTACCATAACTTTGAACATACACTATTGTTTCCAGTTCTACTTTTATTAATTCCCCATCTCTTTTAATGTTGATAAAACTCTCCAATGGCACCTCGTTGTGACGTGAAGATTTACTATTCGTGACGTCTAACCCCTTTCTTTGAATAGCCTTATCTATCGCACTTAAAAATCTAGGCAATTCAATTGGTTTTAGTAGGTAATCAACCGCACTATACTTGTACCCATCCAATGCGAATTCCGAATGAGCAGTTGTAAAAATCACCAAAGGTGGTTGCGACAATGCATGCAACATTTCAAAACCAGAAAGTTCAGGCATATTGATATCTAAAAAAACAAGGTCAACATGGTTGATGCGAATAAAATCAATTGCATCAACGCCGTTATAAAAACTACCAAGAAAAGACAGCTCCTTTAGTTGCTTAAAATAATGTTTCAATACGAGGTGTGCATTAGGCTCGTCATCAATAATTATACAACTTAAATTTCCGTTCATTTTAAATAGCTAGTTAATTTAATACGTAAAAAGGCTCTAAATTGATCATGGGAATTAACACCTGTTTGTAGTTCGAAATCTTTATATAGCAATTCCAATCTTTTTCTAGTGTTTAAAAGGCCAATTCCTGTAGAATTTTCTGCTTTGCTTCCTGGTAATGAATTGATTGTGCAAAGTGTCAACTCATCATCTTTTATTTGCAGTGTAATCTCAACGTAACACTCATTTATTATAGCCAGTCCATGTTTAAAAGTATTTTCTATTAATGGCATAAGGATTAAAGGGGCAATTGAATATCTATCATAAATGGAAGTATCTGTCTTTGGCAATTTAACACTCATTAAACATCTATTTCCAACTCTTTCTCTTTCAAGAGTGATATAACTTTGAATGAATTCAATTTCTTTACTTAAGGAAACCGATGGCATGCTACTTTCGATCTGGTAACGCATTAGCTTCGAAAGTTGAATTAACAATGGCGGGATCTTATTTGGTTCATGTAAACTAATACCGTATAAGTTATTTAATACATTGAAAAAAAAATGAGGGTTAAGCTGAGTATGCAGTAATTTGATTTGGATATCATTAATTAAAATTTTGTCAAGATTTTTTCTTTGTTGCTGGGAATAATAATCCCACATAAGAAAAGGTGACATTATAATACATATGCCCACTATATTAAAAATAACATGTGACAATAATATTCCAAGAGTGCTCTTCCCGTATATTCCTGTAAATGATTCTTCAGAATTGTAAGAGTCTTGATAAAGATCGGCATAAATCCAATAATAGTCGGCGAAATATAAAACTACCGTGCCAATTATGAAGAAAAGAGTTGAAAACAATACGTATCTTTTATATTGCTTTTTAAATAAGATAGGAACTAAAAAAAAGCGATGAAGTTGCGCTTGCAAATAGATAATGAGAAAGTAAACTGATCCCTTGGCTAGACCGTCTAAAGTTGTTATGTCGTGATAATCATATAAAATCAATAGCATATAAAGGATCACAAAAAAAAGACCTTCACGCCATAGATTTTTCTTTAATCGTTTTTTAATCATTATAAATAGTATTATTAACAAAAATCGTTTGAATTGTCCTGATTCGCAAGTTACTGATTCAAATGTAGAGACCTGTCTTTTATATCAGTTTTTACGTGACTCTTTCAATGAAAACTGGTCTTATTGTTACTTTCATTTTAGTTTAATTTGGCGGCAGGTTGGGTAATTTAACATAAATGAAAAAATCTTACCTAAAAGTCTATGCTTCAACTACCCAACTGCCATATTTTACAATTTTATTTCTATAGAGAGTTTTATACCAAAGGGATGTACTTTTAGCCTGTCCAAATAGGTTAAACGATGTACAAAATCAATTCTTAAGCATTTTAGAATATTGCTAACTCCATAACCCAATTCTATGTATGGCGTTCGTGATTGAAGACTATTTATTGGAGTGATAGGTAAGCCGGTCAAAGTGCTTTCTGCTTGTAAACCCTTATTAACTCTACTTAAATCTCCGTATAATATTTTTCCCGTAGCATTAGTTCTCCAACCCCATTTTTGGATTAGCGGTACTCTGTTGAAAAAAAGTCCCTCAAAGGAATGAAACCAATTAAGAGAGACATATTTATCTGATACAAATTCTAAAAAATTCATTTGATTAAATGCTTTATTAAGATAGACCGGAGATTCATTTCCTTGATGAATAAATAATAGCGGTAGAGGTATCGTAGATGGAGAATATCCCATATTCAAATCGAAAGTACTTCGCCCTAAAAACCCAAGGCGAATTGATTTATTGATTCCTAAAAAGAACTTATGATATTCAAAATCTGCCCATAACTTAGAGCCATATATGTATTTGAAATTATATGTAAAACTATCGCGGTTTCGCTTTATTCGGACTCGTTTATTACGCTTAGTTCGAATAGCCATTTCACTAGGAGAATACCTAAGATCATAAACAAATTCGGTAGTTTGAAAATAATCCTTTGCGGATTTATCAAGAATATTCCCAGGGTTCAAACGGAAAGCAAATGGAAAACAAGGCAAGTATGCTCTGCTTCGAACTGTAAAGTTTTGAGTTAAACCTGGCTTAACTTCGGTATTTAAATAAAATGACAATTCATCCAAGTAATAAGGATAATTGAAAGGGCCAAATCGGGAAACTGCTGAAAATATAGAAGTACTAACATTTGAATTAAAATCCAGATTTTCGGTGCTAATCCCTAATTGCTCTGCATCAAAGTGATATTTCACGCCGATTTCGCAGAATTGCTTTGTTTTAAGAGTTTTGCTAATATCAATTTCAGGTTTTATAAAAGTAGAATCACCAGTTGTAAAAGCTAAGTATCCTTTTATGCTCCAGGTGTTACTGAACTTTTTAGTTGTTCTAAACCCAATTCTCAAGCGATGTTGTTCAAATTGATTGTATGAATAAAAATAAGGATAAGGTCCTAATTCTATCTTTCCAATCGGTTTATAGCCACTTACCAAAAAATCAAGCGTCTTTATCAATTGTTTGATTTTTGGAACGTTCTTGACAGAATCAATCGTATTGTACATGCTCTTTTCCTCCTCTGAGAGTTCTATTGGCCGAATTGAATCAAAATTTTGATTCTTTATAGAGTCATTTTCTGTTATTTCGGTTGGGCTATCATAAAATATTAATGGCTTTTCAGGAGCAGAGGTGTTATAATCATAATACCTGGTGTTTGTTTTTATTAAAACTCCTGATGAATAATCCGCAACCTCAGTGAGGTCAATTAGTAATCTTGTATTAGATGGTAGCCAGAGGGAATCTTTTTTAATGAACTCCTGTTGAATCTTGATTTTGTCAACATAATTAATATTCGCTTCCTTATTTATTTGGGCATCAATTCTTACTAATGCATAATCTATTTTGTCGATCCATATTTTCCCGGTGTATGCCAGGTCAAATTTACTTCTAGGATAAAATTTAATTTCATAACAAAAGCGATTATTAATTTGTTGACTGTCTACCAAATAATACTTGTAATTTAAACGCCATTCATCGCAGATTGGTGATACGAGATCTTTGGTAAGAATAGTGCTGTAATTGTTGTATAAATTAATGTTTAATAACCCTGACCCGACAAACTGACTAATTGTAGTATTGTCCGCTATTCCTATACCAGATATCTTAGAATTTAAAATAACCTCTTTATTTTTTTGAGGAGAGGTCTTTCGATAGTTTTTTGAAATAACCTCACTTACGAATATAGGGATAACCAGTTTTCCATCTTCACCGGCGACTTTTTTTGCATTATCTAAAATAGTCGCCACATTTCCCAAAAAGAAACTTTTTTTTAGTTTTTCAGAAATATTATCAAGGCATATCTCGCTACGTGTATAAGTGTGAAATTCTATACTCTTCTGTTGTTTTGTTACATTATTACTTGTCTTATTTTTAACGACGTTTCTTAAAATTCGCCATGCAGGGTTTTCTCCGGCAATGACTACTATTTCATCTAATTCATTAGTTAAAGATTCCAACTGAAAATCAATTACCTGAACTGCACTGTTTTTATCAATGCCTTTCGATTTGGTTTTGTAGCCGATGTATTGTACAGTAATAGAATCAAAACTTTTTTGCATCTTAATTTCGTATTCCCCGTTAAAATTTGTGGTAGTAGCAAACGAAGTTCCTTTGAAATAAACGGTCGAAAAG
Source organism: Bacteroidia bacterium (assembly GCA_022841465.1). Taxonomy (GTDB): domain Bacteria; phylum Bacteroidota; class Bacteroidia; order B-17B0; family Aurantibacillaceae; genus Aurantibacillus. The sequence continues at coordinate 249,025 of JALHRL010000001.1, read as the reverse complement.
GGAATAGGTTCATTATTAGTAGCATCGGTTATTTTTCCTTTTATAACTCCTTTCTGGGCATTCATAGAAACTCCGATGAGTAAACATAAAATGATTATGAGATATCGGCATAATCTTACAGAAAGGCATGACCTTTGACAACTTAATCTCATCATTTTGTGGGTATTCAAGTGATTAGGGATACGTTTTTTAAAGATACATCAGGTTTGGCAAAAAGTAAAAAACTACCCACCTAAAATGACAAACACGGTTCGTCATTTTACCACTTGGGTTCGTTGCTTGTAGTCCATTGCTTAACCGCTATTGCATCACAAGGAGATTCCGTTTTTTTGCTAAATGCGGTTGGGTATGAGTATTTAGCCCGCAAAAATGGGCTTACATGATGTTAACACTTGTTGCCGGCATACAGTACATTTTGCTTGCATGCCCGCCATTTTTGTCATATTAATTTTAAATGCATCATTATGTCCGTTTGCTCGTCATTGCCAAGCTTAAAAATATGTTTGTCAAATTCCACGAAACCGTTCTTCTGATAAAATTTAATTGCTCTTGGATTTTTCTCCCATACACCTAACCAAACATATTCAGACTTTGTCTGCCGAGCAATGTTTATTGCTTTGTCATACAAAACTTGCCCGACTTTTTTCCCTTGAAAGTCCTTGAGAACATAAATGCGTTCAATCTCAATTGATTTTTTGTCTTTGATTTCGGTTTGCGCTTGTCCGTAATTAATTTTTAAGTAACCGATTACTTTATTGTCGAGCAGTGCAAAGTAAAATTCAGAATTTGGATTGCTTAATTCACTAGTAAGTGTATTGGTGCTAAAACTATTGTCGAGATACTTTTGCATGTCTTCGGAGGTATTATGGTTCGCAAACGTTTCAAAAAAAGTCTGTCTGCCAATTACCTGAAGTTGTTTAATGTCCGTCAATGATGCCTTTTTGATTTCAATCTTGTCCATACGATTTGTTTCAGTGGGTTAATATTTTATTAAGCCTTTGTATAAGTTCTACTTTCGCTAAAGTACATATTTGAAATTGACGTATTAATAAAATAGTTTTTTAATAAATTATTCCAGCTTTTACCCAAATTAAACCAACTATCCTTTTGTAAAGAACCATCTGTAAAAATCCAATCCAAAGCCTTTTTAACATTTTCGTCTTCAAGATTAAAATTTTTACAATTCATATCAGGGTCTAATGTTGGTATCCAAGTGCATTCTGTTTTCCTATCGTAAATAGCAAAGTCAATTAATCTAATAGCTTTAGCAGTTCTGTGAATCATTTCATTCAATTCCAAATTTTCTTCTTTTATATAACAGATAAAAGCCTCAGAATTTGAACTTTCCTTAATAGATTGGTCAGGGTGAAATTTCTTAACAATTGCAAGTATCCTCAATCTTATTTCAGGTTCTAAACTAAATATCCAATCTTCAATTATTTTAAGCGGAGTTATGGTTTCGCTATTCATTTATTCCTTTTTTTGGGAAATGCTTTATTGTGATCCCACGGATAGTATGGTGTTTTTTGCGTATGTACCTGCAAGATCTTTCTTAATAATTCTTCTAATCCGAAAAGTGTTTCTTTAACTAATATTTCCTTTTTAAGGCCCATCAATTAACCAGCTTTTATTATAAGATAATTGAATTTTAACCCTTCTACAAAAACAAATTGATGAGAAAATACAATTCCTCCATAGGGAGCATTAAAAGATGACATTCAGTTAATCATAAAAAAACTTCAAACTTTCAGCACCTTAAAGGTCGCAATAAACAAAAGATGTTGCACGTAAAAATGACGAACGTTGTATATCATTAATCCATTTATATTTGCGGTTGCATTTTATTCAACAATATCGGAAACATCATCTTTTGTAGTTCTAAAAATTTAGATGCAAATAAAAGTCCGTTTCTAATACATTTTAAGCTGAATTAATTGCCACTCCTTATTCGTTTATTGTCATCCTGACCTGAGAATTTTTTTTCAGAATTATCCGAAGAACCCATCCTCCCAAATTGCCAACTGAAGGTTAATGAAATAGAGCGATTATAAAATGCGTTTGTTGCATTACTTTGGAATGAAGGAGTTGTTGCTGAACTTTTTTGGATTAAGTTCTTTTGGAAGATGTTATTAACGCTTAATGTTAAACTCCCCTTTTTTTTGAGTATTTCTTTTTGTATTGTAAATCGGTAGGAATAGTTTGCAGAGTTTTCTCCCTGCAAGGTTATGTATCCATTTCCGTAATCTCCCGAAAATGATATGTCGAAATTTTTAGGAAGTGAATAAGTGCTGTTAAGGTTTATAGTATAAAACATCCCCTCGTTCTTCATATTCATCGACTTGTTTTCGAATTTTAGATGAAATAATTCGCCTCCTGCACTAAGTGTCCATTTTGAGTTTAACTGTAGAAAAGCATTGATGTTCGCACCAATTCTCCTATTTGCGGCAATATTCTGAGACATGGTAAAGGAAACACCTGAAGTGTCAACAGTAGTTATTGATTCAATGGCATTACTATTGTTATTAATGTATATACTGCTGTTTAGTGAAAAGTCTGAATTTACATTGTAGGCATGGCCTAATTCCAGCATTCGAGTCAGTTCAGGCCTTAATTTTGGGTTTCCGGAAGTAATATTAAGCGGATCGCTGGCATTTACATACGGATTCAAATCCCAAATCCATGGCCTGCGTATCCGTTCAGTATAGTTAAGCTTCATTTCCTGCTTTTCGTTCAGTTTTTTGGTTATAAGAATACTTGGTACAAAATTGTTGAACTTTGAATCAAATGATGGCCTGTTTCTCTGAAAATCCGCACCTAATGTTGTACTCTCAAATCGCACCCCAGGACGGAAGCCCCATTCATTCTTTGTTTTAAGATTAGCACTTACGTAAGCTGAGAAAATATTCTGAAAATAACTCATTACATCCGATCTTGAATCATTTACCGGGTTTTGACTGTTAAACACTTTGTAATCGCTTTCAGAGTTGCTTCCCACGTATTTTACTCCTGTTTCAATTGTATTTTCGCCTGATTTATTGAGTGGATGAGAGTAATCAACCTGCAAAGTCCATTCATTGGTATTACCTACATTCGGGCTATTCTCTCTGAATACATGTGTGCCATCCAAGAGATACTGATCGGTAATGTATTCCGACTTGTCATTCGATCTGCTGATAAGACCAATAAACTGAAGTTCTTGTCCCAACCTTTTGAATTTTTTACCGTAGTTCAATGAAAGATCGTAATAATTATAGAACCCATTTAGATTGCTTTTCTGATTATATTCGGTGAGGTCAGTATTACTTCTATATCGGTTATAAAGACCACTCTTTTCTGGCCACTGGCCTCGCCAGTATGAAATGGCCACTTCCATTTTTTGTAGCGAATCGATTCGATATTCTGTGGTAAAACTTGCATAACCTCCGCTGTTACTATGCGTGGCATCTTTTTGCTGATATAGATTGCTAATGCTGTTCCCACCGACCATTGAATTCCTTTGCAATTCCGAAGTCTGGCGCTCCCGGTCGTTACTAGCATTGATCATCAGGGAAAAATTGAATTTCTTTGTGGTCGTATTCAATACGAGATTTCCGGATTGTTCTAAATTTCCGGCGGACAAATCTAAACTGCCATTACTGCCCTTCATTTTCTTTTTGGTAATAATATTGATTACTCCGGCCGCTCCCTCTGCTTCGTATTTCGCTGAAGGATTGGTGATTATTTCAATAGATTCAATACTACTGGCGGGTATCATCTTGAGCGCTTCCTTCAAATTTTTAGTAAAAATACCGGAAGGCATCCCATTGATCAACACCTTAATGTTTGAATTACCTCTCATTTTTACTTCACCATCGGGCTCGACGGTAAGCAAGGGCGCCTTTCGCATTACATCCGCGGCAGAGCCAGATTTATTTCCGATATCATCTGACGCATTGTATACAATTTTATCTCCTTTATTCAGAACAATGGGTTTTTTACCTGTAATAACAATCTCCTCGAGCGTACTTGAAAGAGCTGTCATTTTAAGTTTGCCAAGATTAATCGAATCTTTATCGCCAATAATGATTGCTCCAGATTCATAAGTCTTATACCCAACGTATAATAACTGAACTCTATAAATTCCCTTGGTTGATATATCAAATGTAAACGAACCATCTTCATTTGTATATGTTGTTTTTATCAAAGAGGCATTCTCAGAAATCACAACAATAGTTACAAAATCAAGTGGCGATTGTGCCAATGAATCCACTACTATACCTTTGATTATATATCGGCCCGAAATACCTTGAGCGTAACAAAAGTTAGTCTTGAAAAGTATAATTATTAAAAGGAGAGCGAAAAAGAACTGTGGCTTATACATTAATGAGAAATTTACAGTTTAGAACTAAAGCAAAAAATTAAGGCTGTTCTAAATAACAAAAATAAATGAGCAACTCACTCCATTATATGACAAGTAGCGTTTATCATTTATTACAACTTTAAACTTAGCGTTACTCTAAGCAAGTACTAGCTTAAATAGATTAGGGTCTATAAAAAAACTATTTATTTAAAATGACGAACGTTGTATGTCATAAAACCTATACGCTAAGGGGGTTTCTATCGGATATGGAATTATTTATTAGTATGAAAACGAAACAATACACAATACTATTTGTCGAATTCATATTTCGATTATACCTTTATTCCGTCTTAAGGGGTGCTTATAAATATTTTATAGGCTGAGATTATACCCGTTAGTAAACAAACGACCAACGTTTTTTACTATACACCTGATCAGGGTAATGCCTGCGTAGGAAACTAATTAAAATAACATGCGCCCCAAGTGTTGTTATGTTTAATTATATAAAAATAAAAAATTGAGCAAAAAAAACATCGCAAAGATCGTCTTTGCAGCAGCATTGTTAAGCACAGCTAAGTACAATGCTCAAAACACGCTATCCGGTAATGTAAAATCTGAAAAAGGGGAAGCGATTCCTTTCGCAGTCATCGGCATTATGAATACTCAACTCGCCGCAACTTCAAATTCTCAGGGAGAGTTTAAGTTCAAAGATTTAAAAAACAGCACCTATGTTCTTATTACAAAATGTTTGGGCTACAGTGATAAAGTAGATACCATTACTGTGATCAACGATACGCAGTATGAGCCGGTACTATCGCTTTCTAACAAGCAATTGGATGAAATCGTAGTCAATGCTACACGGGTTGATAAAGACAACGGCATGGCCTATAGTAACATTGATTCGGAAACCTTAAAAAAACAGAACTTAGGACAGGATGCTCCATACATGCTCAATAATCTGGCTGGCGTAGTTGTGAACTCTGATGCAGGAAATGGAGTTGGATATACGGGCTTGCGCATTCGTGGCTCAGATGGAACCAGAATCAATGTAACTATCAATGGCGTACCTGTTAACGATGCTGAATCGCATGGTACGTTCTTCGTTAATATGCCTGACCTAGTTTCCAGTACCAATAATATACAAGTTCAACGTGGTGTGGGCGCCTCCAGCAACGGAGCCCCAGCGTTTGGAGCAAGTATTAATTTTCAAACCAATTCTTTAAATAGTAAACCCTACGCTAATATAATGTCAACTGCCGGCTCTTTTAATACTTACCGTAATACTGTGGCTGTAGGAACAGGATTGTTAAACGATAAATTCATTTTTGATGCAAGGGCATCCAAGATTAGTAGTGATGGGTATATAGACAGAGCTAGTTCTGATCTTAAATCCTATTATATCTCAGCAGGTTACTACGGAAAAAAAAGTGTATTGAAATTAATTAATTTCTACGGGCAGGAAAAAACCTATCAGGCATGGAATTATGTACCGGAAGATTCCATTAGAAAAGGTAACCGGACGTACAACTCATGCGGTCAATATTATGATGCAAATGGAAAAATTCAGTATTATGTCAATGAAACGGACAACTACAAACAAAACAATTTTCAGCTGCATTTTATTCACCAGGTCAACTCAAGATTCAATTTCAATCTTACAGGCCACTATACAAAAGGTGTAGGCTATTATGAGCAATATAAAGAAGACCAAAGCTTTAGTAAATATAATATGCAGACACCTGTTTTGCATGTAAATGATTCTACACCGTTAACCATAGGTTCTACCGATCTTATTCGGACTTTAGGTTTAGACAATGACTTTGCAGGCGGTATTTTTAATATGAATTTTATTCCAGGCTCCAAATTAGTTTTTACTTTAGGTGGAGGATATAGCACCTATTTTGGAAAACATATTGACCGTGTAATATGGGCAAGATATGCTTCTAATAGCGAAGTAAACCACATTTATGATTACAATACGGGCAATAAAAATGATGCGAATGTATATCTTAAAACCAATTATAAGCCGGTTTCAAATCTGAATATTTTTATTGATTTACAGGTGAGAAAAGTTGAACATCGTTTTTTAGGGTTCAATGATCTTTTAATCGAAGAGATTCAAACGCAATCCTATACATTTTTTAATCCTAAAGCAGGAATAAGTTACGATGTCAACTCGAAGCTGAATGTTTATGCTTCGCTGGCAGTTGGGAATAAAGAACCAAATCGTAAAGACTTTATTCAAAGTACTCCTACGAGCAGACCAAACCCCGAACAGATGACTGATCTTGAAGCGGGTATTAAATATCAGCTAAAAAAGATTTACTTTGGAGTTAATATTTACAATATGCAATACAAAGACCAGCTTGTGTTGAACGGCACAATCAATAATGTAGGCGCTTACAACCGTATCAATGTAAAATCAAGTTACAGGCGTGGGATTGAAATAGAAGTGGATCACAAGTTAGGCAGATATGTCTCTCTGGGTGGTAATATCGCCTTATCAGAAAACAAAATCGTTAATTTTAATGATTTTATTGATAGCTCAGACGTCAACAATACTATCACCAAGCAATATAAAAAAGAGTATAAAAATACCGATATTTCTTTTTCTCCTAATATAGTATCCGCTATCATTTTAGCAGTAAAGCCTTTTAAAGGTATGGAAATAGCCTTGACTAATAAATATGTCGGGAGACAATATCTGGACAATACCGGTAATTCAACCCGAAGTATAACCCCTTATAATGTTTTGGACATCCGTATTGGTTACACCGTGAAAACAAACGTTATATCAGAAATAAGTTTTATGCTTACTGTTTATAACATATTAGATCAAAGGTATGAAACTACAGGATTTACAGAGAAAAGCTATACCGGCCCAACCTTGAATTCTGCTAATTATCTTGCGCCAGCCGCATCAGTGAATTTTCTTGGCGGGATTAGTTTAAAATTTTAAGTAGATATAATTTGGAGTTACTACCTTTGAGTGGACATAAAAATTAAGGGAGAAATTTTACTCCGAGTTTTATGCTAAGCGAAAAGATGATGAGAATCCGGGGTTCGTATTCAGTCTTACCAATACAGAAGTCCTTGTTGATGCATTACAAGGAGATTTTGATATCATCTATTTGGTTCGAACAGAATTAGCTAACTGAGGGCTAGATAGCAAAGGTAAATGGGTTAGTTTTGAAGAAGCTAAGAAGACACATCGGGTAGATTAGGAATAAAAAAGGCGGAAAATTCCGCCTTTTTTATTAAAACTAATTTTCTCTTATTTGATCATGCCAAGCTTTCAATTGCTTGATTATTTTTTCCCCGTTTCGTTCTTTAAACCCTTTTATTAACTCAGGTAACTGAATACCCCCTGAATTAGAAGCACGAAGAATTCTAGCATTTCTGTCAAAGTATCCTATTTCTAAATCTTCTGTTTTGTAATTCGTTAGCCTAAAAATAGTTCTTTGTGATTGAGCTCTTATATCCAATCCCCTAATCTCTAATACTGGTTTGATAGCAAAAACATTAATTACATCGTCAATGGTTTTACATTTTTTATCATCTATTTGAAGAAATATCCAATACCAAATTAAATAGCGATTTACTCGTCTTATTTGCATTTCATCTACATTTGGATCTAAATCATCAAATGCCCACATTGTTTTTGTTGCTACATCAATCAATTCTTTGAAAAAAGAAATTAAATCATTCGTTTCAGATGCATAATATAGTTTAGCAAATGCATACTCATGCACCATGGCCCAAACATCGGCTATGTAATCAGCTTCCTCTAATACCCTAGGAAATCTTCCTACGTTCTCTGCTGTATAGCTTGTTAATTTTTGATGAATGTGTATTGCTTCATGAAAAACAAATAACCGAAGTGCTTTAAGAACTTTGGATTTATCATTATTTAAACGATTTTTTATGTTAAAAATAAACCGATCTGTTAATTGCCATTCACCATTTTCAGAAATATGAAAACCTTCTCCGGCAAGATCAGTCGAGTCAACTAATTTTGAATTCGAAAGAATTGTTTGTGAAATATCAGGAATGTTTTTCCAATAACCTCTTTCTATTTCGTTATAACTACCTTCACTTAATACAGTTTTAACCCAACCTAATTTATCGGTATGCTTTTTCTGATCTTCAATTTTTAACTTTACAAATGGAGCAATTTTATTTTCTAATTCATTTTTTAATTCAGCCCTAATCTCTAATATAAATTTCTCATCTTCTTCAGTTATAATTGCTTCAGGTTGATCAGATTCTTGTAAAATTAATATCTGTTCGTATTTTGGGGTATGATTAGTATTGTATTGGTATGCAACAATCGGTTTGGTTACCATTGGATTTATCTTAGTTCCCATTAAAAATGCTAGTCCAACTGGGACTGTTGGGAATAAATGGATTTTATCTGTATTAGGTAAAAAATTTGCAATCGTATCTATCCCCAAAGCGAATTGGTGTGCAAAATGTTTTAGCTGTTCTTGGTTTCCAAATACATCCTTTCCGATTACATCAAGTTTAAGGTCAATTTTTTTAGAAGGATTTTCTACGACTTCTTTTAAATCGGTATCTTGGCTATGATAAGTTGCCTCAACTCTATAAATTACATCTATTGGGCCTGTAAATTCTTCTTTTACAAAATTGGAACTAAATTTTAATTCCTTTGCTCCAGTTTCATCTTGCCAATTCCAAATCATTTTTTCACGATGAAGCAAATATACATCGACTTCTTTCCATGACCCAAAGCAATACCCTAGGTGCAGTGCTAACGGAATACTTGCAGTTCCAAAGTATAAAACCTTATAATCTGGATTAGCGTTTAAAAAGGGTTTAATTTCATTTTCAATTATATTTTTTTGATAAACCCTAAACTCGAAGGAATCCAACTGATGAATATTCTCCATGCTAATGATATCCTTCTTTATATCAAATATTTTATACTTAGGAGTTTTACCAGTAGGTAAAAACTCCAAAACTGTTTCATCAGAAATCTCTGTAAAAATTTGATGTTTAATTATTACGTATCCTTGTGCCATATTTATATTTTTTCTAGTTTTTTAAATTTTAATGTTCTTCTATCGCCTTCCCATATCTCTAATTTTATTATTCCAAGAATAATAAAATAAAGGTATCTGCTCGAATAGCTATCTTTTTTTAATCTATCCTTCCAGTTATCAATATCCACTCCTGAATAATCTGGATAAGATTCAGGATGTGTATGCCATTCTCCTAAATAATTACAAGTACCGTTACTTTTAAACCATTGATTATCGATGATTCGCTGATGCGATTTTGCATTTCTTACAAATGAATATCTGCTTCTTTTATCACCGATCATTGGAATACTAACATCATCAATAACTATGTCTTTTGAGTTAACAATAAATCGTCCAAGCAAAACTCCACCTGCTTCAGTATCCTCAGAATTATTTTGGCGGAAGTTGGACATCCTTTCAAACGCATAATCTGAAATTTTTATTTTGCCTTTATTTGAGAGTAGAAATGACATCATATTACTTGGCAGGTTTTACATTGTTTATTCTCAAACGCATAACTGCGCTCTGCTAATTCAGATTCTGCCATACTATATCTTGCAGATAAATTATAACCTTCTGCTAAAAATATATTAGATTTTCCCTTCCATGAATATATTGCGTTTTTTTCAGTTGAATCATTCATTACGTCTATAACTTTTTTTATGGCAATCAAACATGTTTGCATTGAATCCATTGAACCATAAGGGGTATAAATAGATCCGCAGCCTGATATCGTTTTAAGAAAAGACTTGGGTTGATTTTGATGGGCAAAGGATGCCATATTGTAAAAATTCTCATTAGTGTATATACAAGAATAACAGCCCGCTTTTTCTATGTTTGTTACTAGGCAATGTCCACCAATACCATAAGGATCATTCCATGTATAAAAAACAGGGATACCTAAATGATTCTTATTAAGTAGACTGTTCAAATAAGTATTAATTGTAACATTTCCCGTAGCTATAATTATAAAATCATAATCATTGAAATTGATCTTCTTTTTAGCAATAGCGTTTTCAATCGAATCAGATACCTCAGTAATGTTACTGTGAGGGAAGTACCTTTCAACTTTTTCTTTTATCGCTAATGCTTTACTTTTACCAATGTAATTATAACCTGTTAAATGCCTATAGCAGTTGTCACTAGATAAAATATCTCCGTCAACAATAGTTAAATCAAAAAAACCATTTCTCACAAGTTCTTCTGAGATAAAGCCACCAATAGACCCTCCTCCTATAATGAGCCCTTTTTTATCAAATGTGGACAACCCGTTTCCACCTCTCTTATAGAGGTATTCTTTATCTAGCCTATGAATATTTATAGGCGTTATTTTTCCTTTAAATTCCTCCGCAGTTAATACAAAACCACTTGATGTTATATTAGAAAACTTAACGCCAAACAAAGAGTGGTTACCATTAACTTGTTTAAAGCAAAATAAAACATATAGTTCGGAACTAGTTAAACCACTACTTATCTTAGCTAATTTTTGTTTCTCTTTATCATTGAGTAAATCAATAATCGCTTTCAAATACTCTATCGTTAGAGGCTCATTATATCTCGGTGGAATAAAGTCACTGCTAACACTAAAAGGTATTATTATACTATTCTTATAAGTTACCCCTTTATCATTTAAATTTGTGAATCTGTGTATTTGATTAATGCATCCATTCTCTTCTGAAACAGCAAAGCGTTTATTTTCATTGTACCCTATTTTAATTAATGTTGGTTCATTCGGAATAATTATATTTCCAAATATAGTTTCACAACCATCAATTCTATTCCAGTACGCTTCAAACTCATTTATGAAATCTATAAAATTAGATTTTAACAACCCCTTTTCAATGGTTGCTTTAGTCAGGTTATATGTTTCTTGAATAATCCCTTCAGGATCTTCGGCATTTAAATAAACGTAATCATCATGGGTATAACAAACCTTTCCGTCACGCTCAATATGTGGAATAAAAACGAAGTTGTCATAATCCTTAATAAAATATTGTGGCATAGAAAGCGGAAAATTTTTATTAAATCCAATAATAACCTCCACATCTTTTTCTGCTATTTTATCCAAAAAGAAAAAACCAAAATCCAGCTCCTTCTTTTTAAGAAGAGAACCAGTAAATTCCTTTATGTTTTTAAATATGCCGAGGTGATTAATCACCTCGGCTACTTTATTTTTTTCCATTACGCAGATTCGTTAGTTCCTACAACAGCTCTTTTTCTGTTTTGCGCAGTCTCTTCTTTTGGGGGGACTGGAAAATCATCTCCAAACTCTTTCTTTAGAATTTTACAAGCTTCGTGTGGATCGGCTTCGTTTTGAGCGGCTACTAAAACCTCTTTTAATTTTTGAAGTTTTTCTTTAAAAACGGTGCATTGGTCATCAGTCATTTTTTTAAACAGGTCATTGTATGGAGGTACTGGTAATTTAGCCTCAATCCTTTTCCAACTGAACTGACCTATGATATAATTTGTAAAATCAATCAGCGCTTTTAAATCCTGGATATTTTCCTGACCATTAAAGTACTCCTTAGTATAAGGTTTAAAGCCATTGTAAGCAAGGGCGGTTAAAGCTATTCCGGTTGGTTTCCCATTTACAGAATCAAATTTATTGTCCTTCCATCTTTTGAAATAACGAATGGTTCTGATAAACTGACTCTTATCAAGGGAGTCTGTATATTTCCCGTTAATTAACTCTTTCAGGCGTTTTGGTTCTGAAATCTCCCATTTAACTTGGTCTTTAGAAATAGTAGGTGTTCCTTTAGCGATATACGTTTTCGTATCTGTATTCCCATCGGAATAAACAGCAAAATCGATGTGAAATTTCGGAAAACCATCTTCAATATATTGAACACGAATACATGGTTTTTTCCATTGAACAGTTCTAAACTGTTTTGTGTCCAATGCTTCAAATACCCATTTCTTTACTTCTAAAGGAGTGTAATCATCTTTCGATAAATTAAACAAAAGTCCCGCATCAATATCATAATCATCTTTATCATTCGCAGGTTTATTACCCGTACCCATAGGGTAACTACCTTGATTAAAAACTGAGAAAGTAATTAGGGGTTTGCCACTTTCTTCTGATTTCTTTTTTAGATACGCTTTAATCTCTTCGATTAGCATATCTCTCTTTTCAATAACCTGTTTATTATCGATAGCTTCTAATTTTATTGTATCATGAAACTTATAAAACTGTGATTGTATAACTGTACTCATTTATTATAATTTTTATTTATTAAACGTTATTTATTAATGCCGCAAAATTTTACGACACATTTGTTCAGCATAAATGCCTTACTATTTTTCTACTGGGGATTGCACAACAATCCGGATGCTATTTATTTACCTTTTACTTTTTTTGTAAAATAATTTATGTTGTGCTCGGGGAAATTTTTTGATAGGGGGGAGAATTTGTTTTATTCAAATGCTTTGTTACTTTTGCGGTCTCGAATCGAAAAAGTTACCTACAATCAATATTTTTTAGAGCGTATGTACTTTTAACAATACAGTGAGCTAGGTAGGCTCACTTTTGTTTTTATATACATACTGTTATACTTTCATAAACCATTCCATTCTTAATTTTTGTTAATTTGACTATTTATTTAGTTGTTTACCGACAAATTGTTAGTTTTAGTCTGCCATTTTGGATTTTCGGTAGTAAAAGGACATATTTCATCAAAACAGTACAAAGATACAAAATCTAAATTTACTACGCAAGCATTTCGATATATTTTTATTAAAATTTATTTCAAGGCTTGATAGATTTAGATTATTTCGTACCTTTATAAAAAAATAAATCATGGAAACACTAGGTAAAACTCTAAAGAGTACAAGAGAAAATGTTTCCCTAACTCTTAGAGAAGTTGAAGAATCTACAGGCATTTCTAATGCTTATTTAAGTCAGCTTGAAAATGATAAAATAAAAAAACCATCGGCAAACGTTTTATACAAATTAGCAAACGTTTATAAAATCAATCTTAATGTTTTATTAACTGCTGCTGGAATTATAGAAAAAAATAGTCAATCAGCTGAAGAAAAACCACAAAGCACTCTTGAAAAAGAAATTGCTTTTTATAAAGATAAATTATCTACAGATGAAGAGAAAGAAATAGTTAATTTTATTAAATTCTTAAAGTCTAAGAAATAAGAGTGGAGCAATTACAATCGAAAAAGGATATAGAAAATATTTCGCATGAAATACTAAGGGGATCGAAATCACTAGATGTTTTCCCTACCCCAATTGATAAAATTATTCAGTATTCAGATTTAGTAATTGCCGAAGGAATTGATTTAAAGTCTTTAGAAAAAAAGTATAAAACTTTCTTTTTTTCAGACGCATTAAAATCGGGTTTATCAAAAGTCAGAGGGTTTTTAGATCGATCAGAAAAGCTTATTTATCTTGACCTTGAGCAAAAAGAAAGTAGGCAATCTTTTGTTAAGTTGCACGAAACCGGGCATAGCGTTTTGCCGTGGCAAAAACAAACATTACAATTTTTAGATGATGATGAAACCCTTGATCCAGATATTACTGAGGAATTTGAGGCCGAAGCCAATTATTTTGCTTCTATTACATTATTCCAAAATGATAGGTTTGTAAACGAAGTGAAAAAATATGAACTTGGCATTCCATCTGCTCTTCAAGTTTCTAAGCATTTTGGTGCATCAGGTCATGCCACTTTAAGAAGATATGTCGAAACGTCAAAGCATAGATGTGCATTATTGGTTTTAGAATCTTTAAATAAAAAAGGTCAGGTTGTTAATAGTAATTTCAGAAATGCTTTTCACTCAACACCTTTCGCAAAGGAATTTGGGCACATTTCATGGCCGGAAAAATTTGGTTATAAATGGGCTTTTATGAAGGATCATTCAATTAATAAGCGAATGAAACTGGACGGAACCATTAACCTTGATACGGCAAATGGAAAAAACGATTTTCATTACCACTTTTTTAATAATACCTTCAATGGCTTTGTTTTAATATTCCCTAAAGGAGAAAGTAAGAAAACGAGAACTAGAATTATCGTTAAGAGTTAACCAAACATTTGCCTGAAATACTAAGTCTTTATAATACCCATAATTTCGATAATTCATTAAATATTTTAGTGTGTTTTTCTATTACTCAGAAAAGAACAAATCGTATAATTCAGCCATTTCTTTAGTATCGGCAAGTAATTCGTTCGAAATGAATGTTATGGGGCTCACCCGATGGGACTGAGTTGAGAAATCAACATCAGTCCCATTTTTATTTGCCCCAAAAGCATTGATTTTACTACATATTTTGTAAACAACACTCATCATATTTTTGGTTCGATATTCATTATTTTCAAAAACTAATTTCTCAGGAAAAATCGAACCAATTAGTTTTTGCTTAGTGTCTAAATTTGCCCTTTCGTACTGACTGGCAAAGTGTTTCAATAAACTAAAACCCCCATCCATATATCTTTTATAGTTAGCGTCTAAACTAGCAACTTCAATAACCTTACGAGATAATCTATCTATTTCAGGCTGAAATTGAGCTTTGATGTTCCTAAACTCTGCCGAACTTAAATCACCGTCTAACATCATTTGTTGGGCTTTATTTATACGTTCCCTATTCAAGTTAATTTCGGTATTTATTGATTTTATGGCTTGACTTTTATTCTCTCCGTTTGACTTAAACATTTCGTGCATTATTTTATAGTAAGCATCAATAACTTGTGGTTTAAACTCAAACTTTAATAACTCGTTTAAAAATATACGGTTAGCTTCAGGGGCTTTAAAACGTTCTCCGCATCCCTTTTTGCAATGGTAATAAAAGTATCTATTACCCGTCCTCCCTTTTGATGCACTCCCGGTTAATTTTTCGCCACAACTTTTGCATACCAAAAAGCCTCTTAAAGGCAATTCATCTTTTGCCGTATTCTTCATGGGTACATTTCGTTTACGACCATCTAAAATATCTTGTACTTTATAAAATAGTTCTTCAGAAATAATAGGAGGGTGCATTCCATTTACAATATCCGAAGGCTCATCCTTGTATGCAGGTACTTGAATCTTACCACAATACACAGGGTTACGAACTAATACCCACATATTGTTTTTGCTACAATCAAAGCCTTTATCGGCTGCCATTTTTCTTACTTGTTCAATATTATAAATACCATTTGCTAATTCTTCAAAAATGAATTTGATATAAATGGCATCATCACTTGGTAAAATAATTTTATTGTTCAACGCATCTCGTGTGTTCTTATAGCCTTTTGGTGCTGTTGCCATCCAGCGTCCTTCTTTTCTTGCTCGGCGCATACCAACCAAAACATTTAATGCCCTTCTATCGTTTTCTACTTCGGGTGCTGCCAAATAGAATGCCAACATAATTTTATTTTCAGGGATAGCTAAATCCAATGGCTGTTCCATTGCTTGAGGCTCAACTCCTAATCTGTTTAATTGGCTAATCATGCTGTAAGCATCACCAGCGTTACGTGAAAACCTATCCCACTTTGTAAACAACAACAAGTCGGCATAGTTTTTATGTTTCTTTAGTGTTGCTAATAACTTTGTGAATTCGGGGCGATTAAATGTTTTTGCAGAGTAGTCCTCTTTATAAATTGCAACTACTTCAATATTTTGTAGTTCGCAATATTTTTCCAATCGTTCTAACTGATGTTTTAAACTGTAACCTTTATCGGCTTGTTCATCGGTTGATACTCTAATGTAAATAATTGCTCTTCTTTTCATATTACGCTGATTTTAAATAGTCATTATTTTCTTCTTTATTTTTAGACATGGAAATAATATTTGCCTCTCCCTGCGTTGCCAAATATTGTTCTTCTTTATCTTTTATGTATTCTCTAAACATGATAAAATCAATTTCAGCAATGATGTATAGGAAGTCCCTAATTTCTTTTATATCATCATCACTAAAATTATCTCCATTTTTATTGAGCATTTTTTTAAATTCCTCCAAACTAATTTTTGGTTTTATTAATTGCCTCGCTTCTTCCAGTTTAAAATTTGTCTTTTTCATAGTCCATTTTTTTTTGCTAAAAATGGCACAGAACAAATATACAAAATAATTCGCTTATATGATTGATTATCAATATATTAAGTTTGCTATTTTTAGCTTTTTTTTACACAAAATTAATTTAAGAAAAAACGCAACTAAGCGGATATTTAACCTCGATGAATGTAACTGAATTTTAATTGATACTGTATTTCTTAGATTATTTTTGCTTTTTAATAATTCTATTGGTAATAAAATTATCTATCGAATTTTTTAGGTTTTGATAGCATTATTTTCACTTTTATAAACTTCTATTTTCACTTTACGGAGCGATTTTTGCATACTACGATAGAGTTAAAAAAAGTTCTTTAAAAATTGCGATGAGGTTAGAAACATCATTTTAAAGTTTACGATGTAATTGAAAACATCGGTTCACTTATTAGGATGTATTCAAGGGGTATTTAGGGACAAAATTTCAAGTTTGAGATACAGTTATGGAGCAATTAACCAAAGTTAAAATAAAGCAATTAAATCTGCATTTTTTGGGTTTTTCTAATGCAAACTAAAAGAGAATCATTAATAATTCAAACTAACTCCTACACCAAACCCCATATCGCTATCGTAATGAGTTCTAACTCCAAGATTTTTATTTAAGATGTATCGCAGGTCAACCATATATTCTTTATCAGTATTTATCATAAATCCAGCCCGTAACCTTTTAGTTATTGGTATATCTTCTCGCATTAATTGTAACCTCACATTACCATCTTGATACACTTCGGCTTGAGCAATTATTAGCATAGGCAATGTGTAATTAATTCCTAAACTGATTTGCGCTCGGTTGTCTTTTGTGTTTGTTTGAGAAAATAAATTTGTTTCTTGTTCGTCTATTCCTAATTTACGGTAACGCCAATCAAACCCTACAAATGGCATAAACCATTGCATTTTGCCGATGTACCGCCCAATATGAGTTTCAGTTTCATACCCATGTTTATCATGGTAGCCTAATCGCCACTCTGTACCAATACTCCAACGTGTGTTTTGTATCATTGCCATTCCATCATTTCCGTTTGAAGCAAAATCATTTTCCAGCATTAAATGAAATTTTCTATCATCGCTTTTTAATTTACGATACGCATATTTTGGATTTGGAATTAATGGATTGTTCGCTTGATTTTCATAAGTAAAAACTCGTCCCATACCGCTCATCATGTGATATAAAATATGACAATGAAAAAACCAATCACCTTCTACATTTGCATTAAATTCTAAAGTGTCAGTTTCCATTGGCATAATATCTACGATGTTTTTTAATGGCGAATTGTTACCGTGTCCGTTTAGTAATCTAAAATCGTGTCCATGCAAGTGCATGGGGTGGCGCATCATAGAGCCATTGTAAATTATCATTCTCACATTTTCGCCTTTTTTAATTAATATTTTATCGGTTTCAGAAACTACTTTGTTATTCAAACTCCAAACGTAACGATTCATGTTCCCTGTAAGTTCAAAACGTAATTCTTTTACTATTGCCTCTTTTGGGAGACTTGTACTTACTGGCGATTTTAACATGGAATAGTTTAGTGTAACAATATCAGAAAGTTTATTGCTGTTGTATTGTTCGCTACCCATCTTCATGTCATTCATTTTGTGTTTATCTTCGCCAGTAATTTCAGGATACATTACTACATTCATATCCATTTGATTAAGGCTCATTTGCATTCCCATATCATCTAAATTGCCATTCATTTTCATCATGCCGTTCATCATCTTCATTCCTTCAAAATATTTTAATTTTGGAAGGGGTGCGGTTAATTGCTTAATGCCATTACCCAAATACATCGAAGCGGAATTAATACGGTCTTCGCTGGTGGCTAAAAATTCGTAGGAGGTACTATCGTTAGGTATGGTAACAATTATATCATACGTTTCGGAAACAGCTATAATTAGCCTATCTACATCTACTGGCTCTACATCATTACCATCGTTAGCTACAACGGTTATTTTTCCCCCTGCGTATGTTAGCCAAAAATAAGTGGACGCTCCTCCATTTGAAACCCTTAATCTTACCTTATCTCCGCCTTTAAACTGTGAAAGTTGTTGTTCGTTTATACCGTTCATTAAAAATTTATTGTAGTAAACATCGCTTACATCCATAGCCAACATCCGCTTCCATTCGTTCTTCAATTTGGTTTTGAGATGCTTTTGCTTAATGGCTTCGGCATAACTTTGTGTAGTACCTTTTTTTATAGCAAACCAATCCGTAGCGTTATGTAGCATTCGGTGTACATTATTAGGATTGTAGTTTGTCCACTCACTTAAAACAACCGGTATAGTAGGTAAATCATCAATCCCTTTTCTAAATGTTTTATCGTCTTCACGCTTATTCATTATAAATGAACCGTACATTCCTATTTGTTCCTGTAAGCCCGAATGACTGTGATACCAATGTGTGCCGTTTTGGATAATAGGAAATTTATACAAATGCGTAGTGTGTGGTTTAATAGGCATTTGCGTAAGATAAGGTACGCCATCTTCTTTATTTGGCAAAAATAAACCGTGCCAATGTAATGATGTGCTTTCATTTAATTCATTATGCACGTATATTTCGGCGGTATCTCCTTCAGTAAACGTAAGTGTTGGCATTGGTATTTGTCCGTTTACTGCAATGGCTCGTTTTTCTTTCCCAGCAAAATTTACAAGAGTATCTTTAACAAACAAATCATAACGTATGGTTTTTTGTGCTTGAACTATATTAGTCGTAACTAACAGTATAATTACTTGCAACAGTTTTTTGTAACTACTTTTTTTAATATCCATTTTATCACAATTACTATTTTACTCACTTAGTTACATTAAAAAAAGTGTATTCAAATTTTATAAGAAAGCCATTTGGTGCAGTACGAAGCATACTACTATACAATTCCTTTCGATACGCTAAATCTATTCTTGCTCTACTTCTGATTATAAATTGAATTGAAGGAACAATATCTAAATTTGATTTACTATTTTGATTTAGTGTTTGTCCTAAAAATTCAACCATTAAATTAATGTTCGTTTGTTTAAAGTTTTTATATACTCTTGGAAACATTAATCGTCCGAACGATAAAGTATAATTAGTTGCATCGTTACTCTGTGATTTTGGAAATTTATTTGCAGAAGTGTTATCTGTTACATTTTCATAACTTATAGAAGCACTAATAGCTAACTTACTCACTAACTGGGTAGCAACAATTCCCAATTCACCTCCCGAATTATGACCCATCGTTTCTAATTCTTCCTGGTGAATATCCGCTCTATTTATACTGAAACGCCCATAGGTAGCTAATCTAAAATGTTTATGAATATCATCATTACTGTAAAATCTATATTTAGCATAAAAACTACCTCCTTCTAAATTTAGCCCACCCGTAGCTCTATTACTTTGAAAACTTTGTAAATGCACCATCCATTTTTGATTAATGCCCCACATTATTTCGGGCATTAAATGATAATTAAGTTTGTTGTTTTTGCCAAACATAAAACTATTCATGGTTCTAACTCCTATTGAACCCGTTGGCATATTACTAGCAGGTTCGGTCATTACAAAAAGTTCTTGTGCTTTGGTTTGTAACTGGATTAAGAGTATTAAAATAATTATACCCTTTTTCATTCCTGAACTAATTTTATATGATAATCGTTTTCATTATTAACCGAATATGTTGCATATTTAATATACTTTTTAGAAAGCTTTTTAAATTCTTTTGCGGTTACATATCCTTTATCAAGTACCCTAAATTGTTTCACTCCATTTAAAGTTTGAGAATTAGTATCAATAAACACGTAGCTATTTTCTTGCTTACCATCCTCAATAGCAAAGTTTGAATAAGAAATGTAGAGAACCATTGTGCCGATAAAGAATCCTGCCTTTTCTACTCTATCCTTAAAATCTTGAGGCGTTAAATTATGTTCGGCTTTTAGTATTACAGTAAACAAATTTTTATTCAAATCAATCTCCACTTTATCTACGCCATCTATTACTTGAAGTTGCTTGTATATAGCATTACTACACATAGAACAAGTAAGCCCTGTTGCTACAATATCAACTTTTTTTAACTGTGCGTTGGCAGTATTAATTAATACAAAACCAAGTACTAGAACCATTAATTTTTTCATGCAACTTTATTTAATTGTCTCTACTGTTTTACCACAACTTAACATTTGTGAACCGTAATAAGGATTTTTGATAGCACTTTCTTTACTCAACCAATTTGCTCCTTTGCCATCGTTATACATAGGGCAATGTTGGTAGTAAATTGTATCGGGTTGCTTAGATACTTTTATCAATTCATAAATATTTTTTGAAAGCGTAACAAAATGGTCTCTTTGATGACTGGCTTCCTTTGTTTCGTTTATATGTGCGACATCAAAAACCAAGTCTTTCATTACTTTCATCCAAACGTTATGTTCTTCAGTAGTTAGTTTATCCATTTTAATTTCATTAATAGATTTTACCAATTCACTTGCTTTTTGCGAAGCCAAGTTTCCATCCGTAATAACCAACGCATCTTTTAAAGAAAAGTAATTGCTAAATACTTTTGCTAATTGATTTGTTACTTGTGTTCCTGCATTAACTTCTGTTTGATTTTTAGCTTCACTTTTTACTGTTTTACTTTGTTTTCTTTCGTATTTACAGCATCCATGTAAACTTGCGTAGACGTTATCAGGGGCAAGGTATTTTTCGTTATCATATCCTGATAAAGCGATGCGCTTTAATATTGCATCCGTGTTTGTCTTTTTAGTATCGTAAGTAACAATAGCTAATTTGGTATCTGTATTCCATACTACTTTAGAAGTTTTCTTTTTGTTACCTGATTTTTCTATTGTGTTTTTACACATATCACAATTACCTGACACTTTAAGCGTATCAGTTTTAGCGTTTTTAATTTGTGCATGGCTAATTATAAATGATAATAATAATGCCATAAAAGTTAATCCTGTTTTTTTCATTTTTTTCATTTTAATTGTTTGTTTTATTGATTTATTATTTTCTATTCTATTAATGAGTATTTTCTGAAATTTGCAATACATGAATTGAAGCATTCGTAGTTAATTTCTAATTCAGAATGATTTTTATAATCGGAAAGTGTTTTTCTGCATTTCTGCCATACTTCTATACAGAAATTCAAATACAGGACTTCAACTGTTGATTTTCGTTTCATCAATACTATTAAAAGTACTGTGATGTCCGCACAGTCTCGCATTAGAGTAGCAGATAAGTCATCATTAGCTTTAATAAAATAGGAATCAGCACGTAAACAACATTCTACTAACAAATCAAGTTCGTGCAAAGCCAAAGAGCTAATATCTACAATATGTACTTTACTTTTTAACAATTGATTTGTAAAGTGATAATGTTCCAAAAATGGTTGAATAATTTGTTGTATTTGCTATGTTAGAAAAACCTGTTGTGTCTATATAGCTTGGCAAAAATCCTTTCACGTTATCAGTTGTGGTTTTAAAGCCATCCAATAATTGCACGAGATAAAATAATCCACGCATGATTGGGTTTGCTGCCTTGCCCCAATCCGCTATATGAAGCTCTCCATTTGGCTTTAACACCCTTTTAATCTCCTTTAAAGAATTAAGTTTTTGGTCTTTATCTAAATGATGAAATACGAGGCTTGTAATAACTCTATCAAATGAATTGTCTGCATACGGCAACACAATACCATCATACTTAGTTATCATAATTTGTGCCTTTTCTTTTTCAACTTTCTCTTTCGCTATTTTTACTATTTTTTCATCTACATCTACTCCATCAATTGCACATTCGGGCTGAGTTTTTCTTACAAGTAGTGAAAGAGTAGCAGTACCTACCCCAAAATCGAGAACATGATGATGAGGTAAAATATTAGCTTGTTCAATAAGTGCTGATTTAAACTTCAACTCAGGCATTGTAAATGCAATAAGCGGATTGTATAGTTTTGTTAGCCAATTGAATCTTAAAGCCGGTATATAATTTGTTTTTTCCATATTAATTTACTTTTGATAAATATAAATCATGTCCAAATATTTTTAATCCATGATATATACTAACTCGTAAAACGTTGCCTGATTTTATTTTCGCAGAACAACTTGCACTATGTTTATCAGAAGGCATAATAAAAGTGCCGTTCTCATATTCATCTCCATCAACTTCAAGGTTTGTAATTACAACTTTTCCAACTTCATTGCTTTTATTTTGGTCTTTAACCCAAACTATTTTACCGAAATATTTATCATCTTTTTTATAAACAGCTATTTTTCGTCCCCCATCCGATGTGAGCCAATTACCCTCGATTGAATTGGTTTGAGCATGGGTAACTTTAACCATAAATAAAAAAATTATTAATACTACAACTCTCATATTTTATTTCTTAAAACATATTAATTAACATAATCAAACTCATTGCTATCATTAAAGCATCTTCAATAATTGTTATCGTACTCATTGGCAAATTAAATACAGCTCCTAAACAAGCACATTTTATTTTTTTCTTGTTTAATACACTTTGTAATACTCCAATAATACTAACACTCATTACGATTGATGTAACTAAATTTGTTATTAAAGGATTAATGTCTGTTAGATATGCAATCCCCAATCCTAACTCAATAAAAGCATATACATATCCGTAGCCTTTCCATTTTTTTGCCACAATATCATACATCGAATAGCTTTCTGCAAAGCCATTGAGGTTTAAAAATTTAAAAAATGAAAAGATTAGAAAGAATCCTGCCATAAAATGCCTCATCCATTGCATCCAACTAAAAACCACGTTGGAACTTTGAATTAATAAAGTGATGCCTATAATAAAACTGAAAATGATTAAAATTGGTTTATAGGTTTCAATCCAACTTTTAGTTTGTTCCAACGTCTCATTATGTTCCATAGCAGATATTCTATACTTACTATTATCTCCACCTAAAGCTATTTGCAGGTTATGTAATGAAATATGCTTATCCATAGTTATTGTTCCTGTATTGCTTTCTTTTGATACCAATACATTAGTTATATCGGGCAATAAGAGTAGAGCGTTCTTTACTTTAGCTTCGCAGCTACTACAAGTCATTCCTGTTATTTTATATTCGTGTGTCATTTTAAATAGTTTAATGGTTAATACTGACACAAAGGTATTTTCAACTATTCCAAAAATGTTATAGGATAACTCATTCCGTTTATATAATTCACAGGTCATCAATTGGCAGCCTTTTATTTTCTTTAATATTTTTAAAATGTGATGGCGTTAATCCAGTTACTTTTTTAAATTGAGTACTTAAATGTGCCCCACTACTAAAACCTGTTTTAATAGCTATTTCATTCAAACTTAATTCGTCATACACTAATAATTCCTTAACTTTTTCAATTCTCTGCAAAATCAAATACTGTTCTAAGGTTTGCCCTTCAACATCAGAAAAAAGATTACTTAAATAAGTATAATCTTTCCCTAATTTGTTTTCTATAAAAACCGAAAATTTAAGCGGTGTATTATTAAAATTGTACTCCTGAATCCATTTTATTACTTCAGCCTTAATGCCACTAATTAGTAAAGATTTTTTATCGTCAATTAAGCTAAACCCATAACTAATAAGTTCATTCTTAATAGCACTAATTACTTCTTCACTAGGACTTTTAACCAAATGTACCTCGCCCAAAGAAACACTAACTGGTTTATAACCGTTTTTATCGAATAATTGCTCAACGACCATAATGCAACGGTTACAGACCATATTTTTAATGTATAATATTTTTAATTTATTCAAGATTGCTTTTAATATTAATAATGTTCATGTTCTTAAATTAAAAATAGTGTAGGAACCCACTTTTGTAAAAATCAGCTATGAATAATCGCATTAAAACCAAAAGCAGATTCACTACACTATTATTTTTTATTCTTTTTTAGTAAACCCAAACAAATAACCTACTTGTAATCCAATTACTAAATTTTTTCCAACTTGCCCATTGTCTGCTAATACACCGCCAAATACCGTTTTAAAGCCTGCATTAGCAAAGAGCGATAGTTGTATAACGTCTTTTTCTACTCTCGGTATATTTAAACCAACATTTGCTAATGCGCTAAAATCATTTGCAATTGCATCATTAACCAAGTTATACGATTCGTAATTATTTACACGTTGAGAATTTAGTAGCCTATTATATCCACCCGAAATATTAAAACACAGTTTGCTTTTTTTAATTACCTCTTTGGTTTGGTAAGCAATGCCAAGCATCACATCTAAGTAATTAAACTCATACGCTGGGGTGTAAGCGTACATTCCTTTATCAAATATTGCCCCACGCTGTTGGTAAGCAGTATTTAAGGTTAGCGCAAATTTGTCATTAATGTTATATAAAAACTTTACGCCCATGCCATTACTTATTTTCACAGCGTAAACAGGCATTTCATGTCCAGCACCATGAATATTATTCATCTTACTTCCATAATAAGTAGAAGTACCAATGTTGTAATTTACTCCAGCTTTAAATTTGGATTGTGCTGAAGTTGCTTGTGCTATAAAAGCTATTGTGAGTATTAAAAAAATGCTTTTCATAATTATATAATTTTATAGTTCAACATCATGCCGCTATCTTCATGTTCCAAATTATGACAATGAAAAGCAAATTTTCCTAAATTGTTTGGAAAGGTCATTATGATTTTTACTTTCTCGTTCGGCATACATAATACTGTATCTTTCCAGCCAGTTTCGTGTGGTAAAATAATTCCTCTACCTCCAACACGAGATAATACTTGAAAATGAACACCGTGCAAGTGCATAGGGTGTAAGTCTGCTCCAGCAGAATTATCAAACTCCCAAATTTCGGTAGTACCAGCCGTTACGGTTTCATCTATTCTATCCATGTCAAAACTCTTACCGCCAATTTTATGTATAGATGAGGAACTGCCCATGTTCATTCCTCCATGTCCACCCGAATGATTATTGGCAATGTCAAACGAACGTGTTTTAATAGCTTGTGATGAAGGGATTGGATTGAATACTGCTAATGAGGTTGGAATAGTAAATGTTTCGGTAATTTGTTCGGTTACTTTAAACTTTAGTATTTTAAATGATTCTGAACCTTGCGAATCTCCACCATTAAATGAATTGCTTTGTAAATAAATTTCTGTTCCTACTGTTACAGCACTAAAATCTACTAACACATCTGCTCTTTCGCCGGGCGATAACAATAAACTATTTGTAGTTTGTGTAGCTGATAATAAACCACCATCTGAACCAATGATATTAAAATCTAAGTTATTGCTAAATGATAAATTATATACCCTTGCATTAGACCCATTCAAAAGTCTAAGCCTATAAATTTTTGTTTTAATATTATGGTAAGCAGACCACGAACCATTAACACAAACGTATTGCCCAAAATAACCACTCATTACATCCTCTGCTTCGGGAGAATAATTTATACTTCCATCAGAGTAAATGCGTCTGTCTTGAATAATTAATGGCAATTCAAATTCGCCTGATGGTAAATTTAAAGCAGCCTCTTCGGTATCATTAATAATAAACATACCAGCCAAACCTTTATTTACTTGTTTACCCGTTGTTAAATGTGGGTGTGGGTGAAACCAATTTGTACCTGCCTTTTGATTAATTGTAAACTGATAATTAAATGAAGAACCCTGATTAATGGTATATTGAGGATGCCCGTCCATATTTTCAGGAATGATTAAACCGTGCCAATGAATGTTAGTTTTTTCTTCTAGCTGATTTGTTACATTAATAGAAACCGTTTGCCCATTATTTACTTTGATAACTGGGGCTAGAATATCGTTGGCAAAACCTAAAGCGTTAGATATTTTACCCTTAATAATTGTTGTTTGATTTTGTTTTGCAGTAAAATTTATTGGCGATGCGCCATTTAAAACGGGAAGTAAGCGTAAAGGATTATCAAAATTTCCACTATTAACAGAAATAGATTTAGCCATATTCATAGCTGTTTTTTTACAGCCTTCTAAAAGCCAACTCACGCCTCCAAAAAGTGTAAATAAGGTTGCGCTACTTGAAAGTTGTATAAATTTTTTTCTGTCCATTATTATAATTTATTTACAGGGAAGATTTACACCTTCCCTGTTTTTGATTTAATTTACTGTAACTGTAATAGATTTACTATCTTCTTTTTTCATTTTTTTATCCATTGCTTTTACTTTGGCAGTAAACGTTCCTTTTGAGTTATAAGCATGAGTTACGCTTGAACCTGACCCCATTGCCCCATCACCAAAATCCCATTCAATGTGATGTGCATCCATCGAGCAACCAGCATCAAATGAAATGGCTTGTCCTTGTGTTCCTGATTTCGACTCACTATCTACGCAAGCCATTGGTTTTTTCATGCAGCTACTTAAAGTTAATACTGCTAATGTTGCCGTAGCAACTACGATTGATTTTGTTTTCATATTAGTTTATTATTATTTTATTTCTGTAAATTGTTTTTTCGTCTCTTAATTCAATAAAGTATATACCCTTGTCTAAATTTGATACGTTTATAGCATCTGTACCATTTACTTTATCGGCTTTGTAGCGTAAAAGACCTTTAGTGTCAATAATTCTAAGTTCAAAGTATTCCATTTGTGTGCTTACTGATTTAGTACTAAAATAAAATTTATCGTTTGTTGGGTTGGGGTATAAACTCAGTTCTGATTTTAAAACTTCGTATTCATTAACTCCAATAACATTTCCTACAAATTGCAAGTTGTCTATATACATAAAACTATTGTGTAAAGGATTATTACTACTAGCTGAAATAACTATACAAGCTGAATCGGGATTTTCTCCACTCTTATAATTTAAGTAAGTATAATTAGTAAACCATGTATGAGCCATCGCATTAAAAATGCTTTTTCCAAAAGCTACTGTATCTCGTTTCATTAACATACTGTTCCATTTTGTTAATGTTACTGAAACGTATGCGGTATCACTTGGTAGCGTAACCATATATTGCATATTATAAGATATATTGGCTGGACGTGAACTAAAAGGAAAACCTGAAATAGGTTTATAAGTTACGGTATCTATTTTTCCCGAAACTACTCTGCCCGGTACAACCCCTTTGCCGGTTATACTTTGTGATATAACCGCTAAATAATTACTTCCGGGATTTCCCGGTGATAATTTGGCACAGGTATAAACCGAATAAGATTTTGTAGTAGCGTTTAAATTGCCCCAACTGTTAGGCGAATTATAGCCATTTATAATTGTCCATAACTCAAATCCGTTGTTTGGAATTTGAGCCTTCAAATCTACAAACCCAATAAATGCTATTATAATTGCTACTGTTTTCATTTCAAGTTATTGAATAATTATTTTTTTATATAATTGATTATTTGCGCTACTCAGTTTAATGAAATATACACCAGCATTTAATCCAAGCTGTTTAGCTGAGTAGTGATAATTAGTTTTTTCAGAATTATCAGTAACGTTTAATGTTTTAACAACTTTACCATGTAAATCCATTATCTTAATTTCATTGATTTCGTTGCCTGATTCTACTTTAATTTCAAACTTATCGTGCGTAGGATTAGGAAATACTTTAATGAATTGGCTCTCATAAGTTGTTTCATTTATTCCAGTAGCAGAGGCAGGTATAAGAACAAGCGAACGTGTGTATGGAAAATCTCCTGTTGTAGCATGATTATGATTAGTTGTAAGCGCACCCAAATAAAGAGTGATATTTCCCTCATTAGTTAATGGAGCTTGCCAGTTAAACGTCCATTCATTAAAACCTGATGAAATTACATCTGCGGCACAAGGTTTATGGCTTACATAATTTCTTGCTCCATCTACGTATGTTCTAGTTCTTATAGCATCGGTTAATTGAAAGTTACCTATCGTTGTATTGTTAGAGTTTTTTAATGCTAAACAGGAAAACCCCATTTTATCTATTCCAGTTTGGGTTATTGAAACTGTTACAGAATACACTTGACCGGGAGTGTATTGAGTTACACCTCCTGCAATGCTAAATGTTATGTTAGCTGTCCCACTATTATCCGTTCCTGCATGGCAGCCCGAACAACTGGTTTCTCCCGGTGCGCCAGTATGTCCGCCAACCAAAGGAGCATCGCATGGCGAACTATTGGTATTTAAAATAGTCCAACTTGCTAATACAATAACGATAACAAATAGCCCGAATATTACACTTAGTTTTTTCATATTTTTTAGATTTAAGGTTTTCTTTCGTATTTACAACACTCATGTAAATTATTATATGCGGTTTCATCTCCTTTATATTTATCGTTATCGTAACCTACATTAGCAATATGTTTTTGAATAGCATCTAAGTTGATTTTTGTTGAATCATAATTTACTTCCATTTGTTTTGATTCTGTGTTCCATTCGGCTTTTGAAATACCATCAACTTTAAGTGAGCCTTCAATGGTTTCTTTACACATATTACAATTGCCCCAAACTTTAAAATTAGCAGTAGCATTTGAATTAACGGATTGGTTACACGCCATTAGAAAAATACTGATTAATATTATGAATGTTATTTTTTTCATTGTTTATGTTTTATCGGTTAATAATGATTTGAATTCGGTTGGAGATTTTCCCTCAACTTGTTTAAATTGGTTTGTAAAATGTGCTGGACTACTATATCCTAATTGAAAAGCAATTTCACTAAAGGTTAAATTACCTTCTTGTATTAATTCTTTTGCCTTGTCTATTTTAAGTTTTATAAAGTATTTTTCTATACTTACTTTTTCAAAATCAGAAAATAATGTGCTTAAATAATGATATTCGTAATGAACCTTGTTACTTAAATAAACGCTCAAATTAGTTTTTAGATTAAGTTCCTTATTATATAATAATTCTGTTAATGCCGATTTTATTCTTGAGGTTATTTTTTCTGCATTGTCATCAATGATTGAATAGCCAAATGGCAAAAGAAGTTCGTTCAATTTGGTTAAAGTTTCTTTTTCAGGTACAGATAGAAGCGTAACCCTACTATACGAGATTTCTTTTGGATGCAAACCTGCATCTCTAAACAAGCGATTAACGACCTCATAAGATTCGGCGTTAATCATATTTTTGATGTACAAAAAATACGACATAATTTATTATTTGATTAATACAATTAAAAAACTATCAGCAAAAACCAATAGTAGATTAAAGCAAAATCAAATCAATAAATTTCTATTAAGAATAAAGAGAGGGTTTGGTGGTTTAGGAGGTGGATGAACAAAATCAATAACATGATTCCACGACCTGTTTTCTGTAAGATAAAATTCAAATGTATGAGCAAATAGTAAACTTAATTCAAAAGGTTTGCTAATCTTACATTGTGATGCAGAGAAAACTTTTTGTGTTTCTGCTTTCAAGATTTTTGTTTCAGATTTACAACAGCCTTTGTTATGCGCTTCACTTTCATGACTACAACCGCACTTACTGCCTGAACCTAAACTTATACCATATACCGAATGAGAGACTCTAGTGCCGCAATAGTGTTTACTGTACAGAACCCCTGATGAAACAAGGGTAAAATAGATAGTAAATAATATGTGAATTAGTTTAATCATTCAACTATACAAATTAACAAATAAAACATCAACTTATTGCATTTTAACACATTAATTCTTAAAATTATGTAAATGAATAATTTAACATAAGAATTACATTAGCTGAAAATTCTGTATCATGAAACAACTCTACACTTTAACTTTACTATTTATTGGTGCTTTTACAGCATTATTGGGTCAAAACACTATTAAATTAAACATTAATCATAAATTAGGAAATAGCACGTTTGCTGTAAACCAAACAGCTACTAATAATTTGGGGCATTCATTCAACCTTAATAGAATGCAGTACTATTTATCAGGGTTTGTAATTACTCACGATGGCGCACAAACAACCACAGTATCAGGTGTTTACGCACTTGTTGATGCGGCAGCCCCTGCTCAAATTGATTTAGGAAACTTTCCAAGTATAACCAATATTGAAGCAATTAAATTTTCGGTTGGTGTTAATACGCCTGAAAATAATGCAGACCCTACTTTGTGGCCTTCTACTCATGCACTAGCTCCAAAATCCCCGTCAATGCACTGGGGTTGGGCTTCAGGTTACTTTTTTATCGCTTTGGGTGGTAATTCAAGCCCTTCATTAACTCAGCAATTGGAGTTACACGCTTTAGGTAATGCAAATTATTTTAGTCAAACTATTGTGGCAACTGCAACCGTAGTTGGCGGAGAAAAAATTATTAATCTTAATGCTGATTATGAAATGGCACTTAAAAATATCCCTATATCAAGCGGACTTGTATTGCATGGCTCCAGCGGAGCAAACGCTACTATGGTAACTAACTTTAGAGATTTTGTATTCACAGCTTCTAATTTAAGTGGTGTTGGAATTAATGAAAATGCAGATTTTAAAAACGGAATTGTTGTTTACCCTAATCCATCTAACAATGGTGTTTTTACATTCTTATCGCCAAATAATGTTGAAGAAAAATACAGTTACCAAATTACTGATATTACCGGGAAACTAATTGAATTTGGCGAAGTAAGCAATAAGAGTGGAGAGCAAATTACAATCCAAAACAAAGGAATGTATTTTGTGTCCTTTTATGAAGGAAAAACTAATGTTGCAACTCAAAAATTAATTGTGCAATAACACAAGTGCGTATAAATAATAAAAAGAATAGATTACTGCTTTTTTTCTTTATTGCTGTTCTTTTTACTGCTTGCTTAAACCGTTCTTTGTTTTCAGGTTCAACTGTTCTAAATAAAATTGTTGTACCTAAAGGCTTTCCTGAAATTAGTTTTCCCGACGATAATCATTTTACAAAAGAAAGATGGTTGTTAGGTAAAAAACTTTTTTATGATACGTCTCTATCATTAGATAGTTCTATAAGTTGTTCTTCATGTCATAAACCTGCATTAGCCTTTAGTGATAGTATTGCACTTAGCTTGGGTGTAAAAAATTTACAAGGCACTCAAAATGCACCTACACTTGCAAACGTAGCTTATCATCCATACTACACAAGGTTAGGTGGCGTTTCAACTTTAGAGAAGCAAATCCTTGTTCCTATTCAAGAACATAATGAGTTTAACTTCAATATTGTTGAAATAGCGAAACGCTTGCAGGTCAATCAGGAATATTTGCAACTCAGTAGAAAGGCTTATAATCGTGAGTTTGATTATTATGTGATTACACGAGCATTAGCAAATTTTGAAAGAAGTTTAATTAGTGGCGAAAGTAAGTACGATAAGTATAAGCAAGGAGGGGTTAAATTATCAGAGAATGAAATGAAGGGGATGGATTTGTTTTTTAGCAAAAAAACAAATTGTAGTGAGTGTCATTCAGGATTTAATTTTTCAAATTATATGTTTGAAAATAATGGTCTCTACGAAACTTACAAAGATATTGGTAGAAAAAGATTGACAGAGAAGGAAGAAGATTTGGAAAAGTTTAAAGTACCAACGTTGCGAAACATCGAATTAACAGCACCTTATATGCACAACGGCTCTATGAAAACTTTAGAAGATGTTGTTAAGCATTACAATAGTGGTGGTAAAAACAACAAACAAAAAAACATTTTAGTTAAGCCCTTAAACCTAACAACAATTGAACAACAAAATTTGATTGCATTTTTAAAAACACTAACAGATAAAAAATTTTGTACCAATAAATACTTTAATTAAATGAAAAGAAATATAATAGTAACATTTTCTATAACAACTACTTTATTACTGGCATTAATTGCTTGTAAGAAAGATACAAAAACAACAACTCCTGATGGCGAGGAAGCCAAATACGATGGTACACCCTATTCGTTTAATAGTGGTAGTTTTCCTGCGCCTAATCTAGCAAACGATAACGTTTTAACCGAACAAGGGGTACAATTAGGCAGAATGTTGTTTTATGAAAAATCGCTGTCGAAAGATAATTCTATTTCCTGTGCCAGTTGCCATAAACAAGAGTTTGCTTTTGATGATACAGCAAGATTTTCAATTGGCGTACTTGGTCTTAAAGGTAAACGACAAGCAATGGCTATTTTTAATACAGCATGGCATACCAATCAGTTTTTTTGGGATGGTAGAGCGAATTTGTTACGCCACCAATCTTTGTTACCAATACAAGATACTTTGGAAATGTTTGAAACACTACCAAGTATAGTAACTAAGATTTCCAATAACCCCATGTATCAAATTCAATTCATAAAGGCATTTGGCTCAAGCGAAGTTACTTCCGAAAAAATATCTAAGGCTATGGAACAGTTTATGAATTCGATTGTTTCAAACGATTCTAAATACGATAGATATTTAGCTGGTAGTACTACTTTAACTGCAAGTGAAGATAATGGACGTAAATTATTCTTTCAAGAATACAATCAATTCTTTCCTTCGCAATCAGGGGCTGAATGTTCGCATTGCCATAGTGGGTTTAATTTTACAAATAATGATTACATGAATAACGGCATGGATACAGATGCCTCTATTACGGATATTGGAAGAGAGAAGGTTACAAATAACGTAGCAGATAAAGCTAAATTTAAAGTGCCTAGTCTAAGAAACATTGCACTTACAGCACCTTATATGCACGATGGGCGATTTAAGACATTAGAAGATGTAGTAGACCATTATAATAGTGGATTAAAGGCATCCACCTATATTGACCCAGCTTTAGAAAATACAAGAGGAACAGGTTTAATGTTAAACGCTCAACAAAAAGCAGATTTAGTGAATTTTCTTAAAACACTTACTGATTATTCATTAGTAAATAACCCGAAATATAAAAGTCCATTTTAATTAACAACCTAAAAAATAAAAAAGTAAAATATGAAAAACCTAACCTACTTAATTTTGGCTTTGTTTATGAGCCTATCTGTTTCTTCACAAACAGCAACAAATTTTAATTGTAATGATTGTGCATCCGTTAATCACGATTTATTTACTGAGCTTAACGCTGGTAAAGTTGTAGTAATATGTTGGGTTATGCCATGTGGCTCTTGTGTAGGCGGTGCGCTTGCAGCTCAAGCAGCCTGTCAAAGTTTTTCTACATCAAATCCCGGACAAGTTTATTACTATTGTGTAGATGATGTAGCGAACACTAATTGTACTACACTTTCAAATTGGTGTTCCTCTAACGGAGTAACTAATACTACTGCAAAGTTTTCAAACTCTGCTATTAATATGACAAATTATGGAACTGCTGGAATGCCTAAAGTTGTTGTTATAGGTGGCGGAACAAGCCATACGGTTTATTATAACCAAAATAATAATACCGTTACTCAGTCAGGGGTACAAGGTGCAATAAATAATGCCTTATCAGCTATCACAACCGATGTAAAAGAAATTGAAAATAGTGATTTTGTGTCAGCCAACATATACCCTAACCCTTCTAATTTATCTTGTTCTCTTTCTTTCAATCTAGTAAAGGAATCCAAAGTTAAAATTGAAGTTCAAAATGTATTAGGACAAAAAATTTCAGACGCATTTAGCGGTGATTTAAAAAAAGGAGATAACACTTTAACAATTAATACCTCTGAATTAAGTAGTGGTAACTATTTCATTAACATTTCTAATGATGGTACATCAAAGAAAATTAAAATGATAGTAGCTAAGTAATTTTCAAAATCTTGTATTATAAAGCCAACAAATCATTTGTTGGCTTTTTTATGGACTATCAAATGCTAAATCAAATGCGAACATTAACACTACTTACTATACTCAATTTACCATTACTAAAATTATATTCGCAAGGTTGCTGTTCAGGTGGTAGTGGCAGTCCCATAGCAGGCGGTGCTTCACAGGGAGTTTTACAAGAAAGGCAATTTGAAATTGCTCCTAATTATCAGTACACTGGCACAAACAAGTTCATGGTAGGAGATAAAGACACAACAAAATTATTCGATTATCTTTTTTCAAACTATTTATATATGCGTTTTGCTTATGGAGTTACTGATAGATTCACAATGTCAATCGAATCAGGATATTTCTTTAATAAAACACAATACGGCTTCCAAAAATCCGATACGATTAAATCTTCGGGTATTGGAGATTTGATTATTTTCCCTCGTTATAGCGTTTATACTCGTAACACAGAAAAGACAAGAACTGAAATTACATTAGGAATGGGAATGAAAATACCGTTGGGTAAGCATAACGATTCTACACTCGTGTTTACTGACCAAAACACGGGGCAAAAATATTATACTACTTCCCCGCCCACAGTTCAAACAACTACTGGGGCTAACGATTTTATTTTTTATAGCTTTGTATATAGAGGTTATCCTGAAACCAAGTTTAGAGTTTTTACAAATATCCTTTACATAAAAAACGGATGGAATTCATTAGGACAAAAGTTTGGCGACTACGCAAGTGTTGGTTTATTTGCAAGTAAAACTGTTCTTAAAAAACTTGGAATCACGCTCCAAATTCGTGGGGAATGGGTAGATTCTATGAAGTATGATAAAAATATAGATATGCTTGCTCTCTACAATATTGACGTAAAATCAACAGGTAGTAAAAAAGTGTTCTTTGCTCCTCAATTAAGTTTTACTCAAAATGATTTTACGATTTACGCTATGAGTGAAATTCCATTATATCAATATTTAAACGGAACGCAAGTAGCATCTCAACAGCAATTTACGGCAGGAATTTCTTACAGGTTTTTCGTGAAAAGAAAAGTTAAACCTACCGAACCTGATAAACTAAATTAATCCAATCCTAACACCTTTTTTTCTTAAAGTTTTAGATTAACCCCTAAACTTTATCTTGTTGAAAATCAACATTAAACAATATTTGAAACAATTATTTACGCAATATTGGAAATTATATATATGTTTGCTAAACCAAATAAAAAACTAGATGATAAATGAAACTGTAAACCAAAAAATGATTTCGATAGCAAGGGAATCGAGAGAGCTTGAAAATAAAGAGTTGGCAGAAATAATGGAGGTAAATAGTTCAAGCATTTCACGCTGGGAAAATGAAGGGATGGCTGTATCTAAAGAAACCATAAAAGAAATGAGCAATCATTTACAGTACCCTGAAAGTTTTTTTTATCAAAAAGGCGAGTTATTACCATTGGCTTTAAGTTACCGCAAACGCAATATAGTTGCTACAAAAATCATCAACCAAATAGAGGCTAACATTAATATATCTCGCCTAAACATGGAGGTATTGTTAAATACCATAAAATTGAAAGAAGCGAACGTTCCGGTGTTAGATGTTATTAAATTCAATACGCCCCAAGAATGTGCTAAACAACTAAAAAAATTATGGCGAGTAGAAAGAGGCGTAATTGAAAATCTATCAGAAGTATTAGAAAATCAAAATATAATGCTTTTAAATCTTGATTTTAAAACTGAGCGTGTAGATGGTCGTTGTACCATTGCTAAGGATAAAAACCCAATAATTGTAACAAATAAAAGTTTGTTAGGAGATAGGCAACGATTTACTTTAGCCTACGAGCTTGGGCATTTAGTGATGCACTTATATACACAACCTAAGTTTGATAGAGATTTATCACATGAGGCAAATTTGTTTGCAGCCGAATTTTTAATGCCTGAAAAGGAAATAAAAAAAGATTTAGAAGATTTAACTCTTGCTAAATTGGGCGATTTAAAGCGAAAATGGAAAGTATCTATGCAGGCTTTATTATATAGAGCATCAGACTTAGAAGTAATTACACCTAACCAAAAGCATTATTTAGTAAAGCAGTTTAACTCACAAAATATAAGGCGCAGAGAGCCAGTAGAACTGGATGTGAAAACTGAGCAATACAAATTGGTAAGAGATTTATTAACTACTTACAGAAGCAAACAAAAATTAAGTGTGGTAAAAATGGCGGCATTTTTACACTTAACTCCCGAAGATTTTTTAAGCCGCTACAATGATTAGTAACAATTAAATAGATATATAGGAGGTAGATAGTATGAAATCAGGAGGAACAATAACCGTAACAAAAATTGCAATTAGACCTTACACAAACAAGGATTTAGCAAGATTATTTGGTAAAAGCGAAAGTACATGGCGAAGAGAAGTAGCTCGTATCAGGCATCAAATTGTACCAACTGAACGTATTGGGCATAGTTGGAGTATTAAACAAGTAGAACAGATAATGAGTTTACTTGGCAGACCTTACGAGGTAATAGAAGAATTAGGATAACAATTATTTCATAAAAATTTAGGAATGCCAGTCTGAAATAAGCTGGCAATTTTTATTTAAAGCCACTAATCGACTTTTAAAATTAATATATTTGAGTTGCAGTATTTGTTCACGGATAATAAATTAATTGAAAATATTTAAAGTAATGCAAAAAACGACATTTAAAATATCCAAAATGGACTGTCCATCTGAAGAGCAAATGATAAAAATGTCACTTGCTGACCTTAAAGAGATTAGTTCATTAGCATTTGATATTCCTAATAGAAAATTAACCGTTTTTCATTCTAATAATCCTGACCAAATTTTCCAACGGCTTGATAGCTTAAAGTTTGACACTACAATTATCGAAAGTATTTCGGTTGATAATACAGAAATTGAATTTAATAACACCAGCCAAGAAAGAAAATTACTTTGGCAAGTTTTAGCTATTAACTTTTTCTTTTTTGCAATTGAACTTACAACTGGATTTATTTCAAATTCAATGGGATTAGTTGCAGACAGCTTGGATATGCTTGCCGATAGTATTGTATATGGACTTGCGCTTTTTGCAGTTGGTGGGACAATGACACGAAAAAGGAACATTGCAAAATCAGCGGGTTATTTCCAGTTGTTACTTGCCGTTTTCGGGTTCATGGAAGTAATCAGACGATTTGTAGGAACTGAAACGGTTCCTGCTTTTCAAACAATGATAGTTATTTCAATTTTTGCACTTATCGGAAATGGACTTTGTTTGTACCTACTACAAAAAAGTAAAAGCAAAGAAGCACATATGCAAGCAAGTATGATTTTCACATCTAATGATGTAATTGTAAATCTCGGTGTAATAGTAGCAGGTGGGCTTGTTTACTTTACAAACTCCAAATATCCCGACCTTGTTATTGGAACGGTTGTGTTTTTTATAGTTGGGCAGGGTGCATTCAAAATCCTTAAACTATCTAAGTGAGCAACAAATAGAGAAAGTAAATACTAAAAAGCCGATAGAAACACTCTATCGGTTTTTTTATGCCGATTTCCATAGTGTTTTCCGTAATTACGTCTAAAATTGCGTAAATAATTTCCAATCAATTCCAGTCAAATCCAACCAATTCCAGTCATTAAATTGATTGACGTTCACTTTCCAGTCAAATCCAGTCAGTGCCGTTTTTTGTTGCCGTTACTTTGTCCTGTAAAAAGAAAACAAGTAATCAATAAAAAACAGCAATATGGAAACAGCAAAAAAAACTAATCAAAAAGCAAGTACACAATTAAAATTACAATTACTAAAAGGCGGTTTGTACCCACGCACAAAAAAAGAAACTGCCAGCGAAAATTTGTGGTTAATCTGTAAAGCTGCATTTTGGAACACACAACTATTTACACACGAAGAAGAGGCAAATTTTAAACTATTAATTGCAGAACACTTTAAGGGAAGCAGAAACTTAGATGTAACCTTTAAACAATTAGTAGAGCGTGTGTGCCTTGTTAAGCGATATTTAACACGCAGGAAAGGACGTTACATTTCAAAACCGATAGATTGGTTAAATGTAAATTACAAAAACGGTTTATCAGGAACAGCCAAATGGTACAAAGATGTAGAAAACCAAAGAGCAACCGTACCACATTACAACGAGGGTATTGCATTATTTGCAAAAGCACTTTTAAAGTACGCCGACAGCCGCAACATTATTGACCTCTTAAACTACCGCAGAGAGTTGATAGAATTAAAACAACATGATTTAGTGCAACTCTACATGAACAGTATCATGCACATTCAGTACCTCAATTTCTAAAAACAAAAAATCAAATCAATTAAAAACAATCAAAAAAAATAAAAACATGAGTAACACAGCAAAAGTAGTAGTAATGGAACAACCATTTAAAGTAAGACCCTGCAACAAAAAAGAATTGTATAATCATTTCAAAGTGAGTAAACACATTTTCAACCGTTGGATAAAAGCCATAGAGCCACAACTCGGAAAACCCATTGGTGGTTTGTATAGTGTAAAACAAGTATTGTTTATCATCGAAACATACGGCACACCTTGTCAGATTGTAAATGAAGCAGCGTAAAGCAAAGTAAACGGAGGTAAACGAAAAACCAGTAAGAACCAAAATCCGCTTAGTGAGCCAAAACCCTTGCTAATCTTTGTACTCGCAAACAACATCAACAATTAAAAAAGCAGAAAATGAAAACAAATGAAATCACAAACGACAGCACCGCTTCGCATACCTTTTTAACTGGAGCAATACTGTTTGCCAACTTAGATTATTCGGGCTTGTTGGATTATGCAGTAAAGGCGGTTATAGGCGGAGCAATATGGATGAGTTTTAAACTGGCAGGCGATTATTTATCCATTAGACTACGAAAGAAAAACACAAAAGAGAATTAAGAACAATAAAAAAATAAAATATAGAAAGGAGAAAAAGCAAAATGGCTAACTGGAAAAAAATAGGAATTATATCAGGCATAGGTGCAGGTTTGGTAGGCGTGTATAGCTATGCTAGTAGATTATCCAAAGCCAGTAGTAGAATAGAAACGAATATTAAAGCAAACATTCACTCCATAAAATTAGAAGGGATAACCATTCGGATAGATGTAAAATTAAAAAACCCAAGCAATGTAAAATTCAAAATTAAATACCCCTTTGTTAAAGCCCAATATAAGGATAGCGTGATTGGCACATCTCAAGTAATTGACAAAAACATAGAGATACCAAAGAACGGAGAAGTAAACATAGAGGGCATTATGATACTTGTACCCTACACAGGATTATTTTCAGTAGGTGCTGGACTAATGAAAGCCTTAACCATGAATGAAGCCGCAATCATTACAGTTAAAACCATTAGTCAAGTGGACTTAGGTTGGAGAAAATTACCCTACGAAAAAACAAACGACATCACATTAAGAAACAAAGCCTAATGGAAGCAACTACAAAAATAAAACTTAAAAGCCTCGACCCATACAGGCATTTATTTCCAGCAGCATTGGTAATAGATAAAACTATAAAAAAGGGTGCAGGTGTAAGTGATACGGTAGCGTTTATACCAAAGGTAGTTGCAAAATGCAGATGGCAAGTGAAAAATTATGTGGATGCCGAATTAAGAGGATTAGGAATATATGAGGCTTGCGAAAAATTATGGCACTTTGTAAAACAACACGTCGAATATGAAAAAGACGAAAGAGGCTTGGAACAGGTACGCAGCCCACGCCGATTAATTCATGACGCAAAAGGCGATTGCGATTGTTTTACAACATTCATAGATACGTGTTTAGCAGAGCTAAATATTCCAACCATTAACAGAATAACAAAGTACAAGGAAAACCACTTTCAACACATTTACCCCATAGTACCCATGAGCAATGGACAGTATATCGTGATGGATTGTGTAGTGGACAGATTTAATTATGAAGAACCTTACAGCGAAAAAAAAGATTACAAAATGGATTTACAATTTTTAGATGGCATAGATGATGAGAAACTAAACGGAGGTGTAGATGTACAAGACCTGTTTGGATGGGACGGCGAAATGGGCGAATTAGGGAAAGCCAAGATATTTCGTAAGAACCAAAGCACATCCGCCATGCCCTTGCAAAATCAGGGCAACAAAAAAACATTAATTAAAAACAAAGGCTTTCAAAAATTTAAAACGATTGCCAAAAAAGGCTTAAACATTGCTAACAAAGCGAATCCGGCTACTGCGTTATTACGAGCAGGTATATTAGCTTCGATGAAACTTAATGTAATGAAAGTACCACAACGATTAAAATGGGCTTACTTAACAGAAAGTGAAGCACAACAAAAGGGTGCTGACATGGCGAAATTCGGAAAGCTAAAAAATGTGCTATACCGAATAGAACAAATATTTTACACCGCTGGAGGTAAGCCCGAAAATCTTAAAAAGGCAATCTTAGAAGGTAGAGGAAATCGCAACAAAGAAGTAAATGGATTTGGTTATGCTGAAAGTATGGATGGAAACGTATCAGGCATGAGTGAATACACCAATGTTTCTACACTACTAGGTACAAACATTTATCAAGATGAATTTGTAAATGGTTTAGAAGGTACAGAAGGATTAGGTGCAGCCGTAACCACAAGTGCAGCCATTACAGCGGCAACGACAGTTATGGCATCTATTGCAGCCTTATTAAAATCAATCGGTAATGTTTTTCCGAATAAAAAACAAAGCCAAGATTTTAATGTACCCGAAGAAAACAAAGGGGCTGCAAGTGATGCAGAAAGTGGCAATGCAAATAGAGATAATCCTACATCGGAGAATGCGAATAGCGAAAATAGTAACAACTCTTCAAGCAATTCAAACGCAAGTAACAGTTCAACAAGCAGCCCTGAAGGAAACAAAAGCAGTAGCAGTAACGAAGGTAACAGTAATAGCGAAAATGTACCAGCTAATCAAAACACTCATAGCGAAGCAGGCACAAACGAAGACAACCAAAATAATGGCGCAAATGCGAGAACAGCAAACACAAATATGGACACTAAAACAGATGACACTAAAAAAGGTGGCTTTAAAGAGTTTTGGGAAAATAATAAAAAGTGGATGAAACCTGTGGGTATTGGTTTAGGTGTTGCAGGGATTTTGTTTGCAGGTTACAAAGCCTTAAAAAAAGATGATTCAAAGGGAAGTGCAAAAAAATCGAGTGGTGGATTAAATGGTGTACCTAAAAATAAAAAAGGAAAGCGAAAAGGGCGCAAAAAACAACAACACAAACCCATACACAAAATAGAGTTGTAAATAATAAACCCTTTAAAAAAACAAAACAATGAGTAAAAAGAAAAACAAAAAATCCAGTAAGAAAAATCAGTCCAAAGTGATGACACTTACACAACCATTAGAAACCAAAGGCAATGGCAAAAACACGGCTATTGAAACTTTAAAAGACATAGCAGTTGGTGTTATTGGTGGAGGCTTGGCGGGAGCAGCCATTGGTAAACCTTCCTTGCTAACAGGTATCGGAACATCACTCATCGGGCATTATGTCGGTGTTCCGCTAATGACCAGTTTCGGGTTTGGTATGATGGCATCAGGCACATATCAAATGGCTACGGGTTCAGTAAATGGTGTAAGTGGTCTTGAAGGCGTAAAAGAAAGAGTACAACTGTTTAAGGAAAGCTTAAAACAGCGATTGTATTTAGACAAAATCATCAAGCCTAAAAAGAAAGAAGACGAAGGGGCAAACGGTATGGGAAGCGTTCAATACTTTAAATATCCCAACACCGAAAACAAAGAACTCGATATGGGTTCGCTGGATAACATCGAGCGTGAAATAGCTCGGTTAGGAGAACAATACGAACGTAAACAAATGACAGGCATGAATGATGACATGAATGGCATAGAGGATAAATTGTATTAGTCCTCGCTTCACAAAAGGCATAGAGCCTTTCCGTTCCTAAAAACGCATTGCAGTAAACGCAAACCCTAATGATAAAAAATTAGTGTAATGGCAACGCCTTGTCTTTAGTGAAGCAAAATAATACAACCAATAAACGAAATATAAAAAAAATTAAAAACAAAAAATTATGTTAGAATTATTAGAAGGAGTAGAAGAATACAACAACGTAGGAGCTTTGTTGGGTTTAGAAGGTTTAGAGGGCAGCGATGAGTTGTTAGGTGCTTTGCGCCGTATGAATCCGATTAGCCGATTACGAGCCATAAACAAAATGGCAAGTACTGGCGCATCGAGCAAAGGCTCTCGTGCCGAAATGGAAAAACACTTTGGCGAATTACCGGTACACATCAAAGAAGGATTATCAAAAGGTGATTTACGTCTAGCGGATAACGTGATTTACAGTATCAAACCTGTAAGCTCAAAAACAATCAAGATGTTTGAAACACAAGACGACAAAGAAATCGGATTGCGTAATGTATCAAATGCTAAGTTACCAAAGAACCAAGCGTTTTTAGTGAGTGGTATTGTTTTATTAGCTGGTGTAGCTGCTGATATGACAAAGGATAAAGTAATGGCTACACAATTTGGCGCATTAGAAAATTTTGCACCAATCGTAAATGGGGAATTCTCTCTAAAGAGCAACAAAAAACAAATCGTTCCCGAAACCAGCAACAACGTGTTTAAAACAAGTAATATGCACAACGTACCATTAGGCTATTACAAGTTAGCAAATCCACGTTTAATTCACGATGACATCTTAATGGAGATGACTATTGAATTAGGAACAATGGATGGTTTAGACCAAAAGACCCATTTGTTTGTGGGCTTACATGGAACTATAACAACTCCATAGTTAATTCTGAAATCAAAAAAGTCCGCTGTAAGTGGCAGCGGACTTTTAAGACATTAAAAACTTTAATATGAAAAACTATGCTAAAGATAGTAAAAAAAAGATACGACATACAAATTGCAGAAGCAAACAAAAGTGTAAGCAAAACATTTGAGTTGGATAAAACCGTCAAGCGTATCAAAGGCGTATTAGTTACTTCGGATAAAGACGACTTGTTGTATTACAGGGGTTCACAAAAAATTGAAATAAATAATCAAGAATACTTCCCCGAAAATTAT
Source organism: Bacteroidia bacterium (assembly GCA_022841465.1). Lineage (GTDB taxonomy): Bacteria > Bacteroidota > Bacteroidia > B-17B0 > Aurantibacillaceae > Aurantibacillus. The sequence goes on along the minus strand of JALHRL010000001.1, from coordinate 206,009 downwards.
GAAAGTAAATTGTTGATGTCGGGTATTAATGTATCACCAAACGAACGCTATTATAAAATTGATACAACTAACATAGGTAATGGTATTATTAAATTAAGTTATACCGATGCCGATGATGGTAGAACAACCTTTGCAGCTTACCGAGTGTCCTTGTATGTAGATTGTGAAACGGAGGACGAGTTATGATGCAGGAACAAGTTTGTATAACACCGTTAGCCATCAATAAAGCCGGTCAAGTAAAACACTTTCAAATCAGATTACCAAAAACAGCAAAGAAAGTAATTGGTGTTGAAATTGGTGGGCGGTTTTTGAATGGAAGTAAACTTGTGCCAAACATAAATTCAGATGCTCTATTTAAGCGCAATCAATTAGTAGGCGAATTAAAACTACAAAGTTGCGAAGAAGCGAATGTGTTTTTTGCTGGCGAACTTCGATTGGACAGTAATATGGCGTATGGCGATTATACTAAAAATACGCAATGGATACCCGAAGTATTTACACATCAAATGCAAACGTTTGAAGACGTAGTCATAACTAATGCAGATAGCACGGTCATCAATGGAATGTATAAAGACAACATCGGATTGCAAAACCAACAAAGTGTAAGTTATCTATTGAATGTTTATCTGTGGTATTCAAAATAAGATGCAAGATATAAGACACAAGAACCAAGACAAAAAAAATAAAAAGAAAAAATGAACGTAGTCCTTGCTTTAGAATATATCCCACGCCGAATGAAAGAATTGGGTTTTAACAGCGATTATTATATCCGTTTCAGACACTTTGTGTTACAAGCAAACGAACAATTAGAGATAAACGCTTTTAATCAGTTTTTCATTTTAGTAGAGGAAAAGTGTGATGTCAGCATACAATCTGAGTTTGGCGTGTATGATATAGCAGAAGATAAAATAAACGAACAAAGCTACGAACATCAAGGGGATATACTTATCAGTAATAATCGTAACAGTATTAACCATGTTCGGTTTATACAAGTTATTCCAAAACATCAATCATTAAAAACTAACAAATAAAAAAAGAAAATTTATGCCCATTCAATTCGACAACTTCGACCAAAATAAAATTGACCGCTTAAAAACACATTTAAACAACATGGCTGAAAAACAAAAAGCCAAGTTTTACGAAATCTTTGTAGATAATTTAAAAGCGGTTCCAAAGACTGATGAAATCAGCGACTTTGATGCTTATGAAGATTATATGACAGTAGATACCGAACAAATCAAAATCGTTATTTACAACTCTACGCTATCGCCACGCAATGACCAATACGTGTTTATCCTAAAAGCCAAAACAAGAGAAGATGCACAAACCTTTGGTTTAAGTGGATTACCGTTTGCAAAATTTTCAAAACGTAGCATTAGTGATTGGAGAAAAACAAACCACGAGCGTAGCGAACAAGAAATTGAAATCCGTAGCCTTAAATCGGAAATACGTGAGCTGGAAGAAACCATTAATGAAAAGGATAATGTTATTCATCAGCAAAATCAAATCATTGAACAAGCCAAACGTAATGGAAATAAAATAGCAGGTTATCATTTAGGAGATATTGCAACTGTTGCAGTAGAAGGACTTGTAAAAAGTGCTATGGATGGTAAGTTTCCATTACTTGATGGTTTAATGGGATTAAAGCGAGACACTACTAATCCAGCTTTAGGAACAGTAAACAACACAAACGAAAATGCCGAAGTAAGTTTTGCAAGTGTAAAAGAAAATACGGAGAACTCTGCAACACTTAGCGAACAAGACCAAGCGATGTTAGAAATCATTAAAAAAATACAAGCACATTTTAATGAAGAAGAGTTTAATCAAATTTTAGATGTGTTGGATTTATTTGCCAATGATAAAACACTCATTGCAAAAGCCCTCGAAGCAGGTAAAGAGTAGTTCATTAAAATCAATTTAAAACAAACAAAGGCAAAGGTGGAAACACTTAGCGTGGCGAAGCCTTGCCTTTTAAAACAAAAACGTATGCAAAAATTCAGTTATAAAATAGACATCAGCGCAGCTTCAGAAAAAGAAGCGATTACAAAAATGAAAGCCTTAACCGTATTAGCCAGTAAACTAAAAGATAAAGAACTGGAGAAGTTAGCCTACATCATTCAAAACGACCCAATCAAAACCGCAATGGCAAAAACCGCATTAGGCGTGTAGTATAAACATGAATAACAACAACCATAATCGTAAACCAGCCATTGTTCCATATAAACACGAACAAGCGAACAAAAGCGAAGGTTTGAGCCTAAAAGAAAAAATAGGTTTGACGTTGCTTTCTATCGCTGGGCTGGGAGGTTTGATTTGGTGGGGAACTACGTCAATTAAAAACAAAGTGGAAGATAAAGCCCATGCCAAAAGTTTTGATGACGGAAATCCCGAAACCCTTGCCAAGCAAATAAAAATGGCTTTTGAAAACGATGGTTATTGGGGAACGGACATGGAAAAATTAAGGGCAACAATCATTAGCATTGAAAGTAAAGAACAACTCAACAAAGTATTCAAGGCATATAAAAAAGAATACCACCGCAATATGTATTTAGATATGAGCGATGAATTACAAGCCAGTCAATACAATGAGCTATTACAAATCATTGCTACTAAACCCGAAAAGAAAGGAGCAAAACCAACACAGAGTTTTTACACCGCTTGGGCAAAACGATTAAAAGCAGCCTTTGATAAAACTTACTCCTTTATTCCCGGCACAGATGAACCTGCTATTAAAGCTGTGTTTGCTGAAATTCCAACGCAACTTGATTTTGTAAAAACAGGAATGGAATTCAAACGGATGTATGCCACCGATTTAATGGAGACTCTGAAAAGTGAATTGGAATACTGGGAGATTGGAGATTATTTAAAAATCATTTTATCAAAACCAAAAAAGTAACATGAGTAAAAAAGAAAAACACAATAAGAAAAAATCCTTGTTTGGTTTGGCAGAAAAAAAGAAAGGCAACCTACCAACAACCAAAAAAAGCAATGCTGGTGGCTGGGTATTACTGGGGTTAGGATTAACAGCCACAGGAGCGTTAAGTTATTTTGGGTATCAATACTGGAAAAAACAAAAGGAAAAGAAAAACGAGCAAACGGACACAACGAATAACGATAACAAAGAAACCGAAAGCCCAAGTAATTACACGCCACCAAAGTACACACCTAAACCACCCAAACAAGCTGAACCTAAAAATACAGTTGGCTTTCCTATGATTAAAGGTAGTAAAGGCGAATTGGTTAAAACTTTTCAAGAGGCGTTAATTGCCAAACATGGTAAAATTATTTTACCGAAGTATGGTGCAGACGGAGATTTTGGAAGTGAGATGTTAGCTGCCCTAAAGAAATTAGGATTAGGCGAAACAATTACTGAAACCACGTTTAATCTCTACACTAAAGGAGCAAGTCCCGACCATAGCAACGTTGCAAAAGATTTATTTGCTGCTGCCGTAAAGAAAGATTTTAATAAAGCTATTAGTTTATTAAAAACACTTCGCAATGTAGAGGACTACAAAATAGTAAGCGACACTTTTAAAAACTACCGTATTGGTGCAGTTCGCCAAACCTTAGTAAATGGTATGCTAAACAGTTTTACAGATGCCAAACAAAAAGATGCTATTCGCTTAGTTTTCTCCAATATGGGCTTAAAATACGATGGTAACAAGTGGTCGTTAAGTGGTATTGATAATTCATACCAAATCATCACGCTACAAAACACAAAAGTTTGGAAAAACCCTCGCACATCGGTTAATGTCCCTGCAAACATGGTACTAGGAAAGTACATCACAAACAGAGGTGAGTTTACATTATTTCAAAACGACGGACTTTATTACTTAGTAGAAACCCAACACGTAAAGCAACACAACAAATAAGAAACAACTAAACTAACAAAAAAATGAATAAAAGAAACATCAAATACATCGTTATCCATTGCACCGCAACACCGAGCAATACAACGATAAGCAGTATCAAAAAATACTGGAAAGAACAAAGAGGCTGGGGCGATACGGCAGGTTATCATTACATCATAGAAGCCAATGGAGAAGTAACACAATTAACTCCCGAAAATAAAAATAGCAATGGCGTATATCAGCATAACAGCGGGTGCATCAATATTGCTTACATCGGTGGTATTGATAAGCAGGGCAAACCAAAAGACACAAGAACCAAAGCTCAAGAAGATGCCATGTTCAATTTAATAGTGGACTTAACAGAGAGGTATATGGGAGCCGAGCCTCTCGGCCATAGAGATTTTGCTGGAGTAAAAAAGGCTTGTCCGAGTTTCGATGTAAAAACATGGTTAGCGAATTACACACCAAAATTAGATTAAGAAAAAACAAAAGGTAAAAATCAAATGAGCAAAGAAGTAGAGGACTTTATTAAACGCAATGCTGCCGATGTAATTCGCAGCGTACAAAACACGTCCTTTTTTCCTTCAGTAAAAATGGCTCAAATGATAATTGAAAGTAGTGGCAAAGATGCCAACGGAAAATTTGGAATAGGTAAAGGATTAGCAGTAAGAAAGGCAAACAACTATTTCGGCATAAAGGCAGATAGCAGATGGAAAGGGAAAAAAGTAGCCCTTGCTACGCCGAGAGATGGAAAGCCCGTTAGTTATTTCAGAGTATATCCTATGCCATTGGATAGTATGAAAGACCACACCACGTTCTTATTGGTAAATGGCAGGTATAAAGCAAATGGTGTATTTGCGGCAAAAACACCCGAAGCTCAAGCCGAAGCCTTACAACGTGCTGGTTATTCCGAAAGTCCAAGATACAGCAAGGCTCTTATTGGTTTAATCAATGCCTACCGATTGAAAGAACTAGATAAGAAAAAACCAAACGATGATTTTACGATTTGGTATGTATTAGGAAGCACCGTTGTATTAGCTGCCACCGCTTACGCCTTTAGAAATCAAATCAAACAACAATTTAACAAAAGAAAAAATGAGCCTAATGAATTATCTAAAACAACTTTTAAAAGACAAAAGCAATAATTACAGTATGCGTGAATTAGTGATAGCCATTTGTTTATTACTGATTGTCATAAGCTGGTTCGCTAATCTCTTTTTTGGCAAGGACATTCCCGAATATATGTTTTATGCCATTATCAGTTTAATTGCCACAGGATGCTTTGGATATAGCATCGAGAAAAACAAATCCTAAAAAAGAAGTAAAAATTAATCCTTAAAAAAAACAGTATTTATGAAAAGTATATTTAAAAATTTCGCATTAGCGTTTACCGTATTCAGTCTCGTATTCATTTTGGGCACGTGTGGTGTAAAACAATTGAAGCCAAAAGAAGTACCAAGAACAGATACTACATTAATTCATTTGGTAAAAGAAAAAGTAAGCCACATCCAAAACTTTTATCAGCAACAAATCAAGAGCCTTGAACTAAGTAAGGATAGTTTAAAAGTACATTTTACTAAATCACAAAAAGCACTTTTCAAATTACGGACAGCAACTAAACTATCAGAACAGAAGTTAGTGAAGCAATTAGATAGTGATACTTCACAATTTGTAAACGATAGTATTAAACCTGCATTAACAAATTACATCGCATTACAACTAGAAAAGGATTCGATATGCAACGAAAGTATTAACACTTTGCAATTAGTAAGTACAAAGCAAGATAGCATTATCAGTTTAAAAAATAAAGAGCTATTAAATCAATATGACCTCACTAGATTTTATCAGCAACGAGAGCAAATACTGACCGAAGAATTAAATACAGCATACAAATCGCAACGAAAGGTTCTTTTAAAAGCAAAATTATTTAAAGGCATGGCGATTTTGCTAACAGGTGTATCAAGTGCATTAATCATTAATCAAACATTAAAATAGGTATGAAGGAAAAAACATTGGTGTCCACATTCACACTTATTGGTTCATTGGCTTCTTACTACTATGGAAAAACGCACGACAAAGATGTAGTGCCTTATGTAATGATAGGCGGATTTATAGGAGCGTGGATTGGAGAAATAATATCAAGCACAATTAAGAATAAAAACGAAGATAAAAACAATTAAAACTAAGAACTATGGCTATACAAATAATTAATAATGGAGCGAGTATCAAAATCATAAATGGTACACAAATCCGCAACCTAACAAAAAATCAAATCATTGAAATTGTGGTTGTAAAAACAAACATTATAAAAATAGACATTGGCAAGGGCGCATTGTATAATGTGTTTGTACCCTTTGCAGATGTAACAAGCCCGGTTGTGGCAGATGCTGAAGCCCTAAAAGAAGCGATTAATGAAATGTTAGCGGCTGGTGCGATTGCTGGAACTGCCACCGAAGCCAAACAAAACATTGAAATTGAAAGGCTAACATCCCTCAATACAACTGCTGACACTATTAAAAATGCAGTAAACGCTTTAGACAACAAAATATTTTTTGAACCTGTAATTATAGATGAAAGCAACCCGAATGTTATTTACAAAGGTTTCGCCAGCCCGTCGGCGAATGTGGAAGATGCGGTTTGGGCGATACAAAGAATTAATAATTCAGGAGATGTTTGCACTTATCAGTGGGCAGACGGAAACAAAAATTTTGATAACATCTGGAATAACCGCATTAATCTATCATACGCATAATATGGCACGTTATTTAGATTTATTCACAGGTAGGCTATTTAATTTTAGAAACGCAAAAGGTTCTGATATTAATGCAGGTACATCTGATAAACTAATTGTTACACCTTTAGCATTAGCAAAAAGCCAAAGCTATTGCAACGTTGGTTTACCAATCGTTTATGCAAGTGTATTAAGTACAAAGAGCGCATTGTTTGTGGTAAGCAATCAAACCATAGTTATTCCAACCAATTCATTTTTTTACCAAAACCGAAGCAATACCATACAAGCCCAACTATTTGCAAGTGTAAATGCAGATACCGGATTAAGAGGAGAAATTTGCTTGGTGGATTTAGGAAACAACAGCATAGTACCCAATACAACGGTGCAGTTTACAAATGCAACTTATGCAACCATTAGTACCAATGTATTTAATGTGGAAGCTGGAAAAAGTTATGCCATAGCTATTCGCAAAGAATCGGGAGCATCTAACAAATTTGTTTACCTACGAGGAGCAACAATAACGTTAAAACTATTAGCTGCATAATGGAACAAGGCAGCACACATGAACTATTAGGTTTGGGGCAAAGCACACTTGCCCCAAACTTTTTGTCTTTTGTAAATCAAATGCAAAGTGATTTACAAAAAGGAGTAAAACACAATAAACGAAGTGTAGAAGCCATTGCCAATGAATTACAAATAGATGACCTGACAGAAATAAAAGAACTAACTGAGTTAGCCATTGTGAACGTAGCTCGTGGAATTGCACAAGGAAAAGGAACAGTAGAAGAAAAATATTACCGTATTGTTGAGTTGTATAACAATCAAATGATTTTATCACACCGCACATCTCAATCCATTCTTCTGCAACAATACTCTACTCCAGCACCCATAGCCTATTTAATGGGTGTGTATTGTGGCTTACCTCATTTGCATACACAAGGTGGGTATGCCTATGAACCAAGTGCAGGTAATGGATTATTAACCATTGCAGCCGAACCCTCAAGAGTATATGTAAATGAAATTGATGTAACCCGAAATCGTAATTTACGAACACAAGGTTTTGCGAATGTATTCAGCAGGGATGCTACCAATTACTTTTCGTATGTAGATTTAAAACAGACATTCCAAGCAGTCATCACAAACCCTCCATTCGGTAGATTAAAAACTCCAGCCGAGTTTGGCGAATTTACCATTACAGACCTAGACCATCTAATGTCCTTAAAGGCTTTAGAAACCATGCTACCAAATGGTAAAGCCGCTATTATCATTGGTGGTCATACACGCTGGGACGATAAGAATAGAATTGAGCGTGGCAAGAACCGTATCTTTTTTAATTACCTCTACCATCATTACAACGTAGAAGATGTTATACAAATAGATGGAGGTAAACTCTACACACGACAAGGTACAGGCTTTCCAGTACGTTTGATTTTAATTAACGGTAAAAAATGGGAAAGCAATGGTGCAGCTCCTTTAAAGGATAGTTACAACAGTAAAGTCATAAAATCATTTGAAGAATTATTTGAACGTGTAATTGGCATAACAGAAAACGCACCTACTGAAACACAAGCACCCGTAAAAGAAAAAATAAACATGAACATATTGGAATTAGAACAAGAAGCCTTAGAGCTTTTAAAAGAAATGAATAGCGAGGAATTAGGGATGCCATATAAACCAGCCTCACAAGCCTGTGTGGTATTAGATACACAAGTACCCGATTCGATGGGTTTTGAAACACAAGCGGCTTTAACAAGAGTTAAAAATGAAGTTGGTGGTAGTATGGATAATTTTGTGAGGCATCGTTTAGGTTATTTATCACATAACGATTTATGCAAAGCCTTATCTGCCGAACAAATTGATGCGGTTGCAATGAGTATCTACAATATCGAAGCTCGTGGACAAGGCATGATAATTGGCGACCAAACAGGCATTGGCAAAGGGCGTATAGCAGCAGCAATGATACGCTACGGAGTAAAACAAGGCATGAAACCCATCTTTGTAACCGAGAAAGCTAATTTATTTTCCGACATCTATCGTGATTTATCCGCCATAGGTTCAGCCGATTTAAAGCCCTTTATCATTAATGGCAGAGAACCAAAAACTGATGTGAAAGATGAAGATGGTAACATCGTACATCAAGTACTTGCGCCAAGCGAACAGCAAACTATTTTTAATACTGGCGAAATTCCAGCTTCCTATGATTTTGTTTTAGGCACATACTCACAATTTAATTCGCCCGAAAAGAAACCCGAAAAACCAAACTACTTATTGCAAATATCGAATGGCAATATGTTGATTATGGACGAAGCGCATAACTCAAGCGGTTCAAGCAATACAGGTGAGTTTATGCAACGAGTAGTAAGCCAAACAAAAGGCGTGGTATTTCTTTCAGCGACTTTTGCCAAACGTCCCGACAATATGCCAATCTACGCCATGAAAACATCTATTAGCGAAGCCAACATGACCAAAGATGAATTGGTAGAGGCGATTAATAAAGGCGGTGTAGCCTTACAAGAAATTTTATCTAGTCAGTTAGTAGCAGAGGGGCAAATGATACGCCGAGAGCGTTCATTTGAAGGTGTGGAGGTTAATTATATTTCATTAGATGAGTACTCCGAAAAGCATAAACAATTAGCAGATGGTGTTACCGGTATTTTACGAGATATAATCGGTTTCCAAACTAATCACGTTGATAAGAAAGTAGAGGAACTGGATGAGATAGCTTCTAAAGAGGGCAAAGAAATGGAATTACGTGAGGGAACATCACAAGCAGGTGTAGATAATTTGCCCTACTTCTCTAAAGTATTTAATGTGATAAATCAAATGTTGTTTTCATTAAAAGCAGAAGCGGTTGCCGATAGAACCATACAGCGATTGAAAGAAGGCAAAAAAACTGTAATTGCATTTGCCTCTACAATGGGCAGTTTTATTGAGCAAATGGAAACCGACAAAGGGCTTTTGGTAAGTGATGGCGATTTGATTGATACAAACTTCTCGGCTGTTTTAAGAAAAGGTTTAGAGGGCATTATGCGTTACACCGAAAAAGACATTACTGGAAAATCGGTGTTTAAACATTTTGAAGTGAGTGATTTTGAAGAAGAAGCACGCATGGAATATAACCGTATATCTAAAGCCATAGATAATTTAAGTGTAGGTTTATCTATCAGTCCAATTGATGTGATTATTCAAAAATTAGAGAAGACAGGTTACAAAGTAGCCGAAGTAACAGGTAGAAAATTCAGCGTACAATTAAATGCCGATGGTTCAAAAGGTTTGGTAAGCAATCGCAAAAAATTAAATACCAACGATGCTTTTAGACAGTTTAATAATAACGAAGTAGATGTATTAATGATAAACCAATCGGGCAGTACTGGCGCATCAGCTCACGCCATTGTTACACCTAAAGTACCAAAAGAAGAAGTAAGACAACGTGCAATGATTGTATTACAAGCGGAGTTAGATATTAATACAGAAGTTCAAAAGCGTGGGCGTATTAATCGTACTGGGCAAATCTTAAAACCGATTTACGATTACATGATTTCGTCTATACCAGCCGAAAAGCGATTAATGATGATGTTACAAAAGAAATTAAAATCATTAGATGCCAATACAACTTCTAACCAAAAACAAAGCACAAAGATTTTAGATGTGCCTGACTTCTTAAATAAATACGGCGATAAAGTAGTGAAAGAATATTTGCTTGAAAATTTAGAAGTAAATAAACAACTAAACGACCCATTAGGTTTAGAAAAGAAAGGCAGCGAAAGTAATGAGGGTTTAGAAGATGCAGCGCATAAAGTATCGGGGCGTGTGGCGGTATTATCCACACAACAACAAGCCGATTTTTACAATGAGATAACCGAACGCTACAATGATTATGTGGGTTATTTAAAGCAAATTGGCGAGTACGATTTAGAAGTAGAAGCCCTTGACCTCAAAACGGAAACCATAGAGCAAAGCATTATTAAAATGGGAAAAGGTGGCGAGAGTGCATTTGGCGAAGATAGCATTTTAGAAAAAGTAAAAGCCAACGTGCTTAAAAAGCCTTATTCTAAAACAGACTTAGAACAGATGTTGGTTGAAACTTTAAACGGAAAATACGCAGAGCAACACAAAAAAGAGTTGTTGGATGATTTTACCAATACAATGGAAACAAATTTGGAAGAGGAAATAAAAAAATCAGAAACCAAATACGAAAAACTGATTGAAGAAATACCTACCGAGAAAAAAATAATGAAACTCGCTGGTTCTCCTACTTACCAACACGCTATACGTGAACGTGAAAAGGAATTAAGAGAAACGCACAAAGCAAATGTTGTAATGATTCAAAAGTCCTATAAATACAAACAGGAATATTTACAACGCATTTTAAATTTCTTTACCATCGGCAGAAAATTATCTTATCCTATATTTTCATTTGACAACGGACAAGAAACGGTATTAGCAGTATGCTTAGGAATTTTAATTGATAAGCGAAAGAAAAATCCGTATGCCCCAAGTGCCATTAAAGTAAAAGTAGCTATTGCAAACAGTAATAAGTACATTGATATTCCAGCGAGTTTTAATGATAACATTTCTAAAATTATTGCAGCCAGTATGGATATTAAAGAAGTGGAACAATCAGAATTACTAAACGAATGGAATGAAGAAATTAAGCAACGTACCAAAGACCGTTCATTCCGTTACATGATTACTGGTAATTTGTTACAAGCATTTGGTTCGGATAGCGGGAAATTAGTTAGCTATACCACAATGGAAGGGCAAACTAAAAAAGGAATATTGATGCCCGAAGAATGGCAACCAAAAGCCAATGGCGAAATGAAAATTACTGTCCCTATTATTAAAGCACTACCAATTTTACAATCCTTAACTAATGGTTCGGCTCTATATGCTTCTAACGAAATTGCTTTTTTTAATGCCGGAAATAAGTTCAGAGTAATAGTGCCTTTAGCTCGTTCTCGTGGCGGCGATATTTACACCGATAGAGATTTAATGGCATTGGTGGACAAAGGCTTATTTGAAAAAGCATCGGATAAAATGGCTTCATACTTACCAAAAGAAAATGTTGTTGCCTTTGCAACCATTCTACAAAACAAATTTGGTGTGAGTGTTTCTATACAACCGAATCAGTTGAGTTTAATAAAAACCGATACCGTTAAAATTAGTAACCGTAAACCAATTTTATTACCACCTAACGAAGATGATGCAGAAGTAGAACGCATCCGCATTTTAGAATTAGAAGCCGAAGCCCTCTTAATTGAAATGGAACTAATGGCAGCTTAATGTTAAACCTTTAAAGAAAGAAAAATGATAAACGTAAATAACTATAAAGAAACCGTACAAAACCTCGATTATTCAACCCTACCAGCAACCATGTGGAAGCCCTTTCAATTTGTAAAAAAAGCCACACTGGATTATACCAACTGGAATGCCTACAATACCAACGATGCTATTAAGCGATTAATGAATGACCATTTTGAAAATTTGGATAAGTTTTTACAAAAGCATCCTAAAGAAATGGTAACACCAACAAACGAAGGCAAAACTAATACAGCCAATTTAGTTGAGAGTGAGCCGAAAGCAAAACAAATTAAAGAAAGTAAAACTACAACTTCACAAACCGTAAAAGTAAATGCAGAAAATAAAAACGAAGAAGATTTTGATTTAACTTTTGTGGAGCGTATTCCCGAAGAATTAAAATTTATCAAACGATTTTTATCTTGGAATGGAAAGAAAAAAACGAAAGATGATTTTTTGCGTTTTATTAATTCATTACATAGAGCAATTACAGAACGCAAGGTAACTAAGGCTTCGCCTTATGCTAAACAAATACGATACATACAAGATAAATTAATACTTCGCTACAATGAAATTGAAAAACCTGAAGTAGTTGAGATTAATCCAAAAACCTTTAATGAGTTTAAAAATCTTGTTTCACAAGAACGTGTAATGCCATCGGTTATGTTGATTAAACGTTACATTACGTTGAATGGAAAATTTGGTGTAAAAGAAAAAGCACAAAACTTAATAAAAGCAATGGAACGTGCTTATGCCTTAAAAAAATTAACCAAGAATGATAAGTACAACAAATTGCTTGACCAAATGCGTGAAAGCCTTTTAACTTACACCCGGAGCAAAACGCAAAAAATACTGAGCATCCCTCAACCCGAATTAAACGGATTGAATGGGATATTAGGTTGCCATTGTGAACTATCGGGAATAGAAGAAGATTTGAACGGAATTACTTGTTTAGAACCCGATACAAAGGAAACACCTGTAATTTCTTTACCTACTCACAATACACAATTACCAAAAGGAGTAATGTCCAGTATGGAATTTAGCAACGTACAATTTAAAACTCTTGGTTTTGTGGGCAAGTACCGTAAACTCATTGGCGACCCAAGTAAAGGTTTTACAGTAATGGTTTATGGTAAACCAAAAATGGGTAAATCTTTCTTATGTGTTGATTTTGCTGGTTATTTAGCTCGTAATCACGGTAAAGTGTTATACATTGCTCGTGAGGAGGGCTTAGATATGACTTTGCAAGAAAAACTAAACGCAAAAGATGTAAAGCATCCTAATTTGTTTGTGTCCGATACTATTCCCGAAGATTTGTCCTACTTTGATTTTATCTTTTTTGATAGCGTAAACAAATTAGGCTTATCGGCAAGTGATTTAGAAACGCTTAAACAAGCTAATCCTAACAAGTCCTTTATCTATGTGTTTCAAACTACTAAAGAGGGAAATTTCAGAGGTGCTAATGAGTTCCAGCATGATGTGGACGTAGTTATCCAAGTCCCCGAAAAAGGCTTGGCAGTTCAAAACGGCAGGTTTAATCAAGGGGGAGAGATGAGGATATTTGAGGATGAAAGTTTTAAACAAGCAGCGTAGTTTAACAGCAAGAATCCACCGAAAAACGGTGGATTTTTGTATTTTTACGAAAACGATTTTATAATGAACACCATTTTAAATGTAGGAGTTGAAAAAGACCATGTCGAATCTTTGACAAGAGCGAGTGGTATTAATGCGCTGAGTGAATTAATTTGGAACGCTTTAGATGCGGATTCAGAAGCTATTAAAATTGAGTATGAGAAAAACCAGGTTGGCTTTTTTACAAAGCTATCCATAAGTGATGATGGACATGGATTAACACATGAAAAAGCAAAGGAAATATTTGGCAGCATTGGTGGTTCAGAGAAAAAAAAGAGGTCAATAAGTCCCAGTGGTAGAGCTTATCATGGAAAGGAAGGTAAAGGGCGTTATAAGTCTTTAGCTTTAGGAAATAGCGTACTATTTACAAGTGTTTATCTTGGTACTGATAAAAAGACAAAATTTAAGTTCTCTATTAAAATTGACAGGAATAGTTTGACGCAAACGGAGATTTCTGATTTAATGACATTGCCTCAAGGGAGTAATGCCGAGATAGGGTTTAAAGTTGATATTACCAACATTAATGATGAATTAGCTAATGAAGCTTTGCTTTTTGAAAATAGAAAAGAGCTTGAAGAAAAATTTGCATCATACTGGATAAGCTATCCAAAGTTTAAAATTTATTTTAACAATGTAGAATTAAACTTTTCTTCTCTAATAAAATTTCAAAAGAATTTAGAAACCATTTTTAACATAGATAACGAAGTATATCCATTTATTTTTAAAGTAATTGAATGGAATATTGAGAATAAGAAGAAATTATATTTGTGTAATATTGACGGAATACCATTTAAAGAGGAAAATTTAGGCTTTAGGAGTTCTTTACCTATATCGTTATTTGTTCAATCAAATTATATTGAGTTATTACATCGAGAAAATCAACTTGTATTAAGTGAGCTTAATACGAATGTTGAGCTAGTTTTAAAAGAAGCGCGGAAATTCGCTAAGGACTATTTAAAGCAACGATTGCATGAATCCTCTAAGGAGTTTATAAATGAATTGAAGAAGAAGGGTATTTACCCTTATAGTGGCAAGCCCGATAATATTGTTGAAGAATCAAAAAGACAGGTTTTCGATATAGTTGCTCTTCATGTCCACGAGCATTTACCAAACTTTGATAGTCAAGACGACAAAAATAAAAAGCTGACATTAAAATTAATTAGCGAAGCTCTTGAAAATGATGCTGATAGTTTAAGAAAGATTCTAACAGAGGTTATTGAATTGCCAGAAACCAAGCGTGAGGAGCTATCAGATTTACTAGAAAACACATCGCTTTCAAGTATTATTGATACGATGACGGACATTAAAAATCGTTTAGCATTTTTAAATGGCTTGGAGCAAATTATTTATGACAAAGAGCTAAATAAGAATATCAAAGAAAGAAAACATTTGCATAAAATAATATTAAAAGAAACTTGGATTTTCGGCGAGGAATATTCTTATGGTGCAGACGACATTACTCTAAAAAATGTTCTTAAAACTTACTTAAAGGACTACTTGGGTCGAGAAGATTTTGAGGAAGTGATGGCTAGTGATGAAAATACTGAACAGCATAATCTTATTCCTGATGTTTGTTTGTGGCAGCAACATAGTATGGGGAGTGCTGGAAAGAAAAACTTGGTAATAGAATTAAAAAAACCAAGTTTAAACGCTGGTATTAAGGAGAAAAATCAAATTGAAACTTATGCCAGTATTGTTGCTAACGATAATAGGTTTCCCAAAGAAAACACGAAATGGCAATTTCTATTGATAACTAAAGATTTTTCAAATGATATAAAACCGCTTTTAAAACAAGCGGACAGGAAGAAGGGACATATTGTAAAAGGCGATAATTACGATGTATATGTTTTAGATTGGGGAGAAATAATTTCTGAAGCTAAAATTAGACATGAGTTCTTAAAAGAAAAATTAAATATCAACCTTAAAGATAATGAGGAGGGCATAAATTATTTAAGAAGTCGATACAAAGAGTATTTGCCTGATAATTTTTAGTTTTAATAGTAGTTTAACAACAAGAATTCGCAAAAACTACGGATTTTTTCTATTTTTGAAATATGCAAAAACAACATTGGGAAAACGTGTTTTCCACTAAAACGGAAAAAGAAGTAAGTTGGTTTCAAACCTACCCTAAGACATCTATGTCATTTATAGAATTGTTTAACCTACCATTAGAAGCCAAAATTATTGATATTGGTGGTGGTGATAGTCATTTTGTTGATGCGCTATTAGATAAAGGATATAAAGACATAACGGTTTTAGATATTTCTGAAAATGCGATTAGTAGAGCTAAGTTGCGACTTGGCAATAAATCAAAAATGGTTAAATGGGTGGTTTCTGATATTACAGATTTTAATCCAACCGAAAAATTTGATTTTTGGCACGATAGAGCTGCTTTCCATTTTTTAACTACGGAAGAAAAAATTTATAAATACGTAGATATAGCCGAAAATTCAGTAAAAGAGGACGGTTATTTTGTTTTAGGTACTTTTTCCGAACAAGGCCCAAAAAAATGCAGCGGTTTAGAAATTAAACAATATACCGAAGCATCTATGTCTGCGAGATTTGAAGTGAAATTTGAAAGAATTAAGTGTTTTACTGAAGACCACATTACCCCATTTAACACTGTACAAAATTTCCAGTTTTGTAGTTTTAAAAGAAAATAAAGTCAGCTCCTTTAGTTACCGTTGATTAACCTAATAATTTCAAAAACGGCAAATATTTTAGCGCCACTAAACCTTATCTATCAAGGCTTTGAGTGAGTATAACACCTTCAATTCCTCTAATTCTTGGTTCGGGTTTTGCTCAGCTAGGTTCACCGATACTTATGAAAAATTCCATTTAAAAAGTGGAATTTTTTCTTTTATACCATATTGTACTCAATTGCTTCTTTTATACCTAGTTAAAAACCCTTTAGCAGGTTTATTTATAGCAATATTCTCGTAAATTTAGCGTTGTTTAAGCGTATGAAACATCTTTTTGCTTTTCTAATTTTATTTACTGGTTTAATTTCCAATTCTATTAGCCAATCTGCCATCGGGAGTTGGGCCGATCATGTTGGTTTTAGCAATTGTATTTCTGTTTGTAAAATGGGGAATAAAATATATGCCTGTAATTATTCCAGTGTACTTATTTACAACAAAACAGATAACGAAATAGAAAAATTAAATAAAATTAATGGATTAAGCGACGTTGGTATTAAATTACTTAGAGAAAACCCTTACAATAATAAAGTAATGGTGGTTTATGAAAACTCTAACATTGATTTTATTTCGGGAGATGAAAGTGTTGCTAATTATTCTGATTTATTCAGGAAAAACTTTAGTGGCAAAAAAAATATAAACGAAGTTTTATACGTAGGAAAAATGGCTTATCTATCTTGTGGATTTGGAATAGCGCTTTTTGATACCGACAAATTAGAAATAAAAGACACATACATTATTGGACCGGGCGGAAGTAATTTAGAGGTTTTTCAAGTAGCCTTTACCGATTCATTTATTTATGCAGCTACACCCAACGGTTTATTACGCTGCAATCATAAAACTAAACTATTAAACGATTTTAATAACTGGGAGAAAATAACATCCGGAATTGCGCAAGGTTATTACGGACACGTTGTTAATCATAACGGAATAATAATTGCCGGTTACTCTCCCTTTAAACAAAGTGGTATTGGAAATCAAGATACGCTTTATCAATTTTCAAACAACACCTGGAGTAAATTTCCATACATTGGTTTTCCTTATCATGTAAAAAAAATTAAAAGTCTAGGTTCCAGCTTATGTATACTAGATCAATTTGGAAGTTTGTTTTTTAACTCTAGTTGGACTGTTTCTGCTTATGTTACTCAATACGATAATAAAAACACTTACCCTTCTGATGCCATAATAGACGGACAAGATTATTGGATTGCAGATTTAATTTATGGGCTAATAAAAACAGGCGGAAGTAATCCGTTTTACAGTCCAAATTACATAAACATAAATGGAATAAATAAAAGCTCTGTAAGTAATTTTGATATTTATAAAGGGAAAATTGCTTTATCTCCCATTTTAGTTAATAACGCAGGTGGTTCCCCTTATTCTAAAGAAGGTTTAAATGTTTTTGAAAATGGTGAATGGAGTTACACTAGAAAAGAAGGGACAACGGGTGATACAATAATAGATATATGCTCTGTTTTAATTGATAGAAAAGATGACAGTAAAATTTGGGCATCAAGTTGGATTAATGGTTTATTAGAGTTTAAAAATAATTCATTAATTAAAGTTTATAATGAATATAATACCAATAATTCCATTGCTCCTGTAATACCAAATTGGTGGCGATGCAGTGGAATGGATATGGATGAAGACGGAAATTTATGGTTTGCTGTAAGTGATGTAATAAAATATTTAAGCGTTAGAAAAACAAACGGTGCATTTCAAAATTTCACAATAGATGGTAGTGCAAGATTTGTGCGAAAATTGATGTGCGACAGAAACAATCAAATTTGGATGTTACATGAACGCGATCAGGGATTAAGCGTTTGCAAAATAAACAAAAATACTTCCAATTTTTCTATTGAATCGTATAAGGTGCTGAACAAAAATGTAGGTAATGGTAATTTAGGTTCTAATTCCGTATTTTCTATTGCTGAAGATAAAGACGGAAAAATTTGGGTGGGTACTGCCTTAGGCTTAAGAGTGTTTAATTCGCCCGGAAGTATTTTTACCGGTGGTCCTGTTGATGGCGAACCTATTAAAATATTTCAAGATGGTAATGTGGAGCTTTTATTAGAAAGTGAAGTTGTAACCTGTATTGATGTAGATGATGCTAATAATAAATGGGTAGGTACACAAGCGGGAGGCGTATTTTGTTTTAGTCCTGATGGACAACGACAAATTCACCGATTTACAAAAGATAATAGTCCGCTTTACTCCAACGAAATTGTAGATATAAAATGTGATGGAAAAACCGGAAACGTTTACATTGGTTCAACCATAGGAATACAAACCTATAAAAGTGTTACCATTGAAGGAGCAGAAGATTACAGTGGTATAAAAACTTTTCCAAATCCTGTTAAACCGGGGTATGCCGGTAATGTTTATATTACAGGACTGTTAGATAATTCTATTGTAAAAATAGCAGATGAATCCGGAAACTTTGTTTGGGAAACAAAATCACAAGGTGGTAGAATTGAATGGCCTCTAAAAACTTTTGCCGGAAACAAAGTAACATCCGGCGTATATGTTGTATATGCTGCACTTCCTACAGCAGAATTAAAAGTAGTTTCAAAAGTTTTGGTAATTAACTAATGCAAGTTAAAGATAAAGCTATAGTGCTTCAATGCACTAAGTATGATGATAAAAAGTACATTATAAAACTTTTTACTGAATTACATGGAATAGTTACATGTTATGCACGGGTTTCTTCAAAATATAGCTCAAAAATTAAAAAAGCAGCTATTTTACCATTAACACAAATTGATGTAGAATTAATTGTAAAACAAAACAAAGACATTCAACAGTTGAATGAAATAAGTTGCAATTATATTTATACTGACTTAAACAAAAACATCAAAAAAATTAGTATTGCACAATTTATAAATGAAATTCTGAATAAAACTTTAAAAGAA
Source organism: Bacteroidia bacterium (assembly GCA_022841465.1). GTDB lineage: Bacteria > Bacteroidota > Bacteroidia > B-17B0 > Aurantibacillaceae > Aurantibacillus. The sequence goes on along the minus strand of JALHRL010000001.1, from coordinate 186,886 downwards.
CATGCCGGTAATGCGCATCTGTTTGAATTTATAATTAATAGTTTAAGATTTCTTAATGAAACTGAAAACAATTTTATTAATTTCCATCATTACTTTATTATCGAATTATTATCGCACTTAGGTATTGAGCCTATCAATAATTATTCTGCTTTAAATAAATATTTTGATTGCAGAGAAGGAAGATTTTGCGAACATCAACTGGCATTTCCTTTAGGATTAAACGAGGTACAATCTCAATTACTATATAATTCGTTAAGCAATAATATAATTGAACAAACTTTAAGTAATACAGAGCGTAAGGAATTACTGGAAAGTTTATTGGCTTATTACAGATTTCATGTTCCGGGTTTTACTGAGCTTAAAAGCATTGAGGTACTTAAAGAGGTTACTATTTAATAATCATTATAAATATTCCAAAAACTTGTTTTAATTCCAATAAACACAAAAGGGTTTTCTAATTTATACCCCGCACTGCTTACAACACTTCGTTGAATATATCCTATTTCTAATCTTCCATTAATGTTTGGCAACACCCAATAAGTAAATTTAATTTCGCCATGCAAAACGGTGTGCTTGTCTCCTTGTGTTGTTTTATGTCCAAATTCATAAGGGCGCGTAACATAACTCTTAAAAATATTTTGCCCTATATTACTATTGCTTCCAATAGTATCTTTCCCAACATTAACAGCAATTCCTTTTGCGGAAAATTGATAATTGCTCTTTCTATAATTAATTAACCCAACAAATTCTCTAAAATTTGCACCCATAGGATGTGCTAAGGCAAAGCCGTTGTGTGCATAGTTTTGTGCAATTAGACCATGGGTGTAAGTATATGGTCTTACTTCATTATACTCTAACTGTACATTTAAACCTTTCACTTTAAATGCGTTTATGTAATTAAATCCTAATTGCCATGCTTGCTTATTAGCCCACCAACCGCGGCGCGCTCTAATCTCCTTTAAAAAAAACTCGTCTAATCCCAATTGTCCATAAAGCTTAATTGTACGCGCAATTTTTAAACTAATGTTTAATCCTATAAATGAATTATCAGGTGAGCCTACTGCGTATTCCTGAGGCCTAAAAAAAATAATTGGATTTAAATAATTTACATCAAACGATCTTACCTGATTGGTATCTGATCCTCGCCAAACAACATTTTCAAATACACCAACATTTAAATTTTTGGTTATGTTCCAACTTAAATAATGAAAGGTGGCAAATTTATTTTGAAAGTTCTTCTTTATTCCATTAGCATTGGTTACATCATTCATTAACGTATACCATGCGTTGTACTGTATTCTCCAAATATTTGTATTAATTCTAAAGTAAGGGTAAGGATTAGCAAAATCACTTAAAAGTACAGATCGATACCCATCACCAATAAAATGCCTGTCTCTTCCTAACTGAAAATTAAAAACTTTATTATTTTTAGGTGAATAAGAAACATAGCCATTGTAATCAAATATTTGATAGCCTTTATTGTTGCTCCCGTAAACTCTCCCTAATCCGGGTAATAATTTAGATTCGCCAAGAATTGAATCATGATAAAAAGGCAAAACAGAAGAGCCAGCAAAAACTGTTCCTGCCAATGTAAAATCATCATTAATATTCACTTTTGCATGTGCACCGCCAATTGCTTCTCCTACAATTTTATTGTTTAATAAATCATACCCTAGGCTTGAATGAATTATTGGGTGAAACTGAAAATTATAATGATTGATTCGTTGAGGTTTATCATCTAATGTTTTGCTTAGAAAATAATTTCGAATAAGATAGTGGTTAAATGGCACCGTTAAATCGGCAGAATCTGAAATGGTTTTGCTTAAATAGGGCTTAAACGATGAATGAAATTTAAAATCAGGATTTTGAATATTCCAATAATCAATACTGGTTTGAATATCAGCGTTTATAAATAAATTTTTTGATAACAGATGATCTTGCGCTACTAATTGGCCTAGATTAAAAATAAAACAAAGCCAATAATAATTCCTTTTAAGAAACCTTGGCATGTTTACGTTTTAATACTAACACTAAAAATAAGAAAACCAAAGCAATTGCAATTACAACAGCAAGGCCTACCGTTGCATCTAAAATAAAATAACCCGTTAAACTTCCGGCAATGGTAATTATGGTAAACAAATAAACAATTACAACTGTTTTAGCGTGACTGTACCCTCGCATTAATAAGTGATGGTGAATATGATTTTTATCGGCCGCAAAAGGCGATTGGCCTTTTACAGCTCTAATAATAAAAATTCTTAAAGTATCAAGCAGCGGATAAATTACAGCCGCAATAACAAACATTGGTTTAGAAACATGAACCCAAAACTTATCTAACTTCTCTACAGGATACTCTAATAATTTAATAGCAAGAATACAAATAAACAAACCAATTATTAAGGAACCTGAATCGCCCATAAATATTTTTGCCGGTGCAAAATTAAAAACTAAAAACCCTAATAAGGCGCCGGCCAAAGAAAATGCCAGTGCCGCTAATGAATAATTTCCGGCAAACACAAACCAAATTCCAAAAGCCCAACATGCAATCATGCCAACACCTGCCGCTAATCCATCAACGCCATCTATTAAATTAAAAGCATTCACTACAACTACATAAGTAAACAATGATAAAAACACACTTCCCCAATAAGGAATTCCCCAAACTCCAAAAATGCCATGTAAGCTGGTTATTCTTATATCTCCAATTAATACTAAAATGAGGGCTACCAAAATATGTGCGAATAGTTTTTTAACTGCTGCTGTTCCAATAATATCATCTTTTACGCCAACAAAAAACAACACCAAACTAGTAGCGATAATTAATTTAAATTCTTCTATTGACTTATATATATCAGCGTACTCCATTCCATCTCCCACTTTATACCATAAAGAAAAAGAAAAGATTGTAGCTGCATAAATTATAATACCGCCAACAGTTGGCACTGAACGTTTATGAATTTTTCTTTCTTCGGCAGGAACATCCGTTAATCGTTTTAAAATAGCAACACGAATTAATGCCGGTGTAACATAAAGTGCAACACCAAAAGAAGTTAAGTATACAAGAATTAATTCAAGCATTAAAAATCAGTATAAACGTTGTATAAATTTGTTTTAATTCCAAAATAAAGATAATGCGTTGAATGATTATCAACATTAAAGGTATTAAAATTCTGGTAACGGTAAACATACCCTATATTAAAACATAAATTGTACGCTCGGTTAATCATGTATCCTACAACTGTATTTATAATATTATTACTATATAATTCCTTTTTATTAAACAATACGCTTTGATAATGATATTTTACATTTCCATAAAAATTTTTCTTTTTATAATCCGCTATTAGTACTAATTCGCTTCCGGTGCCGGGTGTAAATGCTAAGGGCTGATTGTAATGAGAGTACGATTGTATTGTTTGAACATCTAATGGGTTTTTATAAGCTTTTTCTGTTGTGCTGTTGTATTCTGCCTGAAAAAATAAATTTTTAACTCCCAAAGCATTAAAATAATTTATTCCAACTTGATAGCCCATACCATTTCCCAATGTGTCTTTATTACTTATATCATCAGCCATAAACTGGCCATATAAATTAATGGTGTTTGTTAATTTTAATTTTGCATCAGCTCCTAATAAAACATTGTTTTTGCTATTCATTCCATAATAGGCGGCGTGACTAAAAATAACCGGACTTGCATACATCCAATCTAATTGCGGTTTGTTTTTTGAATTGCCAACTTCTGCAATTATTCCTTGAAATAAACCAATATTTAAAAATTCAGTAAAATTATAGCTTAGGTATTGAAAGGCGGCCGGCTTTTTTTGATACAACCTTTCTGCGTTTGGAACCGGGATTTTATTAGCAGGTACTAAATTCATTAAAACCGCATATATATTTGTGTATTGTAGTTTTCCGCCAAACCATTGTTGTGTAATTCTAGCGTAAGGATAATTAAAAGAATTATCACTTAATAATAAACTACGATAACCCCTTCCAATTTTATGTTTACCATGCCCTACTTGTATGTTTAAGTTTTTAAATGCTTGGTAAGAAAAGAATCCTGTAGAAAAGGCATAATCATACCCGCGTATTTTAAACGGCTTATGGCGCCCCTGTCCCGGTGTTACCCCGGTTGCTTGCGAAAAGGAAATTAAATAATCCGGATAAAAAGATTGGTTTTCGGAAAAAATCGTTTCGCAATAAAAATCGTTTCCAATATATGCACTTGCAACAAAACCCCTTGTATTTGTTCCTAAATTACGTGTAACAGTATCAACCAAATTCCTTCCTAAATCATATCCAATTAATGGATCAATTCTTAGTTTATAATTTTCTTTTTTAGATTGTACATTAATTAAATGATTGTAAAAAATCAAATCTACAGCGGGGTCATCTGAAATATACTTAAATACAACTTGGCTATCTGACTCATGAATGTATTTATTAGAGAAAAAATGAATGTATGGTTTAACGCCTGTATGAATTGAAGAATCTTTTGCCGCTAAATTTCTTTCTGTTAGTAATGAAAATCCATATTCTGAAGGTAAGTTATAAAACTGTGCCTTTAATGAAACAACAGCAAACAAAAAAAAAGAAATTATTTTCAGTGCTTTTTTCAAATTGAATTGTAATTACCAGACTTTAACTCCCTTTTTCTGTTTAAATTCATTATAAACAGCGCTAATGCCTTCTTCCAATTCTATTTTATGTTTCCATCCTAATGAATGCAAATAAGAAACATCCATTAATTTTCGAGGAGTGCCATCGGGTTTGCTTAAATCGTGTTTAATTTCTCCGTTGTAACCAACTATTTTTTTAACCAATAATGCCAAATCTTTAATTGTTAAGTCTACTCCCGTTCCAATATTTACATGCTTTGCATCACTATAATTCTCCATTAAATAAACGCAAGCATCTGCCATATCATCGCTGTGTAAAAATTCGCGTAAAGGGCTGCCGGTTCCCCACATTTCTACTGAAGGAGAATTGTTTTCTTTTGCTTCATGAAATTTTCTAATTAAAGCGGGTAAAACATGTGAATTATTTAAATTATAATTATCGTTTGGTCCGTATAAATTGGTTGGCATTACCGAAATAAAATCACAGCCATATTGCCTGCGATAATTTTCACACATTTTAATTCCGGTAATTTTTGCAATTGCGTAAGGCTCGTTGGTGTCTTCTAAATATCCGCTTAACAAATAATCTTCTTTAAGCGGCTGAGGAGCTAATTTAGGATAAATACATGAAGAACCTAAAAACAAAAGTTTTTTTACTTTATTTAAATAAGAGAAATGAATAACATTATTCTGTATCATTAAATTGTCGTACAAAAACTCGGCGCGGTAAGTATTGTTAGCTTGAATGCCTCCTACTTTTGCTGCTGCCAAAAAAACATAATCGGGTTTTTCTTTTTCAAAAAAGTTTTTTACGTCTTCTTGATTTCTTAAATCTAATTCTTCGGAAGTTTTCAAAATAAAATTACTAAAGCCTTTGCTTTGCAAATTTCTTAAAATGGCAGAGCCTACCATTCCTCTGTGGCCGGCAATGTATATCTTTCCTTTTTTGTCCATTAAAATTATTCGTGTTGATGAAACACTTTGTGTCCACCTTCTAATAAATACTTATCGCGCTTAAACAATTCCAAATCCGAAGCAACCATTTCTTTACATAAATCCTGCACTGTGCGTTTTGGAACCCATCCTAATTTTTCTTTTGCCTTTGATGCATCGCCTACTAACAAATCAACTTCAGCAGGGCGATAATATTTAGGATCAATTTCTACAATTACTTTTCCTGTTTTTTTATCGTAGCCTTTTTCTTCTGCTTCTTTCCCTTTCCATTCAATTGAAATTCCAACCTCACCAAAAGCCATTTCAATAAATTTTCGAACTGTAATTTTAACACCGGTTGCCAATACAAAATCATCGGGTTGGTTTTGTTGAAGCATTAACCACATTCCTTCCACGTAATCTTGCGCGTGACCCCAATCTCTTTCTGCATCAATATTTCCCATATACAATTTATCTTGCATACCTAAACTTATTTTTGCAACACCACGCGATATTTTACGCGTAACAAATGTTTCGCCTCTAATTGGGCTTTCGTGATTAAACAAAATACCATTGCATGCATACATGCCGTAGCTTTCACGGTAATTTTTAGTAATCCAAAATCCATAAAGTTTAGCAACACCATAAGGTGATCGTGGGTAAAACGGTGTTGTTTCTTTTTGAGGAATTTCTTGAACCAAGCCATACAACTCACTTGTTGAAGCTTGATAAAAACGGGTTTTCTTTTCTAAACCTAAAATGCGTATTGCTTCTAAAATTCTTAAAGTACCTAAAGCATCTGAATTTGCTGTATATTCCGGGGTTTCAAAACTAACCTTCACATGACTTTGAGCTGCCAAATTATAAATTTCATCAGGTTGAGTTTCCTGAATAATTCTGATTAAGTTGGTGCTATCGGTTAAATCGCCATAATGCAATTTAAGGTTAACGTTTTTCTCGTGTTGATCTTTATACAAATGATCAATTCTATCGGTATTAAATAAGGAACTTCTGCGTTTTACACCGTGTACAATGTATCCTTTGTTTAAAAGCAATTCTGCCAAATAGGCCCCGTCTTGCCCCGTTACACCGGTTATTAATGCTACTTTAGCCATAGTTTAGAATAAACAACAATATTACGAAAAATTATGAATTTAATTGTCTAAAAAGCCCTATACAGGCTCGTTTTTTATTATATTTGAGCTTTAAAATTGATATGAACGCAACGTTTAGCAAAAAAAATTATTACATCTTACTTGCCGGTATTTTACTAATAGGATTGGGTTATTTGTTAATGATGGGTGGTGGTAGCGAAGACCCGAATGTGTTTAACCCGGAAATTTTCGGAACACAACGTATTACCGTTGCACCCATTGTGTGTTTACTAGGTTTTGTAACCATAATTGTTGCCATTATGTGGCGCGATAAATCTGTTTCTTCAGTGGAAAATAAAAAGTAATGACTTATTTTCAGGCATTAATTATTGCAATTATTGAAGGCCTTACCGAATTTCTTCCTGTATCATCAACCGGCCATATGATTTTGGCTGACTCTATGATGAAAATTGAAAACCCCGAGTTTGCTAAAACCTTTGAAATTGTTATTCAGCTTGGCGCAATTTTAGCAGTTTTATTATTATACATTAAACGCTTTTTTGTTGGAATAAATATTTACATCAAATTATTGATTGCTTTTTTACCTACAGGAATAATTGGCTTGCTTGCTTACAAAACCATTAAACACTACTTGTTTAATCCTTTTACTGTAAGTATTTCGCTTATTATTGGTGGTGTTGTTTTGATTTTACTAGATAAATGGAGTCAACAAAAAAAATCGGAATATAAAGAAGTTGAAGATATTAGTTACACCGGCGCTTTAAAAATTGGTTTAATTCAATGTGTTTCTATGATTCCAGGCGTATCAAGAGCAGCAGCAACCATTTTTGGAGGAATATTTTCCGGTTTTAACAAAGCGCAAGCAGCAGAGTTTTCTTTTTTATTGGCCATACCAACCATGTTTGCCGCTTCGGGCTACGATATACTTAAAGAAAAAGATAATATTCATTCGGAAGACATTAAACTATTGCTGTTTGGAGGCCTTGTAGCCTTTATTGTAGCTATTTTTGCCGTTAAAGCATTTGTGGCTTTTTTAAATAAATATGGCTTTAAACATTTTGGGTATTACCGGATTGTATTGGGTGTTTTGTTTTTGATTTATGCCTTAGCAACAGGCTTACAACTTACTGCGTAACAAACATTCTTCTGTTAATTATTCTCTATCACTCCTTTCAAATTGCCTTGTATTTAAAAATAACTTCGTTAGGTAGTTTATTGTGAGTACAAATCCAACAAATAAAAAAATAAAAGCCTCGGGTATTACCGTAATTGTAAGCTTGTCGCTTGTGTTATTCATGCTTGGAGCACTTGGTTTGCTTGTTATTAACGCCAATAAGCTAACGCAACACTTTAAAGAGAATATAGGATTTCAAATTTACTTAAAAGATACTGCCAGTTCTGCGCAAATAGATGCCTTAATTCAAGAAATAAATAGTTCGCCTTTTGCTAAAAGTGTAAACCTTGTTTCTAAAGAACAGGCTGCGCAGCAATTAAAAGAAAATTTAGGCGAAGATTTTATTTCCTTTTTGGGAAGTAACCCTTTGTTAAATGCATTGGATGTAAAACTAAATGCAAATTATGCTAATACGGATACTTTGCAGAACATTGAAAAAGTTTTGATTCAAAAAAGTTTTGTTAAAGAAATAGTTTATCAAAAAGACATGATAAACAGTTTAAATAAAAACACCAAGGCAATTGCATTTTTTATCTTAATTTTTAGCGGGGCGCTTTTATTGGTGGCTGTTGCTCTTATAAACAACACCATTCGGCTTTCTATTTACTCACAACGTTTTTTAATACGAACTATGTATTTGGTAGGTGCAACCCGAATATTTATAAGCAAACCCTTTTTGTTTAAAGGAATAAGACAAGGTATTATTGCAGGATTAATTGCAGGGTTTTTGTTAGCGGGGTTTTTATTAATTAGCACACGATTTATTCCTGATTTATTACAGTTACAAGACGAGAATGTATTACTGCTTGTTTTTGCCGGAGTAATAGTAGTAGGAATTATCATTTCCGGAATAAGCGCATTACTTTCGGTAATCAGATATCTTCGATTAAAAACAAGCGATTTATATTTCTAAACAAACAACTGTTTTGAAATATAATCTGCAAAAAGTTTTCCTTTATCTGTTAGTGAAACAACAGAACCATTTACATGAAATGAATCTTGATTTGATTCTATAAAAGAATTCAACTTTTGTAAATACATGAAGCCAAATTTATTTTCAATATAATTTTTATCGCAGCCCCAAATTGTTCGTAAGCCGGTTAAAATATACTCGTTAAATTTTTCATCGGTACTAAGGATTTCTTTTTCAAAATAAATTTCATTGTTATTAATTTTACTAATGTAGGCCGTATTGCTGGAAATATTCCATTGGCGGTTTTCTCCATCATAGGAGTGAGCAGAGGGGCCAATTCCAAGATAAGGAACACCTTTCCAATAATTGCTGTTGTGTTGCGAAATAAATCCTTCCTTTCCAAAATTAGAAATTTCATAATGAATAAAATTTTCCTTGCTTAAAAATTCAATCATCATTTTAAACTGTTCTGCACTAAAATCATCATTCACTTCTGGTTCCACTTTTCTTTTAAAATCAACCCCTAATTTTGTTTTATCTTCAATCGTTAAATTATAGGCCGATATATGTTGAATGTTTAATGCTGCTGCCTTTATTAATGTTTGTTCCCAATTTGCCAACGTTTGAAATTTAGAGCCGTAAATTAAATCAATGGTAATGTTATTAAAACCTGAATCCTGAGCACGTTTTACGGAATCAACAGAATCATTTTCTGTATGCGCTCGGTTCATCCATTTTAATTCATCATCATTAAAACTTTGCACACCAATACTCAAGCGATTAAAACCAGTGTTTTTTAACTCGTTCAATTTTTTATCCGACAAATCATCCGGATTACACTCAATGGTAATTTCCATTTTATTATCACAAGTAAAATGCTTTTTTATGGTATTCAGAAATCTTTCTAACTGAATAGAACTTAAAATGCTTGGTGTTCCTCCTCCAAAATAAATAGTGCTGATGTTTTTTCTTTCTAAATATCCCTTTCTGCTTTCTAATTCCAACAACATTGCCTCCAGCATTTTTTCGGAAGAAGAAAAATTGGTGGTAAAATGAAAGTCGCAATAGCTACAAGCCTGTTTGCAAAAAGGAATATGAATGTAAATACCTGCCACACTAAATAAAAAAAGCCGCACCAAAGGTACGGCTTAAATTTTATACTTAATTTAATTAGTTATCGTCGCCTATTTCAGAATCATCGGCTGTTTTATTTTTCTTAGCGCGTTTTTTCATTTCCTCACGCTTTTCCTCTTTCCAGCTTTTGTATTTTGCCTTTTGTTCTTCCGTTAAAAAAGCATTTACACTTACATCAAAAGCTTCGTTATTAGCTTTAATTTGCGAGTGGATGTCTTTTCTTTGCTCCGGAGTGGTTGATCCTTTTAAAGCATCGCGGTGAGGTTTATTCACCAAAATACGCTTTAAAGTTGCAACTTCCCAATCTGCCTTTTGTTGTTCATTTAATCCTAATTTTGTTGCTGCTTTTCCGGCTTGGTTTTTAGCTCTTTCTTCAGGAGTTATCTCTTTATTAACTCCTTGTTTTGAACCTTTGGTTGCCTTCTCTTGTGCGAAAGCGACAGTGTTTAACCCAAATAACACCGCTGTTGCAATAATTAACTTTTTCATATTTCTTTTTCTTTAAAATCTGCTTACAGGCCATTTCTGCTTGCAGCTAATATTTTTTTAAATGGCATTTTTAATTTGACTCTTTTTTCTTTAACAAGTTTAATGCTAATAAAGATAATGATTTGTTAAGAGATTGTAAAAATATTATCCTTCACTTATTAAAGCCTCCTTCAGAACTATTAATTACGCCTTTTGGTTTAGTTCATACTCATCTCCAAATGATGCATGGTAAATGCCCACATATCAGCAAATTCATCTATTTGCTTGGTTGTTGGCTTTCCTGCGCCATGACCGGCATTTACATCTATTCTTATTAGCATAGGCTCCTTACTTTTATTCATTTTCTGCAAAGTGGCGGCAAATTTAAATGAATGCGCAGGTACAACTCTATCATCGTGGTCTCCTGTTAATACCATTGTTGCAGGGTAATTAGCTTCTTTAATGTTATGCAAGGGCGAATACTTGTATAAACACTTAAATTCTTCTTCTACCTCACTGCAACCATAATCAACTGTCCAAGCTCTACCAATAGTAAATATATGAAAACGCAACATATCCAATACTCCCACTGTAGGAAGCGCTACCTTGCATATATCAGGGCGCTGTGTCATTACTGCTCCAATCAACAAACCACCATTGCTTCTACCGTGTATGGCTATTTTATTATAATTGGTAATTTTTTTGGCTACCAAATATTCGCAAGCAGAAATAAAATCATCAAATACATTTTGCTTTCTACACTTTATACCTGACTTGTGCCAATCTTTTCCATATTCACCGCCTCCTCTTAAGTTAGGCACGCAGTATACACCTCCTGCTTCTAAAAAAAGTGCTCTGTCAATTCTAAATTCCGGCCCCAGTGAAATATTAAAGCCACCGTAACCATAAACAAAACAGGGCGTTTCTCCATTAAATTGCAACCCTTTTTTATAAGTCATAAACATCGGGATTTTTGTTCCGTCTTTACTTCTATAAAAAACTTGTTCTGTTATATAATTATCCGATTCAAAACTGCATTCCGGTTTAAATATTAATCTGCTTTCAAATGTTTCCGCATCCAAATAATATACTTGATCCGGCGCAATAAATTGAGATATACTGTAAGTAGCAAAATTGTAGTCTTTATTGGTATTTACACCGCGAACTTTACATATTCCCGGAAGTTTTATTTCTTGTATTAGCTTACCGTTTAAATCATAGGCAAACATTTTGGAAGCGGCGTGATACAAATAATCGGCTATAATTTTATTGTTACACAGCCTTACGCCTTCCAACAATTCATTTGATTCCGGCAAAACTATTTTTTCGTTTTGAATTTGAAAATTTGAAAATGTAAATGATACTAATTTATACTTTGCTGCTTCTTTATTGGTAAGCAAATAAAACGTGCTGTCTATATTATCAATAATAGAAAAATCAAAATTAAAATTCTCATTCTCGGCTAATAAAATAAATTTGGTGTTTTTTTGTTTTAAATCTTTTATCATTGGTAGGGAACCGCTGGTGCTGCTGCTGGCGTAAATAATTAAATAACGTTCGTCGTTTGTAGTTTGTGCCGAAAAATTATAATCAGGATGTGCATCATCTTTGTAAATTAATTCATCGTTTGTTTGTTGCGTACCTAATTTGTGATAGTACACTTTATGTCCCGTATTTTTTTGAGAAAAAGCACTTCCTTTGGGTTCATCGTATCTGCTGTAATAAACTCCGTCTCCCTTCCAAGAAACTCCGCTAAACTTTACCCATTTTATTACATCTGGCAAATCTTTTTTTGTTTCTAAATTCTTAAATCTGATTTCTTGCCAATCGCTCCCTGCTTTAGAAACAGAATAAGCCATTGTTTTACTGTTTTTAGAAATGGAAATATTATTTAAAGCCACAGTTCCGTCAGCTGATAAAGTATTTGGGTCTAACACCATCGTCCAACTTTCCGGTGAAGCATCCAGTAAAGTTGACATGTACAATACACTTTGGTTTTGCAAGCCGGTATTGCGGTAACAAAAATAATAATCGCCTTTTTTAAATGGGGCTGACTGTTTATTGTAATTCCACAATTCTGTTAACCTGTTATGAACTTTACTTCTAATATCAATTTCACTCATGTACCCTTCCGTTACTTTGTTCTGTTCTTTTACCCAAGCTTCGGTTTTTGGGCTTCTATCATCCTCTAACCAACGATAAGGGTCTTTTATATTTTGTCCGAAATAAATGTCGCTTACATTCCCTTGTTCGGTTTCAGGATAATTAACCGGCGATTGTGAATAATGTGTGAGTGGCGAAAGTGCCGTTAAAACTGACACAAATAGAGTTGTAAAGAATCTCATGTTAATATTAATCTTTTAATACCAAATATAAGGAAATGTGCTCGGCTATTTTTGTAGTAGTTGAAAAAAACATATTTAAATAATCATAATTTATTCATTGCTATAACTGTTGTTTGTTTTTTCTGTTGCTTTAATTTATTAAAGGCGCAAAATAAAGAAGAGGTCATAAAAAAATACATTCAACAATATAAAGAAGTTGCCATTGAACAAATGGTGCTTTATAAAATTCCGGCAAGTGTTATAATGGCGCAAGCTATAAAAGAAAGCAGTTACGGCACCAGTTTTTTAGCTTCAAATACCAACAATCATTTTGGAATTAAATGTCACCGTGAATGGGGAGGAAATACTTTTAATAAAGATGATGATACTTTAAATGAATGCTTTAGAAGTTACAAAAGTGTTGAGGATTCTTATTTAGATCACAGTTTGTTTTTAGTATCGCGCCCTCGTTACTCCTTTCTCTTTGAATTTGGTTTATATAATTATCAAGCATGGTGCTTTGGTTTAAAAAATGCAGGTTATGCCACTTCACCCCCTTATGCCTTTGATTTAATAACAATTATTGAAAATTATAAATTGTACGAATTGGATAAAATTAATCCTTTACCTCAAAGCTTTAAGCCGGAAGAATTACTTGCCCTTAACATTCCCGAAATAATTACTTCACCTCAGCCGGATATAAATGCATTTGAAGTTAAAGAAAACTTGTTTGCAGCTATTTTTTATAAGCAATCTACCGAAGAACAAGCTATATTTGTAAGAGCTAACACTTCTGATAAGAAGTCGAATTAACACATGGATAAAAAATACATTATTGTTACCGGAGGGGCGGGATATATTGGGTCGCACACCATTATAGAACTTTTACAAAACACAGAATATGCAGTAATTTCTATCGACAATTTTTCTAATTCCTCGGAGCAGGCTTATGCTAAAATTGAAGAAATTACCGGTAAAACCTTTACCAAACTGAATGTTGATTTGTGTGATTTAAAAAAACTAAATCAAACCTTACACACTTTTGAAAACATTGTTGGCGTTATACATTTTGCAGCTTACAAAGCTGTTGGCGAAAGTACAGAAGACCCATTAAAATACTATCACAACAATTTTGAATCGTTAACCAATATTTTAAAAATTTGCGAGAATAAAAATATTTCTAACTTTATTTTCTCTTCTTCCTGCTCTGTTTATGGTAACACGACAGATTTACCCGTTACAGAAGAAAGCGCACTTCAAAAAGCGGTATCGCCTTACGGACACACCAAACAAGTAGGCGAAGAGATGATACAATTTATTTGTGAGACACGTAAAAAGTTTAATGCTGTTTTACTTCGTTATTTTAATCCGGTTGGTGCGCACATGAGCGGTAAAATTGGCGAGTGGTCTATTAATAAACCAAGCAACTTAGTGCCCATTATAACACAAACTGCAGTTGGCAAAAATAATTTAAGCATACATGGAAACGATTACGATACGCGTGACGGCTCTTGCATAAGAGATTATGTGCACGTAAGCGATATTGCCGATGCGCATGTAAAAGCAATGCAATTACTTATTGAAACAAAAAACAAAAGCAACTGCCTGTTATATAATTTAGGAACCGGCAAAGGAGTTACCGTAATTGAAGCCATTCAGGCTTTTGAAAAAGTAAGTGGTAAAAAATTGAATTATAGTATTGGTCCGCGCCGCCCCGGTGATGTTGTATCTATTTACGCAAACAACGACAAGGCCAAAAAAGAATTGGGCTGGAACCCAAAATACACCATTGATGATATGATGCTGAGCGCCTGGAAATGGCAGCAGAATATTTGATTATTCTTGTATATAAACTCTTTTTACTCTTCCTGAAATATTCGTAAGAACTTCGTAAGCTATAGAATTCATTGCTTTGGCAATTGCTTTTACTTGTTCGGTATTTTCAAATACAATTACTTCGTCTCCTTCCTTGCATTGCACTTCTGTAATATCAACCATACACATATCCATACAAATGTTTCCTACCGTTTTACAAAACTTTCCGTTAATGTAAACACCCGCATTAGCGTTTCCTAAACTGCGGTGAAAACCATCGGCATAACCAATGGGTATGGTTGCAATTTTCATGTCGTATTTGGCCTGCCCCATTCTGTTATACCCAACAGTTTCATTCTTTACTACTTTTTTAATTTGACTAATACAGGTTTTTAAAACACCGGTATACTCCAGTAATTTGTTTTCATTTTCATCTATTCCAAAGCCATACATTCCAATTCCTAAGCGTACCATGTTAAAATGTGCCTTTTTAAATCTTGAAATTCCACCGGTATTGCAAATGTGTTTAATAAAACTATAACCTATACCCTTTTCTATTTCGTTACATAATTCGGTAAATAAACTTATTTGAGACTCTGTAAATACATCTAAATTTTTGTTGTCAGAACCTGCTAAATGAGAGAAAACACTTGCTACTTTAATTTGCTTTAAACTCTTAATGTTTTTTATTAGTTCTGAAATGTCTTCTTTCTCAAAACCCAAACGTTTCATTCCTGTATCTAATTTTAGATGAATGGGGTAAGGATAATCAATTCCTAATTTATTTAAAGTATCCTTAAATTCTTTTAGAACTTTAAATGAATAAATTTCAGGCTCTAGTTTGTAATTAATAATATCTTCTAATGAGTCGCGTTCAGGACTCATTACCATTATTGGTACAGAAATATAAGAATCTCTTAACTCAACTCCTTCATCTGCGTAAGCTACTGCCAAATAATTTACACCCATATGCTGTAAACTACGCGCTATTTCAGATCCACCACTTCCATAACCCATTGCTTTTACCATGCACATTAACTGCACATCTTTACCAATTAAAGAGCGGTAGTAATTTACATTGTGTTGCAATTTGTTTAGGTTAATTTCTAAAACCGTATCATGACTTTTTAATTGAAGAAGTTTACTGATATCTTCAAACTTAAATCGATGTGCGCCTTTTAATAAAATGGTTGCGTCTTTAAAATTGGTTTTTAATACATTTTGTTCCGTTAAAAATTCTTTAACGCTATTAAAAAAAACAGATTTGGGTTTAAACAATTTTCCGTTTCTGTTTAAAGCTTCTCCAATACACACTAAAAAATCAATTTTACTATCTTCAATTAACTTAGAAAGTTCAGTGTACAATTCTGTTTCCGATTTTCCGGTTTCATCCAAATCAGATATTATTAAAACTTTGTTTTTTCTTCTGTGCTGCTGATTTAAAAAACCCAAAGCAATTTTAATGGAATCAATGTCAGAATTATAAAAATCGTTTATTAAAATGGAGTTTTGTATTGCGTTTTTCACTTCTAACCGTAAGGCAATACTTTGTAGTTTAACTAATTTTTGCTGAATTAGGCTGGGTTCCAAGCCCATTTCCATAAGTGTAACAATACACGTACTTGCATTTAGAACAGAAGCCTTATCGGTAAATTGTATTTTGTAAGAATAAGATTTTCCAAGAGATGATAATTCTATTTCCGTAAAATTGCTTTTTGTTTCAAATGATAAATGGTAATTGCAATTTTTATTACTTCCAATGCTTATGAATTTAGTGCTTATATATTCCAATAAATCTTCGTGTTCAAAGGCATTAAACACAACCTTATTACAATTATCAAATAGTTTTACTTTTTCTGTGAGTTTGTGTTTGTTGCTGTCAAAACCCTGACTGTGCGCTTCGCCAAAGGATGTAAATACTCCCAAGGTTGGTTTAATTATTTCTTGCAGTTTATTCATCTCGTTAGGCAACGAAATGCCGGCTTCAAAAATACCAAGGTTATGATTTGAATTAATATTTAAAACACTTAAAGGAACGCCAATTTGCGAATTGTAACTTTTTGGGCTTCGGCAAATGGTGTAATCATCATTTAATAATTGGTACAACCATTCTTTTACAATGGTTTTTCCATTGCTTCCGGTAATGCCTAAAACAGGCATTTTAAACTTTAAGCGGTGGTGTGCAGCCAGCATTTGCAAAGAGCTTAAGGCATTGTTAACCACAACAAATGAAACACCATCACTTAAATAAGATTCTTTAATTTTAGTTTTATCTGTAATTACAAAAGCTTTCAGGCCTAACCTTACTAAGGTGTCAATGTAAAAATGTCCGTCGTTTCTATTGGATTTAAGTGCAAAAAAAACAGAATCGTTTGTGTGAAGTAGTTGCCTGCTATCTGTAACAAAGTTATTTATACTTGGGTTTGCTTTCCCAATTAACTCGCCTCCGCAAATTTGCGCTATTTCTGATAAAGCGTACACTTATTTTTTTGCAGTGTTAAAGCATTGACGGCATAAAGGTTTATAACTATCTGTTTCGCCTAAAAACAATAGATTTTTATCAACTGCTGTGCGATGTGAAACGTAAGCTAACTGACCACAATCTACACAAATAGCATGAACTTTGGTAACATACTCTGCGCTTGCTAATAATTGTGGCATGGGCCCAAATGGGTTGCCTAAGTAATCCATATCCAATCCGGCTACAATTACACGCACACCTCTATCGGCTAACTGCCTGCAAACGTTAGGTAATTCATCATCAAAAAATTGCGCTTCATCAATTCCAACAACTGCAGTATCTGCGGCTAATAACAAAATATTAGAACTTGCGGGAACCGGTGTACTATGTATTTCTTTACCCTCATGGCTAACCACTTTTACTTCATCGTAACGGGTATCTACACTGGGTTTAAAAATTTCTACCTTTTGTTTTGCAAACTGCGCCCTTTTTAATCTGCGAATTAACTCCTCAGTTTTTCCGGAAAACATGCTTCCGCAAATAACCTCAATCCAGCCACGTCGTAATCCCGATTTATGATCTTCTAAAAACATTGTTTAAAAGGCGTTAAAAACAAAAAATAAATGTAACGTAACATCTGCTAAATTCAAATTAAATTCGGATAAATATTTTATAACATGAGTATTGAGCAAACATTAAGTAAACTTCAGAACATTATTCATGAAACTTTACCAAATTTAGAGTTATTTGTTGACGGTAACGTACAGCCCGGCTCAAATGACTGTGAAAATTTGCAAAAACAACTTCATAGTTTACAGGAACATTTAAGTGTATTTAAACATTTAAAAACCAATAAAGAAATTTCACCGAGCTTTGGTTTGCATGCAAAAATTAATCAAGCTGTAGCTCAACAAGAAATTGAATCGGAAAAAATAGTTCAAGAGATAAAAGAAGAAACAAACCACACACCTCATATAGACCCAATAAGGGTTACAGCAAGTACAAATGGTCAAGGTAAAAAAATGGAAATTGCATTAAATCAAAAATTTCAGTTCATCAACGATTTGTTTTCTCAAAACACAACCGAGTACAGCACAGCCATTGATCAGTTAAACAACTGTGCAAACTGGGAAGATGCCGAAACTTATTTAAACGGATTAAAATCTGTTTACAACTGGAAGGACAATAATGAGAATTACAAAGCAATTAAAGAACTTGCTAAAAAACGATTTAGCTAATGCGCGTTTTATTTTTTTTACTCTTCACTTCAAATTTTCTTTTTTCTCAGGATAGTGCATACGTTAGAGATGTTATTAAAGAACTCACCACAAAAAAGTATTTCGGAAGAGGTTACACTAAAAACGGATTAAAAAAGGCATCTGATTATTTAGTTAAAGAATGTAAACGAAACGGAGCGAAACCCTTATTCGGTTTAAATTACGAGCAGCCATACCAGCATCCGGTAAATACCTATCCTAATAAAATGGATGTTGCCATTAATGGTAAAAAACTCATTCCCGGAAGAGATTTTATTGTTAAACCAAGTAGCGGCAGCGTTAAGGCATGTTTTAATTTTACAAAAAAAGACAGTGTTACCTACTTTGCAGAAAACAACAGTGTTAAATGCAAAATAGTACTGCAAAAAAAATTAACCTACAGTGTGGGAACAAAATTGCAATTGAATGAATGCGAAGTTCAATTATTAAAATCTCGTTTTACCGACGAAATAAAAACAGCCAAAGTAAATGTGGAGGCTAAATTTATTCCGGAATTTAATACTAATAATGTTGGAGCAATAATAGAAGGAGAAAACAACGATAGTGTTTTGATTTTTACTGCGCACTACGATCATCTTGGAGGAATGGGGAAAAATTGTTATTTCCCAGGCGCAAACGATAATGCCAGTGGCACCGCATTTGTTTTAAATTTAATGAAACATTACGCCAAAAATAAACCAAAATACAAAACTGTTTTTATTTTCTTTTCAAGTGAAGAAGCCGGCCTAATTGGCTCCAAATATTTTGTAGAGAATAGTCCGTTTCCATTAAGCTCCGTTAAGTTTTTAATTAATTTGGATTTACTTGGCACCGGCGACGACGGGATTATGGCAGTAAACGGTGCTATTCTTGAAAACCAATTTAACCTTTTAGAAAAAATTAATGCCGAAAATAAATTTGTAAAGGAGATAAAGAAAAGAGGAAAAGCAAGCAATAGCGATCATTACTGGTTTACAGAAAAAGGCGTTCCGGCATTTTTTATTTATACTTTGGGTGGTGTTTCATTTTATCATGATATTGATGATGTAGAAAAAACCCTTCCTCTTACAAAATACAAAGAGGTTTTCCAATTAATCACAACTTTTGTAAACGAATTATAAGGTTTTTACTTCTTTTCTTTCTTAAACAACAAACGAACAATGGGAATTGCGGTTAAAACAATTAAAGCTATAAAAATATAGCCCATGTAATTTGTTATGTCCGGAAAAACTACAACTAAAAAATATCCAATACCCGATAAACTAACAATCCATAAAATTGCTCCCACAACATTAAACAACATAAACTTTCCGAAATTTATTTTTATTACTCCGGCAATAACTGGGGCAAATGTTCTTACCACTGGTAAAAAGCGCGCTAATATTAAAGTGGCATTTCCTCCGTATCGTATATAATATTTATTAGTAACCTCTAAATGTTTTTTCTTAAACAAAAAACTATCATCTCGTTTGTAAAGTTTTTCACCGGCTTTTTTCCCGAACCAGTACCCAAACATATTACCCACAACTGCGGCAGTAATCATTAACAAGGCTAAAAAAGGGTAACTAACATTTAATAATTCCGGTTTTGATTTACATAAAATACCCGCTAATAAAATTAAATTATCGCCGGGTAAAAAAAATCCAACTAATAAACCGGTTTCTGCAAAAATTACAAAAAGCAATAACCATAAACCTCCGTAAAGAATTATACTATTAGGATCTGTAAGTTGCTTTAAAAATTCCCACATAAATTAGTATTACAAAGGTATTACTAATTATGATAAACGATGAGAGAAATGATGTTTCTCTATTATACATTTTATTTTTAAAGCTTTTTGTAATTGTTAATTTCAAAGAAATAGCAATTCCTATTAGACATGTTTTTTACTCGTTACAATATGTTTTTTAAGCCCTCGATATTCCTTCAGCATCAGCAATTTCGGAGAAAATTATAAATACATAAGTAAATTTAGCCCAAGCCCTAAAATTCCTTACTTTTGCTGCCATGATTACCTATAATCCTAAAGATTGGTTTAAGCTAATTATACAATTTCATAAAAGTGATACCTTTCGTAGATTAATCCCGGCAATGATTGGGATTGGTGTTTTTACTGCACTGGTTGTTACTTTTGAAGTGTATGTGCTGCATTGGTCTTACGCAAACATAACCATCATCCATTCTATTTTAGGCTTTGTTTTATCTATGCTATTGGTTTTTAGAACAAACACTGCTTACGATCGTTGGTGGGAAGGAAGAAAAATTTGGGGTGACATTGTAAACAACTCGCGTAATTTGGCTTTAAGAATTACAACTTACCTTACGGAGAATGAAGATAAAGAAGAACTATTGCGTTACATCTATCATTATAATTATCTTTTAAAATGTCACTTGCGTAAAAAGGCATTTTCGCACGTTATCCATGAATTGAATGAAAAAACAAAAGAATATTTACTAAACTCAAAGCACCCTCCGAATGCTATGGCTAAACTTATTTTTGCAAAATTAAATGAGCTGTATATACAAAAAAAATTAAACGACAATCAACTCTTATTATTAAATGAAGAATTAAAATCGTTTACAAATAACTGTGGTGCCTGTGAAAGAATAAAAAATACGCCTATCCCTTATTCGTACAATTTATTCTTAAAGAAAATAATATTTTTATACGTGTTTACAATTCCCTTTGCTTTTGGTCCGGATTTTAGATACACTACCATTGTTATTTCAATTGTGGTATTATACGTGTTTGCAAGTATTGAATTAATTGCAGAAGAAATTGAAGATCCTTTTGGTGATGATGATAATGATTTACCTTTGGATCAAATTTGCAATAACATTAAAGCTAACCTACTAGAACTACTTAAAAAATGAGTCTATTAAACAACTTGGTATTAAAAGCCGCCAAAGGCGAAAAAACAGAGCGCGTGCCCGTATGGCTTATGCGTCAAGCTGGAAGAGTTTTACCCGAATACAGAGCTACACGCGCTAAAGCAAAAAACTTTATTGAATTTGTAAAAAATCCGGAGCTTGCTTGCGAAGTTACCATACAGCCGGTTGATATTTTAGGAGTAGATGCCGCCATTATTTTTAGTGATATTCTGGTTATTCCTGAAGCTATGGGTTTACCTTATCAAATGATAGAAGCTAAGGGGCCTTGGTTTGAGAAAACCATTAAAACAAAAAGCGATATTGATGCATTAAAAATTGCCGAAGGCGAAGATTTAAATTATGTTTTAAAAGCATTACAACTCACTAAAAAAGAATTAAACAACCGCGTTCCTTTAATTGGTTTTTGTGGAGCACCTTGGACCATTTTAGCTTATATGGTAGAAGGTAGTGGAAGCAAAACATTTAGCAAGGCAAAACAATTTTTATACACCGAGCCTATTTTGGCACACCAATTATTAGAAAAAATTACACAAAGCAGTATTAATTATTTAAAATCACAAGTAAAAGCAGGCGCCGATATGATTCAATTGTTTGATTCGTGGGCCGGCATTTTAAGCGAAAAACAATTTTACGAATTTAGCTTGCACTACATCAACAAAATTGTGCAAGAAATAAAACCACTGGTGCCAGTTACTGTTTTTGCGAAAGATGCGCATTATGCATTAAATAAAATAGCTGATACCGGGTGCAATACCATTGGAATTGATTGGACCATTAATCCTACAAAAGCGCGAAATGAAGCAGGTAAAAATGTTACCCTGCAAGGGAATGCCGACCCTTGTTTGTTATATGCGCCCGAAAAAACAATTCTGGAAGAAACACACAAAATGCTAAATGAATTTGGTGCTGAACGATACATTTGTAATCTGGGACATGGCTTGTATCCTGATTTAGATAAAGAAAAAGTAAAGTATTTTGTAGAAGTAGTTAAGAGTTTTAAATTCAATTAAAAGAAATTCATACTAAAACTACATTCAAAACTTTCACCTGAATTTAGTTTATTAATTCCTTTTTTTTGTTTTAAATCCCCGTTTGCATTAACAGAATCAGTGATTCCATGCCAGGGCTCTAAACAAATAAATTCTTCGCAGCCCTTTTTGCCCCAAATACCAAAATAGGGCCAATTCTTGCAATCCAATTCAATGCCATTTTTACTAATAGAAGAAACTAATGAAACAGAATTTACCTGAGCATTTTCAAAAACCAAAGCATCATTCTCAAATAACTCTTTAGTAACTTTTATTTTTCCGTTAGTTAAAACCAACTCTTCTTTTGTTTCACTTAATAATCCATTATTTAATTTAGAAATATAAAAAGGTCGTTCGCTTTCAAAAACTAAATAGTAATCTGTAAACTTTTCGTTTAAATGAATGGGGATTTTAAATCCCGGATGTGCGCCAATTCCAAAATACATTTTGTGCTTAGAAACATTACTTACAATGTACGAGCAATTAATTTTAGTTTCTTCTACCGAATAAATTACCTGCAATGAAAATTCAAAAGGATACCTTTCTAAAGTTGAATCATTGGTTCTTAATTCGAATACAATTTTATTGTGCGTTTTATTTACCAGAGTAAATTCATTATCGCGTGCAAAGCCATGTTGGTTTAGGTTGTAATTTTTATCCGAAAATAAATAAGTATCCCTTTTTAATTTGCCAACAATAGGAAACAAAACAGGAGCATGTCGCGGCCAAATACTTGTATTTGCTTGCCACAAGCGCTCAACCCCTTCCAATAAAACACTGCTAAGTTCGGCTCCCCGAGAGTTAACTTTAACTTTTAATTTTCCGGAAGAGATTTCGAAGTTCATCTTACAAAAACATTATTCCTTTAATGAGCGATGCTTTACGATACAGTTCTATTATTTCATCTACCGATGTTGAAACTTGCTTACAGGTAATACTGATATATTTCCCGCTTCCGCTTAGTTTGGTTAAAATTTCAGCATCTTCATCAAACAAATTTTCAACTAAAGCAATTTTCCTATTGTCTGCCTCAACAATAAACTTATACATATATACTGTAGGGAATGTAGTTGTTTCTATTAATTTATCTTTAAAGCGCTCTAAATCTTGCTCTGTCATTATTAAATAAAATAGTGATTATAAATGAGTGCTAATCCAAATAAAACCAAAAGTACTCCTGTAATAATATTAATATTACGCATTGTTTTAGCAGTTAAATATCTTTTTATTTTACTGGCCATGTTTGCTTTTAAAACTTCAACAGCCCAAACTAAACCAAGAGTTATTCCAAAGTAAATAAACATATTAACTAAAGAGTAACTTAAAGTTTTACTAACGGCAGTAATATTCCCTAGCCAAAGTAGCCAAACGGCAGGGTTAACTAAATTCAGAAAAAACCCTTTTAAAATTAAACTTTTTGCTGATGGGCTTTTGAGTTCAATTGTTTCGTCGGTAACTTTTACCGGTTTTTTAAAATAAAAAGAACCAAATACAACTAAAATTAATCCGGCCATAAGACCCATAAAATGTTGGTTTTTTTCATCTTGAATTAAATTGGTTGCTCCTAAACTAACCAAATAAATAACCAAAACACAAACAAACAAATCACTTAAAACAACACCCGTTGCCAACAAGCCACCCTCTTTTGCTCCGTGTTTAATGCTTGTATTTAATAACGCAAAAAAAGCAGGGCCAAAAGAAAAGGCCATCAAAATAATAATAATAAAAGTTTGATATACGAGTGTTAAAAACAAATTACTTTTTTCTATGCGTTTCTAAAAATGCCAGCCATTCATTTAAATGTTTTCCTTTTAATACACGCGGAAATTTACTTTGCCCACCCAATTTATTTTTGCTGGCTAAAAATTCAATAAATACATCGTTTGGTAAAATATTTACAATTACTTCTTTTAATGCATGCATTCTTTCCGTTGTATAATCGTCGTTTAGTTGCTTTAAATAATTGTCAAGTTTTTCTTTTACAACATTCGCTTCAATCTCTTTATCCGTTCCAATAAACCATTCGTGAGCAAATAAACCTTCGTAAGGTTTTCCGTAAACACAATACTCATTGCTTTTAATACCAAGTTCATCTGCCGTTAGTTTTAATGCTTGGTTCATATTATCAACACTTAAATGCTCTCCGCAAAAACTTAAAAAGTGTTTTGTTCGTCCTGTTATAATAATCTCGCAACGTTTTAAATTGGTAAACTTTATAGTATCACCAATTAAATATCGCCATGCGCCGGCAGTATTACTTAACAATAAAGCATACTCTTGCTTTAATTCTACTTCGGTAATATTTACTGCTTTTGCATTTGGCAAAACATTTCCATCTGCATCAAAATTTTCTTCATTAAACGGAATAAATTCAAAAAACATTTTGTTATCTGTAATCAGTTTCATCGACTGATTTGGGTTTGGTCTTTCCTGAAATGCAATAAATCCTTCAGAAGCCATGTAGGTATCTAAAAAAATAAGTTCTTTAGCGCACAGTTCATTAATGCTGTTTTTGTATGGATGTATGGCAACACCTCCGTGAACAAATACCCTCAAATTTGGCCAAACATCATGAATGCTTTTAGCATTGTATTGTTTAATTATTCTTTCAAATAAAATCTGAATCCAAGCCGGCACACCACAAATAAATCCAACGTCCCATTTTTTAGCATTATCAACTATTTCCTGCAGCTTAATTTCCCAATCCGATAAAGAGCGAATTTCCGGGCCGGGTAAAGTAAAGTTTTGAAACCAACGTGGTTGTGTACCGGTGGTAATTCCGCTTAAATCTCCGCTAAAGTAGGTGCCATTGTATCTTAAGTTAGTGCTTCCACCAACAAACAATATTTCCGACTCGTATTGTTCTTTCGGAAAATTAAAATTTTTGGTTGCAAGTATTTGCTTTATCGTTCCTTTGTGAATAGTCTTAATCATATCCTTAGTCACAGGAATATGTTTACTAGATGCTTCTGAAGTGCCGGAAGAAAGCGCAAAATAATTTATTTTACCCGGCCAACACACATCGCGTTCTCCTTTTAAAGCGCGGTGCCACCACGAATCGAAAATACTTTGATAATCGTGAATGGGCACATTTTTCTGAAATAAACCAATAGGATCTTCCTCCATCAGCATTTTGCTAAATCCATACTCGTTTCCAAACGATGTATACTCCGCTTTAGCTAAAAGCTTTTTTAACTGTTTAATTTGCTGCTTGTGAACGTTTTTACGAGCCGGAATTCTTCCACGTAAATCTATTGCACCTTTAATTATAGAACCTAAAATTGGCATTTACAGTATTATTTAAAATATCTGAAATCTTGATTTACTTTGATGCTTTTTAAACTATGATACATTAATTTAATAACATCTTCTACATCTTCTTTATGCACACTTTCTACCGTTGTATGCATATAACGAAGCGGCAACGAAATTAAAGCCGAAGCAATGCCGTCTGTTGAATAAGCAAAAGCATCTGTATCTGTTCCGGTGGCTCTGGATGCAGCTTGGCGTTGAAAATCTATTTTATTTTTCTTGGCAGCTTCAATAATTAATTTTAATAAATTATTTTGAACAGCAGGAGCATAGCTTAATACTGGGCCTTTTCCACAAGCTAAATCTCCGCTTGAAATTTTATTCATCATGGGTGTTTGTGTACAATGACAAACATCGGTTACTATGGCAACATTTGGATTAATTTTTCGGGCTATCATTTGAGCACCATTTAAACCCACTTCTTCTTGTACAGAATTAACAATGTATAATCCAAAAGGTAATTTATCTTTTTTCTCTTTTAATAAACGAGCAACTTCGGCAATCATAAAACCCCCAATTCTATTATCTAATGCACGGCCGGTATAATAGGTGTTGTTTAATTCTATTAATTCATCTTCATAAGTAACAACACAACCCACATGAATGCCTAATTTTTCTACTTCTTTATCAGAACTACAACCGCAATCTAAAAATATATTTTTTAATGTTGGTGCCTCTTCCTTTGCAGCATCGCGCACATGAATAGCCGGCCAGCCAAATACTGCTTTTACAAATCCTTTTTCTGTATGAATGTTCACGCGTTTAGAGGGGGCAATTTGATGATCGCTGCCACCATTTCGGCGCAAATAAATAAAACCATCTTTTGTTATATAATGTACAAACCAACTAATCTCATCGGCATGTGCTTCAATCACTACTTTGTAAGAAGCTTTGGGATTAATAACCCCAACAGCTGTACCATAGGTGTCAATAAAATACTCATCGATATAGGGCTTTAAATAATTTAACCAAATTTTTTGACCGCTTGCCTCAAAACCGGTTGGTGATGCATTGTTTAAATAGGAATACAAAAAATCTTTAGATTTTTGATTTAATATAGATTTATTCTTGGCCATAAAAAATTTTTAAGGAGTATAAATTAAGTAAAAAGAAATGGATTTTAAAAGTGGTTTTTGAGGTTTATATTGCTAAGAAAAGTGAATTTATTTATTGTTAAATTCATTCATGCAGCGTTGTAAACCAATAAATGCAAAAGCTTTAATGGCCTCCGTTGCAATTTTAATTCTTGGTTCAAGCGCAATTAGTTCTTCGCCGTTCCATTTTCCAAGCACATAATTAACTTGATGTCCCTTAGAAAACTCGTTACTTATTCCAAACCGCAACCTGGGGTATTCTGTTGTTTTTAATATTTCCTGAATGTTTTTTAAGCCATTATGGCCGCCATCGCTTCCCTTTGGGCCAATTCTTATTTTCCCTAAAGGCAAAGCCAATTCATCTACCACCACCATTAAGTTTTCTGTGCCAATTTTCTCGCTTTGCATCCAATAATTTATTGCCTTACCACTTAAATTCATATAAGTAGTAGGCTTTATTAAAACCAATGTTTTTCCTTTGTGTTTTATTTCCGCTACATCGGCTAATCTTTCATTTCTGAATATAACCCCTGTCTCTTTTGCTAAACAATCAAGAACGTCAAATCCAATATTATGGCGTGTTCCGGCGTATTCATCGCCAATATTTCCTAATCCGGCTATTAAAAACTTCGACATTTTTTCTCTCCCCACAAATATACATTATTGGTGTTAACCATTAAAAATAAGCTGATATAAGTTAGTAACATCAATCTATAAAGTTTTTGTAAATTAGCATTCGTACTCTTTACCTTCATTTTATGCGCAAAGATTTTTCTAATATAAAATACAGTTCCTCTAACGACAAAATTACGGCTAACAAAAACGAGCCTTTTGTAACTGCAGAACAAATTTCTGTAAAACAAACCTATACTTTTGATGATATAAAAAACGTTGAACATCTGCATTTTGGGGCAGGAATTCCGCCTTTTTTAAGAGGCCCCTATTCTTCCATGTATGTTCAAAACCCATGGACAGTAAGGCAATACGCAGGTTTTAGTACTGCCGAAGAAAGTAATGCTTTTTACAGAAGAAATTTAGCAGGCGGACAAAAAGGCTTATCTGTTGCGTTTGATTTAGCTACACATCGTGGTTACGACAGTGATCATGAACGTGTGCAAGGTGATGTTGGAAAAGCAGGTGTAGCAATTGATTCTATTTTAGATATGAAAATTTTATTTGATCAAATTCCACTCGATCAAATGAGCGTATCTATGACCATGAACGGCGCCGTATTGCCCATTCTCGCCTTTTATATTGTTGCCGCAGAAGAACAAGGAGTGAGTATGGATAAACTTACCGGCACCATTCAAAATGATATTTTAAAAGAATTTATGGTGCGCAACACCTACATTTATCCTCCTGCACCTTCTATGAAAATTATTGCTGATATTTTTGAATACACCAGCAAAAACATGCCAAAGTTTAATTCCATTTCTATTAGCGGTTACCACATGCAAGAAGCAGGTGCTACTGCAGATATTGAATTGGCCTATACTTTAGCCGATGGCTTAGAATATATTAGAACTGGAATTAAAGCAGGATTAGACATTGATACATTCGCTCCCCGTCTGTCTTTCTTTTGGGCAATTGGCATGAATCACTTTATGGAAATTGCTAAAATGCGTGCCGCGCGAATGCTTTGGGCAAAATTGGTAAAACAGTTTAATCCTAAATCTTCAAAATCAATGGCTTTGCGTACTCACTGTCAAACAAGCGGCTGGAGCTTAACAGAGCAAGACCCATTTAATAACGTTGCAAGAACATGTATTGAAGCAATGGCGGCTGCAATGGGCCATACACAAAGTTTACACACCAATGCTTTAGATGAAGCCATTGCTTTACCTACTGATTTTAGTGCACGCATTGCACGCAACACGCAATTGTTTTTACAACACGAAACAAATATTTGTAAAGTGGTTGATCCGTGGGCGGGTTCTTACTATGTTGAATCGCTTACGCATGAAATTGCACACAAGGCCTGGGGATTAATTGAAGAAGTAGAAAAATTAGGCGGCATGGCAAAAGCCATTGAAACCGGAATTCCAAAAATGAGAATTGAAGAAGCCGCCGCCAGAAAACAAGCAAGAATAGACAGCGGAAAAGATATCATTGTTGGTGTGAATGCTTATCAAACAACCGAAAAAACAAACATTGAAATATTAGATGTAGATAATACAAAAGTTAGGCAGCAACAAATTGAAAGATTAAAAAAGTTAAAAGCAGAAAGAAATAATTCTGAAGTAACAGAAGCATTAGAGGCTTTAACAAATGCAGCAAAAAGTGGTAAAGATAATTTGTTAGAACTTTCTGTAAACGCGGCACGCGTAAGATGTACTTTGGGTGAAATTTCTTTTGCGCTGGAAAAAGTATTTGGACGTTATCAGGCAAATATAAAATCTATTGCAGGAGTTTACAGTAAAGAAATTAGTATGGATGAGAATTTTAAAAAAGCATTAGCACTGTCTGACACTTTTGCAGAAAAAGAAGGAAGAAGGCCGCGAATAATGATTGCCAAAATGGGGCAAGATGGTCATGATAGAGGTGCCAAAGTTATTGCAACCAGCTTTGCCGATTTAGGCTTTGATGTTGATATTGGGCCGTTGTTTCAAACACCGGCCGAAGCAGCAAAACAGGCGGTAGAAAATGATGTGCACATACTTGGAGTTTCTAGTTTAGCAGCGGGTCATAAAACTTTAATTCCACAAGTGATTGCTGAATTAAAAAAATATGGGAGAGATGATATAATGGTTGTTGCCGGAGGTGTAATTCCTCAACAAGATTATGATTTCTTATTTAAAAATGGCGTATCGTTTGTGTTTGGCCCAGGAACAGTAATTGCTAAAAGCGCCACTGATATTTTAAATAAGTTAATGAATGAATAAAAAGGGACGAGCAAAAAAAATACTTTTTTTTCTTTTACTTCTTGTAACAATTAATCCATTTAGCGCCCAAACTTTATCCATTTTCGGTAAAGTTGTTGAAGAAAACGATTCTTCCGCAATTGGGGCCGCTGTAATTCTCTTAAACGCTTCCGATTCATCCATAGTTAAAGGCTTAACTACTAACCCAAGGGGCGGTTTTAAAATAGAAGAATTAAACCCCGGAAATTACTTGCTTAAAATTTCTTATATAGGTTATGCGAATGTTTTTAAAACTATTCAATTAACCGATAATTTAAGGATTGGGAAAATAAAACTCAGCACCTCCACAAATATTTTAAAAGAAGTAGAAGTTAAAACCACAGCAGTTATTGCAACACAAAATGGCGATACTACCAATTATAACTCTAACGCGTTTAAAACAAACAAAGACGCCATGGCAGAAGATTTGCTTACAAAAATGCCCGGTGTAACAATTGTTGATGGGAAAATTCAAGCGCAAGGCGAAGAAGTAAAACAAATATTGGTAGATGGTAAACCATTTTTTGGCGACGATCCAAACAGTGTTTTAAAAAATTTGCCTGCAGAAATTATAGATAAGGTACAGGTATTTGACAGAAAAAGTGATCAGGCGCAATTCACAGGGTTTGATGATGGGAATAACAGTAAAACTATTAATATAACTACAAAGGTTCAATTTAGAAACGGTGTGTTTGGGAGATACTATGCCGGCGGAGGCTACCAGGATAAATACAAAGCCGGAGCGGTTATAAATTCTTTTAAAGAAAAAAGAAAAATTACGTTTATGGGGCTTTCTAATAATATAAACGAACAAAACTTTACAAGTGAAGATTTATTAGGCGTGGTAAGTAGTAGTGGAAATAACAACAGGGGCCCACGAGGTGGCGGGAGAAGCAATAGTGGTGGAAATTTTAGACAAAACAGTACCGATAATTTTTTAGTTGATATAAAAAACGGTATTACAACAACACATGCTTTTGGAATAAATTATTCCGATGATTGGTCGAAGAACATTAGCGTAACTTCTTCCTACTTTTTTAATTATACACAAAACAATGCAGAATCAAATTTACTTCGTCAGTTTATTATTGGCAGCAATAACGGCTTAACTTATTTAGACACCAGTATTGCTAAAAGTATAAATATTAATCATCGCTTTAATTTAAGAATAGACTACAAAATAGATTCGCTTAACTCTGTTATTTTTCAGCCTAAACTTTCATTTCAAACAAATGATGGCAACTCAGGCTTAAGCGGATATAATATTAATGAAAAGTTAATTGGTGAAACACAAAACAAACACCTGTCCTATTTAACGGGATACAATATTTCGGCTCCTATTTTATATAGACATTCCTTTCTTAAAAAAGGAAGAACGCTTTCGGTAAATTTAAACCCCTCTATTAACGCCAATAACGGCAACAGTAATTTACTGTCTATAAATAATTATTATTCAGATACATTAACCACTTTTGATACCATTGATCAGAAATCGCGGTTAATTAAATCGGGCTATAGTTCATATGGAAACATCACATTTACAGAAGCCTTTGGTAAAAAACATTTTATTTCATTAAATATTTCTAATACTTACAACTATTCAGAATCAGATAAAAATGCGTTTTCAAAAAACAACATTGCAAATGACTATTCTATAAGAGATTCTATTGTTTCTAATAACTTTAACAACACTTACATTGCAAATTTAGCCGGTATTAGTTATCGATTTAACCAAGAAAAAACTACACTTTCTTTTGGCGTTAACGCGCAGGAAGCCTATTTAAATAAAAATCAATTCTTCCCAAGTGCCTATTCTTCCGGAAGAGTTTTTACTTCCATTTTACCCAATGGAATGTTTATGTACAGGTTTAATAAGCAAAATAATTTCAGAATGTTTTATCGCTCCAGCAATAATCCGCCAAGTATCGATCAAATGCAGGACGTGTTAAACAACAGCAATACTTTGCAATTAAGTATTGGTAATCCCGATTTAAAGCAAAACTTTCAGCACAATTTAAACATACGTTTTTCCGGAGTTAGCACTTTAAAATCTACTGCCTCTTTTGTTTTATTAAGCGGAACCTATACCGACAATTATATTGGAAACAGCACCATTATTGCCAACAACGATACGGTTGTTTTTTCCAAAATATTTTTGGCAAAAGGGTCGCAACTATCAAGGCCTGAAAATTTAAACAATTATTATACTCTTCGTTTTTTTGCCAATTACAGCTTTCCGGCCAAAATACTTAAATCTAATATTAACTTAAGTGCGGGCTGCAATTACAACAATATACCCGCATTAATTAATAACGAATTAAATTATTCTAACACCACCAGTCCGAATTTTGGTGCAGTAATTAGCAGCAACTTTAGTGAGAAAATAGATTTTACAATTTCTTCTAACACTTCTTACAATTCAGTAGTAAACAGTTTGCAGAAAAACTTAAACTCTAATTTCATTAACCAATCTTCAAAAGCAAAA
This sequence comes from Bacteroidia bacterium, assembly GCA_022841465.1. GTDB lineage: Bacteria > Bacteroidota > Bacteroidia > B-17B0 > Aurantibacillaceae > Aurantibacillus. The sequence goes on along the minus strand of JALHRL010000001.1, from coordinate 154,963 downwards.
ATTAATTTAACCATAGCCAAAAAACTGGTGTTGCAGGCAGAATACAATCATATTTTAAACGGCGGTTTAAGTTCTACCTTTAATCAAAACATTTCATTGCTAAATGCAGCAGTGGCTTTTAAGTTTTTAAAAGATAACAAAGGAGAGTTAAGACTATTTGCATTTGATATTTTAAATCAAAACCGCAGTATTCAACGAAACGTTACAGAAACATACATAGAGGATACGCGCACTACCATTTTACAACGCTACTTTATGCTAACATTTACCTACAATTTTAAAAATTATTTTAAGAAAGAAGAAGGAGAGAAAGGAAAGTAAAATTTCTATTTTATACACTTACCTGTTATATCAGCAAAAGAAGGTAAATTTAATTTAGATGAATAAATAATTTCCCCGTCTTTTAAAACAACTATTTTATTTTCAAAATCTACATATGATAAAGACATTAAATTGTTTCCTCTGTCGTAATAAACATTTTTAAAGTTTTTAAATTGCTTTTCAGGTATTGCAGTAAAAATATAAATGTTGTTATTTAAATAAGTCGATAATTTACTGGCATCCATTTGAACACAGTTTTTACATTGGTTTCCGGGAATAAAAAGGAGAATTGAAAAGCTTTCTTTGATAGACAAACTTGTTACAGTTATATAATTTTTTAGCTCTTTTAATTTTATTTGTTCTTCCTTTGCACATGAAAAACAAAATAAACAACTAAAAATTATAAATATAAAATTTGATTTCACTTTCATAATCTTCGGTAAATTTTGGTATCGCAATTCCTTTTCCTTTAATATACATATAACATATAGGGTCTAAATACTTTTCTTTAAAAGTTAAATATTTAACAACCTCTAACTTATCATTTAACACAATAGCTCTTATTTCTTTATCAGTAAATTTTTTGCCATTTAATTCTTTCTCTAACAGCGGCATTCTGTAAAAAAGAATTAAATGATTGGTGCTTTCGTTATAGTAAATTGACGTATAATTAAAGCTTATCATTTCTTTCTTGGTTGCGGCTGACATATCTCCTCTTGAATCATCCAGTAAATAATCTGGCTTAGGTAATGAATAATCTTTATTGCCTATATAATGCTTTCCTTCTCTTTTTTGTTCAATATTATAATAATATAAAGTATCAAAACTTCCAACAAGTTTATAAATAGTGTTTTTTGCTAAACAATGCGAGTAATTAAAATAATCCCATTTACCAAAATTAAAAGGCTTGCTAATAAATTGCTCATGTTTTACAATTGTATCGTTCGTTAACTCAAATTTTACAAACCACTTTTCTAAATATGTTTTATTAAAATCAATAACATCTAAGTGCGTATAATTAGAATAAAATTCATTGCCGTATTTTATTAAGGGTATATTTTGACTAAATGATAAAAAATACTCCTGTTTCAAAAAAGGGAATTTAAAATTGGTAATATACTTGTTTAACTTTTTAAAATTAAAATCAAATTCAAGTATTGTTTTATCTTTTTCAAAAATGTAAATCCGGTCAGATTCTCTGTTAATGTGAATAAAATGTATTTCCTTTGGATTGTTCTCAATACTTAATGCTTTTTTAAAAATAAATTGTTTATTGATATTTTTTGCATACAAAAGAATTTTATCAAACCCATCCGTGCTTAATAACGTACTATCATTATATAAACAAATGTTATAAAGTTCACTTCCATCTGCGACCAATTGTTTGATGGTAAAGGAATCAATTGCATGCTTTGCTATTTCAATTTGATTGAATTTTTTCTCTTCCTCCTTATCACAGCAGCTAAAAGTAATTATTATAATTAGCAAAAGAATAAACTTCATGTATTTTAATTTAAACGCTTTGCATTACTAATAATGCAAAGCGTTTGTTTTGAATTTATTTTCTATATTGAAAAACAAATTCATAATTTGAATCTGTTACAGGATATTCCGGTCCAGAATAAATTGTTATAAATTCATCATTTTGAAAAATAATTCCTAAATACAATTCTCCTGTTTTTAGTTTAGCAATATTATCTTCGTCAATGTTTTCACCAAACACCACAAAATCAGGGTCATTGCTAAAAGCATCAGCAATATCATTAATATCGCCGGTTTCACATTGTTGAATTATTCTGTTTGTAGCATGCGGTGTAACTACAACTGGTTCTGTAAATGCATAACAATTTTTATACATGTCAGAATTGCATAATCCCATTCCTTTTTTCCAATATGCATTTGGCCTTAATTTACCTGCATAAGTAACTTGCGGTTCTTGGTTATTATTTGCGTTAGAATTTACTATTGGTTCTTTTGTGGCTTTATCGCAAGCGTAGGCTGCAACTAACATAACACTTAAAGTTCCCAGAAATTTTAATTTATTTTTCATTGTATAAAATTTAAATTACAAGCATCGTGCTTGCTCCGGTTTTTTAAAAATGCTGCACTGCATTTGTTCTTGTTGCAACGTTGAACAAATCGAATTTAACACAAACTAATTAAATTTAGATAGAGGGGGGGGGTAATTAACAATTTAATATCTTATTATGCTGATTTTCAACACCTAAATTTTTAGTTGTTGTAACTCATAATTGCGCTTTTCTAAACAAACTCTTACCCTGTATGATCTACCACAATTACCCATTTGCCGTTTACTTTCTTCCATAGCAAAGTGTAGTTGCCGCCAATTTCTGAATCCTTTCTTTTTATTTTCCAATTGCCACAAACCATAGCATTGTTGGTATCAATTACTTCAATTAAATGATTGGTAAAAAATAGTTTGCCCATTTTCTCCTTGTCAGAATAATTTTTTTTATAGTTAGCCAAAGTTTGTTTCCAACCGTAGGTTATTCCCTTGCTGCCTATAAATTTTAAGCTGTCGTTATTCCAATAATGTTTCATAAAACCATCTATATTGAAATTATTCCAATCATTTTCCTGTTCTTTCATCAAAGCATTAATGGTTTCCGGTATGTTCTCGCTTTGCGCAAAAACAATTCCGTTTACTAAAAGTAAAATGCTTATAAAAAATGATTTCATTATAATTTAATTCCAATTACCAGCATATCATCTACCTGCTCAGCATCCTTCATCCACTCTTCAATAAAATCATTTAAATGTTTTTTCTGATCTAAAATAGAAAGGTGTTGTATACTCATTAATATTTCTCTGAACTTCCCGGTCATTAATTTTTTCTTTTTTGGTCCTCCAAACTGATCGGCATATCCATCTGTAAACATGTAAATCGTGTCTCCTTTATCAAACTCCAAATTATGCTGTTCAAATTCTTGCGAATCTTTTGTTAAACCTCCAATTGCAATTTTTGTGGCTTTTATTTCCTCTAAATCTTTGGCATCTTTTCTTACAATCCACAAGGGTCTGTTTGCTCCTGCGTATTCTATTTTTACTTTATTTCCGCTTTGGTTAATTGGGATAGCACACAAACTTAAATCCATTCCATCGCGGGTAGAAGTTGCTTCGGCAGATTGACGTAATGCAGCCTTTACGCCTTTGTTTAATTCCGATAATATTTTTCCGGGTTCATCGGTAATATCTACGGCGTCTTTTAACTTCTCGTAGCCAATCATACTCATAAAGGCCCCCGGCACACCGTGGCCTGTGCAATCTACTGATGCTATAAAAACTTTACCACACTCTTTGGCATGTCTGTCGTAAAAAAAGTAAAAATCTCCACTTACAATATCTTTAGATTTATATAAGATAAAATAATCTTTTAAATACTGATTAATTTCTTGTTCAGGAGGCAAAATAGCATGTTGAATTCGTTTGGCGTATTGAATACTTTGTTCTGTTTCTACGTTTTTTTGCTCAATTAATTTCGACTTCTCCTCTAAATCATATTTTTGTTTTTCAATTTCTTTTGATTGCATTTCAAGCAACTGATGATCTCTTTTCTTCTGCTGAAAACTTCTGAATATAAAAAAGGCAAATAATGCAATTAATAATAATCCTCCCACCAAAATATAAACATAAAACATTTGTTGTTTCATTTCCTTTTCATGCAATTCCTTTTCTCTGTTTGCTAACCCTAATTCCATTTCCCGCTTCTTTATTTCTGCACCTGAAATAGCCAGCTCTTGTGTAGATTTATTTAAAGCATCTTGTTTCTCCTTTAATTCGTATTCCTGAATTTTTCTTAATACAGCCAATCGCTCAAACTCTTTGGAGTTCCTTTCTGCTTCCAGTCTTTTCTTTTCTAACTCAATTTGTTGTTGCTCAAATTTTAAATCGTTTATTTTTTTGTTTTGTTCTGCCATTGCTAACTCCTGATCTTTCTTGTCCTTTTCTAATTGTTGAGCTAGTATTTCTGCCTCTTTCTTTTTAATTTCTGCTTCTTTTAATTCTTGCGCTTGCTTTAATAAATTAATTTCCTGCATTTTTTTCTCAGCTTCTATTCGCAGGTTTTCTATTTCTAATTTTTTGTTGTCGTCTGCTGCTTGCGCTAAAATTAATTTGGTAGATTCACTAATTCCTTTTACTTGTTTATTAAACAAATTCACGTAAGCACCATCAGAAGTAAACTTTTTTCTACGTTTATTAAAATAAATTTTTCCGGCCGGTTTGTTTAATAGTAAACTTAAAAACTCACTGCTAATGGTGTTTGCAATGTTATCCGACATTTGAATTTTCCATTTATCTAATTTATAAATGGTGGTGTCGTAAATGTTATACACATTGGTGTTAATTATTAATGAATGATCATTATATCCGTCCTTTATAAAATGTATAATGTATTCGAAATTTAATTCCAATTTTAAAGTAAAAGTTCCATCCGCATTATTTATAGCATCGTAAATTTCAAAATCATCTCTTTCAACTTTAATGTGTACATCGTTTAATTCTTTACCAAACTTTTCTACCTTACCGCTAAATGCTAAATATGCGTAGTTGTTTTTTCTGCTTGCATTCTTTTTAAATTTATTTCCATCAACATCGAATATATAATAATCTCCTTCAAACTCTTTTCCAACTAATTTTCCTTCAGCAATTAACTTTCCGTCTTTATTGTAAAATCTAGCCTTCCCATTTGGCTCATCATTTTCATACCTAATTTCACTTTCTATTTTTCCACTGCTGTGGTACGTTTTCCATAAACCAATTTTTTTTCCATCCTTAAAGTTTCCATCTTCTACAATTTGGCTGCTTTTATAAAACTTATACTTTTTTCCCTTCTTGTCTTTTCCTAAATAAACCCAACGGTCTTGATTTAAGCCGTTTTTATCTATTACATTAACGGTATCGCCCAAATAAATACTATACAAGGCTTTATCTTGGCCATAAACAAAGCTTAAAACACACGAAAAAAGGGCAATTATAAGGCGGTACTTAATCACTACATCAAAAATATAAGGAATTTTTTAATATTTAAAGAATTACTTACCTTTACAGCAGTTCTTTAACAAACTTATCAAGAAAGGCTGAGGGATACGCCCTTTGAAGCCTTACCAACCCTGATACAGTTAATCAGTTTACAAGTTCATCAGTTAGAAAGTTAAATTACATTTATATAACTTTCTTAACTACATAACTTTAAAACTTTCTTAACTAAATTAGAAGGTGGGAATTCGTTTCGAAGTAATTCGGAAAAGATAAGTCGGAAATAATTAGAAATATTTAATTTAAACGATAACCTAATCCCTTCCGGCAATACTGAAGGGATTTTTTATTTTATGAGCAATATACAACAAGAACTGGAAAAAAGAATTTTGGTAATTGACGGTGCTATGGGCACTATGATTCAACAATACAAGTTGGAAGAAAAAGATTACCGCGGTAAACGCTTTTCCGATTGGCATAAAGATTTGAAAGGCAATAACGATTTGCTTTCTATTACACAACCACAAATTATTAAAACCATTCACAAAGAATATTTAAAAGCAGGTGCCGATATCCTTGAAACAAATACCTTTAGCGGAACCAGTATTGCCATGGCCGATTACGATATGCAAGATTTGGCCTATGAACTAAATTACGAATCGGCAAAAATTGCCAAAGAAGCCATTGCAGAATTTAAAAAAGAAAATCCCGAATTTGCTAATGTTGCCAAATTTGTTGCAGGTTCTATTGGGCCAACAAATCGTACACTTTCTTTATCACCCGATGTTAACGATCCCGGTTACCGTGCTGTTTCCTTTGATGAGTTAGTTGCTGCTTATACAGAACAGGTGAAAGGACTAGTTGAGGGTGGTTCGGATGTGCTTTTAATTGAAACCATTTTTGATACTTTAAATGCAAAGGCTGCTTTATTTGCTATTCAAAATTATTGCAAATCTATTAATAGAAAAATGCCGGTAATGGTTTCCGGAACTATAACCGATGCAAGTGGAAGAACCTTATCCGGTCAAACAACCGAAGCTTTTTTAAACTCCGTGTCGCATGTTGATTTGTTAAGTATTGGTTTAAACTGTGCATTAGGTGCGAAAGACATGCGACCCTATTTAGAAGAACTTTCTACTAAAGCTCCGTTTTTTGTGAGTGCCTACCCAAATGCAGGTTTGCCAAATCAGTTTGGTGAATACGATCAAGATGCACATGAAATGGGTCACCAAATAGAAGATTTTTTAAAATCAGGATTTATAAATATTGTAGGCGGATGTTGTGGTACAACGCCATCACACATTAAACGAATTGCCGAATTGGCAAAAGCTGCACCACCTCGTAAAAAACCGGTGCCCGATACATTAATGCATTTAAGCGGATTAGAACCCTTAACATTAAGACCGGAAAGTAATTTTTTAAATGTAGGTGAACGAACTAATGTAACGGGTTCTAAAAAATTCTTGCGCTTGATTAAAGAAGGAAACTATGAAGAAGCCCTTTCAATTGCGCGCGAACAAGTAGAAGGCGGCGCTCAGGTAATTGATGTGAACATGGACGAAGGAATGTTAGATAGCGAAAAAGCGATGACAACCTTCTTAAATTTAATTGCATCTGAACCAGATATTTCAAGAGTCCCCATTATGATTGATTCTTCTAAATGGAGTGTAATTGAAGCAGGGTTAAAATGTGTGCAAGGCAAAGCCATAGTAAATTCTATTTCGTTAAAAGAAGGCGAAGAAAAATTTATTGAACAAGCAGAAAAAATAAAACAATACGGTGCTGCTGTTATTGTTATGGCTTTTGATGAAGTGGGACAAGCCGATACATTAGAGCGCCGTAAAGAAATTTGTAAACGCGCTTACGATATTTTAGTAAACAAAGTTAATTTCCCTGCACAAGATATTATTTTCGATCCTAACATTTTTCCTGTTGCTACCGGCATGGAAGAGCATCGCTTAAATGCTTTAGATTTTTTTAATGCTACCAAATGGATAAAAGAAAATTTACCGCATGCAAAAGTAAGCGGAGGCGTTAGTAATGTTTCGTTTTCGTTCAGAGGAAATGATCATGTGCGCGAAGCCATTCACTCTGCGTTTTTATTTCATGCCATAAAAAACGGAATGGATATGGGCATTGTAAATCCTAGTCAGTTGGTTGTTTACGACAACATTGAAAAAGAATTATTAGAATTGGTTGAAGATGTTTTATTAAACAGAAAAGATGATGCAACAGAACGTTTAGTAAACCATGCCGAAAAATTAAAAGGCAAAGTAACCGACAAAGCCGAGAAAGATGAAGCCTGGAGAAAAACAGATGTGGAACAAAGATTAAGCTACGCCTTGGTAAAAGGTATTGTAGAATATATTGAAGAAGATACCGAAGAAGCGCGACAAAAATTAGGAAGGCCTTTACATGTTATTGAAGGCCCTTTAATGGCGGGTATGAATGTAGTAGGTGATTTGTTTGGTGCAGGAAAAATGTTTTTACCACAGGTAGTAAAAAGCGCACGGGTAATGAAAAAAGCGGTTGCCTATTTAGAGCCATATTTATTAGCTGAAAAAGAAGCGAACAAAAAAGCAGGAATTGTTGGTGATGGAAGAACAAACGCAGGTAAAATTTTATTAGCAACAGTAAAAGGAGATGTGCACGATATTGGAAAAAATATTGTGGGCGTTGTATTAGCTTGCAACAATTACGAAATTATAGATTTGGGAGTAATGGTTTCTTGCGATAAAATTTTAGACGAAGCAAAGAAAAACAATGTAGATGTAATAGGTTTAAGCGGTTTAATTACACCATCATTAGATGAAATGGTGCATGTTGCCAAAGAAATGGAACGCCTAAATTTTAAACTTCCTTTGTTAATTGGTGGTGCAACAACTTCTAAGGTTCACACTGCCGTAAAAATTGCTCAAAATTATTCAGGTCCGGTTGTGCATGTAAACGATGCAAGTAAATCGGTTCCGGTGGCCAGCAGTTTAATTTCAGATGAGTTAAGAGATAACTTTATGAAAGACATTAAGGCCGATTACGAGAGAGTAAGAGAACAAAACAAAAATGCGCAATCGCAAAATAAATTTATTTCGTTAGAAGAAGCGCGCAAAAATAAATTTCCGATTAACTGGAGTGAAACAAAAATTAGCAAACCCGCATTTTTAGGCGTTAAAGTTTTTGATAATTACAGCATAGCAGAAATTTCAACGTACATTGATTGGACACCATTTTTCCATAGCTGGGAAATGAAAGGCTCTTATCCAAAAATTCTTTCTGACCCTGAACGTGGCACTGAGGCAACAAAGTTATTTAACGATGCCAAAGCCATGTTAAAGAAAATTATTGATGAGAACTGGTTAACCGCAAAAGCAGTAGTTGGGATTTTTCCTGCACATGCAACTAATCACGATGATGTGGAAGTGTTAAGCGAAAACGGAAACACAAAAAAACTAACCTTTCACAGCATCAGGCAACAAACCAAAAAACCAGCCGGACAATACAATATTGCATTGGCAGATTTTATAAAACCTTCCCTTTCGCTAGCTGAGCCTGTAGAAGCTACAGATTACCTCGGTGCCTTTGCTTTATCTACAGGTTTTGGAATTGACCCTCACGTGGAAGCCTTTGAAAAAGCGCATGATGATTATAGTGCCATTATGCTAAAAGCATTAGCGGATAGATTAGCAGAAGCCTTTGCTGAATTAATGCATAAAAAAGTAAGAACAGAAATTTGGGGCTACGATAAAAATGAAAACCTGAGTAACGAAGATTTAATAAAGGAAGAATATAAAGGTATTCGTCCGGCCCCGGGTTACCCTGCTCAACCCGATCATACAGAAAAATTAAGCATTTGGAAACTATTGGATGTAGAAAAAAACATTGGTTTAAAATTAACCGAAAGTTTAGCCATGTTCCCTACGGCAGCGGTAAGTGGTTTGTATTTCGCTCATCCCGAAGCACATTATTTTGGTGTAGGCAAAATTACCAAAGAACAAGTGGAAGATTATGCCAAACGCAAAAATTTAAATGTAGATGTAGTTGAAAAATGGTTAGGGCCGGTGTTGGCTTACTAATTCAATTTAAATAATTCAGCAACCGAGTTGAACTTTTTCTTCTCGGTTTTTTTTATACCTTTATAATTCAAGTTTAAACTTTTACAATGAAAAAATTATTACTTACTCTTTCACTTTATTTTATTGCAAGTGCTTCCTTTGCACAATTAAGTAAAAAATATTTAGAGAATGCGCCAAAACACCATGCGCCGGTAAAAAAATCATTTACCTTTCAAAAACAAGCGGTTGTTAATTTAGAAAATATAACTACCGATTATAGTCCTAAACTTTTGGTAAACGAATTACCTAAACAAGCTTCAAAAAAAATAGAGCATTACAATTATCCTGAAAGTTATTTGCCTTCTAATAAATCAACAAACAACAACGCGGTTTTACCTGTTTTATTAAAAGGACAAAGTTTTTTTGCCAACCCTTGGGGCTACAGCACCCCTAACGATAACGACATGGCCATTTCCGATTCGGGTATGTTGGTTTCGGTAATAAACACTAATATTCATGTAAGAAATGTTGTTACCAATTCTATTTCTCCATTTAAATCTTTGGCTGCATGGACAACCCCCATTAATAATTTGCATCAAGAGTTTGACCCAAAGGTAATGTACGATCCTGACAAAGACAGATTTGTAATGATGTGTATGGTTGGTTTTACAGATTCTACAAGTAAAATGATTGTAGGTTTTTCACAAACCAATAATCCGGCTTTAAACTGGAATTTGTATACCATTCCCGGCGACCCTTTAAATTATGGTTTGTGGAGCGATTACCCCATGATTGCCATGACAGAAAAGGAATTGTTTTTAAGCGTAAATTTATTATACAACGATAGCACCTGGCAAGCAGGATTTGTGGAGACTTTGGTTTGGCAAATGAAAAAAGACAGTGGTTATGCCGGTTTGCCTTTAGGTTCTGTATTGCATTCTAACATACAGTTTAATGGAAAAGCTATTCGTAATTTATGTCCTGCTAAAGGTGGAAGCAGTTTAAAATCGCCCAATATGTATTTTGTATCTAACAGAAATTTAGCTTCACAAAATGATACGGTGTTTTTAGTAAATGTTACTGATACCATTGGCGCACCTACTTTAACGGTAACAACAAAAGCATTAATAACAGATGTGCCTTATCAGTTTCCACCGGACGGAAGACAAACAAACTCGGTACAAACTTTAGCAAGTAATGATTCCAGAAACCTTGGGGCCTTTTACGAAAACAATAAAATACAATATGTGCACAACACCAATAACCCCGCCAACAATCAGGTAAGTGTTTATTACGGTGTAATTCATAATCCTGCAGCAGTTTCACCAACAGTTAACGGATATATTTTAGCAAACGATACCGTTGATTTTGGTTACCCTAATATTTCCTATGCCGGAAATAATGTAGCAGATAACACTGCTATCATTAATTTTAATCACAGTTCTGATGAAATTTTTGGTGGGCTTTCAGCTATTAGAGCAGATGCCATGGGTGATTTTTCACCAATTTTAAGAATTCAAAACGGAACTACCTTTGTAAATTTACTTTCAGGAAATCAAGAACGTTGGGGCGATTATTCGGGTTCGCAACGCAGATATTGCACTCCGGGAGAAGTTTGGGTAAGTGGCTACAATGCTTATGCTTTTAATATTTCCTATCCTAACGCACACCGTGCATGGGTTGCGCAACTTGCAACGAGTAATGTATTTACCGATTTAAAACAAGTGGAGACAAATACCAATAATAACGCAACAGTGTTTCCAAATCCAACCAACGATATGTTTAGTGTTGATTTAAATTTATCGCAGCCGGAATACTTAAGCTTTGAATTGTATGATGCACAAGGTAAATTAGTAACCACCTTGTTAAGAGATTGGGTGAAAGTAAAACAAAACATGTTTAGCTTCAGAACGAACGATTTGGCAAAAGGAGTTTACGTTTTAAAAATTAAAGGAAACTACAATACAAACATTAGCAAGAAAGTAATAGTAGAATAATTATTCTACTGTTACTTAGTTATAATACTTTTACTAATACCTCTATTTGTAGAATATGATAAAAATCTTTTTGTAAAAGTGTAAGATTAAGATTTAATGTTATATAATACTGCAGAATGTTGCGCCCGTGATTGAATGAAAAGCCCAGTTAAAAATTTTGTTTAGTATTTTTGGAGCGAGCCTGCCTGTCCGGTAGGCAGGGAGGCGACCAGCGGAAGCCACCGCAGCCCAAAAAATACAACAAAATTTAACTGGCTTTAAGTGAAAGCGCGATAAGGCGCCCAAAAAATACAAGAAAAACTATTAAAGCTTAATTAATTATTCTACTGTTACGCTTTTTGCAAGGTTGCGTGGTTGATCTACATTACAACCTCTCATTACTGCAATGTGATACGATAATAATTGCAATGGAATAACCGAAATTAAAGGCACCAGGTTTTCATCTGTTTCAGGAATTTCAATTACATGGTCGGCCATTTCTTTAACATCATGGTCGCCCGCAGTTACTACTGCAATAATTTTTCCTTTACGTGCTTTTACCTCCTGAATGTTGCTTACTACTTTTTCGTAGTTAGCGCCTTTGGTGGCAATAACAAATACCGGCATTTCTTCATCTATTAAAGCAATAGGGCCGTGTTTCATTTCCGCCGCAGGATATCCTTCGGCATGTATGTAAGAAATTTCTTTTAGTTTTAATGCGCCTTCTAACGCAACAGGGAAACTAACTCCTCTTCCTAAGTAAAGTGCGTTTTTACTGTCTTTATACTTCGCGGCAATCTTTTTTATTTCCGGGTTTTGCTTTAATACCTCTTCAATTTTTCCGGGAATTGCTTCCATTTCGTAAAGTAATTGACGGAAACGGCTTTCTGCCATTGTTCCTTTTAAGCGTGCAACGTGTAATGCCATTAATGTTAGAACGGTAACCTGTGCGGTAAATGCTTTTGTAGATGCAACACCAATTTCGGGCCCGGCATGGGTATAACTACCACCGTGTGATGCACGAGGTATAGATGAACCCACAACGTTACAAACACCAATAATGGTTGCTCCTTTACTTTTTGCTAATTCAATAGCTGCTAAGGTATCTGCCGTTTCACCACTTTGCGAAATAGCAATTACAATATCATCTTGGTAAATAATTGGGTTGCGGTATCTGAATTCTGAAGCATATTCCACTTCAACAGGTATGCGGGCAAATTCTTCAAATAAATATTCTCCCACTAAGCCGGCATGCCATGATGTTCCGCAGGCAATAAAAATAATTCGTTTTGCATTTTTAAATTTTACTTCGTGATCAACAATACCGCCTAATACCACTTTTCCTTCTTCTGCAATTAATCGGCCGCGCATACTGTCTTTTACTGAACGTGGTTGCTCGTAAATTTCTTTTAGCATGAAATGATCGTAACCACCTTTTTCAATTGCTTCCAACTCAATTGTTAATTCCTGAACGTAGGGAGTAATTTCTTTGTCTTTAAGATTTCTAATTTTTAATTCTAAACCTCTTCTTATAATTGCAACTTGTTCATCTTCTAAATAAACAACGTTTTTGGTATACTCAACAATAGGTGAAGCATCCGAAGCAATATAAAAATCATCGTTATTGCCAATACCAATAACCATAGGACTTCCTTTTTTTGCCGCAATTAAAGTGCTGGGGTCTTTTTTATCCATCACTACAATTGCATACGCACCAATTACTTGTTTAAGGGCAGCAATAACTGCATGGCCCAACTTCATTCCTTCGTGTTGTTGAATATCTTCAATTAAATGAACTAGAACTTCGGTATCTGTTTGAGATAAAAATTTATGGCCGCGTTTTTTTAATCTTTCTTTTATAGAAGCATAATTCTCAATGATGCCATTATGAATCATTACCAAATCTTTGGTATCGGAATAGTGCGGGTGAGAGTTTACATCATTGGGTTCGCCGTGTGTTGCCCAGCGTGTGTGACCTATACCAACAGAACCGCTTAGATCTTCATTTTTACTTGCGCTAACGAGTTCGCTTACCTTGCCTTTTTTCTTGTAAACATTTAGTTTTCCTTCCCCGTTTATTAACGCAACTCCGGCACTATCGTAACCGCGATATTCTAAACGCTGTAATCCTTTAATTAAAACAGGATAAGCATCTTTATTTCCAATGTAACCTACTATTCCGCACATAGTACAATTGTGTTCAAATTATAATATAAATCTACTTTAACATTTTTAAATAAGCAATTTCTTTTTCGGTTAAAAAACGATACTTGCCTCGTGGTAAATCTTTCTTGGTTAATCCTGCATAAGTTACCCTATCCAGCTTATACACTTCGTAATCAAAATGCTCAAAAATACGACGTACAATGCGATTTTTTCCGCTGTGAATTTCTACTCCCAATTCTTTTCGTCCCGGACCTACATAGGCAATTTCATCTACCTTCACAAAACCATCTTCCAGTTCAAAACCATTTGCAATGGTTTCAAAATCTTCTGCTTTTAAAGGTTTGTTAAGTGTTACGTGATAAATTTTTCTAACCAAATATTTAGGGTGCATTAACTTAGTAGCTAAATCACCATCATTGGTAAACAACAATAATCCGGTTGTGTTTCTGTCTAATCTGCCTACCGGATAAATTCTTTCTCGGCAAGCAGGTTTTACAAGTTCCATTACGGTTCTGCGTTCTTGCGGATCATCGGTAGTAGTAAGAAAATCTTTTGGTTTGTTTAAAAGCACATACACTTTTCGTTCGGTTTTAACTGCCGAATCGGCATAGGTTACTACATCGCCCGGTTTAACTTTGTAGCCTAACTGATCAACTACAACGCCATTTACTTTTACCGTGCCGCCTTGTATTAAAACATCGGCGTCTCTTCTGGATGCGATGCCGGCATTAGATAAGTATTTGTTTAAACGAATGGTTCCATCATCTTCATGTTTTTCTTGCGGTCTATCTGACTTTGCCCAACCACTTTTGTTTTTAGAAAAACTTCTTTTTTTATCTCCGTAAGAATCTTTGTCTCTTTTTTCGTAACTTTTTTTATCGCCTCTATCTGATGAAAAATATTGCTTTTTTTCTCCTGTATCTTTTCTTTCAAAGGAACGTTTTGGCTCTTTGTTGTCTGAATACTCTCTTTTCTTAAAACCGCCGCTATCTCCGCCTCTTTTCACATAAGGTTTTTTATCATCCTTATCACTAGAGTAGCTTCTTTTTTTAGAATCGGATGAATAGCCTTCTTTTTTTTCAAAAGGTTTTTTTCTATCACCACTTCCTGAAAATCTTTCTTTTTTATCAAAAGATCTTTCCGATTTTCTTTCATCATTAAATTTTTCATCGCCTCTGCTTGAATACGTTCGTTTTGTTTTTTCAAACTTATTATCGCGTTCAAATTTATCATCTTTCCCTTTTTTGTCTTTTTTAAAAGGTGCAGCATCCTTTTTTATAAACTTAGAAAAGTTTTTTAATCCGGGCTTTTCGGAACTTGATTTTCCTTTACTAAAAGATTTACCGGAACCGCTTTTGCTTTTTGAAAAACTTCCTGATTTTTTATTGGGTCTTTTTCTTTCCATTAGATTGCAAAGATACTTTAGATAATTGAAGGAGAAAATGCGTTTTGGATGTGATTTACAAGTATTTTATCATTATTTTGCAAGATAGCCACTACATCAAAGCGGGTTTCGCCGTTAAAATTGGTTTCTGCTATGTAATTATTTGCTGCGGCTATTAAATTTTTTTGCTTTTTCTTGCTTACAAACGATTCGGGGTCACCAAAATAATCTGTTCCTCTGGCTTTCACCTCAATAAATACCAACTCCTTGTTATCTTTCGCTATTAAATCAACCTCTAACTTCTTAAACCGCCAATTGCGCTCAACAATTTCAAAGCCTTTCTCTTTTAGGTATAACTCCGCTTCTTTTTCACCTAATTTTCCGAAATTTTGTGACTCTAAAGGCATTTTTAACGCTTATAAACAAATTAATTTTATAAATTTACATCTAAATTCTTACTAAAACTATTGTTATGAAAAAAGGAATTAGTCTTCTGTTGATTTTTTTAAGCGTTAATTATTTTGCGCAATCATTTACCGGATCAATAGAATTTAAGTTTTACACTTTAAGAGACACCACCTCTAATACATACTGGGTAAAAGACAAAAAAATTAAATTAGATCAATACGCTAAAAAAAGCGATAACATAGAGGGAAGTTTTATTTTTAATCTAGAAACAGGGGCCATTAATTTTGTTAACCCAAAACGCAAGGTTTGGGGCGACCAAAAAAGCGAAATCCCTCCTGTTATTAAAGGAAAATGCGAAACATCAAAAGGAAAGTCAAAAACAATAATGGGCCTTAAGTGTACCGAGTTTGTTGTAAAAAACAAAGACGAAAACACTATTATTTCATACTGGGTTACCACAGATAAATTTGATTTTTTTACGCCTATGATGGAATTATGGAACAGAAAAGACAAGCAAAGTATTTACTTTAATAAAATTAAAGGCTTACCTAAAGGCAGCATGCCTGTTTTAAGTGAAGAGCGTTCTATCACAGATAATAGATTTATTTCTAAACTTGAAATGACAAAAATTAACAAGGGCAATATTGATGACTCTAAATTAGAAGTACCTGCAGATTACAAAAAGTTTGAACAATAATGAACAAACGTTCTGCTTATATTTTACTTATTGCATTTTTTTTACTTGTATTATTAACCGGTGAAGTTAGTGCGCAGTGTGCAATGTGTAAACAAGCCGCAGAAAGCAGTTTAAAAAACGACCCAACCTCGCTAGCCAGAAGTTTAAACTCAGGAATATTATACCTAATGGCAGTGCCTTATTTAATGCTAATGTTTATTTTTAGAAAACAAATTAAAATATTACTGTTGAGGATTAGAGATAAATATTTAATAAAAAAAGCGGTTTAAAAACCGCTTTTTTTATTTGTTATCTATCACTTTTGGTGCTTTAAAATAATCGGAATCTTTTTGCGGAGCATTTTTTAAAGCTTCTTTTTGTGTAAGTGTAACAGCGGGCTCATCTTCACGTAAAACATTGCTTTCTTCACTCATATATATTAGAGGCTCCACATTATCTGTATTTAGTTCATTTAGTTTATCTACAAATGCTAATACGCGGTTTAAGTCGTTTATCATTTCAGGCATTGCATCATCCTTAAACTCCAAACGGGCTAAATGCGCAATTTCTTCTACTGTTTTATTATTAATTTTTTGTTCCATGAAATTTCTGTAATTCTTGTTGTGTAAAGGTAAACACTTTATTTTTTAATTCCTCAATGTTTTCTTCAGACATTCCTATTGTACTTATAGGTTCTCCAACAATAATTTTAGGGAAACCAGGGCTGCCAAAGCTTTTTAAAAAACCTCCGTTTTGAAGAAAATGCCAATTGTTTAAATTAACTACCGGAACTATGGGCACTTGTTTTTCCACCGCTAATTTAAAAGCCCCGTTTTTAAAGGGTTTTAATTTCCCATTGGGGCTAATGGTAGCTTCCGGATAAATAATCATTGTTCTTTTGGCACCAATTACATCACCGGCTTTTTTAAAAGCATTGTGCGAATCTTTTATGCTTTTCCTTTTAACAGGAATATCAAAGTAAACAAAAAAATATTTAAACAAAGGTATTTTAAGTAATTCGTCTTTTCCCATAAAAACAGCTGTGTGATCAACATAAAACGGAACAAATACAATATCTAGATACGAAGTGTGATTAGAAACAACAATGCACGGCTTCGGCAATTTATATTTTCGTTTAGAATACGTAATGGTTGGGTATAAAAAACTGCCAATTGAAATAATACGCGCCCAAACTCTTTTAAGCTTAAACACAAAATCAAATTTTTTTGTTATTAAAGCAAAATAAAACAAGGGGAATAAAACTAAAAAGGGCAAGGCAAACCACAGAAAAAACCAGATTTTCCAAATGGGGCCGAATATGAGTTTAATGATTTTCAAAAAGTATCCACAAAAATAGCTAATAAAATTATACCTTTAGCTTTTATAAAACATGGCACGTATATTAACCGGCATACAAAGTACTAATGTTCCTCATTTAGGAAATATTTTAGGGGCAATAATGCCAGCAATTGAATTAAGCAGAAATCCCGGAAACGAAAGTTTGTTTTTTATTGCAGATATGCACACTTTAACGAGTGTTAAAAACGCATCGTTTATTAAAGAAAGTACAAAAGCCGTTGCCGCTACTTGGTTAGCTTTTGGATTTGATACGCAAAAGAATTTGTTTTACAGACAAAGTCGCGTGCCCCAAGTTGCAGAACTTACCTGGTATTTAAATTGTTTTACTCCTTTTCCAATGCTTGCAAATGCTCACTCATTTAAAGATAAAAGTGAAAAATTGAGCGATGTAAATGCGGGATTATTTACTTATCCTGTGTTAATGGCAGCAGATATTTTATTATACGATGCTAATTATGTTCCGGTTGGAAAAGATCAGGTACAACATTTAGAAATGACACGCGACATTGCTTCTGCTTTTAATAATAGAATGGAAAGTGAAGTTTTTGTGTTACCCGAAGCCTTAATTAATGAAGAAACAAAAGTTGTTCCGGGAATTGACGGACAAAAAATGAGCAAATCGTACAACAACTTTATAAATATTTTTTTGCCGGAGAAAGAATTAAAAAAAGTTGTAGGCACAATTATTACTGACAGTACTCCTTTAGAAGAACCTAAAAACCCCAATACATGTAATGTGTTTAAATTGTATCAATTAATTGCAAGTAAAGAACAAACAGAAAATTTACGCGCAAATTATGTTAAAGGCGGTTTTGGCTATGGCCATGCTAAAAATGCTTTATACGAAGCAATACTGGATAATTTTAAATTACAACGCGAAAGTTTTAATAAGCTAATGGCCGATGAAAATTTATTGGAAAAAGAACTTCAAATAGGAGAAGCAAAAGCTTCTAAAATGGCAAACGAAAAACTAAAATTGGTGCGGAGTATTGTTGGTTACAATTAATTATTTAGGAATTAAATACGCTTTAATAACAGTATTGTTATCGGTATAACTAAAACATACTTCTTTCTCTTTTAGCTTTTCTATCTTCCATGAATATGGTTTTATGTTTGAGTTATCGGGCGTAAATTCAATATTCATTTTATCTGAAGAAAACTTCCATGAGCCCGCCTCGCCATAAGGCAGTATACTTAGTGCGGTAAATGATTTAGAATACTTCATGTTGTTTTTATCTATTATCAAATTAAAATCTTTAAACGCAACTAATGCATCGCCTGTTTTATCGGCACCATCAATAAAATACTTTTTCAATTTCCAATTATTTGCTACTCTGCTTTTTTTTGTAAGCAAGGTAAAACTTGGTCCTTCGGCATATTTCTTACAAGAGGTAAAACAAGTTAAAAAAGTAAGTAGAAGTATTAGTTTTTTCATGGTTGATATATTAGAATAATAAATTTAATTTTTCTCTAAATTAATCTTTTCGTCGCCTTGCTTGTAGGGTACAAAAGTAAAAATAAACTGAAACATTTCTTCGGTTGTTTTCATGCTCTCTACTCCATCCCCATTTGTAATAGTTTGAGGAGGTGAATAAGGATTAAATGGATTGTTTTTAGTGTTATCAAAAGTGCCATAAACATGAATGGTGCTCCCTGCCTCTAACTTTAGTGGATTTATAAAAGTATAGTAATATTGCCATCTAAAATCCCACTTCGGTATTTTAATTAAAGGCACAGTATCGCCATTTGGTTTTAGTGCAAATGCCCAAAAAGTTTTTCCAATTAAATGCATATGCGGATTTATGGAAAGTATAGAAATTGCTTTCTCAATTTTTGCATACGTATGAAATGTTTTAATTTCGTTTGGAGGAATAATAAACTCAGGTTCTATTTTTGAAACACCAAAAGTACCTAATTGTATTTCGGTAATGGCTCTTTTAATTGGCTCTTTTCTAAAAAAAACATTAATGTAACTTGAATCCATTAAATCAACATTGCTTGGTCCGTAATGAATATTATTTAACAAAAATGCGCCATTTTTCTTGAGCTTATATCCACCAATTTCTGAAGGATAAACAGGGGGTGTATATCCGGGCAAATAGTAAACTGTGTTTGGAGTTAATGTTGGGAAGTTTGGTTGTAAATTATCGGTGTAGGGTATGTGCATGTTTTTATACACCTCCATCAATTGTGCTTTTGTATCACTGTGAATGTTATCGCCTGTCATGTAATTAAATGTTCTGTTTGAATCGTACGAAATTAAATGTCCGTTTACATGATGTACCAGTTTTCGTTGATGCGGAACAAACTCAATGATATCCGCAATGGTGTCGTTATTTAATTCATAAGGAAACTTCATAATTAAAAAAACATCGGTTCCGTTTCCTTTAATTCTTACAATATCTTTTGCACGTATAATTAAATCGGGCTTGCCAAAATTAGAATGCTCATTAAACAACGGGGTTTTTGGCTCATTTAAAGAATCGCCACGAGGCATGTTTTTATCTACCCATCGTTTAATTAATTCTATTTCATTCTCGTTTAAAACTCTTTCTCCTATAAAGTGCGAGTAATTTGGGTCGGCCGGCCAAGGCGGCATGTATTTTGTTTGGGTAACAAACTTAATAAGCTTTGCTTTTTTAACTGCATCGTTATAACTTAATAAATTAAACGGGCCGCTTTGGTTTGGCCTATGACAAGGAGAGCAGTTTTTGTAAACGATTGGAGCAATGTGTTCTGACCAAGTAACTTCTTTATTGGTTTCTTCATTTTTGTTGGTGTTATTACAAGCGCCGACAATAAATACAAAACAAATAATTTTAATATATTGTACAAGCCTCATGAAATACACGAACTTATTTAATAACTGTAATAAGGACTAATCATTAAATACACCACAACACCTGTAATAGTTACATACAACCAAACGGGGTAACTAATGCGCGTTAATTTTTTATGTTTCTCGCGTTGATCTGTTAAACCGTAATAAAATGAAAGCAATACAAAAGGTAAAACAATAGCCGCAAGAAATATATGCGTTAAAAGAATGATTAAATACAAAGGCTTTATTCCTGCAACGGCTGCTGATTCTTCCGCACTCATTATTCCATCGTGATTTATATCTCCGTAACGGGTATCAGGCACAAAATAATGCGCTGTTACATAGCACACCAAAAATAGTGCGCTTAAAGCAAAAGCCGTTAGGTTTAACTTTTTGTGCAATGCAATGTTTTTACTTTTTATGGCAAGTAGAGAAAAAATTAATAAAACACTGCAGATGCCGTTTAAAATTGCATTTACCATTGGTAGTTTATAAATAAAGTCAGGGAAATTTGCCGGACGAGGCAAAAACTTTTGTTGCAAAATTACCACTACAATACAAATTAATACAGTGGTAATATAAATAATTCGCTTAATTGCTTTTTCGTTTTGAATGCTTATAAATGACATACTTTTTTATTTTAGATTGTTTATTTTAATAATCTGCAATACAATTTATTATTGTAGCAATAAATAATATACTTCTTTTCGTTATTAAATAAATTAAAAATGGCCGGTTGCGAATCACTTGGAATTTGATCGACAGTACTTGAGTTTGAATTTGCAATTAAAATATTTCGTTTTAAAGAATTAAAACCATAGTAAATAGTACGATTACCTATGTTTTCTGTTTTACAGTTGTTTGTTATAATAAAATTCTCGTTGGTATATATACTAAAGCCATTCACATCGTATATAGTCAATCCTTTTTCTGAAACAATTGCTAAATCGGGCGTTTTATCATCATTGTAATAACCGAAATTATAAACGGAATTATCAAAAATTCCATTTAATTTGCGAACATCTTTTTTATCTGCAAATGATATTTTATTTATTAAATTATTTGTTTCGTCAAAATAAAACAAATGCGTGTTATTTATATTGTTTGCGCCAATTAAAATAAAATCTTTACAATTTTGAATTGTTTTGTTTCTAAATCCTATTCTTGCATCTCCTTTTCTGCTAAAAGCATGCAGGCCTCCTTCGCTATCCATAGTTATTAAGTAATCGCTGGCACCTACCCTAATAAATTTAATTGGCAAACTAACCTTTTCATTTGTTCTATAGGGCTTATATCCTTCTGCCTTTATGCCATACAAAGTATAATTATAAATTAAATTATTATCACAGGCAATAAATGCTCTAACATTGTTATCTGCGTCATAATCAACTAAAGTTAATTGGTTGCTAGCCTTTGCAGGAAGTTTTACTGGATACCCTTCAACGTATTTTCCATTTCTATCAATTAAATGCAAATAATTATCGGTATTAAAAAATAATTGAAACTTCTTATTTTTAAAAATATCTACTGTATAAATTTCTGAGCGAATTTCTTCATTAATTTTCTTTTTCCATAAAACGTTTCCTGTTGAATTTATTAAATATAACTGATGGGCATTATCCTGAACCACTATTTCTTTTTCTGAAGTATTATGGTTAGTGAATAAATATGGTTTACCAATTACTCCGCTATCTAATGCACATTGCCATAATAAATTAGGTGTAGTTTGTGCTTCTGGCGATTGATACAATAAATGCATTCTATACTTAGATACTCCTTCGGAAAACTCTGCTACAATACTTGCGTGCGTTAAGTTTTCAGTTATTGTCTTGTTGGCTGCTAAATCTATGCTAGTGAACTTTTTTATTTTCTCCGGATTTAAATTAGGCGCCAAAAAACCAATATAACTTGCTTTGGTGTTAATGTTCTCATTAGCATAATCTATAAATAAATTATTATTACTTAATGTTGAATTACTTTGTAATACTTGTATTAATTCAATAGCTGAAGTTTTGTCTGAAACAAAGTAAAGGTTGCTGTTAAAAACAAATGCATTGTTGTAGTTTCCTTGAAAAAAATCAGCAAATAAGTTTTGAACTTTGATATCCGATTTAACAAAATGCAACAGTGTGCTTCCTATAACTGTATCCCTTTCGCTTAAATATTTTAAATTCTCTTTACATATTAAGGTGTCATTAATCCCTAAAATTAATGCGTTCATTCGGTTCGTTTCAAATTCTCCAATATAATTACTAATGTTTTCAAAAAACTGATTGTTTAATTTAAACATTGTTTTTTGGTTTAAGTTACTCCATGTTTCATTAAACTGCTCTGTTTTTTTATTGCCTTGCTTTAAACACTCTAAAACCCCTTCAGAATTGCTAACTGCATAAATTTTAAAATAAGATGTTGAAAATGGTAAGTTATCAAATACACTTATGTTTTGTGGTTTTTGACTTTCCATCAATTTTTGTTCAAGACTTAAGTTAGAGTTATAATTTCCGTTTAAAACCAATTCGTTTGGCCCAAACTTTATGGCGCTGCAACTTTCAAATGCATTTAAAAGTAAATTGCTGTTAAAGGGTGTTTTTGTTTTATGCCGCTCTAATAAAACGTGATTGGCATAAATTCTAACAGCATCGTTATTACTACAATTGCTTAAACATTTTATAAATTCTTTATTCTCGTTTAACCCTTTGTGAGTATTTATTGCTTCTTTAATTATTTCGTTTCCGTTCCCAATTAGCAATACACCTCCATTAACTGTAACATAATCGCCTGCGGAAGTTTGAAATATTTTCTCAGATTTTTGATTAAATTTTAATTTGCAAAACGCATAAATACTTTCTTCTTGTTTTAACTCTTTTAATTTTATAGCACACAGCCACTGCATTTTATTGTTTTTAAAATAGCTTGCAAAATGAACTGTATTATTTTCGCACAAATCTTCTACTAAGGGTTCGCTGTATAAAATAGAGTCATAAAATGAAATTTTGTTTGAGAAATTATTAATATCAGACACTATGGTCCATGTTTTAAAAATTAAATTTTGTGAAATCAGTTTTGTACTTAACTCGTGGAAATTTACCGTTGAAGCATAAACCACGCAACTATCGGGCATTAATGATAAAACATCTAAAGCTGGTTTTTTATTTTGCTTTAAGGCGTTGTAACCCCAAAATGCTAATAAAACGGAAATTGCAACAAATGCCCAAAAAATTATTTTTTTAACTGCTTTCAATTCATTGTAAAAGTAAACAGCGCAATGGCAAATTAAAATATTAATTTATTGAAGTTATGAAGAAGTTTTTGTTTGGACTAAAACTCTAAACTTAACTGAGAAGGTAATAATTGAAAGCTCATTCGGTGTAACGGTGTGGGTCCATAACTACTAATCGCCTCACGATGCGCAACAGTTGGGTAACCCATGTTGTTTTCCCATTTATACTGCGGATATTTTAATGCCGCGTTTTTCATAAAATCATCTCTATAGGTTTTTGCCAAAATACTGGCGGCGGCAATGTTCATGTATTTTCCATCACCTTTAACTATGCATTGGTGTGGCACTTTTTTGTAAGGTTTAAATCTATTCCCGTCAATTAATAAAAACTCCGGGTTTGTTTTAAGTTTGTCTACTGCACGGTGCATTGCCAAAAAAGATGCATTTAAAATATTTATTTCATCTATTTCCAAATTATTTACCTCTGCCACAGCCCAACTTATTGCTTCTTTTTCAATGATGGTTCTTAGCTCATAACGATGTGCTTCTTTTAATTGTTTTGAATCGTTTAATAATTCGTTCTTAAAATTGTGAGGTAAAATTACGGCTGCCGCAAAAACAGGGCCCGCTAAACAACCTCTTCCCGCCTCATCACAACCGGCTTCCAATAAATTTTTATTTAAACTTAGCGCTAACAATTAATTTAATTCTTTTAGAGTATTCACTATTTTTTCGAAGCTTGGAATATCGCCGGCAGATTCTAAAATTTCTTCATGTCTAACAATCCCATTTTTATCAATAACAAAAGCCGATCGTTTACTTACACCGTGCATACTAAAAACAAATTCGGGGTAAATTGTGTGATAAGCAGTAGAAACCGTTTTATTAAAATCGGATAATAAATCAAAATTCAAGTTTTGCTCTGCCTTAAATTTAGCCAAAGCAAATAAAGAATCTACTGAAATACCGAATACTTCTGCATTCAGGTCATTATAAACCGCAATGTTATCGCGCACTTCACACAATTCTTTAGTACAGGTACTGGTAAAAGCCAATGGAAAAAACAAGAGCACAACATTTTTTCCTTTTAAACTATTCAGTTCAATTTCTTTTTTTTCGGTGTTAAATAATTTAAAATCAGGTGCCGCTTTGCCTATCAAGATGCTCATAATACTTTGTTTTTGTTACTAAAATGATTGTTTTAAACAATTATTGTGGTTAAGTGTTCTAAATTAATTAATAATTTTGCAATCACGTATTTTATTTAATAACTAAAAACAAAAAACATATGTCATCATTAGTAGGAAAAAAAGCACCGTCATTTAAAGCAGGTGCTGTAATTAAAGGAGGAGAAATAGTAGAAAATTTCTCATTAGATCAATACATCGGAAAAAAATATGTGGTATTCTTTTTCTATCCAAAAGATTTCACATTTGTATGCCCAACTGAATTGCATGCTTTTCAAGAAAAATTAAATGAATTTGAAAGCAGAGGAGTTGCGGTAGTTGGATGCAGTACAGACACGGAAGAAAGCCACTGGGGCTGGTTACAAATGGATAAAAACGCCGGAGGTATTAAAGGTGTTACATACCCAATTGTTGCCGATACCACAAAAACCATTTCATTAAATTATGGTACTTTATTTGGAGACTATGATGTAGACGACGATGGAAATTTAATTGCAACCGGTCCAATGATTGCTTTCCGTGGCTTGTATTTAATTGACAAAAACGGTGTTGTTCGCCACATGTTAATTAACGATTTGCCGCTGGGTCGTAATGTTGATGAAGTTTTACGTATGGTAGATGCTTTACAGTTTAACGAAGAAAACGGAGAGGTTTGTCCTGCCAACTGGAGCAAAGGAAAAGATGGCATGAAAGCCGACCATAAAGGCGTTGCCAGCTATTTAAGCAAACATTAGTTGTTTTCCCCCTAATTAATTTTAAAAAGCGCTCTAAAACCGGGCGCTTTTTTTATTCTTCATTTGTTGCTATTTTTGCACCTCAATTATTTTATCATGGCCCGTTTTCATAAATTAAAAGTAAAAGATATTAAAAGAGAAACTGCTGATGCTGTTTCGGTTGCATTTGAAGTTCCTGCGCCTCAACAACCTGAGTATCTTTTTAAACAAGGACAGTACATAACCTTAAAGTTAAACTTAGGCGGACAAGAAGTTCGTCGCAGTTATAGCTTATGTACAGCGCCTCATGAAAAAGAATTACGCGTAGCCATTAAAGAAGTAAAAGGCGGTTTGGTTTCTGCTTACATTAACAAGGATTTAAAAGTTGGTGATGTTGTGGAGGTAATGACCCCAATGGGAAATTTTCACAGCATACTTGCAGGAAATCAAAAGAAAAATTATGTATTGTTTGCCGGCGGAAGTGGAATTACTCCTATGATGAGTATTTTAAAAAGTATATTATACGTAGAAAAACAAAGCACCATTACTTTAATTTACGCCAATAAAAACGAAGCTTCTACCATTTTTAAAACGGATATCGACCACATCGCTTCGTCACATCCAAATTTAAAAGTGATGTATGTTTTTGATGAACCTCAACAGGCTATTGCAGATTTACAAAAAGGTATTGTAACAGAAGAGAAAGCCGTTCAATTACTTGAAAATTTTGGCGGTGTAAATGCAGACGAATATTTTATTTGCGGCCCTGCACCAATGATGGAAAATGCAAAAAATGCACTGGAAAAATTAAATGTAAAAAAAGAAAAAATTCATATAGAATATTTTACCAATGTAATTGATGCTGTAAACAAAGAAAGTGGAGATGGAAGTGGAGCAAATGTGAAATCGCACGTTACTGTTATACAGTATGGTATTGAAACTAATTTTGATTTGGAAACAAGCGGAATAAGCATGTTAGATGCCAGCATTGAAGCGGGTGTTGATGCTCCGTTTAGTTGTAAAGGAGCTGTTTGTTGTACTTGCCGTGCAAAAGTTATAGAAGGGAAAGTAAAAATGGATGCTAATTTTGCCTTAACAGATGATGAAGTGCAAGAAGGTTATATTTTAACCTGCCAATCGCATCCTTTAACAGAAAAAGTTATAATTGATTTTGACGCTATTTAATTTTCTTTTATGTCTACTTCCGAAAAATCGAAATGACGAAGCGGATTTACATAAAAGTTACTTAGCCTTGTGTTAATTAAGCGATAATTACTTTCGTACCAAAGTGGAATTAATGGCGCTTCTTGAATTAAAATTTTCTCTGCCATTAAAAAATATTTTGCCGCAGTATCTTTTTCTATCGCATCTCTCCCTAATTCGTAATACTTATCATAATCTGCATTTACAAATTTCATAGTATTGGGATACGATATTTTATCGGCTTCCAATACAACCGGCTCTCCGTAAAAAATAGATAAAAACGATTCCGGACTAGGGTAATCGGCCACCCAACCGTCTCTGAAAATATTTCCTTGCCCGCTTGTTTGCAATAAAAACTTATCGTTGTTGGATAAGGATTCAAAAACTATATTTACTCCAAGGTTCGTATTTAGTTGTTTCTGAATTTCTGCGGCAACCGTATTGTTGCGCATATTACCTGAATTAACTATTAATTTTACTTCCGGAAAATTTTTCCCGTCTTTAAATCCCGCTTCCGCCAACAATTTTTTAGCCTTGTTCAAATCAAAATTATACCCTTCAATTTCTTGTGATTTATAATATTCAAAAGTTGGTGGCACAATGCCGTTAATGGCAGGGCCAAATGCTTGTCCAAACAACACCCGTTCAATTATTCTGTCTCTGTCAATCGCATAATTAAATGCTTTTCTAACTTTAATATCGTTAAAAGGAGCTTCTTTGGTGTTAAACAAATAATATTGCGTAACCATTTCTGCACTGCGTTCTAAAACATACTTTGGATTTTTTCCTTTAAAAGCTTCAATATTTTCTTCTACAATACTGCTTAACTGATTAGCAGGTATAGAACTTATGTAATCAAATTTTCCTTCTTTAAAACCATCCCAAGCAACTTCAGAAGAAGGTACGCTTACTATTATTAAACTATCTAAATAAGGTAATGACACTCCATTTTTATCTTTGCCATAATAATTTACATTTCTATACAGCTTAAATATTTTATCGTTAGAGTTTTTAGTATCATACACAAAAGGACCGGCACCAATTTTTGTTTTTTCTTTTTCGGCTAAATAAGCCTCTTGAGATAAAATTCCGGCTGCAGGACTACCAATAATGTCTAAAAAAATAGCAGGAGAATTCAATAATTCAAAAGCAATTGTATGTTCATCAATTACTTTTACACCATTCACTTCTGCCTTTTGGCCATTTTTTGAAGCCGCATATGCTTCGTTGGCACCTAAAATTCTGTCTTTGCAAATAGTTGCAAAATGTAAATTATTATCAGATGCTGTACAAAGTAACTCAAAAGTAAACTTTACGTCATTAGCCGTTACATTAACATCTTTATCGCTAAAAATACCGGTTTTTTGAAATTTAGCATCCTTTCTCAGAAAAAACGTAATTACCTTACCATCAGCTGATAAGCTCCATTTTTCTGCTAAACCGGGCTTTACTTCTAAGGTTTTGGGATCAACTTTTACCAAGCCTTCAAAAATTTGACCCGATATTAGGCCCTCGGCAGCTTGGGTTAGGAGATGAGGGAAAATGCTTGCAGGAGTAGCCATTTCAGCCAATCTGGCAACTTTATTGCCTCCTTTATACCCCCCTGAATTGTTGGTTAATTGGCTCTCTGTAATCCCAGAATCTCCGTTTTTACAAGAATTTAGAGTAAAAATAACTAAAAAAGCACCTAAAACCCCTCCGAAAATTTTCATATATTTCCTTTTACTACCTACAAATATACGTATTTCTAACAATCCTTACTTAATTAAAATTGCTGTTTTTCTGAAAAAATATTTTGTAATTCAAAAATAACATTATAATATTGCACCGTTAAGTTATGAACGGTATAATTTTATCGATGAAAAAAATTCTTGTATTACTTGTAGTCCTGTTATTTGTTACTAAAAATGCGTCGGCACAAAGTGGAGGTGTTATTATTTTAGAAGGCAACTACCAAGGTAAAAACTTGTACGTTCAAAATCCATTTGGCTCTAATGGTGTTGGTTTCTGTGTATCGGAGGTTAAGGTAAATGGCAACATTACTACTGACGAGGTTAACTCTAGTGCCTTTGAAATTGACATGAAGCCATGGAAATTAAATGTTGGAGATAAAGTAGAAATTAAAATATTTCATAAAGAAGATTGTAAACCAAAAGTATTAAATGCCGAAGTTTTAAAACCAAAAAGTACTTATGAAATTGTAAGTATGGAGGTTGACAAAGAAGGCACCTTTAAATGGAGCACTAAATCTGAAACCGGTAAACTTACATTTGCAGTTGAACAGTATCGCTGGAACAAATGGGTAAAAGTTGGGGAAGTAGATGGCGTAGGAACTCCTGTAACAAACAATTATTCATTTAAAATTGTTCCTCACAGCGGTAAAAATCAAGTACGTGTTCGTCAAACAGATTACAGCGGTCAGCCTCGTTTAAGCAAAGCAGCAGAGTTTGTTAGCGATGTTCCGGAAATTACTTTTGCACCTATAAAAGCTAAAACAGATATTAACTTTGTTTCAAAAGGAAAACCAATTGAAACCATGTACGAAATTTACGACCAATATGGTAACGTGGTTAAAAAAGGATTTGGCGATAAAATAGATGTTAGCAATTTACCTAAAGGTGGTTATTTTCTGAATTACGACAACAAAATGGGTGAATTTGTAAAGAAGTAACCTAAAAGATATTAAAAAGAAGCCCTCGGTAAAACACCGGGGGTTTTTTATTGCATATTAGTGCTAAATTTGTGTCATGTATAATGTAAAGGTTAACAACAGCAATTCGTTTAAAACAGATATTAAATTAAACGACACATTATTTGAAGGAAGTTTAAACGAACAATTAATAAAAGGCGATTTTATTAAGATAAACGATTATCAATACCATTTAATTTACAACAATAGTTCTTACAATATTGATGTGGTTAAATTAAATGCTGCCGAAAAAACAATGGTACTTAAAATAAATTCTATTAAGTACACGCTTGAATTAAAAGATAAATACGATACCCTTTTACAAAGCCTTGGAATGGATTCTAGCGCAAGTAAAAAAATAAACCAAATAAAAGCACCAATGCCCGGTATGGTTTTAAATATTTTGGTGAACGAAGGTAGCGAAGTGAAAAAAGGCGATGTGCTATTAGTGTTAGAAGCCATGAAAATGGAAAACATGCTAAAGAGCCCCGCAGATGGTATTGTAAAAAAAATTGCTGTGCAAAAAGGAAATGCAGTAGAAAAAAACCAATTGCTAATTCAGTTTTAAATGAGCAATAACAGAAGAGATTTTTTAAAAAAAGGTGCCTTGCTTGGTTTAATTGGCCTTGGCAAAGGATTAATTGGCGAAGAAAAAATAAATGCCGTTGAAAAAATTTCTTCTTCTTTAAATCTTTCTGAAAAATTTACTTTGCCAGCGTTACCTTATGGCTATGGAGACTTAGAGCCATTTATTGATAAACAAACGATGGAAATTCATCATACAAAACACCATCAGGCATACGTAAATAAACTGAACGAAACTCCATCTACCAATATTGATTACTTAAGCCCTGATGAAATAAAGTGTACCCATGTAGATAAATTTACATCGGCAGTTATAAGAAATAATTTAGGGGGACATTATAATCACTCTTTATTCTGGACAATGTTACGCCCCAACCCCGAAGGTTACGCTAACCTGTCTGAAGGAAACATTGCAAAGGCAATTGTTGCTGAATTTAAATCGTTTGAAAATTTTAAAAAAGAATTTTCTGATAAATCTTTAAAAATATTTGGCAGCGGTTGGTGTTGGTTAATAAAAACTAAAGAAGGCAAATTAAAAATTGTAACAACGGCTAACCAAGATAACCCCTTAATGCAATTAGATTACGAACGCGGAACTCCTTTATTGGCGCTTGATGTATGGGAACATGCATATTACCTTAAGTATCAAAACAAACGCGTTGAGTACATAGAAAATTGGTGGAGCCTTATCAACTGGAATAAGGTAGAAGAACTTTATACAAAATAATATTTGCACTTACCCCTAAAACAAAAGTAAAATTTTGTTTTTGCCCTTTTAATTATTTACCTGTTCTGCAACTCTAAAATAGTTTTATTAAATGAACAAAATAGTTTTAAGTCACTCTACCATTATTTTAAGAGACGATGGCATTTTAGAATTATACACGAGTGATGAGCATGAGTACACCATAGATTGTACCAAAGAAAACGTAAAAGCATTTGGTGAATTAAGCGGTGGAAAAAAAGTTCCGGTATTAATTATAGGTGGTGCTTTTACTTCAGTTACACCAGAAGCACGAGAATTTATGGCAAGCGAAGAATCGCTAGAATACTCTAAAGCCGAGGCCTTCTTGGTAAATACCTTAGCGCAAAAAATTTTAATTCAGTTTTACATTAAATTTAATAGGCCACTTGTGCCTACACGGATTTTTACGGAAAAAGAAAAAGCAATTGAGTGGTTGAAAACGTTTGTTTAAGTTTTAACCCGCCATTTTACAAATCAAGATGCTCTTGCATTAAATATTCGTAAATTTGCTGCTTCAATAAAAACCATGCAACACAAAAATTTTAAAAATATTGATAAGGTTACTTACGGCCGAGGTGCCTTTAACCAATTAGCAGAAACTGTTGAACCCATTCGCAAAGAAAATAAAAACTATTTTGTTTACGTGGTAGATAATTACTTTAAAGGAAAAACTTTAAGCAATAAATTACAAAACAAAGCCGAAGATTTAATTTACTACATTGATGTTGACCCGCACGAACCTACCACCGAACAAATAGATTTATTACGCGATGAAATTCTTGCTAAAAAAGGTTTGCCTAGTGGCGTTATTGGTATTGGCGGCGGAAGTATTATGGATATTGCCAAAGCTTTATCGTTAATGCTTACCAACGAAGGCTCATCAACCTTATACCAAGGTTTAAATCTTATAAAAAAACCGGGCATTTACCACCTGGGCGTGCCCACCATTAGCGGTACCGGCGCAGAGGTATCTATGACAGCCGTTTTAACCGGCCCCGAAAAAAAATTAGGCTTAAAGTGCGATTGGACCGTTTTTAACCAGGTTATTTTAGACCCCGAATTAATTACCTCCGTACCCCGCGATTGGTGGTTTTATACCGGTATGGATACCTACATCCATTGCATTGAATCACACAACGGAATTAGAAACAATGCCTTTAGTTTAGCCTATGGCGATAAAGCCCTGGAGCTTTGTCGCGAAGTTTATTTAAACGAAAAAAGCGGACAAACACCCGATAACGATGATAAATTAATGGTGGCCTCTTTAATGGGTGGCTTAAGTTTAACTTATAGCGAAGTTGGAGTTTGCCATGCCTTAAGTTATGGCCTCTCTAAAATACACGGCACACGCCATTGCTACGCCAATTGCGTTATTTTTCAGCACCTGGAAGATATTTACCCAACAGGTGTAGCAGAGTTTAAGCAAATGATTAAAAAACACCAGATTGAGCTTCCTCAAAATTTAAACAAAGACTGGGATGATGCTACCTTAACCGCCATGGCAACGGTTAGCTACAACCTACCCTTTATGTGGAACCATGCCTTTGGAGATAATTACAAAGAAATTGCGACCATTGATTATATAAAAGGCTTGTTTAAGCGCCTTTAATACCTTTAACTGCTTTGTTGCAGCCTTAAAATTGCTATTTTTGCACTCTATTTGAGATTTAGAGAGATGAAGCACATTCGCAACTTTTGTATTATTGCACATATTGATCACGGTAAAAGCACCCTTGCCGATCGCCTTTTAGAGTTTACCAAAACCATTACCAGCAGAGAAATGGAAGCACAGGTGCTGGATGATATGGATTTGGAAAAAGAACGCGGTATTACCATTAAAAGCCATGCTATTCAAATGGAGTACACCTACAAAGGCGAAAAATTTATTTTAAACTTAATTGATACTCCCGGCCACGTTGATTTTAGTTACGAAGTTTCTCGTTCTATTGCTGCATGCGAAGGTGCCCTATTAATTGTTGATGCTGCACAAGGTATACAAGCGCAAACTATTTCTAATTTATATTTGGCCTTAGAGCATGATTTAACCATTATTCCTATTTTAAATAAAATGGATTTGCCAAGCGCAGAGCCTGAAGTAGTGAAAGATCAAATTATTGATTTAATTGGTTGCGAAAGAGATTCTATTATTCCTGCCAGCGGAAAAACCGGTATGGGTATTGAAGAAATTTTAGCGGCAATTATTGAAAGAGTAAAACCGCCTGTTGGCGATCCGGAAGCACCTTTGCAAGCATTAATTTTTGATAGTATTTTTAATTCGTTCCGCGGTATTATTGCTTATTTTAAAATTACCAACGGTACCATTAAAAAAGGCGATAAAGTAAAATTTGTAAATACCGGTTCTGTTTACAATGCCGATGAAATTGGTGTGCTAAAATTAAAACCCGAGCCGCGCCCTGTGCTTAGCACCGGCGATGTAGGTTATATTATTTCAGGAATTAAAAGCGCTAAAGAAGTAAAAGTAGGCGATACCATTACGCATTTTGACAGACCATGCACCGAAGGCATACACGGTTTTGAAGAAGTAAAACCCATGGTGTTTGCAGGTATTTATCCGGTAGATACAGAAGATTTTGAAGAGTTGCGTTACAGCATGGAGAAGTTGCAGTTAAACGATGCATCATTAACCTGGGAACCCGAATCTTCTTTAGCCTTAGGTTTTGGATTTAGATGTGGCTTTTTAGGAATGTTGCACATGGAAATTGTGCAAGAACGTTTAGAGCGTGAGTTTAACATGACGGTAATTACTACCGTACCCAACGTATCGTACCTTGCGCATAAAACAAATGGAGATGTTATTACCGTAAACAACCCAAGTGATTTGCCAGATCCGGTATTAATAGAAAATATTGAAGAGCCATATATTAAGGCAAACATTATTACC
This sequence comes from Bacteroidia bacterium, assembly GCA_022841465.1. Classification (GTDB taxonomy): domain Bacteria; phylum Bacteroidota; class Bacteroidia; order B-17B0; family Aurantibacillaceae; genus Aurantibacillus. The sequence goes on along the minus strand of JALHRL010000001.1, from coordinate 121,561 downwards.
AAATCAGAATTTATTGGCCCGGTGATGAGTTTGTGTATTGAAAAACGCGGACAAATTGTAACACAAAATTATTTAACGGCAGATAGAGTTGAACTTGTATTTGAAATGCCTTTAGGAGAAGTGGTGTTTGATTTTTTTGATCGTTTAAAATCTATTTCTAAAGGATATGCTTCGTTTGATTATCATCCAATTGGTATGCGCGATTCTGATTTGGTGAAGTTAGATATACTTTTAAAAGGAGATCCTGTAGATGCTTTATCGTGTTTAATACACAGAAGCAATTCGTATAACTTCGGAAAAAAAATATGCGAGAAATTAAAAGAATTAATTCCGAAACAACAATTTGAAATTCCTATTCAAGCTGCAATTGGTTCAAAAATTATTGCACGCGAAACCATAAGCGCCATGCGTAAAGATGTAACTGCAAAATGTTACGGTGGTGATATTTCGCGTAAACGTAAATTATTGGAAAAACAAAAAGAAGGTAAAAAACGCATGAAGCAGGTGGGAAATGTAGAAATTCCGCAAAGCGCATTTATGGCGGTTTTAAAATTAAATGATTAAGGAATGAAAAAACCTTATTTTCTATTACTCTTACTTTTTTCTTGTATCCTAAAATCTCAATATCTGTGGCAAATTGATGGTGAAAAAATTACCAAATGGAATTATTTTGATGGTGATGAGTTTAACAATGACAAAGTAGATAAGAGCAAATGGAGAACTACACTTCCATGGAGCAGAGCAGTAATAAGTCAGGATATTGTTTATACTGATAGTAACATAACTTTCAATGATGGAGTTATCCAATTCGCTATTAAAAATGAAGAAAGCTGGGTTACACTGGCCGACTGGGAAATTGATTCGGCCGCACTTGCTAAAAATAAACTTCAAAAAAAAGATTCAAAAACTTTTTTATTTAAATACTCGGGGGGATTACTTTACTCTCACAAAGAATATTTATATGGTTACTTTGAAATAAAATTTAAAGCGCCAACAGGTAAAGGCATTTGGCCAGCCTTCTGGTTGTACGGAGGAAAACCAAATAATGAAATTGATTTTTTTGAATTAAAAGGAGAAAAGGAAAAGGCAATTCACGTTGATATACATTGCCCTAATGGCTGTTCTAATTATAAAGAAGGTTGGTTTGGTTACAGAAAAGGTTGGGGTCATTGGTTAAAAGTAGATAAAAAGTTAAATGAAAGTTATAATGTAATTGCCGGCGAATGGACAAAAGAATATATTAAATGGTTTTTAAATGGGAAATTAATAGCCTATTCTAATCATTCATTTGAAATACCCATGTGTTTAACTGCTGGAACAGGAATTGCAAAAAATGGTGGGCCATTTAAACCAGGCCCTGATAAATATACTCCTTTCCCAAACAATTTTTATGTAGATTATATTAGGATATATAATCTGGATTCGCTTTCTAGTTATAATGAAATATCAAAAAATTTAACACTTTCCAATAAAAGCAAACACAAGAACGTTGAAGGAAATTTAAAAGTGGAAAGAAAAGGTTTTTATAACAACAAAATTAGTACGTCGAAAATTATAACTATTTCTTTAAATCAGTTGTCATTAAATGAAATATCTTTACGTATACTTGGAGTTAAAAATACCGATGAAGTTAGTGTTGAAATTTCATCAAATGAAGTATCTCTTTTCAATAAAAAAACAACTTCTAATTCCGAATATATTATTGTAACTAATAAAACAAAAGTTATTAAACTTAAGGCCGCAGTTAACAATCAACTTATTGAAGAAATAATAGAAATAAAGTGATTATAAAACACAAATACCTAATTCTAATTCTCATTATTTCCATTATTGGGTTTTTTCTGCGTTTCAATCTGTCAAAAGACCCGGTTTTACATAATTGGGATGAACGTTTTCACGCCTTAGTTGCAAAAAACCTTATTAGTAATCCGTTAAAACCTACTTTGTATAAAAGTCCTATTTTACCTTATGATTATAAAAAATGGTATTCAAATAATATATGGTTACATAAACAACCTCTACCGCTTTGGTTTATAATGTTTAGCTACAAGTGTTTTGGAATAACAGAATTTTCCACACGCATCCCCTCACTTATTTTCTCGACTTGTGCAATTGTTATAACCTATCTAATTGGTATGCTTTTTTTTAATAAAAAAGTTGGATTGTTAAGCGCATTTTTTATGGCAATTAATGGATTAGTCGTCGAACTTGCCTCTGGCCGAATTGCGACTGATCATTATGACTCATTATTTATTGTTTTTGTTGAAATTGCAGTTTTATTTTCTTTTTTAAATGCGTCTAGACAGCAATTAATTTATGCAATTCTCTCAGGGGCTTTCATAGGATTTGCTATTCTAACGAAATGGCTGCCGGCACTAATTGTGATTCCAATACATGTATTACTCTTACTTCATTACAAATCCAGTTTAAAAAATATTGCATTCCAAATAGTTTCAAGTTTACTAGTCGTTCTAGCAATAATATTGCCATGGCAGTTATTTATTTTAAATCATTATCCGATAGAAGCTAATTGGGAATATAAATATAATTTGCTTCATTTTACAACAGTACTTGACGAACAAGGTGGTGGTAGATTCTACTACATAGAAAAACTAAGGATCAATTACTCAGAAATTATTTATATCCCTTTAGGGTTTTTCATTTACAAAATATTTAAAAATAAATTCAAAGACTATAAGTTATTAAGCTTGCTAATTTGGGTTTTTATTCCTGTTATTTTCTTTTCACTAGCTAAAACTAAAATGCAAGGCTATATTGCTTTCATATGTCCTGCTTTATTTATTATCACCTCTGAGTTTTTCTTTTTCCTGACGTCTAAAATCAAATCTTTGAAAAATACGTTTAATTTGTTTTTTTGTTGGTTGTTACTATTCGCAATTATTCTTTTGCCAATTCGCTATTGCTATGAAAGAACACATTTTGGTTTTAAAACAAATAGTGAAACCGAAAATATTAAGTTTTATAAAAAGCTTGATGAAAAACTAGATAGTAGATGTGTTGTAATAAATGTAAAGAATCCAATCGAGCTTATGTTTTATACAAATTGTACTGCATATTCAAATAACGAGATATCAAATAACGAAATTTATAGGATTACAAAATTAGGTTATTCTCTTTTCCGACTAGATGAGGAAAACTCACGATTACAAAAAATAAATTAGTTGGTCTTAGAAACATCATGTTTTTGACTAAAAAACAAAGGCTATGTTTCTGTAATTTAGCTTTTGGCCTTAAACGTATGTTCAACTTCACTAAATTAACCCTTAAATAATTGTTTAACTCCTAAAAAGGGTGTTGTAACATAATTGTTTGTCGATATATTTTATGACTTTGTCTATTTTTCTTTCTTTTCACAGAATTTAATATCTTAACTTAGTTTAAAATCATACCTCATGAGAAATAGAGTTTTCATTTTTTTAGTCATATTATTGAATTCATTTAACAATAATGCGCAAATAGCTAATACATTTACTGCGGCTAACGCGCAAATTACTGATACATTAATTTCAAGTGGTAGGTTACAGGCAAACTGTATTCATGCAACTGATACAATAGTTGCAGATCTAGGCGTAGTTTCTAATGATAATATGCGCGTTGTAGGCGATATAAATCTTTCAGGCAGCTTGGTTTTTGACGGAGTTAACTCCGAAGGGTTAAAATATATTGCCCCAAACACCATAAATAACCCATTTCCAATATTAAGTCTAGGCAAAACTATTGGGCAAAACACTCCGTGGGTGCAAAATTGCCCTACACCAGGGCTTAACCCTTGGTTTGCTACAAGTGGAGGTTTTATTTCAACGGCAACCAACCCTAATAATCAGGTTAATGCAGGCTTAAAAATATATTCAGCACCATGGAATGGTTTTGGATTTATAGAAGTAGAAGGAGTAAATGAAGTTGGTATGGGTAATAACGCGCTTGAAATAAATTATTTCTGCGGAAGAAACACACACATAAACAAAAATTCTAGTTTATCTAATGGTGGAGGCTGGGTACGGATGGGGACTCAGGTAAGCATGGACAAACATGTGGAAATTGGAGACCCAATAAATGGAATAAATGACCCGAATAATACTGCATTACAAATTCATGCAAACGACGGAAAAGGATTAGTTTTTAAAACTTGGAATGGTTCAGTAAAATTAATTAGTTTAGATTTTGCAGCTACTCCGGGTTTATCACCATTTACTGTTTATGGTGATGGCAAAACAATTATAGGAACTGAAAAAGTTGTTGGTACACATGCCGATGCCAAGTTACAAGTAGCTGGCAAAGCTGCATGTAAATCATTTTATGTATTAAAACCCACTACTTGGCAAGACCGTGTTTTTACAAGCTCCTACAAATTAATGGAGTTAAAAAAAGTTGAACAGTTTATTAAAACAAACAAACATTTACCGGGCTTACCTTCTGAAAAAGAAATAATAGAAAATGGCTATGATGTGAATGAAATGGACGCAAAATTACTTGAGAAAATAGAAAATCTTTATCTCTATATTATTAAACAGCAAGAAGAAATAGATATATTAAAAAAAGCGCTAAAGAATTCAAAGTAAATAGTTTTTTCAAAAGTTAATAATATGAGGATTAATAAATTCATTGTTTTCGCCCTTTTGGTTACAAACATGGTCTTTTCACAGATAGTTCCTCCCTACCAGTTCACAAGAATCAAACCAAATAAATGTGAAGATAAGGTTAAAGTAGTTGACAATAGACCCGCAAGTTGTACTTATGCTTCTGTCCTATACCCAGTGCTTATTGAAAACTTTGATTATAAAGAAGATCTTCCAAATAATTTCGGTTTTAACATGAGTTACACTCTTGATGATGATTATGGAATGGATGGTGATTTTAACATTTGGTCTGGTCCTGATTTAGAGGCTTATTATAATAATTTGTCCGTCTCTAATGGTAAATGTTATTTAACCCTTAAAAAAGAACTTAATTCCAATAAATATCCTTTCCCTTCTTCCGGGCCCAAAAGTTATCCTTTTACATTTGCTGACTTAAGGACATTATTTAATACAAAAGGAGGGATATTCACTTGTAATATGAAACTTCCTGAAAATAACCTTTTATGGCCTGCATATTGGCTTAGAGAAGGGAAAGCTGAAATCGATATTTTTGAGTTCTACGATGGTAATGTTACACAATTCGGTTGTGATGTGTATCACAGTATGCGAATGACTGCACATAAAGACGTTACTGATTCAGATAGATGTTCGCGCGGAAGAAAGTTCCCCGTTAACACAAATTTCTTTAATCAGTCCCATAAATATCAATTAACCTGGACTAACTATAAATATGAAATCTTTTTAGACAACATCCCTGTAGGTTATGCAACTAAATTTTATGACGGTATTTTTCAGATAGATGATATATGTAACAAAGCTGGGAATGGTGTTCCAAACAAATCTTACTGGTGTACCTCAATGAGTAATTTAACAGGTTGTAATATAACAAATCCTATTAACGGCAATTGTATATTATATAATAAAGTACATAAAGACCTTAGCTTTATTGAAGATAATACACCAATGGAAGTTTTCATTTCATGTTCAATTTTCAAACAAGTTCAAAGAGATATGCTAGTCAATTCATGGAATAATTATTCCGACATCAATAAACGGATAGAAGTAGATCAATTCGTTATTTGGCAACCAATAAATTGTACAGCAGCACAAAACGTATATACGCAAACTGATTTTAAAAACATCACTGGTAATACCAACTTTTTGAGTGGTAACAAAATTACAGTAGGCGGAGGTTCTTCACCATTTGATTCATGGCCTGCACCTGGTGTTATGACAACAAAAGAAAACTTTCAATTTCTTGCAATTGATGAAATTACTTTTCTAGATGATGTTATTATTAATGAAGGAGCTTATCTTCGAGCTGAAATTATCAACTGTAATGGTGTCCCCCTTGCTCAAAAAAATTCTGAAACCAATTCATATCCCTCGTACGCCGAAATAAGTGAAGAGGAGTTAAGGGTTATAGAAGACCGTCGAATTGATAGTTTAATAAAAACTGACCTTAACTATGCAGAGAGCTTAATAAAATACAATTCCGAAAAAAATCAAATCGAACATTTTTCCCTTGTAGATAACAATGCAATCTCGTTGTTCCCCAATCCAACTAAAGAATTCTTAATTATTGATATGCATGAAGAGGATTATAACGATATTAGTTCAATTGAGATTATTGATTTATTAGGGAGAAAACAGTCTATTGATAAATCAGATAAAATTGATGTGAAAGATCTTAAATCTGGCTTATATCAAATTAAATTTACTTTTACTTTCGGGCACATTGTGGTTAAGACCTTTATAAAGGAATAATCAAATCAATACTATTTCATGTTTTTAGGGTTTTAGGTTCTTCTGTGTCACCCCCTACTATCTTAAATTAACAACTTAACCTTTTTAAGTTAAATATAGTGTCTCTATTCACTAATAATGTAAATTAAGTGCGGTGATTTTTATTGTAGTGGTAGTGTAGAAATTTATCCCTGCTTGAGATGCTTTAAAAACTTAAACAACGGCTAAGTGTAATAATACTCTACAAAAAGAAATAGTCCTAAAAGTATTGTTCTGACAAATAAAAGAATATACTCCGTAAACTTTAATCGACTACAATTGTTGCTCTAAAGCGCTTTTTATCTGTGTCTTTTTAAATAAAAACAATTAACCGATAATACATACAAAATATTTCTCCTCGAAAAGCGTTATATTCGTACCATTGAAGCTACTAAGAAACATACTCCTTTTTACTTTTTTGGCTCATAATGCAATTGCCCAAGAACATGATGGATACAGTGTAAATTTGCCCAAATTTTACAAACAACAATTGCATTTTGGGTTTACCATAGCTTATAACCAAACCGATTTTAGATTAAACACCGTAAAAAATTCTGCTTTTCCGGATACGGTAATTTTAAGTAACGGAGTAGAAACACGCTATCGCATTAAATCTGTTTACACAAGGCCCGGGCCGGGTTTTGCCATTGGCTTAGTAACTGATTTTAGATTACACGAATACATACGTTTAAGAACTACCCCAAGCATAAGTTTTGCTTCCCGCAAAATAGAATATTTTATGTCTAACGCCACACGCGATACCAGCAAATATTTTGAGAAAACAGTTGAATCAACTTTTTTAATTTTTCCATTAGAGCTTAAAATACAATCGAAACGGCAAGGCAATTTTAGTGCATATGTAATTGGTGGTGGTGGCTACATGTTAGATTTAGCTTCGCGAAAAAAGGCGGCAGGAGTTAGCAGTGGAGGAGCTAACCAATTAGATGATAACGTTAAGCTTAAGCGCGATGATTTTTATTACAGTGGCGGGGCCGGGGTTGATTTTTATTTGATGTATTTTAAACTTGGTTTTGAATTAAAATTACACACCGGAACAAAAAACTTACTCAGAACAGAAAACAGTGTTTTTTCAAACAGTTTAGAAAAAGTACGTAGCCGAATGGTGACTTTTACAGTTACATTTGAGGGTTAAAAATCATCCTCGTCCTCTTCTTCTTTCTTTTTGTCTTTCTTGTTTTCTGTTTCTAATTTAAAATTTTGATCTGCTTTGTTTTTTTCATTTACTTTAATGCTATCTTTTTTAAACAAACCAAACTCTTCTTTTAATAATTGTTTTAAGTTTTGTTTTTCCTGCTTAATATCCTCTTTTATTTTTTGTTTTAGGCCTTGTTTATCGTATTTAATAATTGGTTTATCTACTGTGCCTGTCATTAACACAAAAGCGCTTCTTCTGTTTTCGGGGTCGTTTTCAATAGGGCCAAATTCCTCATCGCTTTTGTTCTTTCTTTTCTTAGCCATTAGCTCAGAAATTAAAAGCTGAATATGATAATCAATATCGTTATTAAAACTGTGTGTACCCCAGAAATCAATATTTAAAGCTGAATTTTTTATAGCTGTTTTAGGAATGATAATTAAACCTTTCCTTATTTCTATTTGCGATTGCATGGTAGAAAACTTAATGTTTTTTAAGTCATTTATATCAACAAACTTCGATAAACTTTCAAGTGGTTTAAACTCATTTAATGCGCCATTGTTTATAATAATATTGGCAACACTTTTAATAGAGTTTAAATCGGGTTCTAAAAACTTTGTCCAGCTTCCGCTAAAGTCAATAGATGCAGTTAACACTCCGGCAATATTTTTATCTTGCAAGGTAGCTTGGCCAAAATTATTAAACTGAGTAAAAAGTTTATTTACATTAATATTGCTAAGGTGGCTAACAGATGAAACGTTTAAGTTGCTTCCGGTAAAATCAAACAAAGCATCAAGACTTGCCTTACCGTCCATGGTTTCCATTTCAATGCTTTCTGCCAGAATTTTTTTGTTTTTTAACTCTAAACCACCGGAAATATTTTGTGCAATAAATTTGCCTAACGTAAACTTTTTAATGGTGGCATCTAAAGTAAAGTGTAAATTGTCGGCAATATCTAGTTCCTTTTTTGCAGAAGCGTTTCCATTGTCTACTAAAATAAAATCTTCTGCATGCAACAAATTACTTTTTAGCGAACCGTTTATTTTTAAAACTTTTGTTTTATCGGTAATATAATTCCAAACACCTTCTAATTTGCCGTTAATTAAGGCGTCTGACTGCCCTTTATTTATCTGTAGATTTTTTACTTCAATAATTCTATCTACGGCGCTTAAATCGCAGGTGGCTACTTTTGTAGAATCTATTTGTCCCTTAAACCCAATGATTAAATCTTTAAATGCAGCATTTAAAGTTATTAAAGCGCTCTCAGATAGTACATTCTTTTTTAATTCATTTATTTTGCCGCTTATTTTAGAATTAAAATTTACACTTCCGCTTAATACGGCTAAGGTGTCAATTGGCCAAAATTTAATGATGTTCCCTAAATTAAGGTTGCCTGAAGCTTCTACATTTAACACAGGGTCGGTAAAATTAGTTAAGGAGAAATTTCCTGAAAAATGATCATTCATTAAACCCGCGTTAATTTCTTTTAGTTGAAAAAAAGTTAGTTTTTGATTGCTGATTAATTTCCCTTTACAATTTAAATTGTTGAGGGCGGTGTTTTCCGGAACGTACACAACTTGCGTATTTACAATTCCAAAATCAACTTCAGTGCTCCAGTTTTTGTTATAGTTAACGTTTCCTTCTGCGTATATGGTGCCCTCGCTTTTGTAATTATTTATTTTGCTTTTATATTTTTCGGGTAATAAGGAAAGCATTGATTGAATGTCTAAATTCTTGCCTTTAAAATTTAGTGCAAGGCCCGATAAACTGTCGTTATACAACATGTTTCCCGTTGCATCAATTTCCATGTCATTTAGCATCAAATTGCAATTACTAATGGCGTATTTGTTTTCGTTAATTATTAAAGCTGCATTTATATTAAGATTTTTGTTTTTTATAAATGTTTGCCCGTTACTTAAAAAACTATTTATTTGTAGATTACCGTTCCCTTTTAAATCATAATTCGTTTCATTAAATGCGCCCATAAAATCCATTTGTTTTACAAATAAATTTATTTCTAATTCTTCCTTTCCTTTTTTAAAACTCCAATTGGTGTTTTTAATTTCAATCTTTTCGAGATTAAAGGTTAAGCTATCGTTTTTATTTGTTTCCTTTCCGCTTGATTTCCAGACAACATAATTCGGGTTCCCTTTTTTATCTATTTTCATTCTGCAAAAAGCATCGTGAACAGCTATTTTTTTAATATCGTATTTTCCATTCCACAAATCTTTTACATCAAACTTTAACTGTATTGTTTTTGCAAATAACAGCGTGTCTTTATTTTTACGCTTTACTGCTTCCATACAGGTAATGTTTTTAAATTCTAAGGCGCAATCGGGAAAAGTTTTTACAATGGTTAAATCAATATCATCCGGATTAATTCTAACCTCTGCGTTTAAGTTTTTATTTAACTCTTTTATTATAACAGCTTTTACATCGTCTTCATAAACAAACACAAGAACAACAGCCGTTGATAACAATAAAATGAAAATAAAAATTAACCAAAATAAAAATTTCAGAAACTTTCTAAAAAGACTCTTTTTTGGTTTAATGGATTCGTTTGTATGAAGGCTATTTTCCACCAATGTAAATTTCCTGAAAATTTAACTAGTAAAAATGTCTTCATAAACCGAATGTTAACAAATGGGGTTTAATTAATAATGGGGGAAATTAATTAAGATACACGAAGCTATTCGCTTATGATAATTTTTTTATATTGGGTTTTATCGGCAAGACCGCTAACGGCAAGTATATAAACTCCCTTATTAAGTTTTGGAATTGTCATTTGATACTCCCCTTCCTTCAGCAAATTATTAGTTTGACTAAAAACAGACATCCCGGATAAATCCAAAATACTAACGTTAATTTGCCTTGGAGTGTTTAATTTAAAATAAACGGCGCCATTCTCCATTTGGGCGTATTTGTAAAAATAAAAAGCGTCTTTAACCGTCTCATTTATGCTATAATTGTTTACCACAACCATTTTGCTATAAGATATTTCTTGAAACTCATTTACTGCCTTTAATCTAAATAAACTTACTTTTTCATCAAACTTTTTCTCAACAAGCCTGTCGATATACAATTCCTCATTGCTATCAGGAGAGAAAAAAAGGCTGTCTATAGGCCTAAAGATTTTTCCATCAGAAGAATGTTCAATAAAATACTTCATAATATTTTGTTGAGGAAGGTTTTTCCAATTGAAATGATAACTACTATTGTTTTTTATGGCTTTAAATTTATAATCGTTATTAAATAAAACTACGTTACAAATATTATCTGCATAAGCCGTTACAATAACATTATCAATCCCTAAATGTGGGTCGTTGTTACTATTATTTGGATCCCACCAGCGTAACATTACTTCCTCCCCGTGAGGTACTGTTACAAGAAAACAATCGACTTTGGTGCCTGTTTGTGTACAAGGATAGCCATTTAATTGATTCCCTCCTCCTACAGCAGAGCTTTGTGGTGCCAAAAAGTCAAGCGATGCTACATTGGTCCATCCAGTGCCAGTTACGCTTGTTACAGTAGCTCCTTGCTTATAACTAAAAAACATACCGTTCGCGTTACCTCCGTTTTCCGCTAACGAAAACTGATACCAATCGTATTGAACAGTTAGGGCAACTATTGTATTACCAAAAGTATTTACCAACCTTAAGCCTATACCATGACCACAAGTACTTGTTGCTAAATTTGCACAAGGCCCACTACCCGATTCAGAACCATTAGAAGGACGTGTCCCTAATTTCATGTCAGTTCCACCACTGCAAGTATACATATACTGCCCACCATTATTACTGGGAGCAGCTGCAGTAATATTTATTGTTCCCTGAAAATTATTATTATCTAAATACCATCCTAAAAAAGTTGAATTATTAGTCCATGTTGCAATATTTGCTGTGCCAAAATCTTGAGAATAAACACTATTTACAAATTGTGCCTGCGGAAATAAAAAAGAACTACCATGAAAAAACAAAATTAAAATTGCAATTATTTTTTTTAAACACATTTTTTATTTAAAATATTGAAGAAACTTTAAGCGGTTAGGGATTTTTTATTTTCAAGAAAAAGAAAATAATTTCCATTAGGGTATTCGCTTAACGAGTAATAAAGTTATTTAATTTGATTGTGAAAAGAGAATTTTAATGTTAAATGTGTATTAAGATATTTTGAACAAACACCTAACATTTAATGAGAAGAACAATAGGAAAGAAAAACAAAATTAAAACTTGCTTCGCAGTTTCACTTTTTTACGTTTTCTGCTTTTCTTTAAAATATAACCTACTTTCACCTGTAGCGACATATACGAATCCTTATATATATCTCCTCGCTGAGCAGAGCCGCCTGAGGCATCGGGCATTGTTGCTCCGGGTATAGCTCCCTTGCTGGGGTCAGACATTTCAGCGGCTTTTGGCCCAACAAGATTTTTTAACTGTGTTTTATCATAATAAACGGTGCTAACATCATCTATATAATCTGTAAATGTTTTGCGGAAGTTAAACTCTAAACCAACCGACCATTTTCTATCAATATAATAATGATACCCTATGCCCATTGGAATACAAATTGCATAATTAGAATAAGGTTTTGGTCCGCCCGGTAAGCCCTGCCCTTCTGTACGCAGTGGTTTTAATTTATGCCATTTTCCATTTTTATCCATTCCTTCCGGATTAAAATAAAAACCTCCAATGCCAATAAAACCGGTAATGTCCCACGATTTTGTTTTCATTCTATTCCTTTTAGTTCTTTTTATTTTATATCGATTTCCAACCGCGTTGTGCATGTAAAGCAATTCTAACCTTATATCTGCTTCAAAAATTCTTGACCTGAAATTTAAATTACGATTGTTTCTGTATATGTCCTTTGTTAATTTATCATCGCCCTTTACTTTTAAATACGTTAAATCAAAACAAAAATTTAGCCACTTTTGCAATTTGTATTTATAGCCTAAAGCAACCGACATGGTAGTGAGATTAAGTTCAAGATCTACAGGACTTAAATGAGTGCCTTCTCTGTTTAAACCACCTAAATCGCCCAAAAAGTTAGATGGGCCAAGCCCGACAGTAAATTCGTTTTTATACTTTTTCCACTCGTTACTTCGCATAAAGTTTTGAGAAGATGAATCACTTACAACAATAAAAAAGAAAACAAAAAGCAGAAATTTACTTTTTGCATACACACTACTATTTTTAGTTAATTGTTTCAACTAACAAATACATTTAGTGCCAAAAAAGAATTTGTTTCAACCATGGCAAGGCATTAACTTATCCTTCAGTTTAAGGCGATGTTTAAACAATGTGCTACTAAAATAAGGTTTTTTTTGAGGTTTTATAAGGTTTTTAATGAAAACTTTACATACAAACCATTTTGTTAAAATCGGGTTATTGATTTATAACTTAAATATGTTAAATATGTAAATTAACTAAGCGTTTCCTTAACTTTGAGGTAATCATTTAAATTGTTACTGTTATGAAAAAACTATTATTATTTGCTTCTGCAGGAATTATTAGCTTAGGTTTGTTTTCATTTGTTAAATCACTTTCGGGTGAAGAAATTGCTATTAATGCTTCCATACCAATGGCTGATTATAAAATGAAAGATGTTTCAGGAAAATCTATTTCACTGGCAGAAAGCAAAACCGCTAAGGGTTTATTAGTGATTTTTAGTTGCAATACTTGTCCGTATGTAAAACTTAGTGAAAAAAGAATTAAGGAATATTCTGATTACTGTTTAGCAAATGGCATTGGTTGTGTTATTATAAATAGCAATGAAGCACAACGTACAGAAGAGGATAGTTTTGAGGAAATGACAAAATACTATCAAAAACAAGGTTTAAAATGCCCTTATACGGTTGATGAAAAAAGTAAATTAGCCGATGCGTTTGGTGCTACCCGTACACCTCAATGTTTTTTATTTAACGCAAAAGGTTTAGCATATAAAGGCGCCATCGATGATAATGTGAAAGATGCTGCTGCCGTAAAAACTTTTTATTTAAAAGATGCGTTAGTAGCTGTTGTTAAAGGCGATACGCCAAAAACTCAAGAAACCAAATCTATTGGTTGTACCATTAAGCGCTTAGAGTAAATTTATTTCTCTTAATTACTCTTCGTTAAGTGGTGCATTGATTTTTCCTTGCTAAACTTATCGCTATTATAATAAAGCGATTTGTTTTTTCTGATTTAATTATTATCATACCACTGTCTTTGACGAGGGATTTTAATATCGCTAAACATAGATGATTTTAAATTTAGCGTTATGGTATAGCTTTTTCTGAACCCAAAAGGCACCCAACCAATGCGTGCCTCCCAACATTTTAAATCGCGGTAAATATCAAAACTGGTATAGCTTAATTGCTTGTTTACAAAATCATATCCGCTAGTTATTCCAACTTTCCAATACTTTGTTGGTTTAAAATCGCCATTAAAGTTTAATGTTTGTATGGTTTTTAAATTTCGGGGGTCTTGGTTGTCTAAAGTTAAATTATAAAACATCGATAAATTCCAGGCTAGTTTCTCTTCCGGCGTCTTGGGATCAATTGTTGCCCCACGTTCTGCAGCATTAGTTAAATTAGGTGCTTCTTTTGCTTTTTTTGCAATTACCAAATCGTTACTTCCAAAGGTAGCATTAACCGCAAAATTTGCATTTAAAAATCGCATTAGCTCATTGTTGTAATTATAAGCATATTGTTTCACCCGAATAACTTGATTGGTTTCTGTATTAATTTTATATCCATATGGATCAAAATTAGCGGCCACAACTAAATCAAAAAATTTCCAAATTTTATTCCTTGCAGTAACACCAATTTGGCTCATATGCATGCTGTCTAACGCAAAATTGTAGCCTCCGCTTATGCCAAGGTTTTGAATAAGCACTGCCTTTTTATAAATTACACCGGTATCGGTTTGTTGTTTTACCTTTGCTTCTAAATTATTATTTAAATTGAAATTTAAACTGTTTTGCTTTCCTGCCGCCGGCCCTTGAAACAAGCTGTTTTGAAAAATACTGTAATTTGTTGTATTTCCTAATGTATCCGTTTGTACTTTCTTCCAAAAGCCATATTGCTCTTCTCCTAAATCGGGTCTAAAAACATACGTTAATGTGGGTATTAATAAATGACGAATTTGTTTTACTTTTCCTCGCTTATACGAATAATCAAAAAACACCTTCGTGTTCATAGATGTGCTAAAGTTTGCATCGTAACCGGCAACAAAACCATTAATGGTATCTGTTTGAATTCGCTGGTCAATTGGTGCATTTGCAATAAATCGTTTATTAATGCTTTTGGTATACATTACCGAAGTTAAATTTAATGCCGGTGTAATGGTAATGTATTTAAACAAATTAAAGTTTGTTGAAATTGGTAAACTGTGCCTAATGCCATATTTCATTTTCTTTTCAATATCTCCTTTAAACAAAGTTGAATCGGCTCCACTTAAGGTATTGCGTGCTTCAAATAAATAATTTACTCCAATTTTATCGAATATATTTTGTCTTACTGCGTTTTCTCGTTTAAAAGGGAAAAAACGGTTTACGTTAAAAGTTAATTGCGGAAATGAAATGTCTACCTGGCTTGTGTTGGTGTTTTGGTTATGTGTTGCATTGGTGTTTAGTGAGCCAAACTTAAACGATTTACTGAAATTAATGTTTGATTGAAAAGTGTTAGTTAAATATTGCCCGGTATTTATGGCGTTAAATTTATTATATTTTTGATTTTGATAATTTACATTGGCTCCAAAATTGATGGTGGGGTTATTTTTATTGTCTTGCTTATGAACCCAACTAATGCTATACGAATTTTGCTTAGAAAACTGATCGGGTATATCTTTATCACCAATGTTAAACTGGCTAAAACCAAGGTTTACAGAACCTACTGCTTTATAAATAACATTGTAATTATTAGTTGTTCTAATGGCCCAACTTCCGTTAGAATAAATATCTCCTCTAATTATTAAATCGGTTTTATCGTTTATTCCCACGTAAAAGCCTCCGTCTCTTAAGTTAAAACCTTGGTTAGGGCTGTTTCCAAAAAACGGAATTAATATTCCGTTGTGTCGCTTTTTAGTATTCGGAAAATACCCAAATGGCAAGCCTAGTGGAGTTGGCACACCTCCTACTTCTAAATAAACAGGGCCGGTAATAATTTTATCATTCGGAATAATTTTTGCCTTCGTAGCTCTAAAAACAGTTCGTCCATCTGCATGTTCACAAGGTATACACTTCATGTTCTTCATGTAAATTACATTGTTACTATCGCGTTTAATTTCACTTCCATATACCAATAATTCACCTTGTTTGGTTAGTGCATTGTATATTTTTCCTTTTTTAGTTTTAAGGTTAAACATTATTTTTTCGGCATTCATTTCTTGCTCACCATCTTTAAAAACAGGGGTTCCATATAACTTTCCGGTTGTGTCTTTTAAGCCATACGCTGTTATTAAATTAGTGGAGTAATCAATTTCAATAACCTCAGCGGTCATGTTCATGCTTTCATACAACACATTTGCTTCGCCATACAACAGGGCAATTTTCTTTTCCGATAAATACACAATAGAATCGTTTGCTTTGTATTCTATTTTAGCTTCTAATGTTTGTGATTCGCTTAAAGTATCTGCATTAACTTTTTTTATGGTATCGGCCGGGGCGGTTTGGCCGTATACACGGGCATAAGATATTAACACCGCGTATAAGAAAAATAAAAAAGTATGCCTGCCCCAATTCAAAGGTTTGATATAAATTTATACAGAACTCACAAAGCTACAAACCTAATTGATAAAGCCTCTACAAATTGTGCTATTAAAGGTTAAAAATATTAAATACCTGCTGTTATTAATTCCCTTATTTACAGCACTATATGCCTTTACATCCAAAGTTGCTAAAGCTAAAACGGGCGCAATAAAAATTATTGTTATTGATGCCGGGCATGGTGGAAAAGACCCCGGTTGTAATGGTGTGCACAGTAAAGAAAAAGATATTTCCCTTAGCGTTGCATTAAAATTAGGTAAGCTTATAGAGGCAAACATGAAAGATGTAAAGGTAATTTATACCCGAACTACCGATATTTTTGTTGATTTAGAAGAGCGTGCCCAAATAGCCAATAAGGCAAAAGCAGATTTGTTTATTTCTATACACTGCAATGCTGCTGGTAAAGTAGTGATGTATAAAGATCCTAAAACAGGTAAGAAAAAAGTAAAAATGCGTAAAAACACCAAAGGAAAATTGGTGCCTGTTGAAACCACCAACCCCATTCCCTTTGGTTCTGAAACCTATGTAATGGGGTTAAAAAACGAAGAGGGAAAAATGAAGGTAGCCACCCGTGAAAACTCCGTAATTTATTTAGAAGATGATTACCAAACTAAATACGAAGGTTTTGACCCGGATAGTGAAGAAAGTTACATTATTATGAGCAATTACACCAGTGCTTACGTAATACAAAGCGCCAATCTTGCACTTAAAATTCAAGAAGAATACAAATCAAAAGCAGGCAGAGTTGATAAAGGGGTGCACCGCCAAAGTATTTGGGTTTTGTGGCGCACCGCAATGCCCAGTATATTAACCGAAATTGGTTACTTAACCAACCCTTTAGAAGAAGAGTTTTTAGCAAGTGGAAAAGGACAAGATTATATATCGAAAGCAATTTACAGGGGATTAAGAAAATACAAGGATGAAGTAGAAGGGAATAAAAGAAATTACGACGATGATATAGAAAATCAAGAGCCTTTAGAAAATGAAAATATTAAAGCAGGAAATATTCCCGGACAAAAAAAGAATAACGATGAAGAGGAGCCGGAAGAAGAAGTAAAAAAAGATTCGATAGTAAAAACAAATGAGGTAAAACCAACCGAAGTAAAAAAAGAAACAATTGTTGCTGTTGAAACAAAAACAACAGAGCCCCTTAAACAAACTGAAAAAGCAAAAGATACAGTAACGCAGGTTGTAAAGCAATTTGAAACTGAACCACAAAAACCGGAAAGCAAAATAAAACAAGAAGTTTTGTTTAAGGTTCAGTTTGCAAGCAGTATAGCCGAACTAAACTTAAAAGAAAATAAATTTAACCCTATTGTAAACGGATCTTACTACAAAGTAAACTCAACTTTAAAATACACATCCGGTAGTTTTACCACTATTGCAGAAGCCATAACACATCAAAACTATTTAAGGCAAAATGGTTTTGCCGATTGCTTTGTGGTAGCATTTAAAGATGGCGAACGTATAGATGTTAACGAGGCCAAACGCCTATCTGAAAACAAACCGCAGAACCAATAAATTAACTACCTTTGTTGGTATACATGAAAATTTTATCAAATAAAGTTGTTGTTGCCTTTGTTTTGGTTGTAGCATTTATTGCTTGTAAAAAAGAAGCGGAAGATCCGGATATTGACCCCAACACCGGCTGCACTAATTGTTCTGCAAGTGCGGCAACTATCTTTAATGGAATATTAAAAACAAGTTTTTCTACAACGGTTTCTAACACCGGTACAATAAACGTAGTAAGAGCAAGTGCGTACTTTTCAAATCAACCGGTTGCAATAGCAGATGCAGCAAAATCGGTTACAGTAAGTAATGTAGTGTTTAATAAAACCGATACACTTCTGTTTTTTGGTGCGCCTTATTACTATACCAAAACGCCGGTAAGTATTTCAACAGAAAGTTGGGTAGTAGTTGGTGCAAACGATATTCCATCGTTTAACTACAAAAATTTAAAAGATAAACCCACTTACACTTCTTTCATGGGTGTGCCCGATACTGTTAGTAAAGCCATAGGATTTACAATGTATATAAATGAAATTGCCAATGCTACTGGCGCTACTGTTTTTATTTCAGACGGTATGCCGCTTGGTCCAAAAATTTTCACTAAGTCATTAGGTGTTGGCTCAGATACAGTTGCCTTTACCAATAGTAATTTACTAGCGCTTAGTACCTCTAGCACCGCTTATGTTTCATTAATTATTGAGAACGCACACGGTGTAAAAATTGAGGGCAAAGATTTTAAGTTTAGTCAAGAATTAAACTTCACCAAAAAGGTGGTTATAAAAAACTAAAGAAGCCATCCTTAAGGATGACTTCTTAAATATAATAGACAGATATTAAATCCTTTTGTCTTATCACTGCTTCTACAATGTTCCTCTCAATGCCTGCTCTCTTTCTATACTTTCAAACAAAGCTTTAAAATTTCCGGCACCAAAACCTTTTGCACCCATACGTTGTATTATTTCATAAAACAAGGTTGGTCTGTCTTCCACCGGTTTGGTAAATATTTGTAACAGATATCCTTCTTCATCTGCATCAACCAATATGGAAAGTTTTTGCAATTCCTTAATGTCTTCCTTCATCATGTCTTTATGAACGCCTAAACGCTTCGGGATATCATCGTAATACGCTTGTGGCGGAGGTGGTAAAAACTCCACACCGCGCGCTTTTAATTCGCCTACGGTTTTAATAATATCATCTGTTGCCAAAGCTAAGTGTTGTACTCCTGCGCCTTCGTAAAATTCAATATACTCTTCAATTTGCGATTTTTTATTTCCTTTTGCAGGTTCGTTAATCGGGAATTTTATGCGGCCATTTCCGTTGCTCATCACCTTACTCATTAAAGCAGAGTATTCCGTATGAATTTGCTTATCGTCAAAACTTAAAAAATTTACAAAGCCCATCACCTCTTCGTACCACTTAACGGTTGGGTTCATTTGGTTCCAACCTACGTTACCCACCATGTGGTCAATAAACTTTAAACCAACCGGTGTTGGGTTGTAATCACTCTTCCACTCTCTAAAGCCCGGTAAAAAAGTTCCTTTGTAATTTTTACGCTCTACAAACATGTGTACGGTTTCTCCATAAGTATAAATTCCGGCACGAACCACTTCTCCATTTTCATCTTTCTCAACGGTTGGCTCCATATATACCTTTGCGCCACGTTTGGTGGTTTCCTCAAAAGCTTTACGCGCATCTTCAACCCACAATGCAATTACTTTAACACCATCGCCGTGCTTTTTTACGTGTTCACCTATAGGCGAATCGCTTTTTAAAGCAGTGGTTAATATTAATTTAATTTTATCTTGCTTTAAAACATAAGATGTTCTGTCTTTTAATCCGGTTTCTAATCCTGCGTAAGCAAAAGACTGAAAGCCAAAAGCAGTTTTATAATAATGGGCCGATTGTTTTGCGTTACCCACATAAAATTCTACATAATCGGTTCCTAATAAGGGAAGAAAATCTTGCGCTCCTTCAAATATTTTTTCTAAACCGTATTCTACATTTTTTATTTCTTTTGCCATTTTTTTAATTAGTTAATTTGATAATTTATTTTTTTAAAGTGAATAGAGAAAGTGTTTCGAAGAAAACATTGCCATTGCGATAGCTTTTAATTCTAATTTATTTTTTAAAACTTTCGATGTCATTTCCTACTCAATTCAAAATTCATCCCTTCTACTCTACCCAACTCTTGTAATATTTCCCGTCGTCAATTGCCATCGCATCTTCCGTTACCATTAAAGGTTTAAAAGTATCTACCATTACTGCCAGTTCTTGTGTTTCTTTTTGGCCAATGCTTCTTTCCATTGCTCCCGGTGCAGGCCCGTGAGGTATGCCTTTTGGATGTAAAGTAATATGGCCTTGTTCAATATTATTTCTGCTCATAAAATCTCCGTCAACATAATACAATACCTCATCGCTATCAATGTTGCTGTGATTGTATGGAGCCGGAATTGCTTGTGGGTGATAATCGTATAAACGCGGACAAAATGAACAAACCACAAAGGTAGAAGTTTCAAAAGTTTGATGTACCGGAGGTGGTTGATGCACACGGCCGGTTAAAGGTTCAAAATTATGAATAGAAAATCCCCAAGGAAAATTATAGCCGTCCCAACCAACCACATCAAAAGGATGAGTTGCATAAACTACGTCGTGCATCATTCCTTCTTTTTTTATTTTAATTAAAAAATCACCTTTCTCATCGTGCGTTTCCAATTCCTGAGGCAATTTAAAATCGCGTTCGCAAAAAGGAGAATGTTCCAGTAACTGCCCTGATGCGTTTTTATATCGTTTAGGTGTATAAAATGGCGCAAAACTTTCTACATAAAAAATACGGTTATCTTTTGTTTCAAAATCCATTTGATAAATCATTCCTCTAGGAATAATTAAATAATCGCCATACTCAAAAGGAATATTTCCCATAAATGTTCGTAGGGTTCCTTTTCCTTTATGAATAAAAATCATTTCATCGGCATCGGCATTTTTGTAGAAATAATTTTTCATGCTTTCTTGCGGTGCCGCTAAACCAATAGAACAATCGCTGTTTATTAAAACTGTTTTTCTGCTCTCTAAAAAATCGGCAGTTGGTTTAATTTGAAAACCTTTTAGTAATAAGGCCTTGATGTTTTTATCTATGGCAATTTTTGGTTTTACATCATAACTGCGTAAAATTTCTTTTACCTGAGTTGGGCGATTCACATGGTAAAGTAGCGAAGAAAATCCGCTAAACCCTTCGGTTCCGAATAATTGTTCGTAGCGGTGTTTCTGATTTTTATCCTGAAACACTACGTGTCTTTTTTGTGGAAACTCTCCAAGTTTATGATAGATTGGCATATTATTTTAATAGTTTTGCAACCACATGCATGGTTTGGTTTAACTTCATTTTTTGATCAGTAGTTATTGCTCCGTCAATAGTAACATTCATACGCAATTTAAAATTACTTTTTGAAAGATAATCTTTTATATTCACATCATTTAATGCCATATCAAAATTTGTAACGCCGGTTGGAACCATTGTGTTTGTGGCTATTTGCACTTCCGGCAATCCGCTCGCTTGAATAAAAATGCTAAGTGATTTTAAATAATCGAAATTACTAGTATCAGCACTAACATTAAATTTTGTAAGTTTTACCTCATCTATTAAACTAACTGCTGTTTTATTATTAGGATAGGATGAGCTTGTATTTGTAGGTATGTCAGGTGTAATAAAATCTGCGGGAACATTAATAGTTGCACCTGATGCAGGAACCGTAAAATTTGTAGTGTAGCTCAAATCAAACTGAGTGAACTCATCAACAGTTTCTTTTGTTTTTTTGCAAGAAGCAATAGCTACTATAATCAACAATAAAGAAATTATTTTTTTCATTTAATTTGTATTTCTGTTTTTAATATTTCTGCTAAATTCGGTCTCAATCTGCTTTTATAAACAGAAAGGCATTCAGGTCCGTTTTTAACTCTTCCTTTTCTTAATTTTCTTTGTTCTTCAATTGGCAAATGAATTATATCTTGGCATTTTGGTGTGCAACATCCTTCCATTTTTGTATCGCACTCTTCGCATTGAATAAATAACAAATGACAGTCGTCGTTTTTACAGTTTACGTGTCTGTCGCTTGGTTTACCACATTGGTGACAGTTGCTAATTACATCTTCGGTTATTCGTTCTCCAATTCGTTCGTCAAAAACAAAATTTATTCCTTTAAACTTACTTTCTAAGTTTTTTTCTTTTATTTCTTTTGCGTACTGAATAATTCCACCATGTAAATGATACACCTCATTAAAACCTTTGTACTTAAAATAAGCACTGGCTTTTTCGCATCTAATTCCACCGGTACAATACATTAATACTTTTCTGTTTTCCTGTCCTTTTAAATGTTCAATTACTAAGGGTAATTCTTCTCTAAAAGTATCTGCATCCGGGCAGTATGCTCTTTCAAATCTTCCCACTTCACTTTCGTAGTGGTTGCGCATATCAATTACAATGGTATCGGGGTGACTAATTGCTTCATTAAATTGTTCGGCATTCATGTACTTGCCGGTATTAGATGGGTCAAAACCCGAATCGTTTATACCATCGGCCACAATTTTATTGCGCACTTTCACTATTAATTTGTAAAACGACTTTCCGTTGCCATCTACAGCGTGTTTAAACGGAATCTCTTTAAAATAGGGCAAACTAAACAAATGCTCCTTAAAGTTTTCCCAATTTTGCTCGGGCACACTCATTTGTGCATTAATGCCTTCATTTGCCAAATAAATTCGGCCAAAACAATTCAGCTCATCCCATTTTTTAAATAAATCATCGCGTAGTTCTTGCGGATTTTTGATGTTTACATAACGGTAAAACGAAATTGTTTTACGTTGAAACCTTTCTTCTTTAAGCCTTTGCTTAAGAATGTTTTTGTCAATACGGTTTACTAATAATGCCATAACGATAAAAATAATTGCAGTTTATATTATCATTAAGCAAATAAAAGTTTTAAAAATACTTTTAAATACTTACGTTTGCGAAGGTACAAAATTGTTTAACAACCCTTCAATTTATTTGCACAACATGTCGGCTAGTAATGATAAAATTTTAATAATTGGCGCCGGTGGACAAATAGGCGTAGAATTAACAGAAAATCTTTCTACAATTTATGGCAGCAGTAATGTTATTGCCTCCGATTTAAAAGTTTCACCATATTTACCCAATAATCCCTTTGAAATATTAGATGCATTAGATAAAAATGCATTGTTTGAAATCGTTAAAAAACATGGTATAACACACGTTTATCATTTAGCGGCTCTACTATCTGCAACGGGCGAACAAAACCCTATGTTTGCTTGGAAATTAAATATGGAAAGTTTGTTTCATGTTTTAGATTTAGCAAAAGAAAAACACATTAAGCAAATTTACTGGCCAAGTTCTATTGCGGTGTTTGGTCCAACTACACCTCAAATAAACACCCCACAATATACTGTTATGGAGCCCAGCACCATTTATGGAATTAGTAAACAAGCAGGCGAACGCTGGTGCGAATGGTATTTTAAAAAATTTGGCGTAGATGTAAGAAGTATTAGATACCCCGGTTTAATTGGCTGGAAAAGCGCTCCTGGAGGAGGTACAACCGATTATGCAGTGCATATTTTTTATGAAGCTTTAAAAACCGGAACCTACGAATCGTTTTTAAGTGAAAACACAACACTGCCCATGATGTGCATGGAAGATGCCATAAGAGCTACTTTAGAGATTATGCACGCCCCTGCCGAAAAAATTAAAATAAGAAGCAGCTATAATTTATCGGGACTTTCATTTAGCCCGAAAGAAATTGCAGATGAAATTCGTAAGCATATTCCAAATTTTAAAATGAGTTACAAGCCCGACTTTAGACAGCAAATTGCCGACAGTTGGCCAAAAAGCATCGACGATTCGTCGGCGCGCATAGATTGGGGATGGAAAGAAAAATATAATTTAGAAGCGTTAGTAAAAGCAATGCTTGATAACCTAAAAACTAAAACATAGAAAATTTGTAAAATTCTTGCTGCTATTGCAACCTAAAGCGTTTTATGCCGTAAAAGTTAGATAGATGCAGGATTGAGAAATTCTCATCGATAAAAACACAAGATTTGGCTAAAATTAATTTCTTATTGTTAAACAATTATTATATTTGACTTGAGAATGAAAAAACTTTTATATATTTTTTTATTGATATCCTTCATTTCAACTGCTCAATCTCAGAGCTCCGAGATGGATACAAATGGTAAAGACACCATAAATAAAATTGATATTACCGGAAAAAAACAAGGGAAATGGATTGTTAGAGGCAAAGATAAGCCCGGTACTTGTTATCCACCTGAGGGAAAAGTAGAAGAGGGTTTGTACGAAAACAATCGTAAAAAAGGAATTTGGATTGAATATTTCTGTAATGGAAATATGAAAAACAAATTAACCTTTGTTAATGGCAGGCCTGATGGATACGCTATTATGTATCACGAAAATGGAAAAATTAGCGAAGAAGGAAACTGGAAAGCAAATAAATGGGTTGGTAACTATAAATTATATTATGAAAACGGACAAGTACAACACGAGTTTGTTTTTAACCAAGCAGGAAAAAGAGATGGTGCTCAAAAATATTTTTATGATAACGGACAAATTGCAATTGAAGGGAATTTTGCAAACGGAAAAGAAAGCGGTTTAATTAAAGAGTTTTACGAAAATGGAGATGTTAAAGCAGAAAAAAACTTTGCCGATGGAAATGTTGATGTTGCTTCCATTAAGGAATATCAACCTAAAAAACCAATTAAGCCTAAATCTGATAATCCTGCAGAAAACGCTCCTAAAATTGTGCTGAAACCGGATGAAAAACCAAATGAGGCTGCAACAAAAGGAAAAGGACCAATAGTTTTAAATGGCCAACATACCTTGTACAACAAAAGCAAGCAAATTACCAAAGACGGAGTATTTAAGGATAACCGCCTAATGGAAGGAAAAGCATATATCTACGACGATAATGGTATCCTACAACGAGTTGCAGTATACAAAAACGGAGTATATGTTGGTGATACTCAAGTAGAAAATTAACCTTACTTAAAACAAAATATTTTTTAAACCCGCTTTTAAGCGGGTTTTTTATTTTAGATAAACAGCCTATTTAAATCGATAAAAATTTTTGTTTAAACGACGATTAAAGATAGATTTGGAATGCTTAGTTTCTTAACAAAAATTAACCTGAACTTAAATTGTACTTAACACAACAATTAAAGACAAATGAAAATTTTTACAAGTATTTTTTTGCTGACTATTTTTTTTACTGCTAGTAGTCAAAGTTTTGAATTATTAAATAACGGCAAAGACACTATAAATTTAATAGATGCCACCGGTAAAAAGCAAGGCAAATGGGTAGTATTAGGTAAACATAAACCCGGCGATTGTTATAAATCTGAACAAAAAATTGAAGAAGGGGCCTATAAAGTAAATCGCAAAGTTGGGCAATGGCTAGAATATTATTGCAATAACAACACAAAAAGCCAGCTAACATTTATTAATGGCCGCCCCGATGGTTATGCTATTATGTTTTACGAAAATGGTAACAAAAAAGAAGAAGGCGATTGGAAAAACAATAAATGGGTAGGTAATTATAAATTATATTACGAAAACGGGCAAGTACAACACGATTTTAAATTTAACCAAGGCGGTAAACGAGAAGGTTTACAAACTTATAATTACGATAACGGACAAGTTGCCGTGCAAGGCAATTTTGCAAACGGAAAAGAAAGCGGACAAATTAAAGAGTTTTACGAAACCGGTGATTTAAAGGCTACAAAAAACTTTGCTAATGGAGATGTTGATGTTGCTTCTATTAAAACATTTCAGCCTAAAAAAGAATTACCAAAAACAAACGATGCTGTTGCTTTTGCACCTAGTAAAGCAGAAGTAGAAATTAAAAAAGAAGAATTGGCCAGCGCAAGCACTTCAACCGCAAAAGCAGCGCCAACTACCTTAAATGGTAAACATGTTTTGTACAACAAAAACAAACAAGTGAGTAAAGATGGGGTTTTTAAAGAAAGTCGTTTAATGGAAGGAAAATCATACATCTATAACGAAAACGGTTTGCTTAAACGTGTTGCCGTATATAAAAATGGAGTCTACGTTGGCGATGGGCAAGTAGAAAATTAATTTTCCCATATATAAATTATCTTAAGGCGGTGTTCTCCGCCTTTTTTTATTGTTTATTTTTTCCAATCTTTACATTTCCTATGCAAAAACTACTTTTATACAATACGCTTAGTAGAAAAAAAGAAGAATTTAAAGCCATTAATCCGCCTTTTGTTGGAATGTATGTGTGTGGCCCTACCGTATACAGCGATGTGCATTTAGGTAATTGCAGAACATTTATTTCGTTTGATTTAATTTACAGATATCTAACACATATTGGTTACAAAGTAAGATACGTTAGAAATATTACGGACGCAGGGCATTTAGAAGGAGAAGCCGGAGATCAAGGGGAAGATAAAATATCTAAAAAAGCTAAATTACAACAACTGGAACCAATGGAAATTGTGCAGCAATACACTTTTGGTTTTAGAGAAGTAATGCGCCTATTTAATACTTTACCGCCAAGTATTGAGCCTACTGCAACCGGACATATAATAGAACAACAAATAATTGCAGAACAAATTATTAAAAACGGTTACGCATACGAAGTAAATGGAACCGTGTATTTTGATGTAGAAAAATTTGCAAAAGAACACAACTATACCGCGCTAACCGGAAGAAAATTAGAAGAGCTTTTAGAAAACACACGTGAATTAGATGGGCAAGAAGAAAAAAAAGGAAGATTAGATTTTGCTTTGTGGATAAAAGCAAAGCCCGAACACTTAATGCAGTGGCGAAGTAATTGGGGTCAAGGTTTTCCGGGCTGGCATATTGAATGCAGTGCCATGAGCACAAAATACCTGGGAGAAAATTTTGATATACACGGTGGCGGAATGGATCTTGCCCCTACCCATCACACCAATGAAATTGCCCAAAACATTGCTTACTGTGGCAAACAACCGGCTAATTATTGGATGCATACCAATATGCTAACAGTAAACGGACAAAAAATGAGCAAGAGTTTAGGAAATAGTTTTTTACCACAAGAATTATTTACAGGTAATCATTCATTACTAAGTAAAGGGTTTAACCCAATGGTGGTAAAATTCTTTATGCTTCAAACACATTACCGCAGTACACTTGATTTTAGTAACGAAGCATTGGGTGCTGCAGAAAAAGGCTTTAATAGAATTGCAGAAGCATTTAAAACATTAAAAGGTTTAAAAGCAAATGATTCTTCATCAGAAAATATTCCCGAAATTCAAAAGGCATGTTACGATGCAATGAACGACGATTTTAACACCTCTGTTTTAATTGCACACTTGTTTGAAACGGTTCGTATAATTAACTCTGCCAACGATGGTAAAACCAAATTAACACAAGCCGATATTGATTTACTGAATAAAATTTATTCCGATTTTGTTCTTGATGTTTGCGGTTTAAAATTTGAAGAAGAAGGTGGCGAGGCCTTAACTGTTTTAGATAAAATTGTAAAAGTAGTTTTAGAAATGCGCGCAAAAGCAAAAGCAGATAAAAATTTTGCTTTAAGTGATGAACTTAGAAACAAACTAACAGAATCTGGAATTAAAATTAAAGACAGTAAGGAAGGCAGTAACTGGACCTTATAAAACAATTCAAATGAAAATTAAAATCTTATTCATTGTTTTTTCTTTTGTTTTTTTATTTTCCTGTGAAGATGATAAAACAGTAGAAAACATCACTAATAATAACACATCAACCGGCGGCACTGTTGTTGAAACAAAGCCTAGAATTGTACCTCCTGATTTTAATAGCGATAGTGCTTATGCATCTATAAAATTTCAGGCAGATTTAGGTCCGCGTACACCCGGAAGCCAAGCGCATGCAAAAGCAGTAAAATATTACGAAGAAAAATTTAAAGCATACGGGGCGCAAGTAATTATTCAAACCGGTAATATAAAAACGTTCGATGGCAAAAACTGGTTATTAAAAAATGTAATTGCTTCTTTTAATCCGGAAAATAAAAACAGAATTTTATTGTGCGCCCATTACGATAGCCGACCTTTTTGCGAAAAAGAAACAGACCCGAAATTAAAAACACAAGCCTGCCCCGGTGTTAACGATGGGGCAAGCGGCGCCGGAGTTTTAATTGAGTTAGCCAGAGTTTTTAAAGATAAATTACCCGCCATAGGTGTAGATATTGTTTTATTTGATTTAGAAGACTATGGTGATAATGGTGGCATGCCCGATACGTGGTGTTTGGGTTCGCAATACTGGAGTAAAAACCCTCATAAACCCGGATATACAGCAAAGTATGGGATTTTGTTAGACATGGTTGGCGCAAAAGATGCTAAATTTCCGAAAGAAGAGTTCTCTACCTTTTATGCCAAAGAAGTGGTAGATAAAGTTTGGAAAGCAGCAAAATTAAATAAAGCAAATGGATATTTTATTGAAGATGAAACCGGAGAAATGACAGACGACCATGCCTTCATTAACAAAATTGCCAACATTCCTACCATAGATATTTTACACTACGATGTTTACAACAATTCGTTTTTTGAACATCACCATAAAACAACCGACGATTTAAGTAACATTGATAAAAACACCCTAAAAGCGGTGGGTCAAACTTTATTGGAAGTTATTTATAACGAAGAGTAATTGGGGTTAATAATTCCATAAATCATGTTCCCAATTAAATAAATCGGTTTTAATCTCTTCTGCCTCCGTTAATGCATCTATTCCATTTGCATACTCACCAATGTAACGGTCATATACGTTAGATTCTTTAATTATTACACTGCTAAAATCTCGTTTATGAAAAAGTTCGTCAAAACTCCTGTACTCATTATCGTTTCGTGAGTTAAACGCGTACGAATTTGCCAATATGTTTCTGCTTGCCGGAAAATAAATCCAGAATAATTCTTGGTACGCCTCTTTTTCTTCAACATATTCAAATACCGCCATTCCAATAATTCTTACATTCACTTCACTTCTTTGCTTATCAAAAAACCAATCTTCTTTTAATCTTAGTTTTAAAATTCTTCTGTTTAAACTTATAGAATCAACAAGCAAAACTTTCTTTTCAACTTCATCTCCGCTCTCATTCACCGCAAACTGTGTTATAGAATCTTTTTTTATGAGCATCTTTTTTATTTCGCTTTTTGAAATAGGTATAAAAAAATGCTCGTCTTTAAATGCAACTATATTTCCCTTTAATAAATGATAAGTTACTGTTTGAAAAAAAGATTGAACACAAGGATTAAATTCTAAGGGATAATAATATTTATGGTTTTGTTTTTCGCGCAAATCAATATCGCGCCAAACACGCTTTTCCCAAACGGCATCGCTTTCTCTTAAACAAGGGTAAGAAACAGGTTTTTTGTACTTTATATTTTGCTTATTAAACACAGCGCATGGGTTTATTACACTTTGTAACGTATCGTCCTCTGTTTGCGTGTAAAATACTTTTGTGCTTAGTATAAAAGCAATTATTAGCCCTTGTTTCATAATCAAATAACGTTATTAACTAAAAAACGATACTTTGTTCTGTATGGCCTGTATTCCAGCACTATTAATTGTTCACACTGTGCTAACAAACCTTTCTATATTCTTAAAAATTAGCGTTCTTTAATTCGCTTAAAAAAGTTTTAGAATTTCTTTCAAACAAACCGTATGATTACAAAAGATACCGATAAAAAATTATTTCTTCTAGATGCCTTTGCTTTAATTTATCGCGCTTATTTTGCATTTAGCAACAATCCGCGCGTAAACTCAAAAGGCTTAAACACTTCTGCTATTTTTGGTTTTTGCAATACCCTACTTGAAATTTTAAATAAAGAAAGACCCAGCCACATTGCCGTAGTTTTTGATACCGATGCACCCACACAGCGACACGAAGAATTTGAAACATACAAAGCCAATCGCGAAGAAATGCCTGAAGATTTACGCATTGCCATTCCGTATATTATTGATTTAATAAAAGGCTTTAATATTCCGGTAATTGGTCTTCCGGGTTTTGAAGCAGATGATGTAATTGGCACATTGGCGCGTAAAGCAGAAAACTTAGGATACACTACTTACATGATGACGCCCGATAAAGATTACGGACAATTAGTAGATAACAATACCTTTATTTACAAACCTGCACGAATGGGCAATGGCGCCGAAATATTAGGTCAACAAGAAATTTGCAAAAAATGGGAAATAGATAATGTAAATAAACTAATAGAAATATTAGGCTTAATGGGAGATAAGGTAGATAATATTCCGGGTATTCCGGGCGTAGGAGAAAAAACCGCCATACAATTGGTAAAAGATTATGGTACCATTGAAAATCTATATCAAAATACCGATAAATTAAAAGGAAAACTAAAAGAAAAAGTTGAAAACAATAAAGATCTTGCCTTTCAATCGCGAAAGCTTGCAACCATTATTCTTGATTGCCCAATTGAATTTGATGAAAAAGATTTGGCTTTAAAGCCTGTTGATAAACCCGCATTACGTGAGTTGTTTAAAGAACTTGAATTTAGAAGAATTGCACAAAACATTTTAGGTGAAGATATTGGCGGAGCAGAAAGTTTACCAAACGAAAAAGCCTTTCAGCCAAAATCATCAAATGGCCAAACAGATTTATTTAGTACTGCCGAGTTTTTTAACGGGCACAACAATAAAACAGAAGAAGTAGTTGAAGAGCCAACTGTTTTTAAAACCATTGCTGATGTTGAACACAACTATTTGTTGGTTGATACTGCTGAAAAAATAAATGAATTATTATTAAAACTTAATTCTGCTTTTGAATTTTGTTTTGATTCTGAAACAACCGGTTTAAATTCACTAGAGGCAGAATTAGTGGGTTTATCATTTGCTATTAAACCACACGAAGCATACTACGTTCCCTTTCCGGAAAACAAATTGGAAGCAACTGTATTGTTAGAAAAATTTGTTCCATTGTTTAGTGATGAGAAAAAAACATTAATTGGGCAGAACATAAAATACGACTATCATATTTTAAGGAATTACGGCGTTCAAATAAAAAATAAAATGTTTGACACCATGGTCGCTCATTTTTTAATTCAACCCGAAATGCGTCACGGGATGGATGTGCTGGCCGAAACCTATTTAAGCTATGCGCCGGTTAGTATAGAAACCCTCATTGGCAAAAAAGGTAAAGACCAAACAAGTATGCGCGATGTGCCTGTTGAACAAATAAAAGAGTATGCTGCAGAAGATGCAGATATTACTTTACAATTAAAAGAAGTTTTTGCTCCAAAATTAAAAGAAACGGAAACCGAGAAACTATTTAATGAAGTTGAAGTTCCATTAATTACTGTTTTAGCTGATATGGAAAGAGAAGGAATTCAGTTAGATGTTTCTGTTTTAAAAACTATTTCTGAAGAACTTTCAAAAGACATTGAAATTTTTGAAAAAGATATTTATTCTTTAGCGGGTTTTAAATTTAATATTTCTTCGCCCAAACAAGTTGGTGAAGTTTTATTTGATGTGCTTAAAATTTCTGATAAAGCTAAAAAAACAAAAACGGGTCAGTATGCCACCGGCGAAGATGTGCTTTTAAAACTACAACACGCCCATCCAATGGTTGCAAAAATTTTAGACTACCGCGAATTGGTAAAACTAAAAAATACTTATGTAGACACTTTGCCCGAATTGGTAAATGCAAAAACAAAACGTATTCACACTTCCTTTAATCAGGTAGTTGCAGTAACAGGGCGTTTAAGCAGCGATAACCCTAACTTGCAAAACATTCCTATAAGAACAGAGCGTGGCCGACAAATTAGGAAAGCATTTATTCCAAAAAACAACGATTATACTTTATTAAGTGCCGATTATTCGCAAATAGAATTAAGAATTGTTGCTAATATAAGTGCCGACCCAAACATGTGTGAGGCGTTCAAATTAGGAAAAGACATTCATACTGCTACCGCCGCCAAAGTATTTGGTGTTCCTGAAAATGAAGTTTCTAAAGAAATGCGCTATAAAGCAAAAAGCGTAAACTTTGGAATTATATACGGACAAGGCGCATTTGGTTTAGCAGAAAATTTAAACATTTCTAGAACAGAGGCAAAAGAATTAATTGATAACTACTTTAAACAATATCCTGCCATTAAAGGATACATGGATAATCAAATAAATTTGGCACGTGAAAAAGGCTATGTGGAAACGCTACTGGGCCGTAAACGTTGGCTGCGCGATATTAATTCTAAAAACGCAACCGTAAGGGGTTTTGCAGAGCGTAACGCTATAAATGCTCCTATACAAGGCAGTGCTGCTGATATGATAAAAGTGGCCATGATTAAAATTCACAAAGAGTTAAACGAAAAACAATTTAAATCGCGCATGTTACTGCAAGTGCACGATGAGTTGGTTTTTGATGTATACAAACCTGAAATGGATGAATTAAAACATTTGGTTGAAACGCACATGAAAACTGCACTATTACTGGATATACCCGTTGAAGTAGGAATTGGTATTGGTAATAATTGGTTAGAAGCGCATTAAATTTTATTAAAGCTTTTACAATATTTTAAGTAGTACGCCGTTAGTACAAAAAGTAGAGCTATGAAATATTTTGCTTTGTTACCTTTGTTTTGTTGCAATTCTGTTATTTCACAAAACGACTCATTAAAAAAAATAAAATTTAGTGGTGCGCAAATAGAACTTTACGGACTTACTACTTTTGCCACAAATTTTTTAACCAAAGCCGATGTTTTTAAGGCAAATAATACTGATAATCTTTTAAATCAAAGTTTTGCCGGATACGATAGTAGTTCTTTCTTTAAGCACGGAAGAAGCAGCTCATATAATGGCTCGTTCGCTTTAAGAGCATACTGGGATTACAATACAACTAAATTAAAGCATTTAAACGTTTATGCCGGAATTGGTTTTGGCGGTATGGATATTGGTAGTTTAAGATATTACAAAAATGATTTAGATACCATTAGTGTTTATACAAATAGCTCAAATGAAAAACTATATAAAATACAATCGAAGTATGACGAATACTATTTTGGCATTTCTGCTAACCGTATAAATGTTTTAATAGGAGCCGCTATTAGCACTAATCAAAATAAATGGTTTTGGTTTACTGCCGGTGCTGAAATTTCACCCGGAATAATTTACAATTACAGCTATCATTCATCCAATTACTTAAATGTGTATGAATATCTTGCCCCTGAGAACACTTCGTTTCCCAACTCTGCTATGTTTCCCAGTTCAATTTTTCAAGGAGAAATTTATCGTCAGTCTAAAAAAATAAAAAAAACTGGTTTTGTTTGTTATGCTGCACTTCCGTTAACTGCTAACTTACGTATGGCTAAAAAGGTTCCGTTTTTAAAACACCTGAATTTGTCGTTAGGAGTTGCTCCAGGATTACTTTACACCAACGATAACATAAATACATCACAAACAAGATTCACTATTATAAGTTCATTTGGAGTAAGGTATAACCTGTAAAAAAATCTCTGAAAAAGAAATAATTAAAACCCTAATTCTTTTCCTTGATAAAAATCAAGCACCTTTAATCGTAAAATATATTCGTATTTACTTTGCAGCAAATTACTTTGCGCATTTAATAAGCGGTTTTTTGCAGTATTGTAATCAAAGGCGCTTATTGCACCAACGTTAAATTTTTGATCGGCATATTTAAAAGATTCTTCTGAAGCTTCAACGCTTTTTTTATTTGCTAAATACTTCGCCAAGGCTCCTTTGGCGCTGGTGTATGCTTGTGCAATGTTTTTGTACAAATTTTGTTTTACTAAATCTTCATTTAATTTTGCGTTTAATAAATTTAACTTGGCGTTTTTTACTCCGGTATGTGTTTGTAATCCGTTAAATAGCGGAACCGTTAAAGTTAAACCAAAACTTTTATTCACATTATCTTTAAACTGGTCGGCAAAAGGTATGGGCGATGTGTTTACTTCCCCGCGCGGACTTAATACAAAATCACCTCCGGTAGTTACAGCAGTTGTATCGTATCCGGTAATGGTATAACCATTTACTTTTTTTGCTAATTCAGAAGTACCTGTTCCTAACGATCCGTTTAAACTTAAAGTTGGCGCTCTGCGGCCACGCACAGCTGCTAAATTTTTTTCAGAACTCATTAAGCTGTATTCAGAAACTTTAACATCCGGCATTGTTCTAACGGCTGTTTCATAAATTTCGTCAACGCTCTTGTTTAATAAATTCTCACCGCTTACTTCAATGTTTGGTTTCACAATATTAAAAGCATTTACGCTATCAATATTCATTAACTGCATTAAGGTAAGCAATGCTAACTTATTATTGTTTTCTGCATTAATTACATTAACTTCTTCGTTCGCTAACTGTGCCTCTATATCAAGCTGGGTTGTTTTGGCCAATGCGCCGGCATCTACCATTTTTTTAGTGCGTTCTAATTGTTCTTTGGTAATATCAAACTGGTTTTTTGAAATTATAAAAAGCTCGTCGGTAAATATTACATTTAAATACGCATTGGCAACATTTAAGGCTAAATCGTTTTGTTGCTTTTTTATATTTTCAGAACTGCTTAAGTAATTATATTCGTTTGCTTTAATATTGTTATACTGACTAAAACCATTAAATAAAACCAAATTACTGCTTACAAAAAAGTTTTGCGATAATACCTGTGTGTTTGCAAAGGTGTTTGTAAATCTATCAATTGTTTTACCAAAGTTATAGGTATGCGATGCTCCTAAGTTTAAAGTAGGTAAAATGTTTGCCTTCGTTTGGTCTAAATTATTTTTATTTATGCTTTTGCTAATTTCGCTTTGCTTTAATTGAATGTTGTGCTTTACCGCATAATCTATACACGATTTTAAATCCCAATTATTTTGGGCATTCATAGAAAATGAAATTGAAAGTAATATTGCCAACCTTTTAAACATCGGAAGTAAAAGTAAGGATTTTTAGAGCCCCCGGCTTAAAAACTACATGAATGGAGGAAGGTTAACTTAAAAGGACTTATTTTGCAACCAGTTCACTTTTTAAAATGCTCTCAAAAAGGGCTTTTCCATCTTCGTTAAAAAGTTCTTTATCTGCTGCGCGCTCCGGGTGTGGCATCATTCCAAACACGTTTTTAGTAGCGTTGCATATTCCGGCAATGTTTTCCATGGCGCCATTTGGGTTAGCTGCTTCGGTAACATTTCCATTTTCATCACAGTATCTGAATAAAATTTGACCGTTTTCCTTTAGATGTTTTAAAGTGTTTTCATCAGTATAAAACTTCCCCTCACCATGCGCAATAGGAATTTTTAATGCTTTGCTTTGAGGAACAGCGTTGGTTAAAATGGTATTATTGTTTTCCGCTTTTATAAAAACATTCTTGCAAATAAATTTACGGCTGTTGTTGTGCAACAATGCGCCGGGCAATAAACCGCTTTCGCATAAAATTTGAAAACCGTTGCAAACTCCAAAAACAAAGCCTCCTTTTTCGGCGTGTTTTATAACGCTTTGCATAATTGGAGAAAATCTGGCAATTGCCCCACTTCTTAAATAATCTCCGTAAGAAAAACCGCCTGGAAGCACAATATGCGTACAACCTTCCAAGTCTGTATTTTTATGCCAAAGTTTAACTGTTTCTTGTTTTAAAATATCTCTTAAAACATAGGCCATGTCTTCATCACAATTAGAGCCCGGAAATACTACAACACCAAATTTCATTTCAAATAAATTATGCTCAAAATTAGCATTAAAAACTTGCCAAAAAAAGGGGTTTTTCAACAGAAATTTCACGGTTTATAATCAATTTTAGTTATTAAATTCGCTTCTTTTTCCATGTTAATCATTTATCTTTACCAATTACTATGATGGTTGATATAATTGATAAAGTTAGCAGAGAAGCCTTGCTAGATGAATTAAACAAGGAGCGTTACGTGCGTAAAACCAACAATGGTAATAACGAAATTTATATCATAAACAACCTTAACTCGCCCAATGTAATGCGAGAAATTGGTCGCTTACGCGAAGTTACCTTTAGGCACGCAGGCGGTGGCACCGGTAAGGAAATTGACATTGATGAGTTTGATATAGGCACACATCCCTATGAACAACTTTTAGTTTGGAATCCGGCGGATAAAGAAATTGTTGGTGCATATCGTTACATTTTATGTAAAAATGCCGAGTTTATTAACGGAAAAGTAAATTTAGCAACAACAGAACTCTTTCATTTTAGCCCACAGTTTTACAAAGAATACGTGCCTTATACCATTGAGTTAGGGCGAAGTTTTATACAGCCGCAATACCAACCCAGCGAACAATTCAGAAAAGGTTTATTTAGCTTAGATAATTTATGGGATGGTTTAGGGGCTTTGGTTATTGATAATCCTTCTCAAAAATACTTTTACGGAAAAGTTACCATGTATACCGATTTTAATGTGGAAGCACGCGATTGTATTTTAGCATTTTTAAATTTTTATTTTCCTGACCCTGATAAATTGGTTTATCCAATACACGGTTTAAATAACAAAACAGATGTTAGCGCCTTTGTAAATCAATTAAAAGATAAACCTTTTAAAGAAGGGCATGCGCATTTAAACCAAACCGTGCGAAGTTTAGGTGAAAATATTCCGCCGTTGGTAAACGCCTATATGAATTTAAGCAGCACTATGAAGTCTTTTGGAACTGCAATTAATCCCGGTTTTGGAGGCGTTGAAGAAACCGGAATTTTAGTAACCATAAGCGATATTTACGAAAGCAAAAAAGAAAGACACGTAAATTCTTATTTGCAAGAAAAAGGGTTGTTATGATTGTAAGAAAAGCTGAGTTTTTTAAAAGCTCCTCAAAGCTTAGTGAATGCGCTAAACCGGGATTACCTGAGTTTGCATTTATTGGAAGAAGTAATGTTGGGAAATCTTCCTTAATAAACATGTTGTGCAACAATAACAAACTTGCAAAAACCTCAGCATCTCCGGGGAAAACAAAACTTATTAATCATTTTAAAATTAACGACCAGTGGTTTGTGGTAGATTTACCCGGTTATGGATATGCTAAAACTTCTAAAACCCAAAAAGCCGAATTTGAATCGCTGATTATTGATTATTGCAGTAAACGTGATAGTTTGGTTTGTTTATTTATATTAATTGATAGCCGCCTACCTTTGCAGCAAATTGATGCGGAGTTTTTACAATGGTGCGGAGAAGAAGAAATTCCGTTTAGTATTATTTTCACAAAAACAGATAAAAACTCTAAAACTGAACTTCAAAAAAACATAAAAAAAATAGAAGAAAAACTTTTTTTAATTTTTGATGAATTACCCAACTGCTTTATTAGTTCAGCAGAAAAACACATTGGAAAAGAAGAAATTCTTTCATTTATACAAGGTTTTTTAAAATGAAAAGTGAATGGCAAATATTGCTTGAAAAGCTTAAAGCCCGTTTTGAAGTAGAGCCGGATATTGACGCAGTAATTTTTTTGATTGGATTACAAGAATTAGGTAAGCCCTTTCAAAAATATAAAAAAGATGAAAAGTTGGAAATTATGCATGTGGCCATTTGCACTTTATTAGAGCCTTTTGGTTTTTATGAATTTGAGGGGAAAGATGCCGATGGCTGGCCGCACTGGAAAATAAAAGATCAACTGCCTCATTTAGATGAAAAGCAGCAAAACAAATTAATGATTGATGCTATTCTTGATTATTTTAAAAGCCAGGAATTTATTTAAGGCGTAAAAATCCTGTATCAACATAATTTTCTTTAAACTTTCTCCATTTAAAATTTACATTATCTAAATATACTTCTGAACTATCAGGATTCCAGGTAAAAAATGTAACATTAGAGCTGTCACAACTACTTAAAAATGTAAACACCATTTTCATTTTTCCCCATCCATTTTTATTGTAATCTGTAACACGTCCATACGAATAAAAAAAGTCTTCGCATTTCGCTCCTTTACCCGATACAACAAGTAAAGCTCCTTTTCCTTTTTGCATGGCCGAGATTTCAAACAAATCGCCTTTACCTACATTTTTAAATTTATAACTGAAAGAATAGGGAGATTTTGGCGATAACATTACCGAATATAAACCGGAATATTTTTGCTTATTTGTTCTGTTTCCAAAAGTATTCAGCTTTATTTGCGGATGCGAAGTAAGCATATACCCGCTTGAATCCGCGGTTTCTGCTCCACAATAAAATGAAGTTTTTTCGTAACTCGTATCAACAAAATATCTGGTATAAATTGTATTATATGCTAACGTGTGTATTAAAACAAGAAAGGTAATTACCAACACCGGGGCAGCTAGCGGATACTTTATTTTATTATTAATTAAAATTAAAAACAAAACGGGAAATAACGGTATTAAATAACGCCCCTGAATATTATCTACAACCCCTTCACCAACACAATCCCAAGTGAGGTGTTGAGATAACAGTAGCAACAAAAACGAAGAGAGTGCTGCCAAAATAAAAAGTAATTTCGTTGTAAGTTTTATTTTTTTATCTGTAAAGTCAAACAATGCAATTAATAGTAAAGCATAATATGCCCAAGCCGATGTTTTTTTAGGTAAAAAAACATCGGAGTTTCCAAAAATACCAATGTAGCTGTTTAAATACGTAAATGGGTGATCGAATAAACTTCGGAAAACAAGGTTTACAAAATAAAATTTATCGTTTAAAATAATTTGCTTTTGTACAAAATAATTTGCGCAACTAGATAAACAAATGCCTTTTCTAAATTTAGGATTATACTCGGTAAAAGGCGTGTAATAATTCATAATTACCCCCGACCAATAATACGCCGCAATAAATGCTACTAGAAATAAAAGTCCAATGCCGCTTACATAATGTGTTTTACTTTTAAAATGGTCTTTCGGAATTATTAAAACAAGTAGTACAATTGCTATGTAAACAACTTTTGCCAATGCTAAAAAAGTAAGTAAAACAGCTAGCACAATAAAATGATTGTAGGTGAACCGCTTTTTAGTAAATGCAATATGAAGTGTAATACTTACAAAAAGCAGTGCAAGAATATTTGTAACTACATCGGCACTAAACGAATTAGCAATATAAATGTTCATTGGCAGCAATGCCAGAGCAGTAAATATCCATTTTCCGAATGGCAACAAACTAATTGCCACAAATATTCCAATTATCCAAATAATTACAGAAAACAATCTTCCCGCGTAATATTGATGTGAGATAGAGTAATCATTTTTTCTCATTAAATACATTGCAAAAGCCTGAGGTGCATAGGAAATGGGAGCGTATAAAGAAGTATTAGGAAAATCTACAAACTTTCGGGCAGTATCTGTATATTTTAAATTAAATTTTTGGTTTATAAACTCTTCGCTTACTATGTGTTTTTTATTTAAAGAAACATCTTCGTAAGCGTAAACAAATTCACGAATAGACAGGGGAATATTTCCACCTAATCGCTTATTTAGTTTGTATGGCAAAAATTGTCCTTCAGAAATTTGAAACGCGCGATAAAAATGATTGTTTTCATCGGGCACTTGCAGTGGAGGTGTAGCTTTATTATAGTAATAAAAAAGTGCAATGGCTCCAACCAAAAATACAAGTTGAGGTTTTATTATTTGGAGAATAAGGCGCAACCTAAAAACTATTTATTAAAAGCGTTTTTTAGAATTAAACGGCTTAGTAGGCTTATCTATTTGGGTAAGAATATTTTTTAATGTTGCCTCATCACTTAAAACATCTACGGCTTTTTTTATTTCCTTATCGCTTCGTATGTTAAATTCAATTCTTCCGGTTTGAAAATAATACCTGCTAATAATTTCTTCTTCTAAATACGTTTTTATTGCGGCTTTATGTTTTATCAAATCATCTTTTTTATTGGCATTAATTTTATCGCTTAGTGCTTTTAGTTCGGGTTTTAAAAAACTCATGTCTTCTGCCTCCGCATTTTTTTGAAGTTCCATTATTTCAACTTCACTTTTGGTTTTATAGGTATAATCTTTATCTTTTAAATAATTTATAAACTCCTGATATTCTTCTTCCGCTAGTTTAAAATCTTTAACAGCGGCAATTTCTTTGTGTTTTAAAACGTATTCTGTAGCAAAATTAAAAATATGATATTTATTATTAAGCGAAAGTAATATGTTTATATCATTTACAACCGGAGTTTTAATATCGGGCGTTACTCCTGCTCCATCATAAACAATTCTGCCTCCTTTTGTTTTAAATGCGGTTACTAAACTATCCGGAACTTTTTCTACACGTCCCTCATCGTCTTTATGCGTATAATCAAGCGCTTGAACACACCTACCGCTAGGAATATAATATTTTGCAACCGTAATTTTTACTTTAGAGTTGTAAACTACATCTTTGGTCACCTGCACTAAACCTTTACCGTATGTACGCTGCCCTATAATAACACCTCTATCAAAATCTTGAATTGCCCCTGAAACAATTTCGGAAGCAGAAGCAGAATTTTGATCAACCAAAACGGCTAATGGAATTTGTAAATCCACAGGATTGTTAACTGCTAAATACATTTTATCCCAATCTGCAGTTCGTCCTTTTGTATAAACTACTTCTTGCCCTTTATCAACAAAAAGATTTACAATATTTACCGCCTCGTGCATTAAGCCTCCGGGGTTACTGCGCAAATCCAATATTAACTTATTACACCCTTGTTCTTTTAAAGTTAAAAACGCTTTTTTTACTTCTTGTCCGCAATTATCAGTAAAAACAGAAAGTTTAATAATTCCGGTTTTTTTATCGTCTAACATTCCAAAGTAGGTAACGCTTTTAGACTTTATATCTTCTCTAATTAAATTTAATTCTGTAACAGTTGATTGGCCGGCTTTTTTTACTTTTAATTTTATTGGTGTACCTGCCTGCCCTTTTAATAATCCTGAAATTTGATCGCTTCTTTTTCCTTCTACATTTGTGTTGTTAACTCCTACAATTTGATCGCCTGCCCTTAATCCGGCTTTGTATGCAGCAAAACCTTCTGCCGGATCTGAAATAATAATTTTTCCGTCAATATCATAAACAGAGGCTCCAATACCTCCGTATTCTCCGGTAACTAACAGTTTATAATCTTCTATATCATTCTCGGGATAATAAACAGTATAAGGGTCTAAAGAATTTAACATGGCATCAATACCTGTTTTCATTAACTGCCCAGGTTTTGTTTCATCAACGTAAGCAACATTTAATTCTCGGTAAACGGCATTAAAAATGTCGAGGTTCTTACTAATTTCAAAATAATCTTGTGTAAAGGAAATGCCTGCAAAGCCTAAAAAAACAACTACAAAAAAGATTAAAAGTTTACTCTTTATATTTTTTAATTTCATTTTCAAAATTCTTCTTTAAAATTAAACAATAATTTTTGTTTTTGAGCTTTATTTAATTTTGTTTACAACATTACTTAACAAATAAACTACTGCTTTTTCAATTTCAGAATAATCGCTTAGTTGATTGCCTGTATATATTAACGCGCTTATACATTTAATCTCTCTTTCGTTTATTCTTTCATAAAACAATTGCTTATTTAATCTAAAAGCCTCCCTCATTCTTCTTTTTAAAAGATTGCGTTTGTTTGCTCTTTTAAATATTTTTTTGGGCACTACAAACATCATGCGGTTTGGGTAAACCTGTTGTGGGCTAGTAGTTTTAAAAATGATTATTTTAACCGGGCTTTTAACTGATGAAACGCCTTTTTTAAACAAAACATCCATTTCCTTTTTACTGCAAAGTCGCTCTTGTTTATGGAGGGTGTTTTTCAACAATTGGTTTTTAATGTAAAGATACGTTTCTGTAATTTGTTAGCAGATATTTTTATACATTTATGCAATTAAATTAATTTATATGGGAAAAGGCGACAAAAAAACCAAAAAGGGCAAAAGACATATCGGCTCAACCGGTGTTAAAAGACCAAAGAAAAAGAAAAGTGCTAAAAAAGCAAGCACCAAAAAGGCTGCCACAAAAAAGGCTCCTGCAAAAAAGGCTGCAAAGAAAAAAGAATCGTAAACTACGATTCTTTTCCACTAAATCACGCATAAAAGCAATTGGTTTAAAATTTAATCGCTTTTAATGCGTGATTTTTAATTTAAAATTATTTTCTGCCTCCAAATAAACGAAGCAAAAACAAAAACAAGTTTATAAAATCTAAATACAAGGTTAAAGCCCCCATAACACCTAATTTTTGTGTTATCGCCGACCCATCATTGTATTGCTGACCTAAGTTTTTAATTTTTTGCACATCGTAAGCGGTTAAGCCGGTAAAAATTATAACACCTAAAATGCTAATAATAAACCCCATTTTTTCGCTTCCCATAAACCAATTAATAACCGAAGCAATTAAAATTCCTATTAAGCCAATAACTAAAATGCTTCCCAGTTTGGTTAAGTCTGTTTTAGTTACATAACCCGCAACTGCCATTACGCCAAACAAAGCAGCGGTGCTTAAGAACACATTTAAAATAGAGCCCAATTGAAACACCCAAAAAACAAAAGATAAACTTATTCCGTTAACTAAAGAATAGGCTACAAATGTTCCGGCTAATGCAGGAAATGACATTTTTTCGAATCGTGCACCAATAATAAACACAAAAATTAATGGGGCAAACATAGCTACATAAAAAGTTAATTTGTTTTGCGTTAAAAACTCTGCTAAAAATGGTACAAAGCCAAAAGCCAACGAAGTTAAACTTGTAAGCACCAATGCAAGGCTCATCCATGCAAAGGAGTTGCGCAATAAAACATTCTGATTTACTACCGTTACCGTTTCAAACTGGTTAATAGGTGTGTTTCTAAAATTATTTTCCATGATTTATTTTTTGTTTTTATTTTCTGTTTCGTATCCTGCTTTTACCCAATCGCCAAAACCTTTTGTTAAGTGATAAATATTTTTGTACTCTTTGTTTGCCATTAAAGTTAAGCACTCCCCGCTTCTTCCGCCGCCCGCGCAATACAATAAATATGTTTTATTTTTATCTAGTTTTAAAACTTTTTCCTCGGCATCCTTTGCTAAAAAATCAATTTCCACTGCTCCTTTAATTTTTCCTTTAGAATTAATTTCATCGGGGGTTCTTAAATCTATCACTACCACGTTTTTTTCTTGCATCATTTTTTTAAATGAAGTTGCATCTAAATTTTGATTTGTTTGGGCATTTAAAAACCCACAAAAAAAAGTAAACAATAAAATAATTGCGTTTTTCATTTTCCTATTTAATTTGATTTTATTAATTCGCACATATAAAACCCATCGTATCCTTCGCTTGGAAATATGGTTTTTTCTTTGCTGAACGTAAAGTTAGAATTTTTTTCTAAAAACCAATTTACTTGTTCTCTGTTTTCTGAAGGTAAAATACTACAGGTGCTGTATATTAAGCGACCACCGGGTTTCAGCATTCCAGCATAAGTATTAATT
Organism: Bacteroidia bacterium; assembly: GCA_022841465.1. Lineage (GTDB taxonomy): Bacteria > Bacteroidota > Bacteroidia > B-17B0 > Aurantibacillaceae > Aurantibacillus. The sequence goes on along the minus strand of JALHRL010000001.1, from coordinate 78,372 downwards.
ATTTCGCGTTGCAACACCTTTGTTTTTTCAAACATCTCTACATTAAATTTCCATTTGGTGTCCGGATTTCTTTTAATTACTCCTATTCCTGAGCATGGAACATCTAGCAATAAAACATCTGCTTTTTCTTTATACTTCGTTGGGAAATTTCCATTTTCTATCAAACAAGTTTCAATGTTATTTGCACCAGAACGTTTGGCGCGTTTCATTAATTCATCCAATTTCCACTGCGCTACATCCATGCTTACAATTTTTCCTTTGTTATTCATTAAAGCCGAAAGTTGTAAGCTTTTCCCTCCGGCGCCTGCGCAAGCATCAATTACCAAGTCTTTTTCTTTTGCGACAACAAAATTTCCTATTAATTGTGAGCCGGCGTCTTGCAACTCAAAACAACCTTCTTTAAAGTTTGCATTTGTAAAAATATTGCTGCGTTTATTTAGCACTAATGCGTTGTTCAATCCATTTATTTCACTTGTTTCAATATTATCATTTAATAAGTTTTGTTTTAGTTTTTGCAAATTGGTTTTTAAAGTATTCACTCTAATAACTACAGGAGCCTGCTTATTCATGGCAATGGCTTCTTGCTGCCATTTTTCTTCTCCTAATTCTTTCACACAAACTTCATTCATATCATTACTGTATGAATTAAATAAAAGAAAATTTGTTTTAGCTTTCTCAAATTCTTTTAAAACAAACTCTTTATTCAGGTCTTTAAACTCGGGCCATTGAGGCAACTCGTATCCCTTAATTACTAAATAAACAGAAGTTATAAACCAATAATTGTTTTGTGATTGTGCCAAGTGTGACAGCAAACGAAAATGCCTAACAATATCGTAAACCGATTCGGCAATAAACTTTCTATCGCGCGAACCCCATTGTTTGTTTTGCTTAAATACCTTTTCTAATACTTTATCTGAATACCTTTTCTCTTTAAAAATTTGCGATAAAGCAGAAGCAATTCCGTTTAAAATAACTTTATGAAGTTTTATTTGATGCGCGAGTATTACCGATTCCACTAAAAATTAATTTACAACTTGTACCCAGCCTTTTAATGTATATTTCTTAGGTCCTTTAACGCGGCTTTCGTAAACATCACATATGTAAAATAATGTTCCGTCGCTAACCACTTGCTTACTAAAAATGCTAGTGCCATCCCATTTAAAATAAGGGTCTTTTGTTTTATAAACCAGGGTGCCCCATCTATCATAAACATGCATATCAATTTCTTTTATCTGCCTCACTTTTCTGGCCTTAAAGAAATCGTTTACACCATCTCCATTTAATGTAATTATGTTTGGTAATTCAAACTCCGGGCAATTATCAACACAATTGTCTTCGCTTTTGGGTCCAACATTGCCAGCAGAATCAATTGCTGAAACAGCGTAACAAGCGGCAATTTGCTCAAGGCCGTCAAAAACAAAAATGGTTGAGTTTGCTCCTTCAAGCGTGTCAATTACAAAATAATTTTCTTCAACGGTTTCTTTTTTATATAACACGTATTTTACAACATCGTTGGCGCAAACGGTACTTAAATTATTCCAATTTATTTGTACAAACCCGGTTAAACAATCAGAGGTAATAGTTAATGTTGGCGCACAAGGTGGAGTAATATCTTCTGCTTTTGCACACGCTTCTTGTGATTTATTAAATAGCGGGCCGGGTACACTATTGTCAGAATATTCTCCTTCTGCTCTAACATAATAACAATAGGTGGTGCCATTAGCAACATTAATGGAATCAGTATAAAAATTATTTGTTACAGTTGCTATTGCTGTAAAGGTAATTTGGCTAGGGTCTTTTCTATACACTTCATAGCTGTAATTTTCCCACGGTGTAGTTGCGCTCCAGTTTAGTTTTACTTTACGCTCGCCGCCAGTTGCCGTTAAAAAAACAGAGGTTGCTCTTTGAGATGTTCCTACGGTAAAGGTATTGGTTACAAACTCTACTTTATATTCTAACGCATTGTTAACTGTATTAATGTTTGTATGTAAAAAAGTAGTATCGCTTAACTGATTTAATTCGTAAAAATTATTTTTTGTAACAGTATATACTGTACTGAATGTTGTTGCTGTTAGTGGTTTATATCTTAAATTAAAAGTATACGGTCCGGTAATTACAAGTGTATCTAAATTCCCTAAATTAGTAAGTGGCTTTGTCCATCTCACAAAAACACTTCCTGTATTTACAGCGGTGCTTTCAATATCTACATTCAGTAAAATTGGAATATCTCTTTTTAACTTAGCGCAAACCAATGACGATCCATAGCTAATTGAACCGTCTAAATAAACCGCAACAACCATATAGCTGTAATCTTGTCCAACAATTAATCCTTGTCCGTTATTGTTATCAATAAAAGTAGAAGTATTAGGGGAAGTTGTTCCGGTTAATGCAAAACCATATCCTTGAGGTGCACCCGGAGAACATGGGTTATAGGTAACGGGTGTACAATCGTTTTTTCTATAAATTTCGTATTTAATAATTGGGTTTGCAGGCCCACTGCATGTGCTCGGAAGCCATGAAACATGAATAGAAGTACCCACAGGATTTGCGGTTACATTTTTTACCGAAGGAGGAACAACTTTAATATTAAACGATTTAAATACCACTAATTTTACAGGCGATTGCTGATCTTCTGCTTTTAACGTTATTTGATAAGGTTGTAAGCGAATTAAGTTACAATTTGTTTGCCAATTAAACACCGAGGTAAAAGAAGTAGTTCCTGAAGTTGGAACTAGTGAAGCAAACGGACTGGTAGAAGTAAATGGCCCGCCATAACCATATAGTTGAAGGAAATTGCCGGTATTTGGATCAGAAACTTGAATGTTTTTAGTTACCAATGTTCCTGCTTCAACACAAGTATCATTAGGCACTATTAAAACAGGCGGATTGTTTCCGGGGCAACTTTCTACCACAACTTGCATATCGCGTAATACATACCCTACCATGGTAAATTTATTGTCGGTGTTTTTTCGCCATTCTTTTACAATAAACGCCAAATTATATTCGCCATTTAATTGCGGAGTGCACCAAGTTAAAGTGCCGGAAATAGGATCAATACTATAAGAACCGCCTGCGCCGGTTGCGGGATAAACATACCCGGGTATAGTTGCACCAATGTTGCCGCTTTGATCTATCCCTCTTGAAAAAGTTAATTCATAACTTAAACTATCGCCATCTGCATCAAATGCCCCAGGATTATGAAAAAAACAAATGTCTCTGCAGGCATTATCTAAAGGGGGCGAGGTAAAGTCGGGTGCTGAATTAGCGCCTGTAAAATTATTTATAATTAATAAAGATTCAAGATAAAAAGGTTGGTTAACAGAATTTCCACCTACAATGTTTATTATACCTGCGTTTCTGTTGGGGTCAAACATATATACTTTATAAATTCCAGCATTTGTAAATTGATACTCTCCCAAATATTTGTTGTAGCGCGTTGTGAAATTTATGTCTACTCCGTTAAAAGTACCGCCACAATCGCCTGAAGGCCCTGCCGGCGAACCATTAACACGCGGCATTATAATGCTATCTCCATTTCCTAAATGTAAAGTAAGTTTACATCTATCCGCATTTCCTCCCGGGCTATTAATTTCTGTATAGGTGTTTATTTGAAACTGATAACGATAAATGGGTACAACCAATCCATTTACAGTAGCCGTAAAAGGTGCTATTCTTTTATATAAAATTTCTCCGGCTCTATTATGAGTAGAGTGTGAGAAAAAAGAAATAAACAGAAACAGATATAATAAGGCCCTCTTCATTGATACCATTAGCACTTTAAAGTTAATTTATTTAACGCAAGGCCACAAATTTATTGTATTAAATCACGTTAAAACAGCCGTTAATTTAAGTGCTTCTAAAAATTTAAGCTTTAAATTTTATACTTTAATCTATTTTTTACTTGTAAATAGTTTTTTGTGCTACTTTTGTTCCTTTAATTTCACACATGGCATCTCATCAATCCGGCCAACTAAACAAAGTTACTTTAGCCGGCTTAATAGTTACTTTAGGCATTATTTATGGTGATATTGGTACATCTCCTTTATACGTAATGAAAGCAATTGTTGGTGAAAAGCCAATAAACTCTACTTTAATAATTGGGGGCATGTCGTTGGTGTTTTGGACCATTACACTTCAAACAACAATAAAATATGTTGTATTTACATTAAAAGCAGATAACAAAGGTGAGGGAGGAATTTTTTCGTTATATACCTTGGTAAAAAAAGCACGTGTTAAGTGGCTTATTTTTCCTGCAATTATTGGTGGGTGTTGTATTTTAGGTGAAGGAATAATTACCCCGCCTATTTCTGTTTCTTCGGCAATTGAAGGATTAAGATTAATTCCTCGTTTTAGTGATTTACATACTATTCCTATTGTAATTGCCATTTTATCGGTTTTATTTTTTATTCAACAATTTGGAACCAATTTTATTGGTAAATATTTTGGTCCCGTAATGTTTATTTGGTTTTTAATGCTTGGCGTACTGGGTATAATGGGCCTAAGCCACGACTATACCGTGCTAAAATCTTTAAACCCATATTACGGAATAAATTTATTAATCAATTACCCTGGAGCTTTTTGGTTATTAGGCGCTGTTTTTTTATGTACTACCGGGGCAGAAGCATTGTATTCAGACATGGGGCATTGCGGTAGAAAAAACATTAGAATAAGTTGGATTTTTGTAAAATCGATGTTGGTGTTAAATTACATGGGGCAAACGGCTTGGTTAATTTCTATGGAAGGAAAAACATTAAATGGTTCTAATCCGTTTTATTCTATAATGCCTCATTGGTTTTTGCCTATAGGAATTGGTATTGCCACTGTTGCAACCGTAGTAGCTTCACAAGCATTAATTAGCGGTTCGTTTACTTTAATAAACGAAGCCATGCGATTAAATTTTTGGCCTAAAGTTAAAATTAAATATCCTACCGAGTTAAAGGGTCAGTTATACATTCCTTCTATTAATTGGTTGCTTTATTTAGGGTGTGTTGCTATTGTTTTGTTTTTTAAAGAATCTTCAAACATGGAGGCTGCTTATGGCTTAACCATTATTCTGGGTATGTTTATGTCTTCTCGGTTACTAGCCTTTTTTATGCGTATAAAAAAATATCCTTTGTGGTTTATTTATTTATTTATTGTTGTTTATGTAATAATTGAGTCGGCTTTTTTAATTGCTAATCTTGAAAAATTTCCAAAGGGAGGTTATATAACTTTAATTATTTCAATGATTTTAATATCTATTATGGCAGTTTGGTATTTGGCTAAGCAAATTAGAAAAAGATATGTTGATGTGGTAAAGCTTGCCGAACACCAAAGTAAATTAGTAGATTTAAGCCGAGACGAAACCATACCAAAATATGCAACGCATTTGGTTTACATGACGGGCGCAAACAATCCGGAAGAAATTGAATCGAAAATTATTTATTCTATTTTACAAAAACGCCCTAAACGAGCAGACATTTATTGGTTTGTGCATGTGGATGTAATGGACGAGCCTTACAGAATGGAATATAAAGTTACGCATGTTGCAATTGATGACATTATTCGTGTTGATTTTAAATTAGGATTTAGAGTAGCGCCTAGAATTAATTACATGTTTAGAAGTGTGGTGGAGGATTTGGTTAAAAACAAGGAGGTGGATATTACCAGTCGTTATGAATCTTTAAGTAAAAACAATATTATTGGCGACTTTAAATTTGTGGTTATTGAGAAATTCTTATCGTTTGACAATGAATTACCATTTTTTGAAAAGCTTATTTTAAACGCTTATTTCTTTTTAAAGAGGATGAGTTTAACCGAATCGCGTGCTTTTGGGTTAGACAGTAGTTCTGTAAAAGTTGAGAAATTTCCAATGGTGTTAAGAGTTCCTGAAGATTTAAACCTAAAAAGAATTTACTAAGCTTTAAAAGAAATTTCAATTTCGGTACCGGTATTGTTTTTAAAACTCAAATGAGCGTTTATTTGCTCTGCTAAAATGGCAATTAATTCAAAGCCTAAACTTTGCTTTTCTTCCAGTAAATCTTTATAGTTAGCAGGTAAACCAACACCATTATCTTTTACATTAATTTTTATATTATTTCCTTCAATGGAAACCTTAACCTTTATTAAACCGCTTTCTTTTTCTTTAAATGCATGTTTAAAAGCATTGGTAATAATTTCGTTCACTAAAAGGCCCAAAGGAATTGCTAAATCAATGTTTAACTTAATGTCTGGGGAAACGTATGCTGTTTCAATTTTTACAGTTTGATTATCAAAGCTAGTATTAATTTGATTCACCAGATTATTTATATACTCATTTAACAACACTTCGCTCATGCTTCCTTTCTGGTAAAGCATTTGGTGTGTAAGCGCAATGGATGATATTCTAAGTTTTAATTCGTCTAGAATTTCCTTCGTCTTAGTGTCTTTTGTTTTATCGTTTTGAATGTTAATAATGCTGCTAATAATTTGGAGGTTGTTTTTAACCCTATGATGCACTTCTTTTAGCAGTATTTCTTTTTCTTTTAATGAGTTTTCAATTAACTTGGTTTGATTTTGAATTTGATCATTTCTAACAGACAATTCGTATTCTCTCTTTTTTGATAAATTATTGTTGTAAAACAAAATTCCAATTAATAAAATCAATATAACAATGCCTGCCATTAAATAGGCTCTAAATGTTTTTTGTTTTGCTTCCCCTACTTTTGCACTTTGTATAAAATCATTTTTCTCTGCTAACTCTATGTCTTTTTTCTGAATATCCAATGCAACTTGTTGGTTTATTAACTGCACTTCTTTGTCATGATTGTTTACAGAATCCTTATACATGATATATTCACGAAACCTGTTTGCCGCCTTGTCATGTTTCCCAAGTGCGTAAAGCAAATCGGCGTCAAGCAAAATATAATTTAATTTTTGGCGAATTTGATCAGATTTTTGAGCGTACATTTTAGCAGAATCGGCATACAAAACTGCATTCCGAAAATCTTTTAACTTAATAAAGCATTCCGAAATTAATACATAACTGTTTAAAGCGCTCTCTGTGTTGTTGTGCTTTAAACTGTAATATATGTCTATTTTAAGAAGTGGTATGGCATTTTTATAATCACCATTATTGGTATATGCTAAGGCTTTGTTTCCTTGAATTAATCCTTTAAAAAACTGATAATACTCTAAGTTTTTAGTGTACTTTAGCTTTGCTGTTAGATAACGCTCTGCGATATTTAAATGAAAAAGAGAGCTGTCTGGATTTTTTTGTTTGTTGTAATAAACGGCTAAGTCGTTATGATATCCGGCAATAAAATCTGTGTCGTGCCTTCTGGTTGCAAATTCTTCATTAAACTCTTTTCTCCTTTCCAAAATTGCCTGATTCATTAAGCCAAAAGCATTACACATGGAGCTTTTTTTCATCCTTTCAGATAAATATTTTTGGTCACCGCTTCGTTTAGCCAGTTTGTCGTAAAGTTCATTTGCTTCAACAGCCTTATTTAAGTTGCTTAATTTTATATAAATATTCTTTAAGCCATTTAAGCAATACAAAGAATCATAAATGTTTTGGGCGTGGTTGTTTAAGGCGTTTTCTAAAACAAAAACGGCCTTGGTAAACTGATTAAAATAAACCGCTTTACTTGATTCAATTTTTTCAAATAAAAATTTTGCTTCAGAGCTGCTGGTATTATTATAAACCTTTAGTTTTATTTTATTTAATGTATCCTCAATTAAAGGATAAACATCTTTTATTTGAGCGTAGTTAACAGAAGAAGTCAATCTCACTTTCTCTTTAAAATTTGCGCTATTAAACTCCTTTAAAAATTGTTGCTGATTTATTTGAGAAAAAACATGGCTCTTTGTCGTGAAAAGAAGCAGTATTACTAAATTATTTATTGTTCTTCTCAATTGATTGTTTACTTAAAAATACAAACAATTTTTATCCCGCCCAATTTTCTCTATCTAAACTTCTAAACTGAATGGCTTCCGCAATATGTTGCGTTGCAATTTCTTTAGAAGCATCTAAATCTGCAATAGTACGGGCAACCTTTAATATTCTGTCGTAAGCTCGGGCCGATAATCCTAACTTTTCCATGGCATTTTTTAAAATGGTTTTTCCTGAGTCATCTAAATCACAGTGCTTTTTAATATCACTACTGCGCATTTGAGCGTTGCAATAAATACCTCCAAAACTTCTAAATCGTTTTGTTTGAATTTCCCTCGCTTTAATAACTCTTTCTCTAATGCTTTTACTTGATTCTGCTTTAGAATTAGCGCTTAACTCATTAAAAGAAACAGGGGTTACCTCAACATGCAAATCAATTCTATCTAATAATGGTCCTGAAATTTTATTCAAATACTTTTGTACAATTCCTGGCGAGCATACACATTCTTTTTCCGGATGGTTGTAATACCCACAAGGACAAGGATTCATACTTGCAACCAACATAAAACTTGCCGGATATTCAACACTAAATTTTGCCCTGCTAATAGTAACAACCCTGTCTTCTAGCGGTTGACGCATTACCTCTAAAACTGTTCTTTTAAACTCGGGTAATTCATCTAAAAATAAAACCCCGTTATGTGCTAAAGAAATTTCGCCGGGCTGTGGATGATTGCCTCCACCCACAAGCGCCACATCGGAAATAGTGTGGTGTGGGTTTCTAAAAGGGCGTTGCGTAATTAAACCTGTTTTGTTTTTCCCCGTTCTTCCGGCAACACTATGTATTTTTGTTGCCTCTAAGGCTTCATCTATTGTAAGTGGGGGTAAAATAGAAGGTAACCTTTTACTTAGCATGGTTTTACCTGCACCGGGAGGTCCAATTAAAATTAAATTGTGTCCGCCCGCAGCAGCAATTTCCAAAGAGCGTTTTATGCTCTCTTGCCCTTTCACGTCTGCAAAATCAAAATTAACTTCATCTACTAAATGTAAAAAGGATTCGCTTATATTAATGTTTGTTTTTTCTAATCCGCTGCAATCATTTGAAAAAAAATCAATTACTTCTTTAATTGAATTAACTCCATACACATTTAAACCATCTACCACTGCGGCCTCAGCAGCATTTTCTATTGGTAAAATAATTCCTTTAAAACCTTCTTGCTTTGCTTTAATGGCAATTGGTAAAGCGCCCCGTATAGGCCTTATTTGGCCGTCTAAAGCTAGCTCTCCCATAATAACATATTCGTGTACATTTTCTTTTACTATTTGTTCTGAAGCGGCAAGTATACCAATGGCAATTGTTAAGTCGTAAGCAGAGCCCTCTTTTCTAATATCGGCAGGAGCCATATTTACCGTAATTAATTTACCCGGTATTTTAAAATCGTGGTTTTTTAAAGCGGCACTAATGCGTTGTTGGCTTTCTTTAACGGCATTATCGGGTAAACCAACTAAGTAAAAATTAATTCCTTGTGAAATATTTACTTCAACTATAACACGTGTGGCGTCTACCCCTTGCACAGTGTATCCAAAAGTTTTAATAAGCATTTTTTGTATTTTAAGCCAACAAAATAACTACATAAAAAAGCAATTGCTTGCCATGTTTTGTAGCAAACCACTAAATTAGTGCTGGTTAAAGCAGAAAATCGCTTATCTTAATTATCAAAACACTCTATTAATTATTATTTTGTTTTGATGTTTTTTTCTATATTTAAAAACTTTTACATTACTGTTTAACATCTTTTAATAAAGCTGTTGCGCTAATAACAAAGTAAAGACAATGCTTGCCCATTTTCGGCACAGTTGTTGAAATTTAAATGCTAAACAATAGATTATGAAATACATTAATTACGCATTATTATTTTCGGTATTAACTATTAGTACCGCCTTCGCTCAAGTAAAAGAAGAAAAAGCCGAACTAAACTGCTACAACAAATGGGCCATGAAGTTTGAAGACAGAGGTGCCGATGAGGTAAAGGATGGTGTTTATACCGATGTTATTATAACGAGCCGAATGGGCAATAAAGCTGTATGCAATACAGGAAAAGCGGAAGTAATGAAAGGTAAGGTTGTAAAGTTTTATATTTTATTAAGTGATGGAACGTATGAAGAGGTAAAAAGAACCTGGAAAAACAAATCAAACGAAAATGTAAATATTGTAAACGGAATGAGTAAAGCCATGACTACTGTGCACAACGAAGTAGTTACCATTATTTGGCCCTCTAGTATGAAAGCCAAAAGAGCAAAGCCTATTGCAGCGCCTGATCCTTCAGATGACTAATCATTTTTACTTCCCTCTTTTTTCTTAAATTCGTTTTATTACACCACCTGCTTGTATTTGCAGAAAAATCCTTATTTTTGCAGCCCAATTAATTTTTAGGTATCATGGATATTAAAAAGAAAGAACTTGATTCGTTAAATGCAGAAATTACAATTTCAATTGTACCCGCAGATTATGAAAGTAAATTTAAAGAAGGATTAAAAAAAGTTCAGCGTCAAGTAGTGATGCCCGGTTTTAGACAAGGAAAAGTACCTGAAGGGCTAATAAAAAAGCAATACGGTACTCAAGTTTTAGTTGATGAAATAAATAAACTCTTAAATGATGCTATTTATAAATTTATTGAAGAAAATAAATTGGATATTTTGGGTAACCCAATGCCTAAAGCAGAAACACCGGTTGATTTTGAATCACAAAAAGAGTTTGAATTTACATACGAGTTAGGTTTAGCTCCACAGTTTAAGGTAGACATTAACAATAATCTTAAGTTTGATTACAAAACTGTAAAAATTGATGAAGAGTTGGTTGAAAAATATCTGAAAGATGTAAGAAAGAATTATGGTAAACCCATAAATCCAGAAACAGCATCGGATAAAGACGTTGTGTTTGTTGATATTAATGAATTAGATGAAGCCGGTGAGATTAAAGCCGGCGGCGTTTACAAAAGCACAAGTGTTGGAATTGACCGTTTAAAAAACGAAGCCACCAAAGCCAAATTAATTGGAATTAAAAAAGAAGACAAACTCACCATTAATGTAAACGAATTGTATGAAACTGCGTTAGACAAAAGCGTTTCTCTTGGTATTGATAAAGAAGCTGCAGAAAACTTTAATTCAAACATACAATTAACCGTAAAAAACATTGCGCGCTTAGAAGATGCGGAATTAAATCAAGAATTGTTTGATAAAATTTATGGCCCTGGCGTAGTTACTGATGAGACCTCGTTCAGAGAAAAAATAAAAACAGAATTGGGCTTAATGTTTAATGTAGATGCGGATAGGTTTTTACATCAAGAAATTGAAAAGAAATTGGTTGAAAAATTAAACTTACAGTTACCTGATTCGTTTTTAAAACGCTGGTTAAAAACAGTAAATGAAAAGCCTTTAACACAAGAACAAATTGATCAAGAATATCCAATGTATGCAAAATCGATGCAATGGAAATTAATTGAAAATAAAATTATAAAAGACAACAGCATTACTGTTACCTCAGATGAAGCAATGGAAGAGGCAAAAAACTATATTCGTTCTGAATATGCGCGCTATGGCCAACAAGCCTCAGATGAAGATTTAGCAAAAATAAGTGCCACTTTATTAAGCAAAGAAAAAGAAGCGCAAAAAATTTACGAATCGGTTTATAGCAGAAAAGTGTTAGATTTAATTAAATCTAATTGTTCTTTAGACACTAAAGAAGTAAGCTACGATGAGTTTTTTAAAGCCAACTAATGTTTAAAAATTAAAATCTTTAGGCGCCTAATTGGCGCCTTTTTTGTTGCTAATAATTTAATGTTCACAAATTCTGTAACTAAACAATAAAGCTTGCGTTATGGCAACTAAATTTAAGCATGCGTTATCCTTTTTTATTCCTATTTATTCTACTGTCTTTTTTAGGCTCATCTCAACTTAAAAAAGAATTTTACGACCGCGAACAAACTCAGCTAAAATCAGAAATAGATTATTACAAAGGCATGCCTCATGGCGCTTTTTTTGAGTATTATAAAAACGGGAAATACAATAGAAAAGGTTTTTATAATTATGGCAAAGAAGATAGTGTTTGGGTGTTTTATTACGAAGATGGAAATGTAAAAGCCACCGAAAAATTTTTTCAAGGTAAAAAATGGGGAACCAATGTTTACAAATACAAAAGCGGCCAAACTGCCCAAATAACAAGGTTTACCAATAATTTACCCGATAGTACGTGGACCAGCTATCACGAGAACGGAAAAATAAAAAGTATTGAAACTTTTGTTTCCGGTAAAAAAGAAGGCGACTGGATATATTACTACAACAATGGCCAAATAGAAAGCATAGGGAAGTTTGAAAAAGATAAAAAAGAAGGAGAAGTTTTAGTTTATACTAAAAATGGCAAAATAAAAGGCAAAGAAAATTATTGTGGAGGCAAGCCTTGCGGTTACTGGACAGAACAATACGAAAGCGGAAAACCTAAATACGAAAAAGAATACAAAGACAGTGTTTTACATTTAATTAATTTGTGGGGGCCTAAAGGCGAGTTATTGGTAAGTAATGGAAACGGCAGCATAACCGCCACTTACGATAACGGAATTATTAAAGCCATGGGCAAATACAAAAACGGTTTGCAAGATGGTGTATGGCGTTTTTTTCACCCAAACGGTGAGTTGGATTACGAAGCAGTGTATGAATCAGGCGCTTTAAACGGATATTACTCCAGCTTTTACCCTAATCACAAAGTTAAAAGTGAAGGAAATTTTACAAACAATGCAAAAAATGGTGTTTGGAAATTTTATACCAAAGAAGGTGGTTTAGAAATGATGGGGACATTAACGAATAACATTCGTGAAGATAAATGGGTTTATTATTACAACAACGGTAAAGTTGAAAGTGAAGGAAATTTTTTAAACGATAAAAAAACGGGCTCCTGGAAATTTTACTACAAAACCGGAGAATTATGGCGCCAAGGAAATTACGAATCAGATTTTAAAACGGGCAAATGGACAACTTGGTTTGAAAACGGAAACACTTTACAAGAGGGCGAGTATTTGAAAGGAAAAGAGAATGGTTTATGGGTAAGTTGGTGGGATAATAAAAACAAAAAAGATGAAGGAACCTTTACTGAGGGCCTTATTACCGGTAATTGGAATGGTTGGCACTACAACGGTAAGCCCAATTATAGTGGTAAATATAATTCAAAAGGTAAAAAACAGGGCAAGTGGAACTATTGGTACCAAAACGGACAACCAAGAGAATTGTGCAGTTATGTAAACGGAATTAAACATGGTAAATTTATTCAATGGTTTGAAAAGGGCTCGTTTATTGACTCGCAAGGCAATTACAAAAAAGGGCATCAGCACGGGGAGTGGAAATATTATTACGAAACAGGAGGAATAAACAAAATTCAACATTTTAAAAACGGTAAACTTAGTGGCACCTGTTTTAGTTATTATAGCAACAATAAATTGCAAAGTAGCACCTCCTATAAAATAATTAAAGAACGACGTAAAGGCAAAACCCAGAGTGTAGCCCACGGAGAGTGGATTTTTTACGACAAAAGTGGAAAAGAAATTAGTAGAATAAACTACGAAAATGGTATAAAAAAGTAAACTTTTTTTAATATATTTGTACTATGCCTGTGAAACCTGTTTTCAAGTATATTGCTATTGTCATTGCTTCTTTCTTTCTTTCTAATTGCGGAAGCGGAGAGAAACTTGAAGAATTTGATGAACTTGACGAAGACACTAAAAAAGCAATATTACAAACAAAAGTTAGTGCACAAAACGTATTTAATTCTTTGCCGGACAGAGGTGAGTTATTAAAATTAGTTGCAGAAAATAAATTAGAATACGATACGGAAGTCCTTAATAATCCGGATAATCTTAAAAACTATAACACCGAACTTTATATTGCCCTAAACCTTGGTGTGTTTGGTTCTGATTTAAGCGTTGCCAATGTTTTTGATCAAACACAAGAAAGTTTGTTGTACTTAAAATGCGTTAATTCCCTTGCACAAAAACTTGGCGTGCATAAAGCATTTGATCAAGGAATGTTTGAGCGCATGGATGCACAGCGCGACAATAAAGATTCTACATTACAAATTATTACCATTGCCTTTCGTGAAACAGATGAAATTTTAAAGGCAAACAGCAGGCCTGCAACCTCTGCATTAATAATTGCCGGCGTTTGGATAGAAGGGTTTTATACTTCTTGCCAAATTGCAAAAAAAACACCCTCTGAGGGAATTATTAGTGCTATCATTAGACATAAAGAGACTTTAGACAATATAATTGTTTTACTTGGCCAGTCTAATCTTGGCCCTGAAGCAATGTTTGTGTTTAATGATTTATCTGTTATTTCTGGGATTATGAGTGAAATAATAGCGGATAAAGATATTAAATATACTTACGAAACAATAGCAAAGGCCGATGAGGCAATTATTCGCTTAAGAAGTAAGGTTGTTAACGGAGTTTCTATTTAATTAAGGTTTTTTTAGATTCCAACTTGTATTTATAGCCTACATTTGTATTTGGAATGACCAAAAAACAACTCGTATTAATTACTGTATTATTTTCTGTTGCACTCGCAACACTGGTTATCATTCAAATTTATTGGATTAAAAACGACTTTAACGTAAGAGAAGAGGTTTTTGAACAAAAAGTAAATGAAGCGCTAAATCTTACAGCGCAAAAATTAGAAAAGTTAGACACACTAAATAAATCGCGCCGCTCGGTTTTAATAAAAAGGCAAGGGGTATTTATTAATACTCCTCTTTTAAATGGGAAAATAAGCAACTCCCCCGGGTTCAGGTTTTCGGAAGAACAAACAATTGACAGTAACGGACGAAAAACAATTAAATATACCTCTAAAGATATTGAAGGAGACTCGTTAAAATTATCTCCCTTTTTCTCAGCTTTTTTAGATGGTTTAAAATCAACAAAAAACAATGTTTCTAATGATTTTACGGATTTAGCAGGAATTGGAAAAACAGGTAACGATTTTTTTAAAGAAGAATACTCGTTTGACTCTTACAATAATTACAAACAAAAAATAGACACCTTAATGTTAGATTCGTTATTAAAAAACGAATTACGAATCTTTGGTATAAATTTCAAATTCTCGTATTACATTACCTCCTTGTTTCCGGGCAGCAGCCATCACTCTAACTTAAAATTTGCTGAAGTAGATATAGATTCTTTAGGCATGGCCTACAAAGTATCTTTAACCCCAATAAATAATTTTATTGACCCTAAATATTTGGTTTTGCATTTTCCTAATCAACAACGCGATTTGTTTAAAGGTATGTACCCGTTGCTTATTATGTCAGTTGTAGTTATTTTAATTTTCGTTTTTTCTTATTATTATATTTTAGCCTCTAACTTAAAACAGAAAAAACTGTCTGCCATAAAAAATGATTTTATAAGTAACATGACGCATGAGTTTAAAACACCCATTAGCACCATTTCACTTGCAAGCGAAATGTTAAGTGATAGCAGCATAAGCCAAACTCCTGATAAACAAAATCGCTATTTAAAAATGATACGCGATGAAAATAAACGTTTAAGTGTATTGGTAGAAAGTATTTTACAAACCTCTATTTTAGATAAAGGAGAATTTAAGCTAAAGCCTGTTGAACTTGATATTCACGACATCATTAACACTGCCATAAACAATACCCAACTGTTAATTGGGCAACGAGGCGGAAAAATAAACACCTCTTTATTGGCGCAAAAACACAAATTACTTGCCGATAAAGTACACCTTACCAATATTGTGTTTAACTTAATTGATAACGCCATTAAGTATACAGTAGGTATTCCGGAAATAACCGTAAAAACCGAAAACACCCAAACAGGTATTAAAATTTCGGTTAGCGATAACGGTATTGGCATCAGTAAAGAAAATCAACGTAAAATATTTGATAAATTTTATAGAGTTCCTACCGGAAATGTGCATAATGTAAAAGGCTTCGGGTTAGGGCTTTCTTATGTTTTGGCAGTTATTGAAAAACATGGCGGTAATGTAGAGGTGCAAAGCGAATTAGGAAAAGGAAGCACCTTTATAATTCACCTTCCGTTTGAAAATAAATGTTAAATGTTAAAATCTGGCACATTTTCTGATTATCTTTAGTTAAAATTTAACACTTGGAAATCATGGAAAATGTTAAAACGAAAATTTTGCTAGTGGAGGACGACCCAAGTTTAGGGCCATTATTGCAAGAATATTTAGAAGCAAAGGGTTTTGAAACCAAGCTGGCGGAAGATGGCCAAAAAGGTTCTGAATTGTTTTTTAAAGGATCATATGACTTGTTATTACTAGATGTAATGATGCCTGTAAAAGATGGTATAACACTTGCTAAAGAAATTCGCCTAACCGATAAAAACACGCCCATTATTTTCTTAACTGCTAAAAGCATGAAAGAAGATACGATTGAGGGTTTTAATGCCGGAGCCGATGATTACATTACCAAGCCTTTTAGCATGGAAGAATTATTGGCACGCGTTACTGCTGTATTAAGAAGAACAAACAAAGTTCGTTCAAGCGACAGCGAAGAGGTAAATTTTAAAATTGGAAATTACAATTTCAATTCAGAGAAACAGGTGTTGCAACATGGTTCTGCCGAACAAAAATTAACTACTAAGGAAAGTCAGCTTTTACGTTTGCTTTGTGTTCACAAAAACGATGTATTAGACAGGGGTTTTGCTTTAAAATCTATTTGGCAAGATGATAATTACTTTAATGGAAGAAGTATGGATGTTTACATTGCTAAACTAAGAAAATACTTAAAAGAAGACAGTAAAGTTGAAATCATCAACATTCACGGAAAAGGATTTAAACTTTTGGTAAACAATTAAAAATAAAAAGAGGCTTAATCGCCTCTTTTTTTATGCCCTTTTTAATGGGAGATAAGTTTTTTCATTTTCAATAATAATATGCCCTTGTTCATTTAAGGCATTTATTACTTCCCTTAATATTTGTTCAACAGCCTTTCTATCCTCTTTCCAAAAATGCGTTATAGCCGCTTTTAAGGTGTCTTCAATGCGTTCAATTTTATTTATGGATATTCTACCCAAATAAAACAAAGTAATCTCAGATTTTAAATTTATGGCCGAATTATCTTCCTTTGGCATTTCCTTTTTTTCTTTTTCTATTGACTTTTCCGGTTTCCCTTCTTTTACCCTTTGCACTGCCCAGCCATTTCCGGTTGATAGTGCGCCAAAGGTAAACTTCATTTTATATTTCTTTTCAATATAACGTATTAACGAACTGGGCGCCGCCTTGCGAGTCCAGTCTTTCTGCTCTATTAGCAGGCCCTCACCTTCTTTTAAATTAATTAATGAGGTAAAAATAACCGAGCTGCGACCCTTGCCTTTTATAGGAAGTTGTGCAAACTCATCAGCGCTTAATTTTCTCATAAAAGTTAATTACTTGTTAATAACTTTAGCAAAATTATAAAAATAATACTGACAAACAACTATTTAATTGAAATTACTTAAACTTAAGCGAAAAACAGCTTGTTTAAATGAAAAAACAACCTTGTTTAATAAAAACAGAATGTCGTTTAAAGAGTGTATAAATGTTGTTTAAACCTTGTTTAACTTTTAAAAGTTATTGGTTTTCAAGGCCATAAAGTAGTTTATGGGGCGGAAGTTTACTTTTTTAATGCGTCTCTTATTTCCATTAACAATTTTTCCTGATTGCTTGGTTCAGGCGGTGGTCCAGGCGCTTCTTCTTCTTTCTTTTTTGCTGCATTAACTCCTTTTACCACCATAAACAATGCAAAAGCTATAATTATAAATGAAATAATTTGCGAAATAAAAGATCCGTATTTTATTGCTGTTCCCGGAATTACAAGGTCTGCCAAATCCGCCAGGTTAGCGGCTTTCAGAGCAGGCGTTAATATTGCTGGTGTTATTATATCGTCTACCAACGATTTTACAATACCGTTGAAAGCCGCGCCAATTACCACACCTATGGCTAAGTCAATTACGTTTCCTCTTAACGCAAATGATTTAAATTCTTTTGCTATTCCCATATACCTTGATTTTACTAGTTATCCCCAAGTACCTTTAATAATTCATCCAGCTTTGGCGTTAAAATAATTTCTGTTCTTCTGTTCTTTTTTCTTGCCTCAGGTGTTTTTGCGTTATCTAAAGGGAAAAACTCTCCTCTTCCTGCGGCCGTAATTCTGCTTTGGGTAATGTTTGCGCTGCTTAATAATATTTTTGTTACAGATGTTGCGCGCATAACACTTAAATCCCAATTGTCCTTTATTTCTCCTGCGCCTTTCATAGGCACATCATCTGTGTGCCCCTCTACCAACACGTTAATGTCTTTGTTTTGCTCTAAAACTTTTGCAACAGTCTTAAGTGCTTCTACTCCTTTGGGCTCAACATTTGTTTTACCGCTTGCAAATAAAAGGCTCTCATCCATACTTACATAAATTTTACCATTCTTTTGTGTAATGGTTAAGCCCTTTCCTTCAAAACCTAACAAGGCATCTTGTAATTTCTTTTTTAAATCTGCTGCCGCTTGATCTTTTTGTTTTAGTATTGCTTCTAATTCGTTAACCCGAGCTTCTCTTAATTTAAGTTGTGCCGCTAAATCATCCAATTCTTTTTTCTGCAATAATAATTTAGCTTCTAACAGTTTTAATTCGTCTTGCTTCTTTAACAATTGCTCTTGTGTCATTTGTAAATCACCGCTTAACTTAGCGTTATCTTTTTCGCTTCCTGCCAATAATTTATTTAAACGATCCATTAACTGATTATTCAACACATCCAGCTTATCGTACTTTTGAGTCAAGTGTCGGTAATTACTACTAATAATTGCCGTGTCTCTTTTTAATCCCTCTAAAGCTTTTAAATCTTTTGCCGTTTGCTCTTTTAATTCCGCCAATTTACTTTCAGCATCCTGACTGTTTTTTTTGGCAGTTGCAAGTTCCGTTTCACAATCTGTTAACTTCCCTTTAGTTTCATCTAATATTCTGTGAGGCACACAAGCGCTTAAAAGCAATAGGGCAAAAACTCCCGTATAAAAAGCATTTTTCTTAATCATACTCAAATTTATTTAAAAGGCTTCAGCAAGAGTGTAACAATACGCTTATATTTTCAACAAACACGTTGTTAGTTAAGTTATTTTAACTTCCCAAGAGATTCCAGCTTCTTTTCAAAGGTGTAGGCTATTACTTTGGCTCTTTGTAAGGCGAGTTCTGTTTTAGGCCCTATAAATTGTTTCTGAAGGTTTTTTTCAAAATGCTCTAACCAAATTCCAAAGTGTTCTTGTTTTATTCCCAAATTCAGATGCTTATCAAAAACATTGGTGGTATACCCAGCCTCATCTAATAAAACAAAACTCCAAAACGCAATCATGTGGGGCATGTGTTTTTCAAAATCGGTGTTTGCAAAAACCGGCTTAATGCTTTCATTGGTAAAAAGAGAGTTGTAAAAAGAGCGTATCATTTGCTCTATTCGCTGTTTATTGTCAAGATCCGGCTTATCGGGCTGTTTATTCATTTTTTAATCCTTTTAAATAAAGCCCTGTTCCTCCACAAAACTAGCTGGTAAACATTTCTGCTATATAACCGGGCACAATGCCTATAACAAGTGTAATTATGGTTGTAATTAAAACAACCAAATTGCCGCTTGAATCAGTATTAAGTTCTACTGTTGTATCAGGTGCTTTAAAATACATGGCAATTATTACTTTAAAATAATAATATACTCCCACTGCAGAGGTTAAGATTGCTAAAATTAAAAGCCATTTATGGGCTGTTCCAATCATGGCGGTAAATACAAAATATTTTGCGAAGAATCCGGAAGTTATTGGTATACCTGCTAAAGAAAGCATAGCAATCGTCATACAAACTGCTAAAAACGGACTTCTTTTTGATAGGCCATTAAAAGAATCTACCGTTTCATTTCCATTACGTGATACACGATGCATTACGCCAAACGCAGTAATACTTCCAATAGAATACGCTAAAGAATAATATAAAATGGCGTTAACCGATAAACTACTTCTTACATTTGCAAGTATAACCATCAGCATAAAAGCAGCGTGACTGATACTTGAAAACGCAAGCATACGTTTTACATTGGTTTGAACAGCAGCAGTTAAATTAGCCACTATTAAAGATGCGGCAATTACCACCACTAAAATTCCTGTCCATATTTCGCTTACACCTGCAAATCCTATTAAGAACAAGCGCATAAAAGCAGCGAAAGCAGCGGTTTTAACAATGGTACTCATTAGTGCCGTTATTAATGTTGGCGAACCATGATAAACATCCGGCGCCCAAAAATGAAAAGGTGCAGCAGATACTTTAAAGCACATGGCAATTAACATCATTACAACTCCTGCATAAAAAAACGAAGGTAATTCGCCTTGGTTTGCAGTAATGTATGCGCGAATTTCGTTAATATCAAATGAACCTGAAGCACCATAAATTAAAGCAATGCCGAACAATAAAAAGGCGCTTGCAAACGAACCCATGATTAAATACTTAAAACCCGCCTCATTGCTTAACACGTCTTTCTTTCTACTTGCAGCTAAAACGTATAATGGTATACTCATAATTTCTACTCCAATAAACAAAGTGGTCATGTTTTTAAAAGAAGTAAGCATTATGGCGCCGGTTAAAGCAAACAAAACCAACGCAAAATGATCAATCATGCTTTCTTCGCCTTCGTAGCTTTTGCTTGCTAAAATAAACCAGAAAAATGCGGTAGCCAAAATTACACCTGTAAACGCAAGGGAAACTTTATCAAAAGCAATCATGTTTTCGAAGTAGGAAATACTAAATGGTTGATTCCATTCTAAAAAATTAAAAACATATGCCGTTAAAATTCCAAGCACAGTAATTGGCAGTAAAAGCTTTTTTAGCTTAAACACCTGTAAAAGCATGGCAATAATTCCAAGTGCTGTTATTATTAAAAATCCTTTCATAAACTCTACTCTCTTTATTTAATGTTTTCTAAAATACTTTTAACTGCAGGTTCTGCAATGTCTGTTATGGCTTTAGGGCAAATACCAAATACAACAACAGCTGCGCAAATAATTATTAATACAGCCTTGTCTGAGCCATCCAACGAACCAAAAGCAATTTGTGAGTCTTTTTTCTCGCCTAACATTATCCCCTGGTAACTTCTTAACATGTACACTGCCCCTAAAATAACAGATAAGCCGGCAAATGCTGCCCACCAAGGGCTGTATTGAAATATCCCGTTAATTAATAAAAACTCTCCTGGAAAACCATTTGTAAGTGGTAAGGCTACAGAACCTAACATTATAATTAAAAACAATACCGCAAAGTTTCCATTCATACTTCGTATTCCCCCTAATTTATCTATTTCACGCGTTCCGGTATGGCGTAATAAAATATCTGCAATTAAAAATAATCCTACTGCATTAACACCATGCGATAACATTTGCACAACTGCACCTTGTAAACCTTGTTCTGTTGCCGATAAAATACCTGCTGATATTAAACCCAAATGCGCAAATGAAGAATAAGCAATTAATCGTTTATAATCTTTTTGTACAATTGCTATGCACGAACCATAAACCACACCAACAATAGATAATGCAATTGCTATACCTCCCCACTTATCAAGTCCTAATGGCACCATTGGTAACAACCATTTCATTAATCCAAATGTTCCCATTTTTGCCATTATCCCCGAAAGCATCATGGTGCCTTGTGTTGGAGCCGTTACGTAGGTGTCGGGCTGCCAAGTGTGGAATGGTAAAATGGGCATTTTAATTGCAAAAGCAATAAACAACATCCAAAAAACAATGCTTTGTTGTGCTTCAGATAAGCCGTGTCCGGCATTAATTAAATCTTGTAATGCCCACGATTTTTCTCCGTTTATGTTTAAGGTGTGGTTGTATAAATAAATTAGCCCCACTAACATAAACAATGATCCAAACAAAGTATAAACAAAAAACTTAAAAGTTATTTTGGCTCTGTTTTCACCTCCCCACATTAAACTAATAAAATAAATTGGGATAAGCGCCAACTCCCAGAACACATAAAACAAAAAGCCATCATTAGCCATAAATACACCAACCAACGCCATTTGCATTAATAAAATTAAACCATAAAATATATTTTCTCTTTCGTAATTATTTTTAAAAGAAGAAACGATAACCAATGGAACAAGAAAAGATGTAAGCAAAACTAATAAAACAGAAAGTCCATCGAGTGCAACTGAAAAATGTATGCCTAATGTTTTTACCCAAGTACAATTTAAAAACAATTGCGCAGAAGCGGGGTTGTGTTTAAACTGAAACAACACAAACATCGACAGCAATAATTGTCCAACAGATAAAGCCAAGGCTGCATTACGCGCTCCTTTACCTTTTAATAGAAACACCAAAAAGGCGCTGAGTAATGGAAAAATAATTAATAATCCTGCTAACATAAATCCTTGTTATATTAAATAATAAAAGTGAATAATAAAATCAATACAATACCCAGTACCATGCTTATGATATAAAACCCAATATTTCCGCTTTGTATTAATTTAACCAATCCTCCAATTGATTTTACTCCCGAGCCTACACCCTCCACTGTTCCATCAATTAATTGCTTATCAAAAAACTTGTAAAACAAAGTTGAAATTAAATCTAAGGGCTTTCTAACTATTGCATCATAAAATTCATCTACATAATATTTATTATAAATTACTTTTTGAAGCGCAGGCATTTTATCTCCTTCTTTTAAAGGAATAATGTTTTTCTGACGGTAAATAACGTACGCTACATAAATTGTTGCAATTGCTGCTAAAACCGCAATGCCCATTAACATCCATTCTGTTTCATGCGCCATGGTAACAGGTGTTTTTCTAAGAATAAGAGAAGATAAATGTTCGCTCATCCAATTAGGAAAATGCCAGAATTCCGGTAAGCCTAATAATCCGCCAAAAACAGACAAGATTGCCAATACTATTAATGGAATGGTCATAGCCTTTGGCGATTCGTGTAAATGATGATGTTGTTCTTTTGTGCCACGGAAATTTCCGTAAAACGTTAAGTACAACATTCTAAACATATAAAACGCCGTTAGCATAGAGGCTACCTGACCAAAAAACCAAAGTACTGAACTGTGTTCGTAGGTGTGTGCTAAAATTTCATCTTTAGAAAAGAAACCTGAAAACGGTGGAATACCGCTAATGGCCAGTGTTGCCAAGGCCATGGTTGCAAAAGTAATTTTCATGTGGCCCTTTAGCCCACCCATTTTACGGATATCTTGTTCGCCGCCCATTGCGTGAATAACAGAGCCGGCACCTAAAAACAACAAGGCTTTAAAAAAGGCATGAGTACTAACATGAAATACAGAACTGCTGAATGCGCCAACACCCAAACCTAGAAACATTAAACCTAATTGCGAAACAGTTGAGTAGGCAAGAATTTTTTTTATGTCGTTTTGAAACAAACCAATAGAAGCTGCAAAAAGTGCAGTTGCAACACCAACAATAGCAACTGTTTCAGAAGCTACTTCACTAATAGAATAAAACACATTTGAACGAACAATCATGTAAATACCTGCAGTTACCATGGTAGCAGCATGTATTAACGCTGATACAGGGGTTGGTCCGGCCATTGCATCGGGTAACCAGGTGTATAAAGGAATTTGTGCCGATTTACCCATGGCACCAACAAACAACAAGAGTGCTATGGCGGTAATGGTTGCTTCTGATGCAGTTCCCGCTTTTGAAAACACTTCGTTGTAACTAATGCTTCCAAAGGTTACAAAAATTAAAAGTATGCCTAATAAAAATCCAAGGTCGCCAATTCTATTCATTACAAAAGCTTTTCTGGCGGCATTGTTATAATCATTATTCTTAAACCAAAACCCAATTAGCAAGTAAGAACATAAACCTACACCTTCCCAGCCTACAAACATGATTAAGAAATTATTTCCTAACACCAACAGTAACATGAAGAACACGAAAAGATTTAAATAGGTAAAGAACCTTGAAAACCCCGCATCGTCATGCATATAGGAAGTTGAATAAACATGTATTAAAAACCCGATTCCGGTAATTATTAATAAAAACCAACTCGATAATGGGTCAATAACAAACTCAAAAGGTACAGATAAGGTTCCGGCGCTAATCCAATCGAACAAATTAATAGTTGCTGAATGTGTTGGAAGTTTTTCTACCTCAAAAAACAATAATAAAGAAATTATAAAGGACGCCAAAACAGCTCCGCAAGCAATTACACCTGAAGCACCCTTGCTTAATTTTTTTCCAAAAAATCCGTTTATTAAAAAACCGATTAAAGGAAAAAGAGGAACTAAACCAACTAACTTAATCATAAACTATTTAATGTTTTAAATTGCTTAATAAATCTGTATCAATGCTTTTTACATTTCTGTAAATCATACTTAAAATTGCCAAGCCAACAGCAACCTCAGCTGCGGCAACGGC
The DNA here is from genome assembly GCA_022841465.1 of Bacteroidia bacterium. Lineage (GTDB taxonomy): Bacteria > Bacteroidota > Bacteroidia > B-17B0 > Aurantibacillaceae > Aurantibacillus. The sequence continues at coordinate 54,063 of JALHRL010000001.1, read as the reverse complement.
CATAATAAAAAACACAAACACCTGGCCTTTTGCGTCGTTATGTAAGGTACTAAACGATACTAATAATAAATTAACCGCGTTTAACATTAACTCAATGCACATAAAAATAATAATTGAGTTACGGCGTGCCATAACACCTACTGCGCCAATAATAAATAATATTGCGCTTAACAAGATGTAATAATTTATTGAAATTCCGTTGATCATATTTATTTCGTTTCTTTTTTACCAATTAATATAACACCTACCATTGCCGCTAACAATAACACCGAGATGATTTCGAATGGGAATAAAAAATCTTTAAATAAAACTTTACCCAAGTTTTTTACCATGCCCGTTTGTGCAGCTCCGTAGCTTGTAAGTGTAAGTTTTTCTGCTCCTTTTAATGAGCCAATTAAAACAAACAACATTAAACCACCACTTGCTGCTGCAATTATTTTTGTTAACCATGTTCGTTGTGGCTCACTATCTTCATTTAAGTTCATTAGCATTATAATAAAGAGGAACAATACCAAAATAGCTCCAGCGTATACAACTATGTGAACAATTGCCAGAAACTGAGCATTCATTAATAAATAATGCCCCGCTATACAAAAAAAAGTTAGCACCAAATAAAGAACACTGTTAACCGGGTTTTTACTAAACACTACCAATAAGCCAAACATAATAGCAAGGAAAGATAAAATTCCAAAAAGCCATTGTGTTATTGTATATCCTAACATACTTTTTTATTTACAAGATTATTAATGTTTTCCTTTTCCAATTGCTTTACCATCGTAAAGTGTATTATGTTTTGTTCCAGGCACTTTTTTAAATTCACTAACTTCAATCGTTTGACGTTTACTAACATCTATTCTCTTTTCAATTTTTTCTACCAATTTATCTTTTCCGTAAACAAAGTCATCGCGTTCATATTCTGCATCCACAATTCTATCGGTTAAAAATATTGCTTCTTTCGGACAAGCTTCTTCGCATAAGCCGCAAAAAATACAACGCAACATGTTTATCTCATATTTTGAAGCGTACTTTTCTTCTCTGTATAAATGCTCTTCTCCTTTTTTGCGTTCCGCGTTCTCCATTGTAATTGCTTCTGCTGGGCAGGCAACCGCACACATTCCACAAGCCGTGCAACGCTCTGCTCCGTTTTCATCGCGCTTTAACACGTGTTGCCCGCGGTACACCGGAGCAACAGGCCGTGTTTGTTCAGGGTATCTTATGGTTACACTCTTTTTAAAAATGTGGCTTCCTGTAATTAACATGCCTTTTAAAATACCCGGCAAATAAAGTCTTTCCGAAAAACTTTGCTCTTTATTTGAAACTACTTTTCTTCTGTTTGTTAGTTGTAATGCCATTTTATTTTTCTATTAATTAAAAATTAATATTCCCTCTTAAATATTCAACTCCAACTGTAATTGCCAAATTTAATAATGAAAGAGGAATCAAAATTCTCCAACCTAAATCCATCAATTGATCATAACGGAAACGCGGCAACGTCCAACGTATCCACATAAACACGCAAATAAATATTACAATTTTAGTGAAGAATGCGCCAAATCCAATTAATGTAATCCATATGGAGCCTGCTTCGAGCCCAATTGCGTTATAGAATTCAGCAGCAAATGGAAAGTTATATCCCCCAAAATAAAATGCGGCCATTATTGCTGATGATATAAACATGTTGATGTATTCGGCAAACAAAAACAATCCTAGTTTCATGGAAGAATATTCTGTGTGATAACCGCCAACCAATTCACTCTCACATTCAGGTAAGTCAAAAGGCGCGCGATTGGTTTCAGCTAGTGCGCAAATAAAAAATATTAAAAAGCCCAAGGGTTGATAAACAATATTTGCAAATCCCGCATCTTGTTGTTGAACAATTTCTCTTAAGCTTAACGTACCGCCTGCTGTAACTACTAAAGCAATTACAGAGATTCCCATTGCAATTTCATAACTAATCATTTGTGATGAAGCGCGAATTGCCCCTAACAATGCATATTTATTATTAGAGGCCCAACCGCCAATCATAACGCCATAAACACCTACTGAAACAACACCTAATAAATAAAGCACTCCAATATTAATGTCGGTTATTTGAGCGCTGTAAGTTTTTCCTCCTATTACTAAATCTGCTCCCCAAGGAATAACAGCTCCCGTCATTAATGCCGTAAGCATAAACAAACTTGGACCCAGAATAAATAAAAATTTATTAGAAACAGTTGGAATAATCTCTTCCTTAAAAAACATTTTTCCCCCATCGGCTAATGGTTGCAATAAACCCCAGGGCCCGGCTTTATCAGGACCAACACGATCTTGTAAAATGGCAGAGAATTTTCTTTCCCATAATGTAGAATAGGCTGCCACTCCAAGTGAAACCCCAAACACAATTGCGCACAAAATAAATTTATAAATTACAAATGCTATCATACTTTTTTAATTATGGTCTTTTATCAAACTCAATAAATCCTAATGCTTTTTGCTGTTTTAATACCTGTAATTTTAATTCATTTAAATTTTCGTAATGGTTTTGAGAAATTACACTTTGCCTGCTTATTTTAGATGGGCCTTCAATTATCCAATCTGTTTTTTTCTTATGATCGAAACGACATGAGTTGCAAATAAATTCTTCTACTTCATCCCATTGATCTTTGCGAGCCGTAACACGCAACACTTCTTCTCCTTTAAACCACAATCTAACTTTACCAGAACACTTATCACATTTACGATGCGCATCAACGGGTTTTGTAAACCAAACCCTTTGTTTAAAACGGAAAGTTTTATCGGTTAAGGCGCCAACGGGACAAACATCAATTACATTCCCTGAAAAATCATTTGAAACTGCTTGCTGAATGTATGTTGAAATTTCTGCAGCATCTCCACGATGTACCACTCCATGAACGCGTCCATCGGTAATTTGCTCGCATGTTTTAACGCAACGGTAACAAAGAATACAACGAGTCATATGAAGCTTAATTTTATCTCCAATATCAATCATGTCATATTCGCGTCGTTTAAATTCGTAGCGCGTTTTTGCAGAACCATGTTCGTAACCTAAATCTTGCAACTTACATTCGCCGGCCTGATCACACACAGGGCAATCTAAAGGGTGATTAATTAATAAAAATTCAACCACTCCCTTTCTTGCTTCTAAAATTTCCGGTGAAGTAATGTTTTGTACCACCATTCCATCCATTACTTCGGTGCGGCAACTTGCTACCGGCTTTGGCATTGGGTTAGGGTTAGCTGTACTGCCCTGCGTAACTTTTACAATGCAAGTGCGGCAATATCCACCACTTGTTTTTAGTTTAGAGTAATAGCACATGGTTGGCGGAGCCACCTCAGGACCAATCATACGAGCAGCCTGTAAAATGGTAGTACCCTTTGGTACATCAATTTCTATTCCGTCTATTGTTACTTTCATGTTTAATTCAAAAGTTTTTAATTCAATTTGTTTTTAAACCCTCACTTTATTTAATCTGTTATAATGGCTTATGTCAACAAACTTTTTGCTTTTTGCAATTTCAATAAACTCATGTTTAAAATGTCTGATTGCTGCTGCCACAGGCCATGCTGCTGCTTCACCTAACGGACAAATTGTTTTTCCTTCAATTTTACTTTGTATATCCCAAAGCAAATCAACATCTGCTTCTGTTGCTGTTCCGTTTAAAAACTTCTTTAATATTTTTTCCATCCAGCCGGTGCCTTCTCTGCAAGGAGAACATTGTCCACAAGATTCGTGATGATAAAAACGCGCGAATGTAAACAGGTTTTTTACAATGCTAGTATCTTCGTCCATTACAATAAAACCTCCTGAACCTAACATGGTTCCGGTTTGAAAACCACCGTCGGCTAAACTCTCATAGGTCATTAAGCGCGGTTCTCCTTTAGCGGTCTTTAAAATTAACTCTGTTGGAAGAATTGGAACAGATGAGCCTCCTGCAACTACCGCCTTTAATTTTTTTCCGTTTCTAATTCCGCCGCAATATTCTTCGCTGTATATAAACTCTTCAACCGGTATGCCTAATTCAATTTCGTAAACACCTGGTTTATTGATGTGGCCAGACGCAGAAATTAACTTTGTTCCGGTAGATTTTCCAATTCCAATTTTTGCATATTCTTCTCCGCCCATATTTACAATTGGTGCAACCGCAGCAATTGTTTCTACATTGTTTACAACGGTTGGGCAACCCCACAAACCTGCAACAGCCGGAAAAGGTGGCTTAATGCGTGGGTTGCCTCTTTTTCCTTCTAACGATTCCAGTAATGCTGTTTCTTCTCCGCAAATGTAGGCCCCACCACCCACTTGTACATAACAATCGTGAGAGAAATTAGTGCCTAAAATGTTTTTGCCTAACCACCCTGCTTCGTATGCTTCTTTTATTGCGTTTTCTAAAATGCGTGCAACATAAAAATATTCTCCGCGTATGTATATATATGAAAGATTTGCGCCTAATGCATAAGAAGAAGTTATCATTCCTTCAATTAATGCATGAGGAATCTTCTCCATTAAATATCTGTCTTTAAAAGTTCCTGGTTCAGATTCATCGGCATTGCAAACCAAATAACGCGGAACGCCTTCCGGTTTTGCCAAAAAGCTCCACTTTAATCCTGTTGGGAAACCTGCTCCACCTCTACCACGTAAGCCCGATTTTTTTACTTCATCGGTAACCTGATCAGGACTCATTGATTTTAATGCTTTTTCTACTGAAGCATAACCACCGTTTGCGCGATACACTTGCAGGGTTTCAATTCCCGGCACTTTATCATTGTGTATTAAAAGTTTCTTTCCCATTATTGTTATAATGTATTTTTATAATCCAAATCTGTATAGCTTCTTAATTTTCCTTCGCTTTTGTAGTTATCTAAAATTGCATCCACTTTTTCGTAGGTTAAATTTTCGTGATAAGAGGCGCCGCACTGCATCATTGGTGCAGTTCCACAAGAACCTAAACACTCTGCTGTTTTTAAAGTAAACATTCCGTCTTTTGTAGTTTCGCCAACTTTAATGTTCAGTTTTTTCTCGATGTACTTAACAATATCTTCTGCACCACACAGCCAGCATGAACTGGTTTGACAAATTTCTAGAACACATTTTCCAACGGGTTTTAAATTATACATGGTATAAAAAGAGGCAACCTCAAAAACTTCTATTGGTTTTATTTTTAAAATTTCAGCTACGTAATCCATTACTTCAGGACTTAACCATCCGCCAAACTCTGCTTGAGCAACATGTAAAACAGGAAGTAATGCCGATTTTTGTTTGCCCTGCGGATAACGACTGATGATTGTATTTACAGTTTGCATGGCTGCATCGCTAAATTTTATTTCAGCGCGTTTTGCTTTATTAAAGTCTTGCGTTCCGTGTACTTGTGCTCCCATTTTAATCAGTTTTTAGTTCTGAGTTTTTAATTTTAAGTGGCTCTCTTTAGTTTTTACAATTACGTTTATTAAAAACTATTCATTAATAATTAAACACTGTTTAAGCATCCAGTTCCCCTGCAATTACATTCATACTACTCATAGTAATAATTGCATCACTTAACATTCCTCCTTTAATCATTTCAGGATATGCCTGATAATAAATAAAGCAAGGTCTTCTAAAATGTAAACGATAAGGTGTTCTTCCTCCATCGCTCACTAAATAATATCCTAGCTCGCCGTTTCCGCCCTCTACGCTATGGTAAATTTCACCTTTAGGAACATCTGTTTCTCCCATTACAATTTTAAAATGGTAAATTAATGCTTCCATGTTGTTATACACTTCTTCCTTAGGAGGTAAATAAAAATCAGGGACATCTGCATGAAAACCGCCTTCTTTAGGCATGTTTTTAATTGCTTGTTCAATAATTTTTAGTGATTGCCACATTTCTTCTTGCCGAACCATAAAACGATCGTAAGTATCGCCACTTGTTCCAACCGGAATAATAAAATCAAAATCTTCGTAAGATGAGTATGGCGTTGCAACGCGCACATCGTAATCAACTCCTGCTGCGCGTAAGTTTGGCCCGGTGAAACTATAGTTTAATGCCATTTCTGCAGAAATTGGTCCGCAGTTAATGGTACGATCCATAAAAATTTTATTACGCTCCAGTAAATTTGTAAACTCCGTTAATGCCTTTGGATAATTTTTTACAAAATCGTTAATTAGTTCCCATGTTTTAGGGCTCCATTCTCTTTCAAAACCACCAATTCTACCAATGTTGGTAGTTAAACGTGCACCGCATATACTTTCGTAGATATCGTAAATTTTTTCGCGCCATTGGAAAATATACAAGAAGCCTGTCATGGCTCCTGTATCAACACCAATAACGGAGTTGCAAATTAAATGATCGGCAATTCGCGCCAATTCCATTACAATTACACGCATGTATTGAACGCGTTTTGGAATTTCTGCGTTAATTAATTTTTCAACCGTCATGTGCCAGCCCATGTTGTTAATGGGAGATGAGCAATAGTTTAAACGATCGGTAATTGGTGTAATTTGATTGTAAGGTCTGCGCTCTGCCAGCTTTTCAAATGCACGATGAATGTATCCAACGGTTGGTGTTGCTTCATGAATAATTTCCCCGTCCATTTTTAAAACATTCTGGAAAATGCCATGAGTAGCAGGATGCGTGGGGCCAAGATTTAAAATGGAATATTCTTTTTCCTCAATGGCTTCTGCAGTAATATTTTTATTTTCTTTTTTACTCATTTTGTAAAAGTTTTAGTTCTTAAAGAATCAACTATAAAAACTGTTTTATCTTCCAAACATTTTATCGTCCTTATCTTCGCGCGTTTGATCCTCTAAAGGAAATTCTTTACGTAAAGGATGAATGTCCATTTCATCCATATTTAAAATTCGTTTTAAGTTAGGATGGCCTTTAAATTTCACTCCGTAAAAATCAAACGTTTCGCGCTCCATCCAATTAGCCCCATCCCATAAGTCTGTAGCTGTTGGTATTTCAGGTTTATTAATATCAAAAAAAGTTTTGATACGCACACGATGGTTTTTTATCATGTTGTGCAGGTGATAAATAACTCCCAGTTGTTTTTCATCTGCTGTTTGAAAACCGGTTAAATCGGTAAGAAAATGAAAATTCTGTTCCTCATCGGTTTTTAAAAATTCCAATACCTGATGAATAAACTCTTTTTTAATTACAAAAGCCGGAAAATTGAAAGTAAGTTCGGCCGACTCAATTGCGCCCGGAAATTTTTCATTAACCGCCTGTTGAACTTTATTAAATACCTCTTGGCTCATAAATTATTCTATACCGTAACTGTTTAATAAACGTTTGTATTCAGGAGAGTCTCTTCTTCTTAACGATTCGTTTTTAGCTAGTTCTCTTATTTTTAAAACCCCTTCTATTATTTGTTCGGGACGAGGAGGACAGCCCGGAACATACACGTCAACTGGAATAATTCTATCTATACCTTGTAAAACACTGTAGGTATCAAATATACCGCCACTACTTGCGCAAGCACCAACAGAAAGTACCCATTTGGGCTCTGCCATTTGTTCGTAAACCTGTCGTAAAATGGGGCCCATTTTTTTAGAAATAGTTCCCATCACCATTAGCATATCTGCCTGACGAGGAGAAAAGCTTAAACGCTCTGATCCAAAGCGAGCTAAATCATAATTGCTCGCCATGGTAGCCATAAATTCTATACCACAACAAGAGGTTGCAAATGGCAATGGCCACAAGGAGTTTGCTCGAGCAAGCCCTATTACGTTTTCTAATTTAGTTGCAAAAAAACCGGGGCCTTCAATCCCTTCAGGGCTTTTCGCCATTTCCAGCTTCGTTCTTTTTACTAATTTTTTACTCATATCTTTTTTTTTATAAAACAAGGATGCAAGGCAACTTGTTTACTCTTCCCACTTAATCGCTTTTTTAGAAATCATGTAATAAAAGCCAACTAACAACAACAATATAAATGAAAACACTTCTATAACACCCAGTACGCCTAATTCTTTATAATTAACTGCCCATGGATACATAAAAATTACTTCGATATCAAATAACACAAATAAAATAGCAACAATAAAATACTTAATTGAAAAGGGTAACCGCGCATTTCCTTGCGACTCAATTCCACACTCAAAAGAATCAAGCTTAATAGTCGATTTGCGTTTTGGCCCCAACAAATGAGAAGCAACCATGGTTGTAACAACAAATCCAAGGGCTACTAAAAACATTAAAACAATTGGTAAATAATCAATAGGAGAAGAAGCTTGATTCATGTTTCCTGCGTTTTATTATCAGACTGTAAGGATAACCATTTTTATTAAAATGGTCAAATCTTACAGTCTTTTTTTTCAGGAAATAAGGCGCCTTATTCTTTTATAAATTTGTTGGAAAGTGTCCCCTGTTCTGTGATACACTTTAACATGTAATTTCCAGGGGTTAAATCAGAAATATCAATTACGTGTTTCCCGTTTTTACCCCCCTTTAATTCTCCTGACTTTAACTTTTGCCCTAATAAATTATATATTTCAAATTCTGTGTTTAAATCTAAATTTTCGAAGGTGAAATTAAGATTATTAGCAGTAGGATTTGGATGTATTTTTAAAGTAGAAATGCTTTTCTGGTTTTCGTTTAATGCTGTTAAACTAACAAAGAATGGCGTTGATGAAGCAGGGCAAGAACCATTATAAACCCAAACAGAGTACCAGCCGTCTTGTGTTGGAGCATACGTTTGGGAAGTAGCACCTGAAATAGGCGTGCCGTTTAAATACCATTGATAAGAAGGCGCTGAAGCTGTTGATAAAACTGAATTGCTGGCAATAACAGAAGGCGTTGGTGGCGGCAAAGTAACCGCTAAGTTTGCCGTTCCGGTTACTGCGCAAGCTCCGGTAGATGCGGTAAAACTATAAACAGAAGAAACGGTAGGATTTGTAACACTAACCGATAAGCCAAAACCTCCGGTAGACCAAACAGCTGAAGTTGCGTTAGTTGTTAAGGTTAAAATGGTGTTTTGTCCAATACAAACTGTTTTGCTTGGCGCGCTAACAGTAGGCTGACTAACCACTGAAATAGTAGATACGTATGGGGTGCTGGTGCCATTAGCATTTGCCGCCAAAAGCGTTACAGTGTATACTCCAGATGCTGTAAATGTTACGCTTGGGTTTTGAACCGTTGAAGTTGCCGGTGCTCCTCCGGGAAAACTCCAACTCCAAGAGGTTGGAAGGTTTGCAGATTGATCGTAAAAAGAAAACGGGGTACTAATACATGCTGCACTAAAATTGTTTGTGTAATAAGCATTAGGTGCCGCAGTAGGGTTGCTGTACAATGATGTTTCCCAAACACCTCGTCCGTATGTGGCTGCACGCAATTTTTGCGTTGGATAATAAATTTCTAATTGATCAATAACTACATTAGGTAAACCATTGTTGTAAAACATCCAACTGTTCATGCTTGCTTCTCTGTAATAAACACCTACATCTGTACCTACATATAATCCTTGAGGGGAGTTGTTGTTGAAAATGATGCAATTTGCAGGAATATTGGGTAATCCGGCAGAATAGTTATACCAAGTGATACCTCCGTTATTAGATGCGTAAACTTTGTTTCCTGAAGAATATCCGGAAAGCGTAACGTATACATTGTTTGGGTTTTGATTATCGCAAGTAATATCTGTTAGCTGCGCCGAGCCGGTAGGAATTCCGCTGGTAATATTGTTCCAAGTATTACCGCCGTTGGTTGTTTTCCAAACAGATGATGTTGTAGAAACATAAATAATTAGTGGATTACTAGGACAAACATAAATTTCATCTAAGGTCCCCATGGTAGTTGTTCCCATTGGTGTCCATGTTGTTCCCTGATTTGTTGATTTAAACATTTTACTGTAACCGCAATAATAGGTATTTGCACTTACAGGATCTTGTACGATGGGTGCAACCCAAGCCGCAGTTCCGCTTAATCCGCTAACAATATTTGTCCAGTTGTTTCCGCCATTAGTGGAGCGTTGAAAATCGCCGTAAACATAGGATGCAATAATAACGTTGTTGTTGTTCCAATCTATAAAACAATCCATCCCATCTCCTCCGTAAATTTGTTCCCAAGCGCTTCCATTAGAAAGATTGGTGCCATTGTCTTGGTGACCGGTAACAATTCTTCCTGGATTATTAGCAGAGTTTCCCAGCTTGTAAATTTGAGCAATATTCATTTGCCCGTTAATGGTTGTCCAGTTTGTACCACTGTTTGTTGTTCTTGCAACTCCACCATCAGTTCCTAAATAACAGGTAGTTCCGGAAATATAATAAACACAATGTAAATCTGCATGTACATAAGGTTTTCCGCCACCGCCGTACCAATGTGTATGAAGTGTCCAGCTTGAGCCGCCATTGGTAGATTTCCAGGTATTAACGCCACCTGCAATAATTTCATTTGCATTTGTTGGCGATGCATCTATTGCAATATCATACCAGCCTTGACCTCCCGCGCCTGAGCCGTTTGTGCTCCAGTCGAAAATATTAGGTGTAGAGCTTCTTAAAGAAAAAGTTGTTGCAGAATTTGTTGAACGATATAAACCTCCAAATCCATTATTAGTGGAGCTTGCCAAAACATAAACATAAGCAGGGTTTGCAGGCGTTACCGCTAATGATAAACGATTAGTGTTCATTGTAGCCGCAATTGTAACCGCGCCCCAAGTATTTCCACCATTGGTAGATTTTAATAAGGAAGTACCCGTTACCGCGTAAACAGTTGAAGTATCGCCCGGCTTGTATTCAGCATCATAAAGGTAGTTGCTGTTTTTTTGTGACCAAGTTACACCGCCATCAGTAGTTTTATAAACCCCAACAGAGGTTGCTGCAATTAAAATGTTTGGATTAAGAGGGTTTATTAGTAAGCGATAAATTCTGCGGCCCTGAGAAGTTTGCCACAACAAGCCGGTATTGTTAAAAGTAATTCCACCATCGGTAGATTTCATTACACCGGTTGAACGGGTATCACCTGCATCTTTATCTCCGGTTGCAATGTAAACGATGTTTGTGTTAACCGGGTTAATTGCAATATCAGAAATGCCCAATGAGGGAAGTAAATCCGTACTGGTGCTGTAATTTACTCCACCATCTGTTGAAATCCACAATCCACCAGCAGCAGTGCCCACATAAAGTGTATTGGGGTCTCCGGGTTTAATTCTAATAACCTGAACTCTTCCTGCATCTCCATCAGTAGGAGAGCCAAAAGGGCCTAGGGCTGTCCAGTTAGCGGTAGTTGCAGATACCGCTGCTTGTGGGCCAAATTTATTTCCTTCTGTTTCTTTTTTAAATTGTTCGTAAGCATAGGCGCGTGAGGCATAACGCATATCTCCAGTAGGATAAACACGAGGTTCTGTAAACCAAGCCCAGCGCATAAATGCTTTGTATCCTTTTCCTCTTTCGTACGATTTATCTTTCCAGTAATTATCAAACGAAGCTTTAATATCGTAAAAATTTGCGTTGGTATCCATCATTTTGTCTACCCATTCTTGTGCCGATAAAATGCTTGTGCAAAATATCAAAGCTATAATTGTAAGTTTTTTCATTTAACTGATTGAAGTATAAATTTAGTGAATTAATGTTGGTTTGTCAATTGCCTAAATAAGAAACAATTGTATTCCTAAATAGTTTATGCGTTCATTAAAAATTCTATTTCGTCGGCTTCAATAGGAATATTTTTCATAAGATTTACCGGCGCCGAAGTAGTCACTAAAATATTATCTTCTAAGCGAATTCCTAAATTTTCTTCAGGGATATAAATGCCGGGCTCAACGGTAAACACCATTCCTGCTTGCATTGGTTCGTGAAAGAAACCAACATCGTGTACATCTAAACCTAAAAAATGCGATGTTCCGTGCATAAAATATTTTTTGTAAGCGGGCCAATTAGGATTTTGTTTTTTTACATCATCGGTTTTAATTAATCCCAATTTTATTAATTGTTCTGTCATTAATTCACCTACTGCTTTGTTGTATTTTTCAAAAGTGTTTCCTTGAACTAATAGTTTTGTTGCTTCGTTTTTTACATGAAGTACCGCGTTATAAACTTCTTTCTGACGCTTGGTAAATTTTCCGTTTACTGGCAATACGCGAGTTAAATCACTTGCATAATTGGCGTATTCGGCAGCAACATCTAATAATAAAATATCGCCATCTTTACATTCTTTATTGTTTTCAATATAATGTAAAACACAAGAGTTTTTTCCTGCAGCAATTATTGGTCCGTATGCAAAGCCCTTGCTTCTGTTTCTTATAAATTCATGAATTAACTCTGCTTCAATTTCGTGTTCGTGTACGCCGGGTTTTACAAACTTCAGCAATCTTCTAAAACCAAGCTCTGTAATATCACAGGCTTTTTGCATTAATTCAATTTCGTATGCACTTTTAATGGCGCGTATTTTATGCATAATTGGTGCGCATCTATAAATGGAGTGCAATGGAAACTTAGCGCGTAGCTTGGCGTTTAACCTGTCTTCAGCTGTTTCGGTTTCGTTACTGTTGCGAGTATGTTCGTTGCTGTTTAAATAAATGTTTTCTGCTTGATAAGCAAATGTTTTAAAAACCTTTTCAAATTCGTGATGCCAATAAATATTTTTAATTCCGCTTACTTGGGTAGCTTCTTCTTTCGTGAGTTTAGCTCCTTCCCAAACAGCAATTAATTCGCTGGTTTCTTTAATAAACAAAACCTCTGTATGTTTTCCGTCTTTTACATCGGGGAAAATTACTAATATAGTTTCTTCTTGATCTATTCCTGTTAAATAAAACAAATCGCTGTTTTGTTTAAAGCCCATAGTGCCATCTGCGTTTGTTGGCATAATATCATTGCTAAAAAAAACGGCTAAGGAATTTGGTTTTAAATGGTTTTTAAATTTATTTCGGTTATCAATAAATAATCCGTTAGGAATTTCAGCGTACTTCATTCATTAAGTTTTAGAGAGGTAAATATAAACAAAAATCCAAGTTTAAATCCTTTTAACAGGCACTTTATTCGCTTTAAATTCGCTTAAAAGTTCTTCTGCATCGTTTAAACCACACCCTGTTTCCTCTTCGTAGAAATGATTATCGGCTAAATTAAAATACATAAATGTTAAAGCGGCTGTTTTGTTGTATTTATTAACGCTTAAACTAATGAGTTGCGAAATCATGGCTTTATTTGGTTTTCTGTATTTAAAAACTAAAATTCCCTTTTTAAACTCAAGCTCGTTGTTTTTTATACTTACGCTAACGTTGTAAAAATCTATGCGTAAATAAAACAAAACAGTAAGAAGGAGTAAAGTAAGAGATGGGCCTGAGAAAAAACCGGAAGAAATGCCTGTAATTAAAAACAATGTTCCGGTAATGCCCAGTAAAGAAATGGAAGGAGAATGAATAAAAGATGTTTTTAACTCACGGTTTTTTATTGGATTAGCTAATTGATTTTTTAGATGTAAATATTTTTCGCGGATATTTATTTCGGTAATATTATTTACAGTAACCTGATTGAGAAGGATGGCCGTATTGTAATACAACAAAGGGTAATGCTCTTTTATTTGTTCGGGCGACTCAAAATAATGTTCCATGCAAACACTAATAAACTCGTTTATATTGGTGCCGCCGTATGCTCTAAAAATAGTTTGTTTGCCTTGTTTTAAATGGTAATGTGCTTCATAGGCTGTGCCCAACCAAATAATAAAAAAATATTTTAAATAATAATCCTCGTCGTTTCCCCTAATTCCGTTAAACCTTAAGGCATGCGAAAACTCATGTATCCCTAAATTTAAATTATCGTGTTGGTTTTTATACCCTTCTATAAAACTTTTCCAGCTTAAGCGCACATAACCCGCCAGATTGGTTTCACCTTTGTGTAATTGGTTAGTGGAGGTGTTTACATATACTTTAGGGTGAATAATAATATCTTGAAAATAATCGTAATCCCAGGTTTCTAAACCAAGCGTTAGTTGAACGGCAGAGGCCGCTATTATTGCCCTCACCTTATTGTTAACGGTAAATCCATCGGCGCCGTGTATTCCTTTTGAATCTATAAATTGCAGAACGCGCGCCACAAAAATGTTTTTCCAATAGCTGTTAAGCGTTAGGTAATAGGCAAAATATTCGTTTAAAAAAAGATGTAAATCCTCTTTATTTAACTGAATATCGGGCTTTTGTGACAAAAAAATAAATTTAAATAATTATTTGTAAAAGCTAAGAAAAACTTATATTTGTTATCCCTAAAAACAAAGATAATGATTGACCTAACAGGATTTATTTCTATAACCGGACAACCCGGCTTATTTAAAATTATTGCACAAAGCAAAAATGGAATTATTGTAGAAGGCTTACAAGATAAAAAACGTTTAAATGTTTATGCCACTACAAAAGTTTCTACTTTAAGTGATATTAGCATGTTTACAAAAGGTGATGATAAGCCCTTAAACGAAATTGTTACTGCTATTTTTGACAAAGAAAAAGGCGGGCCTGCTGTTGATCACAAAGCAGATGATAAAGCCGTAGAAGCATATTTTGCCCAAATTTTACCTGATTACGATAAAGAACGCGTTTATGTAAGCAACATGCGTAAATTATTTAGCTGGTACAATATTTTACAAGTTACAGGCAATTTAAAAACAGAAGAAGAAAATAAAAACAACGAAGACAAAACAAAAGCCTTAAAGGCTTCTGATGATAAAACTAAAGCTAAAACTACTATTGGAAAAGATACAGTTAAAGCAAAAACAGCAGTGGGAGTAAAGAAAACTTCAGGTGTTAGAAAAACCGGTACTGCTTAATTTTTTAGTAATTATAGAAATATAAAAGCGCGAGAAATTGCGCTTTTTTTATTTTGATTTAGAAGTGATTTTTAAAAAATTAGCAGCCACTTCTTCTGCCTTTTCTAAAGCTTCTTCTAACACTTCATTTAAAATAAAGCAATCAAAAAGCTCGGCTGTTTTTAATTCTTTTTCTGCCTTGGCAACGCGGCGGGCTATGCTTTCGGGGCTGTCGGTACTGCGGGAGTTTAATCGTTCTTCTAAAATTTTTATACTGGGAGGCATTACAAAAACACTTAGCGCATCTTGCTTAAACTGATTTTTTAAATTTAAACCACCTTCTACATCTATATCAAAAATAACCGCTTTGCCTTTTGCCCAAATTCTTTCAACCTCAGCACGAAGTGTGCCGTATCGGGTTCCTGCGTAAACTTCCTCCCACTCTAAAAATTCGTTATTGGCAATTTTCTTTTTAAAATCTTCTAAACTTAAGTAGTAATAATCTTTCGCATTTACTTCCCCAACACGTTTTTCGCGCGTGGTTGCAGAAATAGAAAACTCTAAATTGTTGGGGAATTTGCTTAATAAATGGCGCACAATGGTAGTTTTACCGGAGCCTGATGGGGCTGCAAAAATAATTAACTTACCATTTGCCATGCACAAAGATACGTTTATAATTTGAATGCCGAAAAGGAAGAGCGTTTACAAAATAAAAATGGCGGCAATTATCATAATAACAATTATTACCAGATACTGCCAAACATCAACAAAATAAGGCGATAGTTTTTTCCAGGTTTCTTTAAAGTTTGACACTTCAAAATAAATTAATTACCATTTTGCATCAGGCAACATTCTTGGTAATGCCTGCATTTCTGATAATAAGTATCCTAAATGTTCTGTGTGAATTCCTTTTCTGCCACCCGTTTGCATAAAGGTGTTTTCAGGAATAGATAAATTGGCTTGCTGCAACAAGGTGTTTATTTCCTTTTCCCAGGCGCTTTTTAAAGTTGAAAAATCAACACCAGTGTTTTCCTTAGCTAAATCGCTATCTTCTTGGGTGCTTTCAAAAAGTTCGCCGGTGTAACGCCACAAATCATTCATGGCATCGCTTAAACGTTGTTTGCTTTCATCGGTACCATTACCAAACCTAAGTACCCAACTAAAGGTGTGACGTTTATGATAAGTAATTTCTTTTATAGATTTTGCTGCAATTCCTGCCAATGTCTCGTCTTTGCTTTTTGCTAATTGGGAATACAATAAAAAATCGTAAGCGTTTATAAATGCCAATCTTAAAATTGTTTTCGCATAATCCCCTTTAGGTAATTCACAAATTAACGCGTTGGTGTATTGTCTTTCATTTCTAAAAAAAGCTAAATCATCTTCCGATCTGCCTTTCCCTTCTAATTTTGCCGCATATTCTAAAAGCGCTTTGGCTCTTCCAAAAATATCTAAAGCTATATTGGTAAGTGCTAAATCTTCTTCTAAAAAAGGGCCGTGTCCGGTCCATTCGCTAAGGCGTTGTGCGGTAATTAAACTATCGTCGCTAATTTTAAGTACAAAATTGTATAAGGGATTGTTTTGTGCCATTATGTTTTGAAATTGAAAGGCGCTAATTTACCTATTTTATTAGTATCTATTTATTGTTTGATGATTTTTTTAGTTTCTGTTGTGCCGTTTTGTTTTATTTCTAAAAAATAAATGCCCGGCGAAACTTCTTGCAAATTTAAGGTTTCTTGGGCGTAAGCACTTTTTTGTAAAATTATTTTCCCCTGAGCGTTGTAAAGTTTTATAACAAAATAGGTGTTTAAGTCGGATGAATTTACTTTTAATAAACCGTTATTTGGGTTAGGAAACACACTAATAAAACTTTCGTCACTGTTTTCTGAAATTCCGGTTGCACAATCTAAAACGTTTACTTGAATGGTGTCTGAATAACCATCGCAACCATCTTCATCTACCACAGTAACAAAATAAGTAAAACTTCCTGTTGCAGTTGTATAATTTACAACAATTGAAGAGGTTGTTTGTGAAGTGTTCCAGGTGTACGATTGATAACCAAGCGGCGCTGAAATTACTATAGAATCGCCCAAGCAAAGAGAGCTGGTGCCCGCCGGAGTAATTGGTCTTTTACCTTCAACACAAAATTTTGCTAAAAAAGCATCTTGTCCGCCATTATATAATGTATACGTTGAATTTGCATTAGAAATTCCAACAGAGCTTGTTGATTCGCCCGCCAAATAAACTTTTCCCTGGCTATCCATTGCTATTGCTCTTGCGTTTTCTGATTCTACTCCTCCGTAATAGGTTCCTATTAATTGATTACCTGCCGCAGAAAACTTTGCAAAAAATGCGTCGTAATTGCTGGTGTTAGCAATGCTTTGTTGGTAGGCTCCTGTGGTGCTAATTCCAAATGTACTAAGCGTATTTCCACAAAATAAAATTTCTTTATTTGAATTGATGTATAAGTCGTAAACATAATCCGATTCATCTCCACCAAAGTAAGAGCCCCAATGTTGAACTCCGTTTAAATCAAATTTTGCAAAATATGCATCTTCGGCGCTAGCGATTGTTGGTTGATGAGACGCGGCTGTTGAAATATTAGCGGTGCTATTTGTGTTACCAACAATATAAATAAACCCTGAGCCATTATAACGAAGCGCAGTTGCTGCATCTTCACCATTGCCTCCATAATAAGTGCCCCAAATTAAAGTATTTCCTGCAGTATTAAACTTAGCAATAAAAGCATCGTTAGAGCCGCCACCATAAAAGGCTTGGTGTGGGGAACCGGCGGTTATATTAAATAAACTGGAAGTAAATCCGGTAACATAAATATTGTTTAACTCATCGCATGCAATTCCCCAACCTTCATCAATACCGGTATCTCCATAATACGTTCCCCATTGTAATACTCCGGATGAATCAAATTTTGCTACTATACAATCATAACTAGTTGCGTAAATGGTGCTATATGCTCCATTGGTTGCTATATCATTATTACTATCAGTGTGGCCGGTAATAATTAAATCGTTGTTATTATCAATGGTTAAACTTCCAATGATGTCGTGTTCCAGACCTCCGTAGTAGGTAGACCATATTCTTTGCCCGGCCGGAGTAAACTTAAATATCATACAATCATCAACACCGCCACCGTAAACAGTTTGATGCGCCCCGGCTGTTGCAATGTTAGAGGTGCTAAAAGTATCTCCGCCTGCGTAAATATTTCCTGCAGCATCAGAGGTAATTGCATAAACTACATCTACATTGGTTCCTCCAAAATAAGTTCCCCACTGTACAATGCCAAACGTGTTACTTTTTATTATATATGAATCAAAACTTCCGCTCAACGTAGTTTGGTAAACACCGGTAGTTGCAATATTTGAAGTGCTAAAGGTATAGCCCCCCACGTAAATATTATCATTCGCATCCACATGCATAGTTGTTTGATAATCCAATGCCGTTCCTCCTAAATAGTTTCCCCAAATTAAATTTGAACTTGGGTCGATAATAAACGTTTCTTTTGAATTGTGATGAGCGATAAACGATATTTCGTTTTTATTTAATTTAAAATAAACAGGGTTGTTTTGCTCCGGAGTGTTAACATAATAACTAAAAGGTATGTTGTCTTTTATTTTCCCTAATGAGGTTTCAATTTCCAGTTCGTTTTTTTGTGTTAAGGAAACGTTTTTAGCCCCTTCCACTAGCATTTTAATGTCGTTAATGTTTGCTCCTGGGTTTAAAACAAAATTATATTTAAACGAATTGTTTTTACCAATTATAAACTCAACATCTATGTTTTCATACACGTTCTTATACACTACTTTTTTGTATGTCGACAGATTGTACGTTTCTTTTCCGTTAATTACATAATTTAATGTGCCGCTTGGTTCTTGATCTTCTATAATTTCTTTTAAACTTAAACTGTTCTTAAATTTTACATCTACTCTGTGTGTTATAATTTCTGAGGTTTTAGCACTGTGCTTGCAAATAGTTTTTTCTGAACCGGAATTTAAATTAGCGTTTACGGCTTTAAAAACTTCATAAGAGTATCCGTTTTTTCTTAATTGAATTTTAATAGCGTTTCCACTAAATTGGTACAGAACTTCATCGTTATGGGCGTTAAATTGATTCATTATTTGTCCCTTGTTTTTTATAAACCCACTAAAAAAAGCTTGTCCTTTAGTAAAAAACGAAGTAAACAAAATAAAAACAGCAAAAATGACTCTCATAAATAAAATGTTTAATTCAAATATAATGAATTCTATGAAGCAATTCATTGTTTATTCTAAAAGGGTTTAAGGTGTTAAATGAGTGAAATTGCTGTATAAATTAGTGGGTTTGGCTTAACAAAGACTGGCGGTTACCTTTTCTTTAAATTACATTTGATAACTTGCTTAAAAATAAAGCTTAAAAAAATGAAAAATTTAATGAAGTACAATCGTGGTTTAATTGTTATGATTTTGTTGAGCATGATTTCTATTCAGAAATCACTTGCATGTACTCCTTTAGCGGTTCCTACAATTAATAATTATACCGTAGTAGGAAACAATTTAATATTAAACTCTACTTTAAACAATGTGTGGATTTGTACCGGTTATTTTATACAAGTAGAATTAACCTGTAACGACAAACCCTTTACAGGTGCTGCCCCTTTCTTTTTTCAGTCAGCACAAGTAAACAAAACAAGTACCCCTTTTGTAATGCCTCAACAAACCATTCCATTGGGGCCTTTGTGTGCGGGTACTGTGTATAAATTCAGAATAAGAGAAGGTTATGGCCCGTTTAACCAATTTAGCGGGTGGACTGCCGCGGTTACCTTTACAACAGCTGGTAATTTTGTTCAGCCAATTGTTACCGTAGCGCCAAATCCCGTAAATATTTGTCCACCACAAACGCAACAATTAACTGCAACAGTAAGTAATACGTGTGGTGGTGGCCCGGTAACTTATACTTGGAGCCCTGCAACAGGATTAAGTTGTGTTAATTGCCCAAACCCAATTGCCTCTCCAAACGTATCTACAACTTATACTGTTCGTACATCGGGTGGTACTACCAGCTGCTGGACTGCAAGCACAACGGTGGCTGTAAATGTAATTACTGTGGCACCAGTAGTTGGCACGGTTACAGCTCCTCTAAGTGTTTGTTATGGCGAAACCGCAACGGTTGCTATTAATACATTCTCAGGAAACCTTCAATGGTATTCCTCAACTACGGCTAACGGCCCATGGGCACCTGTGGTTGGCGCTAACACTTTAACTACCATAACGCCTACATTGGCTACTACGGCATGTTACCACGCTTCTGTAGTTGGTTGTCCTAACACCCTTTCGTCTAACACGGTTTGTATTTCTGTTAATCCTATACCTACCATAACCGTTAATTCTCCTGAAATTTGTCAGGGTTTTAGCGCCACTTTAACTGCAAACGGTGCCGGTAATTACACTTGGTCTGCCGGCGCAAATATAATTAGTCCAACTTCTGCATCCGTTTTACCAGCAGTAAATACTTCTTATACGGTTACCGGAAGTGCCTTGGGTTGCACCAGTTCGGCTGTTGCAGATGTTACTGTACATCCAACACCTAATTTAAACACAAGTAATGTAAGTATTTGCGTTGCAGAAAATCTTTCGTTAACCGCCACTTCAGTTCCGGGCGCCACATTCGCTTGGAGTGGTCCCTTAGGTTTTAATTCTACTTTGCAAGACCCAGTAATATTAAATGCGCAAGCAAATATGAGTGGGCAGTATACAGTAGTAGCAACCAGTACTGCGGGCTGTATTCAAACAGCATTTGCCAACGTGCAAATAACTCCTCTACCCACCATTACTGTTGTTGGCAATAACACTGTTTGTTCTCAAGGATTAAATGGTTCTACCAATACTGTTGCTTTAGGCGCGGGTGGTGCTGCTAATTTTGTATGGACTTTACCTGCGGGTTATTCGGCTCCTAACTTAAACTCCAATAATATAGTTGTTACCCCACCTTTAACAGATATTATGTCTGTGGGTACAATAAGTGTTGTTGGAACATCGGGCACTTGTTCTAATTCAGCAACCTTTAATTTAAATGTAATACCTAATCCAACAATTAGTACAACTTCTGCAAGTATGTGTGCAGGAGCTGGCGCAACCATTACTGCTTCAGGCGCTACAAGTTTTACTTGGAGTCCGTCACATGGCCTTAGCTCTTCCTTTGGTTCGCCAATAATTGGAAACCCAACAGTAACAACCATGTATAGTGTAATTGGTACAAGTTTAGGGTGTAATAGTGCAACAGATTTTGCTAATATTTCGGTAGTTCCAAATCCAACGGTAAGCATTACTCCTTTTATCCCGCCAATCTGTGCGGGCACTTCCGCTATTTTAAACGCAAATGGTGCAACTAATTATACTTGGGTTCCAAGTGTTGGTCAAGGATCTGCAACAAGCGTAGCGCTTAACATTACCCCAATGCTTACCACTTCTTATTTTTTAATTGGGGAAGCTAACACCTGTACGTCTACTGCGGTGCAAATTGTAACGGTTATTCCTTTGCCTACACTTATTGCAATTGCCGATAAAACAACTATTTGTTCAGGGGAAAGCTCTAATATAAATGCCAATGGCGCAAGTAACTATACTTGGAGCCCATCAAATACTTTAAGCAGCGCAAATTCTAACTTTGTTTCTGCCTCGCCTCCAATTTCAACCAATTATACTTTAATTGGCAACAATGGAATTTGTACTTCGTCTTTAATTGTAACAATTAATGTCGTTCCAAAGCCTATTTTAGAAATTAGTATTAATCCTAATAAAATTTGCCAAGGAACAAGTTCAAGTATATTTGCATCGGGAGCAACTAATTATTTGATGTCACCAGGAAATAGTTTAAATACAACAACTAGTCCATTTGCAATAGCCTCACCAAGCGTTTCTACAAACTATACTATAGTAGGATTTAACTCTTCGGGAACATTAACGTGTAGTATGACTAAAGAAATTTTGTTGGAAGTGGTCCCTCAGGTTACTGCAAGTATTAGTAATAGTGCTACCATTTGCTTAGGACAATCGGTTAACTTAACTGCCGATGGAAGTAATACTTATTTATGGTTACCAAAAGAAGGGTTAAACGATAATACTTTGCCTAACCCCGTTGCAAGCCCAAGTGTTTCTACAACGTATACTGTTGATGTTTCTAACTTTGGTTTTTGCGGCGCAAAGGCTACGGTTTACATTAAAGTAAATCCTACCCCTACAATACAGGCGGGAGTTAATGCAACCTATAATTCAGATGAAGCAATGCACATTGAGGCCAAAGGAACAGGTACCATTACGTGGGTTGGTGGCGAAGGTATTTTGTGTACTTCTTGTCCGCTTACACAAATAATGCCAAAAGCAAACAGTTGTTATTTAGCGCAAGCCATTAATGAATTTGGATGCAAAGCCTATGATGATGTTTGTATAGAAGTAACACACGATTACAATGTTTATATTCCTAATGTGTTTACGCCAAATGAAGATGGATTAAATGATGTGTTTAAAGTTTATGGAACAGGCATATCTGATATAACCATTAATATTTTTGATAGGTGGGGTGAATTGCTACATACAACTGGCGATAATGAAAGGGGCTGGAACGGAACATTTAAAGGAGCGCTTTGTAAAAACGATGTATATGCATATTTAATTACCTTTACTTCTCTTAGTGGAAAAAAACACACCCACAAAGGGCATGTAACTTTATTAAAATAAATGCTTGTGTTCTGTGTGCTAAATGAGAAAATGTACTGCAATTCTTTTTGTGTTAATTTTTAATTCGTTAGTTGCACAACTTCCGATTGGTTTTGATACCATTCAAGTAATTGAAAATAATAAGTCTTTAAAACTAGCTTGGGCAGGAGGTTTAAACTCCTGCCTTTTTTCTGAGCTGGATATAAACAACGATGGCAAAAATGATTTAATTGCTTTTGATAAAGTAAACAATTTTTCTTATGGCATTTTTAGGTGTTTTATAAACGAGGGCGGTAATGGAGAAACAAAATACAGTTACAGCAATAAGTACAACTCCCTTTTTCCTACAGTTACACAATGGGCTTATTTTTATGATTACAACAACGATGGTAAAAAAGATTTGTTTACCTACACCATTGGCGGAATAAAAGTTTTTAAAAACAGCAGTGTTTCTACCCTATCCTTTACCTTAGAAAAATCTATTTTAATTTCTAACACCACTCCAAGCGCAACACCAAATTACGCAGCCATTTATTCGGCCGCTATTTCATTGCCCGGTTTTTCAGATATTGATAACGATGGCGATATGGATGTTTTAACCTTTAGTGCGGGTGGCTTTCAATTAGAATATCACAAAAACCTCAGCAAAGAATTATACAATCATGCAGATAGTTTAGTGTTTGAATTAAACGAAAACACCTGGGGTAATTTTAGCGAAAGCAATTGTGCGGTTATGTTAAATCAATTTAAATTAAATGATAACAGCTTGCACTCCGGCTCTTGCTTAACGTGTTTTGATAGAAATAACGACGGCGATAAAGATTTGCTTTTAGGAGATGTTGCCTGCAATAAATTATTGTATCTGGAAAACACAGGCACTAATACTTTAGCGCACATGGGCGATACTACCATTCTTTACCCTAACTATCCCAATAAAGCCTCAACAACAATAGTAAGCTTAAACAATTTTCCATGCGGCCACTATATTGATATAAACAACGATTCAAAAAAAGATTTAATTGTTGCTCCCAATTCTATAAACAGCGAAAACTATACCAGTGTTTGGCTTTATGAAAACACAAGCAGTACAAACACTGTAAATTTTCAATTCTCTAAAAATAATTTTTTACAAGATGAAATGTTAGAGCACGGCGAAGGCGCTTACCCTGTTTTAGTAGATGTAGATGCAGATGGCTTGTTAGATTTAATTGTAGGAAACATGGGTTATTACCAAAATGGTGTTTTAAAATCGCAACTTGCATTCTATAAAAACATTGGTTCGCTAACACAGCCCAGCTATTCGCTAATTACGCGCGATTACGCAAACATTTCAACTTTTGCAGCTACAAATAATTTGGTGGGGCTTGTGCCAAGCTTTGGCGATATTGATGGTGATAGCGATATCGATTTAATATTAAGCGACTTCTATGGGAAAATTCACTGGATAGAAAACACTGCAGGTGCAGGAAACGCATTTAATTTTACTGTATTCAAACACCACCCTTTTGGAATTACAACAACACAAGGTGCGCCTTATGTACAGTTGATTGATGTGGATAAAGATAATTTAATGGATTTACTAATTGGTTTACGCAATGGCCGCTTAGCTTTTTATAAAAACACGGGAACAGCTACAACCCCAAGCTTTTCTTTAATTACAACCTCTTTTGGAGGTGTTAATGTTAAAGGGCCTCCATCATTATATAGTACCGATGGCAGTTGTGCGCCTTTTTTATTTGATGATGGAGGTAGTTATAAACTGCTTTGCGGTTCAATTAGCGGAAAAATTTATTACTACGATAATATTGATGGGAATTTAAGCGGAAACTTTAATTTATTAGACTCTGTTGTAAACAACATAAACGATGGGCCAAGAAGTGCATTGCAATATATTGATGTGAACGGCGATGGTAAACGCGATTTGTTTGTGGGCAACCACGCCGGCGGTTTGCATTTTTACAATTCAAAAGTGCCCGTTGGAATAAATGAAAGCCAAGCGCTTGTTTCTGAATCCTTTATTATTTATCCTAATCCTGCCAAAAATCATTTTATTGTTAAGCTTAATTCTTTAAAAACAAAAAGGGTTAATGCTTATCTTTACAATAGTTTGGGGCAATTAGTTAAAACAAGTAATGATGTATCAAATTTGTTTTCTGTAAATGTAGAAAACTTAAACGAAGGTGTTTACCAATTACTGATTGAAACTGTTTTGGAGAGTAGCGTTAAACAAATAGAAAACAAAAAGGTTATAATTATAAAGTGAGGGTTTTAATTTCTATATCAGCTTGTGTTTTGTTTATTGCGTTTTTTTTCTCTTGCAAAAAAGACAAAGGCCTTGCTAATTTTGGCGATTACCCCAATGAAGTGGGGAAAATTATTTCATTAAAATGTGCAACAGAAGGCTGCCATAACGATCTTAGCTATCAAGCCGCATCGGGTTTAAATCTTACCACATGGGAAAGCATGTTTAAAGGCGGTAATTCGGGTGCTTCTGTTATTCCTTATAGAAGTGATTTTTCTCCTTTATGTTATTTTATTAATTCATATAGCGATTTGGGAATTGTTGGTGAGCCTATAATGCCAATAAACAGAGATAAACTTACACGAGAAGAAGTTATTACTATTAATAACTGGATTAACAGTGGTGCGCCAAATATTAATGGTGAAATTAAATGGGCCAATAACCCTAATAGAAAAAAAATATATGTAGTTAACCAAGGCTGCGATGTGGTTACCGTTATGGATAGCGAAACGCAACTGCCCATTAGATACATTACCGTTGGAAACAAAGCCAATATTATTGAAGTGCCTCACATGGTAAAAGTTTCGCCTGACGGAAAATATTGGTATGTTGTTTTTTTAGCAAACAGTTTAATTCAAAAGTTTAGGTGTAGTGATGATTCGTTCGTTGGCGAATGCACATTGGGGCCCAGCTTAGATTGGAATACAGTAATTGTTTCTGATGATGGAAAACGTGCGTATTGCGTAGCATGGACCAGCAACGGTTATGTTTCTTCTGTTGATTTAGAAAAAATGCAATTAAAATACAGTGTTCCCGGTTTTAACTTTCCGCATGGGATTGCACTTAATGCTACTAACGATACCATTTATGTAACAGCTCAAACCGGAAATTTTATTTTTAAAATTGATACGGCTTTTTCAGGCATGGATCAAATTAGTATCGACCCCGGATTTCCGCCATCATCTATCAGTAAACTAGATGCTCATGAAATTATGCTGTCTCCTGATAAGCAATCGTTTTACATTACATGCCAAAAAACAAATGATGTGCGTGTTTACAACATTGCCACCAAACAAATAACACAAATTATTTCTACAGGATATTACCCGCAAGAAATGGCGGTTTCTATCGGCTTAAATAAATTGTATGTTTCTTCTCCTTACGATTCAATTAGTGTGGTTGGAACAAAAGGAAGTGTTACTGAAATTGATTTAACTAACTACCAATACAAAAAAGTGGCAGTGGGTTATATGCCACACGGCATAGGTGTTGATGAAAGTAAAAATATACTATACGTTGCCAACCGAAACATTTACAGCGATGGGCCCGCTCCACATCATTCTTCTGCTTGTGGCGGGCGAAACGGGTTTTTAAATTTTATTGATTTAATTTCGTTTACTGTTCTTACCAGAAGAGTAGAATTATCGGTAGATCCTTACGGGGTTAGTGTAAGAAATTAATTAGTCTCCATTCAAAAAGATTATTTTATTATGTAGGCGCCTCTCGCGCTTTCACTGCAAGCTCCGTAGTCTTTTGCTTATGCGCTAAATCTGTGGTGGCTTACAGCTTATCCTTAGCTTGTCGAAGGGTTCAATCACGGGCGCAACATTGCGTTAAATTCTCAATGAAAATACTTGTAATGTTTTTACTACTTATCATCGATTTTCGATAAATTTTTTTGTTATCGCACATTCTCCTTAAAAAGAAAAGCTTTGAGGAAATTCTTGAGCGCTGCCAAGTTAGTTGTGTTTCAAAAAGTAGTTTTTTAAACGTGCTATAAAGCGTCCTAAAAAACTTTTTGAAAAATTACATGTGTTTTATTCCGTCAGGAATTTGGTAGAAGGTGGGGTGACGATAAATTTTATCGTTACTTGGTTCAAAAAAACTTCCCATGTCTTCGGGGCTGCTTGATACTATGTTGCTTGAAAGCACTACCCACAAAGCCATACCTTCACCACGGCGCGTGTATAAATCGCGTGCGTTTTGCAATGCCATTTCTTTATCAAATGCGTGTAAATTTCCACAATGCACAAAAGGTTGTCCTGCTTTTTTTTGTACAAATACTTCCCATAATGGTCCTTGACTGTCTGCCATACTTTTATTTCTATTTATGCTGCTATTGATTCGTTTATTTTTTGTGCGTAGGCTGCTGCTGCTGCTCTCACCCACTCTCCTTCGTTATGTGCTTTGTTTCTTGCCTCTAATCTATCTTTATTACAAGGCCCGTTCCCATGTATAACCGCTTTAAATTCTGCCCAATTTGGTTCACTAAAATCGTAGCCTTGTTTTGCTTCGTTCCATTTTAAATTTTTATCGGGTACTGTTAATCCTAAGTATTCTGCTTGAGAAACAGTTTGGTTTACAAAACGCTGACGAAGTTGATCGTTTGATTCGCGTTTAATACGCCATTTAATTGCGTTATCGCTATTCGGACTTTCAGCATCAGGTGGACCAAACATCATTAATGTTGGAAACCACCAACGGTTTAATGCATCTTGTGCCATTTCTTTTTGTTCAGGGGTGCCGAATGCCAGTTTAGTCATTACTTCATAACCTTGGCGTTGATGAAAGCTTTCTTCCTTACAAATTCTTACCATGGCGCGCGCATAAGGGCCGTAAGAGGTCCGTTGCAACATTACTTGATTCATAATAGCAGCACCATCCACTAACCAGCCAATAGCGCCAATATCGGCCCAGGTTAAAGTAGGGTAATTAAAAATTGAAGAATATTTTGCTTTGCCTGTGTGCAGAGCGTCTAATAATTCATCTCTGCTAATACCTAATGATTCTGCTGCCGTATATAGATATAATCCATGACCGCCTTCGTCTTGCACCTTGGCTAATAAAACCAATTTTGCGCGTAAGCTTGGGGCGCGGGTAATCCAGTTTCCTTCTGGAAGCATGCCTACCACCTCGCTATGGGCGTGTTGTGAAATTTGACGAATTAAGTGTTTGCGGTAATTTTCCGGCATCCAATCTTTCGGCTCAATTACATCGTTTTTTGCCAACTTCTCTTCAAAACGTGCTTCAAAATTTGTTTCCATTTTTAGCTCTTTTTTCTTGTACAACAAATATAAGGTTAAATGGTTTTTAATCAAAATATCAATATCATTTAAACCACGCGAAAGGATTCGCGCAGGAGCGGAGGGAAATAATTTCGCTTAAGCAAAAAATAAATTAAACGGGATTTAATGGTTTATCAGACCGCTGTTTGCTTCTCCTTAATAAAGGGCTTCAAAATTTCAACAGCTGTTTTTGCAATTTGCTTTGGCGAAAAACCACATTCTTCATACAGCTCCGGTTGTTCACCGTGCTCAATAAATTTATCGGGAATTCCTAAACGTTTTACTTGTGCAGCATAATTATTATCGGCCATAAACTCTAACACAGCACTGCCCATACCGCCAACAATACAACCATCTTCCACCGTAATTACTTTTTTATGTTTGGCAAAAACTTCGTGCAACAATTGTTCATCTATAGGTTTTGCAAAACGCATATCGTAATGCGCTACAGAAATATTTTCTTCGTCTAATAATTTAATTGCTTCTGTAACTAAATTTCCCGGATGGCCGATAGAAAGTATAGCAATATCCTTCCCTTCTTTTACTTTTCTTCCTTTACCAATTTCAATTTTCTTAAAAGGCGTTTTCCAATCTACCATTACACCATTTCCTCTTGGGTAACGTATACTGAAACTTCCGGGTGTTTCTTCTAATTGAGCTGTATACATTAAATTACGCAACTCTTCTTCGTTCATGGGCGCACTCACAATCATGTTGGGTATGCATCGGAAATAAGCAATATCGTACGCACCGTGATGTGTTGGTCCGTCTGCTCCTGCCAATCCTCCTCTATCCAAACAAAAAATAACTTTTAATTTTTGCAAGGCCACATCGTGTACCACTTGGTCGTATGCGCGTTGCATAAACGATGAGTAAATATTACAAAAAGGAACCAAGCCCTGTGTTGCTAAACCTGCACTAAAAGTTACAGCGTGTTGTTCTGCAATACCCACATCAATTGCTCTATCGGGCATGGCTTTCATCATAATGTTTAATGATGAACCGCTTGGCATTGCCGGAGTAATGCCCATTATTTTTGGGTTTTTTTCTGCAAGCTCCACAATAGTATGCCCAAATACATCTTGGTATTTTGGTGGTTGCGGGTTTTTAGGAACAACTTTAATTATTTCACCGGTGTCTTTATTAAACACTCCGGGTGCGTGCCAAACCGTTTCGTTTCCTTCTTCTGCAAACTTATATCCTTTTCCTTTTTTGGTAAGTACGTGTAAAATTTTTGGGCCGGGAATATCTTTAATGTCGTTTAAAATGCTTGCTAAACGCGCAACATCGTGCCCATCAACCGGACCAAAATATCTGAACTTAAGTGATTCAAATAAATTACTTTGTTTTAGTAGAGATGTTTTTACTGCGTTTTCAATTTTAGAGGCAATCTCTTGAGCGTTGGGACCAAACTTGCTTATTTTACCAAGTAAATCCCACACCATGTCTTTTGCTTTGTTGTAAGTGTGCGAAGTAGTAATGTCGGTTAGGTATTCTTTCAATGCACCTACATTCGGGTCAATAGCCATGCAATTATCATTCAGCACCACTAATAAATTAGCGTTTTCAACACCTGCGTGGTTTAGTGCTTCAAAAGCCATACCCGCTGTCATAGATCCATCGCCAATTACGGCAATGTGTTGTTTATCTTTAATTC
The DNA here is from genome assembly GCA_022841465.1 of Bacteroidia bacterium. Taxonomy (GTDB): domain Bacteria; phylum Bacteroidota; class Bacteroidia; order B-17B0; family Aurantibacillaceae; genus Aurantibacillus. The sequence continues at coordinate 24,691 of JALHRL010000001.1, read as the reverse complement.
CCTGATATCTGCTGGCAACCGCCATTCCTAAAGCGGCGCCAATGCTGGTAGAAGAGTGCCCTACACCAAAAGTATCGTACTCGCTTTCTGAACGTTTAGGGAAACCGCTAATACCTTTGTATTTTCTATTGGTATGAAAAACATCTCTGCGGCCTGTAAGTATTTTGTGTCCGTACGCCTGGTGGCCCACATCCCACACCAACTGATCGTATGGAGTATTAAAAATATAATGGAGCGCAACGGTTAATTCAACCACACCTAACGATGCGCCAAAGTGCCCGCCTTTAACCGAAACTAAATCAATAATGTATTGCCTTAGCTCATCGCAAACCTGTTGCAATTGCGCTTTATCTAATTTTTTAAGCTCCGCCGGCGAGTTTATTTTCGCCAGCAATTCTCCGGGAATAAAGCCCGGACCTTCTACAATGTTCATCATTACAAAGATATAATTTTTACCTTAACGATTAAAGCCTATTTTATTGTTTTTTAGTTCGTTAATAAACATTAAACATACCAAAAGGCATATTGTTTAAACTTAAATACCCTAAACTGAGTGATTTAAATTTTTACCTTTAATTAATAATAAAAAGTAAAAACAGCACAAGGGTGAGTAAGCTTTCCTATACTAATAAATTCTTAGAGTTAAAATACGCTTTGTGTGCAATTTTAATTTTCGCTTGCCACTTCTTAAATTCTCAAAATGCTGACAAGGTAAATCTATTAGTCGGAAAAAATTATATTACAACAAAAATTGTTTGTGGTAAAAACCAAAAAAAATTAGAGGATAACCTCAAAATAGCCGAAAGAGATAATAGGCCCACCGGTAAATTTTTAATGCGCTTTTTTATTTCTAGTAAAGACAATGATGGATTTAAAAAAGGCGATACCCTTGTAGAATATGATTGGGATATTCAAAATGGCATGTTTTCATATACCTGCGTTTCAAAATATAAAATTAATTTAAAGGATTCTCTTCTTGTTTTTCATAACATAAAATATAAACTAGATTTTCCTCCTAACAATGAAAAACGATTTAAAAGAACCTTTAAGATTTTGAAATTTAACGAAAATCTATTAGTGTTAAAAGATTTAGATTTTAATAATGAAAATATACGAATGGAGTATCATTTCAAAAAGAAAGGTTCCGTTAGTAAAAGCAACTAACCCAAATACCCTAAACGGGGTATTTTATAAATGCTTGATTTTATTGAGCTTTGAGGCCTAAAACCATGTTAAAACCATTATCAGATTTAAAAGCGGGCGAACAGGCCGTAATTGCGGAGTTAAAGGAAAGTCCGTATAAAGCGCGCTTGTTAGACATGGGCTGCATTCCGGGGGAAGAGGTAGAATTATCAAAAACAGCGCCCTTAGGCTGCCCGTTTGCAATTTACGTAGCAGGTTACGAACTTAGCCTGCGTAAAAACGAAGCCGAAAACGTGCTTGTTGAGGTTTTAAACTAAACGTGGTGTCTGAAAAACAAATTCTTCGTGTTGCTTTAATTGGTAATCCTAATTCGGGAAAATCTACCCTATTTAATGCGCTGACCGGTTTAAATCAAAAAACGGGAAATTATGCCGGAGTAACGGTAGATAAGCTGGAGGGTTTTTTCAATTTTGAAAACAATGCTATTCCTTACAAAATAAAAGTACTTGATTTACCGGGCACCTACAGCTTGCATTTTAAATCCTTAGATGAAGAAGTAGCCATTAAAACACTTTTATCTGACAAAGAAAAAACGGATGTGGTGGTAGTGGTGTTAGATTCAACTAATTTAAAACGCAATTTGCTTTTAGCAACACAAGCCATTGATTTGGGTTTAAAAACCGTTTTGGTTTTAAATTTAATTGATGAAGCAAAAGAACAAAACATTTTTATTGATACTCCGCGACTAAAAGAATTATTAGGTACTGAAATAATTGAAGTTGATTCAAGAAACAAAACAGGAATTGAAAATTTAAAAAAAGCAATTGTATACGCTGAAATTCCCAAAGCACATTTTATTGATTTAAATAATAGTGTTTCTTTAAAGTCGAAAGTATTAGAACAATTTATTTTAAAAGACGCCGATAAAACAGCTTTTTTAGAGTGGGAAGAAAACGAAAAAATAGAGCGTTTTAAAAAAATAAAATACATTACAAGTGTGTGCGTAAAATCGCCGCAAAAAATGAAATTAAAAGTTAGCTCGCAAAAAATAGATCGTGTGCTTACGCATCCTTTTTTTGGTTATGCAACATTGCTCACTGTATTATTTGTAATTTTTCAGTTCATTTTTTATGTGGCCGAATATCCAATGGCTTGGATTGAAATGCTTTTTTTACAAATAGGCAGCACCATTAAAGAAACATTTAGCGAAGGTGTTTTTCGCGATTTGGTTTCCGATGGAATTATCAGCGGTGTTAGTGGCGTAATGATGTTTATCCCTCAAATTGCCTTGTTGTTTTTGTTTATTGCTTTATTGGAAGATTCCGGATACATGTCGCGCGCCGGTTTTTTAACCGATAAATTAATGCGTAAGGTTGGTTTAAATGGTCGCTCGGTAATTCCGTTGTTAAGCGCAACAGCCTGCGCGGTGCCTTCTATCATGTCAACTCGCACCATTAGTAATTTTAAAGACAGAATAATTACCATTTTTGTTTTGCCTTTGGTAAGTTGTTCGGCACGTTTGCCTGTGTACACCTTATTAATCTCGTTAATGTTTCCCGATAAAATTGTTGGTGGTGTTTTTAATTTAAAAGGACTCGCCTTGTTTTCACTTTATTTACTGGGTTTTATTTTTACATTTATTACCGCCTTTGCTTTAAAGAAATTATTAAAAACAAAAGAGGCTTCGCATTACATTATGGAAATGCCTGTTTACAGAATACCTCAACTGAAAAGCGTATTACTTACCGTTTACAACAAAGTAAAAGTGTTTGTAGTTGATGCCGGAAAAATAATTGTAGCTATTTCTATTGTGCTTTGGTTTATGAGTAATTACGGCCCAGGTAATGCTATGGAAGAAATTGAAAAAAAATATGCGCATGCCGAATATCCGCACGTTGGTGTTGCCGATTCTAATTACTATACAGAGTTTATTGCCGCAAAAAAACTAGAGGCATCGTACATTGGTGTTTTAGGAAAAGCTATTGAGCCGGTTATTCGTCCGCTTGGTTACGACTGGAAAATTGGCATTGCCATCATTACCTCCTTTGCCGCGCGCGAAGTTTTTGTAGGAACAATGAGTACCATTTATGGCGCCACAGGAGGTGATGATGTTGAAAGTATTAAAACACGTTTGTTGAATGAAAGAGATGAAAGCGGAAATATAAAATATACAATTGCTGTTTGTTGCAGTTTATTAATTTTTTATGTTTTTGCTATGCAATGCATCAGCACTATTGCGGTAGTTAAACGCGAAACCAAAAGCTGGAAGTGGCCGGCAATACAGTTGGTTTATTTAACCACCCTGGCTTATTTGGGCGCATGGTTAACTTATGTTTTATTAAGTTAAGGGTTTATCTAACATTTCGTCATTGCGAGGGGAGCCCGAAGCAATCTAAAATACTAATACATAAACCATAAAACTCTATGTGAGATCGCTTCGTAATGGAGGCACTCGCGATGACGGGTTTCGCGCCTCAAACAACATTGTTTTAAGATATTAAAAAAACTCTTCATTTTATAACAACTGGGCACATTCAATTCATATCTGGTGATACAAATTTATAAAACACACTATACATTTGTGGTGTACTCTTTTTATTATTACTAATTAAAACTTGTTGCCATGAAAAAACTTATACTCTTTTTATTTTGTCTTTTTGTTTTACAAATAAATGCGCAAACTTATCCCAGTCAAAATATAAATTTAGTTGGGCACATTCACCCTAACACGGGCACCGTAGGTATTGCGCAAGGTGGCCAGCGTTACTCCGGTTGTTGGGCTTGGTATCAAGCAAATAAAAATAAAGAGTATGCTATTTCCGGCGGAAGCAGTGGTACTTATTTTATTGATATTTCAAACCCATCTACACCAAGTGTAAGTGCATACGTTCCGGGAAGAGCCGGTTGTGTTTGGAGAGAAATAAAAACTTACCAAAATTATTGTTACGTAGTTAGCGACGATTCGCCACCTAACCGATTCCAAATAATAGATATGCAGTACTTACCCGATAGCGTACATGTTATTGAAGACAGCTGGAACATTTTAATGATGGCACACACCATTTGGATTGACAACGATAAACTTTATACATCAAGCTCTACCTACACAAACGGTTTTACAAACATGGTGGTTTACAGTTTAGCAACACCAACTGCACCAACATTAATTAGAAGATTGGCTTCTGATTATCCGTTTATACAACACGTTCACGATTTATACAGCAGAAACGATACAGTTTATGCAAATTGCGGTTACCAAGGCCTGTATTTATTTACACTTACGTCTAGTAATACTTTTTCTCAGGTTGGTTCTTACACCAATTATGCGCCCGGTAGCAATTATAACCACAGCAGTTATTTAACGCAAAACGGAAAGTACCTGGTTTTTTGTGATGAGGTTCCGGCGGGTTTGCCCATACAAATTGTTGATGTGCAAAATTTTTCCAACATCACTCCGGTAAGTAACTTTATTCCTTACACAACGAGCGTGCCACACAATCCTTATATAATTGGCGATAGCCTTTTAATTGTATCATCGTATCAAGACGGTTTACAGGTTTACAATATTAAAGATCCTTCAAACCCTTATTTAACCGGTTACTTTGATACTTATCCGCAAGGAGGCGCACCTGTTGGAACATACTCTAACACTCCGTACAAAGGCAACTGGGGTGCGCATGTTTGGTTACCAAGCGGTTTAATTGTTGCCAACGACATGCAAAACGGTGTGTTTATTTTAGACCCAACCGCTGCATACACTACAACAAATTCTGTTACACTGCCATTAAGTACTGTTGATGTAAAAGAAAGTATAAGTAACGGAAATGAAATTCGTGTGTTCCCAAATCCGGCGAACGAAAAACTAAACATTGTATTAAATAATCCTCTTGGTGAAGTCCGCATTGTAATTGTAAATGCAATAGGTCAAACCTTATACAACAAAAAGTTTACTGAAAGCCCTGCTCTAATAGATGTTAAAGATTTCCCTGAAGGTGTTTACTTTGTGAGCGTAATAACAAACAACTCACAAAGCGTTACCAAAAAAATAATTAAGCTTTAAGCAACTTTTCAATTGAATAAAAAAAGCTGTCGGTACTGACAGCTTTTTTTATTTGCAAACCAATTAACTGGTTTTTTACTTAACTATACTTATTCTTTTTACTAAATTTTTCTCACCATTTGTAATTCTGAGAATATAAAAACCCGGTGGGATATCCGGCAAATTAAATTGATATTCATTTAGAATAACATTCGAGACGTAATTTATACTTTTTCCAAATGAATCATACAAATACAAATTAAATCCACTTCCAATAAGTGTATTTTCAATGTTTATTTTAAAATTCCCATCATTTGGATTAGGCACAATATTAACGTCAAAAAATTCGCTACTAACTCCTTTAATACTTAATGTTGAATTGGTGCAAAGCGTGTCTAAAAAAGCAGGGTAACTGATATTAGAGCATGTGCCAGACATAACTGAAAAATTAGCGGGGTTAATGAAATATGAGTTTGGTTCTAATGAAACCTGAACAGATTGTGCGTTTACTGAGCCCGGATTTAAAACAAAAGTGGAGCCGGAATTTGCAAAAATTTGACATTGCGCAGTGTTTATGGTTGTTTTTAACTCATAGTAGCTATTTGGCATTAATAAAACCATTCTTACAGCGAGGCCATTATGACTTGTATCATAAACTACCGCATTCTCACATACCTGAAACCTCCATGACAAATTTGTACTTGTATAATTTGTGATTGAGCTAGTTTGAAATAACTCATCAGGGGAAAACGTACTAAATCCGCAAAGCACTTGTGCCTTAACCTTAAATGATGTAAACACAATTAAAAGCAAAAGAAACTTAACCCTTAAATTCATTAAATTAGTTTCTTAAACTTAGAAAATTTTTTCTTGTAAACCAAATTCAATTGACCAGAAAATAAAATTAATACTTATCTAAATTTCCTATTTCTAAAGTAGGCCCCTTAACAAATCATCATCTACCTCGTTTGCCCAGGTAACTTTTAAATTGGGTGTGCGTTCCATTTCTCGTTTAATGGCAAACTTCGCTTCTTTGTTTCGTGCCCAGCTTCTTCGTGCAATGCCGTTGTTTACATCCCAAAACAACATTTGCTGTAATCTTCTTTCGGCATCATCACTACCATCTAACACCAAACCAAAACCACCATTTATTACTTCGCCCCAACCTACGCCGCCGCCATTGTGTAAACTTATCCAGGTTGCTCCTCTAAATGCATCGCCTACAAAATTTTGTACCGCCATATCAGCAGTAAATTTACTTCCATCATAAATGTTAGATGTTTCTCTGTACGGAGAATCTGTTCCGCTTACATCGTGATGGTCTCTGCCCAACACAACCGGCGCCGAAATTTTTCCCTCTTTAATTGCTTTATTAATTGCCAAAGCAACTTTAATTCTTCCTTCACTATCGGCATATAAAATGCGTGCTTGCGAACCAACCACCAAATTATTCTGCATAGCATCTTTTATCCAAACAATATTATCGTTTAACTGCGGTTTAATTTCTTCCGGTGCTGTTTTATAAATTTCTGTTAAAACCTGCTCTGCTAATTTATCGGTTGTAGCCAAATCTTCGGGGTTTGCAGAAGTGCACACCCATCTAAACGGACCAAAACCATAATCAAAACACATGGGCCCTAAAATATCTTGCACGTAGGAGTTGTATTTAAAATCTCCGTCTTTTCCGTTTTTAAAAACATCTCCTCCTGCTCTTGAAACTTCTAACAAAAAAGCATTTCCGTAATCAAAAAAGTACATGCCTTTTGATGCCTGTGCATTTACCGCGTTAATATGACGAACCAAGGTTTTTTGAACTTCTTGTTTAAAGCGTGCCGGTTCTTCGGCCATCATTTTATTGCTTTCTTCTAATGAAAAACCTGCCGGGTAATACCCTCCTGCCCAAGGGTTGTGTAAAGAAGTTTGATCAGAACCAATATCTACTTTCACGTTTTCTTTCAGTAAACGTTCCCACAAATCAACTACGTTACCTTGATAAGCGTAAGATTTTGCTTCTTTTTCTTCTTGCGAAATTTTTACTGCATCAATTAGCTTATCTAAATTATCATGTACCTCATCTACCCAACCTTGTTCAAAACGTGTTTTAACTGCTTTAGGGTTTATTTCAGCAGTAATAGAAACTAGGCCTGCAATTTTTGCGGCTTTCGGTTGCGCACCACTCATACCACCAAGACCGCAGGTTACAAAGAGCAGTGGTTGTGCTCCCTCTCCTTTTGATGGCCGCTGATTGTTACGCTCTTCATCTACTTTTCGTGCAGCATTCATTACCGTAATAGTTGTTCCATGTACAATGCCTTGCGGACCAATGTACATAAAGCTTCCGGCGGTCATTTGTCCGTATTGCGTTACGCCCAATGCATTAAATTTTTCCCAATCATCGGGTTTGCTGTAATTCGGAATCATCATTCCGTTTGTTACCACCACGCGCGGCGCATCTTTGTGTGAAGGAAATAAGCCCATGGGGTGGCCGCTGTATAAAACAAGCGTTTGCTCATCTGTCATAGTAGCCAAATACTGCATGGTTAACAAATACTGCGCCCAGTTTTGAAACACGGCGCCATTACCTCCATACGTAATTAATTCGTGCGGGTGTTGAGCAACTGCATAATCTAAATTATTACTCAACATGTGCATAATGGCAGCAGCTTGTATAGATTGGTGTGGATAATCGTTTATAGGTCGGGCATAAATTTTGTAATCAGGACGAAAACGGTACATGTAAATTCTACCGTAAGTATTTAGCTCATTTAAAAATTCTTTTGCTAAAACAGCATGGTGTTTTGGTTCAAAATAACGCAACGCATTTTTTATGGCTAATTTTTTTTCTTCCGAATTTAAAATGGCTTTTCGTTTAGGTGCGTGGTTAATGTTTGTTTCGTATTGCTTTGGTGCAGGAAGTTCCTGTGGTATCCCTTGTAAAATATGCTTTTTAAATTCGTTGCTATCCATATTCCCTTTAGTTTCTGTAATGGTGTTTTCTGTTTTTTGTTTTTCTTTATCAAAGCCTCCGGTTTTTTTATTATAACCGTAAGGGCAGTGTTTGCATCCGCTTTTACAACAATGTCCACGTTTTAAATGGTACTTTTCTGTAAAAACTATATAGCCTTCGGGGCTTAAATAATAGTCTTCGGGGTCCAGTTCCTTTTTAAACATGCATCACAAAGATAAATTATTATACGAAGTAATTAATGTATATTTGCTTGTAATTTCGTGGATAAAATTAAAAATATTATCTTTCTCTGTTTCTTGCTCCACTCTTCTTTTGCACAAAAAGATAGTCTTTCTAAAACAAAAAAACTTTCCATTATAGTAAACACAGATAGTACAGTTGTGTTTAAAGGAAAGCGTTTAATAGAGAAAGTTGATACATCAGAAAACAACAAACTAGTTATATCCGGTTATGTAAGTTCTTATTTTGCTTATTACGATGATGAAAAAGTTGACGATAACGGATTTGTTCAGTTTGCTACCATGGCTCCAAGAAATAAAGAGTTTGGGCTTAATGTAGCTTTAATTTCTATGCAATATTCAGGAAAAAATATTAGAAGCAATTTATGTGTTCATTATGGCGATATTGCCAAAGCCGTTTGGCCAACAGAATTTAATATGATTCAGGAAGCCAACGCCGGCGTTAGGCTCTTTAAAAACTTATGGCTAGATGCGGGTTTTTTTAGATCGCACATTGGAATAGAAAGTACTCAGCCTCGCGAAAACATAACCTCCAGCATGAGTTTGGTAAACAATTACGAGCCTTACTATTTTTCAGGTGCCAAACTTACCTATTTAGTAAGCGAAAAAATTGCGGTGCAATTAAATTCATTTAACAGCTTTGCCTCTTATGTTGATTTTAATAAAGATAAATTGGTAGGACTTTCTGTTGTTGTAGATCCTAATCAGTATTTATCTTTTACATATAATTTTATTAGCGGCGACGAGACGCCAGACAATGCTACCTTAAAAAAGAGAAGATATTATAATAATCTATATGGTTCATTAAAGTACAACAAACTATATTTAGGCCTTGAATTAAATTATGGTTTACAAAAAAATTCTAAAACAAACGATACCACTTCCAGCGCTACAATAATGAGCGGTTTAATAGTAGGGAAATATCAGTTAATTAAAAAAGCCGCCTTCTTTGCGCGTCAAGAATATTTCTCTGACCCCGATAATATATTAACCGGAAATTTAAAAACAGGAAACAGTGTTTTTGGAACCACCGGCGGGCTTGAATACAGGCCTTATAAAAACATTGCCTTAAGTATTGAAAGCAGAATTTTACAGAGCGATAATTTAATATTTAAACAAGGTAAAAATATTACCAACCAACGCATAGAATTTATTGCTTGCATAGATGTATGGTTTTAAAAAACAAACTAAATAATTCGCCCGGCCCTATTGGAATTTTTGATTCCGGTTATGGCGGTTTAACGGTTTTAAAAGAAATAATAAAAGAATTACCCGAATACGATTATTTGTATTTGGGAGACAACGCGCGCGCGCCTTATGGCACACGAAGTTTTGATACGGTTTATAAGTACACTTTAGAGTGCGTAAATAAACTTTTTGAAATGGGGTGCCATTTGGTGATTTTGGCGTGTAACACTGCGTCGGCAAAAGCCTTGCGCAACATTCAACAAAAAGACTTACCAAATATTGATTCTAATAGAAGAGTGTTAGGAGTTATAAGACCAACTGCAGAAATTATTGGAAACTATACAACAACTAAAAAAGTTGGAATATTAGCAACAAGCGGAACGGTAAGCTCTAACTCGTACCCAATAGAAATAGAAAAACAATTTCCGGAAATTGAAGTGTTTCAGGAAGCCTGCCCAATGTGGGTGCCGTTAATTGAGAACAACGAATTTAATAACGAGGGGTCTAATTATTTTATTCAAAAAAACATACAACAACTTTTAGCCCAATCAAAAGACATTGATGCAATTGTTTTAGGATGCACACACTACCCTTTGCTGTTAAGCAAAATAAAACAATACACACCTCAACACATAAAAATTATTGGTCAAGGAGAGTTGGTTGCTAAAGGTTTAAAAGATTATTTAATTCGCCATGCCGAAATGGATAGTAAGTGCACCAAAACAGGTAAAATAAAATTTTATACTACCGAAACATCAGAAAATTTTAATACAAATGCAGAAAAGTTTTTTGGAACTAAAGTAAATGCAGAAAACTTACCTCTGTAATTTTAAATCTGTATTCCAAACACAAAAATTCCTTCAATAAAACCAAATTTATGGCTGGCTTTACCAAGGCCTCTGCCCATAACAAAAGTATTCATATAATTTGCCCAACCGGCTTTGCCTGAAAACTCAAGTATATAGTGTTTATACAATTCAAACCTTACAGCAGTTTCTAATCCGGCACAATATCCTGCCACTTTCCAATTATTATTTAGGCGCTTACCAAAAAGTGTAACATCTGTTCTTGGAATTAAAATTCCAAAACCGGGTTTTATTACGTAGCCTAATTTAAAGTTGCCGCTTTTAGAATTGTAAATTTTTATTCTCTTCATGTAATTCAGCATCCAAAAATTAGCGCCATCAGTATGTTCAAAATGAATGTAATCGGGGTCAAGCAAGGTGTCTTTATCTATGTGCTGTCCGCCAACAGTTCCCCTAAATCTAACAACCTGATAATTGGTAACCACGTATTTTGCATGGTCGTAATTTAATTCTATTCCTTCATCTTTTTTATTGTTAAACCACATTCCTAATCGAATGTTGTATTGGGGAATGGTTGGGTTTTTCCAATCTTTTATTTGATGAAAGTCTGATCTATCATGGGCTTTTGCATCTATTATTTTGAAATCGTAGGTTTCATTTGTTCCGCTTCCGTTGTTTACAAAATGAATAGTGCTGTTTGTATAAACCTCTCGGTTATAACCCCACATTGCATAATATGAAAATTTACGTTTAGTACTGTCTTTTTGTGAATAAGAAAAAAAAATGGAAAAGATAAAAAGAACAAACAGCGTGCTTTTTTTCATAAACTAAAGCTTTACAAGCACGCCGTTTTCAAGTGTTGGAATAACCGGACATTGATTGGGGGTTAAACAATATTTTATGTCGCGCTCCAAGTTTAATTTATGTAATCTGTTTCTGTGCGAAGAAGCGGAAAGAAATTCATATATATCACTCTTGGCAATATCATATAAATGGCTAGCCGCTAATGCTGAGTCGCAGGTAGTGGTGTATTTGTGTTTGCGTAATAATTCTTGTGCAACGGCTCCTGCAAATAATGTGTCTTCTAAATTAAATTTGCTTTTCCATCCGGCACAAAGTAATAATACCGGGCGTTGTTCACTTACTAAATAATCAATTAAAACATCAATATTTAAAAAGCTTCCGATAACAATGCGCTCTGATTTTTTTGCGGCTTCAATTGCTTGTGTTCCGCTTGTGGTGGTAATGGCAATGGTTTTTCCCTTTACCTTGTTGCTCATGTAGCCAAACGGACTGTTTCCTAAATCAAAACCTTCTACAATTTCGCCATTGCGTTCTGCTGCCACAATCAATCCGTTTTCTTTATGTTTCTTTGCTTCTTCAACTGTTGCAACCGGTATCATTTTTGCTACGCCATTATAAAAAGCAGTTGTTATAGCAGAAGTTGCGCGCAAAATATCAATAACCACAACAATGGCATCGTCCTTATGAAACAAAGGATAAACGTTAGGCGAAAAACAGACTTCTACTTCAGGCATCTTAGGCTTTACTTAAAAAAGGAATTTTTACAACTTTTGCTTTAACCGGTTTATCTCTAATAATAACAAAAATTTCGGTATCAGGTTTTGCAAATTCTGTTTTTACATATCCCATTCCAATTGCCTTATTTAAACTTGGAGATTGAGTACCGGAAGTAACTTTTCCAATAGTGTTTCCTGAGGCGTCGGCAATTAAGTAATCGTGACGAGGAATTCCTCTTTCAATCATTTCAAAACCAACCAATTTTTTTGTTACACCGTTTGTTTTGTGGTTTTCAATATACGCACGATTGGTAAACTCTTTTGTGAATTTTGTAATCCAACCTAAACCCGCTTCAATTGGTGATGTAGTATCATCAATATCATTTCCGTATAAACAAAAACCCATTTCTAAACGAAGCGTATCCCTTGCGCCTAAACCAATGGGTTTTATTCCAAATTCTTTTCCTGCATCAAAAACAGCGTTCCACATTTTTTCTGCATCTTCATTTGCTATGTAAATTTCAAAACCGCCTGCGCCTGTGTAACCCGTGTTTGAAATAATTACATCTTTTATACCGGCCATTGTACCAATTGTAAAAGTGTAATATTCCATTTTAGATAAATCTACATTTGTAAGTTTTTGCAAAGTATTAATTGCTTTAGGGCCTTGCACCGCCAATAAGCTCATTCCATCAGAAAGGTTTTGCATTTCTACACCAAAAGTGTTGAACTTACTTATCCAGTTCCAGTCTTTTTCTATGTTTGAAGCATTAACTACCAAGTAATATTCATCTGCCTTATGGCGATAAACCAATAAATCATCAACAATTCCGCCTTTATCATTTGGTAAACACGAATACTGAACTTTACCATCGGTTAATTTAGAAGCGTCGTTAGAGGTAACGGCTTGAATTAAATCCAATGCTTTGTCTCCTTTTAATCTAAACTCTCCCATATGACTAACATCAAACACGCCTACGCCGCTGCGCACAGTTAAATGTTCGTCGTTTAAACCCGAATAAGATACGGGCATATTATATCCTGCAAATGGAACCATTTTTGCTCCAAGAGCAATGTGCTTGTTTGTAAGTGCTGTGTTTTTCATACGTAAGAAATAAATAGAAACAATAAGATTATCCTATAAAATAAGGAGTGATAAATGTAAGAAAAAGATTGAATTTTGAAAATTTAAATTATATACCTTAATCTAACTTTAGGCTGGTGTTGCCAATAACAACTCCGTCGCATGTAATTTCTATCAGGTAATTACCCGGCACTAACTCCCCTTGTCCTTCGCCGTAAGCAACACCGCTTATTTCTTTATTTGAGTAATTTATTTCTGTTTTTCCGGCGTAATAACCGTTGCTTTTATTAAAAATAAATTTGTAGCTATCGTCGTAACTTTTTGCCATTTCTTTTCCGTCAGGCGTCATAATTCGTATGTAAATGGTTTTTTCTTCTGCTTTTGCAATTTTGTTTTCACCCAAACTAAAACTTACTTTTATTTTATCTGTTTTGCGAGCTTTACTGGTTTCTGCTTCTTTTTTTCCGCCTTTTTTTAATTGTACTGCTTTTGCCGTAACATTAAAACAGGTTAAAACGCTTCCTTTTACAATAGTGTTTTTTAATTCTTGTTTTTCTTTTTCCAACTCGCCTTGCTTAATCTTTTCCTCGTCTAGTTGTTTTAATACTTGCTTTTTTTCTACAATTAAATTTTGGTTTAAAGTGTTTAATGAATCGATAGTGCGAACAAAGCCTTTCATTATTTCGCGAAGAGTGTCTGTTTCTTTTTTTAGTTTGGCAATTATGTAAGCGTCCCCTTTGTGTTTCTTGGCCTCTTCCATTAATTCCTCTATTCGCTTTTTCTTCTCTTCAATTTCAGCATTAAGCGCGGTGTTATTGGTGTGTAAACTTTCGTAATCACTTTTAAGCGCCGCTAAGTCAGATTGCAGTGTTTCTTTTTCTACATAAACTGTTTCTATTAAAATTTCTTTTTCTGCTAATTTGTTTTTTTCTTGCCACCATAGCCATGCGGTAACACCGTTAGTGCCTAACAGTAATAAAATAAATACCCAAAACAGTATTGGCTTTCTTGATTTTTTTTCGTCCTGACTCATGTAGCTGTTTAATTTTTATCAAAATTACTAAGAAAAAAATCTACTTTTAGGGTGTGAAAACAGCACTTATTAACGACTTCATGTCATTAATTTACCCTCGCGCTTGTGAAGCTTGCGAGGCCTTATTATACAAACACGAAGAAATGATATGCAATAGTTGCTTAATGGGTTTGCCCAAAGGCAATTTTCATAAACACAAAAACAACATTGTACTGCAAATACTAGGAGGAAGGGTTCCAGTAGCAAGCGCGGCGAGCCTTTATGTGTTTGAGAAAGGCGGAAAAGTACAACGCTTATTACATGCCATTAAGTACGAGGGAAAACAAAGCTTAGCTATTATGTTAGGGAAATTATTGGGAAATGAGTTAAAAGAAGTGGATGGTTTTTGTAATGCCGATTTAATTATTCCTGTGCCTTTGCATGTAAACAAATTAAACAAAAGAGGTTTTAATCAAAGCGAAGTTTTTTCTAAAGGGCTTTCAGAAGCTTTAAATATTGCGGTAGATGCAAATAATTTATTCAGGCAAACAGAAACATCAACACAAACCCGAAAAAGAAAATATGAGCGCTGGGAGAACGTTAAAAATGTTTTTGAACTAAAAAACAAAAACGCTCTTAAAAATAAACACATTGTTTTGGTTGATGATGTAATTACTACGGGCGCTACCATAGAGGCGGCCTGGCAAGCTTTAAAAGAAGTAGATGGAATTAAACTTTCTTTAGCAACTATTGCTTTTGCAGAAAAATAATTAATTGCTTTTATACACCATTACATTAAACACATAAGGTGTAATGCGTTTTAATTGCTCGCTGCGTTTTAAGTTTTTTAAGCCGTTTCTTTTTGGTGATGCAAAATCAATAGTGGCGCTATCTCCATCAATGGTTGTAAACGATTTTATAATTTCGCGCGATTTTATAGCAAAACCCGTTCCTTCTGCTGTGCTAATTTTTCCGCGAATAACCCCAATTACATTTCCATAAACATCTAATAATGGTCCGCCACTATTTCCGGGGTTAACCGGAATAGAAATTTGATACATGGCCGTATCGTTATAATATCCGCTTTGCGAGCTTAAAGAACCTTCGCCATAAACAACATCTCTTCTAGGATATCCTAAGGTAAATACATTGTCGCCAACATCAATTGTTTTCGGAAAAAAGGTGTAAGGTATTTGCCAATTTTCCGAAACATTTGCGTTTTCAATTTTTAAAACTGCAATATCTAAAGAGGGGTCGTTAAAAATAATTTTTGTTTGTGTTCTTTCGGTATTGCTGTTTTCAATAAAAATACTGTCGGCTCCGTTTACCATGTGCCAGCTGGTTAAAACATAACCATCGTTGTTAATAGCAAAACCGGTTCCTTCTAAATTTGCATCTACCACATTGGTTTTGGTTCCTTTGGTTTTTAGTTTTTGTACAATTGCATCTTGGTAATATTTTAAGCCGTCTACCTCTCGTTTTAAATCGGTGATTTCGCTTTTTTGTTTCTTAAGTAAATATCCGCCGGTGCTTAATAGTGCAATGGTAACCACAACGGCAACAACAGCAGCGCTGGCAGCTACCGCAAATGTTTTTCCTAATCGCTTGGTTAACTTTTCTGAATTGTTTATTGAAATAATTTTAGCCTCTTTACCAAAGTGTACCGAATGAATTTGGTTTAATTTGTTTTTTAAGCTGTTTTTATCGTTGTGTTCGGTTAATAAATCTAATAACAGTCTATGTTCTTGAAATGCTTTTTTAAAAGTGCTGTCGTTTTCTAAGCGTTGTTCAAACGCTAACAAGTCTGAGCCCTCCAAGTTTCCTGCCAAATAATTATCAAACAAATCTACCGTTCTCATTTTTAATCTATCAATGTAAAATTATTAAAAAACAACCTCTTTAATCTTTGTAAGCATTTGTACTTTTGGTTCTTTGCATTATCTGAATTGGTATAGCCAAACTTTTCCGAAATATCATCCATGCTCATTTTGTTCACATAAAAGTCTTTCAGCAAAGTTGCGCAAGGTTCGCCTAGTTGAGATAAACTTTGCATAACCTTTTCAATTTCTTCTTCCTTTTTTAAATGGCTTTTTACATCGCCACTCGCCTCTTCTAACACATCAACATGAAAATCTTTTAAACCGGTTACACTTCCGTGTTTTTTTAATTGTTTTAACCACAAGTTGCGCGCTACCGAATAAATATAGGTTTGCAACTGACAGTTTAAAACAAATCCGGGGTCTTTGCATTTCTCATACAAAACAATTATCGTTTCTTGATAAACATCTTGTGCGGCATCTGAAGATCCGTTATTGCTTACAACAAATTTAAGAACAAGGTTATAGTACTTTTTGTAAAGTGCAGATAAAGCAATTTCGTCACCGTTTCGTAAACCTTCAATAAAATCACTGTCGGTTAATTTTGGTTTGGGCTTTATCATACGCCTACTTTAGTTTGATACTTAATAATTGCAAAGGTAACCCAAAATTCAGAACCAAATACCCTTAAAGCATTATTAAGAGTTAGTTTTCAATAACTTACATTATAAAAACAATAAAACTCAAGTTTTTTAAAGTTTTTCTTGTTGACTATCAGTGTTTTAAAAAATATTTAAAATATTTTGGGTTACCATTTTCTTTTTTTAGAATAAATGGTATCATTAATCAATTAAACGTTTAAAAAAATGAAAAAAGTGTTATCATTAATCGCTGTAGCTGCAATGGCAACTATGGTATCTTGCGGTCCTTCAGCTGAAGAGAAAGCAAAAATCGAAGAAAATTTAAAAAGAATGCAAGATTCTATTACTGCTGCTGCTAATGCAATAGTTGAAGAAGCTGCAACTGAAGCTGCTCCTGTTGATACAGCTGCTGCTCCTGCTGCTGAAGCTGCTCCTGCTGAAGCTCCAGCTCACTAATTTTGTGTACTGTTAGTTAGCTTAAAAGCCCTTTGCATTATGCAAGGGCTTTTTTGTTTATTTTTTCTTAATTTTGTTTTCCTTAAAAACGTGTATTCATGAAGAAATTAGCTGTTTTGTTTTCATTAACTGTAGTTGTATTTATTAGTTCTTGTGGCCCTGCTGCCGAAAACAGAGAAGCCATGTATGCTCGCGCAAAAGTGTTTCAAGACTCCATTGCAACATTAATTAAAACATCAATGGACGATGCTGCGGCGCCGGCGCCCGGAATGCAAGCGGTTCCTATGCCAACCGCTGCTGCTATTGATAGCACAAAAAAATAAAATTTATTTGTTTATTCATAAAACAAGTTTAATCACAGCTTGTTCCTATTTTATATACTATGGCCATTACTGTTGAAAATGTTTTAGACGCGTTGCGTTACGTTGATGATCCGGATTTAAAAAAAGATTTGGTTACCCTTAATATGATTAAAGATGTTGAAGTTGAAGGGAAAAACATTTCGTTTACAGTAGTTTTAACCACCCCGGCTTGCCCCATGAAAGACATGATTCATAACGCTTGTATGAACGCTATTTTACATTACGTTGATAAAGAAGCGAAAGTGAAAATTAACATGACGGCAAAAGTTACCGGAAAAACAGAAAAAGAAAACACAACCTTGCGTGAGGTTAAAAATATTATTGCGGTTGCCAGTGGTAAAGGCGGCGTTGGTAAAAGCACCATTGCCGCAAACTTAGCTCTGGGCCTCGCTCGCCAAGGAGCCAAGGTTGGTATTGTAGATGCAGATATTTACGGTCCATCGCAACACATTATTTTTGGCGTTGAAAACGATGCGCCCGGACCTGCTGAATTTGAAGGACAACAAAAAATGAAACCCGTAGAAAGTTACGGTGTAAAAATAAATTCCGTTGGTTTTATGGCGGGGCCAAACCAGGCGGTTGCCTTGCGCGGACCAATGGCCACCAAAGCCTTATCGCAACTATTTTACGATACCGTTTGGGGCGAATTAGATTATTTAATTGTTGATTTACCACCGGGCACCGGAGACATTCAAATTAGTTTGTGCAGCCAGGTAAAATTAACCGGCGCTGTTGTTGTGTGTACACCGCAACCAGTTGCTATTTCTGATGCGCGAAAAGGGATTGCATTGTTTCAAATTCCTCAATTAAATGTTCCTATTTTAGGTTTGGTTGAAAACATGAGTTGGTTTACGCCTGAAGAATTACCCAACAATAAATATTACATTTTTGGCAAAGACGGAGTGAAAAAATTGGCAGAAGAATTAAACATTCCTTTGCTTGCACAAATACCTTTGGTACAAAGCATTCGCGAAGGCGCAGATATTGGAAGGCCTTCGGTAATGGAAAAAGATACCACACAAGCATTAAGTTTTATAGCTCTTGCACAAAACGTAGCACAACAAGTTGCCATTAAAAACGCCCATTTAGCAACAGCCGAATCTATCTAAAAACTAATTGTATCTTTGAAAAAATATTTAAATGAACGAATTACAGAAAAAAGTAGAAGACGCGCTTAACACCATTCGCCCATATTTAGAGGCAGATGGTGGAAACGTTGAGGTGGTGGAAATTACTTCTGATTTAATTTTGAAACTTGAACTTACCGGAGCTTGCAAAACTTGTAACATGAGTGCAATGACTATGAAGGCCGGAATTGAAGAAACAATTAAAAGATCGGTACCTGAAATTAAAGGAATTGAATCTGTAAACCCATAATTACATTTTTGTTTGTATGAAACTTACACAAAAGCTTAAAGAAAGCAAATCAACTTTATTTTCAATTGAAATTTTACCTCCTTTAAAGGGAAAAAGCATTCAAAGCATTTACGATGGCATAGACCCTTTAATGGAATTTAAGCCGGCTTTTGTTGATGTTACCTACCACCGAGAAGAATACATTTACAAAAAAAGAGATGGCGGTTATTTAGAAAAAGTAAGCATTAGAAAGCGCCCCGGCACTGTTGGTATTTGCGCCGCCATTATGAATAAGTATGATGTAGAAGCGGTGCCGCATATTATTTGCGGAGGTTTTACAAAGGAAGAAACAGAAAACGCTTTAATAGATTTACAGTTTTTGGGAATTGATAATGTTTTAGCCTTACGAGGAGATAGCATTAAAACCGAACCCGCCTTTGTTCCTGAACCGGGCGGACACCCATATGCTTTAGATTTAGTAAAACAAATTGCCTGCATGAACAAGGCAATGTATTTAGACGATGATATGAAAGATGCTGCGCCCACAAATTTTTGTGTAGGAATTGCAGGATACCCCGAAAAACATTTTGAAGCGCCTAACATGATTAGCGATTTAAAGCATTTAAAAGCAAAAGTTGATGCGGGCGCCGAATACATTGTTACACAAATGTTTTTTGACAATAAAAAATATTTCGATTTTGTTGATTTGTGCAGAAAGAACGATATCAACGTTCCTATTATTCCGGGATTAAAAATATTATCAAGTAAAAAGCAAATTACCACGCTGCCTAAAATTTTTCACATAGATATTCCTCAAGCGTTTTACGAAGAATTGGAAAAATGCAAAGACGATAAACAGGTGAAAGAAGCAGGAATTAAATGGTGTATTCAGCAATCTAAAGAGCTTGTGAAGGCAAACGTGCCCTGTTTGCATTTTTACACCATGGGTGCTTCTGAAGCAACCAAAGCTGTTGCAAAAGAGGTGTTTTAAGCCTGTGCTGAGCAAAGCCGAAGCATGAGTTACCATTTTTATAGAGGAGAAGTTTTGCTAATTGACAAACCACTTGGTTGGAGTAGTTTTCAGGCAGTAAATAAAATTAAGCACGGCATTAAAAACCATCCCTCTTTTATTCACGAAGGCACAAAAGTAAAACCAAAAGTTGGTCACGCCGGTACATTAGATCCATTGGCTACAGGATTGCTAATTGTTTGTACCGGAAAAAAAACAAAGGAAATGAATAATTACATGGGGTTGGATAAAGAATACACCGGGACTTTTTTTATTGGAGCTACAACGCCATGTTACGATTTAGAAAAAGAAATAGACAAAACCTACCCCACCGAACATATTACTAAAGAAAACATATTAGCAACCGCGAAAAATTTTATTGGCCAACAAGAACAAATTCCTCCGCTTTTTAGTGCTGTTATGGTAAATGGAAAACGCGCATACACCCACGCAAGAGCCGGTGACGATATTGAGTTAATAGCAAAACCCATTGAAATAAAAGAATTTGAAATTACCGCAATTGAAATGCAGGTTGTTTCTTTTAGAATTGTGTGTACTAAAGGAACCTACATTAGAAGCATTGCGCGCGATTTTGGATTAGCGCTAAACAGCGGAGCACATTTAACCTCCTTAAGAAGAACAAAAATTGGTGAGTTTGATGTAAAAGATGCAGTAAGCCCGGAAGAGTTTGTGAAACAGTTTAAATAAAAAAGTGTTTAGTTTTTCAAACAAACATAAGCATTTAACGAAGTTGCAATTACCAACCAAAGCAAATACGGAACAATTAACCAAGAAGCATCTTTAATGGTTGAGAAATTAAACCAAAAAATACAAGCAACCAGCAACGTTAACAAAACAATTATTATTAAGCCTAGGTTTACCATGTGAAAATTGAAAAAAACAGGGTTCCAAACTACATTTAAAATCCATTGAATTGCATAAAGCATTAAAAGCGTTTTGGTTTGTGAAGAAGCGTTGTGTGCAAACATCATATAAAAAGAAAAGCAAATCATTATTAATGTCCACGCTGCGCCAAACACCCACCCCGGAGGGGTCCACGGAGCTTTTTGCAAACCATTATACCAAACAGAAGTTGGCCCCTCACCCATTAACCAAGCGCCTAAGCCAAGCGCGGAAAAATTAAGAATTAAAAAAACAAAGACTCTAGTAATCATAACGTGTTATTCTTCTAATACTGCACTTCCAATATTAAAAGCAGTCTTTAATTATTCTTTAATTATTTTTTTAATTATAGAACACTTGTTCGATGACACCCGGATAAAGAAAACTCCAGCGCCCTGTTCGCTTAAGATTATTTCTGTTTTTCTTTCAACTATTTTAGTACTAAACAATATAGCGCCCAAAGAATTATATACTTCTAAAACATAATTTTCGTCATGTACTTCATTTATATTTATTATTAAATTATTGGTAAACGGATTCGGATAAATTTCTAAAGGGCCATTTGCTTGGAATTTAAAATCAACATTTGTACAAGGAGAAACCGCCTGAATAAATGTGCTAGAGCTTAAGCAATTATTATTTCCTATGCCCGTAACAACATATGTTGTAGTAATTACAGGATTAACAATTATACTTGAACTTGTTCCCCCAGGGTTCCAAGTATAACTATTAGCGCCCGACGCATTGAGTGTTGCGGTTTGGCCAACACAAATTAAGGAAGAAGAACTAATAACACTTACGGTTGGGCTTGGCAAAACACTAAGATTAAAGCTTAACGTATTAGTAGAAGGGCAGCCCATAGAACTAGCGCCCGATACAGTATAGTTTGTGTTAAACAGTGGGGTTACAGTTGCAGAATTTCCCGGAGTAAAAGAATATAAACTAGCGCCTGAAGCTTGTATTATAAACGATTGGCCTTGACAAATTGTTCCGCTATTTACGGTTAAAGAAATTGTTGGGAATGTTTGAATGGTATAGTTTAAGGCAGGATTTGGCGGCACTATAACATTGTTTACATCGGTTATTGTAGCGCTATTGGCAGGTGTTAAAATCAAATTATTTAAATATGAAACGTCTTGGGCAACTAAAAAATACCAAATAACATCATTAATATTAGCGCTGTAATTTAACGTAAATGTCCACACTCCATTTGTAGGTGTGCCGGAAGTTAAAACACCTTGTGTGCTTGTGTATAACCCAAAATTTACTCGATGATAAACACGAGGAGCCAAGCTGCCCGTTGCTACGCCCGATACATCAATAAGGTTTGCTGTAAAAGTTCTGGTGCTGTTGCTACAGGGGGGGTCTGTAAAACCCGAACTTAATATTACCGGTGGACTTGCATCAGCAGCAATAAAATTTCCTTCCCATGCGCCTACATCTGGGGTGCTGCTTCGTACGGCGTTAATAAAATCAGTTGTAATAGTACTAATGGCCGCGGCACCAGACTCTATTTGTGTAGGAATACTTGTATTAATATTTAAAAAATTTGGATTGCTTCCTACTGTGCTTACAAAATTTGGGTGCTCAATAAAACTCTGTGAGTCTGAATTAAAAATGCTTTGAAAACCAGAAAGCACAGAACTACTAGGTGCAGTTGCTAAAATTCTTCCGGTGGTGCCAAAATAAAAAGAGTTATTATTCGAAGTGGATAGTATATTGTTTGTTGTTATTATTGAGGGAATACCAGTAATCGATGTTGTATTTACTAAAATATTATTTCTTAATTCAATTACCGAGTTGTTGACACTAGAAATTAAACTAGTGCCTGTTGAGTTTGTTGAAGAAATAGCATTAAGATAGAGCGTGTTAAAATACACCCTGCTTGTTCCGTCTGTGTTTAAATTTAGAGCCGAAACATTGCCGGTTGAGGAAATATCTAAACCTCCAACCAAATTATTATAAATATAGCGCTGTGCTGAGGTCATCCAAATTCCATAAACGCCATAGGTTCCATTAGAGGATAAATTATAAATTTTATTTTGATAAACAAAACCATTAACGCCATTACCACAAGTTATTCCACGAACTTCGCCCCCCATATTTGAATTTCCGAGTTTGGAGCCCGTTAAATTTGAAACAACATTATTTCTGATAGTAGACCCGCCACTGTTCGTTGAAGAAAGTGAAGTTAGAATACCATACGAAGCAGAACCAACCGTACTCGATGGTGGTGCTGCGAAGTTTGTAACGACATTATTAGAAACCGAATAAGACGTTGAGGAAATAGTACTAGTTAAATAAATTCCATAAATATTACTACAATAAATGTTGGTTACTGTATTATTTGCAACGGTGGTTGCCCATGTTTTAGGGGAGTTAATTCCATAAGCTCTATTTGAGGTTAATGTTGAATTACCCGGAGCCATAAAATTACCAATTGTGTTGTTTAAAATATTCTGATAATTTGATGAAGAAAAAATGCCTTGTACTTGTCCCTGCACCGTAATGCTTGCCCCTGAAACGGTATTGTTATTAATGTTTGCTGTAGAGCCATCAACTGCCGAAATTAAACTAACTGTGCCGGTATTTGAAGTAAAATTTGTTATTTGATTGTTATTGATGTTTTTTAAAAAGCCCCCAACTGAGGCTATAACTGAATGTGAGGTGCTTGATGATGAGCCATTATTTAAAACAGGAAAAACATTATTGTTTATATTTAAGGTTCCGGTGCCCGCTAAATAACCATCATGAAAAATGCCGACCAAGGGGCCTGAGCTCCCTATTGATAATGAAATAGTATTATTATTAATGTTTGCGTCTACTCCGCTGGAATAAATTCCATAAATTGCCGAAATTGCATTGTTTCCAAATCCATTGTTGTTATTAAATATATTAAACGAACAATTTAATTGAAACTCGTTAGTTGCTTCTACGCCTGTTGCTGCTCCGTTATAACCACCAAAGTTTATTATTGTATTTCCAGTAACAGAAGATAGGCCACCAATATCATTTCCATAATTTGGGAAAGCACTGTTGTAGCCTCTCATCCAAATTCCAATATCACATTTTTGAATAAGGTTTGAGTAAACTGAATTATTAGAATTTACATCAATTGTTGAAGAAGGTATAATATTAGTTTGATTTAATTGATAATCTTTAATGGTAACATCTATTCCGTGTGACTTGTCTGAGGCGCCAGGTGATAATGTAATTACGCAGTTTCTAATAGTGTTGTTATGGTTAGAGCCTACAAAGAAGGTTTTATAAAAACCATAACCAAATTCCATTCCTTCCGGTGAAGTTGTGTTAGGGTCAAAAAGATCAATAGCATCAATGGTAATGTTTTTACAGCTAACCAGCATCCAAATTCCGTCTCTCTGATCTGATGTAGAGCTTGCTGTTCCGCCAGAATATGCATATAAAATCGGATTATTACCAAGCCCTTGTTTTTTAAACAAAATAGTGGTAGTGCTGCTGCCCGGTGGATTAATTAGTTTAAGCCCACCTACAGGTACGGTTTCTGTGTGATTTGCTAAAACATTTATTGTTACTGCCCCAGCTACACCAGTTAGATTTAATGTGTTAATAGCAGCGGCAATACTAGGAAAAGAACCCGGCACCGTGAAAGAACCCGCTATTTGCGAAAAAATTTTAGGTGCAAAAATAAAACACAAGCAAAATAAAAATATAGGCTTTCTCATTACGTTGATTTTGTAAATTAAATATAGCAAAAATATTAATGAAAACAAGTCGTTTTAAACGACAATTAAATTAGTTAGAAAAACATTTTTCTCGGTAATTTTGATTTATTGTACTCCTTGTCTGATTTTAAAATTATAATGCCTTTTTACCTTAATTCAAAAACAGTTTTTTCCTTCGTTAAAGAGTATAAAGTAAAAAATCTTCCGAAATCAATTGAAAAAGTTTTCGTGCTGGGGTACCATGAAGGGATTCACTTCGACTATCGCTAAAGATAAACTTCTCGTCCCTTCACAAATGCAAAAATCCCACATAAAGTGGGATTAGTTGTACCCTACGGGTTGGATTTATCGAACTTTATTGATGATTTTCAGGTAATTAGAAACTTACATGCTGTTTTACAAAATCAATTGTTTTAAATGTAGGTCAATTCGTAAAAGTGCTCT